>JAXLRL010000021.1:0-71146 GCA_046331125.1 Acidimicrobiia bacterium
CTCCGATCCAGGCGAGCCCGTGGTCGTCGAGGATGCGCGCGAGCTCGGCGGGTGCCAGGCCGTAGGTGCCCATCGTCTCGACCCCCACGAACCCCGCGTCGGCGACGCGCTGCAACGAACCCGGCAGGTCTGCGGCGACCTCGTCGCGCACGGTGTAGAGCTGGAGCCCGAGCCGGGCGGACGCCACCGTCGCCATGGTCAGGAGCCGCCGATCTGGAGGATCTCGACCTGGTTGCCCCAGGGATCGAGCACGTCGACCGACTTCGCCACGGTGCCGGTCGGCGCACCGGCGAACGTGCCCTGCTCCTTGGCGCCGTTCGCGAGGGCGAGGGCCTTGGCCGCCTCGAGGTCGGGGACCTGCACGATGAACGCGCCGTGCTTGTCCTTGTCGCCCTTGCCCTTCTGCAGGAGCACCAGGCCGGGACCGCCGTTGGGCAGGCCGACGATGAGCGCCTTCGAGCCCACGGTCAGGCTGCCCTTGGCCCCGAAGACGTTGCCGTAGAACTGCTGGGCCTTCGCGATGTCACCCACGTAGATCTTCAACATGAGGATCTTGCCGGTCCCGGTGCTCGTGGCGCCCGCGCCGTCGGTGGGCGGCACCGTGCCGATGGGCAAGGTGGTGGGCGGTGTCGTCGTGGTGGTCGTCTTCGCCGACGCCGACGGGGCTGCGACCGCGAGCACGGCGGCGGCCAGCACGGCGGAGACGGCGATGAGTCGTCCGGGCTTCTGCATCCCGGGACTCTGGCACGGCGCGGGGCCTGATGCAAGGGGTTCCTTGCATCAGGGATCGAGCCGTTGGTGGCGTCAGGACGACTCTTCGAGGACGAACAGCTCGTGGTCGCGGCCGAAGTCGTCCATCCGCTGGAGCCGGCGGCTCTGGTCGTTGAGCGCGACCCGGCGCTCCCGGATCTCCTCCGCTGACAGCTCGGCCTTGTGGTCGCCGGCGCGCGGCGCAAGGCCGAAGCCGGTGTAGACGACGCGCCGCTCCTTGTCGACGGGCGGGCGGCTCATGTGGAGCGTGCACCCGCAGTGCACGGTGACGTCGCCGGTGCGCGTGGGCAGCGGACGACGCGGCAGGTCCAGACCCGGACGGATGCCGACCGACTGCACATTCGCTCGGTGCGATCCCGCGACCACCCCCAACTCACCGCTTCGCGCGTCGGCCCCCGTCACCGAGATGCCGACGACGAGGCCGCGACATCCCCGTGAGTGCCCGCCGAGGGAGCAGTCGGTGTGCCACGACACGTCGGAGATCCCCTCGACGATGCCCACCCGCTTGTGCAGACCTTCCGCACTGTCACCGGTGGCGTGCGGACGGTCGACCATCTCGTCGTCGGTGAAGCGGCCGACCGAGCGGAAGCGGTCGGACAGCAGCAGCTCCTGCAGCGTGTCGGAACGACGGTTGAACCCGAGCACGCGCGACGCCGCCCAGCCGTCGTCGTTGCGCGCCCACCACGAAGCGCCGTCGTCGCGCGTTGCGGCGGCGAGCGCGCGGTCGAGATCGGCCGACACCTCGGCCATCTCGGCTTCGGTGAACACTCCTTCGAGATGCAGGAAGCCGGCTTCGGCGAGAAAGTGCGCGACCTCCTCACGCGGGTCGTCGAGCCGGAACGAACGATGGAGGTCGAGCTCACCGCCGCTGCGATCGCGGAACGTCACCGCGCCCGCCTCGTGCACCGGCACGCCGTCGATGATCGTCCGGATCACGGGCTGCCACGCGATGAACTCGTCGGTCGTGCCGCGCGCCATCGCGACACGGCCGGGCATCACCAGCCCGAACGCCGAGGTGACGTCCTGGAACAGCTCGTCGCACGCAGTCGGGTCGAGCACGACGACGGGGCCATCCGGCGCGCTGCCGTCGCGGACCACGAGCCGGCCACCCTCGACGACCAGGTGCGCGGCCACGTCGCCGACCTGGAACCCCAGGGTGTCGAGCCCCAACACCCGACGCCGCGGCAGCGAGCGCGCCGGTCTCCTGGAGCTGGTCGGCCAGACCGGTCAGGAGCCATTCGCCACCGTGCGCCTCCACGTCGCCCTGGTACCGCGCAAGTGTACGTCGATGCTGACCATGGCTCCCCCTCGGTTCAGTGCAGGTCGAGCAGCTCCGGCCCGAGGTCGGCGATCGACTGCGCACCCAACAATGCCATGACCCGTTTCATGTCGTTGCGGAAGAGATCGAGCACGAAGTCGACCCCGCGCTCCCCCGCGGCACCGAGGCCGTAGAGGTAGGCGCGCCCGGCCATCGCCGCGGTCGCGCCCGCCGCCACCGCCTTCACGATGTCGCTGCCGCGGCGGATGCCACCGTCGCAGATGATCTCCACGCGGTCACCCACCGCGTCGGCCACCGGCGCGACGAGGTCGACGATCGCCGGGGCGGAGTCGAGCTGGCGACCGCCGTGGTTGGAGAGCGCGACCACCTCCACGCCGAGGTCGGCGGCGATCTTCGCGTCGGCGACGGTCTGGATGCCCTTCACCACGAGCGGGCCGTCCCAGTGGGCAAGCAGCCACCTCGAGGTCCTTCCACGACAGGTCGGGGGTCGAACTGCGAGTTCACGTAGTCGGCGAGCGACACCGGGTCGGTGCCGTCGCCCACCGCCGCCGACCACGCTGGCGAAGCGGATGGGCTCGCTGCGCACGAACTCCCACGTCCACCCCGGGTGCACCGCCGTCGACGAGCGTGCCCGGACCGATCTCGGGGGAGCGAGAGGCCGTCGTAATGTCGCGCTTCACGGCGGCCGAGCACCGCGTGTCGACGGTGAGCAGGATCGCCCAGTTGCACGCCTTGGCGCGGGCGATCATCTCCTCCACCAGCGCGCGGTCGCGCCACACGTAGACCTGGAACCACTTGGGGCCGTCGCTCACCGCCGCGACCTCCTCGATGGAACGGGTGCCGAGCGTCGAGAGCGTGTAGGGCAGGCCGGCGCGAGCCGCGGCCCGCGCCACCGCGAGCTCGCCCTGCGGGTCGGCGATGCGGGTGAACCCCGTGGGCGCGAGCACCAGCGGGTACGGCATCGGCTTGCCGAGCAACGTGCTCGAGGTGTCGACGGTGCCGACCCCCTTGAGCACGCGGGGCTTGAACCCGATGCGGGCGAAAGCGTCGGCGTTGGCGGCGAGGCTGCGCTCGTCCTCGGCGGCGCCGTCGATGTAGTCGAACACGCCGCGGGGCATGCGCCGCTTGGCCATCCGGCGCAGGTCGTGCACCGACGCCGCCCGGGCGAGCCGCCGGGCGACGGGGTCGGACTCGAACTTCTTGAAGCGGAGGACCGAGCGGAGGGTCTCCACGGGTTGCGACAGCGGCGAGGAGCTCACGCATGCCTCCTACGGATGGGCGTCTAGAGGTGGGATGTCCGCAGTGGATGTGCGGAGTTGTTTGATTCTAGACTTCCGCACATGGCCGATGTCGACCTCGCCCTCCAGGAACTCCTCGACCGCTCGCACCGCCTCGGTGCCGACAAGCGGGTCACCAACTTCGCCGGCGGCAACACCTCCGCCAAGCTCACCCTCCCCGACCCCGTCACCGGCGAGCCCACCCGCGTACTCGCGGTCAAGGGCTCGGGTGGCGACCTCGGCACCCTACGCGCGTCGGGCGTGGCCCTGCTCGTGCTCGACCGGGTGCTCGCGCTCGAAGGCGTGTACGCCGGCGGCCCCGCGGCGGGCGGCGTCCACGAGGACGACATCGTCGGGTACTACGGGGCGTGCGCGTTCGGTGACGGCGGCGCGGTGCCGTCGATCGACACGCCGTTGCACGCGTTCGTCGACCTCGACCACGTCGACCACCTCCATCCCGACTCGATGATCGCGCTCGCCGCCGCGGCCGACGGCGAGGCACTCGTGCGCGAGTGCTACGGCGACGAGGTCGGTTGGCTCCCCTGGTTGCGACCGGGCTTCGAGCTCGGTCTCGCGCTGCGCGACTTCCGCGCCGCGCACCCCGAGGCGCTCGGGGCGATCATGGGCGGCCACGGGATGATCTGCTGGGGCGCCACCAGCGACGAGTGCGAGGCCACGTCGATGCGCCTCATCGAGATCGCCGAGCGCTTCCTCGCCGAGCGCGGCGCGGCCGAACCGTTCGGGCCCTCGGTGCGCGAGCGCGCGCCCCTTTCCGAGCCGGTGCGGCGCGCCGAGGCCGCGCGCCTCGCGCCCGTCATCCGCGGGCTCGCGTCCACCGACAAGCCGGTCGTCGGCCACTTCACCGACGCGCCGGTGGTGCTCGACTTCCTGGCCAGCGAGGCGGCGCCGCGCCTCGCCGCGCTGGGCACTTCGTGCCCCGACCACTTCCTGCGCACCAAGGTGCGGCCGCTGTACCTCGACCTCGGGCCGCACACGTCGTTCGCCGAGCGGATCGAGCGCCTGCACGAGCTGCACGCGCAGTACCGCGACGACTACCGCGCCTATTACGACGCGTACGCACTGCCCGAGTCGCCGCCGCTGCGCGGTGGCGATCCCGTGGTGTTCCTCGTGCCCGGGGTTGGCATGTGGACCTTCGCCGCCGATCCCGCGACGGCGCGCATCGCGGGCGAGTTCTACATCAACGCGATCAACGTGATACGCGGCGCGGAGTCGGTGTCGTCGTATGCGCCCATCCCCGACTCCGAGAAGTTCCGGGTGGAGTACTGGGAGCTCGAGGAGCGCAAGCTGCGGCTGCGCCCGCCGGCGCCGCCGCTGAGCGGTCGCGTCGCTCTGGTCACCGGCGCCGCGTCGGGCATCGGCCTCGCCATCGCGCAGCGTCTCGCCGCCGAGGGCGCGTGTGTGGTGATCGCCGACCTCGACGCCGACGGCGCCGAGAAGGTGGTGGCCGACCTCGGCGAGGAGCGCGCCCTGGCGGTGCGCATGGACGTGAGCAGCGAGGCGGAGGTCACCGCCGGCTTCGCGGCCGCCGCACTGCGCTTCGGCAGCGTCGACCTGGTGGTGAACAACGCCGGCTTCGCCAGCTCCGCCGCACTGGTCGACACCACCGTCGAGTCGTGGGACAAGCTGCACGCCGTCCTCGCCCGCGGTTCCTTCCTCGTGAGCCGCGAGGCCGCGCGCGAGATGATCGCCGGCGGCATCGGCGGCGACATCGTGTACATCGCGTCGAAGAACGGCGTGTTCGCCGGTCCGTCGAACATCGCCTACGGGTCGGCCAAGGCCGACCAGGCCCACCAGGTGCGGCTGCTCGCCGCCGAGCTCGGCGCGCACGGCATCCGGGTCAACGGCGTGAACCCCGACGGCGTGGTGGAGGGCTCCGGCATCTTCACCGGCGCGTGGCGGGAGGAGCGGGCGGCGGCCTACGGCGTGGACCCCGACAAGCTCAGCGCGTTCACGCGAGCCGTACGCTCCTCGGCACGGAGGTGCTGCTGCCACGTCGCCGACGCCGTGTTCGCACTGACCGGTGGTGAGCTTCGCGCACCACCGGCCTGATCGTCCCGGTCGACGGCGGGGTCGCCGCCGCCTTCCTGCGCTGAAGTTCGAGGGGGAACCGATGAGCATGCTGATCAGCACCGAGCAGATCGTCGACGTCGAGGCCGCGCGCCTCGCCGACCACGAGGCCGACCTCGACGCGCTGCGCGCGCAGCTCGCGCGACGCGGCATCGACGCCGAGGCCGTGATCACCGAGGTGGCGCGCTTCTCCGTCGCCGCGCCGTCGTGGGCGGTCGGCACCGGCGGCACGCGCTTCGGCCGCTTCCCCATCGGTGGCGAGCCGCGCACCACCGAGGAGAAGCTCGACGACGTCGCCGCCCTCAACGCGGTCACCGGCGCCAACCGCACGGTGAGCCTCCACGTGCCGTGGGACGACCCCGCCGACCCCGGCGCGCTCCGCGCGTACGCCGCCGACCTCGGCATCGGGTTCGACGCGATGAACTCGAACACGTTCCAGGACAACCCGTCGACCACCGGCGACGGCGCGGGTACCTACAAGTTCGGTTCGTTCGCCAATGCCGATCCCGACGTGCGCAAGCTCGCGCTCGAGCACAACCGCTACTGCGTCGACCTCGGCGTGAAGCTCGGGGCGAAGGCGATCACCGTGTGGCTCGCCGACGGCACCAACCACCCGGGCCAGGCCAACTTCCGCGCGCAGTTCGAGCGCGTCGCCGAGGGCCTGCACGAGCTGCACGAGTCGCTGCCGGCCGACTGGCTCATGTTCACCGAGCACAAGCCGTACGAGCCCGCCTTCTACTCGTCGGTGAACGCCGACTGGGGCTCGTCGCTCCTGCTCGCGCAGGCGGCGGGCGACCAGGCGCGCTGCCTCGTCGACCTCGGCCACCACCTCCCCAACGCGAACATCGAGCAGGTCGTCAGCCGGCTCGCGATGGTCGGTCGTCTCGGTGGCTTCCACTTCAACGACTCGAAGTACGGCGACGACGACCTCACCGTCGGCTCGATCAACCCGTACCAGTTCTTCCTCGTGGTGCTGGAGCTGCTCGCCCACGGCAACGGCGCGATGCCCGATCTCGCCTACATGATCGACGCGTCGCACAACCTCAAGGACCCGCTCGAGGACCTGATCCAGGCCACCGACCAGATCCAACTCACCATCGCGCAGGGTCTGCTCGTCGACCGCGCCGCGCTCGCCGACGCGCAGGACTCCAACGACCCGGCGCGCGCCGCGGAGCTCCTGCAGGGTGCGTACCGCACCGACGTCCGACCGCTCGTCGCCGAGGCCCGTCGCCGCAACGGCGCGGCGCTCTCGCCGCTCGACGCGTTCCGTGCACTCGGGTACCGCGCCGCGATGGTCGCCGAGCGCGGCAGCGAGTCGGTCGCCAGCGGCCTGTGAGTTCTCGCACCACCACGGACCCGGTCACCGTCGTCAGCGTCGACTTCGGCGCGAGCTCGATGCGGGTGTGCCGCGTCGAGCTGGGTGACGGAGCACCGCAGCTCGAGGTCGTGCACCGCGTGTCCCCACGGCCCGGTCCGCGATGCCAACGGCACGCTGCGCTGGAAGTGGGAGCGTCTGCTGGCCGAGGTCGACCGCGGGCTCGACCTCGCCTGCGCCGCCGGCCCGGTGGCGTCCATCGGCGTCGACACGTGGGCGATCGACTACGGACTCGTCGACGCGCACGGCACGCTCATCGCGCCGCCCGTCTCCTATCGCGACGACCGCACCGCGAACTTCCGCGAAGTCGTCGACCGCATCGGTGAGGCGCGGCTCTACGAGATCTCCGGGCTGCAACTGCTGCCCTTCAACACCATCTTCCAACTCGCCGCCGAGGACCGCGACCTGCTCGCACGCGCCGAACGGCTCGTGATGCTGCCCGAACTGGTGGTCGCGCACCTGACCGGCGTGATCACGTGCGAGATGACGAGCGCGGGCTGCACCGGTCTGCTCGACCTCGCCACCGGCGACTGGTCCGATGAGTTGTGCGCGGCGATCGACCTGCCCCGATCCCTGCTGCCCGACATCCTCGAGCCCGGCACCCGCGTCGGTGAGTGGCGCGGCATCCCCGTGCACCTGGTCGGCGGGCACGACACCGCGTCGGCCGTACTCGGCGGCGCGTTGCGCGACGAGGCCTTCGTGTCGGCCGGCACGTGGTTGCTCGTCGGCCGGGAGCAGGCGGAGGCCGACACCTCCGACGTGGCGCGCCTCGCCGGCTTCACCAACGAGCAGGCCGCGTTCGGCGGGATCCGCTTCCTCCGCAACGTCGCCGGCTGGTGGCTGGTCGAGGAGTGCCGCCGGGTGTGGGGCGACCAGGACCTCGACCAGCTCCTCGCCGCCGCGACTGCCCTCCCCCAACCGGAGCAGCTCGTCGACGCCACCGACGACCGCTTCCTCGCCCCCGTCGACATGGCCGCCGAGCTGTGCGACGCGGCCGGGATCCCCACGTACGCAAGACCCGAGCAGGTCACTCGGGTCGCGGTGGAGTCGATGGCCGCGTCCACTGCGCGGGTCGTCGGCGCGATGCCTGGCGCGGAGAAGCTGTCCGGCATCCGAGTGTTCGGCGGTGGCTCGCGCGCGCAGCTCTACCTCGACGCGCTGCGCCGCCACACGGATCTGCCCGTGTCGATCGGTCCGGTCGAGGCCACTGCCCTGGGCAATGCCCTCGCGCAGGGCATCGGACTCGGCATCTACCCTGACGCCGAAGCCGCCCGCGCTTCGCTCTCCCCGGAGGTCTCGGAGTGAACGTCGAAGCCATCGAACGACTCGAGCTGATGCGCGACCGGCTCGACCGCGACGGCCGCGTGCGGGTCGCCGAACTCGCGTCCGAGCTGGGCGTGAGCGAGATGACGGTGCGCCGCGACCTCGAGATGCTCGTCGACGTGGGCGTGGCGAAGCGGGTGCGGGGCGGTGCGATCGCGGTCGGGCCGCAGGAGTTCGACGCCCGCTCGCGTCAGCACGCCCGCGCCAAGGCCACGATCGCCGACAAGCTCCTCGACCTCGTCGGCACCGGGGGTGCGATCGGCGTCGACGCATCGAGCACGCTGCAGCGACTCGCGGTGCGGCTCGGCGAGTCTCGCGACCTGACCGTGCTCACCAACGGACCCGACACGTTCCGCGCGCTCAACGACCATCCCGGGGTGACCGCGCTGCTCACCGGCGGCGAGCTCGATCCGCGCACCGGCAGCCTCGTCGGCCCGCTCGCGGCGCGTGCCGCGCGCGACGTCATGCTGCGCCGGCTCTTCGTGAGCGCCGCCGCGCTCGACGCCGACCTCGGGAGCAGCGAGGCCAACCTCGAGGAGGCCGAGGTGAAGCTCGCGCTCGCCGGGTCGGCCGCCGAGGTCGTGCTCGCGGTCGATGCGTCGAAGCTCGGCCACCGCGCCCCGGCCCGGTCGTTCGCGCTGGATCAGGTCGACGTGCTCGTCACCGAGCTCGACCCCGACGACGAGCGCCTCGACCCCTTCCGCGCCCACGTCCGCATCCTCTGAGCCGGAGATCCCGATGGCCTGGGAACTGCGCTGGCACCCGTTCCGGGCCGAATGGGTGGTGTTCGCCCCGCACCGCGGCGGCCGACCGTGGATCGGCGACGTCGTGGAGGACGACGAGCCCGAGGTGCCGGCCGACAACGCACTCGCCCCCCTCGGTCGTCGCGTCGACGGCACGGTGAACCCCGACTACCGCGGCGTGTACGTGTTCACCAACGACAGTCCGACGTTCTCCCCCGACGCGCCCGAACCCGAGCACGACGACGACCTCTACCGCACCCGCCGCGCAGGCGGCACGGCCGAGGTCGTCTGCTACCACCACGACCCGCGCCGCTCGCTCGGTGACCTCACCGACGACGAGGTCACGGCAGTGGTGACCACCTGGCGCGAGCGCACGGTTGCACTGCAACAGCTCCCCGATGTCGCCCACGTGCTCATCTTCGAGAACCGGGGCGCGGCGGTGGGCACGTCGAACCCCCATCCGCACTGCCAGATCTACGCGGGCTCCCTCGTGTACGCCACGACCGAACGCGAGGACGTCGTCGCGAACGAGCACTTCGCGCGAACCGGGCGGGAGCTTCTGGCCGACGTCGCGGTGCGGGAGCTCTCCAGCGCGCGTGTCGTCTCCGAGGGTGATGCCTTCTTCGCGTGCGTGCCCTGGTTCGCAAGGTACGCGTACGAGGTGCACGTGCTCCCCCGCCGCCCGGTCACGTCACTCGTCGATCTCGACGACGCGCAGTGCCGGTCACTCGCGCTCGTGCTGCGTGACGTGGTGCAGCGCTACGACGCCCTGTGGGGCATCCGCATGCCCTACGTGATGGCGATCCACCAGGCGCCGAAGGGTGACCACCCGCACTTCCCGTTCCACGTCGAGTTCCACCCGCCGCTGCGTGCGCCGGGGCTCATGAAGTACGTCGCCGGCTCGGAGCTCGGCGGCGGTTCGATGACCAACGAGTCCGACCCCGACGAGAAGGCCGCCGAGCTCCGCGCGGCCCTCGGTTGAGACGGTTGAGGCGGTTCAGACTCCGGCTTGGCCGGGGCCACCGTGCATGTACAGCGTCTGGCCGGAGCAGAAGCTCGATGCGTCGCTCGCGAAGAACAGCACGCCGTATCCGATCTCCTCGGGCTCACCGAGTCGACCCTGCGCGTTCATGAGCCCGATGGCCTCGGGATCGAGCCCGTAGCGCGCCGCGTCGTCGAGCAGGGTGGCGGCGCGCACTGCGCCGACCGCGATCGCGTTGACGCGGATGCCCTTCGGCGTCCACGCCGCGGCCATCGAACCGGTGAGGTTGTTCACCGCAGCCTTCGCCGCGCCGTAGGGCGCCGCCTGCGGCATGGCGAGCAGGCTCGCGCCCGACGAGATGTTCACGATCGCGCCCTTGCCCTGCTCGATCATGTGCTTCGCCGCGGCACGCGACAGGAACCACACGCTCCCGAGGTTGAGGTTGAGCACCTGGTGCCACTCCTCCTCGGTCCAACGGGCCAGCGACTTGGTCTCCGCACCACCGGCGTTGTTCACCACGATGTCCACCTGGCCGAACTCCGCCATCGTGGTGTCGACGATCCGCTGGCATTCGTCGGCCGACGTCACGTCGGCGGGGACGGCGAGCGCGCGCCGGCCCATCGCGACGATCTCGGCTGCGGTCTCCTCCAGCGGTTCGGGCCGTCGAGCGGAGAGCACGACGTCGGCGCCGTGCTGCGCGAGCACGAGCGCGGCACCGCGACCGATGCCGGTGCCGCCACCGGTGATGATCGCGACGCGACCGTCGAGCGAGAACTTGTCGGTCACGTGACCGCACCTCCGTTGACACCGATGACCTGTCCGGTCACGTAGCCCGCTTCCTCGCTGCAGAGGAACGCGCACACCGCGGCGATCTCGTCGGGGGTGCCGAGCCGGCCGGCGGGGATCATCTGGTTGAGCAGGTCGTCACCCGGCAGTCGCTGCGCGTCCTGCTCGCCACGCAGCATCGGGGTGTCGGCCGCGAACGGTGGCACCGTGTTCGCGGTGATGCCCTTGCGGGCGTACTCCAATGCGAGCGTCTTCGTGAGCGCGATCATCCCGCCCTTCGACGCCGAGTAGTCGGCCTGGCGCACGGAACCGGTCTGACCGGCGGCCGACGAGATGGTGACGATCCGACCCCAGCGCGCGCCCTTCATGTCGCCGATCGCAGCCTGCACGCAGTGGAACGTGCCCGTGAGGTTGACGGTCATGGTGCGTTCCCACTGCTCGAGCGTGATGTCCTCGAAGCGGGTGAACCCGGAGACCGCCGCACTGGCGACGAGGATGTGCACCGGCCCGAGCGCGGCGCGCACCTCGGTGAACGCCGCGTCGACGGCAGCCCGGTCCGCGACATCGACCGCCGCAGAACAAGCGTCGGCGCCGCTGTCGCGCCGGCCCGGCGCGACCCGGGCGGCCGCGGCGCCGTCGAGGTCGAGGACCCCGACCTTCCGGCCCTGCCGGGCGAGGTGCTCGCACACCGCCCGTCCCACTCCGGACCCACCGCCGGTGACCACTGCGACCCGTTCCACGCACTCCCCCCGAGTTCCGCGCTTGCGTGCTGTACGAGCGTACAGCAGACTGCCTGACGTGAGCGAGAGCGTGCACTACGACCCGTACGACGTCACCATCGACGCCGACCCGTACCCGACCTACCGGCGCCTGCGCGACGAGGCCCCGCTGTACCACAACGAGCAGTACGGCTTCTGGGGGCTGAGCCGCTTCGCCGACGTCGAGGCCGCACTGAAGGACTGGCAGCGGCTGAGTTCGGCGAAGGGCGACATCCTCGAGGTGGTGAAGGCCGACCCGGTGATGCCGCCGGGCGTGTTCATCAACGAGGACCCGCCGCTCCACACCGTGCACCGCGCGCTCGTGTCGCGCGTCTTCACCCCGAGGCGCATCAACGCCCTCGAGGAGCAGATCCGCGCGTTCTGCGCCGCGTGCCTCGACCCGTTCGTCGGGGCCGACCGGTTCGACTTCGTCGTCGATCTCGGCGCGGAACTGCCGATGCGCGCGATCGGCATGCTGCTGGGAATCCCCGACGCCGACCAGCCGAAGGTGCGCGACCACGCGAAGCGCAACCTGCGCAACCGGCCCGGCGAGCCGTTGCCCGTGAAGAAGGACCGCTACTTCGACAGCTCGATGTACGCCGACTACCTCACGTGGCGCGAGCAGCACCCTTCCGACGACCTCATCACCGAACTTCTCAACGTCGAGTTCGAGGACGTGTCGGGCACCACCCGCAACCTCACGAAGGACGAGATCCTCACCTTCCTCGTGGTGATCGCGGGCGCGGGTGTCGACACCACCGGGCGGCTGTTCGGGTGGATGGGCAAGGTGCTCGGCGAACATCCCGACCAGCGGCGGGAGCTCGTCGCCGACCGCTCCCTGATCCCGAACGCGGTGGAGGAACTGCTGCGCTACGAACCGCCGGGGCCGCACGTCGCCCGGTACGTGCCGGAGGACGTGGAGTTCCACGGCGAGGTGGTGCCCGCCGGGAGCGCCCTGCTCCTGATGCTCGCATCGGCGAACCGCGACGAGCGCCGCTTCGAGGATCCGGACCACTTCGACATCCACCGGAACATCGGTCAGCACGTGACGTTCGGGTACGGATCGCACTACTGCCTCGGCGCCGCACTCGCCCGGATGGAGGGCCGCGTCGCACTCGACGAGGTGCTCGATCGCTTCCCCGACTGGGAGATCGACACTGCCGCGGCCGTGCGCGCGCCCACGACGACCGTTCGGGGTTGGGACACGATGCCCGCGTCGATCTAGCGGGTGCGCGGCTTCTTCGGCTTCGCCTTCGCCGACGTCTTCGGTGGTTCGAGCTCGTCGAGGTAGGACTCGAAGGTCTTCATCGCGTCGAGGTGTGCCGTCGACGCGCCGACGCTCTGTTCCAGCCGCACCAGCTTGGGGATGCCGGTGAGCACGAACAGGAACGCGGAGGTGGACAACGCGCCGTCGCCGATGCCGCGGTCGCCGTACTTGGCCAGCACCGCGCGCATCTGCACCTCGCGGACCCGTTCGGTGACGTCACCGATCTCGGAGCGGATCGACTTGCGGTGGTTGCCGAGCGCGAGGAACTCCGTGGTCAACGCCGCGGTCGACTCCTCCTGGCTGAACTCCCAGAGCACGCGCAGCGGTTCGTCGGCACGAGCCTCGAGCGCGGCCGTCACCCGCGCGAGGTTCTGCTCGCCGCGTCGACGGATGGCCGCCACGAAGAGTTCGTCGAGAGTCGGGAAGTAGTACTGCACGAGGCCCGGGGTCACCCCGGCGCTGGTCGCGACCGCGCGGTAGCTCACGCCCGCGTAGCCCTTCTCGATCATGATCCGCTCGACGCAGTCGAGCAGCTGGTCACGGGTCTTCGACGTCTCGGCACCGACCCGGCGGGCGGCACGACCGGCGGTCGCCATCGCCACCTCCATCACTTCACGTGAGCAACGAGCGTAGGAGGTCGCGGGTACGGGTGGTGGATGCGCGGCGGTCGTCGCCGACGGGGAACACGAACGCCCAGATGTCGGTGGCCCCCGCGTCGAGGAGGCCCTGGAGCTGCGCGGCGACCGACGCCTCGTCCCCGACGATGGCCGCTTCCGCCGGCGAATCGACGCCGCCCAGTTCGAGGATGCGCTGGTAGTTCTCCAGCCCCGCGTACATCGCCGAGGTGGCCGCCGCCGCGTCGCGCGCGGCGTTGACGTCGTCGTGCACGGCGACCGGGAGGCCCGCGACGATGCGCGGCGCCGGGCGGCCCGCCTCGGCCGCGGCCGCCGTCACCTTCGGCGTGACGTGCTCACCGATCGCGCGCGGCGGCGCCATCCAGAGCACGGTGCCGTCGGCGACCGCACCCGCGAGTCGCAGGAGACGCGGCCCGAGGGCCGACACGAGCACCGGCACCGGGTGCGCCGGCGCGATGCCACGCCCCGCAGTGTGCGCGCTCCAGTCCTCGCCGTCGAAGTCGACCTCCTCCCCGCGCAGCACGCCGCAGAGGATCTCCACGTACTCCTCGGTGCTGCGACCCGGATGGGCGTACGACAGCCCGAGCACGTCCTCCACGAGCGGCCGGTGGGACGGCCCGATCCCGAGGGTGAGCCCCGCACGTCCCATCGCGTCGACGACCGACGCGGCGCGGTTCGCCTGCAGGAGCGGGTGGCACGGGTAGGTCTGCAGCACCGCAGTGCCCAACTCGATGGCGGCCGTCTCCCGTCCGGCGATCGCCATCGCCACCAGGGGGTCGCCGGTCACGAGGCTGGCGTACCAGAGCGACGTGAAGCCCTCCGCCTCCGCCTGCTTCGCCTGGTCGACGACCTTGTCGACGGTCGCCCCTCCCCCGGTCAGCCCGATGCGCACGCTGCACTCCCCTCGCTCGTCGTCTGCAGTGTCGTTGCAGAGACTCCCACAATGCCATACGGTCGTACAGCACCGTTCCGATCGACCGCCGCACGGCAGGGGGACCGCATGTCCGTCACGACCAGCACACTCACGCCGTACGTGGGCATCGAGGTGCGTGGGCTCAAAGGGCCCGACCTCGTCGACCCGGCCCGGGCCGCGGAGCTGCTCGCGCTCCTCGGGCAGCACGGCGTGATCGTGTTCCCGCAGATCGGGATCGCCGACGCCGATCTCGTGGCGTTCAGCCGCCTGCTCGGGGAGGTCACGCCCAACCCCACTGCCGAGCACGAGTTCCCGGAGATCGCGACCATCACCCTCGACCCGGCGAAGACGCGCGAGCTCCTCGCCTGGTACCGGCAGGGCAACTTCATCTGGCACATCGACGGCGCCACCGAGGCGCTGCCGCAGAAGGCCACGCTGTTGAGCGCGCAGCAGGTCGACGACGGCGACGGCGGCGACACCGAGTTCGCCAGCACCTACGCCGCGTACGACGCGCTCCCCGACGACGAGAAGGCGCACATCGCCGATCTCCAGGTGCTGCACAGCTTCGCCGCCGCGCAGTTGCGCGCCCACCCCGACCCGACCGACGAGGAACGCGCTGGTTGGGACCGCGTCCCGACCCGTGTCCACCCGCTCGTGTGGTCGCGTCGCGACGGGCGCAAGTCGCTGCTGCTCGGTGCCACCGCGCAAGAGGTCGTCGGGATGGACCCCGACGAGGGACGCGCCCTCCTGCGGCGGCTCGAGGAGTGGTCGACGCAACCGCAGTTCGTCCTGCGCCACCGCTGGACCCGCGGCGACCTCGTGATGTTCGACAACACCGGGCTGTTGCACCGCGCCTGCCCCTTCGAGCCCACGTCGCCGCGGCTCATGCACCGAACCACGCTCGTGGGTGTCGAGCCCGTCACCGCCGAGGTCGCGTGATGAGCGCCGAAGCGGAACTCGCAGATCTGCGGACCCGCGTCGCGAACCTCGAGGACCGCGCCGCCATCGTCGACTGCATCGCGCGCCACGCCCGTGGGTGCGACCGTCACGACGTCGACCTGATCTCGAGCACCTACTGGCCCGACGGCGTCGACGAGCACGGCCGTGTCGTCAACCGCGGCGACGAGTACGGCGCGTGGGCCAACGCCACCCACGCGGCGACGTCGCTGGTCCACACGCACAACGTCACCACGCACACGTGCGAGATCGACGGCGACACCGCGCACGCCGAGAGCTACGTGATCGTGGTGCTCCTCGGGAACGACGGCCGCATGGCCCAGTTCATCAGCGGCCGCTACGTCGACCGCCTCGAACGGCGCGACCGCGAATGGCGCATCGCGCTCCGCAGGTCGACCGTCGAAGTGATGTTCGTCGCCGACGCGTCGGTCCTCCAGTCGTCGTTCTTCCGCGACCAGGGGTACGCGAGTGGCACGCGTGACCGGTCCGACCTCAGCTACGAGCGACCGTGACCGCACGCATCGAGCCGCTCCCGCCGAAACAATGGCCGAGCGAGATGCGGTGGGCGCTGGAACCGCTCGCTTCCGCCGGTCGAAGGCACCCGAGCCCACCCCGCGACGATCCGACGAGCGGCGTCGCCGCGCTCGGCGTGTTCGCGCACCATCCGCAGCTGGCGAGGGCCTTCACGACGTTCAACGGGCACATCCTGTGGGACACGTCCCTGACGCCGCGCCTCCGCCAACTCGCGATCCTCCGAGTCGTGGACAGGAGGCACGCGTCGTACCTCTGGCGCGAACACTCGCGATCGTCCCTCGCGGCCGGCCTCGACGCCGAAGAGGTCGAGCGGGTTCACCTTGGGCCCGGTGCACCGGAGTGGTGTCGGCTCGAAGGCGCCGTGTTGCGGGCGGTCGACGAACTCGTCGACGACGGCTGCATTGCCGACGAGACGTGGTCGGTGCTCGCCGCCGAGCTCGACGTCGAGCAACTCGCCGACCTGGTGTGCACGGTCGGGTGCTACGAGACCAACTCCATGCTGCTGCGCTCGTTCGGGGTGGAGGCGGAACCGGAGACCGACACACCCGACGCGGGGTGATGACCTCGCGTCACGCTCGCCCGCGCATCGTCTCGGAGGTGGACGTAGTGTGCGGAGCGTGACCGAGGACTCGTCGAACACCCGCGCCGACGGCCTCCGCTACAGCAGCCGGGGCAACACCCGATGGATCATCGTGCGCGGCGAACGCGGGCAGCGCTTCGATCAGTGGCTCGTGCGCCACACCGGGTTCTCGATCATCACGTGGCAGTACGCGAAGGCGAGCGGGAATCCATACCTCTCGTCGCTGTTGCTCACGACGATCGGCAAGCGCACCGGACGGTTGCGGACGAAGGTCCTCCCCTACTACCTCGACGGCGACCGTTGGCTCGTCGTCGGCTCCAACGGCGGTGGTCCGACCGATCCCGACTGGGTGTGGAACGTCCGGGCCAACGACGCGGCGTGGATCCGCGTCAACCGCCGAGACGTCGCCGTGCGCGCCCACGTCGCCACGGCCCAGGAGCGCCCCGAGCTGTTCGCGAAGATCAACTCGCGGCGCGACTCCCTCGCCCGGTACCAGGAACGAGCGAGCACGTTCGGTCGTGAGGTGCCGATCGTCGTGCTCGAGCGGCGGTCCTGAGCGCGGCGGCGACACGTAGGCTCCGCCGCATGAGCCTCCGTGTCGTCCAGTTCTCCACCGGCAACGTCGGTCGCCCCGCACTGCAGGCGATCATCGAGCACCCCGACCTCGAGCTCGTGGGAGTGCACGCGGCATCGTCCGCCAAGATCGGGAAGGACGCGGCCGAGCTCTGCGGGCTCGACACCCCCACCGGCGTGATCGCCACCGACGACGTCGACGCGCTCGTCGCGCTCGGCGCCGACTGCCTGCTCTACACCACCCAGGGCGAGAGCCGGCCGCAGGAGGCGCTGGCCGAGCTCACCAAGTTCCTCGAGGCCGGCACCAACGTGGTGAGCACCGCGCTGGTGTGGATGATCTACCCGCCGAACGCCGATGCCTGGCTGCGCGACCCGCTCGCAGCGGCTTGCGCGCAGGGCGGTTCGACGATGTTCGTCGGCGGCATCGACCCCGGGTACTCCGGCGACACGCTGCCGTTCGCCGCGCTGAGCCTGTGCACGCGCGCGGACCACATCCTCGTGCAGGAGATCTGCGACTACGGCAGCCACGACGACGCCGAGTTCACCGGGGCGAGCATGGGCTTCGGCGCGTCACCCGATGCCACCCCGCTCATGGCGATCCCCGGTGTGCTCACCTCGATCTGGGGCGGCCTCGTGCACCTGCTCGCCGACGAGCTGGGCGTGGAAGTCGACGAGATCCGCGAGCGCTACGAGATGTGGGCGACGCCGGAGCCGATCGACTGCGCCATGATGCGCGTCGAACCGGGCGGGGTCGCCGCGGTGCGCTTCGCCGTCGACGGCGTGGTCGGCGGCGAGGTCCGCATCGTGATGGAGCACGTCAACCGCCTCGGCCCGGATGCCGCGCCCGACTGGCCGCAGGCCCCCGAACGCCGGCCCACCACCCACCGCGTCGTCGTGCAGGGCGAGCCCGGCGTGGAGGTCAACACCCACGTCGGACGCCCCGGCCTCGACCACAACGTCGCCGGCTGCATCGCCACCGCGGCGCGCGTCGTCAACGCGATCCCCGCAGTGTGCGCGGCCGCGCCCGGTCTGATCTCGACCCGCGACCTGCCGATCTCACTCGTGCGCGGCCTGATGCGCTGACGCGCCGCCCGCGCGTCAGTGCGGGTCGAGCTCGATGCCGAAGGTCTCGACGTACTCGGTGAACACCGCCGGGAGCTCCTCGCGCACGATCCCGTACTCCTCGAGCGTGTACTGCGCGACGCCGTGCTCGTGCTGCGGGTGCTCCACCAGGTACTGCTCCATCGCCCGCTCGGTCTCGGGGGTGAGCTCGTCGCCCGCAAACTCGTAGAGCGCACGCATCGTCCCGAGCGGGTCGCGCATCATCTCGGCGTAGTGCAGGTGGAAGAACCGGTCGTCACCGATGCGCTCGCGCGTGGCCAGCGGGCGCTCGATGTGCACACCGAGCTGCCACGCGCAGTTCCGCCCCAGCGCGGCCTTGTCGAACGACTCCGGGTTCAGGGTCATCCCCGCGGGGAGACTCAGCAGGTTGCAGAAGGAGCCGAGCGTGGTGAACGGGTCGCGGTGTGCCCACACCAGCCGCGCGTCGGGGAACACCTCGAGCAGCGTGTCGAGGTAGATGCAGTGCGACGGCATCTTGAGGCTCCACGTGCCCGGCGCCTGCGACTGCAGCACCTGCAGCACGAGCTTCTCGTACTCGTACGCGCTGTGCATGTCGGTGGCGAAGAGCCACCGCGCGTAGTCCTCCGACGGGAGGTACGAGTCCCAGAGCAGGCCCTTGAAGTCCTGCGCGTGCACGAACATGCACTCGGTCGGGCCGTCGGCCGGCTCCCAGTGCGGCAGCGAGATCTTCATCGAGGCCATGAACTCGAGCTGGGCCTGCTGGGCCTCCAGCACCGCGAGGCACCGGGGATCCGTCGTCAACGTGGCGGTGGTCGGCGGCGGTGCGGAGTCGACCGCCTCCCAGTTGAGGAGCGACCGGCGCGCCGGGTCCTGCCCGAGGAGGTAGCTCGCGACGGTGGTGCCGGTGCGCGGCATGCCGAGGATGAACAACGGGCGCTCGATGCGCTCGTCCTTCACCTCGGGGTGCGCCAGCACGTAGGCGTGGACCCGCAGCCGGTTCGACAGGAAGTTCACGGCCTGGCGGGTGATCGACTCGCGCCCGCGGTCGCTCAGCCGCTCGTCGTCGAACTCGCGCATCACCATCGTGAGGCCTTCGCGCCACGAGTCGGAGTCGAACTCCTGCAGCCCCGTGTTCTCCTGCGCGAGGGCGACGATGTCGTCGACCGTGGTCATGCCTCGTCCCTCCAACCGTCGGCGACGTGGCCGAGCCACGCCCGTTCCCAGAAGTTCGTCGCCTCGGCGCGCAGGGCCTCGTGCGCGTCGACGCCCACCGCACGCGCCCCGGCGTGCTCGGGCTCGACCGCGAGCACCATCTCGACGAGGTGGATCGCCTCCAGCGGTTCACCCGCGTCGACGCGCGCCCGGGCGGCGGCCACCAGCGAGTCGGCACCAGCCGCGGCGACGACGTCGCCCGCGACCGCGCTCACCGGCACGTGGAACAGCTCGGTGGTCGAACGGTGGTGGAACCAGCCGGCGTAGGTCTCCCAGATCGCCCGCACGTTCCACGACGTCTTGCCGTAGCCCTCGCCCACGTCGAAGTGCTCCGGGAGCTTGACGTCGCGCATGAGGGTGAGGACGTCGCTGCCGCCCTCCATGCCCTCGATCACGCGGTCGTGCACCCACTGCGTGGAGTCACGCAGGATGGTGACCTCCTCCTCGATGCGGTCGGCGCCCACGATCGGGTCGAAGTGCCCGGTGACGAGCGTCTCGGCGCCGAGCGACAGGACCGTGTTCGCCGACGAGACGTACAGCGGCGCCTCGCGGTAGCGGTCGCCGCGGATGGTGACGAGGTTCGGCACGTGGCCGAACAGCGGACCGAACAGGTTCCCGGTGAACACCGTGCGGTCGTCGGGCAGCCACACGACGAGTGCGTCGGTGGTCTCGCCGCCCGGCGTGGAGATCAGCACGATGCGGCGGCCGCCGACCTCGAGTTCGAGCCGGTCGTCGAACGTCACCGTCGGCTCGGGGAACGTGACCGCCCACTCCTCGCGCGGCAGTTCCATCATCGCCGCGGCGATGCGTTCCTTGATGTGCGGGAACGCCCACGACGTGTTGCGGCTGCGGTACTGCTGCAGCAGTCCGATGTCGTCGCGCCACGTCGTGTAGTTGCGCTGCATCACGATGTCGGTGCCGTCCTCGACGAACGACCGGTGCGCGGCGAAGTGGTCGGCGTGACCCTGCGTCATGATCAGCGTGCGCGTCGGCCCCGGCACCGCCTCGTCGTACGCGCGGCGCCGCATCGGCCCTTCGAAGGGCAGACCGGCGTTGAGGATCACCCGCCCGTCGTCGGTCCCGATGGCGTAGGAGTTGCTGGTCCCCTTCGCCATCCAGATGCGGTCGCCGATCGGCTCGGCCGGGCCGGGGACCCCGGGGCCGACCTGGTCGGCGCCCGGTCGTTCGCGGTGGATGCCTGCCATCAGAACGCTCCCATCAGAATGCGAGGTAGCCACCGTCGACCGCGAGCACGGTCCCGGTGGTGTACGCCGACTGCGCGGTGCAGAGGAACAAGGTGGACCACGCGCACTCCTCGGGCGTGCCCCACCGGCCCGCGGGCACGCGGGCGAACTCCCGGGCCTTGATCTCCTCGAGCCCGGGCAGTTCGAGTGCCGCGGTCATGCGGGAGAGGATCAGGCCGGGCGCCACCGCGTTCACGCGGATGCCGTCGTCCATCCAGCGGATGGCCAGGTTGTTCGTGAGCGTGATGAGCCCGGCCTTCGACGCCGCGTAGCCCATCACCGAGGTCGCCGACCGGAACGCCGACATCGAGATGATGTTGATCACCGACGAGCCACCCGCGAGGGTGCTCGCCGCGAGCGCGTCGTGCAGGCCGAAGGTGAGGCGCATCGCACCGTTCAGGTTGGCGTCGAGCGTGCCCGTGAACCCGTCGGGTGTGCTCTCGTCGCCGAAGGCGTTGCTCGCGCCCGCGTTGTTCACGAGCACGTCGATCGACTCGTACCGCGCGATCAGCGCGTCGATGGCGTCGTGGTCGCGCGTGTTGCACTGCACGAACTCGAAGCGGTCGAGGTCGACGGGGTCGTCGGCGTATGCGGCCTTGTCCGCGCGCGTGCCGGTGATGGTCACCGCCGCGCCGGCGTCGGCGAAGGCGGTGGCGATCGCGTACCCGATGCCGGAGGTGCCCCCGGTGACGAGGACGCGCGCATCCGTGAAGTCGAAGGTGCAGCCGTTGGCGGCCATCAGTCGAGGTCTCCGATCGTGACGAGCACCTTGCCGCAGTCCTTCTCGCCCTGGAGCACGCCCAGGGCGTCGTGGAAGTTCTCGAGCGGCACGCGGTGCGTGATGATGGTGGACAGGTCGCGGCGGGTGAGCAGGTCGATGCCGTCCTCGAAGCGCGACGGGTATCCCATCGAGCCCCGGATCTCGAGCTCCTTGCTCATGACCGCCATGAAGTTGGTGGGGACGGGCTGGCCGTGCATCGCCACCACGGAGATCGCGGCGCCGACCCGTGCCTTCTCGACGAGCTCGGCCAGGATCACCGGCGACCCGCTCGTCTCGACGTAGGCGTGGGTGCCGGGGCCGACGCGGCCGCGGATCTCCTCGCGGCCGTGCAGGCGGATGAGCTCCTCCCACACGTCGGTCTCACTCGCGTTCACCACGGCCGACGCGCCGATCGCACCGGCGAGCTCGAGGCGGCGCGCGCTGAGGTCGACGCCGACCACCTCGATGTTGCGGTCGACGAGGGTGGCGATCGCGCCGAGGCCCACCGGCCCGCACCCGAACACCACGACCTTCTCGCCGGTCGTCGCTCCGGTGCGGTTCACACCGCGCATCCCCACGTTGACCGGCTCGGTGAGCGCGGCGGTCTCGAGCGGGAGGTCGTCGGGGATGCGGTACACGCCGCGACGGGTGCCGGCGTCGCGCACCAGGAGCAGCGACGTGAGCCCACCCTCCGGGGCGCCGTTGCCGATCACGTCGAGGCCGACGTCCTGCGCGTTGCCGGGGAACACCGCGACCCGGTCCCCCACCCGCGTGCCCTGCACGTCGGCGCCGACCCAGTCGACGACGCCCGACAGCTCGTGACCCAGCGGCATCGGGCCCCCGCTGAGGCAGAAGCCGCCCATCCCGATGTACGAGAGATCCGACCCGCAGATGCCGCAGGCGGCCACCCGCACCACGACGTCGTCCGGGCCGGGATCGGGCGCCGGGATCTCGTCGAGGCGCGTGTCGCCCACGCCGTGGACCATCACTTGCAGCATCTGTCCCCCTGTGGCATCCTTCGAATATCCGAAGGGACTGCTACGAATATCCTACGGAGGTCGGAGAGGGTGGGTCAAGCGAGCGAGGGCCGAGGAAGCCCGTCACCCCCCACGGACCGGGCGCTCGACGTGATCGAGCTGCTCGCGCGGCGCACCACGCCGATCCGCCTCGCCGACCTCGGCCGCGACCTCGGCATCACCACCGCCACCGCCCACGCCGTCGTGACGACCCTCTGCGAGCGGGGCTGGGCGGTGCGCAACCCGCACACGAAGGCGGTGTCGCTGGGCCCGGGACTGGAGCGCGCCGCCGCCACCGCGGTCACCGCGCGGCCGACGGCCCACGCGCTGCGTCTCGTGGCGGACGAGCTGGCCGACGAGTTCGGCTTCGACGCGTCGGTCACCGAACGGGCGGGCGACTCGCTCGTGCTGACCTACTACGTCGCGCTCGACCGCGAGACCACCACCGGCGCGATGGGCGACCGCATCCCCTTCACCGCGCCGTTCGGTGCGGGGTTCGCGGCGTGGGCGCCCGACACCGACCAGCGCGCGTGGGTCGAGCAGACCGCCCGCGACAACGCGGCGCTCGGCGAGCGGCTCGAGCAGGTGCTCACGGCCACCCGCGCCCGCGGCTTCAGTCTCGAACGCATGACGCCGACGCTGGCCCGCACGCTGCAGCTCGTCGACACCCTCGGCGACGACCGCTGGGCGCAGGACTTCCGCCGCGTCGTCGAGGACGCGATGCTCGAGATGACCACGACCGACACGGCACCCGTGTTCGGGATCGTGGCGCCGGTGCTCGACGACCACGGCATCGCCGTCTTCAACGTGGGGGTGCACCCCTACCGCACGTTGCCCGCGAAGCGACTCGAACGCGTCGGCACGCGGGTGGCGGAGGCCGCCCGGTCGATCCGCGCGTAGTCGCGCTCAGGACGTCGGACGGCTCGGACCGCTCAGACGGTGCCCGACGGGCCGGGCGTGCCGAACTGCTCGCTCGACCTTTCGATGACGAACGCCGCCTGCATGTGCGCGTGCTGCGGTTCGAGGTCGCGCTGCTGCTCCACCGCGAGCGCGACGTGTGGCAACGCGAGCACGAGCTCCATGAGGCACTCGTCCTCCGGGCCGAAGTCGTCGAGCGGCAACGTGTCGAGGTGGGCGAGCACGTCGTCGAGCGCGCCGAGCATCGCGTCGCGGAACGCGTCCCGCTGCTCCGGCGTGCTGGCGAGGCGGCGGTGCATGCGGGCATCGCTGCCGGCGACGGCCCACTGCTCGACGAACGGTTCGAGCGACGCGAACTGCGGGGGGAGGCCGCGCGCACGGGTGCTCATGCCGGTGCTCCCCCGTTGCGCACCCACGCATCGACCATCAGGAACAGGTGCCGGCACGCGGCCTCCTGCGCCTGGAAGTGCAACTCCCGGATGGCGCCGGAGCGCAGCCCACGTTGACCCGCCTCGATGACGTCGCGGTCCTCCACGTGCACCTCCAGCGCCTGCGCCAGCGCGTACTCGCGGGCGAAGCGCATCGACGCCGACTGGACGGCGCCCCGGAAGTACACGCGCACGATGCCCCGCGTGCGCTCGGGACCGAGCGGCCAGACCTGGTGGGTGAACGTGGCCAGCCCCGCGTAGGGCGCCACGAAGAAGTTGGGGAACAGGCCGTAGTACTCGCGGTCGCCGACCATCCGGATGTCGCCCGTGGTGAAGCCCGCGGTGACGGCCTTGGTCTGCACATCGGTGAGCACCGAACCCGTCTTCGACCACAACGTCATCGTGCGGTGGGGGTCGAGGAAGCGGAACCGCGTGGGATACCCGTACGGGTTGTCGGGACCGGTCGCGTTGCCGCGCGTGGAGCCCTCGTGCACGAAGCGCAGGTGGTACGTCTCCTGGAAGTTGTCGAAGGTGACCTTCCAGTTCGCGTCGACCTCGTAGGAATACTGCGCGAAGTCGGTGTAGCTCGCGAGGTCGAGTGCCTCGAGCTCCGCCGCGATCGGGCCGAGGAACTCGTGGAGGCCCTGCACGGGCTGCGGGTCGAGGTTCACGAACACGAAGCCTGCGCAGGTGTCGATCGCCACCGGCCGCAGGCCGCAGCCCGCCTTGTCGAAGTCGAAGAAGCGCCTCTCGTCGGGTGCGGCGCGCAGGGAGCCGTCGTTGGCGAAGTTCCACGCGTGGTAGCGGCAGCTGAACGAGCTCGCGTTGCCGCACGGCTCGCTCACCAATTCGGTGCCGCGATGGGTGCAGAAGTTGTGGAACGCGCGCAGCTCGCCGTCGGCGGTGCGGGTGACGAGGATGGAGGTGCGGGCCACGTCGAGCTCGCGCACGATGAACGAGTTCGGTGCCGCGACCTCGCTCTCGCGGCCGATGTGCAACCAGCACCGCCGGAAGACGGCGTCGCGCTCCATCTCGTGGTAGGTGGGATCGAAGTAGGGCGCGGCCGGGATCGGCTCGGTGCCGAGGAACGACACCTCGTCGTTCGGCACCGCGGAGAACGTCTGGGCGTCGGTCATGAGTGGAACCCCCCGGGGAAGTCTCGCGCGGCACGTACGCTCACCGGGACGGTTCGCCCCGAGCACGGATCGACGGACGCATGAGCAAGGCACGACGAAGCAAGGTCGACGACTCGGCGGCGCGCACCGCGCTGCTCGACGCGGCCGAGGCCCTCATGGTGGAGGAGGGCTACGCGGCGGTGACCACGCGGCGCGTCGCGACGCGAGCCGGCGTGAACAACGGGCTCGTCTACTACTACTTCGGCACGATGGACGAGCTGTTCGTCGCGCTCTTCCGTCGATCCGTGAGCGAGGCGGGACAGGCGGGTGTGCTCGCACCCGACGACCCGCAACCGCTGTGGGCGATGTGGGAGGGCATCCGCGACTTCCGCCAGCACGCGCTGATCCAGGAGTTCATCGCCCTCGCCAACCACCGCGAGCCGGTGCACGCCGAGCTGACCACCTACTGGGCGCAGAGCCGCACGGCCGAGGTCGCCTACCTGCGGAGCGTCCTCGAGGCACACGGTGTCGATCTCGACGCGTGGCCGCCGGCGTCGTTGCTCCTGCTCATGGTGGGCACCACACGCTTCATGCTCATGGAGCAGGCGTTCGCCGTCGACGACGGCCACGCGGAGACGGTCGCACTGATCGAGCGCCACATCACCGGGCTCGAAGGCCCCCGCGTCCGTCACTGATTCCCCCTCCGGGCCGCCCTCGCAGGGGGACTTGCCCTTCCACGACCGGCATGTTAGTCAATCGACTCCGGACACGCCTGCCCGAGTTGCCGGACGAGAGATGGGGGACGCCCGGGTGCTCGACCTCGAGGGGAAGGTCGCGATCGTCACGGGTGGCGCCAACGGGATCGGTCGCGCCATCGCCGAGTGCCTCCTCGACGACGGCGCCCGGGTCGTGCTCGCCGACGTCGACGACGAAGCCGGGCGGGCCGTCGCCGACGGTCTCGGGCCCCGGGTCGCGTTCCACCACGCCGACGTCTCGGAGCGCGGTGAGGTGGAGGCGCTCGTCGACTTCGCGGTCGCGCACTTCGGCGGCCTCCACGTGATGGTGAACAACGCAGGGGTCTCGGGCAGCCTCCGTCGCTTCCTCGACGACGACCTGCGCGACTTCGACCGGGTGATGCGCGTCGACCTCTACGGCGTGATGCTCGGCAGCCAGGTCGCGGCGCGCCACATGGCGCAGCACGGCGGCGGCGCGATCGTCAACATCACCTCCGGCGGCGGCGTCACCCCGGGCGCCGGCATGCAGCCCTACCGCGCGGCGAAGGCGGGCGTCGCCCACTTCACCCGCTGCCTCGCGGTCGAGGTGGGCGAGCACGGCATCCGCGCCAACGCGGTGGCCCCCGCCAACATCGCGACGTCGATGAACGCCGCGTTCGACAAGGCCGCGGTGACGCGCCTGCAACCGCTCCCCCACGTGGGTGCGGTGCGCGACGTCGCCGAAGCCGTCCGCTACCTCGCGAGCGACCGCGCCGCGCACCTCACCGGTGTGGTCCTCTCCATCGACGGCGGCATGGCCGTCGGCACACCTGCGACCGGAACAGGGAGACAACGATGACGATGACCGAACGACCCGGCGAGTGGGTCGACACCGCGCCCGGCCTCGACAGCTTCACCTTCACCGAGTGGCCGATGCAGATCACGACGGAGCGCTACACGTCGCGCGAGTACGCCGAGCGCGAGCGTGAGGCGATCTGGATGAAGACGTGGCAGGTCGTCGGTCGCGAGGACGAGCTCCCCGAGATGGGCGATTGGAAGGAACACAAGATCTACGACCAGTCGTACGTGATCGTGCGCGGCAAGGACGGCGTGCTGCGCGGCTTCGTGAACGCGTGCCGCCACCGCGGCAACAAGCTGTGCATCGGCGGCAAGGGCAACTCCAACGGCCCGCGCATCGTGTGCAACTACCACCTGTGGTCGTTCAACCTCGACGGGTCGCTCGCGCGCGTGTTCCGCCCCGAGCTCGTCGGTGAGCTCGACATCGAGTCGCTCGGCCTGCTGCCCGTGTCGGTCGACACGTTCGGCGGGTTCGTCTTCCTGCACCCCGACCCGGAGGCCGCGCCCCTCGCCGAGTACCTCGGCCCGATGGTGGAGCTGCTCACGCCGTACCGCATGCACGAGATGACGAAGGTGCTCGACGTGCGCGAGGCGATCGAGTGCAACTGGAAGGTCGTCATCGACGCCTTCACCGAGGGGTACCACATCGAGGGGATCCACCCGGAGCTGCTGCAGATCATCGTCATCGACCCCACGAAGAACCGCTTCAACTACTTCCCCGACCACGCGGTCGCGTGCTCGCCGTTCGAGGCGGCCACCCGTGACGGCTTCACCGTCGAGGACCAGATCGAGGGCATCCGCCAGCTGCCCAACACGTTCCCGGTGTCGCCGAGATCCTCCCCGACTTCGAGGCGCGTGAACCAGTACCGCGACGCGAACGGCGTGCTCGACCTGCCCGAAGGCCTGACGCCGCGCATCCTGCTGCAGCACGCCACCCGCAAGACGTTCACCGACAAGGCCTCGACGTGAGCGGCCTCACCGACGAGCAGATGAGCGACAACCACGGCTCCTGCTCTTCCCGAACTTCTTCATGACGATCCGGGCCGGCGAGGCGACGGTGATCACCGCGGTCCCCCACCCCGACGGCGACCCGAACCGCTGCATCTGGCACGTCACCAGCTACTTCTGGCTCCAGGACGAGTTCGCCGAGATGTTCCGCGCCGAGCCGATCGACGTGCAGAACCCCGGCGACTACCAGTACTTCCTCGCCCTCGACCAGGACTACGTGCAGATGCCGCGCCAGCAGCTCGGCCTCCGCAACTCGCGCCTCGAGTTCATGCAGCTCGCGCACGAGGAGATCGGCATCGCCCGCTTCCACGCCGCGGTCGACCGCTGGATGGAGGCCGGTCGATGAAGGACATCACCGACGTCGTCGACGAGTACTCCGGCAACTCGCGCAAGGTGCTGGAGTACGGCCTGCTCATGAAGCGCATGGTCGACGAGGCGAAGCAGCCCGGATTCTCCGCGGCGAGTTGGGACGTGCTGCTCGACCTCATCGCCGCCGACGACTTCGTGCGCGTCGGCAACTTCAAGGAGACGCAGGACTGGGCGGGCTACGTGGAGTTCCTCACCGCGTGGGCACCCAACGCCGAGTGGGAGTGCTCGTTCAAACAGATCACCGAGGTCGACGGCCGCGTGTTCCTCGAGCTCGAGGAACGTTCACGGATGGGCGACTTCTCGTCGGTCGTGAACTCGATGTCGGTGTACGAGTTCGGCGCCGACGGCAAGATCCACCACCTCGACGTCTACCTGCAGATGCCGCCCGTCTGAGCGAGCGGAGCGCCCGTTTCCGTCAGGTCACGGGCACGGTCATGAGCGTGACCGGCAGGATCGGCTGACCGTCGGAATCGCGCACACCGTTGAGCGTGATGCCCGTGATCACCGGCTCGGTGTCGGTCATGGTCACGAGCGTGACGTGGTCGAAGTTCCCGTCGGGACCGCCGAGCACCCAGAGCCCACCCGTGGGACCGAGCCGGATGTGATCGCGGTCGTCGATCACGCGGCGTTGGTAGTTGTGCACGTGGCCGGCGAACGCGGTGTAGGGCCGGTCGCCGAGCGCGGCGCGCAACCGGTCCCAGGCCGGGTGCTCGCCCTGCCACATCGGCATGTGCATGCACACGAACGTCCAGCGGGCGTCGGCGTGCTCCGCGAGGACACGCTCGAAGTACTCGTGCTGCTCGTCGCTCACGTTCGCCGGCGCCTTGCCCTCCCAGTCGAAGTACTGCTCCGCCAAGCGCCGCATGCGCGCGGGTTCCTTCTGGATCTGCACGTCGAACGCGCGCAGGCCCGCGAGTGCCTCGGGCGGGAGGTCGAAGGGCGGGTCCTGCGTGTCGACCACGAGGAAGAGCACGTCGTCGTAACGGAAGTGGTAGTAGCGGCACCCGTACCGCGCGTCCCACACCGCCGCCATCTCCGGCGTGCTGACGTCGTGGTTGCCGGGTACGTGGAACAACGGCGTGCGGAGCTCGCCCAGCATGGAGTCCATCTCGGACCACTGCTGGTCGAGCTCCGCCGCGTCGTCGGTGTACCCCTCGATGAGATCACCGAGCTGGATCGCGAACGTGGGCGCGAGCAGATCGGCGCACGCGAGGCCACGCTCGAACACCCCGGGCCGTGCGCCGCCCGTGCGGTCGCCGACGAGCACGAAGTTGAACCAGCCCTGCCGGGCCGCGTCGGGCAACTTCGTCCACGGCGTCGCGCCGTCGAGTTCGGGAACGGTGAGCCCGCCCATGTCCACCCTTCCCTCTCCGTCGCTCTGCGGTCAGCTCGCGTAGTTGATCGAGCCGCCGGGCTTGTCGGCGTCAGCCTGGCCCTCGTCGGTGGGCAGCCCGTCGCGACCGGTCGTCCGGTAGTCACCGAACTTCGAGTCGCGCTTGTCGAGGGCCCCGGTGAGGCCGTCCTTCTGGATGTTGGCGACGAAGTTGGCCATCGACTGCGTGTGCGTGCCGAGGGCGCACAGCTCCGTGCCGGCGCGGATGCCGTTGCGGATGCCCATTGCCTCCATCTGGCGGTGGATGGCGCGCTTGTTGAGCTGCAGCACGTCGAGCGGCAGCATGCTGATCTTCTCCGCGACCTTCAGCACCTCGTCCTCGAGCTGGTCGGCCGGGAACGACTCGTTCGCCCAGCCGTAGCGCGCGGCCTCGATGCCGGTGACCGAGTCGCCGGTCATGAACATCTGCATCGCCTTGCGCATGCCGAGGAA
Source organism: Acidimicrobiia bacterium (assembly GCA_046331125.1). Lineage (GTDB taxonomy): Bacteria > Actinomycetota > Acidimicrobiia > IMCC26256 > DASPTH01 > CAVRGQ01. Next base: position 29,391 of record JAXLRL010000021.1, read on the forward strand.
CCACGGGTGGAAGTGCATGTCGGGCACACCGAAGCGCACGGCCGGGTAGCCCATCTGCGCATCGTCGGCCATGTACACGAGGTCGCAGCCGGTGGCGAGCTCGCTGCCGCCCGCGAGGCAGTAGCCGTGCACCTGCGCGATGACCGGCTTCGACAGGTCCCAGATGCTCATCCAGCTGTCGGTGACGTGGCGCGGCCACTGCCCCTCACCGGGCGCGGTGAAGTGCGGGTACTCGTAGCCCTCGTTGCCACCGCCGAGGTCGTAGCCCGCCGAGAACGACGGGCCCGCTCCACGGATGATCATCACCTTGATGTCGTCGTCCATGTCGCCCTCGCGCAGCGCGTCGAGAATGGCGCCGCGCAGCGGGTGGAAGAGCGCGTTGCGCTTCTCGGGGCGGTTCAACGTCAACCGCTTCACGTGCGGCAGCGGGTAGTCGACGAGGACCAGGTCTTCACTCACGGGGTCTCCCCTTCTTCGGACTTCGGTGGCGTCACCGTAACCCGATACGGGTGCTCCCCGCATTGCCGCGAGCGGGTTGCCGCAACCTCAGCGGGCGCGCATCCGGTTGTTGCGCGGCGCGTGCTCGACCTCGGCGAGGCCGAGGTGCTCGAGCACGGGCGGCACGTAATTCCCGAACCGCCCGCGGTAGCCCTTGCGCAGTCCGTAGAAGCCGCCGACGGGGTTGTCGGCGGCGCGGGCCCACGCCTCGACCGTGCCCGGCTTCGCCTCCTTCCCCTCGTCGGCGTTGCCGAGCGGCATCCAGTCGCCGTGCGCCACGAGCATGGCGTGGAGGTCCTCGATGCAACGCAGTTGGTAAGCGAGCGTCGTCGACCCGACCCGGATGCGCAGCGCCGGCGGATCCGACGTCTCGTCACGCCACGCGTCGAACTCCGACGACCCCGGCGGCGTCGTCAGGATCCACGGATCCTCCGCCGTGCCGCTTCCCTCCACGTGGTCAGGCATTGCGCCGCTCCTCGCCCTCGTCGGCCTGCCGCCCGGGTCCGAGCCGCAGGGTGCATCATGGCCAGCTATTCATGACACCATGTGGCATGAATACCCCGCCCGCGAGAATCCCCGAATTGAGGTGATCGGTGCGCGCCGGACGTCTGCTCCGCCTCGTCATCACGCTGCAGGACGGCCAGCGTCACACCGCGGCCGACCTCGCCGACCGGCTCCAGGTGTCGGTGCGCACCGTGCTGCGCGACCTCGACACCCTCTCCACCTCGGGAGTTCCCGTCTACGCGACCCGAGGACCCGGTGGCGGGTTCCAGCTCCTCGACACCTTCCACCAGCCCGATCTCGCCGTCGCCCCAGGCCTCTCCCCCACGCGCGGGCCGCTGCGCCGCGTCCGGGTGCGGCTCGCGCCGAGCGCGCTGCAGATGGCCCTCGTGAACGGCCGGCCCGAAGGCTGGCGCGCCCGGCCGCAGCCCGACCCCGCCCCCGCCGACCGGCCGGACTGGATCGAGGGCACCTTCCGCTTCGACTCCTACGACACCGCGGTGCGCGAGCTGCTCGCGCTCGGGCCCGACGTCGAGATCCTCCTCCCCGAGGAGTTGCGCACGACCATGGCCGAGATCGCGGAACGTATGGCCGCCCACCACCGGGGCTGACCGGGGCTGACCGGGGCTGACCGGCGCGAACCGGAGCGGTCAGGCAGTGTCCCACTGGATCAACGTGACATCGTCGTGGTCCTCGAAGACGGCGCGCATCGGCATGTCGAGGGTGAGATCCGTCCGGGTGGCGTCGCCCACGATGTTGCCGACGAGCCGCACACCGGGGACCAGCTCCACGACTGCGATCAGGTAGGGGCACCGGTCGGCCAGGGCCGGGTGCACCGGGTGCCACACGCGGGCGAAGCTCGTGAGCGTGCCGGTCGACGGCACCTCCTCCCACGCGAGGTCGTGCGACCGGCACGCGATGCACACCACCTCGGGCGGGAACTGCGCGTTGCCGCACGCCGCGCAGCGCTGCACGACGAGGCGGTGCTCGCGCGCGGCGTCGTAGAACGGCCGGTCGAGCCCGTCCGCGCGCGCCTCGGGGAGCGGCATCCCCTCGGGGAAGTACGAGCCGGTTGCGTCGTGAGTGCTCATCGGCCCAGCACCAGACTGCTCACCGGCGCGGCCACCGGTCCGCCGGCGACGAGCGACACCTCCACGTCGGCGACCTGGCACGTGGAGGTGCCCCGCACCTGGCGGGCGGCCTCGATCACCAGCTCGAGCCCGTGCATGTAGCACTCGGCGAGGTTGCCGCCGCTCGTGTTCAACGGCAGGCCACCGGTCCACCGCAGGTTCTCGGGTGTGAGCACCGTCGCGGCCTCACCGGCATCGCACAACCCGTGTTCGACGATGCTCATCAATGCGCCCCCGGTGAAGTTCTCGTACACCTGCACCACGTCGACGTCGGCCGCGGTCACGTCGGCCATCTCGTAGAGCCGCCGGGCGACGCCCTTGAAGTTGGCCGTCGCGTAGTCGTGCGCGGTGTGGGTGAAGAGGTCGTGGCCCGGCGTCGAGCCCTGCGCGGCGCCGAGCACCCGCACCGGCAGTTGACGCAGGTCGCGGGCACGGTCGGCGCGGGTCACGATCACCGCGGCCGCGCCGTCGTTCTCCTGGCAGCAGTCGTAGAGGTGGAACGGCTCCACGATCCAGCGCGACTCGTCGTACTCCTCGCGCGTGAGCGGGCGGCCGTACATCACCGCGCGCGGGTTGTGCTGCGCGTGCTCGTACGACGCGAGCGCGATCGCCGCGAGCACGTCCTGGTCGAGCCCGTGCTCCGCCATGAAGCGGTTGGTGCGCAACGCGATGGCCTGCGCCGGGCTCATCACGCCGTACGGCACCGAGTAGGCGAAGTTGCCGCTCATGCGTGCGCCGCTCGGCATCGACCCGAACGCGGCGCCGAAGCGCAGCTGGCCCTGCGCCAGCGCGCGGAGGACGACGACGTGGTCGGCGAGCCCCGCGTGCACCGCCGCGGCGGCGTTGCCCACCGCGCCGCACACGCCACCACCGCCGCCGCTCCAGAACATGTTGGCGAACTTCAGATCGCGCAGCCCGAGCGCGCGGGCGAGCCGTACGGGGTCGGTACTGTCGTTCGCGTAGGAGGCGAACCCGTCGATCTCCGAGAGCGGGATCCCCGCGTCTTCGGCCGCGCGCGTGATCGCCTCGACCGCGAGCTCGAACTCCGACACGGGTGCGCGCCCGCGCTTGTAATAGGTGGTCTCGCCCACGCCAACGATCGCCGTCTGCGCGCGCATCCCTGCTGTGGTCACCGACATCGGCGTCATCCTGCCACTCTCACGGGAAGGCCGGGAGAGGCGCCGGTAGCGTGGGCCGCCGATGACGGACATCCCGGGCTCGGTTGCAGAGCTCACCCCCGAGTTCTTCACCCGTGCGCTCGACCGCGACGTCACCACGGTCACCGTGCTCGACCAGCACACGGGGACGACGGGACGCGCGCGCGTCGCCCTCAGCGGGGAGCCGACCGTGCCGCACAGCGTGTTCGTGAAGCTCGCGCCGTTCACCAGCGAGCAGCGCACCATGGTCGACGCCACCGGGATGGGCGTGGCCGAAGCTCGCTTCTACCGGGAAGTCGCATCCGAGTTGCCGGTGCGCGTGCCGAGGGTGCACCACGCGGCCACCGACGGCCATGCCTATGTGATGGTGCTCGAGGACATCGTGGCAAGCGGGTGCACGTTCCCGCGACCGAAGGACCCCCAAGCCGCGGCACGCGCGCTCGACATCGCACGGCAGATGGCGGTGCTCCACGCGGCGTACTGGGAGTCCGATCGCTTCGCCGGCGCGTCGAACGGCGACCTCGCCTGGATCGCAGACCGGAGCGCCGTCCGTGATGACGGCGGGCGCGGCCTCGTCGAGCAGGCGCTCACCATGTTCGGCGCCGAGATGGGCGACTCCTTCGTGCGGGTCGCGGAGTTCTACCTCGAACACACCGACGCGATCCGCGCGCTCCTCCGGTCGGGGCCGCGCACGCTCACCCACGGCGACGCGCACCTCCGCAACCTCTTCGTCGATCCGGCGCTCGGCGACCGCACCGGATTCCTCGACTGGGCGTGCGTCGGCACCGGGCCCGGCATCGCCGACGTGGCCTACGTCCTCACCAGTTCGGTGCCACGCGAGCTCTGCGCGACGATCGAGGCCGACATCGTGCAGACCTACTGCGACGACCTCGGCGCACAGGGCATCGCGTCGACCTTCGAGGAGACCTGGACCCTGTACCGGGCCCACACCTTCACGCCGTGGGTCGCGTGCGCCGTGTCCGCGGCGATGGGATCGAAGTGGCAGCCCAGCGCCGTCGCCCTCAACGCCACCCGCTTCGCGACCGCCGCGTGCACCGACCTCGACGGCATCGGCGCCGTGCGTTCGCTACTTGCCTGACGAGAGCAGCGCGAGCCGTTCCGGCCGCGGCAGCACGGCGCCCTGCTCGGCGACGTCGTCGAGGCCGAGGTCGGCGAACGCCGGCGCAGTGAAGATCGACATCGCGCCGCCCATGTACGCCATGCGGGGATCGTCGGTGTGGCCCGCGTCGAACAGCCACGAACCGAGCAACATGATCACGCCGAGCTTGTAGCCCTGGAACGCACGGTGCCAGTCGAGGTCGTGGGTGGCGAAGCCGGTGAGACGCTCGTAGCGGTCGGCGAATTCGTCGATGGTCAACGACGCCGGCGGCCTCGTGAACGTGCCCGGGAGCTGCCAGGTGACCTGCGCGTACGCGACGTCGGCCATCGGATCGCCGAGCGTCGTCATCTCCCAGTCGAAGCTGGCGGTGAGCCGATCGCGGACGAACGCGAAGTTGCCGGGCTTCGCGTCGCCGTGGACGAGCGTGATCTGGCTGCTCGGCGCGGGCATCCGCGCCTCGAGCGCGGCGAGCAGTTGCTCGAGCGCCGGGAGCGGCCCACGCTGGATCCGCCGCATCTCTCCCGACCAGTACGCGACCTGCGACTGGAGGAAGTCGTCGCCGGCGCCGAGGAACGGGAAGCTCGACGCGGGCACCGAATGGATCGCGGCGAGCTCGTCGACGAGCTCCTCCGACATGCGCCGCACGCGCGGCGCGTCGTTCAGGAGCTCCTCGGGGATCTCGCGCTCGTAGACCGTGCCGGGCGCGCGCCGCATCACCAGGAACTCGCGTCCGAGCACGTCACCGGTCTCCTCGTACCAGAGCACCGATGGTGCGCGCACCGGCGTCGGCTCGAGCGCGCGCAGGATCTCGAACTGCTTACGCAGGTCGTAGGGCTCGAGCAGGCTCGGTGGACGGGGCCGCACCCGCAGCACCACCTCTTCGCGCCGGGAGCCGGTCCCCTCGTCGTACACCACCGTCAGCGCAATCGTCTCGGCCGAGTGCCCCACGGGAACCCCGGCGAAGTCCTCGATGGTGACGCGGTCGACGCCGAGTTGCGCCGCGAACCAATCGGCGAGTGCCGCGCTCGTCGCGAGTGCCTGCGTCGTGTCGTCACCCCCACCGCTCATGGCGCGGCAATGTAGTTGCCTCGAGACGCTGGGTCCCTCGACGCGGGGCGACACCCGGTGACGCGCTCTCGCTTGTCAGGCGCGGTTCCAACCGTTCCAGTGCACCTGGCGCTCCGAGGCTGACCGGTCGGCAACCTTGAAGTCGGTACCGATCGTGTAGGCGACGGGGAACAGCCCGGCCTGCGTCTCCGTCTCGTACGGGATGCCGAGCAGCTCCGCCATCTCCTGCTCGCGGTAGAGGTGCAGCGTGGTCCACGCCGAGCCCAGCCCGCGCAGCCGCAGGGCGAGCATGAACGACCAGATGCCGGGCGCGATCGATCCCCACCGTGACGCCTGCTCGAACAGCGTGCCGCGCTCGCACCGACCGTGGAAGGTGGGCACCAGCAGCACCGGCACCTCCGCGAGGTGCTGCATCAGGTGCATGATCGACTCGTTCATCCGCTGCTGCTTCGGCGTGTCCGGAGGGCGACCCTCGGACGAGGACGAGTTGGCGCGCGGCTTCCGCGGGCGGTCGATGTGGTCCTGCAGCGCGAGGAGGTAGATGCGGGCCATCTCGGCGCGGGTGGCCTCGTCGTCGACGAGCACCCAGTTCCACGTCTGCTGGTCGCCACCGTTCGGCGCCTGGAACGCGAGCTTCAGGCAGTCCTCGACCACCTCACGCTCCACCGGCCTGGTGAGGTCCAGGCGCTTCCTGACCGTGCGCGTGGTGGTCAGCAGCTCGCGAGGTGTGAGATCGAGATCGGCTGCCACCATTGGTTCGTCTTCGTGCCCGTGCATGACGCTCCCTGTGCACTCAGTCGTCGGCGGTGAAGTGCTGCTCGATGCGCTCGAGGGTCGCGGCCATGTTGTCGCGGGTCTTCTCGCCGAGGCCCTTGACCATCCACTTCGAGAGCACCGACTCCTGGGTGATGTCCCAGCTCTCGCGCACGCGGGTGCCGCCGTCGGTCGGCTCCAGCTCGTAGCGCCAGATGCGGCCGCCACCGAGGTTGCCGGGACCGCGGGTCTGCCAGGCGATGCGTCGGGGCTCGTCGAACTCCACGACGGTCGACACCATCGAGTACGGGATGCCGACCTTCATCGACATGCCGAACCGGGTGCCGAGCGCCAGGCGCTGCGACCCCCGCTTGGCCTTCACCACCGCGCCGGAGCCGTCGATGTCGTGGTGACGATCGGGATCGGCCAACAGGTCGAAGATCGCCTCGGGCGGCGCGGGGATCACCCGCTCCACCGACACGACCTCGGCGGACTCGCTCACGGTCACGTGCTCTCGTCGAGGTTCGGTCGGGGCTTGCCGGGTGCGACGGTCCGGGCGAGGATCCCCAGTGTCGCCCGCAGCGCCGACTCGGGAACGATCGGGAACGGGAGCGCGTCGCGGTACTGCTCGTGGATGTCCGACCAGTCGTAGAACTGGGTCACCACGCAGCCCTCGGGGATCTCCTCGATCTCGTAGCCGTACACGTGGCCGATGGACGGCTGCAGGAACGCGCTCTCGATCGTCCACGCGATGCGCCGGTCCTGCTCGAACTCGGTGATCCGCACGCCGACGTCGTAGAGCCCGAGGGGGAAGTCGTTGAGCGCTTCGCGGTCCATGTGGACCGTGAACACGTCACCGACCGCCGTCGCCCGGTCTCCCGTCGCCGACATCAACATCCCCGACGCGTCGATCGCCACGTGCCCCTCCGGGCTCGACACGATCGCGAACACCTCGGAGGGCTTCGCCGCGATGGCGCGGCTGACTTCGATGCGCTGGTCGCTCATGCGCCGCATCCTCCCACGTGCGGGCCCACCCGGCACGTGGAGCCACCGAACGGGCTCGGGAAGGCCGACGGCGGGACGCCTACGCTGTCGCGATGTCATCGACGGCGATCACCGACCTCGACGTGCGCAGGTTGTCGGGCTCCCTCGGTGCGGAGATCCGCGGCATCGACCTCGCCCGCACGACCGGCGCCGACGCGGCCGTCCTCCGCGACCTGCTGCTCGAGCACATGGTGCTGTTCTTCCCCGAGCAGCACCTCACTCCCGACGAGCACCTCGCCTTCGGGCGCCACTTCGGCGAGCTCGAGGCCCACCCGAACCTCGACCTCGAACGAGAACGACCCGAGTTCTTCGAACTCCGCGCGGTCAACGGCGGCGGGGGCATCGCCGACGAGTGGCACAGCGACCTCACGTGCGCGCGCAACCCGTCCAAGTTCGCCATCCTGCAGGCCAAGGTGGTCCCGAGCGTCGGCGGCGACACGATGTGGACGAACGCGTGCAAGGCCTACGACGAGCTCTCCGCGCCGCTGCGCGACCTGTGCGACGGGCTCACCGCGTTCCACAACGCCGCGCCCCACCTCGCGCCCGAGCGAGGTCACATCCACCCGGTCGTGCGGGTGCACCCCGAGACCGGGCGTCGTTCCCTGTTCGTGAACGAACACTTCACCCGCCGCATCGTCGAGCTCAGCGAAGCCGAGTCGACGCTGCTGCTCGGCCACCTCACCCGCTGGGTCCAGCAACCCCGGTTCACGGTCCGCTACCAGTGGACCGCCGGCACCGTCGCCATGTGGGACAACCGCTGCACCCAGCACCACGTGCTCGACGACTTCGCGGGGGAACGGGTCATCCAGCGCGTGACCGTGATGGGTGACAATCCCGAAGCCGCGGTGCCGCTCCCCCGCTGGGAGCCTCACGGAGCGAGGACCGCCGCCTTCTGGCGCGACGCGGACATGCAACGCCAACTCCGGGCGCAACGCGACGCCGGCAGGAACGGCACCGCCGGCTGATCCCGCTCGGTCAGAGCTCCAGCAGCAGTTCGTCGAGGCGCAGGTATCCCTCGACCATGCCCGCATCGAGGAACAGGTCGCGGTGCTCGAAGCTCTCGACGAGGGACTGCGCGGTGAGGCGCGTCCGGCCGTTGCCGAGATCCTCGAAGCGGTGCTTCTCCAACACGACGAGCTCGGAGCCGTCGTCGGGCGCGAACGTCTGCACGATGAGCTCGTTCGGGATGACGTCGTGGAACGAGCCGTGCACACTCCCCTCCATGTCGGGCCCCGACATGGAGATGCGGTAGGCGCCGCCCGTACGGCAGTCGAAGTGGTCGAACCTCACGGTGAATCCCTCGGGGAAATTCCACCGCACGAACAGGTCGGGGTCGACGTGCGCGCGGAAGACCTTCTCGGGCGGGGCGTCGAACTCACGGATGATCCGCAGGACGGGCGCCCGGTCGTCGACGACGATCTCGGCTTCGTTCACTTCGCTGCTCCTTCGGCGTTGTCGCCGTTGTCTGGGTTGTCGGCGTCGGGCATCTCGGCCAGCACCGCGTCGAGGCGCTGGTAGCGCGCCTCGGCCTGCCGGCGGTACCGCTCGATCCAGGTGGTCATGAGGTCGAACACCTCGGCTTCGAGGTGCACGGGACGACGCTGGGCTTCACGACGACGGCTCACCAGGCCGGCGTCCTCCAGCACCCGGAGGTGCTTGGACACCGCCTGGAGCGACACGTCGTAGGGCTCGGCCAACTCGTTCACCGTGGCGTCGGCCATGGTCAGGCGGGCGACCATGTCGCGCCGGGTGGGATCGGCCAGGGCCGAGAACACCCGGGACAGCTGATCGACCGCCATCACCACCTCCTCGTGTTCAACCGCTCGGTTGAACACGGAGAACCTACGGCAGCCGTCGCTCTTTGTCAACCGTCTGGTTGAGCAAAGGGAGACGTCGGAGTTGCGCCCGGCGTACAGTCCCGCGGTGGACTCGGTGTGGACGGACGCGATGGCGCGGGTCGGTGCGGCGGGCGAACGTCTCGCCGCCGCGATGCGGGAACGGGGCGAAGCGGCAGACGCCGACGTCTACGTCGCGCTCCTCGGCTCGCTCATGGACACCTATCTCACCCGGGTCAGCGGTGAGCCGCATCACCCCACGTTCGTGCCGTGCTGCGGCTACTACCAGCACCTGGGATCCCCGAACCCCGACACGGTGTATCGCCGGGCGGCCGTCGACGACGGCGCCGTCTACCGCCTGACCGGCGAGCGGGGCGACGCGTGGCAGGTGACGATCATGCCGTTCACGGAGATGATGGTCGGCTTGACGCCGTTCGACCTCTCCGACGTGGCGCGCGGGCCCAACGGTCGCTTCGACGTGCTGGTGAGCAAGGAGAAGCCGGCGGGATACGAAGGCGACTGGTGGCCGCTGGAACCCGGCACCGCGAGCCTGTGGCTCCGCTCGGTCTCCGACCGTTGGGGTGAGGAGCGCGACCCGCGCATCGCGATCACGCGCGTCGACGAACCCGCTCGCCCACGCCCGTCGGGTGATGCGATCCGCCGTCAGCTCGGCGCGCTCGGCTTCATGGTCGAGCGCATCGTCGAGTACGGCATGACCCACGTCGACGAGCTGATCGACCAGGGCTTCGTGAACCGGTTGAAGTCGGTCGACTACGGCAATAGCGGCGCCATGCCCCTCCAGCACTACCACGAAGGGGTGTTCCAGCTCGCCGACGAGGAGGCGCTGTTGGTCGAGGCCCAGCTGCCCGCCGGTGCCGACTACTTCTCGTGGTCGCTCACCGACCGGATGCTCGTCACCCTCGACTGGACCCACGCCCAGACGAGCCTCAACCGTTCACAGGCCACCGTGGACGCCGACGGTGTGTTGCGCGTCGTGGTGAGTGCGACCGATCCGGGCGTGGCCAACTGGATGGACACCACCGGCTACCGCACCGGCGTGGTGCAGTGCCGCGAGATCGGATCGGTGGAGGTGCCCGAGCTCACCGCCCGGATCGTGCCGATCGCGTCTCTCCGTGAGCAGCTCCCGGCCGACACCGTGTTCGTCACGCCGGAGGAGCGCGCCGACGCGCTGCTCACGCGTCGGACGGGCTTCCAGCTGCGCTCGCTCTGGTGACGAAAGGATGCCGATCGTGACGACCTCATCCACCTCATCCGTGGAAGCCGAGATCAACTACATCCGCAACCCGCCCCCGCCGGGCGGCGCCGTGCTCGAGTACGTCACCGAGGACGAGTCCCGCAACACGATGGTCACGCTGCCGGGGCAGCTGATGCCCATCACCAACGCACGCGGCATGGACACCGACCTCGAACGCGAGGGCTTCCGGCTCGTGCACTTCCCGAGCGCGGTGGCCGACTTCCACCGATTGCAGATCGATCCAGCGGTCGACGCGCAGTACATGGAGGAGACGGCGGCGATGCTCACCGAGCTCGTCGGCGCCGCACGCGTGATCATGCTCGGCGGCGGCAAGAAGCGCTACGGCGAGTCTGCGGTCGACGAGCTGGCCGCACTCAAGAACGCGAAGCCGGCGCGCTACCCGCACGCCGACAACACCGACGCGTCCGCTCGCACGCTCGCGGAGCTCTTCGACATGTTCGTCGACGACTTCGACCTCGGCGCCTACCGGCGCTGGGCGATGTACAACGTGTGGCGCGCCATCACGCCACCGCCGCAGGACTTCCCGCTCGCAGTGTGCGACGCGCGCACCGTCAGCCCGGGCGACGAGGTGACGGTCACGGCCATCACCGAGGAGCTCCAGGGCAACATCGTCCACGACACGATGAGCTACGTGCACAACCCGGCGCACCGTTGGTACTACTTCCCCGACATGACGCTCGACGAGGTCATCGTGTTCAAGTCGGGCGACAGCGACGCCCCGGGTGTCGTTCGCGTCGCCCACACCGCGTTCACCGATCCGACGTGCCCGCCCGGTGTACCGACGCGGGCGAGTGTGGAGATGCGCGCACTGGCGGTGTTCGACTGATGGCCACGACCAGCGTCGACGAGTTGATCGAGCGCGCGACGGCCCTCACGAACAGCACCGATCCTGCGCCGCAGCACTTCCTCGCGAACGTCACCGCGGTCGTCGAGAGCATCAACTCGGAGGCCGCGCTCACCGACGCCGGGCTCGAGGGGATGCTCCGGCAATTGGTGCCGGCACTGCGCAACCGCATAGAGGTCGACGCCTATGTCGCCGAGCACCCCGAGGTGGACCGGTCGCCCCTCCCGGATCCCATCTTCCTGACCGGCCTGCCCCGTTCCGGCACCACGTACTTCCAGTACCTCTTCGACCAGGACCCGCGCCTGCGGATGATGCGCACCTGGGAAGGCGAGCGGCCGTCACCTCCGCCCGCGCTCCACCCCGAGTCGGCGGCGCGCCGGCACGAGCAGAGCGTCGAGAACGCGCGCATCATGCGCGAGTTGACCGGCGGCAAGATCGACGCGATGCACCTGACCGACGTCGACGGCCCCCAGGAGTGCCTGGCGATCCTCGACCAGACCTTCGTGAACCCCGGGCTCCTCTGGTCGATGTCGGTGTTCGGGTACCTCGAGTACCTGCTCCACGAGGCGGACCTGCGCGAGGCCTACGAGCACCACGCGCGCGTGTTGCGCCTGCTGCAGCAGGGTGCGCCGGAACGCCGGTGGGCGCTCAAGTGGCCGTGCCATCTCCTCGCCCTCGACGCGATCGCCGCGGTGCATCCCGATGCGAAGTTCGTGGTGACCCACCGCGATCCGGTGCAGGCACTGGCGTCGAACTGCAGCCTCACCAAGATGCTGCGCACGGGGACGTCGCCGCACGCCGACCCGGCGCAGGTCGGCCGCGACATGCTCGAGCTCGTGCGCCAGCATGTCGACCGCCTCGTCGCCTTCGACGTCGAGCAGGAACGGCTCGGCAGCGGTCGGCTCGTCCACGTCGACTACTACCGGCTGGTCGACGACCCGGCCGCGGTGATGCCCGCCGTGTTCGACGCCGTCGGCCTCGGGTGGACGCCCGAGGTCGACGAGCGCGTCCGCTCGTGGCGCGAGGCGAACCCCAAGGGCAAGCGCGGCACGCACCAGTACGACCTCCGCGACTACGGCCTCGAACCCGACGCCGTGGCGGAGGCGTTCGCCGCCTACACCGAGCGCTTCGACATCCCCAGCGAGTCCAGCGCCACCTGAGCAGGCCCGGGTCGCGCGATCGGGGTCGGCGACCTCACCGCTTCCCCGGTCGGACCACGTCAGTCCTTGAGGAACCAGCCCCTCACGGTCGCCTCGTGGTCGACGTAGTGGTCGCCGCTGAGGTCCATCACGACCTTGCCGATCGTGCCGCCGGTGAAGGGGAACGGCGCGACGTACTCGGGCGTCACCGCGGACGCGCTGTCCTTGCCCACCGAGATGCCGTCACCCGTGATGCAGAAGTAGCCGGGCTGGGTGACGATCGGCCCCTCCCCGACCTGCTGGTCGTCGACGTAGAGCGTGAGCGTGCCCTTCGCTCCCGGTTGCGCGGGATCGGGGTTGGGCCCCTCGGCCACGAACTCCGCGACGACCACGTGCTCCCCGGGCGTGAGGTCGCTCGTCGCGACGACGTCCTGGAACACGCTGCCCACCCAGTTGAACGTGTAGCGCAGCTTCCGGTCCTTCACGTAGAGCGAGTGCCCACCCGCGACACCGCCACCGGCCCAGATCACGCCCTCGACGTCGGCCGACGTGACGTCGATGCCGGCCGACAACGTGTACGAACGCCCCGCGATCAGTGGACCCGCGGACTCCGGCACGTCGGAGGCTCCGGGATAGAACTCGTAGCGGTCACGCGGCGTCGCGGCGCGCGGCCGCTCCGCGAGCACCTGCTCGATGGCGGAGCGGTCGTCGAGCGGGAGACCGTTGTAGATGCCCGCGTAGTAGAACCACAGGCCCTTCAGCATCTCGACCCGGTCGGGCTCGTCGGCCGCGAGGTTCTTCGCCTGCGCCCGGTCGGTGTCGAGGTGGTAGAGCTCCCACTCGTCCTTCTCGTAGTTGCCCCAGCCCGCGAGCGGCGGGTGCAACGCGGTGAGCAGCCAGCCCTCGTGGTAGAGCGCGCGCTGGCCGAGCATCGCGTAGAACTGCGTGCGCTTCCCCGGCACGGTGGGGTCGGTGAGCGCGGCGGCGAAGCTCTCCCCCTCGATGGGGAACTGCTCGTAGCCCTTGATCACCGCGGGCGGCTCGATGCCGAGGAGCTCGTAGACCGTCGGCACGACGTCGACCGCGTGGCAGTACTGGTGGCGGATCTCCTTCGACGCCGCGATCTGCGCCGGCCACGACACCAGCATCATGTCGGCGCAACCACCCTCGTAGCCGGCCCAGCGCTTCCAGTAGGGGAACGGCGTGTCGAGTGCCCACGCCCAGCCGGTGTTGTAGTGGTTGTTCGACGCGGGTGAGCCGAGCTCGTCGATGTGGGGCAGCGTGCGCTCCGTCGTCGAGGGGATGCCGTTGAAGAACTCCCACTCGTTGAACGTGCCGTTCGGCCCGCCCTCACCGCTCGCACCGTTGTCGGAGACGACGATGATGAGCGTGTTGTCGAGCTGCCCCGATTCCTCTAGGTAGTCGATGATGCGTCCGATGCGATCGTCGTAGTACGAGATGTAGCCGGCGAACACCTCGGCCATGCGGGCGAAGAGCTTCTTCTCGTCGTCGGTGGTGGAGTCCCACGGGCGCACGGTGTCGAGCAAGGGCCAGGGCTTGCCGTCGGCACTGGTGCGGTTCGGCTCACCGTGCGGGTTGATCGGCGACAGCTCGGTGTCCTCGGGCAGGAGGCCGAGCTCCTTCTGCCGGGCGAGGATGCCGTCGCGGATCGCCTCGTAGCCCTGGTCGAACTTCCCGCGGTACTTGTCGGCCCACTCCTTCGGCACCAGGTGCGGCGCGTGGCCCGCACACGGGGCGTAGTACATGAAGAACGGCTTGTCGGGGTCGATGACCTTCGCGTCCTGGATGAAGCTGATCGCCTTCTCGGCGAGGTCGTCGGCGAGGTGGTAGCCCTCCTCGGGTGTGGCCGGCGCCTCGATCTGGTGGTTGTCGTGGACGAGGTCGGGATACCAGGAGTTCGCCTCGCCACCGAGGTAGCCGTAGAAGCGCTCGAAGCCGCGGCCCAGCGGCCAGCGGCCCTTGTACGCCGCGAGGTTGCACTCCTCGCCCGGCGTGAGGTGCCACTTGCCCACGCAGTAGGTGTTGTAGCCCTCCTCTGCGAGCACCTCGGAGACGAAGCCCGACTCGAACGGGATGCGGGTGGAGATGCCGGGGAACCCCGAGGAGAACTCGGCGATGGTCGCCATGCCGTTCGTCGTCGCGTTGCGGCCGGTGAGGAGCGACGCGCGCGTGGGCGAGCAGAGGGCCGTGGTGTGGAAGTTCGAGAACACCACCCCGCGCTCGGCGATCTTGCGCATCGTGGGGCACTCGACCGGGCCGCCGTAGATGTCCATCGTCGCGAACCCGAGGTCGTCCCACGCGATGAGGAGCACGTTCGGCGCGCCGGCCTTGGCCTTCGGTGCGAGGTACGGCTCCCAGTCGGGGGTCGAGTCACGGATGTCGAGGCTGACCTTCCCCTGGAACTGCTTCTTCGCCATGGTGCCGCTCTCTTCATGCGCGCGAAACTGCACGGACGCGTCCGACGCTACGCAGCGCCGCACACCGACGCATCCTCCCCACCGGGTGATCGTGCGGCGAACGAAGAAACGGACACAGGCCGGAGCGCGCCCGGACCCGCTGAAACGGAAGCAAGATGACCCAGAACGCTCGACCCACCACGGCGCCGTCGTCGTTCCACGTCCTGGCCAAACCGAGCGGTCCGATCTGCAATCTCGATTGCACGTACTGCTTCTTCCTCGAGAAGGAAGCGCTCTATCCGGGCGACCGCTTCCGCATGACGGACGACGTGCTCGAGGCGTACATCGGCCAGCTGCTCGCCGCGCACACCGACCCGGAGGTGACCATCGCGTGGCAGGGAGGCGAGCCCACCCTGATGGGCGTCGACTTCTTTCGCCGCGCGCTCGCGATCGCCGAGCAGCACCGGCGTCCTGGGCAGGTGCTGCACCACACCATCCAGACCAACGCCACGCTGCTGACCGACGAATGGGCCGAACTCCTGCGCGAGCAACGGTTCCTCGTCGGCGTGAGCATCGACGGTCCGCGTGAGATGCACGACACCTACCGCGTGGACAAGCGCGGCGCGCCGACCTTCGACAAGGTGCTCGACGGTCTGCGCCTGCTGCAGCAGCACAGCGTCGACGTCAACGTGCTCTGCACCGTGAACGCCGCCAACCAGGACCACGCGCTCGAGGTCTACCGGTTCTTCCGCGACGAGCTCGGCGTGCAGCACGTCCAGCTCATCCCGATCGTCGAGCGCGAGGGCGACGGCGTCACCGAGCGCTCGGTCGATCCGGTGAAGTGGGGCGAGTTCCTGATCGCGGTGTTCGAGGAGTGGGTGCGCCACGACGTCGGCAAGGTCTACGTGCAGATGTTCGACGCGGCGCTTGCGTCGTGGGTCGGCGCGCCGGCGTCGATGTGCATCTTCGCCGAGACCTGCGGCAACGCCCTTGCGCTGGAGCACAACGGCGATCTCTACTCGTGCGACCACTTCGTCGACCCGCCGTACCTGCTCGGCAACATCATGCACACCCAGATGGTCGAGTTGGTCGCGTCACCGCAACAGCGTGCGTTCGGCGACGCGAAGCGCGACACCCTCCCCCGCTACTGCACCGAGTGCCCCGTGCGCTTCGCGTGCAACGGCGAGTGCCCGAAGAACCGCTTCACCCTCACACCCGACGGCGAACCCGGCCTCAACTACCTGTGCGCGGGGTACCGGGCGTTCTTCCTGCACGTCGACGGTGTGCTGCGTCTCATGGCCTCACGCCTCCGTGCCGGCGGTTTCGCCGACGAGGTCATGACCATGCTGCGCAGCGCTCCGCGCAACGAGCCCTGTCCGTGTGGCAGCGGCCGCAAGGCCAAGCACTGCCACGCCCGCTGACGTTCTCCGGCGCCGGCGATCCCCATCAGACCGCGGTCGCCACACCGCCGTCGACCTCGAGCGTCTGCCCGTTCAGGTATGACGCCCCGTCGCCGGCGAGCCACACGATCACCGACGCGATCTCCTCGGGTTCACCGATGCGCCCGCTCAACGACAGGCCGCCCATCTCGACGATCTCGTCGGGCGTCCGGTTCCGTCGCATCAGCGGCGTGCGGACGGGTCCGGGCGCAACCGCGTTGACCCGCACCCCGGACCCACCGTGATCGATGGCCAACGCTCGCGTGAACGCGGCGACACCGGCCTTGGCCGCGACGTACCCCGGGTTGGCCTTCATTCCTCGCAGCCCCGCGCCGGACGAGACGTTCACGATCACGCCGGATCGGTCCACCAGGAAGGGCAGCGCTGCCTTGCACATCAAGAAGGTGGAGGTGAGGTTCAGCGCGAGCAGCGAGTTCCACTCGTCGAGCGTCAGCTCCATCACGGTCTTTCCCGGGCGGCTCCCGCCGACCACGTTCGCAAGCACGTCGAGTTGACCGAACCGCTCCACTGCGGCCGCCACCGCTCGGTGCGTCGCGGCCTCGTCGGTCACGTCGGCAACGACGACCTCCACGTCGACGTCGACGCTCGCCGCCGTCGCCGCCACAGCATCGGCCGACACGTCGACCAGGGTCAGCCGGTACCCCGCGGCCGCGAACGCACGCGCCGTTGCGGCACCGATGCCATCGGCGGCGCCGGTGACGAGAGCGACCTGCGCCCGCCTCGGCTCCGCGTCGCCGTCGCCAACCGTGGTCACCGCTCCCCTTCCCCCGAGCGCCCGAGACGCGCTAGGCATCTTCCCACACCGACCACGCCACGCGTCCCGGCGTCGTGCCGATGGCGCGCGTCACGGACCCGAGGACCAAGGGGGACCCATGACCGACGACGAGATCGCGCTTCTCCTCGACGTGGTCAACGCACCGGAACGGCCGGGGACCACGTTGGAGGAACGGGTCCAGCTCGCCGAGGACCGCCGTGCGATCCACGACCTCGTACTCGCCTACGGATGGCTCTGCGACGCGCGCCGGTGGGACGAGCTCCTCGATCTCTACACCGACGACTTCGAGCGCATCCTCGCGGGCACCCTCCAGGAGGTCGCCCGCGGCAAGGACACGCTGCGCAAGCTCTACGAGGAACCCCAACTTCCGCGAGCCGGAACCGACGACAACTCGCCGCCGGCCGCCACCTTGATCAACCGCTACGAGATCCGCCACATGATCCATCCGCCGGTGATCCGCATCAGCGACGATCGTGACGAGGCGACCGCCGCCGCGGTGTACAGCATCGTCGCCACGTCGGGCGACGGACCCGAGCTGCGCAGGGGCGAGCACCAGGGCGGCTACATCTTCGGGTTCCGACGGGAGCCGGAGGGGTGGCGATTCTGTCGCATGACCGTGATCAGCGAGAACGCGCGCAATCCGCTGTTCCGAGGCTGACCGCGACCGACTCCGCCGCTTCGCGCACGCGCGCCCTCCCTGCGGAACGACGAAGGCCCGGAACCTGAGTTCCGGGCCTTCGTGCTGCGATGGTGGCGGGGGGTCGATATCCGCGTTAGCTGCGACCTTGGAGCTAGCGGGCTGACCTCGCGCCTCTGGAGGCATCCCTCGTGTTTGTTGGCACGGTCGCCGATCCAACCTGTGCTGAGTTGGAGGCCTTAGCGCCTTGTCCGCGCCCTTGCCCCGCAACGGTTGTGGAGCCCGCCGCCCTCGCTGTCGAGTGGGGCTCCACACGCAGATCCGAGAGCTTCCACACGATTCCCCACACGAGCCAAGGTCCCGCCCACGAACCGGCCGGAACAAAGGCATGAAGCGGTGGTCAAGGACTCACCACCGGCGATCTTCGCCACCGATGCCGGGCGCGTCGAGACTCACGATTGCCGAACCCACACCCGGACGCAACGCGGGGTTCAGCCCTCGATCTTCATGTCCTCCAAGAAGTTCACGCCCATGGTCGCCGTCTCGTACACGTTGGTGCGGCCTGCCTGAGTCCAGCCGGCGTCGACGATCATGACCTCGCCGCTGACATAGCTCGCAGCGTCGCTGCAGAGGAACACGAGCGGGCCGGCCTGTTGGTCGGGACGCGACGCCTCGATGCCGGCGTCGGCGCGGTAGTCGGCGCCGAAGCCCAGCCACACCTCTTCGTTCGCTCGGGCGAGCGGCGTGTCAGTGGGCCCGGGCAGGATCGCGTTGATGCGGATGCCGAGTTTCATGAACTCGAAGGCCTTCATCGCCACGTAGGTGTTGATGGCCATCTTGGAGAACATGTAGTCGGCGCGACCGGGGTGCGCCTCGATCCATGCGACCGCAGAGTCGAAGTCGGGAGTCGCGAGGTACTCCTTCACCAGGTCCATGTTTGTGCGCCACGCGAGGCCACCCGTGGACGAGATCATGCCGATCGCGCTCCCGCGACGGAGGTACCCCTTCGCGATCGCGGTCTCGATCAGGTGACGGTGCCCGATGAAGTTGATCTTCTCGATGCCGGGCGTGCCGTCGGCCGCACCCGCACAGGAGAACAGCGCGTCGATCGGCCCTCCGCACTCGTCGAGCGCGGCGTCGATGGCGTCCTTGTCACGCAGGTCCAGGTTGATCGCCTTCGCTCCAGCCAAGGTGACCGGCGCGAAGTCCATCACGATCACCTCGGCGCCGAGGTCCTGCACCAACTCGGCGGCTGCGGCACCCATGCCGGTGGCCCCACCGACGACGAGGGCACGCTTGCCATCGAAGCGGTACGCATCTGCCTTCATGAGCTGCTCCTGTTCACCCGGAATGGGCCGGGACCATTGCGGTCTGTTCACGCTGCGAGAAACGTCCACCTGCTGCGCGCGCGACAAGTAGGTGCACGATCACCTCGGTACCGGGAGGCGCGATCGACCCGGCGCATCGGTCAGTAGCCACCGGACGAGGCCCTTCGTCGGTCGAGCGGGTCGAGCACGTCACGGAACGAGGTTGCGAGGCGCACGGGCACGTCGATGACGAGAGGCCGGTCGACCACCTCCAGCTTCGCGAACGCCTGTTCCAGGTCGTCGATCGAGGTCGGCCGAACGGCATCACACCCGATGGCTCGCGCGATGGCCGCGTGGTCGAAACTCGCGAACTCGGCAGCGACTGCGTCCTCCCCCATCCCGTGCAGGACCCAGCCCAGCGCGCCATTGTTGAGCACGACTACGGTGATCGGCAGGTGCTGCTCCACTGCAGTCATGAGGCCATGCAGCGACATCGCAAAGCCGCCGTCGCCGCAGACCGCGACCACTGGGGCGTCCGGATACGCGAGCTTCGCTCCGAGTGCAGCCGGCACGGCATGGCCCATGCCACCCCCCGCCGCGGGTTGGAGGTATCCGCCGGGACGCCGGCTGTGGAACCAGCGCATCATGAACAACCGGTTCTCGCCGGCGTCCGCGGTGACAATGGCGTCGTCGGGGATGTTGTCACCGAGCATCGCGACAACGCGTTGCGGAGTGAACGGTACCGAGTCATCAGAGAAGGCAGGATCGGCGTCGGCCCGTCGCACGGCCGAGACACGCTCCTGCGCACTGGCCGGGCGCTCGACCTGTTCACCGGCGTTCGTTTCGATGAGTTGCTCGAGGAACCGTTGTGCGTCGGCCACAACGCCGCTAGCGACCGGCATCGTCCACCCGGTCGTGAGCGGATCGACGTCGACTTGCACGAGCACCTGGCGCGTCGGGTCGAGTAGCGACGAGCTCTCGTTGATCGTGTCGACCGGCCCCAGCTTGGTCCCGATCGCGAGCACCGTGTCGGCCGTCGCGACGAGGTCGTTCGCCGAAGGCCAACCGAACGACCCGATGACCCCCGCTGCGAACTGCGCGCGTTCGTCGACCACACCCTTGCCGTGCGCGGTGGTCACCACCGGAATGTCCAGCGCCTGCGCCACTTCGGCCAATGCCGCGCACGCGCCGCTGACCCGCACACCGTTGCCCGCGATGATCACCGGCAGTTCCGCCGACCGCAGTGCGTCGAGCACGCCGCTGACGTCGTCGGGGTCGGCACCCGGGCGCCGGCCGACGAGGTAGCCGCGGCTGCCGTAGAGCCTCGGTGTTCCCAAGGCGCTCACGGTGCCGGTCAGCGCACTGCTGTCGAACACGACGGCGACCGGACCCGGATCGCCCGTCGACGCGTGCTTCACCGCCAACTGCACCTGCTGGACCGCTTGCCCGGGGTACCGGCTCACCATGACACGCTTGGTCACGCCTTCAAGGGCCTTCTTCGTGTCCCATGCTCCGAAGTTCCCCGAACCGCCCTGGTACACGCCGTGGTGCGAGAGCGCACCACCGTCGGTCATCTCGGTGAGGATCAGCATCGGCGACGAGCCGAGCAGCGACTCGATGTACCCCTGGCCCGCGTTGCCGACGATCCACTCGCCCTGGCCCATGACCACCAGCGGACGCCCGGTGAGGCGACCGTAGGCCTCGGCCATGTATGACCCGAGCGACTCCTCCCGCACGAGAAGTGGAGTGATCGTCGGATGGTCGTGGAGCGCCTGCCAGATCGGACCGGTCAACCCGCCAGGAATCCCCAACACGTATTCGACACCCGAATCGGCGAGCGCCGCCACGATCGCTTCCGCGACCGGGAGGTCACCTTCGAACAGTGGCGCAGCAAACTCAGCTCGTCCGTGACCCACCACGGTCATGCGCTCGCAGCGGCGCGCGCCGCGTAACGAGCGCGGTACTCCTCTTTCGTCGTGGTGCTCGTGTCGATGTGCGTCGCCTGCGCACGCAACGCCCCGACAGTGAGTTCCTCACGCGGCTGCACGGCGAACGGGTCGAAGTCGTAGAACCTCGCCGCGTTCTTCCAGGTGAGGAGTTCGATCTCCTCGTCGGTGACACCCGCCTCCTCGAAGTCCCTCATGAAGACCTCGGGAGCGTGCGGCCACTGCGAGTCGCTGTGGGGGTAGTCGGTCTCCACCGCGAGAATGTCGATACCGATCCGGTCGCGCAACGCGAGGCCGGCCGCATCGCTGACCATGCAGCACAAGAAGTGCTCCCGGAACACCTGGCTCGGCAGCAGGTCCTCGCTGAACCGCTGACCCGTCCACCGCTGGTTCACCGCGTGGCGGTCGAGGCGGTCGAGCACGTACGGAATCCAGCCCGCGCCCGCCTCCGACATCGCGATCTTCAGGTCGGGGAACTTCACGAACGTGTCGGAGTACAGGTAGTCCATGACCTGTTCCATGCCGAGCATGGTCGCGAGCGTCACTGGGATGTCGATCGGCGCGTCCGGCGACGTCGTCGGGAGGATGCCCGAGGAACCGATGTGGATCGAGATCACGAGCCCCTCGTCGACGCAGGCCTCGAAGAACGGGTCCCAGTGGCCGCTGTAGATGCTGGGGAGTTGGTAGAACTTGGTCGGGTTCTCCGTGAAGCACACGGACTTGGCGCCCATCTTGGCGACGCGGCGCACCTCCTTCGCCGACAGCTCCGGGTCCCAGGCGACGGGGATGGCGAGAGGCAGGAAGCGGCCGGGGAACGCACCGCACCACGACTCGATGTGCCAGTCGTTGTAGGCCTGCACCACCGCCAGCGCCAGGTCCTTGTCGTCGCACTCGCTGAAGAAGCCACCACCGAAGCGAGCGAACGTCGGGAAGCACATCGACACGGCGACGCCGTTGACATTCATGTCGTCGACGCGCTCGGCGATGTCGTAGCAGCCGGGTCGCATCTCCGCGAGCGTGGCCGGGTCGAGGTTCCACTGCGACTTCGGCCAGGTGACGACCGCGTTCAGGCTCGCGTTGCCGCCGGCGTCACCTTCCCAGATCCACCGGGCGATCCCGTCGTCACCTTCAGTGAGCTTGGGGAAGCGGCCGGCGTACTTCGCGGGCTCTCGCCCCTCGAAGAGGTCCGGCGGCTCGATGACGTGATCGTCGACGCTGAACAACACCATGTCGTTGAGATCCACGGCTATGACCCTTCCTTGTCGCTGATCTGACACGTGATCGCTCGCGCGCTCACGACGAGACGATGCCGGTCGCGACGACCTTCGTCTCCGTGTACTGCAGGAATCCTTCGATGCCGTTCTGACGGCCGAGGCCACTCGCCTTGTAGCCGCCGAAGGGCGCATCCGCGCCGTAGGCGACGCCACCGTTGACACCGACCTGACCGGCACTTAGGCGGCTCGCAATCGCGAGCGCGCGTTCCTCCGAAGCGGAGGTGACGTTCGCCGCCAGGCCGTACGGGTTGTCGTTGGCGATCCGGATCGCGTCCTCGTCGTCGTCGAACGGGATCACGACGAGAACGGGCCCGAAGATCTCCTCGCGCGCGATGGTCATCCCGTTGTCGACGTCGGCGAAGAGTGTCGGCTCGACGAACCAGCCCTTGTCGAGGTGCGATGGACGGCCGCCGCCGACCACGAGTCGTGCTCCTTCGCTCGTGCCGGTCTCGATGTAGCCGAGCACCCGCGAGCGTTGCCTCTCGCTGATGAGCGGGCCCATCAGGTTGGCGGGGTCCAGGGGGTCACCGTAGGGAACCGCGCCGAACGCGCCGGCCAGGATTTCGATGCCCTCCTCGTACCGCGACCGGGGCAACAGCATGCGGGTTGGGATGGCACAGCCCTGACCCGCGTGGGTGCACATCGCCGCGCCGTACGGGAGCCGGCTTGCGAAGTCGACGTCGTCGAGGATGATGTCGGCGGACTTGCCACCGAGCTCGAGGAAGAGGCGCTTCATGGTGGACGCGCCCTTCTCGATGATGCGACGCCCGGTGGCCGTTGAGCCGGTGAACGAGATGAGGTCCACCCTCGGATCGGTGACGAGCTGCTCGCCGAGGAGATGGTCGGAGGAGGCCACAACGTTGACCACGCCAGGCGGGATGTCTGTCTTCTCCGCGATCAGCCGACCGAGGCGCGTCGCGTTCCATGGCGTGTCGGGCGCCGGCTTGACGATCAGCGTGTTCCCGGTCGCGAGCGCCTGCGCCACCTTCTGCAGCGTCACCTCGAACGGAAAGTTCCAGGGGATGATCGCGCCGACGACGCCGGCCGGCTCCTTGACCACGCGACGCTTCGAGTGTGTGCCGAACGCGTGGCCCTCGGGAAGTTCTCGCTCCCACTCGAAGGTGTCCATCGCCCGGATCGGCCAGCGCAGTCCGTCCTCGAGCGGCGCATCGAGCTGAGCGCCGTAGGTGATCATGACGGGGCAGCCGACCTCTGCGATCAGCTCCGCGCGCATTTCCTCCCGCTCGCTCTCGAGCGCGGTCTGGAGTTGTTCCAGACAACGGCGGCGAAGGGCCCGATCGGTGCTCCAGGACGTTTCGTCGAACGCCCGGCGCGCCGCACCGATCGCCTCGGCCATGTCCTCCGCCGCGGCGTCAGCCGTGCCGCCCAGCACCTCTTGCGTCGCCGGATTGACGTTGTCGAAGCGCGCCCCCGAGGCAGCCTCGGTGAGCGCGCCGTCGATGAGCAGGCGAGCTTCGCCCGGTTGCTCCATGGATGGATCACCTACTTCGAGAGACAGGTGTCGGCCCGACTGTCGACGAGCGCACACCGGATGACCGATCCGATCCATCCCGGCGGTGGGGCTGGGCCCCACCGCCGGTGGACGGGTCAGGGGGACTACTTGACGATGAACCGCTTCGTGCTGCAGCTGAACGGGATCACCTGGTTGAAACTGGTGCCGTCGCTCTGGACGAGCGCACCGCAGGCCTTGTACGAGCCGACGGTCGACTGCGGGTAGATCGTCGGGCCCATGACGCCTTGCAGCTGCCAGGTCTGTACCGCGGCCGCCTTCTGGACGTTCTCCGGCGTGATCGCGCTCTTGCCCTTCTTGGCGACGGTCTTGAGCGCCTGGATGAACATGTCGGTGGACGCGTACCCGGTGATCATCGCCCCGTCGATCTTGTCACCGGCACCAGGTTCCTGGGCGTTGAGGGCGGCCGCGAGCTTCGTCATGCCTGGGGTGGTCTGGTTGTAGGGCACCGTGCCGGTGGGCGACAGGCTGCCTTCCATCGGCTTCGCGACCAGGTCCGAGTACAGGTAGTGGATGAAGCTGCCGGTGTATCCGCTGGCCTTCACCAGGTTGTACGTACCGATGCAGTCGACCACCAGCACGCAGAGGATCGCGTCGGGTGCCTTCCCGCCGTCGGCGGTGAGCATGGCCTGCGCATACGGCGTGTAGTCGGCGACCGCGGCCGCCGGCATGTCGTTGTTCGTGCCCACGACCTTGAAGCCCGCACCCTCGAACTCGAGGGAACGGAACTTCACGGCGGTCTTGCCGGAGTTCGTGTCGTTCGAGAGCAGCGCGATCGTCGGGGTCTTCTTGCCCGTCTTCTTGCTCACGTACGCGTACGAGTTCGCGCCGAGGTCGGGCACCCACGCCGGGTCGCTCGGCACTGCGCAGCCACCGGTGCCGAAGCCCCAGACGGTCTTGCTGGCGTTGTGGCTGCAGTAGGAGTCGTCGTAGCCGGCACCGAAGTAGGGCACGTGCTGCTGCGCGAAGTACTCCTTCGGGTTGTTGGCCGAGACGTCACCGACAAGGGCGAACACCTGGTCCTGCGTGACGATCCGGCGAGCTTCCGACAGCGCGACCGCCGGGTCCTGCTTGTCGTCGGCGAGACCGGTGTACTTCAGCTGGATGCCCTTGATCTCATTGTTCTCGTTGAACTGCTTGATGCGGGCCTGAACGCCAATCGGCACCTTCCCGAACTGGGACGCGATCCCCATACTCCCGACCGTGATCGTGGAGCCGTCGAACCCACGGACGGACGGCGTACCGGCCGAAGCGACGCCCGGCGCCACGAGGGCGCTCACGCTCATGGCCAGTACCGCGGCGAGAGCCGCGAATCCTCGGCGATGTTTCCTGGAGCTGCGGTGCATGGTGTCTCGTTCCCCCTGAGATGAAGAGATGCGGTCGTTGCTTCGCGGAGACACCAGAAGGACGGCACCGTTGCCGGCGGTCCGTCTTGGCATTTCCCCCCTGGTCTGCAACCGTCCCTGGCCCGATGATGTAGCCATCAGACGCGGTAGCGGTAAGCAGATGTGCAAATATCGCGCACACTCGCTCTACCGTCAAGGACACCGTCACTTTCCAACTGGGGCGCGACGAATTGCGCGCGACGAGGCAAAGGGACGTTGCGCCGAAGAATCGAAGAATGGTGACCAGGCCCGCCGCAGCGGGCGGTCAGCTATGCGCTCGCTCGGGACGAGGACTCGAGGAGGAAGCGCTTGGGCAGTTCGGCGCCCAGCCCCGCAAGGCAGAACTCCGCCAGCTCGACGACGGTGGGCATCTCGACGCCGAGCTCGTTGCCCAGCACGTGGGAGTGCAGGTAGGCGCTCTTCAGCGTGGAGATGATGTAGGTCGCATGGTCGACGCTGCGGATGTTGATGCTGCCGGCCTTCGCCGCCGCATCGATCACCTCTTGCGCAAGTGCGACGAACGGCGCCTGGACGACCACGACATCCTCGGGGTGTGTCACGACGAGCCGCATCCGGTACTGGGCCAGAGCGACGGTACGCCGGCTCACCGGGGTGTCGCTCCCGCGTGAGCCCGACAGGATGAGCGCCGCGAGCCGCTCGAGTGGGTCGTCGTACTTCTCGACCTCACTGCGCACGTAGTCAACGTGCCGGGCCGCTTGCTCTTCCCACACCGCGAGCAGGAGGTCGTCCTTGCTCGTGAAGTGCTGGTACAGCGTGCGCAGCGACACGCCTGCTTCGTCGGCGACCTGCTGCACCGTGAACGAGTCGCTGCCGGTCTCCTCCATCAGGCGCGTGGCCGCGTCGATGAAGGACTGGCCACGCTCCACCGAACGCTTCACTGCGCGGTCGAGCGAGCGGTTCACGACCCGGGTCTGCCAACCGGCGCCGGCGGCGTCCACCCTCACAGGCTCCGACGCGGCCTTCGGTGACTTCTTGCGGCTCGGCGCTGCACTCACGACTTACTCCCAGGTGGTAGTGACGCTCGCGTCAGAAGGCTACCGGCCGTCGGGCTGGATCCCGCGAACCGGCGTGTCCAGCAGTTCCCTGACCTTGCCTGCCTGGACTTTCCCGGTAGCCCCCCGGGGGAGGCAGCCCGGCGCCAAGACCTCGATGTGCAGCGGGACCTTGTAGCCGGCGAGCTCGCGGCGCAAGAAAGCCTCGAGTTCGCCGACATCGATCGTCGATCCCTCGACCGTCTCGACCGCAGCGACGACCTTCGCGCCCCGCTTGGCGTCCGGCACACCGACCACGGCCGCGGCACCGATCCCCGGCCAGGTCAGGATCACCGACTCGACCTCCAGCGGCGACACGTTCGCACCCGAGGTCTTGATCATCCCGTCAAGCCGTCCGCTCCAGAAGACCTCCCCGGTCTCCGAGATGCTGCAGAGATCGCCCGTCCGGAACCAGCCGTCAGGCGAGAAGACCTGATGCCGTTCCCGCTTGTAGTAGCCGTCCATGACGAACTCGCCCCGCACCACCAGTTCGCCCAACTCCCCGGGCGCGAGCACTTGACCGGTCACCGGATCGTGGATCTGTCGCTCCACACCGGGCGCGCCGAGTCCCATCCCACCCTCGGCGGCCTCGACCCCCGGGGGATACAGGCTGTGCATCCCGAAGGTCTCCGTCATCCCGAGGGCGCCGCCTCCGCCGAGCTTCCCGAACTCCCGGACTCCCGCCAACGCTTCCCCGTCGAAATCGGGATGGGCCAGCAGGGCGGGGAGACCGGGCGAGAAGATGGTCGTCGTCGTGATCTGCTCGTCCTCGAGCAGTGCGAGCAGCTGCGCCGGATCGCTCGTGACCGTGCAGTGGAGCGACGAACCCTCGTAGAGCGACGCGAGGACGCCGATCATCAGCCCTCCGACCCAGAAGAAGGGCATGTTGGTGTAGAAGCGGTCGCCCCGACGTCGGTCGGTCTGGCGAGCGATCAGCCCTGACTTGCGGACGATGGTGCCCTGTGTGTGCACCACTCCCTTGGGGACGTCCATCGAACCCGACGTGTAGATGACCAGCGCGAGGTCCGCCGGTGTCACCTCGGCTTCGATCGCGGCGATGAACTCGTCGGCGACGCCGTCGCGCGACGCAGGGTTGGACGGACCCACGAGGTCGAGTGCCTCGCACCAGGACGCGGGCGACGGGTTGTCGCCGACCACCAGGACGTGCCGAAGGTACGGGAGCTCGACCATGGACAAGGGAGCCGCGACACCGGTCCGGAGCGACGGTGCCACCTGTTCGAGCGCGGCGACGTAGTCCTGGTTGCGGTACGCCTCGCACATGATCAACGTGTGGAGGTCGGCGTGACGGACGATCCACCCCAGCTCTCTGGGCGTGCTGAGGGTGCTGATCGGTACCGCGACCGCGCCGATGCGCGTGATCCCGAGGAACGCCGCGACCCATGAGGACCCGTTCGGGAGCAAGATCCCCACTCGCGTGCCCTTCCCGCAGCCGCGGGCCACGAGCGCTCGCGCCACGACCAGTGCCGCCGAGTCGAGTTCGGCGAAGGTCCAGCTCACGTCGTCATGGACGATCACGGGGCGGTCGCCGAAGACCTCACCGCGCGTCGCGATGAGGTCCGGGATCGTCGCCGGCGACGCGGCGATGGCGAAGCCGTTCGCCACCGTCATGCGAGCATGAACTGTCCTCCGTCGACCCGCAGGATCACGCCGGTGATCCACGACGCCTCGGGCGACGAGAGGAACAACGCAGCGTCGGCCATGTCCTGCGGCATGCCCATCCGCGACAGTGGGAGCGTTGCCAGGATCTGCGAGACGATGTCGCCGGGAAGCTCACGTGTCGCAGCGGTGTCGGTCGGTCCGGGCGCGATCGCGTTCACGCGGATGTTCAACGGGCCGAGTTCACGCGCCAGCGAGTGGGTGAGCCCGTGCTGCGCGAGCTTGGCGATGCCGTAGGCACCCGCGCCCATGTAGGCACCGGTCGACGACTGGTTGACGATCGATCCTCCCCCGCGTTCTGTCATCGAGGGCACGCAGGCGCGCGTCACGAGCAGCGCGCCGGTGAGCGAGACGTCGAAGAACTTCTGGAAGTAGGAGACAGGGATGTCCTGCAGCGTGTGGTGCTCCATGCCGCGGTAAAGGCCGGCATTGTTGATGACGACATCGACGCCGCCGAACTCGGACGCTGCCCGCTCGGCGAGCGCGAGGGTCGACTTCTCGTCGGTGACATCGCAGACCACCGCCAGGGCCTTTCCGCCAGACGCGTTGATCTCGCCCGCGACACGCTCGCCGTTCGTCTCGTCGAGATCGGCGACGACGACCGTCGCGCCTTCGGCGGCGAACGCCTTCGCGTACCCCTCGCCGATGCCGTTGCCCGCGCCGGTGACGATCGCGGTCTTGCCGATGAAGCGTTCCATACCTGCTGCCTTCTCCTCTTGGGTGTCAGTGACGCGCTTGAACGCTCGTCTGTTCGTCGAGGAGCTCCGCAAGGAACTCGAGATGGGTGACGGGAGCGCCGTGTTGCGCCCAGTTCGTGGTGACCCGGCGCAGGTAGAGGTGGATGTCGTGTTCGTAGGTGACGCCGATCCCACCGTGGATCTGGACGCAGTCCTGGACGATCTCGCACGTCTGGTCGCTGACATAGGCCTGCGCCACACTCACGAGTTCGGCGGTCGACAGATCGTCTCGACCGACGGCGGCGATTGCGGCGTCGGCCGTGGCCGCGCAGGCCTCGAGGCTCGTCCGCATGTCGGCGAAGCGGTGCTTGATCTCCTGGTAGGAGGCCAGCGGTCGCCCGAAGGAGTAGCGGTCGAAGGCCCACTCCAGCGTGAACTCGAAGACGCGTGCCGCGGCGCCCGTCGACTCGACACACTGCAGTGCCGCCGCGGTCTGGCAGAGAGACAGGGCCGCCTCCGATGCGGCGGTCCCCCGGAGCAACGCCGAACTCGAGGGGACCTCGCACCCGTGGAACGAGACAGTGCCGAAGCGCCGCGCGAGATCCAGGGATTCCTGGGCTGCGACCTGCACGCCGTCGGTACCGGCCGGCACCACGACCAACACGTCGCCGTCGCCGTCGGGCGAGGCCGCGTGGACCAGGTGGAACGACGCGGCGCCCGCTGTCTCAACTGCGCGCGCCGTGCCGTCGAGCACGACGACGCCGTTGGCAGACGACCGCGCGGTCACCCCGCAGGGGCTCCGGCCGACATCGGGGGAGGCGACGAAGCTCGCTACCGTCTCGCCGGCGAGGATCCCGGGGAGCCACTCGGCGCGCAGCTCGGGACTGCCCCAACGGCTCAGCGCTGCCGCCACGACGTGCGTCGGCACGAGCGGGCCCGGCGCCACGTGGCGCCCGAACAACTCGGCGACAAGCGAGAGGTCGCGCACACCGCTGTCGCTCAACGATCCGCCACCGTCGGCGGGGTCGACGAGCAACGATGTCCACCCGAGTTCCGCGCCGGTGCGCCACAGGTCGTTCGGGAAGGCCGCCGCGTCCGAGGCCGTCTCCCTGACCCGTGACGATG
This sequence comes from Acidimicrobiia bacterium, assembly GCA_046331125.1. Lineage (GTDB taxonomy): Bacteria > Actinomycetota > Acidimicrobiia > IMCC26256 > DASPTH01 > CAVRGQ01. The sequence continues at coordinate 59,019 of JAXLRL010000021.1, forward strand.
GCCATTCCGCCGCCAGGAACCGTTCGCTCGTCTCGACGAAGAGCCGCTGGTCCTCGCTGAGATCGACTCCCATCATTCGGCGGTCTCCCCCCACGAACTCGCCTGGTGATACAGCGCGTGGTACTCGGCGCCTCGCAGCGCGGCGTCACGCAGGCCCATGGTCTCGAACCACGAGTTCGCGGCCTGCTTCGTGACCGCGAGCAGCGGACGCTTCACTTCGGAGATGTGCGCGGCGATCTCGTCGACGCGGGCCGTCAGCTCCTCGTCGTCGTACACCTCGTTCGCGAGTCCGAGGCGCACCGCTTCCTCGCCGTCGAGCAACCGCCCGGTCCAGAGGAGTTCCTTGGCGCGATTGAGGCCGACCTTGGCAGGCCAGAACCCGAGCGTCGGCGGGAGCGCCATGTCGCGGGCCTCCGGCATTCCCAAGCGCGCGCTGCGGCCGCAGTACACGAGGTCGCAGCACGCGAGGATGTCGTTCGCCATGCCGAGGCAGTAGCCGTGCACCTGCGCGATGAGCGGCTTCGGCAGTGACCACAGTCGCAGCCACGTGTCGACCGTCGCCTTGTTGGCGATCATGTCGGCCGGCGCGTCACGGACACCCGACCGGTCGCCGCTGCCCGCACTCATGTCGAAGCCGGAGCAGAAGGCGCGCCCGGCGCCGGCGAGGACGATGACGTGCGTGGAGTTGTCGGCAATTGCGTCGTCGACCGCTTCGAAGAACGCGGACCGGAGCGCTTCATCGAACGCGTTGAGCTTCTTCGGCCGGTTGAACGTGAGCCTGCGGACGCGGCCGGCTTGTTCGACGAGCAGGACGGGCTCTGACATGTTGCCTCGTTGGTGTCGTGGGGTCGCGCGTCGCGTCAGCGCCGCGTGACCGGGCGGGTCATGACGTCTCGGTGATTCGCTCGGTGATGATCTGGGCGAGTTCCCAGCGGCGGAGCTTGTTCGTGTCGGAGTTCCACGGGATCTCGGCGGCTTCGAGCTGTATGAAGTGGCGCGGCACCTTGTACGGCGAGATCTGGCCCGTCAGGCCGTCGCGCACCTGCTCGAGGTCGAGGATGCGGCCGTCGGCCGCGACGAGCGCCGCCGCGACGATCTGGCCGCGCACCGGGTCGGCGAGACCGACGACGTGCGCGGCGCTGATGCCGTCCATCTCGACGAGCGCGGCCACCACTTCCGCCGGCGCGACGTTCGCGCCCGACGTCTTGATGAGTTCCTTGATCCGGCCCTCGAAGGTGGGGACGCCGTCGACGAGCCGACCGCGGTCACCCGTGCGCAGATAGCCGTCGTCGGTGAACGTGTCGGAGCGCGCCACCTTGTTGAGCCCCTCAGTGATGCACGCACCGCGGACCTGGATCTCTCCCGGCTCGTCGTCGCCGACGGGCCGGCCCTCGCCGTCGACCACCCGCAGTTCGACACCTGGCTGCAGCGCCCGGAGCGGGGGCACCGGTCGCGTCGGCGAGAGGATGCTCGTGCCGTCCGGACCTTCGGCCACTCCCCACCAGTAGGGACCGAACGTCTCCGACATTCCCAATCCCATGGTGAGGCCGTCGATGGTGACGCCGTAGTCGCGCACGGATTCGGGGAGGAGTGCGCGGCTCGTGATGGTGAGCGCGCTGAGATCTGTGGTGGCGAAAGTCGGGTGCGCCCGTAACGCGACGACTTTGTCGGGAAGGAAGCCCGCACGCGTCACGCGCTCGCGCTCGAGGCAGGCGAGGACTTCACCGGCTTCGAAGCGATCGGTGCAGATCTGCGTTGCGCCCGCGTACAGCACCGGGAACAGGCTGAGGCTGAGGCCGCCGACCCAGCAGAACGGCAGAGCGGTGTAGGACCGGTCGTCGGACTGGAAGCCGAGGATGTCGTGGAGGTACGCCGCCTTGGTGGCGACCGTGCCGTGGGTGTGCAGCACGCCCTTGGGATCGGAGGTCGTGCCCGACGTGAAGATCATCATCGAGGTGTCGGTGGGCGCGATCTGCTGCTCGGCCGCGGCGACGAGCGGATCGTCCGCCACCCCCGTCGCCCACTCGAGTGTGCGCGCCCAGTCAGGTGCTTTCCAGTCAGGCGCCGTCTCGGAGCGCTCGAGGAGCAGCACCCATCGGAGGAACGGCGCCGACTCCATCGCGAGGTCACCGTCGGCGTCGGCGATCTCGGGGAACGACTCCTCGAGTTGCGCGACCCGGTCCTGGCCGAGGAAGGACTCGTGGGTGACGATTCCCCAGAGGTCGCCGTGAGCGACCATCTTGCGGAGTTCGATGCCGCGCGTGAACGTGCTCATCGGCACGGCGACGCCACCGGCGCGCGTGACTGCCGCCCAGTGAACGACCCAGTCCGGGCCGTTGCCGAGCCACAGTCCGACACGCGCGCCCTTGGCCATGCCCCGCCGGAGTAGCCCGGACGCCATCCGCCGCGATTGCTCGTCGAGTTCGCGGTAGGTGAGCCGCTGGTCGTCGAGCACGACCGCCTCGCGATCGGGCGCGAGCGAGAACGCTCGCGCCAGGAGAGCGGGAATCGTGGTCGGCCGCGCCGCTGCTGATTGGTCCGCGTCGAAGCGCAGGTCCCCGCTCATCGATCCCCCTGGTGTGAGCTTCGGTTGTCAGACCGGCGTGTCGAGCAGGACCGGGTCGAAGCCGAAGATGCGTTCGGCGTTCCCTCGGAAGACGAGTCGCTGCGTCTCGGGGTCGAGCAGCTCCGAGAGTCGCGACACCGTCGAGGCCGAGTTGGGGTACGTGCCCTCCTCGTGCGGGTAGTCGTGCCCCCACATCAGCGACTCGGCGCCGGAGCGCGGCAGGTTCACGAGACAGGTCTCGTCGTCCTGGAACGTCGCGTGAATCTGGCGCTTCATGTAGAAGCTCGCGGGCTCGGGCAGCTCCGGGTAGAGGCGCGGCTTGCCTGTCTTCACCGGGCCGTACCGCGCGAACGCCTGGTTGTAGAAGTCGATCGTCTCCATGGTCCAGCCGAGCCACCCGGCGTTGTACTCCACGAACACGAAGTGGAGATCCGGGTGCCGTTCGAGGACACCGGACGTCGCGAGCAGCGTCGCCGTACGCGGCGCCATCGACTGGGTGGCGATCACGTTCGCGATCGTGGCTCCGGGGCCCCGGTACCAGACCATGTCGTGACCGGTCCCCTGGTGCATCACGATAGGAAGGCCGGTCTCCTCGATCGCGCTCCAGAGCGGCTCCCAGTTCGAGTGGTTCCAGTTGGGCCACGACACCGCGCCCTGCTTGGTGAGGTCGTTCGCCGGTACGGTAGGCAGCATCACGGCGCGAAGCCCGAGGTCCTTGACGTACTGCACCTCGGCGATCGCGTCCTCGACGGTCCACGTCGGGATGAGCCCCGCGCAGCAGAAGCGCTGTGAGTGCTTCTGCATCGTGTCGTGCAGCCAGTCGTTGTAGATGCGGCACGAGTACTTGCCGCCTTCGGCGTCCTTGAGCATCCACACGTAGAGCCCGATGGTCGGGAAGATGCACTCAGCCGCGATGCCTTCCTCCCGCATCACCTTGAAGCGGGTTTCCGGGTCGAGCACCGAGAGCCGTTCCTCTTCGGTCTGACCGGCCTTGGCGATGTGTTCGCCCTCGAGCACCACTTCCCAGCCGCCGTCGTCGCGCGCCTCGATGCCCTGCATCGCCTGTTCGCGCAGTCGAGCCGGGAGGTTGTCGCGCCAGAGGTCCCGCGGCTCGTTGACGTGGGAGTCGGCAGACACGAACCCGGTGGTCAGCACTTCAGTCATGTCGAGGTTCCTCTCTCACTTCGGGGGTGCGCTTGCGCGCGAACTGCGTTGCACGTCACGGAAGGCGACGTCACGATCACCGGATGCCTCACGCGGCATGCCGAGGAGGCGCTCACTCAGCACATTGCGCGCCATCTCGGTGCTCCCGCCACCGAGACAGGCGGTCTGGCGCATCAGGTACTGGGTGCCGTGCACACCGGCTTGCGGATCGTCCTCGGACCAGACCGCCGCGGCCGGACCGCACAGATCTCGTGCGATCGTGGACAGGCGGACGGCCGCGGTGCCGCGGTAGAGCCGCATGATCCCGGCCGCGGTGTCGGGGAGCACACCTGCGCGGATCGAATCGGTCACACGCGCGATCACCTGCTCCTGCACGCGACCGAGCATCCACGCCTCGCCAACCTCGCGCCGAAGGACCGGATCGCGCATCGCGCCGGTCTGCTGGGCGAGCTCCGCGAGTTCGAGAGTTGGACCGCGCTGGCCACCGTTCCCCGAACCGACCGTGAAGGGTGATCCACCGCCCGAGCCGTTGCGCTCGTGGAACATCCAGCGGGTACCTACGGTCCAGCCCTGGTTCACCTCGCCGAGCACCGCGCTCTGCGGGACGCGCACGTCGGTGAGGAACTCCTCGCAGAACTCGTCGGAACCGTTGATCATACGGATGCGCCGGATCTCGATCGACGGTTGGTGGATCTCGACGATGAACACGGACAAGCCGCGGTGCTTCGGTGCATCCCAGTCAGTCCGGGCAAGGCACAACGCCCAGTTCGCGTGGTCGGCGAACGTGGTCCAGATCTTCGAGCCGTTGAGCACCCACTCGTCACCGTCGCGGACCGCCGACGTCAACGCGCCGGCGACATCGGATCCGCCGCTCGGTTCGGAGAGGAACTGGCTCCACAGGTGGTCCCCGCGCAGCATCGCGGGGATGATCCACGACAGTTGTTCGGGCGTGCCGAAGTCGAGCAGGGTGGGCGCGATGATCGAGAAGGTCGGCGTGTTGAACGCCGTCGGCATCTCGTAGTCGCGCGTCTCTTCGTTGAAAACGAGCCGGTGTTGCGTGCTCAAGCCGAGGCCGCCGTACTCGCGCGGGAAGCAAATGCCAGCGAGCCCGCCGTCCCACAGCCGGCGTTGGAGTTCGCGGTGGCGCTTCACGACCGACCCGTAGTCGGTGTAGCGCTCGATCGCCGCCGCGCCATCGCCGACGAGCGGCATGTTGTCGGGCAACCAGTCACGAACTCGCTGCCGGAATTCGTCAAGCGACTCGTCGGTGGTCGAATCGGTCACGGCTGCGGTCACGAGGCGTGGGCCGCCTCGAACTCGGCTTTGAACTCGGTGCGCGAGCGGATCGTGACATCGACGTCGGCCGCACTCGCCTTCAGCGCCCCGACGCTCGCGCGCTCACGCGGGATGTCGGCGAACGCGTCCCAGCGGAAGAACTTCGCGCTGTTCTCGAACGTGATCATGTCGATCTCGTCGTCGGGGACACCGGCGCCCTGCAACTCCTTCATCAGCATCTCGGCCGAGTCGGGCCAGGTGGAGTCGGTGTGCGGGTAGTCGCACTCCCACGCGATGCGGTCGATCCCGATGCGGTGACGCAACTCGAGACCCGCGGGGTCGGTGATGAAGCACGCGAGCACGTGGTCCTTGAACACCTGGCTCGGAAGCTTGTCGCCGAAGTCCTGGCCGATCCACGTCTGGTTGGTGTAGTGACGGTCGGCGCGATCGAGGTAGTAGGGGATCCAGCCGATGCCTCCCTCGGACAGCGCGACCCGCAACGCGGGGTACTTGCGCAGCACCGGGCCGAACAGGAGGTCTTGCGCCATCATCACGCTGAGCTGGGTCGGCAGGATGACCTGGTTGTCGATCGGCGCGTCAGGCGCCATCGTCACGAGGTTGCCGCCGGCCCCGATGTGACAGCACATCACCATGTCCTCGTCGCACAGCGCCTCGAACATCGGGTCCCAGTGGCTGCTGTGGAAGCTCGGAAGCCCGAACACGTGCGGCGCCTCTACGAAGCTGATGCCACGCGCGCCCTTCGCGGCCACACGGTGGATCTCGGCGACGAGCGCATCCATATCCCACATGGGCACGATGGCGAGCGGGATGAAACGTCCCGGGTACGTGCCGCACCACTCGTCGATGTGCCAGTCGTTGTACGCGCGGAGCATCACGAGGGAGAGGTCCTTGTCGGTCGCCTCCATGAACGTGCGCGCGTTCCAGCCCGCCATCGTGGGGAAGCACATCGACGCGAAGACGCCGTTGACGTCCATGTCGCGGACGCGCTGGTGGATGTCGTAACAGCCGGGGCGCATCTCGGCGAAGGTGCCGGGGTCCCATCCCCACTCTGACCGCGGCCGGCCGACGACCGCACACATCCCGAGGGGTGTGCCGGTGGTGATGCCCTCGAAGACCCACTCGTCGAGACCGTCGTCGGTGCGACGGACCTTCGGGGCGCGGTCGCGCCACTTCTCCGGTACATGTCCTTCGAACATGTCGGGCGGCTCGATGACGTGGTCATCGATGCTGATCAGGATCATGTCCTCGGTACGCACAGCGCCGTCCTCCTGAGGGTGGGGCTCGTTCGCGCTACGGTAACTGTCATTGTTCGAATCCGCAAGTGACCGTGCAACTCTGCGGTACTGCGTGCGCAATCTGCGAACGAGACGGGGGAACGACGATGGGCTCGGAGCAACTCGTGCAGGTGACGCTCGCGGCGTACGCCGCCGAAACGCCGACGCGCGAGACCTTCGCGGTGGTCAGTTCGGCGCGGCCCACTCCCGGACCGGGCGAGGTGCTCTGTCGCACCCGCTACCTGTCCCTGGACCCGTACGTGCGGCTGTCGATGCTGCCGCCGGACTCCAACGTCCCGCGCGGTGGCGCCGCACCCTTGCCGCTCGGGTCGGTGATCAGCGGTCGCGGGGTGAGCGAGGTCGTCGAGAGCAACCGGCCAGACTTCGTACCGGGTGACCTCGTTGCCGGCGAGACCGGCTGGCAGTCGCACTCGGTCAGCGACGGGAGTCAACTACGTCGACTCCCGGCCGGGGTCTCTCCGACTGCGGCCCTCGGTGTCCTCGGCATGCCGGGGTTCACGGCCTGGTCGGGCCTGCGGTTCATCGGTCGCCCGCAATCGGGAGACACTGTCTCGGTGTCGGCAGCTTCGGGCGCGGTCGGCTCTCTCGTCGTCCAGCTCGCGAAACACCGGGGATGCCGGGTCATCGGCTTCGCCGGCTCACCGGAGAAGTGCCGGTGGGTGGAGCAGGAACTTGGCGCCGACGTGTGCCTCGACCACCGGAGCTCGACCCTCCGCGACGACTTCTCCGACCTGCAGGCCCGCGTCGACGTCTACTTCGACAACACGGGTGGGCAACCGCTGGCCGCAGTGACACCGCACCTGACCAACGGGGCACGGGTCGTGGTCTGCGGGCGGATTGCACACCTCAACGCCGACGCGGGGGGCGGTCGCGCGGCCGACGCACTCGCGGAGTTCCTCGGCATGATCCTCACGCGGCAACTCACCGTCACGGGGTTCGGCTGGACCCAGTTCGCCGAGCATTGGGACGCCTTCGAAGCGGAGGTGGTCGACGCAGTGCGCACGGGCACCATCGCCCATCGCGAGGACGTCGTCGGGGGCGGTCTCGAGGTGGTGCCGGAGACCTACAGCCGCCTCTTCCGGGGCGAGAACTTCGGGAAGCTGGTGGTGGAGCTCTAAGGCCGGCGTTCAGAACTTCGGGTATTGCCAGTGTTGGAATAGGACAGTAGGGTTTTTCGCAGTCGCCAATGTGCCTTTCCGGCTGGGCCGAGGGCACGCTGCCACCACGGTGAAGGAGCAACGCATGGACACGGGCTCGCTGCCCCTCGTCTCCGCAGACAGCCACATCGCGGAGCCTCGGTTCCTCTGGTACGACAACCTCCCCGCGTCGATGCGCGAACGAGCGCCGCGCACCATCGTCCCGAGTGACGAGGGCTCCTGGGAGCTGGAGGAGCACCGGAAGGGCGCGGTCTCGGCCCGTCGGCAGGCGAACGAGACCGAAGAGCAGCAGGTCTTGAGGGAACGCGCCGAGGAACGCAGCCGCCTCGCTGCGCTCTCGTCCGAGTCGCGACTCGAGATCATGCGCGAGGACGGCATCGCCGGGGAGTGCATCTTCCCGTCGATCGGCCTCTACGTGTGGATGCTCGAGGACGCCGACGTCGGCGAGGCCTGCTGCAAGATCTACAACGACTGGGTCTACGACCTGCTCGAGTCGAAGTCGCCGCGGTGGAGGTGCGCCGGGCTCGTCCCCACGTGGGATGTCGACATGGCCGTGCGCGAAGTGCGCCGGATCGCCGACCTCGGACTCGGCTCCGCGATGCTCCCACTGGTGGGTCGTCCCGAGTACAACGATCCTTCCTGGGATCCGCTGTGGACCGCGATCGAGGAAGCGGGCATCCCCGCGGTGATGCACCAGGGCACGGGCCACGACATGCTCTTCTACCGTGGCCCGGGCGCGGCGGTCACGAACCTGCTGGCCACCCAGTCGCTCGCCCCGCGTGCGGCCGGCCTGCTCTCGACGTCGGGAACGCTCGAGCGGCACCCCGACCTCCATGTCGTGTTCGTTGAGGTGAACGCGAGCTGGATCGCGTGGGCCATGGACACGCTCGACTACTACAACGACGCGTTCCTCAACTACCAGGACGACTTCGGTCGCAACTGGGTGCGTCCCGTGCTGAAGGAGAAGCCGAGCTTCTACATCGGAAGGCAGATCCACGCGACGTTCCAGGACGACCCCAGCGCGGTCGCGAACATCGCGCGGACCGGTGCCGCTCCCCTGCTCTGGGGATCCGATTACCCGCACGAGGAGAGCACCTACCCGCACTCGCGGGAGACGGTGCAGCGCCTGTTCGGCGGGCTCGACACCGAGGTGGCGGCCCAGATCGTTGGCGGCACCTGCGCCGAGCTCTTCCACTTCGACGAGTCGGTCCTCACCACGCCGGTCTGACCGTCGCGAGCAACCCTGTCGTCCTCCGGATCACGGGCGACGGCACATATCCACGTCGACCAGCCGCGGCGTTCGCGCGCGGCACCTTTGCAACCACCGGGGGGAACCTGTCATGCACTGCGGAGTGATGGTCACCGGCTACAACCAGGGCGACTGGAGCCGGCTCATGGCCGGCGACTACTCACGGCCGCCCGAGGTCCCCGACCACGAGCACATGGACGAGACCTTGCGCCTCGGTGATCTCGTCGAGCCGCTCGGGTTCGACTCCATCTGGGCGACCGAGCACTACGGGTCGGCGTACTCCATGCAGCCGAACCCCCTGCAGTACCTCGCGTACTGGGCCGGGCGCACCGAACGGGTCGACCTCGGGACGGCCGTGATCGTCGCGCCGTGGTGGAACCCGGTGCGCCTCGCGCACGAGGTGTCGATGCTCGACGTGCTCCTCAAGGGGCGTCGTCTCCACCTGGGCATCGGACGCGGTGTCGCGCCCCACGAGTACGCGTCGCTGGGCATTCCGCTCGACCAGTCGCACAAGTACTTCTACGAGGTCGTCGACGTATTGCGCGCGTCCGATGGCGCGGAGCGCTTCTCGTACGAGGGCGAGATCTTCGACATCCCGCCCACCACCGTGCGCCCGCAGGCCCGGCACAAGGGTGAGCTCACCCGCAACATCAAGGTCGCGTTCAATACCGAGAAGTCGGCGCGCCTCGCGGCGGAGAACGGGCTCGGTCAGATGTTCGTCGCTGACGACGACCTGCCCAAGATGATCGAGGGCGTGCGTCGCTTCAACCGTATCCGCGGCGAACTCGGCCTCCCGCCGGACCAGCCCACCACCCTTCTCTGGATGTACTGCGCGGAGACCGAGGCCGAGGCCGAGGAGGGCTGGACCTACTACCGCAACCAGGTGCAGGCGGCGACCCACCACTACTTCGAGTGGAACAACCCCGGGTTCGCCGGAATCTCGGGCATGGAGGAGTACCTCACCAGGCAGTCGGCCGATGTCGGCCCGGTCGACGCCAACCTCGCGACCCATCGCGAGACGCAGCCGATCGGCACGCCGGAGCAGATCATCGAACGCATCCGTTCGGTCCAGTGGAACATCAGCCTCGAAGAGCTGGTCATCCACTTCTTCTACGGCGGTATGCCGGCCGACAAGGCGGAGAAGAGCCTCCGGTTGTTCGCCAAGGAGGTGCTCCCCGCCATCCAGGCGATGGACACCCCGATCAACCCCGCAACGCTCTCCGACTGACGCGCCGGAACATGCCGCAGGAACACATCACCCTGCGCGGCGTGGAGTTCGCGTACGACCGCGCCGGCACCGGGCCCGACCTGGTGTGGGGGCATGGTCTCACGCGTTCCCGCGCCACCGACGACGCGTTCGAGATGCTCGGCGGTCATGCGATCCCGGCGACGGTGTGGCGCTACGACGCGCGCGGACACGGCGCGAGCGGTGACGGCCCGGCGGGCACGGGCCAGGGTTGGGACGAGCTCGCGCGCGACCAGCTCGCGCTCGCAACTGCGTGGGGACTCGAGACTTTCGTGTCGGGAGGCGCGTCGATGGGCTGCGGCACCAGCCTGCACGCCGCCGTCGCCGCGCCCGACCGGGGGAAGGCACTCCTGCTCGTCATCCCGCCGACGGGCTGGGAGACGCGTCGCGCGCAGGTCGACATCTGGGGAGAGATCGCCGGTCTCGTCGACGACGGTGGGCTCCCGGCCTACGTCGACGCCTTCAGTTCGCGTCCGCCGCCGGATCCGTTGCAGGACGGCTCGGACCCACGGGTCCGGCTCGAAGGCGCACTCCGGGGCGCCGAACCGACGCGCATAGCCCGCAACTTCCGGCTCGCCGCCGCGGCCGACCTCCCCGATCGTGACGCCATCGCCCAGATCCAGGCCCCCACGCTGATCCTCGCGTGGACCGGGGACCCCGCCCACCCCGACGCGATCGCACGGGAACTCGCCGATCTGGTTGCGGGTGCCGCACTGCACGTCGCGTCGTCCCCCGACGAGCTCACGCGTTGGCCCGCGCTCACTCGGTCGTTCCTCGCCGACGTCGGCTGACCGTCACCCGGCCGGGCGCGGCGGACTCAGTCGCCTGCCGTCGTCTCCCGCTCCGCCATCGCGCGCTCCGCTTCGATGCGGTACGCCTCATCGTCGTGATTGGCAATCACGCTGCGCACCTGGATCACGCGCACCGGATCGATGCGGACCCAGGCATGGAGCCCGTCGTGCACCAGGCGGAGGTCGAACCCCATCGACTGTTCCCAGAGAGTCTCGACGTCGGCGGTCGCGGGGTCGTCACCGAGGCACGGGATCGCGCCGACCACCTCGGCGGTGCCGATGATCTCGACGTAGCCCTCGAACGCGCTCGCACCGGCGGGTTCCACCAAGAGTGCCACCCGCGGATCGCGTTGGAGGTCGACGAATCGTTGCGTCTGGGTCTGCGAGGCGATCCACGCCGACGACCCGTCCCACAGGTAGCCGATGGGCGTGAGGTGCGGTCCGCGCGCGTTCAGGGTTGCGATGCGACCGATCCGTTCTCGGGCCAGGAGGTCGTCGAACGCGTCGGGGTCGCGCAGCCGCGCCCGCCAGTCGGGCTGGTCGGGTGTTGAAGTTTTCACTGGCAGCACTCCTCGGCGTGGTCGCGTTCGGACGTCGAACTGCCGTGCTGCTTCGGCAGGAGAAGGGGGGACCCACCGAAGCAGCACGGGCACCTGTTCACAACAGGCTCGCGAGGTGGTCGAACGAGCGCCGACGATCGTCGTCGCTGCCGCAAGGGATCGCGACGAAGTCGGTTGCGCCGGCGGCGAAGAGCCGCTCGATCTGTGCGGTCACCGCCCGCTCGTTCCCCACCACGGCGATGTCACCGGGATCCTGGACCCCTTCGCGATCGAGCACCGCTCGGTACACGGGGAGTTGGCCGTAACCGTCGAGCAGTTGGTTCGCGACATCGCGACCGTGCTGTGCGTCATCACTCACGCACACGGGCAGCGCCACGACCACCCGAGGCGCCGGACGACCGGCGTTGCGTGCGGCTTCAGTGATCCCCGGAGCAACCTGCTCCGCGATCGTGATCGGGCCGGTACACCATGTGATGGTGCCGTCGGCCAGCGAACCGGCGAGCTGCAGCATTCGGGGCTGCAGGGCCGCGAGGTACACGGGGCAGGGGGCGGTCGGCGGGATCGCGAGCGACAGGTTCGCCGAGAGCATCGACCCCCGGTAGCGGACCCGCTCACCGCGCAGCAGTGGGAGCAGGATCTCGAGATACTCCTCCATGTGGCGCGCGGGGCGATCCCACGGGATGCCGAGTCGGCCTTCCATCGCCGCCTGGTGCGACACGCCGATGCCGAGGCGCAGCCGCCCGTCGATAAGACCGGCCGCGGTCCACGCCGAAGCCGCGACCCCCGCCGGGTGCCGCGGGTAGG
>JAXLRL010000022.1:0-69557 GCA_046331125.1 Acidimicrobiia bacterium
GCTGGAGAACGGCCGCTCGCGCACGTTGCCGAGCACGCGGTACCGCGAGAACTGGTCGGGGTGCACGTCGCCGCACTCGGTGACGCACCCGATACCCACGCCGGAGCCGCCCTTCGCGCCCGTGTTCCACTCCATCGCTTCACGCGCCGTCGCGGCGCGCTCCTCGTCGCGACCGAGCAGCCAGTGGTACAGCAACGCGCCGTCGGAGGGGTTGTCGACGGTGAGCACCTCGACCTCGGGGTGCTCCACCGCGAACGCGAACACGCGCTCCACCACCGCGCGCCGTTCGTCGGCGCCGACGTCGACGAGACGCGCGCCCCGCCCCTGCGGCACCAGGTGGTACACGCACAGGCGCTCGATCTTCTCCTGCAGCACGAGGCCGAACACCGCGTCGATGCCGTCGATCGTGTCGGGGGTGAGCGTGAAACGCACGCCCCGGCGGACGCCGTGCTCACCGAGACGACGCAACCCTTCGATCGCGGCGTCGTACGCGCCCAGCTCACGGCGCTGGCGGTCGTGGTTGACGCGGTCGCCGTCGATGCTGACCCCCGCGTACACGAGCCCGGCCGCGGCCAGGCGCTGCGCGCGCGCGTCGTCGATCAGCATGCCGTTGGTGGAGAGGGTGAAGCGCAGCCCGCGCTCACGGCCGTACTCGAGCAGGTCGACGAGGTCGGGCCGCACGAGCGGCTCGCCGCCCGACAGCAGCACCGCCGGCACGCCGAACTCGGCGAGGTCGTCGAGGAAGGCGCGCGCCTCGTCGCCGGAGAGCTCGCCCTCCGCCGGGTTGCTCTTGGCCGATGCGTAGCAGTGCGTGCACGCCAGGTTGCACGCCTTGGTGCAGTTCCACACCACGACGGGGCGGCGCGCGCCCGCGGACGCCGGCCGCTGCTCGCCGTGGCGACGCATGCCGTAACGGAGACTGTCGGACCGGGACGTGTTCGCCCCGACGAGGGTGGAGACGTTCAGCACCCGGCGAGCGTACGGAGGGTCGCGGGGGGTGGACCGGGTCTTTCGGCCCTTTGTCCCTCACCCACGTGTGTCACGGGATCGGTGACGTTGGGCCCACTTCCCGTGGGACGACCGGCACTGTCCGCGAATCGTTGTGCAGTCAACACTGGGAACCACAGCGGGTCACTGCGGGCCCGTCGGTTCCGAGGGAGGACCCGTCATGCACAGACGAACACTCGACATCATCTTCAGCGCCGGCGCACTCGTGCTCGCCGGACTGCTCCTCGTCCTGGGGCTCGTGCTCCAGAACCAGGCGAACTTCGCCAAGGACTACGTCCACGACCAGCTGTCGGCCCAGAAGATCACGTTCACGCCGGCGAAGTTCCTGGCCGAGGACGAGAACGCGCCGTGCCTCAAGGAGAACGCGGGCAAGCCGCTGACCAGCGGCAAGCAGGCCGAGTGCTACGCGAACAACTACATCGCCGTGCACCTCGCGGCCATCAACGACGGCAAGACGTACTCGCAGTCCAGCGGTGAGTCCCGCGAGCTGCAGACCAAGGCCGACGAGGCCACCAAGGCCGGTGCCGCCAACGCGGCGGAGCTGACCGCCCAGGCGAAGGCCGCCGACGGCAAGACCCAGACGCTGTTCCGGGGCGAGACCCTGCGTGGGCTGCTGCTCACCAGCTACGGGTTCTCGATCTTCGGCGAGCGGGCCCACCAGGCGGCACTGGTGTGCTTCGCCGTGGCGCTGGTGCTCTTCCTCGCCAGCATCGCCGGCTTCATCCACGCCTTCACGACCTCGAAGGAGAAGGTGGTCAACCTCTGAGAGGACGGCGAAGGGACGGCCCGGCTGGGTGCAACGCCCTCCGCATCCAGCCGAACCAGACGGTGTCGGTGGCCTGAGCCACCGGCACCGTCGCGTTCGGAGATCGATCGCCGGGGGTCAGGTCGCCTGGATCGCTTCCAGCACCTCGAGGCGCGTGGAGCGCCGGGCAGGGATGTACGACGCGAGCAGACCGAGCACCACGCCGAGCACCAGCACGAGCAGCACGCGCAGGCCGGGGAAGGAGAACGGGATCCCGGAGTCGCTGAGCCGGCCGATCGCACTCACCACTCCCCAGCCGACCGCGAGGCCCAGCACCACACCGGTGACCGTGCCGAGCGCGGCGATGAGCGTGGACTCGAGGCGCACCATGCGCTGCACCTTCTTGTCGACCATGCCCATGACGCGCAGCAGACCGAGCTCGCGGCGGCGTTCCAGGATCGACAGCGACAACGTGTTCACGATGCCGATGAGCGCCACGATCACGCTCATCACCAGCAGGCCGTTGACCGCGTTGATCATGAACTCGAAGATCCCGCCGATGATCTCGCCGAGCGCGTTGCCCGCGGTGACCGTGATGTCGGGACGCTTCGCGACGGCGTTGTCGATCGCGTCCTTCGTGTCGGATTCGCTCCCCGACTTCGCGTCGATGAACGCGGCCGTGGGTGCGGTGTCCCCGGCGATCTCGTTGAACGTCTCGGGGGTCACGAGATTGCCCACGTAGCCCGCGTTGATCGAGGCGTCGAGGACCGCCACCACCTTCAGCTTGGTGGAGTTGCCCTCGAGGTCGACGACCTCCACCTCGGAGCCCACCTTCGGCGGGTTCTCGCCGGTGTTGCCCACCGCGATCGTGCCCGGGCCGAGGTCCTTCAGCGATCCCTCCGCCGCCTCGAGCTTGGCCACCTTGGCGAGGTCACCGCCGTCCTCGGTGGAGATCATCGAGGGCTTGCCGTTCAGCGTGACGGCCTGCAGGCGGTAGGGCGTGACCCGCTCGACGCCGGGGATGTCCTGGAGGCGCTGCACGAGGTCGGGGTCGATGGAACCGCCGTTGCTGTTCACCAGGTAGTCGGCGGCGGACAGCTTCTGGATCTCGGCGACGACGAAGTCCTTGAGGCTGATGCCCGCGACGGTCACGAACGTCACGAGGAACACGCCGATCAGCAGCGCGTTCGCGGTGGTCGCGGTGCGCTTGGGGTTGCGGGCCGAGTTGTCGACGGCGAGGCGCCCTTCGAGGCCGAGGCGGCCCAGCACCGGCTTCATGAGGTGTGCGCCGCGCACCGCGATGAAGGGGCCGCCGATGATCGCGCCGATCACGAGCATCAGTGCACCGCCGCCGATCGCCACCACCGACGAGCCGAGGAACAGCCCGAGGAGGCCGATGACCACGAGCGCGAGCGACCAGATGCCGCGCGAGCGCGACAACGCGCCCGTCTCGGCGGCGGCGTCGCGCAACGCCTCGATGGGTTCGATCCTCGACGCGCGGCGCGCGGGGAACACCACCGAGAAGTAGGTGATCAACGTGCCGGCGAGCACGGCGGAGAACACCGCCGACGGCTGGATCTTGATGCCGCTGCCGGGGAGGTCGAATCCGAACGCGCTCAGTACCGCCATCAGCACGAAGGTGAGGCCGGCGCCCACCACCACGCCGAGTGCGGAACCGACGAGACCGATGAGCAGGCCCTCGTAGCGCAGCGACCGCTTGATCTGCTTCGGCGTCGCACCGATCGCGGACAGCACGGCGAGCTCACGCTGGCGCTGCGCCACGATGACGCTGAACGTGTTGTAGATGACGAATGCGCCCACGAACAGCGCGAGGGCGGCGAAGAACTGCAGGCCGGTCTTGAGGAAGCGACCGATCTCGCCCGCCTTGTCGCGCTGGTCGGCGAGGAACGCGTCGCCGCTCTGCACGCGGTAGCCGGACGGTGCGAGCGGCGCGATCTCCTTGACCAGCTCCGCCTGCGGCCGGTCACCGCGGAGGTAGTAGCTCTCGTAGACCTTCTCGCCGTTGCGCAGCCACTGGAACGCGTTGGCCTGCGGGATGGAGACGGTGCCACCGGAGTCGACCGAGTCGGCGCTGCCGAACTTGGTGATCCCGCTGATCTTCGCCGGGTGCTGCCCGTCGAGGCTGAGCACGGTGACGGTGTCGCCGACACCCAGCGAGCGCTTGTCGGCGGTGCCCTGGTCGATGGCGATCTCGTCGCCGGTCGGGGCCTTGCCCTTCACGATCTCGAGCGGGTTGAGCTTCTCGTCGGTGATCCAGAGCCGGCCGGTGGTGCCGTCACCGAACGTGGAGCCGTCCTTGTCGAGGAACGACACCGGGCCGGTGAGCACCCCGGCGCCGCCGGTGACGCCGTCGACCTGGCGGAACTTCGCGGCGTCGGCGACGGGGATGACGAGCGCCTTCGCGAAGTCGGTGCTCTCGTCCTTGGGCACGATCGCGACGTCGACGTTGCCGTACTGGCGGTTGGCGTCACCCTCGAGCGAGTCGATGACACGCGCGGAGAGGAAGCCGGTGGCCGCGAAGAACGACACCCCGACGATGATCGCCACCAGCGTGGCGACGTAGCGACCGACGTTGTTCTTGACACCTCGGAGGGCGATGCCGAACACGGCGTCAGGCCTCGAAGCGCTTCATGCGGTCGAGCACGGCGTCGGTGGTGGGGTTGGGCATCTCGTCGATGATCTGGCCGTCGGCGAGGAAGAGCACGTTGTCGGCGTACGACGCGGCGTGCGGGTCGTGGGTGACCATCACGATCGTCTGGCCGGAGTCGTCGACCGCGCGGCGCATGAAGGTGAGGATCTCGATGCCGGTGCGGGAGTCGAGGGCGCCGGTGGGTTCGTCGGCGAAGATGATCTCGGGCCGGGGCACCAGCGCGCGGGCGACCGCGACACGCTGCTGCTGACCACCGGAGAGCTGGCTCGGCAGGTTCTCGAGCCGCTGACCGAGACCGACGGTCTTCACGATCTCGTCGAACCACGCCTCGTCGGCGTCCTTCCCGGCGAGGGTGAGCGGCAGCACGATGTTCTCCCTCGCGTTGAGCGTAGGGATCAGGTTGTACTGCTGGAAGATGAAGCCGAGCCGGTCGCGCCGGAGCAGCGTGAGCTCGGTCTTGTTCAGCGTGGAGAGCTCGGTGTCGCCGATGTACACCTGGCCCTCGGTGAGGCGGTCGAGGCCGGCCACGCACTGCATCAGCGTGCTCTTGCCCGAGCCCGACGGCCCCATGATCGCGGTGAAGCGGTGCTCGGGGAACGTGACCGTCACCCCGTTCAGCGCGTTGACCACGGCGTCGCCGATGCCGTAGGTCTTGCGGGCGTCCACCGCGCGGGCGGCCCCGGTGTCGGTCATCGTCGGCGTCATCGCTGCCCTCCGGCCTGGCGTCCGTTCAGGAAAGCGCCGAGCTTACGGGCGTTTGACCGCCGCGCGACACCTCCGGGCCGAGCGTCCGCGGTCGTACGCTCACCCCATGGTTGACCACGCCGACCGCTACCGCCGCGCCGCCGACGGCTTCGGTGCCCGGGTCGACCGGGTGCCGGCCGACGGTTGGGACGCGCCGACCCCCTGTGCCGGTTGGGTCGCCCGCGACATCGTCACGCACCTCGTGGGCTGGGTCCCGCCCGTGTTCGAGCGCGGAGGCGTCCACTTCGGGACGTTGCCGGATGCCGCCGACGACCCCGTGGGCGCGTGGCACGCGCTCGACTCGGCGCTCCGGACCGCCCTCGCCGATCCGGCGGTCGCCGCACACGAGTTCGACGTCGGCCCGCCCGGGACGATGACGGTGGCGGCGGCCGTCGACATGATCGTGGTCGGCGACCTGCTCGTGCACACGTGGGACCTCGCCCGCGCGGCCGGGCTCGACGAACACCTCGACACCGAACTGGTGCACGAGATGGTGCAGGGGCTCGCCCAGATGGGTGACGCGCTCGAACAGAGCGGTCACTACGCGGCGCGTGTCGAGGTGCCGGCGGACGCCGACGAGCAGACGGTGCTGCTCGCGCTCACCGGCCGTCGCAGCCAGGACTAGCTACGCGGTCGGTGCCGGGCGCAGTCGCCGGTAGCCGAGCCCCACGAGGCGCCAACCGAACGTCGTGAGCCCGATGAAGCCGAACGCGACCAGCGTGAAGATCCCGATCCACGGCCGGTCCTGCAACGAGCCGCGCAGCACCTGCGTGATCACGAGGCCGCCGACGAGTGTGCCCAACAACGCGAGCCACATGCCCCCGCCGTTGCCGCGCGTGTAGAGGCGGGTGAGCAGCGCGACCACGGACCAGCCGAGCACGATCGGCCACAGCACCTCGAGGTACCACGAGAAGCCCTCGTTGAGATCCTCGTGCCGGCGGCCGCCGAACGCGACGAACGCGGAGAGGCACGCGAGGTCGAGCACCCCGGCGAGTACCGGCGGGAACGCCGCCCCGCCGCGCCGTGCTGTGCTCAAGCCTGCATCCCCTGCTCGAGGCGCTCCACCGTCTCGACGTACTCCTCGACCAGGTTGAAGATCACGTCGCGCACGGGGCGCACCTCGTTCATGCGCCCGACGACCTGCCCGACGGGCGCGAACTGGATGTCGGTGCGATCCGACCGCGAGATGCGGGCGTTGGCCTCCGACGTGAGGATGTTCTGCAGGGGCATGCCCAGCGGGCCGGGGCCCTCGGGGTCGGACCAGGCGTCGGTCCACTTGTTCTTGAGCATGCGGGCCGGCTTGCCCGTGTAGCAGCGGGACCGCACGGTGTCGGCCGACGTCGCCTCGAGGTAGGCCTGCAGCACTGCGGGGCTGGCGCTGCTCTCCGCGGTGGTGAGCCACAGCGAGCCGAGCCACACGCCCTGCGCGCCGAGCGCCATCGCCGCCGCCATCTGCCGACCGGAGCCGATGCCGCCGGCGGCGAGCACGGGGGCCGGCGCGATCTGGTCGACCACCTCGGGCACGAGCACCATCGTCGCGATCTCACCGGTGTGCCCACCGGCCTCGTAGCCCTGCGCGATCACCACGTCGACGCCGTTGTTCACGTGACGCTGCGCGTGCACCGCCTTGCCGGCCAGTGCGGCGACCTTCACGCCGTGGTCGTGGGCGAGGTCGATCACGTCCTTCGGGGGCGAGCCCAGCGCGTTGGCGATCAGCGCGATGTCGTGCGACAGCGCGATCTCCACCTGCTGGTGCGCGACGTCGTCGGTCCAACCGAGCACACCGCCGACCTTCGCGTCGGGCGGCAGCGGCGGGAGGTCGAAGCGCTCGATGAGCTCGTCGACGTAGCGCCAGTGCGCGGCGTCGATCATCGAACGGATCTGCTCGTAGAGCTCGTCGGGGTTGCCGCCGTGCACGTCGACCGACTTCTGGGGCATGACGGTGTCGACGCCGTAGGGCTTGCCGTCGACGTTGTCGTCGATCCAGTCGAGCTCCATCTGGAGCTGCTCGGGCGTGAAGCCCACCGCGCCGAGCACACCGAGGCCACCGGCCTTGCTGACCGCGGCGACGACGTCGCGGCAGTGGGTGAAGGCGAAGATCGGGTACTCGATCCCGAATGCGTCGCAGAGCGGGGTGCGCATGGTGACCCTCCGGAGGTCTCGGTCGGTAACCGGTGACTGTAGCGATCCCCTTGTGCCCGTGCCCGGGCCCTGGATACCGTCGCGGTTCCGACATCCACCGCGCACTCGGAGGGCAGCCATGCGTGGATCCCGTCGTCTCCTCCCGACCGTCCTGGTCGTCGTCGCCGTCGGCGGCGCGGCGATGGTCCTTGCTCCGGTCGCGGGCGCCAAGGCGAAGACGCCCGACCCGTGCTCCCTGATCACCGACGACACGCTCTCGCAGATCTCGGGTGGGTGGGCGGTCGAGAAGACCGACGCGCTCACTCCGGGCAAGAACTGCCTCGTCTACCTGCAGAGCGACGGCGACTCGTCGACCGTGAACGTGTTCGTCGACGCGGCGTCGGGCTACTCGTCGCGCAAGGCAGGGGTCAAGCAGGTGAAGTCGGTGCCGTCGATCGGGTCCGGTGGCTACAGCGGTGACGCCTTCGGTGACGCCCAGGTGGGGTTCAAGACGAAGACCGCCGCCGTGGCGCTCGTCAGCACCGACCTCGAGGCAGCCGATCTGGTCATCCTGGCCAAGGCGGCCAACAAGCTCGCCAAGTAGCCGCCGCCCTCACCGGCTCTGCGGCACCGCGGCAACGAGGGTGAAGAGCTGCGCGACGTCGTGGTCGAAGCCGACCGGGTCGAAACGCGAGGTGTCGACCCCCATCCGCCCGGTGACCGGTTCGATGGTGAGCCCGAGATCGTCACGCGCCGCCTGCGTGTCCATCGCGAGCTGCACGTAGTCGCCGCCGAGGTGTACGTCGACCACGTAGAGGCCGTAGCGCTGCGCGGCGATCGCCAGGTTGCGGCCCTGCCGCGTGGACCACTGGAAGTTCGTGAGGTCGACGGTGCGCGGCACCGCGAGCAGCGTGCCCATCGCGAGCGCGGGATCCGCACCGCGGTACGTGAGGTCGGCGGTCCCGTCGGCCGAGCGCGCCGGCCAGACGAAGTGGGGCGCCGCGGCCGACAGCACCGGTGCGGGCATCACCACGCCCACCGCGTGCCGGATGCCGTGCTCCAACTCACCCGGACCGATGAGGCCCCCGAGCGCCGGGAGGCCCGACGCGCGGCCGTACCCGACAAGACCGTCGCCGTGCACGACGTCGAGGTCGTGTGCGGTGGGGCCGACCGACGCGGTGTTCAGCAAGGGACCGCCGGGCACCCGCCATCCGCCGATCCCGAGGTCGGCGCGCATCGTCGACGGGTCGAGCAGCACGAAGAGCGCGTTGCCCTCCGGGTTCCACGCCACGTCGATGCAGGCATCGGGCGCGAGGTGGCGCTGGTAGAGCACCTGGCCCGTGCTCTGCGAGCGGGGTGGGTACCGCCACCCGGTGCTGCGCTCGACGTTCACGAGCGGCGCGCTCGGATCCGTGGTGCAGCGGGTGACCAGGTCGACCTTGGCATGGAGCGGCGCGATCGCGGGGTCACCGAGCAGCGCGGCGGACACGTCGTGATACGTGGCACCCTTCGGCACCGTCCGCCGCCAGATCGAACCCTTGCGAAACGGCAACGCGGGCCAGGGCGACGTGGGTGCCGGGACCGAGAGGCCCGGCCCGGCGAGGGCGAGCACCAGGAGCCCGGCGAGGGCGAGCAACGTGGTGACCCGCCCCGCCCGCTTCATCGGTGGAGACGATGGGACTCGAACCCACGACCCCCTGCTTGCAAAGCAGGTGCTCTAGCCAACTGAGCTACGTCCCCGAGTGGGGCCAAGCGTAGCGACCGCGCTCCATGCGATTCCGTCCGTTTGTCGGTCGTTTGTGTACCGTTGGGCCTTCGATCATGCCTGAGGGAGGGCACCCAGATGAAGATCCGACGCCTGCTTGCGACCTGTGCGGCGGTGGTGGTCGGCGCCATCTCGGTCTCTGTCACTGCGGGCCCCGCCTCGAGCGGCACCTTCCCCGGCGCCGACGGACTCATCGCGTTCGTGCGCTACGAGGGCGTCTGCGCCGAGAGCGCCCCCGGCCAGGGCCGCACCGGCGAGGTGCATCCGTCCGCGACGTGCACCGGCGACATCTGGACGATGACGGCCGACGGCACCAACCAGGTCAACCTCACCAACAGCCCCGAGACGGACGACGGCGGCCCCGACTGGTCGGCCGACGGCAAGCAGATCGCATACGCGAGCGGCCCGGTCGACCAGTACCACATCTGGGTGATGAACGCCGACGGCAGCGGCAAGGTCGAGATCACCGCGGCGTCGACGGGCAGCGACACTGGCCCGTCGTGGTCACCCGACGGCACGAAGATCGCGTTCATGTCCTACGACGGTGAGTTCACCACGATCTGGGTCGTCAACAGCGACGGCACCGGGCTCCATCAGCTCACGACCTCCGCGAACAACACCGACTGGTACCAGCCGGCCTGGTCGCCCGACGGCACCCGCCTCGCAGTGGTCCAACTGTTCCCTGGGACCACGAGCCTCGTGACGATCGACGCGACCACCGGCGCCGTGATCGCGGACCTCACCCCCGACCTGGACAACGAGGGCCTGGGCCAGCCGTCGTGGTCGCCCGACGGCACCAAGGTCGCGTTCCGCCGGTACGACCCGCAGGTCGGTTTCGACGACCTCTGGGTCACCAATTCCGATGGGAGCGGCGGGGCGGTCGACCTCACCCCGACCGACACCACCGCAGACGACACGTCGCCGTCTTGGTCACCCTCGGGAACCCGGATCGCCTACGAGCGGAGCGACTTCCCCTTCGGGGAGATCTGGCTGATCGGCGCCGACGGCACCCAGCCGACCAACCTCACCAACAACCCGGAAGCCATGGACTCGAACCCGGCGTGGCAGCCGATCCCACAGGCGAAGCCCGCGGCGCAGGTCGTGATCGTGCCCGCGTTCACCGGCTGATCACGCCGACCGGGCGCGGGTGATGAGCCCGCGCTCATCCGCCAATCACTAGCGTCTGCGCCCATGACGACTCGCCGCGCCCGTCGCGTGCTTCTCGGCGTCGGCGCGCTCGCGCTGCTCGTGCTCGTGCTGACCCCGGCTGGCGCCGGCGCGGTCACCCTCGCTGCGCAGGTGTCCCACGACGTGCTCAGCGCGTTCGACGCCATCGTGCTCGGGATCGTCGAGGGCATCACCGAGTACCTGCCGATCTCGTCGACCGGTCACCTGCTCGTGACGGCCCGCATCCTCGACCTGCCCACCAGCGGCGCGGCCGGCGACGCGGTGAAGAGCTACGAGATCGCCATCCAGTTCGGCGCGATCCTCGCGGTGCTCGCGCTGTACCGGCACCGCGTGTGGACGATGGTCGAGGGGCTCGTGGGCAGGAGCGACGACGGGCGTCGGGTCCTCATCGCCGTCGCCATCGCGTTCGTCCCCGCGGCGGTGGTCGGCGTCGTGTCGGAGAAGGCGATCAAGGACGTCCTCTTCGGCACCTGGCCGGTGGTGGTCGCGTGGATCGTCGGTGGTGTCGCCGTGATCGTGCTGAGCCGCATGGGCAAGCTCGGACCGCAGCGCGGCCGCGGGCTCACGGAGCTCACCACGCGCGACGCGCTGATCATCGGCGGGGCCCAGGTGCTGGCGCTCTGGCCGGGCACGAGCCGCAGCCTGGTGACGATCGTGGCCGCACTGCTGATCGGCGTGTCGATGGAGGCCGCGGTGGAGTTCAGCTTCCTCCTCGGTTTCGTCACGCTCAGCGCGGCGACGCTCTACACGACGGCCAAGGACGGCCAGCTCATGCTCGACACGTTCGGGCTCGGCACGCCGCTGCTCGGCCTCGTGGTCGCGTTCGTGTTCGCCGCGCTCGCGATCAAGTGGATGGTGAGCTACCTGAGCCACCACGACCTCGCGATCTTCGGTTGGTACCGGATCGCGGTCGCGGTGCTCGTGATCGTGCTGGTGGCGACGGGCGCGATCTAACCCGGGGGGTACTGCAGGCCGTCGATCGCATCGGTGTCGATGCTGATCGTGACGCCGCCCCACATCTCGTTGTGGCCACCCCGGAACTGGCGCAGGCGCGTGTGGCCGGCCCACATCCAGTCGGGCGGCGTGACCACCCCGCCGCAGTTCATGCCGTAGAGGTTCGGCACGTAGGTGCCGTACCGGGCGTCGTCGGAGTTGTACGGCCAGGCCGCGGGCCAGATGCCGTCCATCAGCGCGAAGTCGGGGCTGGCGGCAAGGTCCTTGATGCCCGAGCAGAGGCTGCTGTACAGCCCCGCGGTGTGGCCGAAGTAGTGCAGGCCGGCGGCCCAACCCTTCAGGAACTCCTGGACGGCCCTCACGCACGTGGGATCGCCGGGCGGATACGCCTCGAGGTCGTAGTAGATCGGCCCGTTGACCATGCCGAGTTGTTGCGCACGCACCGCCGCGTAGAAGGACTCGTAGACCCCAGCGGTCGCGGCCGCGTTCGGATCACCGGTGAACTTGGTGACGTCGGTGAGCGCGGTGCACGGCGACTGCGGTCCGACCCAGATCGGGATGACCTTCCAGCCCTGGTTCGTGACCGAGCTCACCCAGTTCGCGGTGAAGTGCGGCTGCATCTGGGCCTTGCAGTACACGCTGGATCCACCGAGGTACACGCCCACGCTGGTGTACGGCGACGTGTTCCACCAGGTCGTCATCTTGTCGAGCGTCGGCGCGCACGCCGCGTCGAAGCCCTGGAGCGGCTGCGGCGCCGGCGGCACCGGCTTGCCCGCGGGATAGCAGGCGCTCAGCGCGATCGTGAGGACCGCGAGCAGCGCGGCGAGCCCGAGGCGCCACTTCCGACGCGCGCTCACTGACCCGCGCTCCGGATCGACTGCAGGATCTGCTGCGCGACCGCGTCACCGTCAGGACCGGTGGTCACCGACACGCGCACATTGCCGGCGTCGGCCTGGAACTGACCCATCGTGGCGCGCTGGTCGCTCACCTGAACCTGCAGACCGTTGGCGTCCATCGCCGACACCTGGCCGATCGACTGTTGCAGGTCGGCGGTGCCGGCGCCGAGCGGCTGCACGAGCACCGCGTCGGTGCTGCCGACGCCGCCGGCCGGGCAGTTCATGTCGGGGCTCGGGGTCCCGAGGTAGACGGCGTGCACGTCGAACCGCACGCACATGGTGGGGTCGGACGCGAGGTCGTACACGGGCCAGTCGGCCGGCACGTCGAAGGCGATACCGCCGTACTCGACCGTCTGCGACCCGTCGGTGGCCTGCGCCGGCTTCACCGTCGCCCGGTCGTCACCCCGGACGCGCGTGCTCACCGAGCCGTCGGACGACCCGCAGCCGTAGGCCGCGAGCGCGAGCGCCGCGACCGCCCCGAGTGCGGCGATGCGCCTCCCGGCCCGACCCCTTCGATCGTGTCGTCGTTGCACTTGCGGACCTCCCCGGTCTGCCCGGGCCCTCACCTCGGTCACCCCACACCCACGCCCTCGAACGTGGCCGCCTTCACTCCCCGATGTGCGAGTTCGGCAAGGAAGGGCACCGGCTTGACCACCGTCCCGAGGCCGAATGCCCCGGACGGGGGCGCATCGCCCACGACGGGGCCGGCGCCGGCGAGCCAGGCCGCCGTGACCCCCAGCACGGTGCCGGTGGCGACGGCCGTGCGCTCGATCACGCCGTAGACCACGGAGGTCCGTCGTCCCCCCTGCTCGCCCCAGAGCTCGACTCGCACCGAACCCCACGCGAGGCCGGGATCCCGGCGACCCGGCAGCGGCAGGCGCCGGGGCGGGGCCTCACCGAGGCGCGCGGTGATGCGCGGCACACCCGGGTTGGCGCGGACGAGCAGGTCGACGCCGGTGGCCACGACCTCGCACTCGCGCGCGCCGACCGGCTCCGGGAACCAGACGAGTTGCGGACCGCGACGCTTGTCCACCGTCGCGGCGCCGTCGCGCCACTCGTAGGGCGGTTCGCCGTGCGTCCGTCGCGCCTCGGCGGCGGATGCCGGGCCCGCGACACCGAAGCGCGCGACCTGGATCTCGTCGACGTGGTCGAACAGGTCGACCGCGTGGCGCACGAGCACGTCGGAGAGCCCCGGTGCGAGGCCGCAACCGGCGAGGACGCGCGTGCCGGCACCCTTCGCCTCGTCGTCGAGCGCGAGCAGTGCGCGCAACGTGTCGTCGCGATCCGCGCTCGACGCGAAGGGAACCCCGGCCCGCAGCGCGGCGCGCGCGACCCGCACGTCGGCCTCGCTCGGCACCGCCGACGCGACCGCGTCGACATCCTCGGGGACGCTGTCACCGGGTGCGAACCGCATCGCCTCCGCGCCGTCGTCGAGTGCCGTCGCGACCTCGCGCGCGTCGTCGAGGTCGCGTGCGCCCACGAGCACGCGGTCGACACCCGGGGTGTCGAGCAACTGGCGCGCGGTGCGCACGCCGACCTGACCGAGGCCGACGACGAGGACGGTGCTCACGAAGGGGCGCCCACTCGCGCGCGGCCGGGCATCACCGGTACTCCGGGCCGTTGAGCTCGCGCCACCCGCCGTTGCTGATCGGCGGCACCGGGCCCTTGCCCCGGACCCGCAGGATCACGCCCCCGACGACCGCGATCATGCCCACGAGCAACCCGCGTTGGTACGCCTTCATGACGGGCCAGCCTACCGGCGTGCATCGGGGGCACTTCTGCGGGGCCTCATGGCCCGTTCAACCCGGGCGGTCCGGCCGGTCCGGTCGGTCGTTGCACGAGCAGTCCCGCCCGCTCAAGATGTCCGGCAGGGCGCCGATCCTGCAACGGGCGTTGCGAACGCGCCCGATGCGCGCGCCATGCGCGCCGGGTGACACACACCAC
The DNA here is from genome assembly GCA_046331125.1 of Acidimicrobiia bacterium. Taxonomy (GTDB): domain Bacteria; phylum Actinomycetota; class Acidimicrobiia; order IMCC26256; family DASPTH01; genus CAVRGQ01. The sequence continues at coordinate 14,037 of JAXLRL010000022.1, forward strand.
CGCCGGAGGGACGGACGACGTGGCCAACCGAGATGCACGGCCCTGGCGTCGGCCCGGCGCATTCGCCTACGCGGTCCGTCGTCTCCGGACCTTCCTCCGCCCGCCCGTCACCGTGGTCGCGGCCCCCGTCGGCCTGCACAAGGAGCACGACGTCCCCGTGCGCATGCGCGACGGGATCACGCTGCGGGCGAACGTGTACAAGCCCGCGGGTGACGGTCCGTTCCCGGTGCTCATGTCGATGCACCCCTACGGCAAGGATCGTCTGCCCGTCCGCACCCGCCGCGGGTGGAGGGTCAACTTCCAGTTCCGCATCATGAACCAACCGGAACCGCTGCGGATCTCGAGCGAGACCGGGTGGGAGGCGCCCGACCCCGTCGCGTGGACGGAACGGGGCTACGTGGTGGTGAACGCCGACTCGCGCGGCGCGGGCTCGTCGGAAGGTGTCGGGTCGCTGCTGTCCGACGCCGAGGCGCTCGACCTCCACGACCTCGTGGAGTGGGCGGGCACCCAACCCTGGTCGAACGGGCGCGTCGGGCTCCTCGGTGTCTCGTACCTGGCGCTGTCGCAGTACAAGGGTGCGGCGCTGCGGCCGCCGCACCTCGCGGCCATCTGTCCGTGGGAGGGTTTCACCGACGCCTACCGCGACTTCCTCACCCCGGGCGGGATCCGGGAACGCGGGTTCTCGGTGATCTGGCAGAACGTGACCAGGCGCGTGGCGCGCCTGTCGGTCGACCTCGGACGCGAACGCCGCCGCCACCCCCTGCGCGACGCGTGGTGGGCGTCGATCACGCCCGATCTCGGGCGCATCGAGGTCCCCGTCCTCGTGTGCGCCAGCTTCTCCGACCACGACCTCCACAGCCAGGGTTCCTGGCGCGTGGTCGAGCGCGCCGGCTCGGCCGAGCTCAGCGCGTTCACCCACCGCGGTGGCAAGTGGGCCGCGTTCTACGGCGACGCCGCGCAACGTGCCCAGACCGAGTTCTTCGACCGCCACCTCCGCGGGCTCGACACTCCCGTGCCCCCGAAGGTGCGCCTCGAGGTGCGCGAGCGGCGCGACGCCGTCGTCGAGGTGCGGGCCGAGGACGAGTGGCCGTTGGCGCGGACGCAGTGGACCACGCTGCATCTCGGTGACGCGGAACGGTTGACCGCGGCGGCGCCCACCGCCGGCTCCGCCGAATTCCCGCTGCGCCGGGGCGCGCTCGCCTTCTCGCACCGGTTCGAGCACGACACCGAGGTCACCGGGCCGATGCACGCCCGACTCGTGGTGTCGCTCACCGGGGCGGACGACGCGCACCTGTTCCTCGGGGTCGAGAAGTGGAGCGACGGCCGCTGGGTGCCCTTCGAGGGCTCCTACGGGTACGGGCGCGACCGCATCACCACGGGGCGCCTCCGACTCGCCCTCCGCGGACTCGACCCCACCTCGGAGGCCCACCAGCCCGAGCTCGCGCTCGACACGCTGCGACCCGTGCGAGCGGGCGAGCGGGTGACGGCCGACATCCCGCTCGCCGCCTCGTCCACCCTGTTCCGGTCCGGCGACGAGCTCCGGTTCCTCGTGGCGGGACGGTCACTCGAACCCGGCAATCCGCTCTTCGGCCACTTCCCGGCGCGTTACGCGCCCAGCCGGAAGGGGCGGGCATCCCTCCACTGGGGGCCGGGCGCCTCGAGTCTGACCATCCCCGTGATCCCCGCCCGTTGACGCGCAACGGCCGCCCGTGGGGGCGGCCGTCGAGTGAGGTGGTGGGGCTAGCTGGAATCGAACCAGCGACCTCATCCTTATCAGGGATGCGCTCTAACCGACTGAGCTATAGCCCCGTGCGAGCGACGCAGGTTAGCGCACCTAGAGCGCGGTCTCGTCCTCGGAGATCGTGATCTCGACCCCGCCGAACAGCTCGGCGAACAGGTTGTAGAAGGCGGCGGCGATCACGGTCACCACGATGAGCAGCACGACCAGCACGGCCGCGACCAGCAACGTGCCGCGGAGGATGTCGCTGCTCAGGAACGTGAAGTCCTTGGTCTGGAGGAGGTCCCCGAAGAACTTCTCGACGCTGTGGATCACGCCCGCCGCGTCGGCGATCACCCAGAGGGCGACCAGGGCGACCATCAGCACCGCCATGGCGCAGATGTAGAAGCAGACCGAGATCTTCAGCACCGACCAGAGGTCGACCCGGTGGATGGTCTGGCGGTAGCGGCGGGTCTCCAGCACCGGCTGGGGTGCGGGGGCGGGACGGGGTGCCGCCTCCCGGGGCGCGGGCGCGGTGCGGGGACCGGGCACGGCCCCGGCCGCGGCGCGCGTCGGGGCCGGGTTGCGGGCCGGAGGCCGCGGCGCCCCGGGCCCGATGTCGTCCGCCACGCTTCCCATGTCCTAGCTGTCCTCTCCCGGCTCCGAGTCGGCTTCGAGCACCGGTGCGACGGCACTGACCGTCTCACCTGCTTCCAGCTTGGCGACCCGGACACCAGTGGCGTCCCTGCCCTGCGACGAGATCTCCATCGCGCCCATGCGGATGATATTTCCCGCTGACGAGAAGACCAGTATCTCATCGTCGGCCGTCACGGTGAACGCGGCCACCACGGAGCCCCGCGAGGCCGTGATCTTCATGCCCCGCACCCCCTGACCGCCGCGGCCCTGCCGGTTGAAGTGCTCCAGCTTGGTGCGCTTGCCGTGGCCGCTCGAGCTCACGAAGAGCATCACCGACGCGTCCTGGGCGACGGTGCAGGCGACGACGGCGTCGTCGGCGTTCTTGAGCTTCATGCCCCGCACGCCGGCCGTGGCCCGACCCATCGCCCGGACGTCGTTCTCCGAGAAGCGGATCGTCATGCCGTTCTTCGACACCATGAAGATGTCGTCGTCGCCGGCGGTCTGCACCACCTTGACCAGTTCGTCGCCCTCCTGGAGGTTGATGGCGATGAGGCCGTTGCGGAGCGAGGAGTCGTACTCCTGCATCTTCGTCTTCTTCACGATGCCGTTGCGTGTCGCGAAGAACAGGTACGAGCCGTCCTCGTAGGTACGGGTGTCGATCACCGCCTCGATGCGCTCGTCGTTGTCGATCGCGATGAGGTTCACGAGCGCGGTGCCGCGCGCGGTGCGCTCCTTCATCGGGATCTCGTGCGCGCGCAGGCGGTACACCTTGCCGCGGTTCGAGAAGAACAGCAGGTACGAGTGCGCGGTGGTGGTGAGCAGGTGCGCGACGTAGTCCTCGTCGCGCAGGTTGCCGCCCCGCACGCCGCGACCACCGCGGCCCTGCTTGCGGAACGCGTCGGCCGCGACCGTCTTGATGTAGCCCTTCTGCGACAGCACGACGACGACCTCTTCGTCGTCGATGAGGTCGAGGACGTCGATCTCGCCGGTGTCGTGGGTGAGCTGCGTGCGGCGCTCGTCGGCGTACTTCTCGCGCACCTCGTTGAGCTCGGTGCTGATGACGCCGTCGAGCTTCGCGGGGTCGTCGAGGATCGACTGCAGCTCGGCGATGAGCGCCCGCAGCTCCTCGAGCTCCTCGCGCAGCTTCTGGCCCTCGAGCTGGGTGAGGCGTCGCAGCTGCATGTCGAGGATGTAGTTGGCCTGCAGCTCCGAGAACTCGAAGGGCTTCGCCATGAGGCCGGCGCGCGCGGTCTCGACGTCGGCACTCCCCCGGATGAGGGCGATGATGGCGTCGATCATGTCGAGCGCCTTCACCAGGCCCTCGACGATGTGCTCGCGGTCGCGTGCCTTCTTCAGGCGGAATTCGGTGCGGCGCTGGATGACCTCGCGCTGGTGCGCGACGTACACCTTGAGCGCGTCGGCGAGATTCAGCAGCCGCGGCACGTTGTCGACGAGCGCGAGCATGTGCACCGCGAAGTTCGTCTGCATCGGCGTGTGCTTGTAGAGCTGGTTGAGCACCACCTGCGCGTTGGCGTCGCGCTTGAGCTCGACGACGAGGCGCATCGTGTCGCCCGACGACTCGTTGCGGACGTCGCGGATGCCCTCGATCTTGCGGTCGTTCACCAGCTCGGCGATCTTCTGGCCGATGACCTCGACGGAGGTCTGGTAGGGCACCTCGGTGACGACGATGCGCATGTCACCGCGGCGGCCTTCTTCGATCGTCGCGACCGCGCGCATCTTCACCGAGCCGCGGCCCGTGCGGTACGCGTCCATGATCCCGCTGCGACCGAGGATCAGTGCGCCCGTGGGGAAGTCGGGGCCCTTGACGAACTGCATGAGGTCGTCAGGAGTGGCATCGGGGTGCGTGAGCACGTGCTGCACCGCATCGATGACCTCGCCCATGTTGTGCGGCGGGATGTTGGTGGCCATACCCACCGCGATGCCGCCGCCGCCGTTGACCAGGAGGTTCGGGAAGCGCGCGGGCAGCACCACCGGCTCGACGGTGTTACGTCGTAGGCGGAAGTCGATGTCCTCGTCGATCTCGCCCGCAGTTGCATCGCCAGGTGCGCTGCGCTCAGCAGGCCATGCCGGCGACCAGCTTGGGCGTTGAAGTTCTGCTGCAGGTTGATATGGGTAGCGCAGCGAGTCCGCAGGATATCCAGTTAAGCGTGCCAGATCGCAAAATGCCGGTGGTGAATTCATCAGCGATGCCGACTGCAGCCGCGCTGGTGTTGCGCTCAGCCGCAGGCCGCCGGCGTACATGCCGCAGGTCCCGCGTACGGGTCAGGCCGTCATGCCGGGCAGAGGCCTTCCGCATGGATACCGAGGACGTGGACCAGGCGAGCGTTCATCTCCTGGATCTCGATCGTTCGACGTTGGCCGAGCGGCTGGGCGTTGCCGGCACGCGTGACCTCCGAGGTCAGCTGGCTGGTGCGCCGCGCGCGATGGGCGCGGCGAGTACTGGTGTGCGTCAGATGTCGAGGAAGCGGATGTCCTTGGCGTTGGCCTGGATGAAGCCCTTGCGCGACTCGACGTCGTCGCCCATCAGCTTCGAGATCACCTCGTCGGCGATCGCGGCCTCCTCCACCGAGACCTGCAGCAGCGAACGCGTGGTGCGGTCCATCGTGGTCGCGCCGAGCTCCTGCCAGTCCATCTCGCCGAGGCCCTTGAAGCGCGACACCTCGATCTTGCGGTTGGGGTGCGCCTCCTCGAACGCGCGTAGCGCCGCTTCGTCCTTGAGGTAGTTGCGCTCCTTGCCGATGTCGGCGCGGAACAGCGGCGGCTGCGCGATGTACACGTGGCCGGCACGCACGAGCTCGGGGAACTGCCGGTAGAAGAACGTGAGCAGCAGCGTGCGGATGTGCGAGCCGTCGACGTCGGCGTCGGTCATCAGCACGATCTTGTGGTAGCGGAGCTTGCCGAGGTCGAACTCGTCGCCGATGCCGGTGCCGCACGCGGTGATGAGCGCCTGGATCTCCTCGTTCTTCAGCGTGCGGTCGAGACGCGCGCGCTCGATGTTGAGGATCTTCCCGCGGATCGGCAGGATCGCCTGGAACTCGGGGTTGCGGGCGCGCTTCGCCGGACCACCGGCGCTGTCGCCCTCGACGATGAACAGCTCGCACTGCGCGCTGTCCTTCGACGAGCAGTCGGCGAGCTTGCCCGGCATCGCCGACGACTCCAGCAGCGACTTGCGCCGCGTGAGGTCGCGGGCCTGCCGCGCGGCCATGCGCGCCTTGGCCGCCTGGTTGGCCTTCTGCATCGCGGCCTTCGCCTCGGCCGGGTGCTCCTCGAGCCACTCGGCGAAGCGGTCGTTGGTGGCCTTCTCGACGAGCGAGCGCATCTCGGTGTTGCCGAGCTTCGCCTTCGTCTGCCCCTCGAACTGCGGGTTGCGCAGCTTCACCGAGATGATCGCGGTGAGGCCCTCGCGGATGTCCTCACCGGTGAGGTTGGCGTCCTTCTCCTTGAGGATGCCCTTGGCCTTCGCGTAGCGGTTCACCACGTTGGTGATCGCCTTCTTGAAGCCCTCCTCGTGCATCCCGCCCTCGGTGGTCGCGATGTTGTTCGCGAACGAGTGGATGCCCTCGTAGAAGCCGGTGTTCCACTGCATCGCGACGTCGACCTCGTAGTCGTCGCCGCTCTCGGTGCAGGAGACGACCCGCTTCAACAGCGGCTCCTTCGGATTGAGGTGCTTCACGAAGTCGACGATGCCGCCGGCGTACTTGAACTGCATTGCCGGTGACCGGGTCGGTGCGCTCGTCGCGGAAGTTGATCTCGAGGCCCTTGTTGAGGAACGTTGGCCCGCGCAGACGCTCGATGAGGGTCTGCGGCGCGGTCGATCTCCTCGAAGATCGCGGGGTCGGGCCAGAACGTGATGATCGTGCCCGTCTTCGACGTGCCGGTCTTCTCGAGCTTGTCCTGGGGCTTGCCGCCCTTGGCGTAGTGCTGCTCGTACTTGCCGCCGTCGCGGTGGATCTCGACGTCGAGGCGCGTGGAGAGCGCGTTCACGACCGACGCGCCCACCCCGTGCAGGCCGCCGGAGATCTTGTAGCCCTCGCCGCCGAACTTCCCGCCGGCGTGGAGCACGGTGAGGATGACCTCGGCCGCCGACTTCCCCTTGTACTCGGGGTGGTTGTCGACGGGCATGCCGCGCCCGTTGTCCTCCACGCGGCAGGCGCCGTCGGCCAGGATCGTGACGTCGATCTTGGTGCAGTACCCCGCCATGGCCTCGTCGACCGAGTTGTCGACGATCTCGTACACGAGGTGGTGGAGGCCGCTCGGGCCGGTGGATCCGATGTACATCCCGGGCCGCTGACGGACCGGTTCGAGACCCTTGAGAACACTGATGTCCTTGGCGCTGTACGCCACGCGCGGGCACCTCACTCACAGTCGAGCTACGGACGGGGGAAGGAGGGCGGCTGACCGGGGCGAGAAACCGCGAAACCGCAGGTCAGAGCACCGAAATTGCGTGACCCCAGACTACCAGACGAGGGCCCGATTCCCCCGGCTTTCCGGGCCTTTTCGCGGCCGTTCCCGGGCCCGTTCCGGGCGGGATCCTCAGCCCCGGTCGGGACCCGTCGGCGGCCCCTCCGGGCCGGCCACGCGCACCCTCACTGACGTCACGACCCCGTCACCCGTCACGGCCGCGGCGCGCTCCAGGATCACCGCCTCGAGGTAGCGGAGCTGGGTCGCCCAGATGGGCCCGTCGACCACCACCGGGAGCACGCCGTCGCGCACGGAGCTCGGGTGCGCGTGCTGGGCGACCTCGTCGCCGGCGATCTCGGGCCACCGGCGGGTCAACGCGGTGATGGCACCGGTCGCGCCCATGCCGAGCTCCTTGCCGACCGCGGCGAGCGCGTCGCCCAGCGACGTGGGTTCGTCGCCTCCTCGCCTCGGACTCACGGCTCCGCCACCTCACCGCCCCGCCTCGGACTCATGGCTCCGCCACCTCGCCGCCCCGCCTCGGACTCACGGCTCCGCCACCTCACCGCCCCGCCTCGGACTCACGGCTCCGCCACCTCGACCTTGCCGGCGTCGACCCGCAACGTGGTGTCGGGGACGATCCCGTGGGGCACTGCGCCCGCGGTCGACACCAGCGTCTGGCCCCGGTCGAGGTGCTCCACCAGGGCGACGGCGCGTCGCTCGTCGAGCTCGCTGAACACGTCGTCGAGGAGCAACACGGGCGCGCTCCCCGTGAGCTCGGTGGTCAGCCGGTGTCCCCCGAGCCGCATCGCCAGCGCCAGGCTCCGCTGCTCTCCCTGCGAGGCATGGGTCCGGCTCTCCAGCCCGCCGATCAGCAGGTGCCACTCGTCGCGGTGGGGCCCGACCAGCGTCACGCCACGGTCGGTTCCTTCGTGGCGACGCCGGTCGGTGAGCGCGCCCAGCAGCACCTCGCCGAGGTCGGCGTCGTCGGTGCCGGCGGGGATCCACTCGGCCTCGTAGGCTGCGGTCACCGCGCCGGCGCCGGCGAGCTGCTCGTAGGCGCGACACCTCGGGCACCAGCTGCGCCAGCAGCTTGCGCCGGCCCTGCACCAGCTCGGCGCCGGCGCCGGCGAGTTGGAGGTCGAACACGTCGAGGGTCGAGAGCTCGTCGTCGCCCCGGGCCCCACCCTTCAGGAGGGCGTTCCGTTGCTTGAGCACCTGCTCGTAGTCGCTGCGTTGCGCCGTAGCGGGGCGAGATCGCCACGAGGAGGTCGTCGAGGTAGTCGCGGCGGCCGGCGGGACCACCCTTCACCAGCGCCGTGCAGGTCGTCGGGCGCGAACACCGTGATGCGCATGAGGCCGAGCAGGTTGCGCACCCGCTGCAGGGGATGGCGGTTCAGCTGGACGTTGCGGCCCTGGGCCTTGATCTCGGCTCGAGCAGTTGCGTGCGCTCGCCGTCGACTACCTCGGCCCGCAGGATCGCGGTGGCACACCCCGTGCGGACGAGCGCGGCGTCGGGCACCCCCCGGAACGACTTTCCCGTCGCGGCCCAACTCCACCGCTTCGAGCAGGCTCGTCTTGCCCTGCGCGTTCGCGCCACAGATGACGGTGACGCCCGGCGGGAACCGGAGGTCGGCGGTCTCGTAGCAGCGGAAGTCGGTGAGCCAGAGGCTCGCGAGGTGCAACGTCAGGCGATCCGGACCGGCATCAGCAGGTAGAGGAAGTCGGGCGAGTCGGGTGTCTTCATGACCGCCGGCTTCAGCGGGTCGATCGACTCGATGACGACCTCCTCCGACGCGGCCGTGCCGATGCCGTCGAGGAGGAACTGGTGAGTTGAACGCCACGGTGAGATCGGTGCCCTCGTACTTGGCCTCGACCTCCTCGTGGGCCTCGCCGACGTCCTGCGTTGGCCGAGATCTCGAGGCCTCCGCCGACATGCCGAGGCGGATGGGCGCCTGGTCCTTGCCGCCACCCACGAGGCGCACGCGGTTGACGGCGGACTGGAGCGACTCCTCTGGCTGACGGTGAGCCGGTTCGGGTACCCGCTCGGGATCAGCCGCTGGTAGTTAAATCTTGCCCTCGATCAGGCGGGTGGTGACCTCGGTGGTCCCGACCCGGAACACGACCTTGCGCCGCTCCAGCACGACGTCGATCTCCTCGCCGCCGGAGCTGGTGAGTGCCGCTGCACCTCGCCGAGGCCCTTGGCCGCCACGAGGACCCTTCTGGCCCTCCGCCAGCATGCTGACGCCCTGGAGGTCACGGAGCGCGAGTCCGGTAGGAGTCGGTGGCCACCAGGCGCAGCCCGTCGGCCGAGGCCGTCAGGAGGACACCGGTGAGGATCGGGCGGGCGTCGTCCTTCGAGGCCCCCGGCACCACCTGGCGCAGGGCCTCGGCGAACGCGGTGGCGTCGACCCGGACACCTTCGGATGCGACCTCGGGCAGCCGCGGGAACTCCGCGGCCGAGAGGGTGCGCAGGGTCATGGCGAAGCGCCCACCCTGGATCCGCGCGTCGGCCTCCTCGAACTCGACGTCGACCCGGCCGCCCTCGAGCTTCTGCAGGATCTCGGCGAACAGGCGCGCCGGGATGACCGCGCTCCCCTCACCCTCGGTCTCCGCCGGGATGCTCACCCGGATCGTCAGCTCGAGGTCGGTGCCGACCAGTTCGAGGTTCCCCGACGACAGGGTCACCTTCAGGCCCGACAACACGGGCATCGCCCCGGTGCGGGACGCCACCGCGCGCTGCGCGGTCGAGACGGCCTCCGCCAGGGTGTCACGCTCACACCGGAACTTCACGCTTGCCTCCCTACGAAGAAGCAATTGATCTTCGTGTTGTTGTTGTAGGGCCTGTGAATTGGGGACGAGGTGCCATCGCGCCTGGTCAGAGGCATGATGGTCATCCCACCGTTCTCCACCGTTCTCCACACCGGACCAGTGGATTCAGGCCGCATCGGTGGGTTCTCCCCAGAATTGGCTCCCGCTGTCCCCAGGGTTCCACAGCATTATCCACTGCTCCCGAGTCGGATGCGGGCGATGAGGTCGTTGACCTGGTCGAAGATGACGTGGCGCTCGGTCATCTGCTGCTTGATCTTGTCGACGGCGTACATGACGGTGGTGTGGTCGCGGCCGCCGAAGGCCTCGGCGATGCGGGGGTAGCTCAGGTCGGTGAGCTCCCGCATGACGTACATGCCGGTCTGGCGGGCGGTGACGAGAGGCCGGCGGCGGCTCTTGCCGCAGATGTCCTCGACGGTCCAGCCGAACATCTTGGCCGTCTCCTCGAGGATGAGCTCGGGGGTGATGTCACGGGGTGACGCCGAGGGGAGGAGGTCGGAGAGGACCTTCTTGGCGATCTCCTCGGAGAGCTCGGCCCGGTTGAGGCTGGAGTAGGCGGCGACCCGGATGAGGGCGCCCTCGAGCTCGCGGATGTTGTCGCTGATGTTGGTGGCGATGAAGGCCAGGACCTCCGGCGGGATGCCGCCGAGGTGCTCGGCCTCCGCCTTCTTGCGGAGGATCGCGAGGCGGGTTTCGAACTCCGGTGGCTGGACGTCGGTGATGAGGCCCCACTCGAACCGGGTGCGCAGGCGGTCCTCGAGGCTGGCGATCGACTTCGGGGGCCGGTCGGAGCTGATGACGATCTGCCCACCCTCGCCGTGCAGCTGGTTGAAGGTGTGGAAGAACTCCTCCTGGAGCTCCTGCGTCCGTTCCAGGAACTGGATGTCGTCGATGAGGAGGACGTCGAGGTCGCGGTAGCGGCGCTTGAAGCTGGGCATGGTCTTCGAGCGGATGGCGTCGACGAACTCGTTCATGAACGTCTCGGTGGAGACGTAGCGGACCCGCTTGTTGCGGAACACGGTGCGCACGTGGTGCCCGATGGCGTGGAGGAGGTGGGTCTTGCCCAGCCCCGCCGGCCCGTAGATGAACAGGGGGTTGTAGGAGCGCCCGGGGCTCTCGGCGACCGAGAGCGCGGCGGCATGGGCGAAGCGGTTCGACGAGCCGATGACGAACTGGTCGAAGGTGTACCGGTTGTTCAGCGTGCCCGAGGCCCAGCTCGCGGCCGGCTCCTCCGCGGGCTCGGGGAGCGACGCCCCGGGCGCGGGGTGGTCGTGCTCGGCGACGGTGACCGGGGGCGGTGACAGGGCCACGGTCTCGTGCTCGCGCGGGACCGTCTCCACCTGGAGTTCGACGGCGATCGTGATGCCGGTGGTGTCGCGGATGGCGTCGGTGAGCATGCCCGAGTAGCTGGAGCGGATCCGCTCGGCGGCCAACGAGCTGGGCACGCCCAGCACGAGGGTGTCTCCGTCGAAGGAGAGGGCATGCACGCCGTGGAACCAGGCGGCCCAGGTGGCCGGCGCGAGCTGGTCGCGCAGAGCCGTGGCGCCCTGGTCCCAGATGTCGTCGGCCGTCACACGAGCCTCATTCGGCGCCACTCTCCAGCTGTCCACAGGAGCGTCCACAGTTGTGGAGAATCCAGGCCCGGGCCGGGCGAGGGAGGCAACGTAGCATCGGCCTTCCTTGCCGGACAAGGGCGAGCGGCGTTTTCCCCAGATCTCGCCAGAGGCGCCGGTGGTGCCGCGAGATCCCCGGTGCTCCGGATTGCGAGCGGCGCCCGCGCCCCCTACACTCTCCGGGTTCCGCCTCCCGCGCGTGACCCCTGCTTCGGTCACCCTGCGGCCACCTCTCAGGAGGCCCCCCGTTGAAGCGCACGTTCCAGCCCAACAACCGCAAGCGCGCCAAGACCCACGGTTTCCGCGTTCGCATGCGCACCCGTGGCGGCAAGGCCGTCATCCGGGCGCGTCGCGCCCGCGGCCGGAAGCGTCTCTCCGCCTGATTCGGCGCGTCAGCGACCGTGGAACGTTCGAGGCCCTCGCGGGGGCCCGCCGGCTGCGGGTCGGGGCGGTCTCGGTCCGGGCAGTGCAGTGTGAGCCGTCAGGTGCCCCACGCGTGGCCTACGCGATCGGGAAGCGCACCGGTTCGGCGGTCGTGCGCAACCGCGTCCGGCGTCGTCTGCGAGCTGCGGTGGCCCTTCACGAGGCCGAGCTCGCCGCCGGCGGGGCCTACCTCCTCTCCGCCGACCGACGCGCCATGAGCGCGCCGTTCGCCGAGCTGGCGGACCAGGTCGGGCAGGTGCTGCGCCGCGCGCAGGAGCAGCTCCCGTGACCACCGCCGCCGCGAACGTCGAAGAACGCGCCGAAAGTGGTGAGAATGCCACAATGAGCGCGAATCGTGTCACCGTGCCGGCGCGGGTCCTCGGCCTGCCGATCCGGGCGTACCGGCTCGTGAGCGTGCACCTGGCTCCTCGTTGCCGGTACTTCCCGTCGTGCTCGGCCTACGCGCTCGAAGCGCTCGAGGTGCACGGCGCCGCCAAGGGCAGCTGGCTCGCGGTGAAGCGCGTCGGTCGCTGCCACCCGTGGCACGAGGGCGGGCTCGACCCTGTGCCACCCGCCTCCGGTCGTCGCGGGCGCCGCCGAACGGGCGCGCCCGACCCTCGACCGAACACCTGTTCGCACGATGCCGCTGACCACGCGGCGGAGGAAACCCACCGATGATCCTCGCAGCCGGCTCGATCTTCGACCCCGTCTACAACTTCTTCGGGGCGATCCTGGCCTTCTTCTACAGCCTCTTCCCCAACCCCGACTACGGATTGGGCATCGCGATCATCCTGCTCACGTTCCTGGTGATGCTCGTGACGTTCCCGCTCACGGCGAAGCAGGCCAAGTCGATGATGGCGATGCAGCGCGCGCAGCCGGAGATCAAGAAGCTCCAGGCCAAGTACAAGAACGACCGCGCCAAGCTCAACGAAGAGATGATGAAGTACTACCAGGAGAACAAGATCAACCCGCTCGCGGGTTGTCTGCCCCTCCTGATCCAGATGCCGATCTTCCTCGCGCTCTTCCGAGTGATGCGCGAGCCCTACAAGCACATCCCCAAGTCGTCGCAGCTCTACGCCGCGTTCTGTACGACGCCGAACGGCAAGCTGCACACCGACCAGTGCAACGTGCCCAAGCTGGGCCTGCCGAACCCGCTGTACTTCCTGAACCTGAACCTGTCGCTCAGCGCGACGCAGGCCAAGGGTGCGCTCGTCGACACGCTCCCCTACTTCTTCCTCGTGGGTCTCGTGATCCTCACCGGCTTCCTGCAGGCGCGCCAGAGCCGCCGCAATGCGCCGAACATGAACACGCAGATGGCGATGATCACGAGCATCCTGCCGATCGGCTTCGGTCTGTTCTCGCTCGGGTTCCCGTCCGGTCTGGTCCTCTACTTCTTCGTGAGCAACACCTGGCGACTGGGTCAGCAGGAGCTGATCATGCGCAAGATCACGAGACCGGCCCAGGAAGCGATGAAGGCCGAACAACAGAAGGCCATCGACGTCGAAGGTGCCGACAGCGGCACCAAGACCGCCACCGCGGAGAAACCCGCGAGCGGCGGCCTGCGGAAGCTGTTCCAGCTGCCCGCGGCGTCCGAGGGTGGCAACGGCGCCACCAAGGGCGGGGCCAAGGGCACGAAGCCGTCGGGCGCGAAGTCCACCGGCGCGAAGCCGGGCCAGAAGCAGGGCGCCAAGCCCGCTGCCAAGAGCGGCTCCTCCGGCGGCTCGTCGGGTTCGAGCTCCGGTGGGGGCTCGGGCGGTGGCTCGAGCTCGTCGCGACGACGGAACAACAAGAAGCGCAAGAAGCGCTGACGGTCGAGGCTGTTCAGCCGGATCCGACCGGAACGAGGGCGGCGAGTTCGTGCCGCCGATGTGGGAGTTCTGAACGATGGAGTGGGTGGAGACGACCGGGCGCACGATCGATGCGGCCCTGGATGCGGCTCTCGACGAGCTGGGTGTCGACGAGGCCGACGTCGAGTTCGAGGTGTTGCAGGAGCCCAAGAGCGGAGTACTCGGCATCGGTCGCGCGATGCCCGCATCCGGGCGCGGGTGAAGCCGATCTCCCGGGAGAAGCCGGGTGAGCGCCAGCGCCGGCGCGGCGGCCGCAAGGAGGGCAACGCTGCCCGCGGGCGCGGGGGTCGTGGCGGCAGCGGCAGCGGAGGCGGCGGCGGGAACGGTCGTGGTGGAAGTGGTGGCAGCGGCGGGAACGGCGGAGCCAAGCCGAAGCCGGCGGCCAAGGCCCAGAACGGCGGCGCGGCCGCACCGGCGATCGACACACCGGGCGCACCCGACGGAGCCGACGACGGTACGGGCGACGAGAGCGTGACCACCGGTGGGGCTGGAGCGGGCACCAGCTCCTCGGCCAAGCGCCGCCGCCGTCGCGGCGGTCGTGGTCGCGGTGGATCCGGCGGCAACCGTCCGCAGGGCGGCGCCCCGGGCACCGACGACGACACCGAGAACGACGAAGACCGCGCGGCCACCCGGCCGTCGAGCGAGAACGCGGTCGCGAAGCCGCGCAGCCAGGATCGAGTCCGCAACCAGCAGGAGAGCAGTGCCGTGAGCAGCGAAGAGGACGTGCCGATCGAGGAGCAGGCCGCCGCGGCCGAGGAGTTCACGCGCGGCCTGGTGGAGGCCTTCGACCTGGGCGGTTCCGTCCGCACGGTCATCGAGGAGGACGTGGTGACGGTGCACGTCGAGGGTGACAACCTCGGCCTGCTGGTCGGACCCAAGGGTGCGACCCTCCACGCCATCGAGGAACTGGTCCGCACGGTCGTGCAGCGCCAGACCGACGGCCACGGTGTGCGCATCCACGTCGACGTGGCCGGCTACCGGGCCAAGCGTCGCGAGGCGCTGGAGGCGTTCACCCGCCAGCTGGTCGACAAGGTCCTCGAGTCGGGCAAGGCCCAGGCCCTCGAGCCGATGTCGGCAGCAGATCGCAAGATCGTCCACGACACCGCCGGTTCCATCGACGGTGTGGTGACGGAGTCCGACGGCGAGGAACCGCGCCGCCGGGTGGTGATCCGCCGGGCCTAGCTCGCCGGACGCACCGAACACCATGAGTGGGGACGCCGACTCGCAGGCCGCAGGCCTCGTCGGCGTCCTTTCTCGTTCCCGGGACTTCGGGTTCCTCGGCCCCGGGGACGTCGGGGAGCAGATCGAACACAGCCGGTCGTTCGGTCATCTCGTCGAGGGCTTCCTCGGCGCCCGCCCGACGAGCTTCCTCGATCTCGGCGCCGGCGGGGGCCTGCCGGGGCTGGTGCTGCTCGCCGAGTGGCCCGATGCATCGGCCGTGCTGGTGGATGCACAGGAGAAGCGCTGCCGGTTCCTGGTGCAGGCGATCGAAGATCTCGGCTGGGGGTCGAGGGCCCGGGTGCGGTGTGGCAGGGCCGAGGTCGTCGCCCGCGACCCCGAGCTCCGGGCCGGCTTCGGGCTTGTCGTGGCACGAGGGTTCGGTCCCCCACCGACCACCGCCGAGTGCGGGGTCGGGTTCCTCTCCCCCGGCGGATGCCTCGCGGTCACCGAACCGCCCCGGAAAGACGGTGCGGTGAGCGAGAGCTCCCGATGGCCGGCGGACGGCCTCGCATCCCTGGGTTTCGGGGCTCCCAGGTTCCTGCGATCGGAGACCGCGGGCGCTGCCTGCCTCGTACTTCCGGAAATCGCAGAAGATCGGTGGCCCCGACGCGACGGAGTCCCCGGAAAGCGCCCACTCTGGTAGCTGGGCGGGGTACTGTTCCACGTGGAACACCCTCGCCTTCGGGTCGAGACCGTGACGCCGATGTTCCACGTGGAACACGCGCAGCGGGAAGTCTCGATCTGGAAGGACATCCACCCGAGCGCCTTCTCTGGACGGTCAATGGCGGACGAACACAGCGACGGACGGCAGCGTCGGCGCCTCTTCGGGCGACGCCGCAACGAAGCGGACGCGGAGGAGGGCACTACGCCCCCTGCGGGTGAGACCGAGGATCCGGTCGCCACGTCGCCCGAGCCGGAACCGGAACCCGAGCCGGAACCGGAACCCGAGCCGGAACCGGAACCCGAGCCGGAACCGGAGCCGGAGCCCGAGCCCGAGCCGGAACCCGAGCCGGAACCGGAACCGGAGCCGGAGCCCGAGCCCGAGCCCGAACCGGAACCCGAGCCGGAGCCCGAGCCGGAACCGGAACCGGAACCGGAACCCGAGCCCGAGCCGGAACCCGAGCCGGAACCGGAACCCGAGCCCGAGCCGGAACCGGAACCTGTCGAGCAGGCATCGACTCCGTCCACTGCCCCCCTCCCGGGTCGGGAGGCGGCGGCAGCCGCGGCCTCACAGGCGGTGGCGGACGTCGGCGCAGCTCCCGCGGATCCCCAGGGCCCCTTGCCCCTTCCTCGCGTGATCGCCATCGCCAACCAGAAGGGTGGCGTGGGGAAGACGACGACCGCCGTGAACCTCGGCGCATCGCTGGCCGAGACCGGGTTGCGGGTCCTGGTGGTCGACCTCGACCCCCAGGGCAACGCGTCGACGGGCCTCGGCATCAATCCCCGCGACGTGAACGCCTCGATCTACGACGTGATCATGAACGACACGCCGGCGATGGACGCGGTGGAGCCCACCAGCCTCAAGAACCTCTTCGTGATCCCGGCGACGCTCGACCTCGCCGGCGCGGAGATCGAGCTGGTGCCGGCGTTTAGCCGCGAGCTCAAGCTGAAGCGGGCCCTCGACGCGGTGCGTCCCGAGTACGACGTCGTGCTCATCGACTGCCCTCCGTCGCTCGGCCTGCTGACGGTCAACGGCCTGGCTGCCGCGGACGACGTGATCGTGCCGATCCAGTGCGAGTACTACGCACTGGAAGGCCTGGGCCAGCTGCTGCGCAACGTGGCCCTCGTCCGCTCCAGCCTCAACCCGACCCTCGACGTGCGCGGGATCATCCTGACGATGTACGACTCGCGGACGCGGTTGGCGGAACAGGTCGAGAGCGAGGTGCGTGAGCACTTCGGCACCAAGGTGTACCGCACGGTCGTGCCCCGCACGGTCCGCCTCGCCGAGGCGCCGTCGTTCGGGCAGCCGATCATCGTGTTCGACTCGACGTCGCGGGGTGCCGCGGCGTACCGGGAGCTGGCGAAAGAGGTGAGTGGTGGCGCGACGCGGCGGTCTGGGTAAGGGACTCGGTGCGCTCATCCCCCCGGGTGGGGAGGAGGGCGCCGAACTCGGCGGGGTCGACGAGATCCCCGTCGCGTCCATCGAACCGAACCGGTACCAACCCCGGGACTACTTCGACGAAGAGGCGCTGAGCTCCCTCGCGGAGTCGATCCGCCAGGTCGGGGTGCTCCAACCGATCCTCGTCCGGCCCTCGGGTGACGACACCTACGAGCTGATCGCGGGGGAGCGGCGTTGGCGAGCAGCTCGGCGGGTGGGGCTCCAGACCATCCCCGCCCTGGTGCGCGACACCGACGACTCCACGGCCCTCGAGCACGCGCTGGTGGAGAACCTCCACCGCGACAACCTCAACCCGCTGGAGGAGGCGGCCGCCTACCAGCAGCTGATCGAGGACTTCAACCTCACCCACGACGAGGTCGCCTCGCGCGTCGGCCGCAGCCGGGCCTCCATCTCGAACACGCTGCGGCTCCTCCAGCTCCCGCCGGCGATCCAGCGGTCGGTGCAGGAGAAGAAGATCTCGATGGGCCACGCCCGGGCGCTGCTGGGCAGCCCCGACCGCGCCTTCCAGGAGGAGTTGGCCAAGCGCATCGTCGCCGACGACCTCTCGGTGCGCGCCACCGAGGAGGCCGTCCGTGAGCACCAGGGCGAGCCCGAGCCGGCGCCGGCACCGGGGGAGGACGCCGCGACCATGCCGGCGAGCCGGCGGCGACTGCGCCCGCCGGGTCTGCTCGAGCTCGAGGAGCTCCTGGGCGACCATCTCGACACCCGCGTGAAGATCTCGATGGGGAGCGCCCGCGGGACGGTGGTCGTGGAGTTCTCGACGCTGGAGGATCTCGCGCGGATCTACCGGCTCATGACCGGGGCCGACTGAGCAACCCGGAACCACCACCCGATTCGAACCGGTTTCGAAGCGTCCGGCGACGCTTGCGCGCGCAAATGAAGCTCAGCGGGAGCGTGAGGGATCAGCCGCGACGGGTGCTCGAGCGCACCGAGGATGCCGGCGAGCACGGCCCGGGCGACGTCGCCACCGCGGGTGACCAGCTCACGCATGGCCTCGACGTCACCCTCGGGCACCGGTTCGCAGAGCACCGCGGCCATGCGCGTCTCGGCAGCACGGCATAGGTCTTGCCGCAGGCGTCGGCCTCCACTACCGAGGACCCGGGCGAGGCGCTGCGCGATCGAGGTCGCGAGCTCGAAGCCCGCTTCGGAGCGGAAGCGGCCGGAAGCGAAGTAGTGGCACCGGCAGCCGGGAGCGTCGCCGGCCCGGAGCACGACGAAGAGGTCGGCGCCGAAGCGGTTGGCCTCGGCGGCGACGCTGCTGTCGTCGGCGCCCGAGGTGTCGAGCGTCGCGGATGCGCCCTCCTCGGTGAGCCCGTGCACCAGTGACGTGGCGACCGCCTCGAAACCGGGCGCCGCGGCCACGAACACACGCCGGCCCGCGAGGTTGTGCGGCCCCTGGCGCAGTGCCTCACGCTCGCGCACGGAAGCGACCGACCCCTCGGCGAGCGAGCCGACCCGCTCGAGCTGGTCGAGGGTGGCGGGACCGAACACGCCGTCGGTGGCGAGGCCCATGTTGCGCTGGAACTCGGTCAGGGCGCGGGTGGTGTCGTCGCCCAGGATGCCGTCCTCCCGTCCCGAGTCGAACCCGAGCGCGTTGAGGCGGTGCTGCAGTTCGAGGACGTCGTCGCCGCGCAGCATGGGGGAGCGGCGGTAGAGGAGACGGTCGCCGAGGCGGTACCCGCTCTCGACGAGCGCCGCCCAGGTCTGGCGTCCGCAGATGCCGTCGACCCGGAGGCCGCGCGCCTCCTGGAACGCGCGCACGGCCGCGGCGGTGACGTCGCAGAAGCTGCCGGGCTCGGCGCCCGACAGGTCGAGACCGAGCGTGACGAGCCGGCGCTGGAGATCGCGGACCGGCTCGCCCTCGCTCCCCGGCCGCAGGACGGCCGGGTCGTTCAACCGATGAACTCGGCGAGGTCCTGGAGCAGCTGCCCCTTGCCCTTGGCGCCGACGAGACGCTTGACCTGCTGGCCGTCCTTGAAGACGAGGAGCGTGGGGATGCTCATCACGTCGAAGCGGCGGGCGGTGTCGGGGTTGTCGTCGACGTTGAGCTTGCCGATGGTCAGCTTGCCCTTCTGCTCGGCGGCGATCTCCGCGAGCGTGGGCGCGATCATCTTGCACGGGCCACACCACTCGGCCCAGAAGTCCACGAGCACCGGGGTGTCGGAACCGGCAACCGTCTCGTCGAAGGTCGCGTCGGAGAGAGTGACGATGTCGTCGGCCACGATGGCAGTCCTTTCACGGGGTCGGTCGAGTGTACCGACCGGTTCTGGCGACCAACGCCCCGGGGCCGGGGGTATTCCCGACCTGGTCACCCGGATTTTCGGGTCAGGCGTGGGCGAGCTCGTGGGCGGCCTCGCCGAGCCACCGCTCGGTCTCGATGGCCGCCATGCAGCCCGAGCCGGCCGCGGTGATCGCCTGGCGGTAGACGTGGTCCTTCACGTCGCCCGCGGCGAACACGCCCTCCACCGAGGTGCGGGTGGAGTCGGCGCCGGTGACGATGTAGCCGTTCTCGTCGAGGTCGAGCTGGCCCTCGAAGAGCTTGGTGTTCGGCGTGTGGCCGATGGCGACGAACACACCCTGCACGTCGAGCTCGGACAGGTCGCCGGTGACGGTGTCGCGCAGCACGACGTGGTCGACCGCACCCTCGCCCACGACGTCCTCGACGACCGAGTTCCACACCACCTCGATCTTCGGGTGCGCCAGCGCGCGGTCCTGCATGATCTTCGAGGCGCGGAACTCGTCGCGGCGGTGGATGATCGAGACCTTCGACGCGAACTTGGTGAGGAAGATGGCCTCCTCGAGCGCGGAGTCGCCGCCGCCCACGACCGCGATGGGCTTCTCGCGGAAGAAGAAGCCGTCGCAGGTGGCGCAGGTGGACACGCCGTGGCCCAGCAGGCGCTGCTCGTTGGGGAGCCCCAGCATCCGTGCCGACGCACCGGTGGTGACGATGATCGAGTTGGCCCGGAACTCACGCTCGCCGACCCACACGCGGAACGGGCGCTCGGAGAAGTCGACGCGGTCGGCGTCGGCGGTGACGAACTCGGCGCCGAAGCGCTCGGCCTGCTCCCGGAACTTCATCATGAGCTCGGGACCCATGATGCCGTCGGGGAAGCCGGGGAAGTTCTCGACCTCGGTGGTGAGCATGAGCTGGCCACCGGCACCGATGCCCTCGATGCAGACGGGCTTCAGGTTGGCGCGGCCGGCGTAGACCGCCGCGGTGAGACCGGCGGGGCCGGAACCGACGATGACGATCTCGTGGATCTCGGGCTGACTCTCAGGCATTTGCTTCCTCGGGCTTCGTGCGCGGGCTCCGCAGTGACCAGCAGAACGCACCCGCGATCACGAAGATTCCTCCGAGGATCAGGTACGACGCCCACACCTCGCCGGTGAGGACGACGAGCACACGGAACAGCGCGACGGCGATCATGATGAACGCGGTGAGGGCGAAGAAGAACACCAGGAGGCCGTAGACGACGGCTTTCGTGGCGTTCTGCGCAGGCACGACGGTCTTGTCGCGCACCATGGCGATGGCGCTGTCGAGATTGTCGACGAGATCTGTCGTCCAGTCGGCCACGGCCCCTCCTTCGCGGAAGCCGCGAGCGTACCCGCGACCGGCATCGGCGCACGGGTGTCGGAGCCCGGTGTCAGAGGGAGGTGACGCTGCAGGGCGAGAAGACGACGACCGAGGTGGTCTCGCCGCCGTCGGGCGACCGGGTCGTCACCACCGCGGCAGGCTGCCCGTCGACGGTTGCCGTGCCGAGCCCGACGATCGTCATCCCGTCGGCGCGGAGGCTGGACGCGCACGATGCCGCGGCCACCTCGGCGGCCACCGACTCCGCGACGTCGCCGGTCGGTGGATGGGCGCCCTCGAGCTCCGCGCGCACGGCGTTCCGGGTGGCCGGGATGGAGAGGTCACCGAGGTCGCCGTAGAGGTGGACGCCGGCCGCGAACGACGTCGTCGTGCCGGCGTCGCCGGCGGCGGACGCGCTGCTGTTCGCCTCCGGCGCGACCGCCGCCGAGCTGCGGTCGTCGTTGCCCTTGCGGGCTGCGGTGTCGGACGAGGAGTCGTCACCGCCCCGACCGAGCGCGACGATGCCGACCACCACCAGGAGGATGACCACGGCGGCCGCGGCCAGCGGTGCCCACGAGCGCTTCGCGGGAGCGGGGGCCTCGTCGTCCTCGGCGGCGCCGCCCGATTCGTCGCTCGTCGCATCGACCGCGGCGTCGAGCGCGTTGCGCACGAGGCGACGGCGCGTGACGTCGTCGAGCGGCGGCACGCCGAGGGCGGCGGCGAGCTCCGGGTCGCGCTGGTCGCGGGCGTCGTCAGTCACTGTGCACTCCGACGTCGTCGGGGTCGCTCCGGTTCCCGAGCAACTCGGTCAACGCCCGGCGGCCGCGGGCGATGCGGGACTTCACGGTGCCCACCGGCACCCCGAGCACGTCGGCGATCTCGGGGTAGTCGAGGTCGCACAGGTCGCGCAGCACCACCGCGACCCGGAAGTCGTCGGGCACCCGGGCCAGCGCGGCGTCGACGTCGAGCCGGGCGGCCACGCGCTGTTCCACGGTTGACGCGCCCGGATCGGTGAGGTCGTCGCGCGAGGGCGTGGTGGGCACCCGGCGCTTCCGCCGCCGGAGCTCGTCGAGGGCGGCGTTGGTGGCGACGCGGTGCAACCAGGTGGTGAAGCCGCTGCGCCCGTCGAAGCGGCCGATGCCGCGGGCGAGGGCGATGAGCGCCTCCTGGGTGGCGTCGAGGGCGTCCTCGGGGTCGAGCACGACGCGGCGGCAGATCGCGTGGACCCGGTCGGTGTGCCGGTCGAGCAGCACCTCGAGCGCCTCGCGGTTGCCGGCCGCCGCCCGCGCCGCGAGCTCGTCGTCGCCGGCGTCGCGCAGCCGGCCCCGGCGGGCCACTGCTACCCGACCGTGATCTCGGACACCTGCAGCGACTGCTGGCCGTCGTCGCCGTTGGGCAGGCTGGTGAACCACACCAGCACGGAGCGGGCCTTGGTGGCGTCGAACGTGAAGGTGTGCGACGCGTTCGGGGTGTCGTCGACGCTGGCGACGGGGTCACCCCAGTCGGACAACGACGTGAGCTGCGACGGGTCCTTCGTGCTGAGGTAGATGCGGGCGCTCCACCCGGCCCGGCTGGCGTCGACGGTGACGGTGCTCACGTCGAGCTCGCGGCCCAGGTCGAGGGCGAGGCCCACCCCGGGCTTCTCGCCGAAGTTCTGGTAGTGCTCGGTGGACCACGTGGTGGACGAGTTGCCGTCGACCGCGTTCCCGGCGTTCGCGCTGTCCTCCTGGCCGTCGCCCGCGGGGTCGAAGGCCGTGGCCGAGATGGTGAAGGTCGCCTCCGACGGCGTGGGCGCGCTGCTCCCGCTCTTCTTCGAGTTGTCGTCGGCGAGGATCACCGCCGCGGCCGCGGCGGCCGCGATCACGATGATCAGGAGGGGGATCACGATCCAGGCGACCCGGTTGCGCCGCCGTCGGCGCACCGGCGCCGGGGCGGGGGCGGGCACGGGGGCCGTGTTGGTGTCGTCGGCGCCGACGTAGCGGGCCTGGGCCGGCGCCGCTGCGGGTGCGGCGACCACCGCGTGCTGACCGGTGGGTTGGCGGGCCACGGAACCCGTGGGGTCGAGCTCGGCGCGGCGTAGCGCCTCACGCACGTCGGCCGCGGTCTCGAAGCGCTGCTCCGGGTTGCGGGCCAGGCAGCGGTGGATCACGTCGTCGAGCGCGGAGGGCACGTCGGGCCGTTCGGCGCGGATGGACGGTGCCGACGTGGTGAGCCGCGCCATCGCGGTCGCGACGTCGGTGTCGCCACCGAACGGCGGATGACCGGTGAGGCACTCGAACAGCAACAGCCCGAGCGCGTAGACATCGGTGCGCGCGTCGGTGGGCCGTCCGTTCACCTGTTCGGGCGCGAGGTAGCGGGCGGTGCCCATGACGGTGCCGGTCTTGGTGAGGTCGTCGCTGCCGGCGGCCTTGGCGATGCCGAAGTCGGTCACCTTCACCGGCCCGCGCGGGGGCACGAGCACGTTGGCGGGCTTCACGTCGCGGTGCACGAGGCCGGCGCGGTGCGCGGCGTCGAGCGCGTCGGCCACCTGCGTGCCGAGCTTCACCACGTCGCGCACGGGCAGGCCGCCGGAGTCCTGGATCAGCTTCCGGAGGGTCGGTCCCTCGACCAGCTCCATCACGATGTAGGCGGTGCCGTCGTCGTCACCGGTGTCGTAGGTGGAGACGATGCACGGGTGCGAGAGGCGGGCCGCGGCCACCGCCTCGTGGCGGAACCGGGCGCGGGTGGCCTCGTCGGCCGCGAGGTCGTCCTTGAGGATCTTGACCGCCACCCGGCGGGACAGCACCGGGTCGTCGGCGAGCCACACCGTGGCCATCCCGCCCCGCGCGATGGGCTGCACGAGGCGGTAGCGGCCGCCGAGCACGCGACCGGGTGACGTCAGCTCCACGGGGCCATTCTGGCTGACGGCGGCATGCCCGCCCGTGCAGCAGCCGCGCGAAGGGCGCTACGGCACGCTCAGGGCTTCACGACCTGGTAGGTGACGCCGATGACCCGCGGCCCCACATGGGTGCCGATGACGGGGCCGACCACGCCGGTGATGACCTCGTCGCGCGGGAAGACCGAGTCGAGCAGCTCGAGGAGCTCCTCGACGTCGGGGGCCATGCCGTGCAGCACCGCGAGGTGCTCGATGCGGCCCTCGGCCGCGTGCTGCGCGAGCTGCTTGAGCGCCTTGGAGCGGGTGCGCACCTTGCTCGACTCCTCGACGATCCCCTCGCGGAGCTCCACGATCGGCTTGATCGAGAGCACGGTGCCGAGGAGGGCGCGGGCGTTGCCGATGCGGCCGCCGCGCTTGAGGAACTCGAGGGTGTCGAGGGTGGCGAACAGCTTGGTGCGGTCGCGCCGGTCGACGACCTCGGCGACGATGGACTCCAGGGAGTCGCTGTCGGCGGCCCGTCTCGCCGCGGTGAGCACGAGGTTGCCCAGGCCCATCGACGCGCTGCGCGAGTCGATCACCTGGACGGGCACGTCCTTCGACACGGCGGCCGCGGCGACCTGCGCCGACTGCATCGTGGCCGAGAGGTGCGACGACAGGTTCACGCACACGATCCCCGTCGCTCCCCGGCCCACGAGATCGCGGAACTTCTGTTCGAAGGCCCCCGCCGACGGCGCCGCGGTCTCGGGCAGCACCTTGCTCGTCTCGAGCCGGCGCCAGAACTCCTCGGTGCTGAGCTCCTCGCGGTCGACGAACTCCTCGCTGCCGAAGCGGATCGTGAGCGGCACGATCTCGATGCGGAGCGCGTCGACCAGCCCCTGCGGGAGGTCGCAGCTGCTGTCGGTGACCACGCGGATCGACACGGTGTTCCCTTCGGACGGGCGCGGGGCCCGCTGGATCGGCCGGCGGAAGCGGTTCCGACGGGTGACAGGGGCAGATCGTTACACGCGTGAGGGCGTGCGCGGGCGCTGGGGTCCGTCGCGAGGGGCGCGGGCGAACGAGCGGAGGCCCGGCACGAGGGCGAGGACGCGGTCGAGCTCCTCCACCCGCATCACCCGGAGCAGCACCACGTACACGAGCGCACCCGCCACCGAACCGGCCACGAGCGAGGCCACCGCCTCGAGGGTGGTGCTCCAGCCGATCGCCTCGGCGGCCATCCAGCTCACGACGCCGACCACGACCCCGGCGATGCCGGCGCGCACGAGCGTGCTGGTGATGCGGGCGCCGTCGATCCCGTGGAGCCGCTGGTGCAGCACCACGAGGGTGAGCACCGCGGCCACGAGGTAGGCGATGGCGAACGAGAGCGCGAGGCCGGGCACGCCGAGCCATGCGTAGAGCGGGAACGCCAGCGCGATGTTCACGCCGTTCTCGATGCAGTTGATCCAGAACGGCGTGTAGGTGTCGTGGCGCGCGTAGAACACGCGCAGCGCGAACAGGTAGATCGAGAAGGGCAGGAGCCCCACCGCGAACGCCACGAGGGTGTCGGCGACGATGGCCGCGTCGCCGGCGTTGAACGCACCGCGCTGGAGCAACGTGACGATGATCGGACGACCGAGCCCGATGTAGAGCGCCGAGGCCGGGATGATCACCAGTGCGATGAGCCGCAGCCCGCTCGACAGCTGCGAGCGCATCGCCGCGAGGTCGTTGCGCGTGGCCGCGCTGGCCATCTCGGGCGTGAACGTCGTCATGAGCGACACCGCGAAGAGGCCGTGCGGCAGCTGGAAGAACGCGTACGCGCTGACGTAGATGAACGGGCCGCCCGACGTGCCGTTGGCCAGCACCGTGATGACGAAGAGGGCGATCTGGTTGGCGATCACGTAGCCGACGGTCCACCCCGACAGTCGCACCATGGTGACGACGGCCGGGTGCCGCCACTGCGGCAGGAAGCGGAGGTGGACGCGCGCGCGTGACATCGCGGGGAGCAGCGCGACGGCCATGACGATCACGCCCGCGGTGGTGCCGACGCCCATGAGCAGCAGCAGCGCGTTGTCGTTGACGACGTGGTCGACGCTCAGGGACCCGTCGGCGATGTGCGGCAGCGCGAGGAACACCACGATGACGACGAGGTTGTTCAACACCGGCGCGAAGGCCGCCGCGAGGAAGTGTCGCCGCGCGTTGAGCATCGCGGTGGCCAGGGTGACGATGCCGTAGAAGAGCATCTGCGGCATGAAGAGCCGCAACAGTTGCGTGGCGAGCTCGCGCTGCTCGGCGAGGTTCTTCGCGTGGACGTTGAGCGTGTAGAGCCGCACGATCACGGGCGCGAGGATCACGCCGAGCACGGTCACCGCGAGCAGGGCGAGGATGGCGACGGTGAAGATCGCGCTGGCCGCGTCGTCGTCGCGCTCCTCGTGGTGGCGCACGAAGAGCGGGACCAGCGTCGCGGTGAGCACGCCGCCGAGCAGGAGCTCGTAGACGATGTTGGGCGTCTCGTTCGCGTAGCTGTAGGTGCCCGCGAGCGCGGTGACGCCCAGCGCGTAGGCGAGCGCGGCGATCCGCGCGAACCCGGTGATGCGCGAGAGCATCGTGCCGACGGCGACGACGGCACTCGAGCGGACGAGCGAGGGCTCGACGTCGCGGACGTCGCCGCCGGCCTCGTTCAGGCCGAGCTCGATCGGTGAGGTGTCGTCGGACGCGGGCGGGCCGCCGGGCGCGGGGCCGTTCGTGACGCGCCCGGTCACGCGGGGGAGCCCTGCGGTGTCGGGAACCGGTTCGTGGGGTGCGCGGCGCGACCCCGCTTCCGGCGGCGGTGGATGTCCCAACCCCACCAGACGGCGAGGAACACGATCGCGCCGATGGTGAGGAACAGGCCGACCCCGCTGACGAACGACGACTTCACGCTGATCTGCACAGGATCGCCGACCGGGAGGCCCGCGGCGGTGACCGTCATCGACGCCCGCGAGGTGCCGGCACTGCGGGTCTCGACGGGGATGCGCACCGTGGTGCTCTTCCCGTGCGGGAGGAGCACGTCGAGCTCGGATCCCTCGGGGAAGAGGAGGCGGTCGCTCTGCAGCGCGACGTGCACGGTCACGTCGGTCGTGCCGTTGTTCTTCATCGTGATGGGGATGTCGGCCTTGCTCGACGTGAGCGTGATCGACGTCTGGGCCGGGATCTCGATCTGGCTGAGGTAGGCGTTCACCGACGTGCCGATCCCGCCCACCAGCGCGGCGGCCTTCACCCGCCCCACCGGGTTCTGCCACATCGACGTCACCGACGACGCGAGCGCCCGCTCCCCGGCGAGGGTGCGCGGGTCGGCGGGGCCCACGAGGTTCCGCACGGAGTCCAGTTGCGACTGCGCGGCCTCGTACTGGGGCAGACTCAGGGGCGCCGCGGGCGCCTTGTACGGCGCGAGCTGGCGGACGACCGGGGCGCCGTCGTCGGCGGTCGCGACGGGCACCTGGGTGAGGAGGTCGGTGACGGTCCCGGGCGCGACGAGCGGGTTCCCCTGGAGCCCGGCGGTCAGTGCCGCGAGGAACGCCGGGTCCGGATCCCAGCGCTCGGGGTTCACCAGGGTGATCCCACGGGAGATGTTCGGCTGCTCGCCCGCCACCACCGCGAGGCCGGCGAGGAGGTGCGCGGCGCGCAGTGCCGGTGCGTCGTCCCCGGTCAGGAACGACTCGAGGCCGCTGTCACCCACGGCGACCGTGGCGTTGGTGGCGTCGTCCCCGGCGACCGACTGCACCACGAAGGGATGCGCGGGCGTGTACTTCTCGACCGCCGGGGTGAGCTGGTCCTCGCGGAGGACGAGCCGCCGGACGTTGGTGTTCTCCAGCAGCTGGAGCGACGCCGGGTCGAGCGCGCCGGGGAGCGCGATGCTCGGGTCAAGCTGCGCACCGAGGAAGACCTCGAGCGCACGCACGCCCCGGCTCTGCTCCTCGGGCAGGACGCCGGCGAGGCCGCTCTGGAGGATCGAGGGCCGGTCGAGCGGCACGAACGGTCCGGCCAGCACCTGCGAGTGCGACGCCGCGGCGCGCAGCGACGTGACCCCGGCCGCGAGAGACGGGTTCTTCGCGGCGAGCGACTGCCAGGCGTCGAGCGTCTCGGGGCTCGGCGCGATCGTGACGGGCAGGCCGGGGTTGGCCGCGAGGGTGGCCACCTGGCGGCCGATGCGCCCGTCGGCCCCGAGCTCGGCGACCACCGTGGGGTCGGGGTCGCCCTTCGGCAGGTAGGCCGGCTCCGCCTGGAGCGGCCAGACCCACGCCAATGACAGGGGGCGGCCCACCGCGAGCGTGCCGTCGGCGGCGACGTCGGCCACCACCTCGTGGGTGACGAACCCGGCGATGGGCTGGTCGTCGGGACCGCGGACGTCGACCTCGAGCGGGTACACACCGCCGCCGGACAGCCCCGGTGTCGTGACGAGCACCACCTTCGCGCCCGTGGCGTCGGTGGGGACGTCGTCGAGCGCGAGGCGGTCGATGGTGCGGGTGGCCCCGAGGTTGCCCCCGCCGACGCTCTGGTCGAACGCGGTGCGCGACTGGAGGCGGTCGTGGAGGGTGAGGGCGAGCGTGCTCCCGGCCGGGACGTTCTCGGGCCGCAGCCGCAACGCGAACAGGCTGCCCGCCGGCGCCCACGCACTCTGGCTCGCGAGCACCAGGCGCGGGGTGGTCGCGGCCTGGGTGGTCGTCGTCTGCGCGCCGGCCCCCGTGGCCGCAGTGGTGGCGGCGGCGACGGTGCTCGCGCCGACGAGGACGAGGAGCGCCACGAGCGCGCATGCGCCTCACAACGGCCGTCCGAGCACGCAGAGGCCGTCGGGCAGACGCCGGAAGCCGAACGACTCGTACAGCGCCATGGCCGCGCCGTTGTGCAGCTGGGTGTTCACGAACGCCCGGGTGCAGCCGCTGCGCCACAGCCAGCCCAGTCCGTCGGCGACGAGTGCGCGCCCCCAACCCTCGCGGCGGACGCTCGGGTCGACCGCGATCCGTTGGAGGTAGCCCTGGTCGGCCGCGCTCCCGGTGATCGCGTACGCGACGACGAGCCGGTTGCGTCGGCCGACGCGGAACCGGGTGACGGGCGTGGCCTCGAGCGCGTCGCGCAGCCCGGCCGAGCCGAGGCGCCAGAAGCCGTCGAACGAGGCGTCGTCGACGAGCAGTGCGGGGGCGCGGTCGCGCCGGCCGGCCTTCTCGCTCGGCAGTGCCGGGGGCTCGGGCTCGCGCACCAGCTCCATCGCGAGGAGGTGGAGCCGCTCCTGCACCTCGAAGCCGGCGGCGACGAACGCGTCGGCGCACGCCACGCCGACTGCGCTGGTGAGCACCGAGTGGTACCCGGACCGGCGGGCCTGGTCGACGCAGCGGCGGATGACGTCGGAGGTGGTGGTCGCCTCGGGTCCCACCACGAGGTGTGCGGCGCCGCCGCCTCCGCGCCAGGGAGCGATGCGGGCCCAGCTCTCGCCGAACCGCAGGGTCTGCTGCCGCACGTCCGAGCAGGGTACCGGGAGCAGCGGGTCACCCGTCGGTCACTGCGGCCTACAGCCGGGCCCCGGGGCCTCCGATACACAGCGGAGGAGGCTCTCTGGTGCTCGATCTCGACGGATTGCTGCGTTTCGCCGTGGAACACGGCGCGAGTGACGTCCACGTGAAGGTGGGCGCCCGGCCGCGCCTGCGCATCGACGGCCGCCTCCGGGAGGCTCCGTTCGACACGGTCGAGCCCGCCGACACCGAACGCGTGGTCACCGCGATCATGCCGAAGGGCCGGGCGGAGGTGTTCGTCCGCGACCACGAGGCCGACTTCATGTACAGCATCGCCGGGCTCGGCCGCTTCCGGGCCAGCGCGTTCCGCCAGCGGGGCTGGGCCGGGCTGGTGTTGCGCCGGGTGCTGCCCGGGATCCCCGGCTTCGAGGCGCTGAGCCTGCCGCCGAGCGTGCCCGACCTGCTGCAGCACGAGCAGGGCCTGGTGCTCGTCACCGGGCTCGCGGGGTCGGGCAAGACCTCGACGATCGCCGCCATGGTCGACCACCTCAACACCACCCGCGAGTGCCACATCGTCACGGTGGAGGAACCGGTCGAGGTGCTCCACCCCGACAAGCTCGCCATCGTCGACCAACGCGAGGTGGGGGCCGACACGCCGAGCGCCGTCTCCGCGATCCGTCACGCGCTGCGCCAGGACCCCGACGTGCTGATGGTGGCCGAGGCCGACGACGCGGGCGTCGCGTGGGCGCTGCTGCAGGCGGCCGAGGTGGGCCACCTCGTCATCGCCGGGATGCCCACGGTCAGCGCGGTCGACACCGTGCAGCGGTTCGTGGAGCTGTTCCCGCCGGAGCACCAGCGCCAGGCCCGGCTCATGCTCGCGAGCTCGCTGCGGGGGATCGTGTCGCAGCGGCTCCTGCCCCGTGCCGGTGGGCGTGGGCGCGTGCCGGCCGTCGAGGTGCTGGTCGGCAACACGCGCGTGGCCCAGCGCATCGCCGATCCCGAGCGGCTGCTCGACCTCGAGCAGGAGATGGAGCAGGGCGACCTCTACGGCATGGTGAGCTTCGACCAGAGCGTCCTGGATCTCTACCGCAACGGGCTCATCACGCGGAACGACGCGGTCGCCGCCGCGCGGGAGCCGAGTGAGATGCGCTTCGCGCTCGATCGGGCCGACTTCGAGCGTCACCAGGAGCCGACGGCCGCGGTGCCGAGCGCACCCGCTCCGCCCGCGCCGCCTGCCGCGGCGAACTGAGCTCAGGCCCCTCGCGGGCCTTCGGGGCCCGGCCGGCGCTCCTCGTGCTGGCGCAGCGACTCGAACGCGCGGGCCAGGAGTGGGGTGCGGTCGTCGACGTCCTCGTCGAGTGCGGGCAGGTTGCGCGCCGACCAGGTGGTGGGCATCGGCGGCGGGTTGTCGAAGGGGAGCTCCGCCTCGCCCTCGACCGCGGCGGGAGCGGCAGGAGCGGGCGCAGGCGTGGCCGCCGGCGAGGCGGCGGGCGCCGGCACCGCACCCGACTTGGCGGTCTCCACTTCCACTTCCGTGGCAGGCGGGTTCTTGGGATGACGCGCACGCGTCGTTCGCTTCTTCTTCGGGGTGCGCCCGGGCGCGGGTGCTGCGGTGTCGGGGAGCACCGCGGGCGCGACGTACAACATGGGCTCCGGCGAGCGCCGGTCGAGCAGCGACCAGCCGCGCGGCGGCGTGAGCCGTTCGGCGTGGACCTGGCACAGGAAGCCGGCGCCGCGGGCCTCGACCACGGTGTCGAGCCAGGCGAGCTCGTTCAGTGCGTCGAAGGAGAAGGAGGCGACGGCCACTGCGTCGCAGCCGATGCGCGAGCAGGTGAGGGTCCTGCCGTCGCGACCTTGCACGCCTTCTCCCACGCCGTGACGGTACAGCAGTTGCCCGGTTCGCCCGGAACATTGCCCTGCGGCGACCGGGGAGCGACGACAATGGAGGCGATGGCGAACGTCGCCCCGTTCCTCGAGCCGCTCCTCGCCCCGGGCACCCCGGTGCACGACCTCGCGCGCCGCTTCGCCGAGGCCGGGCACCAGTGCCTGTTGGTCGGCGGGAGCGTGCGCGACGGGCTCCTGTGGCGTGACCACTCCGACGTCGACATCACCACCGACGCTCGACCCGACGTGGTGGAGGCGCTGCTGCGGGGCTGGGCCGATGCCGTGTGGACGCAGGGTGCGCGCTTCGGCACCGTCGGCGCCAAGCACGGTGACCTCGTGGTCGAGGTCACCACCTTCCGCGCCGAGGTGTACCGGCCCGAGAGCCGCAAGCCCGAGGTCGCGTACGCCGACGACGTCGAGACCGACCTCTCACGCCGCGACTTCACGATCAACGCGATGGCGCTGCGCCTGCCCGACGGCGTGCTCGTCGACCCGTACGGCGGCGCGGTCGACCTCATGCAGAAGCGGCTGCGCACACCGCTGTCGCCGGAGATCTCGTTCCTCGACGACCCGCTGCGCATGCTGCGCGCCGCGCGCTTCATCGCGACCTTCGACCTCGTGCCCGACGACGAGCTCGTCGAAGCGGTGGTGCAGCACCGCGCGCGGCTCGAGATCGTGAGTGCGGAGCGCATCCGCGACGAGCTCAACAAGTTGATGGTGGTGCCCGATCCCACCGCCGGGCTGTGGTTCCTCGCCGAGACCGGCCTCGCCGACGAGTTCCTGCCCGAGCTCAACCGCATGCGCCTCGAGCAGGACCCGGTGCACCGCCACAAGGACGTGCTCGCCCACACCATCGCGGTGGTGAAGAACACCCGTCCCGAGCTGCTCGTGCGTCTCGCCGCGCTGTTCCACGACGTCGGCAAGCCCAAGACCCGTTCGTTCGAGAAGGGCGCCGGCGGTGTGAGCTTCCACCACCACGAGGTGGTCGGCGCGCGGATGACCGAGGAGCGTCTCCGCGCGCTCAAGTACCCGAACGACGTCGTGCACGACGTCACGCAGCTCGTGTACCTGCACCTGCGGATCCACACGTACGCGATGGGCTGGACCGACAAGGCGGTGCGTCGCTACGTGCGCGACGCCGGTCCGCTGCTCGACGAGCTCAACCACCTGCAGCGCTGCGACTGCACCACGCGCAACCCGAAGCGGGCGGCCGCGCTGCAGCAGCGGATGGACGAGCTCGAGGCGCGCATCGCCGAGCTGCGCGAACAGGAGGAGCTCGACGCCATCAAGCCGCCGCTCGACGGCCGCCAGGTGATGGAGTTCCTCGGCGTGAAACCGGGCCGCGCCGTCGGCGGCGCGCTCGACTTCCTCCTGGAGGCCCGCCTCGACGAGGGCCCGATCAGCGAGGACGACGCCTACGCCGCCTCGCCACCTGGGCCCGCGAGCGAGGCATCGAACCGGCCTGACCCGTTCTTGCGCTCCTGATGGTTGCCCTGGCGACCACTGGGAGCGCCAAAACGAATCCGTCAAGCACCCTCTTTGCGCGCTCTCCAGACGATGGTGGTGGGGAGGGCGGCGCCGGGGATGCCGGGGCGGGGCTCCACGATCGTGTCGACGCGGAAGCCGGCGCGACCGAGCTCGGTGAACACGTCACCGATGCTGCGCGCGTGGAGGGTGAGCGTCTCGCCGTGCTGCTCCACGGCGACCGGGCCCGACTCGAAGTAGGAGTAGATCGCGCGGCCGTCCTCACCGATGCACAGCGAGATCGGGTGCTCGTACGAGAACACGAACGGCGCGTTGGGCTTGAGCACGCGCTGCACCTGGCGGAAGAGCCGCGCGACGTCGTCGACCTCGGCCACCGCGAACGCGCTGAACGCGATGTCGATCGACTCGGCGCGCAGGAACGCGAGGTCGGCGAGGTCGCCCTGGCGCCACTCGACCTTGGCCTCCTCGCGCTCGGCGTGCTCCCGGGCACGTGCGAGTTGCTCGGTCGCGGCGTCGACCGCGATCACGATGGCACCCTGCTTGGCGAAGCTGATGGCCGCCTGGCCGGTGCCGCACCCGAGGTCGAGGATGCGCTTGCCCTTGACGTCGCCGACGAGGCGCAGCTCGCGCTCGGTGGGGCCGTCGGGGCCGTAGACGGGCACGTCGGTGGGGAAGTGCCCGAGCGGCTGGTGCTGCGCGATGCGGTTCCAGGTGTCGGTGTTCACCGCCGCATCTTCACACGCGAACCGAACCGGGACGAGGAACGGGGCCCCGGAGGGCCCCGTTCGACGGAGGTTCGGGTGCTCGTCGCGGCTCAGGTGCCGGCGATGAACTCCTCGACGAGCTTGCGCGCGTCGTCGTCGTGGTACTGCACGGCGGGCGACTTCATGAAGTACGCCGACGGGCCGGCGAGCGGGCCGCCCACGCCACGGTCGAGCGCGACCTTGCAGCAACGCACGGCGTCGATGATCACGCCGGCCGAGTTGGGGGAGTCCCACACCTCGAGCTTGAGCTCGATGTTGAGCGGCACGTTGCCGAAGTTGCGGCCCTCGAGACGGATGTAGGCCCACTTGCGGTCGTCGAGCCACGGCACGTGGTCGGACGGGCCGATGTGCACGTTCTCCGACTCGATGCCCTGCTCGATCATGCTGGTGACCGACTGGGTCTTCGAGATCTTCTTCGACTCGAGGCGGCTGCGCTCCAACATGTTCTTGAAGTCCATGTTGCCGCCGAAGTTGAGCTGGTAGGTGCGGTCGATCGCGGTGCCGCGGTCCTCCATGAGGCGGGCCAGCACGCGGTGCGTGATGGTGGCGCCCACCTGGCTCTTGATGTCGTCACCGACGATCGGGAGCTTGGCGTCGACGAACTTCTGCGCCCACACCGGGTCGCTGGCGATGAACACCGGGATGGCGTTCACGAAGCCCACACCGGCGTCGAGGCAGGCCTGCGCGTAGAAGCGCTGCGCCTCCTCGGAGCCCACCGGGAGGTAGCTCACGAGCACGTCGGCTTCGGTGTCGCGCAGGACCTGGGCGACGTCGACCGGCTCGGCCGGCGACTCCTCGACCGTCTCGCGGTAGTACTTGCCGAGGCCGTCGAACGTGGGGCCCCGCTTGACCTCCACCCCGAGCTCGCCGACGTTGGCGAACTTGATGGTGTTGTTCGGGCCGGCGTGGATGGCCTTCCCGAGGTCGAGGCCGACCTTCGACGCGTCGACGTCGAACGCGGCGACGAAGTCGACGTCGCCGACGTGGTACCCGCCGAGCACGACGTGCATGAGGCCGGGCACCTCCTCCGACGGGTCGGCGTTCCGGTAGTACTCGACACCCTGGACGAGGCTGCTCGCGCAGTTCCCGACTCCGGCGATGGCGACGCGTACACGACCACTCATGATGCGGTGGCTCCTTGTTCGTTGACGATCTCGATTGGGCTGACTGATGCGACCTCGGCCGGGACGTCGTCGAGGCCTTCGGCCGCGATCAGCGCCTCGACCCACTGCAGGTCGCGCTCGGTGGACTCGGTGCGGTGCTCGAACAGCGACCGGGAGTACCGGTCGCCGCGCCCGGGCGTGGAACGCCGGGCCCGCTGGAGGCGGTCGGTC
Organism: Acidimicrobiia bacterium; assembly: GCA_046331125.1. Classification (GTDB taxonomy): domain Bacteria; phylum Actinomycetota; class Acidimicrobiia; order IMCC26256; family DASPTH01; genus CAVRGQ01. The sequence continues at coordinate 48,233 of JAXLRL010000022.1, forward strand.
AGGGCGGCGCGGCGGCCTTCGAGGATCTCGAGGCGCGCGGCCGGGTCGAGGTGGCCGCAGAAGGCGAGCTTCACGGCGAAGGCCCGCTCGTCGTCGCCCGAGGGGTCGTCGTCGAGGAGCAGCTGGCGCAGGCGGAGCTCGCCGCGCTCGGTGATGCGGTACGCCTTCTTGGTGCGTCGGGTGGTCTTGGCCGGGCGCCGGTTGCGGGCCGCGGCGAGGTCGCCGCTGAGCGAGCCGGTGCTCGGCATGGGCACGGAGGTGGCCTCGGGCTCCACGATCTCGATGGCGCCGTCGTGCTCGAGGCGGCGCAGCGCGGGATAGAGGGAGCCGTAGGAGATGCCCCAGAGGGTGCCGAGGGTCTCGCCCAGACGCTTCTTCAGCTCGTAGCCGTGGAGCGGTTGCTCCGTCAGCAGTCCGAGGATGGCGAGTTCCAGCACGAGGTACATAGTAGCACCCGATATATCGACCCGATATATCAGGACGCGAGGATTTCCGGGAAAATCTCTCCGAGAGCCGTCGAACCCCCGGCTCGGTACACTCGCCGGGTGCGCCGGCACACCGACTACGCGCTGGCCCGACGGGCCGTCCTGCGGGATCTCCAGCGCGGCGCGGTCACCCGCCTCGACGTGTGCGACGCCCACCCGGAGCTGCTGCGGGCCGCCCGCCACGTCGGCGACAAGGCCGACCACCGGTGCCCCGTCTGCGACGGCCGGCACGTGCGCTTCGTGAGCTACGTGTACGGCGAGGGGCTGCGGGCGGCCAACGGGCGCTGCATCGTCAACGACACCGAGCTCACCCGCCTCGACGCCACCACCGAGGAGTACACCCGGTACGTGGTGGAGGTCTGCCCCGACTGCGGCTGGAACTTCCTCACCCGCCGCGAGCTCCACGGGAAGCGCCACAACGGCAGCCCGAAGCCCCGCCGCGCGGTCCGAGAGGCCTGACCTACCCCGGAAGGGCTATGGTCGCGAGACCGCCGGGAGCCGTGTGGGCCCTGGACGGTGGAGGTACCGAGATGGCCGCAGGTCCGTCCCTCGCGCGCACGCGTGCCGTGCGTGTCCCCGACGTCGTGGCGAGCAAGGGGTCAGGCACCCCGCTCGTGATGATCACCGCCTACGACGCGCCCTCGGCGCGCGCGGTCGAGGCCGCGGGCGCCGACATGATCCTCGTCGGCGACTCCCTCGCGATGGTCGTGCTCGGGTACGACGACACCCTCCACGTCACCACCGACGACATGGCGCACCACACCGCCGCGGTCGCGCGCACCAAGCCGAACGCGCTGGTGGTCGCCGACCTGCCGTGGATGAGCTACCACCTCTCCACCCAGGAGACCGTCGCCAACGCGGCGCGCCTCATCCGGGCGGGCGCGGGCGCGGTGAAGCTCGAGGGCGGGCGCAAGCGGCTCGACCACGTGCACGCGATCCTCGACGCCGAGATCCCGGTGATGGGCCATCTGGGCCTCACGCCGCAGTCGGTGCACGCCCTCGGCGGCTTCCGCGTGCAGGGCAAGACGCTCGACGCCGCACGCGTGATCGTCGACGACGCCATCGCGCTGGCCGAGGCCGGTGTGTTCGGCATCGTCCTCGAGTGCGTGCCGGATGCCGTGGCCCGCATGGTCACCGAGACCGTGCCCGTGCCCACGATCGGCATCGGTGCGGGGCGCCACTGCGACGGCCAGGTCCTCGTGTTCCACGACATCCTGGGCTGGGAGGACCGCATCACGCCGAAGTTCGTGCGCCGCTACGCGGAGATGCAGAGCGACGCCACCGTCGCGCTCGCCCAGTTCGCGTCCGACGTGCGCGACGGGAGCTTCCCGGCGAGCCCCGAGACGTTCCACGCCGCCGACGGCGTCACCGAGGCGCTCGGGCTCTACGGCTCGTCCGCCGCGTCGTCGTCCGAGACCGTCGACGCCTGACCGCGTCCGCACCCGAGCCTGACGACATGCGCGCCGGTCGGGTCGTCGCGCTCGTCCTCGCTGCACTCGTGGTCGCGGGAGTGGCCGTGCTCGCGGTGCGTGCCATCTCCGACGACGACCCGTCCGGGGCGAAGCCCTCGGGCACGCTGGCCGCGAGCCTCGCCGCGGCGCAGCCGGCGGTCGACCCGTTCACCGGGCTCACCGAGACGCAGATCGCCGTGGGCGACACGTGTCTGCGCACGGTGATCGCCGATTCGCTCCAGGAGCGGGTGGAGGGGTTGCGCCAGCGCTCCGACATCGGGCCCTACGACGCCATGCTCTTCGCGTTCGGCAACACGGTCGACGTGGGCTTCACGATGTCGACGGTGCCGGTGCCGCTCGAGATCGGCTTCTACTCCGCCGACGGCACCCGCACCTCGTCGCAGCACATGCTCCCCTGCCCCAAGGCGGAGAACGAGTGCCCGGTGTACCGGGCCTCGGAGCCCTTCGCCTTCGCGCTGGAGACGTTGAACCGCAAGCTCCCGAAGGGCGACCTCGGCGGCTGCACGCCGTCGTAGCCCGTCGTTCGCGCTCGGTCGCCGGCGCTCCCTCGCGCCGCTCACTCCTCGATTCCTGTCACAGTTGAGGTGTTGGATCGTCCAATGGGCTGCGGAGAAGATGATCGGGTAGCCTTTCCGGGCTCGGTCACCAGGCGACTCGCTCGACCCCGGTGCCGTGCCACATCACCCAAACCCTGCGCCCACTGGCGCGCCCCCGGCCCCCGGGAGCGGATCGAGTGGTCGCCCACCGCACGAGCGGTGGTCCGAAGGAGGTCCGGCCCATGAGGCCGTACGAGGTCATGGTCATCTTCGACGCGGATGTTGAAGACGAGACGATCCGGTCCCTCGTCACCCGCTACACCCAGCTGATCGAGGGCAAGGGCGCACAGCTCGGCCAGGTCGACATCTGGGGCAAGCGTCGGTTCGCCTACGAGCTCAAGCACCGTTGGGAAGGCTTCTACGTCGTCTTCCAGGCGAAGGCCGAGCCCGCGGCGATGGACGAGCTCCACCGGCAGCTCTCCCTTGCGGACGAGGTGCTCCGCCACAAGATCCTGCGGATCCCCGAGCACGTGTACGGCAAGCTCGCCGGCGCGGGTGCCTCGGCGGCTCCGGCGGGCGGTGGCGAGGCGGACTCGCAGGAAGCGTAGGAGGACACGAAATGGCCGACAGCACCGTCACCATCGTCGGGAACATCACCCGCGACCCCGAGATCCGCTACACGGCGGGAGGCGCCGCCAAGGCGTCGTTCGGTGTCGCGGTGAGCCGCCGGTGGCAGAACCGCCAGTCGAACGAGTGGGAGGAGCAGACCAGCTTCTTCAACGTCGTGTGCTGGCGTGAGATGGCAGAGAACGTCGCCGAGTCGCTCGGCAAGGGGTCGCGGGTCGTGGTGACCGGCCGCCTCGAGCAGCGCAGCTGGGAGACCGACAACGGCGACAAGCGCAGCGTGGTGGAGATCGTGGCCGACGAGGTCGGCCCGTCCCTGCGCTGGGCGACCGCGGCCGTCACCCGCAACGAGCGCCGCGGTGGCGGCGACTTCGGTGGCGGTGGCAGCGGTGGCAGTGGTGGCTCGGGTGGTGGCGGCGGTGCCGCGCGCCCGGCCGAGAACTACGAAGACTTCGGCGAGGAGCCCTTCTAAATGGCACGGGAACGCAGGAACAGCAAGAGCGCGGCGAACGATCGCCGTCGCCCGCAGAAGAAGAAGGTGTCGATCCTCAACACCGAGCAGGTGGAGTGGATCGACTACAAGGACGTCAACCTGCTGCGCCGCTTCATGTCGGAGCGGGCCAAGATCCGGGCGCGTCGCGTCACCGGCAACTCGGCCCAGCAGCAGCGCGAGGTGGCCCGGGCCATCCGCGTGGCGCGTGAGATGGCGCTCCTGCCCTACAGCGTTCGTCAGGTGACGCAGCGCAAGGGTGGGCGTCGCGACCGCGGCGAGCGTGACGACCGTGGACCGCGCGAGGAGCGCGAGCCTCGTACCGAGAACACCGAGGAGCTCGGTGCCGAGGTCGAGCTCGACGTCGAGGGCGTCGAGGGTGTGACCGTGGACGCGGTCGAGACCGGCGGGGAGGAATGATGAAGATCGTCCTTCGTGAAGACGTCGAGCAGCTCGGCAAGAAGGGTGACCTCGTCGAGGTCGCCGACGGGTACGCCCGCAACTACCTCGTGCCCAAGGGGCTCGCGATGAAGGCCACCAAGGGCGTCGTCGCCCAGGCCGAGTCGATGCGCCGGGCCCGTGAGGTCAAGGAGACCCGCGACCGTGAGGCCGCGCAGGCGATCGCCGCGCAGCTCGGGTCGAAGGCGCTCGAGGTGAAGGCCCGGGCCGGCGAGGGCGGCAAGCTCTTCGGTTCCGTGACCTCCGCCGACATCGCCGAGGCGATCCTGGCGCAGACCGGCCTCGAGGTCGACCGCCGCAAGGTCGACCTCGCCGAGCCGATCCGTGAGCTCGGCGACGCCGACGTCACGGTGAAGCTGCACAGCGACGTCGCCGTCGGTGTGGTGGTGCACGTCGTCGCCGAGTAGCGACGTCGTTCCACCCGAACGAAGTGATGTGGGGCGGCCCTCCGGGGCCGCCCCACTCGCGTCCGGGTTCGGGTTCGGGTCAGGTCGCGGCAGGTCGCGTCAGGCGGGCTGCCAGGGCTTCATCCACGGCGTCTCGGGCCAGCCCTCGACCGCGGCCATGAGCGGGAACGCGGTGGCGCCGTCGACCGCTTCGCGGATCACGTCGGCGTGGCCGGCGTGGCGGGCGATCTCCTCCACGAGGTGCAGCACCACCCAGCGCAACGACCACGCGTCGAGGTCCTGCGGGTACCAGGGCACGCCCTTCGGCACGGGCACCGGATGGTCGAGGTCGCCGATCCCGCGCACGAGCGCGTCGGTGGCGGCCGCGGCCTCGTCGGCGAGGGCGAGGATGCCGTCGAGGGTCTCGTCGTCGCGCATCACGAAGCTGTCGAGGTAGGCGTCGGGGTCGCGGTTCTCCGCCTCCTGGCGCACCACGCCCATCCACATCTGCTCGCCCAGCGCGCAGTGCTTGAGCAGTCCACCCACGCTGAGCGGACTCGCCGTCGCGGCCGTGCGGGCCTGCTCGTCGGTGAGGCCGAAGGCGGCGTTGCGCAGCACCGTGCGCTGCTGGTCGAGGAACCCCAGGAGGAGGTCGGTCTCGTCGGCGTGGAAGGGGGCGTTGCCCGGCATCGCGGTTCCTCTCGTCATGTTCGGTTCGAGAGGAGCGTCGCAGGTATTGCGGCCAGATCCGGTCCGCAATTTTCCCGGATCTCAGAGCATGCGCTTGCGGACGAGGTCGTTGGTGGCGAACCAGCCCGGGATGGCGGGGATGTAGGTGACGGCGAGCTGGTGCGCGAGCACGCCGGCCGATGCCGCGGCCGCGGGCACGCCGAACGCGGTGACCATGCCGGCGAGGCCGACGGCCGACACCGCGGTGCCGCCGCCCGGGATCGGCACGAGCGACGCGATCACCGAGATGCCGATGTTGAGCGCGAGCAGCGTCCAGAAGTTGACGTGCCCGCCGAACGCGGCGAGGCAGCACAGCAGCGACGCGGCGTACAGGCACTGGGCGACGATGTTGCCGCCGATGAGCAGTGCGAGCCGGCTCGGCGTGCGGATCGCGCCCCACACCGTGACCGCGGCCCGACGGATCGGCGGCAGCACCTTGTTGCGCAGCCGGCGGATGCCGAAGACGAACGCGATGGCGACGCCGATCAGGAACACCACGATCAGCGCGACCACCACGATCTGGTTGGTGTCGATGCGGCCGAAGTCGATGGAGTCGGGCGCCAGCCACAGCGCGAGGAACAGCAGGCCGACCTGCACGATGATCTCGGAGACGGTGCTCAGGATGCCGCCGGCCGCGACGGCGGAGCTGAGGTCGAGCCCGTTGCGCTGCAGGAACCGGATCTGCATCGCGGTGTCGGCCGCGACGGGGACCGCGAGGTTGGAGAACGACATCGCGGACTGGAGCTCGACGCTCTCCCACACCGGGAGCCGGATGGGCACGTTGCCGAGGAAGGTGATGCCGAACGCGGCGTCGGTGCCGAAGCCGAGGATCACCGCGAGGAGGATGTACCACCAGTTGGCGTCCTTCACCGTGTTCCAGAACACCTCGGGGTCACCCACACGGCTGAGCAGGAAGCCGACCGCGAGCAGCGCGCCCACTGCCATCACCAGGCTGCGTGGGTGCACGCGGTACAGGCTGCGCAGCTCGGGTGCCTCGCTGTCGGCGGCGCGGCCCTCGTTGCGCAGCTCCTCCAGCCGGTCGTCGAGACCGCTCCGACCACCGAGCTCGTCGTGGGTCCAGCCGGAGATCGCGCCGGGCTGCAGCACCGGGATCGCCGACTTCACCGCGTCGGCGCCGATCACGCGCACCGCGACGTCGGCGGCGTGCGCGGCGCCCACCTTCGCGGTGGTGGCGGCGAGCACCTGCGCGACGTCGGCACTGGTCTGGCGGAAGCGCGCGCTGCTGGTCGCGTAGTCGTAGGACACGATCTGCGCCGCGATCCGTTCGCCACTGGTGTCGATGATCACGTGGCGCCCGTCGAGCTTGCCGTGCGCGACGCGAGCGTCGTGGAGCAGCGCGACCTCGCGCCACACCGCGTCGAGCACGTCGTCGGTGACCGCGCCGGGGTCGAGGTCGTAGAGCCGGGTGCCCGGCGCCTCCGCGACGACGAGCAGCGCGAGCGCGCCCTCCTGGCCGGCGACGAGCACCTGGGGTGTGGCGACGCCGGCGTCGCGCGCCAGCAGCGCCAGGTAGGCCTCGTACTCCACCTGCGACCGGCGGGTGGGCAGCAAGGTGGGCGCGGCGTCGCGGTATGCGAGGTAGCGCCAGAAACGGGCCAGCCACTGGGCGTCGGCCTCGTCGCGCCCGAGGGCGAGGATGCGCACGGGGCCGTCGGGACCCCGCCCGAGGAACAACGCCCGGCCGACGGGCTGGTCGTCGGCGAGGGTCACGTCGGTGACCGCGACGTGCAGCGTCCGCAGCACGCGCTCCACCTGCGCGACGGTCGGGCGGCCGACGGGCGTACCGAACGCGAACTGCACCAGTGCCGCCACGCCCCAGCCGAGCACGAGCGCGGCCAGGAGGTCGGTGGGCGCGCCCCGGCCGAGGTAGAGCGCGGTGAGCGCGAGCAGGCCGACGATCGTCTTGCCGATGACCCGGGTGGGGCGGGTGAGGTGGGGCGACGCCACCAGCACGACGGCCACGGCCACCCCGACCCGCACCATGGGGAAGCGGGGCACGTCGCCGAGGTCGAACGTGACCTTCAGCGAGTTCCAGAGGTCGCTCTGGTTGCTGAAGTACGCCATCAGCCGGCCGGCGATCCACGCCAGCGCACCGGCCACCGCCAGGTCGCGTGCGAGGCGCCACCGCCGCAGGAGGAGCACGGTCACCACGAGGAGACCGACGGCCCACAGCGCGGCGAGTTGGTAGAGGATCAGGAAGAGGGTTCGCGCGCCGTGCGGGATCGACTGGAAGAGCTCGACCACCTTCTCCTCGGTGAGGGTGAGGTGACCGGCGTGGTACGCCAGCGGTACGAGGAGCACCGCGGCGACGACGACGCGCAGCGCGTCGGTGGGCCGGCGACGGACGACGTCCTCCGGCTGGTTCCTCGTCGCCCATTCGCGCAGGGCGCGCACCCCGGCCCGGATCTTCTCGCGCACCGGTGGAGTCTGGCGCGTCTGTGCGGGAAATGTGCGCCCGCGGTGGCGACAGACGTCACTTTCCCCTACGTTTCATCCCCGATGGGTGAGGCCGGGCCACGGGGCGTGGCGATAGGGTCACCCGCACTCGTCCAAATTTGAGGGAGTAAGCATGACGCTCGCATCGGACTTCGGCACCGGACAGGTCTTCCTGTCGATGCTCTGGTTCTTCCTGTTCTTCATCTGGATCTGGCTGCTGATCGTCGTGTTCAGCGACATCTTCCGCAGCCACGACATCGGCGGTTTCGCCAAGGCGATCTGGGTGATCGCGATCATCATCCTCCCGTACCTGGGTGTGCTGATCTACCTCATCGCGCGTGGCCACAAGATGGCCGAGCACGCGCAGGAGGCGGCAGCGGCGCAGGACGCGGCGGCCCGCCAGTACATCCAGGCCGCGGCCGGCACCACGAAGTCGACGGCCGAGGAGATCGCCCACCTCAACGACCTCAAGAACCAGGGTGTCCTCAGCGACGCCGAGTTCGAGGCCGCCAAGGCGAAGGCGCTCGCCGGCAGCTAGCACCACCTGCTGCACCGCAAGTCCGACCGAGGCCCCGGGCACTGCCCCGGGGCCTCGGCAATTCCCGGCTGGATCTCCGGGCTCGGTTCCGGGCCGGATCGCACGTAGATGTCACACCCCCCTGCTGGGATCGGGCCATGGCTGCGACACGATCTCCCCAGGGCTGTGGACGGCCGGCCCCGAAATTCACACCGTTGTGGGTCTACCAATCCACAGGGCGGCGGGGTGAGACTGCACACCGCTCGCGGGCGGAACTTGCGGGCGCGACATGACAGTCTCAGGGGCGGAAGCAGGAGCGGCAGTGGTCCAGGCGATCGATTCGGTTCGTCCGCGCGCAGCCAGGAGTGGCGGCGGACGGGTCCCGCCGCACAACCTCGAGGCCGAGGAGTCGCTCCTCGGCGCCATGCTCCTCTCCCGCGACGCGATCACCGCGGCGGTCGAGCAGCACGTCGAGACCGCCGACTTCTACAAGCCGGCGCACGGGCACATCTACGAGGCGGTGCAGTCGCTGCACGGCCAGGGCGAGCCGGCCGACCCGGTCACGGTGGCCGAGGAGCTGCGGCGCGCCGATCTCCTCGATCTCGTCGGTGGCCGGGCCAAGCTGCTCGAGCTGCAGGCGGGTACCCCCGCGTCGGCCAACGCCGCGCACTACGCCCGCATCGTGAACGAGCTGTCGTTGCTGCGGCGGCTCATCGGCGTCGCGGGCGACATCGCCGAGATGGGCTACGACACCCCCGACGACGTCACCGAGACGCTCGACCGCGCCGAGGCGCTGGTGTTCGAGGTGGCCGAGCGACGCGTCTCCGACACGATGATCGGGATCCGCGACGCGCTCCAGGACACCCTCGACAACCTCGAGGCGCGCTACGGCGACGACAGCGACCTCGTCGGCGTCCCCACCGGCTACTACGACATCGACCGCATCCTCCACGGTCTCCAGGCGCAGACGCTGGTGATCCTCGCGGCCCGTCCCGGCATGGGGAAGACCGCGCTCTCGCTCGGCATGGCCCGCAACGTGGCCACGCAGACCGGTCGCCCGGTCATCTTCTTCTCGATGGAAATGGGCACGCTCGAGCTCACCAAGCGCATGCTCGCCATGGAGGCGCGTGTCGACGCCGAGAAGCTGTGGACGGCCAAGCTCAGCGAGCCCGACTGGGGGAAGATCAGCCACGCGGTCGGTCGTCTCGCCGAGTCGCAGCTGTTCATCGACGACAACCCGCACTGCACGGTCATGGAGATGCGGGCCAAGGCGCGCCGGCTGCGCGCCCGCTACGGCGATCTCGGCCTGGTGATCGTCGACTACATCCAGCTCATGACGCCCGGCGGCGGGAAGCGCTCCGAGAACCGCCAGGTCGAGGTGTCGGAGATGTCGCGTGGCCTCAAGATCCTGGCCCGTGAGCTCGAGTGCCCGGTGGTGGCGCTGTCGCAGCTCAACCGCCAACTCGAGTACCGCCAGGACAAGCGCCCGATGCTCGCCGACCTCCGTGAGTCCGGTGGTCTGGAGCAGGACGCCGACATCGTGATGTTCATCTACCGCGACGAGGTCTACAACCCCGAGAGCGACGACCGCGGCAAGGCCGAGGTGATCATCGCCAAGCACCGTAACGGCGCCACCGGCAAGGCCGAGCTCGCGTTCCTGCCGCAGCGCGCCGAGTTCGAGAACATGGCGCGCGAGTAGCGCCGGGTTCCGATCCGGTCGTCGAGTCCGACACCGCGCGCACCACGGCGTCGGTGATGTAGGCGTTGTCGTCGCCGCGTCCGGTGAACGGCCGCACGAACGAGTGCTGCATCACCATGCCGATGAGCACGTCGGCCGCGTCGTCGGGATCAGCCGCCGAGGTCGGCCCCGTCGTGGGCGAGGATCGCGCAGGCGCATCCGCGCGCGGGATCCCGCGACCCGGTCACCGATGCCGGCGGTGCACCCCGGGATCATCCTGGTAGTCGCTGATGAGCCCGGGCATCGCCGCGCGCGGCGGGCGGCGAACACCGCGCGGTGCACGTCGACGTAGCGCGCCACGTCGGCGGAGGTCGCCGGTGGGGTCGAGCACGAGGTCGGGAAGCCGGGGAACACCGCGTTCTCCACCAGCGCCGTGCGCGACGACCAGCGCCGGTAGAGCGCCGGGGTACCCACCCCGGCCCGCCGCGCTGCGGTCATGGTGGTCAGCGGCGTGGCCCTCCTCGGCCAGCAGGTCGAGGGTCGCGGCGAGCACGCGCTCGTCGATCGCCTCGTCGCGGGGTCGTCCCCGCCCCCGGTGCCGTGGTTGCCGCCACCATGGGTGCAAATATGAAGTACCCCGCACCGAAAATCACCAGGCCAGATCCTGCAGGAGATGCCCATGCGAGCCTCGTGCTCCGCGGCCGGAAGGTCGAGACGCGTGAGACCGCCGATCCCGTGCCCGGCGAGGGCCAGCTGCTCCTGAAGGTGCTGAGCTGCGCCATCTGCGCCTCCGACCTCCACTTCATGGACAACCCGGAGGCGGTGGCCGAGGACGACAGCGGCCTGTGGGACTATCAGGAGGACGCCGACATCGTGATGGTCCACGAGTTCGTCGGCGAGATCGTCGGGCACGGCCCGAACGTCGACACCGCGGCGTTCCCCATCGGCGCAGGTCACCTCGTTGCCGGTGTTGAACGACGGTGGTGTGCACCGGATCATCGGCTACCGCGATCCCATCCGCGCCCGGTGGGTTCGGTGAGTACATGCTCGTGCAGGACACCTTCGCCCGGGTCGTTCCCGACGACGTGCCGTCGACCACGCCGCCTCGCCGGCGCGTTGCGGTGGGCGAGTACTACGTGCGCAACGGCGGCATCACCGACGACGGCTCGATCATCCCCGTCGTCGTGGGCGCCGGTCACGATCGGCCTCTCCGCCGTGGCCGCGCTCGCGCGTCCAGGACATCCCGCCGATCGTCGTCGCCGACTACACGCCGATGCGGCTCGACACCGCGAAGGCGCTCGGCGCCACGCACTGCACGTCGATCCGCAGGGCGATCGCCGCGACGTGTGGAAGGAGCTCGCGCTGGGCGGGCGCGAGGCGCCGAGCCTGGTGGAGCTCAATACGGCGGGGCCGATCGATCCCCGGTTGCTTCGTGTACGAGTTCGTGGGCCACCCGGCGTGCTCGACGGCATCGTCGCCGACTGCCCGCCGACACCCACATCCACGGCCAGGCGGCGCGCCCAGGGGCGACCACATCTCCTCGGCCACCGCGAGGGCATCGTCATCCACTTCGGCGGTGGCCCCAAACACCAGGACTGGTACGGCACATCGGCGCGGTGTGCGCCACGGCCTCGACCCGAGCCCGGTGATCGGCATGGTCATCGACCTCGACGGCGTGCCCGGCGCGATCGTCTCGCTCGCCGTGCCGACGGACCGCGCGCATCATGATCCACCCGTTCGGGGACGTCTGATGGCGAACGGCCCGGTCGTCGGCATCGTCGGCACCGGCGAGATGGGCATGCCGATGATCGAGCGCATGCGCGCCGCCATGCGCCGGTACCGCTTCTTCGCGGCGACCGAGGCGATCGAGAGCAGGCGACTGCCCTCGGCGGTGGCGTGCGACTCCGTCGCGGCGATGGCCGCGCAGGTCGACGTGGTGATCGTGTGCGTCTACAGCGACGACCAGGTGCGCGAGGTCGCGCTCGGGTCCGACGGCATCGTCGAGCACCTGCGCCCGGGCACGGTGCTGTGCAACCACACCACCGGCCGTCCGTCCACCGGGCAGGCGCTGCTCGCCGCGGCCGACGCGCGCGGCGTCGGCATGCTCGACTGCGCGCTCAGCGGCGGCCCGAACGACATTCTCGCCGGCAACCTCACGCTCCTCGTCGGGGGCGATCCCGCGTTGCTCGAGCGGGTCACGCCGGTGCTCGGGAGCTACAGCTCGCCGATCCTGCACGTCGGTGAAGTGGGCGACGGCCAGAAGGTCAAGCTGCTCAACAACGCACTGTTCGGTGCGCAGGTGGCGCTGGCGGTGCAGATCGAGCGCACCGCGGCGGCGATGGGCATGGACGCGGCGCTCGTGCTGCCGGCGATCCACGAGTGCAGCGGCGACAGCTTCGCCTTGACCGCCGCGCTCGGGCTGGGGTCGGCCGAGCGCATGGTGGAGCTCGCCGGACGCTTCGTGCGCAAGGACGTCGCGGTGTGCGTGGAGGTGGCCGACGAGCTGGGGGCCGATCTCGGTTCGGTGCTCACAGTCGCGCAGGAAGTCTGAACGGGCAACCCGATCGGAACAGGGGGAGACGACATGGACCCGGCACTGCAGGAGCTGCTCGACAAGAGGGCCATCGAGGAGCAGATGTACAACTACGGCCGCTCGATGGACCGGCTCGACCGCGAGCTCGGGTACCGGTGCTTCTGGCCGGAGTCGAAGGTCGACTACGGCGAGCACTTCCGCGACAACTCAGGCGCGGCCTTCGTCGACATGTGCATGGAGGCGCACCTCGGCTTCGTCGCGCACTCGCACCAGTTCACGAACATCCTGATCACCGTCGACGGCGACACCGCGCGCAGCGAGTCGTACGGCGACGTCACGCTGCGTCGCATCGGCGACGACGGCGTGCCGATCGACTCGCGCAACCTCGGCCGGTACATCGACCGCTGGGAGAAGCGCAACGGGGAGTGGCGCGTCATCGACCGCAAGTTCCTGCACGACTTCGACCAGAGCGGTCCGAACCACGGCGACTTCGAGACCACCGGCCGCCGCGACCCGAGCGACGCCAGCTACTTCGGTGGCGAGGGGATCGGGAACTGACATGACCGACGTGCAGGCGCTCGAGGCCCGCCTGGCCGCGCTCGAGGCGCGGGTGCAGGTGCTCGACGACCACGAGGCGATCACCCAACTCCTCGCGAGCTACGGCCCGTCGGTCGACAGCGGCGCGGCCGAGGCCACGGCCGCGCTGTGGACGGAGGACGGCGTGTTCGCCGTGGTGTCGTCCGACCCGGCGCAGGGGGACTTCACGATGAACGGCCGCGCCGACATCGTGGGCATGGTGAACGGCGAGGGCCACCAGGGCCTCATCACGAACGGCTGCGGCCACGTGCTCACCGCACCGAAGATCCGGGTGGACGGCGACGAGGCGACCGCGTGGAACTACGCGTTCAACATCCGCTGGGACGATGCGGCCGATCGCTTCTGGATAGCGCGCCTCTCGGCGAACCGGTGGGAGTGCGCCCGGGGCGCCGACGGCTGGCGGGTCGTGCACCGCACCAACATCAACCTCGACGGGGCCGAGGCGGCGCGGGCGCTGTTGCGCACGAGCACGACCGGTTGAGAGAGTCGCGGCCATGGAGAAGCTGGTGTTCCTCTTCGGGCGCAAGCCGCCGCAGACCCACGCCGAGTTCGCCGAGCACTACCTCGAGCACCACTCGCTGCTCGGGCTGCGGCTCGCGGTGCAGATGGACGGCTACACCGTGAACCTGGTGCCCGACGAGGCGTCGGGCGACTTCGACCTCGACGCGGTCACCGAGACGTGGACGCCGAGCGTCGCCGCGTTCATGGACCCGCAGCAGTCGTTCGCCAACGAGGCCGACATGCACGAGCTGATGACCGACGACGCGTCGTTCATCGCCAACACCCGGCCCTACGTGGTGACGGAGGCGCTGGTGAAGGGCGCGTGGCCCGACGGCCCGGTGCGCACCCGGACGCCCGGCGTGAAGCGCGTCTCGTTGCACCCCGCCGAGGCCACGCTGCCTTCGACCGAGGGGTGCACACGCGTGGTGCGCAACGACGTCGTGCAGTCGTTCCTCCCCGACGCGCCCGAGGCCGCGGTGATCCTGCTCGAATGGGCCGACTCGCCCGATGTGCTGGCACCGCTCGCCGGCGTCCTCAACTGGTTGGTCGAGGAGCACGTGCAGCGTCAGCCGACGCGCTGAACCGCCTCGCCGACGATCGCCGCGAACGCCTCCACGTCGGTGACGGCGGGGATGTGGCCGGTGTCGAGGTCGACGACCGTCACGAGTGCCGGGTTCGGCAGCCGGGCGATCATCTCGTCCTGCAGGTCGAGCGGGGTGATGGGGTCGCGCAGCTGGCGCACCGCGGTGACGGGCACGTCGCGCGCCGCGCTCCAGAACACCGGCTGCGAGTAGAAGTTCACCGAGTCCTTCGGGTTGCGCTCGGGCGCGGCCATGAACGCGACCTGCTCGTCGGTGAGCGTGACGCCGTACGCGTTGCGCAGCCACTCGGGCTGCTCGGGCGGCCCGGCGGTGGTGAACACGCGCCCCTCGGCGCGCGCCTTCGTCATGTTCTCGATGTTCAGCGCCTTGTAGCGCGGCTGCATCGCGTCGAGGCCGCAGCCGCCCTCGGGGATCACGCACGGCGGGCTGAGCACGATCGCCCGCACCCGACCGCCGCCGCGCGCCACGATGCCGGGCACGAAGTAGCAGCCGGACGAGTGGGCCACGACCACGCAGTCGCCCACGCCGGCCGCGTCCATGTCGGCGACCACCGACGCGCTGCACTCGTCGGCGGTGAGCTCCATGAGGTCGGCCGGTGGGCCGCCGGGCCGCCCGGGGAGGTCGACCGCGAGCACCGGCGTATCGAGTGCTGGCACGAGCAGGTCCCAATAGGCCGACGACGACGCGCCGCCGTGAACGAGGACGACAGTGATCGGGCCCGTGATCGGATTTCCGTCCGTCATGCCGGAGACGCTAACCAGTACCCATGCAGATGTTCGAGGAAGGCAGCGTCGCGATCGTCACCGGCGCCGGGCCCGGCATGGGACGGGCGATCGCCCTCGGGTTCGCCGAGGAGGGTGTCGACGTGGTCATCGCGGCGCGGCGCAAGGAGCGCCTCGACGCGGTGGCCGACGAGATCCGCGCGCTCGGGCGCGAGCCGCTGGTGGTCGTCGCCGACCTGTCGCAGCGCGACGACTGCCACGCGGTCGTGCAGCAGGCCGTCGACCACTTCGGCCGCCTCGACCACCTCGTGCAGAACGGTCACCACGCCGGCGACTGGGTGCGCGTGGCCGATGCCGACCCCGACAGCTGGAAGCACATCTTCGACGTCAACTTCTTCGGCGCGATGCACCTGATCCAGGCGGCCGCGCCCGTGATGCACGATCCGGGCTCGATCGTGCTCATCAACTCGGGGGCGGCATTGCGCAACCCGCCGACGATGGGCGCCTACTCCGCGTCGAAGTCGGCGATGGCCAGCCTGGTGCGCACGTCTGCCCTGGAGCTCGGCCCGCGCATCCGTGTGAACGGCGTGTACCTCGGCCCGGTCACCGGCGAGAGCCTCGACACCGGCGCCGCGTCCACCGCCGCGGCCACCGGCGTGACCGAGGAGGAGTTCTTCCGCCAGCGGGCCCAGGAGCTCCCGATCAAGCACATCCCCACGCCCGAGGAGTGCGCGGGCGCGGTGCTGTTCTTCGCATCGCGGCTCGCGGCACCGGTGACCGGTCAGCACCTCTCGGTGAACGGTGGTCAGTGGGTCACGTGATCACTTCACCGTGAAGGTGGTGTGCATCCCGTCCACGTAGTGGTGGTCGGTGACCCCGCCGCTCTCCTCGGTGATGTTGCAGAACAGCACGTAGGTGCCGGGCGTCATGGTGACGTCGAGGGTGGCCTTGTCACCGCGCTCCATGTCCTCGAGCTCACCGAGGAAGTCGCTCTCGGGGATCTGCGCCTCGTCGACGGTGCCGTCGGCACCGACCGGGAGCGTGCCGTCGGCGCCGGCCTTGGCGACGACGAACTCGTGGGTCATCGATCCCTTGTTGGTGACCACGAAGTCGACGCGACCCGCTGGCGCGGTCTTCGGCTTGGCCTGCACCACGAACTCGCCGAGCGTGACCTTCACCTTGGTGGCCGACTCGGCCGCGGCGGTCTTCGCGCCCTTGCCCGTGACCACGAGCACGCCTTTCTCACGGTCACCGTTCGGGCACAGCGTCGTGTACCTGCCGGGCTGCAGGTCGACGGTGAAGGATCCGGAGAGGCCCGGCGTGAGGTTCTCCTTCTCGCCGATGACCTTCTTGCCGTCGAGCACCTCGAACTCGGTCACCACGTTCGCGTCGAGATTCTCGATCTCGAACTTCGTCTCGCCGGCGGGCACGGTGAGCTGCTTCGGGCAGCCCTTGTCGGTGAGCTCGATCTTCACTTCCTTCGTGGCGGCACCCGCGCCCACGGCGAGCAGGCCGAGCACGAGTGCGACGGTCACCGCACCGGCGCCCACGCGGGTGGCGGTCTTCGCCGACCGGGGTGCACCGGAGGCCTCCGACTTCTTCTTCCGGGGCGGCATCAGCACCACGACGGTCATCGGGATCGCGTAGAGGAACCACACCATGGCCTCGCCCCAGGTGGGCTTCGACTGGATGCCGAACATGCCGTTGAAGATCGCGTAGCGGACGCTCCCCGGCTTCACGACCGACGACAGGTCGGCGGCCTGGCCGAGCATCGTGTTCCACCAGCCCGCCTCGTGCGCGGTGTGCACCGCGTTCGACAGCAGCCCGGCGGCGACGATCACCAGCACGAGACCGGTGAACTTGAAGAACTTGGCCAGGTTGATCTTCACGCCCCCGCGGTAGACGAGGTACCCGATCACCACCGCGACCGCGATGCCGAGGACCGCGCCGAGACCGGCGGCCTGCGGGTCGCTGGCGTCGTTGAACACGGCGACGAGGAACACCGCGGTCTCGAAGCCCTCGCGGATCACAGCGAGGAAGGCCATGGCCACGAGCGCCGCGGTGGAGCCGGTGGCGAGCGCGGCGCCGGTCTTCGAGCGGAGGTCGCCCTTGAGGTCGGCGGCGTGCCTGCGCATCCAGAGGATCATCCAGGTGACCATGCCGACGGCCACGAGCGCGACGATCGTCTCGAGCTGCTCCTGCTCGCGCTGGGGGAGCTCCTGCGACGCGACCCGCAGACCGATGCCCACGCCGAGGGCGACGAGGACGCCGAGGCCGACGCCGGCCCACACCCACTTCATGGCGTCACGACGCCCCTCCTGCACGAGGAAGGCGGCGACGATGCCCACGATGAGGGCGGCCTCGAGGCCTTCTCGGAGCCCGATGACGAAGGTCGGCAGCACGGTGGTCACTCCCCGGACGTCGGCCGCAGCCGTGATCAAGTGAGGCTCACTTTACTTAGGGTCACCTCACCATGCAACCCGTGACTCCGGCCACATGACACAGCGAGGGGATTGCCTTTGGTTTGGGTTCGTGTATCTTGACTTCGAGATACTTGGAGTCAAGAAGATCGAATCCAATACACTCCACCGAGAAGGAGCGAGAACCATGGGACAGGCACTGTTGGTCGTGAAGCACCCGGTCGAGAACTACGACGCCTGGCGCGCCGTCTACGACTCGCTCGAGCCGCTGCGTCAGGAGTTCGGCTGCACCGGCCAGAGCGTCTTCCAGGACCCGGCCAACCCGAACGACGTCACGGTGCTGCACTTCTGGCCGAGCATCGAGGCCGCGCAGGGCTTCGCCAGCTCCGACGGCCTCAAGGAAGGCATGGGTCGCGCCGGTGTCGCGGGTCCGCCGCGCATCGAGATCGTGACGGAGGCCTGATCTGAGCTCCGACCGACCCCCGGAGGCGAAAGCCTTCGAAACGGAGTACCCGGGCTCGACGTGGCTGGCCAGCCGCGTCGCCCGGGAACTCTGGGTCGTCGGCGGCATGGTCGAGGTCCTGATCACCGCCGAGTCGCGCCGCCACGGCCTCAGCCACGCGGCCCTCAACGCGCTCGCGGTGATCGAGGGGTCGGGCGGTCCGATGCTCACGGGCGAGGTGGCCGCGAGCATGCGCGTGACCAGCGGGATTTCCGGTCACGTCGGTGCTCGACACCCTCGGAAGAAGGAGCCTGGTTGTCCGCAGCAACGACCCGACCGATCGCCGGCGGGTGCTCGTCGACATCACGCCCGAGGCCCAGGCGATCCTCGACGATCTGCTGCCGCGCATCTCCCGCAACAACGATCTACGCCTTGGCCGGCCTCGACCCGTCGCAGCTCCAGGCGATGCTCGACGCGCTGGCCGTCGTGCGGGGGGATCGCCGCGCTCCCGCCCGACCTGCCGGCGCCGGCCGCCTGGGCAACCCCCGCACCTCACCCGCCCACCCGGCGAATCCTGACCGGGCGCGCTGGGCTACCGTCCCGGCGTGCGCACCGAGGAGGAGCTCCCCGTCGTCGACGACGACGCCCCGAGCGCACCACTGGAGCGTCCCCGCACTCGTCGTGATCGGCGCGCTCGTCGCCCTCGGTGCGGCGCTGCATCTGGATCATGGCGGGAAGCTCGGCACCCCCGACTCCGACCGCCATCACCGGCCTCATGGCCCGGCACACCTGCACGGCGACTTCCGGGCCTTCATGTGGCGGCTGAACTACCACGGCACCATCGCGCTGTACCCGGTGGCGCTGGGCATCAAGCTGTTCGGGAGCAACCAGTTCGCGCTCGAACTCCCGTTCGCGGTGATGGCCGCGGGCGCCGCGCCTTGTCCTCTGGCGCACATCGGCACCCGGTTCCTCACACCCTTCCAGGCGGTGTTCAGCAGCGCCGCGTTCTGGCTGTGGCCGCGCTCTACGTGTGGCTCGGCGTCAACCCCTACCTCGCCTACGTGCCGACGATGCTCCTCGGCCTCGCGATGCTGCTCTGCATCGTGCGCGCCGTCGAACGCCACGACGACGGGCGACCCGCGACTCGACTGGTGCCTGGCCGGCCTCTTCGCCGGGCTCGGCTTCTGGACCTCGCCGAACATCGGCTACTTCCTCGCTCCCGCGGTGCTCTGGCTCGTCGTGTACCACCGGCGGGCGCTGCGGCCGGTCGCGCTGCTCGCGCTCCGTTGCGGTGCTCGGCGCTGCCGTGGATCTGGAACAACGTGCACTACGGCTTCGACTCCCTCACCGCGAAGGAGGGGCTCGCGAGGCGGGGCTACCTCGACCACCTCCGCTACGTGTTCACCCACGTGCTGCCCGCGGCGCTCGGCATGCGCGGGGTGCTCGACGGCCGGTGGATCATCGGCGGCGCCGACTGGGCGAACTGGGTCGTGTACGTGGCGGTCCTCGCCGTGCTCGCCTTCGGCGTCTGGCGCGGCCTGCAACGCCGGTCGGTGGCGGCCATCGGCCTGTGCACCGCGCCCT
Source organism: Acidimicrobiia bacterium (assembly GCA_046331125.1). Taxonomy (GTDB): domain Bacteria; phylum Actinomycetota; class Acidimicrobiia; order IMCC26256; family DASPTH01; genus CAVRGQ01. Next base: position 67,467 of record JAXLRL010000022.1, read on the forward strand.
TCGTGTTCGCGTACGTGCCCTTCGCAACGAACCTCGCCAACGACTGGATCGGCAACGGCCGGTACTTCTACTTCTTCACGCCGTTCGTCGTGCTGACGATCGCCCAGGTCGTGCGGCCGATCGCCTCGGCCGCGGTGGTCGCAGTTGCTGCTCGCCGCGTCGAGCATCTGGGGCTTCACCCGTCTCGACCACCAGGATGCGTTGGCGCGGCGCCGCCATCGACAACGTGATCCGGGTGATGGAGCGCAACGGCTGGCACGAGGCGTTCGGCAGCTTCTGGATCACGTCGCCTCACGTGGGAGAGCGACGAGAAGATCGTCGGCGTGGGCACCGACCTCGGCCCGCAGCTCCAGGAGTTCGAGGACCGCGTGCGCGACGCGAAGCTCCCCGTGTACGTGATGTTCCGCAACGACGAGGCCGCGCTGGCCGACCTCCACAAGCGCGCCACCGCCGCGGGGCTCACGATGCGCGAAGTCGTCGTCGACGACAACTACGTGATCGACGTGCCGTCGGCCAAGTTGCCCGCGCCGCCCGCGATCGACGTGTCGCAGCGCCCCTGACCCGGAGCGCTAACCCGGGGGCGCGCCGCCGAGGCCGATGGCGTCGCGCGTGCTGGTGACCTCGCCGGTCGTCGGGCCGGGCACCGGCAACCTGCGCGCGATCCGCACCGCGAACACCCCGCCGACCATGGCGATCGCGCCCGCGCCGACCCCCAACGCCGACACCGACACCACGGTGAGTGCCACCGCCGCCAGCGGCGTCATCACGATGCCCGCGGCCGGTTCGAGCGAGTGGTTGAGCGCCATCACCCGGCCGTGGAACTGCTCGGGTGCGTAGCGCTGCAACAGGGTGCGGGCGGGCGCGTAGAAGAACGCGACGTCGATGCCCCAGAGGAACACGCCCACGAAGGCCACTGTCACCGACGACGTGCCGAGGTAGAGCGCGGCGGTGAGACCCGAGGCGACGACCGCGCCGGCCAGCACGACCGGCCGCACCAGCCGGTCGCCCCACGCCGCGAGCACCAGGCTCGTGGCCACGAGGCCGATGCCGAACACGGTCTGCAGGAGCGCGAACGTCGCGTCGCCCTCGTGCAGCACGTCGCGCACGTAGAGCGGCTCGAGCACGCCGAACACCGCCCACAGCGCGTAGACGCTCAGCGCCACACCCAGCGTGAACCGCAGGCCCGGCGTGTCACGCGCGAGGCGCCCGCCTTCGCGCAGCTCGTGCCAGCTGTTGACGCCCTCCTCGCGTTCGGGACGCTCGTGCGGAACGGTCAGGCGCAGCGCGACCAGCGCGCCCACGAACCAGGTGGCGGCGTCGACCGCGAACGCGCCGGAGATCCCCCAGTGCGCGTTCACGAGCGCGGCGGCCGCCGGCCCGACGACGATGGCGAGGTCCTGCGCGCCGCCGAGGAACGCGTTGGCGCGCACCAGCTGGTCGTCGGGGACGATGCGCGGCGGGATCGCGTCGAGCGAGGCGCGTGCGAGCGCGTCGATGAGCCCGAGGGGGAGGGCGAGCAGGATGATCTGGGGGTAGCTCTTCGCCTGGGTGAGCGCGAGCGCGTCGACCATGCCGAGCAGGTTGGCGACGATGAGCATCCGCTTCGGGCCGAAGCGGTCGATGGGCACCCCCAGCGCCGGGCCGAGCAGCGCGCCCGGCACCGACAGCACCACGAAGAGCACGGCGAGCCCACCCGCGCCGACGTCGTAGCGGAACGCGGCGAAGCCCCAGATCGCGATGAGGGAGATCCAGCTCCCGGTGGTGTTGACCGCCTGCCCCACGAGGAGCAGGGCGAAGCCGGGGATCTTGAGGACGCGCACGGTTCACGGTAACCGTGGCGGCGTCACTCCTCGATGACGATTTTGGCGGTGCCCTCGGCGTTCATCGTGCAGGTGCCCTCGATGGTCCCCGTGCGGGCGAACTTCATCTTGAGCACGCTGCCGGCCTCGACGCTGAGCGGTCCCATCTGCTGCGTGACGGTGTCGTTGTTGGTCAGCACGAGCGAGTCGCCGACGTGCACGACGAGCTTCGTCGGCATGACCGTGACCTGCTCGCCGGCCGCGATCCGGGCCGCGGTGCCCGCGGGGATCA
>JAXLRL010000023.1:0-68637 GCA_046331125.1 Acidimicrobiia bacterium
GTGGAGGTCGTCGACATCCGCTTCTGCGACCTGCCGGGGCTCATGCAGCACTTCTCGATCCCCGCGCACGAGCTCACCGAGGACGTGTTCGAGGACGGCCTCGGCTTCGACGGCTCGTCGATCCGCGGGTTCCAGGAGATCCAGGAGTCGGACATGCTCCTGATCCCCGATCCCGACACCGCGGTGCTCGACCCGTTCACGAAGCACCGCACGTTGAACGTGAACTGCTTCGTGCAGGACCCGGTGACCGGTGAGCCGTACTCACGCGACCCGCGTCACATCGCGCAGAAGGCCGAGGCGTACCTGCGCGGCACCGGGATCGCCGACACCGCGTACTTCGGGCCGGAGGCGGAGTTCTACATCTTCGACTCCGCGCGCTTCGACCAGAACGAGCACTCGGGCTACTACTTCCTCGACTCGATCGAGGGCGCGTGGAACTCGGGCCGCGAGCGCGAGCTCGACGGGTCCCCGAACCTCGGGTACAAGATCCGCTACAAGCAGGGCTACTTCCCCACGAGCCCGATGGACCAGTACCAGGACCTGCGCTCCGAGATGATGCTCACGCTCGAGCAGGTGGGCATCCCGGTGGAGGTGCAGCACCACGAGGTGGGCACCGCGGGGCAGGCCGAGATCGACATGCGCTTCGACACGCTCGCGCGCATGGCCGACAAGCTGATGCTCTACAAGTACGTGGTGAAGAACGTCGCACGCAACGCGGGCAAGACCGTCACCTTCATGCCCAAGCCGCTGTTCCAGGACAACGGCAGCGGCATGCACGTGCACCAGTCGTTGTGGAAGGGCGGCGAGCCCCTGTTCTTCGACGAGAAGGGCTATGCCGGCCTCTCCGACATCGCGCGCTGGTACATCGGCGGGCTGCTCGCGCACTCGCCGTCGTTGCTCGCGTTCACCAACCCCACGGTGAACTCGTACAAGCGGCTCGTGCCGGGCTACGAGGCGCCGGTGAACCTCGTGTACTCGCAGCGCAACCGCTCCGCGGCGGTGCGCATCCCGCTGTACTCGAAGAGCCCGAAGGCGAAGCGCATCGAGTACCGCTGCCCCGACCCGTCGTGCAACCCGTACCTCGCGTTCGCCGCGCTGTTGATGGCGGGGCTCGACGGCATCCAGAACCGCATCGAGCCGCCCACGCCGATGGACCGCGACCTCTACGACCTCCCGCCCGAGGAGCTCGCGCAGGTGCCGCAGGTGCCCGGCTCACTCGGTGAGGTGCTCGACGCGCTCGCAGCCGACCACGAGTACCTGCTCGCCGGCGGTGTGTTCACGCCCGACGTGATCGACACGTGGATCGCGTACAAGCGCGAGCACGAGGTCGACGCGCTGCGGCTGCGCCCGCACCCGTGGGAGTTCCAGCTCTACTACGACATCTGAGCGGTCTCGGCCACTGCGACTTCGGCAACGGGCGCGGGCGCCGCGGTCGCACCGGCGCGCCACCACGAGTAGGCGGCGGAACCTGCGAGGTACACGACCACCGCGTACACCCAGCCGATCAGGATGTCGATCACGTAGTGCTCGCCGGCGTACACGAGGGTGAACCCCATCGCGAGCGGGTAGGCCGCGAGCAGCCAGCGCCAGCGGCGCGCGCCACCCCAGAAGAACAGCGCGATGAGCATCGGGTACGCGGCGTGGAGTGACGGGATCGCGGCGACAGGGTTCGCGAACCGCCCCCGTGCCGAGAGGAGTCCGGGGCCGCGGTCGACGCCGAGCGTGGCCCACATGTGGTCGATGATCTTGCTGGTGTGGCCGATGAGGTGCTGCTTCGCGGCGAGCCACGGCGGCACCGCGGGGTAGAGCGCGTACGTGACGAACGCGGCGAAGGTGAGCGCGACGAGCACGACCGCGAAGCGCCGGAAGCGCTCGTGGTCGAGGTGCCACAGCACGCCGGCGACCACGAACGCCACGAAGAAGTGGGAGAGGTACACACCGAACACGGCGTAGTCCCAGACGTGCGCGACGCCCGGGGTGTAGAGCGCGTGCTGCAGGGTGAGCGTCGGCACCTGGCCGCCGAAGAGGAACTCGTCGACGCGGATCTGCGGGACCGCGTGCGGCGGGACCCACGAGGTCGCGGCGGCCCGCAGCACGTCGTAGAGGAGCAGGAGCGCGAGGAACGGCACCCAGTCGAGCAGGACGCGCCTCGTGGTGCCCGACGTGCCGACGCCGGCGGCGACGACGCCGGCGATCACGATCGCGAACACCTGGGTGCGCTCACGCGGCACGCCCACGACCGCGACGAACAACGCGACGCCGAGCGCCCACACGGCCAGCCAGCGCAGCTGCGGCCGGGCCGCGAGCTCACCCCGTCGCATCCGGCCGCCCCTCCCTGTCACTCGATGCCGGGAATTCCCGGCGGATCTTCGATGCCGTCGAAGTCTCGCGTCAAGTGGACGTGCCCGTCGGCACGGCGTGGGGGACCGGAACGCGCCCGCAGGTCGCCATAGCCTCGGGGCGTGAGCTTCGAGGAGATCCCGGTCGTCTCGTTCGCGGACTGGTCGTCGGCCGGCGCCGACCGAGCGGCGTTCGCCGAGCGCCTCCGCGAGATCTGCCACGAGGTCGGGTTCTTCCAACTCGTCGACCACGGCGTCGACCGAGCGTTCCTCACCGACTACTTCACCGCGCTCCGCGCGTTCTTCGCGTTGCCCGACGCCGTGAAGGCGCGCATCGACAAGGCGAACTCGCCGTGGTTCCGCGGCTGGGAGCGTCTGGGCAGCGAACGCACCGACGCGCGCGTCGACCACCGCGAGCAGATCGACGTGTGGACCGAGCTGCCGGTGCTCGGCCGCGAGGTGGCGCCCACGTACCTCCGCCTGCAGGGACCCAACCAGTGGCTCGACGACGCCGACCTGCCCGGGTTCCGCCCGCTCGTCGAGCGGTTCGTGCGCGAGATGGGCGCGATCGCCGACGAGCTGATGGTCGCGATGAGCGTCGCCCTCGGGCTTGCGCCGGACGCGCTCGACGAGCGCTTCGGCGCCGACCGCATGTCACTCGTGAAGCTCATCCACTACCCGCCCACTCCGCCGGGCGAGGCGGGGGTGAACGCCCACCACGACACCGGCTTCCTCACGCTGCTCTGGCAGCACGAGGTCGGCGGCCTGCAGGTGCGGAACCAGCGCGACGAGTGGATCGACGTGCCGCTGCGCGACCCGGCGGAGGGCGATGCGATCGTCGTGAACCTCGGCGAGATGCTGCAGTCGATGACCGGCAACTACTTCGTCGCGACGACGCACCGGGTGGTCGCCACGGAGGAGCGGTACTCGTCGGCGTACTTCCACGGGCCCGCGCTCACCACCGCGCTGGAGCCGCTGCCCCTCGACGACCACTTCGCCGCCGCCGTCGCCGCGAGCGACCACCACCGCGGCGCGGGGTTCATGGCCCGTCAGGCAGAGCTGGCGGGTGGCGCCCGGGGCCCGAACTCGGCCCCCGCCGCCACCTACGGCCAGCAACTGTGGAACTACTTCACTCGCAGCTATCCCGAGCTCGTGGCCCGTCACCACCCGGATCTCACGGGCGGCGACGGACCCGAGCGCCAGCTCAGGAGTTGAGGTCGAGCTGCATCGTCCGCAGGTTCTTGGCGCTGCAGTCGAACGTGCCCACCTTCTTCGGGTAGAGGCGCACCAGCTTGCCGTTCGTGATCTTCGTGATCACGATGCAGTTCGGCGGCATGTGGTTGGCGACGTCGGTCGGGCCGATGATCTTCTGCGCGTCGAACTTCGACTCCTTGCCGAGCTCGTCGAGCAGCGCCTGGCGGCTGAGGGTGCCCGCACCGACCGCCTTCTCGGCCGCGTCCTGGAACAGCAGCGCGGCGAGCCACGAGGCGACGGCGTTGGAGTCGACCTTGTCGATGCCGCCCACCGCCGCGACCAGCTTCTTCAGCGTCGGGTTCTTCGTGTACTCGGTGTAGAAGGGCAGCGTCGTGATCACGCTCGTGGTGCCCTCGACGTCGCTGCCACCCTGGTCGATGACCGCCTGCGAGTAGCACGCCTGGGTGCAGCCCCAGACCTTCACCGAGGTGACGCCCTGCAGCGTCGCCTCCTTGCGGAGGTCGACCATCTTGTTGCTGCCGGTGTAGGCGAAGGTGGAGTTGTTCTGCTTGATGGCCTGCACGACGGGCGTGAGCGCGCTCTGCGGGTCGCGCTGGAACACGTCGTAGAAGCCGTCGCCGTCCTTCTTGATGCCGAGGTCGACACCGGCGGTGAACGACGGGATCAGCGCGTTGCGCGTCGACTTGAGGTCGGCGGGCAGCAGGAACACGCCGTGCAGGTCCTTGTCCTGCGACAGGTAGTAGCGGTAGTCGCCCTGCGGCGCGACGTAGGTCTGCGGGTTGTCGGTGCGCGTCGCGCAGTAGGGCCCGAGGCCGATGATCACGTAGGTGACCGGCGAGCAGGCCTGGTTGGTGTCGAGCGCGAGACCCGGGACGTCGGGGATGCCCGTGGCCTTGCCGCTCGCGTCCTTGCACGCGACGAGGTCGTCGACGTTGTTCATGAACAGCGCCTCGCCGCCCACCATCGCGAAGTCGTTCGCACACGCGGTGATGATCGCGTTGCGGGTCTCGTTGGGGTTGAGCTTCGAGTCGATGAAGTCGATGACGACCTTCCGGCCCGCCACGCCGCCGGCGGCGTTCGTGACCTTCGCCCACGCCTTCATCGCGTCGACGGAGGCCTGGAACAGCCCGGGCTGGATCGGCGTGTCGACGTCGGCGACCACTGCGAGGCGGATCTCCGTGTCGGTGATGCCGACGTCGGCGGCCTTGGCCTTGCCGGAGCTCTGGGCACCCGCCGCCACGACGGTGCTGCCGAGCGCCGCGATGACGACGGCCAGAACGGTGAAGAGCAGGAGTGCGCGTCGTGTGGTTCGGCGCATTGTGCGTCGCATGGTTCCCCCCCGGTACCTGACGATCCGCTGCCGGTCGAGTTTTTCCCGACCGGTCGGTACAAAGTTGTACCACAGGCGTCGGCCCGGCGGCAGGGCGGGGGAGCGGCCGCCGGGCGGGGGGCGGCGATCAGGTGCCGGGGTCGTCCTCGTCGGTGAGGTCGATGATCTCGTCGACGAGGGGGTGGTAGGTGGCGGCCCGGGCCCGCCCGGAGCGCTTCGCCCGGTACAGCGCGGCGTCGGCGTGGGCGAAGACGTCGCCCGGGGTGTCGCCCGGCTCGGCGACGGTCACCCCGATGCTCACCGACACGACCATCGCCCGTCCGCCCACGATCACGGGCTCGCGCATCGCGTCGAGGATCGAGCGGGCGATCCGCTGCGCGTCGTCGGCCCCGTGCACTCCCGGCAGGATCACCACGAACTCGTCGCCGCCGAAGCGCGTGATCTCGTCGTCGGCGCGCAGCACACTGCGGATGCGCTCGGCGAGCGCGACGAGCGCGCCGTCCCCGGCGGCGTGGCCGAACTCGTCGTTGATGCGCTTGAGGTGGTCGACGTCGACGAACAGGATGCCGACCTGCTCGCCGGTGCGCGGTTGCCGGCGCAGGAGCTCGTCGACGCGCTGCACCAGCGTGTGCCGGTTGCCGACGCGGGTCAGCGCGTCGTGTGTCGCCTGGTAGTTGAGCCGCTCGCGCTCGGCGTGGTCGTCGTCGACGTCGACGTACTGGACCACCCACGTTCCCGCGCCGTCGACGAAGCGGCGGGGGACGCGTCGTCGTGGACCGGTGGCGTCGTCGAGGACCGCGATGGACTGCTCCACCCAGGTGCGGCTCCCGTCTGCGCGCTCCACCCGCACCTCGACGCGTTGCGGCTGCGCCTCTTCGAGGGCCCGTTCGCGGGCCTCGACCTCGAGGTGGCGGTCCTCCGCGTGCAGCACGTCGCCGGTGCGATGTTCGCGCAACCACTCGGCCGTGCGGCCGGTGAGCGCGCACAACGCGGTGTTGACCGCGAGGAACGTGCTGTCGAGGGCGACGATCGCCATGCCGATCGGCGCGGCGTCGACGGCGGCGCCGAAGTGGTTGCGGTCGGTGACGTCGTGCTGACGCGAGGATGCCGTCGCCGAAGCGGATGACGGTGGTCTCGAACACCTGCACCCGGTCGGCCGTGCCGAGGTGGAGCTCGTCCACCCACTGCTCGCCGGTGTCGACGACGGCACGGCACAGGTCGAACCAACCGGGCACGGTCGGTTCGGGGAAGAGGTCGTGCACCCGGTGACCGACGACGGCCCCGTCGGGCAGGCCGAGCAACGCGTGGGCGGCCTGGTTGGCGAACACCACCTCGAAGTCGGTGATGTGCCCGTCGGCGTCACGCACGGCCCGGGCCGCGAGCAGCGGCTCCAGCGTCTCGAGGAGATCGGCCAGCGGGAAGTCCTCTGGTCGGTCGCCGCCCCCTCCGGTGTCCCCGCCCGCGTGCGGGCCCGCGCCCCGACCGATCGCCCCGTCTGCCATTCGCCCCATCCGATCGTTCCGCAGGCCGCCGTCCGACCTGCGCCGGCACGCCCTCCCGCGTCCCGGTCCCGCTGCCTCAACACGGACAGTAGCGACTCCATCACGCTCTGTCACGACTTTCCGGACAGAACGTGGCAGAAAGGTGTCCGGGGGTTGCTCGGCCGGCGTCAGATGCCGGGCTCGCAGCGGGCCGAGCCCACGGCGCGCAGGCCGGCGAGGTCGCCCGAACCGAACTCGGTCACGTCGAACTGCGCCTCGGAGAACATGATCTGGCCACGGTCGGCCGTGTGGTCGAGGCCCATCACGTGGCCCAGCTCGTGCAGGACCACCGCCTCGATCTGCGCCCGCTCGGGGTGGGCCACGGGGTCGAACACCTCGGTGTCGAAGACGGCCTGGCCGCTCGTGAAGGTGAGGTGCCCGTCGTTCGTCTGCACGGTGAAGGGAGAGCCGATGCCGGCCACGATCCCGGCCAACGGGGGGAAGCGGGCCTCGTCCGACCACGCGACGAGGATCGGCGCCCAGCGGTCGCCGTACCGGTCGGGCTGGTACCCGTCGCGCTCCTTCGCGGGCAGCTCATCGGTGGTGCCGTCGTCGACGAACTGCAGGCCGGTGGCGGCCGAGACCTTGGCGAACGCGTCCTGCACCATGGCCACGCCGTCGGGAGGCGCACCGTCGGGATTCACCACGTAGTGGATCGGCCGGCACGGATCGAAGCCCGCGGGCGCGCCGGGATCGTCCCGTTGGGGCACGAGCAGCTGGTAGTCGCCGGGGTTCACCTGCTCCGGTGGGAGCGGCAGCAATCGCTGCGCCGACTCCTTCTTCACCGGCGTGGGGTGTGGTTGCCCGGCGGCGACCGCGAACGGACTCGGCGCGGTGGTGCCCGGTGCGCCCGATGCCACGGGTGCCGCGCCGCCGGCCGCGCTCGATCCGCCGTCGGACGAACTCCCCGACTCCTGCACCCAGGTGAGCACGCCGACGACGGCGGCGATCACCGCGATGACGACGACCCACCGCAACCCGCCGCGCAATCGGCGTGGTGACCCGTCGCCGTCGGGCGCGTCGGCGCGCCCGCGCTTCTCCGGCTTCTCGACGACGGTGTGACGGCCGCGTGGGCGCTCCGTGCTGCCCCACGTCCTGCCGTCGAAGTAGCGCTCACCGGTGCCGGTCGCGCTCCACGGATCGGGGTACCAACCGGGCGTGGAGGGGAACTCGTCGCGGCCCCTGCCCCTGTGACCCGCCATCCCTGTGTTCCGGCGCTACTCGGGCCGGCGGTACCGGAACCGCACCGGGCAGGTGTCGACGGCGTTGACCATCACCCGGGGTTGCCACGTCGGTTCCGCAGTGAGCTCGAGGTCGTGGCAGTGGGTGGCGACGGCGGCGGCGAATTCCTGCAGCTCGGCGCGCGCGAGCGCCTGCCCGAGGCAGAAGTGCTGACCCATGCTGAACGTGAACGACCACACGTTGGGGTCGCGCGTGATGTCGAAGCGGTTCGGCTCGTCCCAGTGCGACGCGTCGCGGTTGGGGCCGCCGATGATGATCGACAGCGGTTCGCCCGCGGCGAACGAGAGCCCGGCGATCTCCACTGGCGCGACCGCCTTCTGCCCGGTCGCGTAGAAGCCCGGCCGGTAGCGCAGGATCTCCTCGACCGCGCTGCGCTTGTAGGCCTCGGGGTCGGCGCGCAGGATCTGTGTCTGATCGGGGTGGCGCGCCAGCTCGAGCACCGTGCTCGTCATCAGGCTGGAGGTGGTCTCCACCGCGCCGCTGAAGATGTTGGTGAACAGCACCACGAGCTCGTCGTGGCTCAGGCGCTCGCCGTGCTCCTCCGCGGCGATGAGCCGGGAGAGGAGGTCGTCGCGCGGCTCCGCTCGTCGTTGCTCCACCAGTTCGCCGACGAACGCGGTCACCGTGGCGAACGTGGCGTTGGCGCGGTCGCGCAACTCCTGCGTGACGTTCGGGCCGAACGCGTCGGCCGCGCCGCTGCCCATCGCCGTGCCGACCCGCGTCGCCTCCTCGAGATCGATGCCGAGGAAGTGCGTGATCGCGAGGAACGGCACGCGGCGGAACGCGTGGCGGGCGTCGAGCTCGCCGACGTCACCGTCGCCGACGTGCTCCTCGAGGATCGCGCGCGTGTGCTGCGCGACGGTCGGTCGCGCGGCGTCGGCCGACTTCGGGGTGAGCGCGCGGTTGACGAGCGAGCGCAGGCGGCGGTGGTCGTCGCCGTTGCGGGCACCGATCGACCAGCGCCGCCACTCGTAGAGCGGATCGCCCGGGCGGAAGCCGCGGGCCTCGATGTACTCGAGCCCCTCGTTCTCGAAGCGGGGGTCCTTCTTGACCGCCACCGCGTCGTCCCACCGCAACACGACCTTCTCGCCCTCGGGCGTGATCGCGGTGCGGTGACGGTCGCGGATCTCCGCGAGCACGGGGTACGGGTCGGCCCAGTACTCGTCGGTGTCGAGGGGTACGACGACCGGAGAGGTCGTGTGGGCGGCCATGGCGTGCCAACCTACAAGGCTTCGGAGGCGACACGAGGGGGAGCGGTGACGGGAAGGCTCGACGGCAAGGTGGCGCTGGTGAGCGCGGCGGCGAACGGCATCGGGCGCGCGGTGGCGCGCCGCATGGCCGCCGAGGGCGCGGTGCTGTCGTTGTTCGACATCTCGGGCGACGCACTCACCGCGGTGGGTGACGAGCTCCGGGCCGCGGGCGCCGAGGTCGACGTGGTGGTGGGCGACGCCACCGATCGCGCGGTGGTCGACGACTGGATCGCCGGCGCCGTGGCGCAGCACGGGCGCGTCGACATCCTCTCCAACAACGTAGGGGTGTCGCGCACCGGCCGCATCGGCGACCTGAGCGACGACGACTGGCACTTCCAGCAGCGCCTCACGCTCGACACCGTCTTCTACGCAACCCGCGCGGTGCTGGCGCCGATGGTCGAGGCGGGGCGGGGCGCCATCGTGTCCATGTCGTCGGGGGCGGGCATCGGCGGCCAGTACGCGCTCGGTGGATACGCCGCGGCCAAGGCCGGGGTGATCAACCTCATGGAGACGGTGGCGCTGGAGTACGGGCCCCACGGGATCCGCGCCAACGCCGTGACGCCCGGCCCCACCGCCACCGCACCGTTGCGCGCCTATCTCGCCGAGCAGCCGGGCGGCGAGGCCGGCCACACCCGCGACCTCGACCTGCAACGACTCAGCGAACCCGAGGAGGTGGCGAACACGGTGCTGTGGCTCGCGTCCGACGAGGCGTCGAACGTCACCGGCATCTGCGTGCGCTCCAACATCAGGTCCGCGAGCACCCGGCCCTTCTGACGCGGCCGACTGACATGACCGGCCTCGCCCTCGACGAGTTGTTCGCAGCGGTCCCCGAGGACTTCGTCGCGACTCGCGATCGGCTGGTGCGCGAGCTGAAGGCCGACGGCGACGACGAGCTCGCCGCGCAGGTCAAGAAGATGAAGCGACCGACCCTCGCGACCTGGGCGCTCAACCAGTTGGCGACCGCTGACGCCGACGCGGTCGACGCATACCTGGACGCGAGCCGAGTGCTGCGGCAGCTGCAGGAGCGCGGCGGCGATCGCGACGCGCTCCTCGGCGCGATGCGCACGCATCGCGAGGAGCAACAGGTGGTTGCCGACCTCGCAGTGGGTCACGCCGCGACCCGGCCGGGGGACCCGGAGCGCGTACGCAGCGCGGTGCAGGAGACCCTCGAAGCCGCCGCGCTCGACGACGCGATCGCGGACGCGCTGCGCGCCGGGCGGCTCACGTCGACCGAACGCGCGGTGTCGGCCTTCGAGGTGCTCGACGTCCAGCCCCTCGCGCGCTCGAAGCGGAAGCCGACGGCCGCCCCGGCGCGCAAGCCCCGAGTCGATCAGGCCCGGGTCGCCCGCGCCCGCGCGGCGCTCGAGGCCGCCGAACGCGCGACCACCGACGCGCGTGCAGCGCTGGCCGGGGCGGAGCAGGCCGAGCAGGCGGCCCGTGAGGCACTGCGCCGGGCCGAGGAGCCGCGCTGATCCCGGTTCCGCGGATCGGTTCCCGGGTACCACCACCCGATGCCGCAGTTCGAGAGCATCCCCACCCAGTCGCGCGCGAGCCGGGCGCTGCAGCGTGCCGACCTGCGCCTCGCGCACGCGAGCGTGGGGTTCGTCGTCGCCGCGCTGTGCGTCGCCTTCGTGCTGGTGTGGATCGTCACCGGTGCCGGTGACGACGTGGCCACGGACTTCATGGTCGCCACCTCGGCGCTGACGCTCGTGATGGTCTTCGTGCTCCACCACAACCAGCGCCGCTCGATCAGTGCGCTGCAGGTGAAGGTCGACGAGCTCGTCCGGTCGTCGCCCGAAGCCGACGACCGCTACGTGCGGGTCCAGGCCGCCGACGACGAGGAGATCCTCGAGCTCGAGCGCGAGCACGTCGAGCACTACGAGGCGGTGCGGCGGGGGCGGCCCGACGGCTGACTGGCCTACGCTCGTCGGCATGTACGAGCTGAAGATCACCGGTGGCACCATCGTCGACGGCACGGGCCGTCCCGCCTTCGTGGGCGACGTCGCGATCGAGGGCGGCGTGATCGTCGCCGTGGGGGAGCACGTCGACGGTGACGCCGCCGAGGTGATCGACGCGACCGGTTGCGTCGTCACGCCCGGCTTCGTCGACATCCACACGCACTACGACGGCCAGGTCACCTGGGACTCGCTGCTCGACCCATCGGCCAGCCACGGCGTGACCACCGTGGTGCTGGGCAACTGCGGTGTCGGCTTCGCGCCGGTGCGCCCCGGCGGCGAGGAGCGCCTCGTCGAGCTGATGGAGGGCGTCGAGGACATCCCCGGGACCGCGCTGCACGAGGGCATCCAGTGGAGCTGGGAGACGTTCCCCGAGTACCTCGACGCGCTCGACGCGCGTGAGTACTCGATGGACATCGCCGCGTTCCTGCCGCACGCACCGCTGCGCGTGTACGTGATGGGTGAGCGCGGGGAGCGCAACGAGGACGCGACGGCCGACGACATCGCCGAGATGGCGCGCCACGTGCGCGAGGGCATCGCAGCCGGCGCGGTCGGCGTGTCCACGTCACGCTCGCTGAACCACAAGGACCTCGAGGGCGCCTACGTGCCCGGCACGTTCGCCGCCGCCGACGAGCTCATCGGGCTCGCCGACGCGATGGTCGAGGCGGGTGGCGGTCTGTTCGAGGTGGTGCCGCAGGGCGAGACCGGCGGCGACGCCGACCTCGTGCTCGGCGAGGTGGAGCTCATGGGTCAGGTGGCCGAGGCCACTGGCGCGCCGCTCTCGTTCCTGCTCGTGCAGTCCTACCTGGACCGTGATCTCTGGCGACGCCAGCTCGACCTCGTGGAGAAGCTGGCCGAGAACGGCGTGCACCTCACCCCGCAGGTCGCAGCGCGCCCCGGGGGCATGCTCGTGGGCGCGGCGAGCTACCACGCGCTGATGCGTCGCCCCACCTACCGGCGGCTGGAGGACTCGCTGCCGCTCGACGAGCTCCTCGTGGAGCTGCAGAAGCCCGAGGTGAAGGCGGCGATCCTGTCGGAGACCGACCTGCCGCCCGACCCGCACCGCCAGTACGAGACGCTCACCGACAACGCACCGCACATGTGGGGCAGCGTGTTCCCGCTCGGCGACCCGCCCGACTACGAACCCACCTACGAGCGCTCGATCGCCGGCATCGCCGAGGCCAGCGGCCGCGACCCCTACGAGGTGTTCTACGACCACCTCGCCGCGGGCGAGCTGATGCTCGGTGCCTTCACCAACTACGCGGCCGGCAACCAGGACCACCTGGCCGAGATGATCACGCACCCCGACACCGTGATCGGCCTCTCCGACGGCGGCGCGCACGTGAAGATGATCTGTGACGCGTCGGCGCCGACCTACCTGCTCACGCACTGGGTGCGCGATCGCAGCCGCGGGGCGCGCCTCCCGATCGAGACCGTCGTGCAGAAGCAGTCGGCCGGCACCGCGGCGATCGTGGGCCTCGACGACCGCGGCACGATCGAGGTGGGCAAGAAGGCCGACCTGAACGTGATCGACCTCGACCGGCTCGCGCTCGCGCCGCCGCGATCGGTGCCCGACCTGCCGGCCGGCGGCCGTCGCATCCTGCAGGACGCCACCGGTTACGTGGCGACGGTGGTGAGCGGCGTCGTCACGCCGCGCGACGACACCGACACGGGGGCCGCCGGGCGCCTCGTCCGCGCGCGTAGGAGCGGCTAGAGCCCCGCGGCCTGGCGGCCGCGAAGTCGCGCAACGTGTAGCCGGTGAGCACGGCGCCGCCGTCACCGGCGCGCCGGCGCGGCGCGCGCTGCGGCCGAACATCGGCGCGAGCTCGCCGAAGTAGCCGCCGGGCTCCACGATCTGCAGGATCTCCTCGCCGCCGCCCGCGAGCTCGCGGGAGATCACGACCGTGCCCTGCTCCACCTCGTACACGAGCTCGCCGGGATCGCCCTGGTGGAACAGCTCCGCACCCGCCGCGAGCTCGATGCGCTCGGGGTCGCGTCCCGCGGCGTGGTCGGCCTTGGGGGTGAGCTCCACCGCGGTCGGCGAGGGGGAGCAGTCGTTCGTCGTGGGTGGCGATCACCACGGTGCGGCCGGGCGCGGCGAGGTCGCGGAGGTGACGCAGCACGCCGTCGACCTGCAGGTAGTCGAGCGACGCCGTGGGTTCGTCGGCGAGCACGAGCTTGGGCGACATCGCGATCGCGCGCGATCGCGCACGTTGCTGCTGCCCGCCCGACATGGCGCCGGGCTTGTGGTGCACGCGCTCGGCGAGATCGACGAGGTGGAGCAGCTCGGTGAAGCAGGCGCGGGCGTCGGCCTTCGCGCATACCGGCGGAGAGCATCGGCATCTCGACGTTCTCCTGCGCGTTCAGGCTGGGGATCAGGTTGAAGCCCTGGAACACGAAGCCGATGGTGTGGCGGCGGTAGGCGACGAGCTCCTTGCCCGACAGCTTCGTGATCTCCTGGCCGTCGACCGTGACCGAACCCGACGTGGGCTGCAGCAGCGAGCCGAGGATCGACAACAGCGTGGACTTGCCGCAGCCGCTGGCGCCGAGCAGCACCACCAACTCGCCGGTCGTGAGCTCGAGGTCGTAGTGGTCGAACGGGCGCGCCGCGTAGCCGCCGCTCGAGTACTCGACCGTGAGGTCGCGGATCGCCACCTCGGCCATCAGGCCCTCCCGAACGCTTCGGCGGGCGACACCCGGAGGGCCCGTCGCACCGCGGCGATGCTGGCGATGCCGCCGATCAGCAGACCCACGATCAGGATGCGCAGGAACGACGACGCGTTGAGCGTCGACGGCATCGGCATCCCCATGCGCAAGAGGAGCGCGAGCGGCACCGAGAGCACCGCGGCCGAGATCGCGATGGCGAGCGACTGCACGAGCAGGCTGCCGACGATGAGACCTCCCGTGGAACCGGTGGCGCGCAGGATCGCGAAGTTGCGGGTCTGCTCCAGCGCTGCGAGGTAGACGATCGCCCCGATCACGCCGGCCGCCACGATCCAGGTGAGCAGCACGATGAAGTCGATGGTCTTGGTCGCGGCCTTGATGGTGAGGCCGAGGTCGTCGGCGGCCTCGGCGTTCGTGGTGAACGCGGTGCCCTTCGGCAGCGACTTCGGCTCCCCCTGTACTGCGAAGCCCATCGCGAAGGGCTGGCCGTTCAGCACCGCCTTCTGCGCACCCGCGAAGCTCATCAGGATGGTGGGCGCGCTCGCGTTGTAGCGCATGCCGTCGAGCTTCCCGACGACGTCGAAGGTGCCGGCGGTCGTCACGATCGTGTCGCCCACTCCCACACCGGCGCCGCTCGTGATCGCGATCTCCTTGTCGCCCTTCGGCGCCCGGCCCTCGGACAGCTTCGGCCCGGGGCCGTCACCGAGGTCGTAGCCGATGAGGTTGGCGTTGTCCTTCGTGCCCGACAGGATCGTGGCGCGCCCGGTGAGGATCGGGTGGACGCTCTTCACACCGGGCGTGTCGGCGAGCGTCTCCGCCAGCGAGTCGGGGAGCACGGCGATCGTGGTGAAGGGGCTGGCGTCGCGCCGCACGACCCAACCGTCGGCGCCGAAGCTGTCGACGAACTCCGACGGCTCGTTCGCGAGCGTGCGCTTGATGCCCTCGGAGGCGACGGCGATGCCGAACACGAGCGCGCTCACGAGCACGGCGACGAGCGCCCGGCGCGAGCGGAACTGCAGCTCGCGCCGGCTCAGCAGCCACATCGCCATCCCGTGCGCCCCTCCCGCTCGCGTCGCCCGGGAGGATTCTGCCCCAAGCCGGGGCCGCCTGTCAGAGAGGCGTGGGTTCGATCGCGTGGATGCGGTCGACGACGGGCCCGAACCACTCCTCGATCCACGCGCCGGGATCGTCGCCCACCGCGCCGGTGACGAGCGTGGAGACGCCGACCGCGGCGAACTCCTCGGCGAGGGGCACGAGGTCGTCGGGGGTCGCGTCGGGCGGGAAGTCGCGGAACATCGCGGTGACCTCGATCTCGTTCGGGTCACGGCCGACGGCGTCGCAGTGGCGGCGCAGCACGTCGAGCTTGTGGGCCACCTCCTCCGGGCCGCCGAAGATGTTGCACGCGTCCGCGTACTGCGCGACGAGGCGCAGCGTCTTCTTCTCGCCGCCGCCGCCGATCATGATGCGCGGCCGCGGTGCGCTCACCGGGCGGGGCCGGCACAACGTCTCGGCGAGCCGGTAGTGCTTGCCCTCGTAGGCGCCGTCGTCGTCGCCCCACATCTGCAGGCAGATCTGCAGCGCCTCCTCGAGCCGCTCGAAGCGCTCCGCGGTGGGCGGGAACGGCACGCCGAGGCCGAGGTGCTCGCGCTCGTACCACGCGGCGCCGATGCCGAGCTCGGCCCGGCCGCCCGAGAGCACGTCGACGGTGGTGACCGTCTTCGCGAGCACACCCGGGTGCCGATAGGTGACGCCGGTGACGAGCGTGCGCAGGCGCAACGTGCTCGTGCAGCCGGCCACGAACGCGAGCGCGCTGTACCCCTCGAGCATCGGGTCGGACGCGGGGGCCATCCAGTCCATCTGGAAGAAGTGGTCCATCACCGAGAGGGTCTTCACCCCGAGCGTTTCGGCGCGGCGGGCGAGGTCGGCGAGGCCGGGGCCGATGCGGTCGTCGCCGCCGGCCCAGTCGAAGCGGAACACGTGCAGGTCGAGGTCCATGGACCCGTTCTACCCGCGTGACCGGTGCAGCGCCTCCAGATCGGCGACGACCTCGGCCGCGTGCGCGGCGGGGTCGGTGACCTCGTAGGCCTTCGCGATCACGCCGTCGGGGTCGATGAGGTAGCTGATGCGCAGCGGCACGCCGAAGCGCTCGTCGTCGAGAGCTCGTTCGGCGCCGTACGCGACCCCGACGGTGTGGTCCTCGTCGCTCAGGAGACGGAACCCGAAGTCGAACTTCTCGGCGAACGCACGGTTCGCCGCGGGCGGGTCGTAGCTGATGCCGAGGACGGTGCAGCCCAGGCGGTCGAGTTCGGTGGCCTGGTCACGCAGGCCGAGTCCTTCGCGTGTTCAACCGGGCGTGTCGGCACGCGGGTACCACCAGAGCAGTACCCAGCCGCCGCGCAGGTCGGCGAGCGACACGGTGGCGCCGTCATCGGCCGGCACGCTGAAGGCAGGGGCGCGGGTGCCCGCTTCGAGCAGCATCCCGCCACGCTAACGCCCGTACGATGCCCGGTCATGACACCGATCCCCCGAGTCGTCGCACGAGCGCTCGTCGTCGCGGCGGCGGTGATCGCGACCGCGGCACCGGCGGGCGCGACACCGGCGGGTGCGGCGACCGGCACGACGCTGCCGCCGAAGGGCAAGGGGCTCGTGCACATCACCGTGCGCGGCAGCCGCGACCTCGTCCTCGACGGCACCGCGGTCGAGTGCGCACCGGGCGGCGGCACCACCAACGTGGCGATCGACTCGTCCGACTACCCCGAGCTCGGCAAGGGCGGGTACCTCGTGGTGATCGTGCCGCTCGCCGCGCAGTTCACGCCGTCGGTGCGGGCCCGCATCGCCCGGACGAAGTACTCCACGCTCGGCGCGCAGGACCAGGCGAAGTGGAAGGTGGCCGGCCGCAAGGTCACGTTCTCGAAGGTCGACGCCGACGGCGGCCGCGAGGGCATCCGGGTCTCCGGCGCCGTCGTCTGCCCCTGACCGGCGATCGCCCCTCGGGGTCCGGGCGGGCCTCGCCCCGGATGGGCCGAACGATGTGTCGCAGGTGAGGGTGCGTTGATCACCCTGGCGCGAAGCTACGGGTGCTGCGGAACGGCCACACGGCACGCCCTCGCCGTGGAGCGCACTCCTGCAGCAACACACGAGGAGGGGTCCCTGTCCGCAGCAGGGGCCCCTCCGTCGTGTTCCGGTGGTGCATCGCGACTGCGCCCGCACGGCCCCCGCACGCCGTCCGGACCGGGTTCGGACCGGGTTCGGACCGCGCCCGGACCGTGGATTCACATGACACGAACAAGTCATGCGAAATCAGCCGTTTGACTCTCGCCTCTCAGCGTGGTCGTCCGTATCCTGAGCGTGGTCAGACAAGGGGCGACACGGCACGGACCGCGATCGGTCAACGTCGTCCCGGGCGACAGGAGCCGAGCAGCGTGGAACCTCGTGAGCAGAGCGGGCGGCCAGTGGCGATGAGGCACTCACTCGATGCCCCGCTCGTGCCGAAACCAGTGGTGATCACCGAATTGCTCGGTGGAATCGACGAAGCCGTGCGCCGAGCGCGGCGGGTTCAGGAGGCGACATGTTGACGACCGCTCCCATCACCAACGGCGGGGACCAGCGGGTCGACCGCCTCGCGCTCGTGGTCGAGGACGACGACGGTGCACGCCTCCTGCTCGTGAAGTCCCTCGAGCGCGAGGGCTTCAGCCCGCTCCAGGCGGCGAACGTGCACGAGGCCACCGAGATGCTCGAGCGCCACCCGGTCTCGATCGTGCTCCTCGACCTCGGGCTGCCCGACGGCAGCGGGCTCGAGTTCCTGCGCGCCCGGCGCGACGCCGGCGACCAGACACCGGTGATCATCGTCAGCGGCTGGGGTGACTCCGCCGACAAGGTGGCGGGTCTGCGACTCGGCGCCGACGACTACCTGGCCAAGCCGTTCTCCGGGGCGGAGCTGGCGGCCCGCGTCGAGGCCCTCGTGCGTCGTTCGCAGCGCACGCCCGCGCTCGACGCGCTCGCGTTCGGCGACGTGGAGATCGACCCGATGGCGCGCGAGGTGCGCATCCGCGGTGAGCTCGTCGACCTGCGCCCCCGCGAGTACGACCTGCTCGCGTACCTGGTGAGCCACCCGCGCCGCGCGTTCTCTCGTGACGACCTGCTGCACGACGTGTGGGGGTCGTCGGCGGAGTGGCAGCAGGTGTCGACCGTCACCGAGCACATCCGCAAGATCCGGCTCGTGGTCGAACCCGACCCGGTGGCGCCGCGCTACCTCGTCACGGTTCGCGGCGTGGGGTACCGCTTCGATCCGTGATCCCGGCGACGAGCGCACACGCGGCGGTGGCCGCGACCGCCGCCCAGAGCGCGCCACCCCAACTCCGTGCGACGAGCGTGCCCAACGCGGCGCCGCCCGAGTAGCACGCGAGCACGATCGCGAGCACCACCAGCGCGCGCCGCGCGACCACCACGCTGTCGGGTGGCGCCGCGGGTGTGGCGTCGACGGCCGACTCACTGAGGCGCACGATCGCACCGGTCTGGTAGGTGGTCGACACCGACACCCCCGCGACGCGACCGATCGCGACGGTCTGCAGGCCCATGGCCAACGACCCGAGGGCGAGGGCCACGCCCTCCTTGCCGCCGCCCATGGGTGCGTGCGCATGCAGCACGTCGCCGGCGAGCAACGCCACCCCGACGAGGGCGACGGCCTCGACTCCCAACACCGAGGAGCGACGGTGGGCCGCCGGGATGCGGAGGCCGGCGCGGTACGCCAGGAGGACACCGAGCGCGAACCCCGCCATCGCGAGTGCCGGTCGCCACGCGTCGCCGGCGCGGCCGTCGCCCACGGCGATGCCGAACAGCACCACGTTGCCGCTCTGGTTGGCGGGGAACACGCCGAACAGGCGGACGAACCCGATCGCGTCGACGTAGCCGGTGACGGCCGCGAGCACGATCGCGAGCGAGAGGTCGATCCCGTCGCGACGGTCGCGGATCAGCACTCGACACTGGTGAGGTCGTCGCCGAGCACGATCTCGCCGTCGAAGTGCGCGGCGGCGAGGGCGCGCCACTCGTCTTCCTGACCGGGCGCGAGGCCCGGCACGTAGTGGGTGAGCACGAGCGTGCGCACGCCGGCGCGCGCCGCGGTCTGCGCGGCCTGTTCGACCGTGGAGTGGTAGTCGAGGATGTCCTGCAGCCGGGGGCTGGGGATCATGCGCACGATGTCGTCGCGCACGACCGTCTGCACGTAGGCGGCGGCGCCGCGGCAGAGGTCGTCGAGCCCGGCGCACGGCACGCCGTCGCCGCCGAGCACCACCGACGTGCCGTCGTCGTCGACGCGAAACGCGACCGTCGGTTCCACCGGGCGGTGGTCGGTGGCACCGACCCGGACGGTCGCGCCGCCCACGGTGAACTCGTCGCCGGGTGCCACCTCGGTGACCGCGACCGCGGGGCCCTCGGTGAGGTCCTCGTGGTGCGCCATCCGGTAGCGGACGTCGGGCGCGAGCGCGGCGAGCGTGCCGTCGACCACCTCCTGCAAGCCCGGCGGCCCGTAGACGAGGAGCGTCCGCGCCACCGGGCTCATCACCCAGTTGGTGGTGACGACGTCGTTGAGGTCGGTGAGGTGGTCGCTGTGCAGATGGGTGACGAGCACCGCATCGAGCATGAACGGCAGCACGCCCGCGCCGGCGAGGCGCATGACCGCGCCGCGGCCGGCGTCGACGAGCAGCGTGGCGCTGCCGCTCCGCACCAGCGTGGACGGTCCGGCGCGGTTGGGGTCGGGGATCGGGTTGCCCGTCCCCAGCAGCGTGACCTGCATCGGCCGGTCAGGCCGCCGCGGGCTGGTAGAGCACGATGTCGGCCTCGTCGATCTTGCGGTCGGCGATGCCCTCGAAGCCGTCACGGCCGGTGTAGCTGTCCTCGCCGATGAAGAGGCCGTCGGGACCGATGGGCCACAGCACCGCCATGTTCGTCTCGAACAGGTAGTAGGCGTCGGGGTCGTCGACCTCGATGCCGCGGTACGCGAGCGTGCGGCCGGGGTAGGCCATGCGCATCACGCCCTCGGTGAGGATGCAGTCGCGGTCGACCACGAGCCGGTCGAGCTCGAAGTGGAGCTTGTAGGCGCCCGACGCCGCGAAGTCCTCGTAGAACTTCTGCACCGCCGCCTTGCCGACGAGCACGTCGGTCTCGGAGCCGAAGGCCTCGTAGCGGGCCTGCTCCGACACGGTGGCCATCAGCGACTCCATGTCGAGGCTGGCCTCCGCCTTCATGTGCTGGAGGAGCAGTTCGAGGTTGCGGTGCAACACCGGGTCGGTCTCGGTGGCGAGGCGCTCCTCGACCTTGCGCCAGGTCAGGTGCTGGTCGATGACGGGCATGGTCCCCCCTCGGGTCGTGGGCCGCGGTGTCACGACGTTATCCGAGTGCCTAGTATCCGGTTCCTGATGAGGAGGCTGCGGCACGGCGTCCGCCTGGGGGGTTCGTTCGTCACCTACAGCGTGACGAACCGCGCCTGGTGGGTCGTGCCCATGGTGCTGCTGCTCGCGGTGATCGCTCTGGCGATCGTCGTCGGCCAGGCGGCGGCGCCCTACACCCTCTACACGCTCTTCTGACCGGCGGGACCGGGCGCGACGGGCCGGGAAGACGGGGACACGTGAACGACACCACCTGGGCGGAGATGCCGGCACCGCGCCGCCAAGCCGCCCCGCGGCGCGGCGCGCGGGTGGTCCGCCTCCTCGTGCCGTTCGTCATCGGCGCGCTGCTGCTCCTGCTCGGGCTGCGCGTCGCCGGCCTCCTCGTCCTCGTCGCCGCGTGCCTGCTCGGCGCGCTCACGTTCCTCGCGCCGGCCGCGGCGGCCCGGGTGGAGCACTGGTTCGGGCGCTTCGGCTACTGGGTCGGTCACGTGCTCGGGATCGTGCTCCTCGGGCTGGTCGACCTGCTGATCTTCACGCCGATCGCGTTCCTGCTCTGGGTGTTCCGCTACGACCCGCTCGCTCCCGGCGTGAAGCGCGACGCACGGTCGTTCTGGCACGCGCACACCGGCAAGGCTCTTCCCGCGAAGCCCTATGCCGACGAGCGCTCCCTCTTCAGTCCCGTCGGCGCGGGCGCGAGCCGACCGCCACGGCCGGTGCTGCGGATCGCGACCGTGGTCGGCGTCGTGTCGCTCCTGCTGCTCGCCGACCTCGGGGCCGGGTGGGTGTACGACGAGGTGAGCAGCGCGACCCACGGCACGCCCGCCGTCGCCGACGACACGTTCGACCCGGCCGCGCAGCCCGCGTTCCGCGACGCGCCCTGGGCCCAGGAGCTGCTCGACGAGCAGGCCACGTTGCCCGGTGTGCGCGACACGTACCTGGGGTACCGCCTCGACGCGCTCACCCGTCGCTACACCAACGTGGTCGACGGCGCACGCGTCAGCTACCAGCCGGCGACGTCCGGCACCCCGCTCACCGTGTGGTTCTTCGGTGGCTCCGCGCTGTTCGGCGACGGGCAGCGCGACGACCACACGATCCCGTCCGAGTTCGCGCGCATCGCGGAAGAGCAGGGCATCCCCGTGGAGGTGCGCAACTACGGCCGCCCCGGGGTCGCGATGTGGCAGGAGCTCGAGCTCTACGAGCAGCTCGTCGGTGCGGGGCAGAAGCCCGACCTCGTCGTGTTCTACGACGGGTTCAACGACCTCGCGTGGCAGCTCAACGTGCTGCTCACCACCGTGCCGGTCAACGTGTACGACGCCAACGCGACGGACAGCGCGTCGGCGGCGGCACGCCAGCAGATCTCCGCCGACATCGCGGCCACGCAGAAGCGCACCCCTTCGGCGTCGTCGTCTTCGTCGGGCGGGTCGAGCGGTTTCGAGGCGGTGGCCGACGCGTACTGGGACCAGGCAGGCAGCCGCCGCGTGTACGACGCGGTCGACGAGCTGTTCAACGGGTCGTCCGGGCCCCAGACGCAGTTCGCGAAGGGTGTGACCCAGCACGCGACGAGCGACGCGCCCGCCGATCCGCAGAACATCGAGGCGGCGAAGAACGCAGTGTCGATCCAGAAGCGGGCGGCCCGTCTCGCGGCGTCGATCGCAGCCGGTCAGGGCTCCGACTCGGCGTTCTTCTGGCAGCCCAACGCCTTCACCAAGAAGCTCACCCCCGACGAGGAGGCCTACACCCACCTCGACCTCTACGAGGCCGAGCGGTGGGTGCCCGCAGTCACCGAGGCGCGCAAGCTGCTGCGCGGGTCGCGCTTCGTCGATCTCGGCGACGCCCTCGACGGTGCGAGCGGCCCGGTGCTGTGGGACTTCGTGCACACCAACGAGGAGGGCGCGCGGCTCGTCGCCGCCGCCATGTTCGACAACCTGCGCACGAAGCTCGAGCAGCGCCGTGACGGCGGGTCGTGAGGGCCGACCGGTGAAGGTGGCCGCGTGAACATCCTCGGGATCAGCGCCTTCTACCACGACTCCGCCGCGGCCCTCGTCCAGGACGGCGAGCTGGTCGCCGCCGCGCAGGAGGAGCGCTTCACGCGCAAGAAGCACGACGCCGCGTTCCCCGCGAACGCGATCGCATACTGCTTGCAGCGCGGTGGGGTCGTGCCCGACGATCTCGACGCGGTCGTCTACTACGACAAGCCGATCACCACGTTCGTCCGGCTGCTGAAGACGTACCTGCGCGTCGGACCGAAGGGCATGCGCTCGTTCCTGCAGGCGATGCCCACGTGGACGCGCGAGAAGTTGTGGATCCCCTACGAGATCGAGAAGGGGCTCGAGGGGCTCGGGTACCGCATGCCGAAGAAACTGTGGTTCACCGAACATCACGAGAGCCACGCCGCGAGCGCGTTCTTCCCGTCGCCGTACGAGTCGGCGGCGATCCTCACCTTCGACGGCGTGGGGGAGTGGGCGACCAGTTCGATCGGCGTCGGCCGCGGCAACACCATCTCGATCGAGCGTCAGCTCACGTTCCCCAATTCGCTCGGGCTGCTCTACTCCGCGTTCACCTACTTCTGTGGGTTCCGGGTGAACTCCGGCGAGTACAAGCTCATGGGCCTCGCGCCGTACGGCCGGCCGATCTACACCGACCGCATCTACGACCACCTGATCGACCTGCGCGACGACGGCTCGTTCCGCATGGACATGCGGTACTTCAACTACCTCTCGGGTCTCACCATGACGAACCGCCGGTTCGCCGACCTGTTCGACGGCCCGCCGCGCGCGCCGGAATCCGACATCACGCAGCGCGAGCTCGACCTCGCCGCGTCGATCCAGGTGGTCACCGAGGACATCGTGATGCGCATGGCGCGGTACGCGCAGCGGGTGACCGGTGAACGCAACGCCGTCCTCGCAGGTGGTGTCGCGCTCAACTGCGTCGCCAACGGCAAGCTGCTGCGCGAGGGTCCGTTCGACAACATCTGGATCCAGCCGGCCGCGGGCGATGCCGGCGGCGCGGTGGGCGCGGCGCTGTACGGGTGGCACCAGGTGCTGGGCAAGCCGCGCGAAGTCGACGGCGTGCACGACTCCATGCGCGGCGCGTACCTCGGACCGCGGTTCTCGAGTGACGAGATCGCCGCGTGGCTCGACGCGCACGGCTACCCCTACGAGCGCGCGTCGGGCGACGAACGGGCGCGGCTGGTGGCGGCGCGCATCGCGCGCGGTGACGTCGTCGGTGTGATGCAGGGGCGCATGGAGTTCGGGCCGCGCGCGCTCGGGCACCGTTCGATCATCGGCGACCCGCGTTCGTCGTCGATGCAGTCGACGATGAACCTGAAGATCAAGTACCGCGAGTCGTTCCGGCCGTTCGCGCCCGCCGTGCTCGAGGACCAGGCGAGCAAAGTGTTCGAGATCGAACCGGGCATCCCGTCGCCCTACATGTTGCTCGTGGCCGGCGTGCGCGACGAACTGCGCGTCGTCCCCGACGAGGAGCCCGTGCGCGACATGGACCTGCGCAAGTGGGTGAACGAGGTGCGCTCCACGCTGCCCGCGATCACGCACGTCGACTACTCGGCGCGGTTGCAGACGGTGACCGCCGAGACCAGCCCCGAGTTCCACTCGATCATCGAGGCGTTCGACGCGCTGACCGGTTGCCCGGTCGTCATCAACACGTCGTTCAACGTGCGCGGCGAGCCGATCGTGTGCACGCCCGACGACGCCTACCGCTGCTTCATGCGCACCGAGATGGACACGCTGGTGCTCGAGGACTGCATCCTCACCAAGTCGGAGCAGCCCGCCTACGACGACGCCGCCGACTGGCAGCACGAGTTCGCGCTGGACTGACATTCCCCCGATCGTCGGCTCCGCCTCCTCCGTCCCAGGTCGATAGCCGGGGAAACCCCGCCGATCGACGGACATTCCCCCGATCGTCGGCTCCGCCTCCTCCGTCCCAGGTCGATACGCCGTCAGGCTGTGGACGAAGACGATCAGGGCTCGCGGACGAAGAGGTGGACGCGGCCCGACTGCGCGATCTCGGTGAAGCCCTCGGGTGCGCCCTTGCGCTCGAGCTCGGCCGACTCCACGGGCAACACCTCGAGCTTCACCTGCTCGCCGTCGAGCACGCGGTCGGGGCCGTACGCGAACCCGAGCTTGGGGACCACCCGCGTCTCGATGCCACGTCGTTCGAGCTCGTTGGCGAGACCGCCACCGACCCAGGTGGAGCCGTCACCGCCGCTCGTGCGGATCTCCACGACGCCGGGACCCTCGGGCACCTCCCGCAGCAGTGCGGGGAGCAACCGACGGTTCACCTGCGACGCGTACGGCGCAGGATCGCCGGCGCCCGCCGCGTCGACCGTGTTCACGACGGTGACCACGGCGAAGCCCGCGACGACGAGCGCGAGCGCGACGCGCCCAACGACCGCGTGGCGATCGGCGTCGCGGCGGTGGCGCCACACGACCACGACGGTCCACGAGATCGCCAGCCACGTGAGCATGCCCAGCGCCCACGACCACCGCACGAGGTACGGGAAGATCTCACCGACGATGCGGGTGACCGCGGCGAACCCGGCCAGCCACGCGACGAGCACCAGTGCGTTCAGTCGCCACGCGACCTTGTCGCGCCACCACGACACCACGGTCGCGGCGAGGAGGCCGACGAACACGAGCGGGATCGGCATGCTGCCCGACAGGTCGACGGCACCGCTGAACCGGTTGACCGCATCGCTGCCGCGCAGCCACTCGGGTGCGATCGTCAGCTGTTGGCCGATCACGCGGAGCGCGTCGCCGTATGCGTGCTCACGATCGTGGTTGCGGAAGAAGTGGTACAGCTCGCCCACGTTGCCCGGTTCGCGGAACAACTGCTGGACGAGCACCGGCAACCACAGCACCGTGAGCACGCCCGCGGTGAGGACCGCGCCCCAGACGTACGTTCGCCGGCGTGCGGGGGTCACCGGTCGGCGGCGGCGCTCGGTCACCGCGAGGCCGACCACCGCGCCGAGCGCGAGCGTGCCGACGATCAGGCCGTAGCTCACGTGCGTCTGCACGAGGAACGACGCCACACCGGCCGCCACCGGCACGGCCCACACGTCGCCGGCGCTCGCCGTCCACGCCAGGAACACGAGCAGTGCGAGCGGCAACACCGTGATCGACGGGTTCCAGGCGTCGCGCAGGAACTGCGCGCCGAGGGAACGCTCGAGGAGTCCGAGGAGCAGCAGTGTGAGCAGGAGGAGCGTGAGGCCGCCGCGCCGCTTCGCGATCAGCGCGACCCCCGCGATCGCGGCGCCGTTCACCACCAGCGCGGCGATCACCACGCTCACCGAGGTGCTGCCCGTCAGCCGATAGGGCAACCAGAGCACGTAGTAGAGGAGCGGCCCCGGGTGGAACCAGCCGAAGCGCGAGTACGGCCCGAGCAGCACCGGGAGGTGGCCGATGTCGCGGATCTGCATCTCGATCCAGGCCTGGTCGGCCTGGGGGCGGTAGCTCGTCCCGACCCGCACCGCCATCGAGATCGCCGAGGCCACGAGGGGCACCAGCGCCACGACGATCGCGAGCGGCGTGAGCCAGCGCGACTCGCGCCAGGTGCGCGTGGTGGTGGGTTCGAGGGATGCGGGGGCGGCGCCTGCGGCCGCGTCGATCGCCGTCATCGGGTTCCGTAGAAGAGGTGCTCCACCGTGCGCCTCGCGCGACGGGTGCGGCGACGATAGTCGTCACGCAGCGCGGCCTCGGGCCGGTGGACGTACCCCAAGCGGCGGCCCAACCGCTCCAGGTCGGGCGCGTGCACCGGCAGCGAGTCGGACGGACGGCCGTCGAGCAGGTGCAGCGCGTTGCGGGTGCGTTCGCAGAACCGGTACGAGGCGGCGAGCGACGCGGCATCGGGCCCGGTGAGCAGGCGCGCCTCCTCGAGTGCGCGCAGCGCCGCCATCGTCCCCGGCACCCGGAGCGTGGCCTGTTCGCCACCGTGCTGCAGCTGGAGCAGCTGCACGGTGAACTCCACGTCGGAGAGTGAACCCCGGCCGAGCTTCAGGTGGAACTGCGGATCCTCACCCGGTGGGATGCGTTCGCGTTCCACGCGTGCCTTGGCCCGGCGGATCTCGCGGGTGTCGTCGTCGGTGAAGGGCTGCCCGTAGGCGACGTCGCCGGCGAGGTCGAGGAAGCGGGCGCCGAGCTCCGCGTCGCCGGCGACGACGCGCGCCTGCGTGAGTGCCTGGCGCTCCCACGTACGTCCCCACTGCGCGTAGTAGGCCGCGCAGCTGTCCACACTGCGGGCGAGCGGACCGTCGGCCCCTTCGGGACGAAGCCGGGCGTCGATGCGGAAGGTCTGACCTTCGGCGGTGGTCGCACCGATCTCCTGCACGAGCCGCGTCGCGAGCTGCTCGGCCCGCTCGAAGTCGGTGGCACCGTCGCCGTCGAACAC
This sequence comes from Acidimicrobiia bacterium, assembly GCA_046331125.1. GTDB lineage: Bacteria > Actinomycetota > Acidimicrobiia > IMCC26256 > DASPTH01 > CAVRGQ01. The sequence goes on from JAXLRL010000023.1 coordinate 26,322, forward strand.
GAACATCACGTCGATGTCGGACGCGTACGACAGCTCGCCACCACCGAGGCGTCCGAGCCCGATCACGGCGAAGGGCACGGTGGGCCGCAGCGACCCGAGCGCGCCGTCGAGGCACGCCTCGGCCAGCGCGCTGAGCTCGCGCCCGGTGGCCTCGAGCGACGCGAGGCCGAGGATGTCGCGCGTGGCGATGCGCAGCAGCTCGCGCCGCTTGAAACGACGAAGGCCTGCGCCGCTGCTCCTCGTCGCCCCGCCACTCGAGCGTGTCGTGCACCTCGTCGACGAGGTCGGCGCGTGACTTCTCGGTCATGGTGCTCACGTCGTCGAGCTGGTCGACGAATTCGGGATGACGGCGGAGCGCGTCACCGACGACACGACTCGAGCCGAGCAGGAGGCAGGCACGTTCCGCGGCTCCCGGCGCGTCGCGCAACGTGGTCGCGAGCGAGGCCGAGCGCGCCGGGCCTTCGGCGAGGCGCCGCAGTTGGAGCAGACCCAGGTCGGGATCCGGTGCCTCCGACAACCAACCGAGCACGAGCGGCAGCAGCTCCTGCATGAGACGCGACCGGCGGTTGAGCCCGGTCGCCAGCTCGCGCACGGCCGCGCGTGTGCGCTCCATGTCGGTGAAGCCGAACGCGCTCAGTCGATCGGCGGCGGCATCGGCGGGAAGCGGTCCGATGCCCGCGAGCGCGTCGAGCAGCGGCGCGAAGAAGAGCCGTTCGTGGATCGAGCGCACCGCGCGCTGCTGCTCACGCGCGTCGGCATCGAACCCTTCGAGTGCGCCGCGCCAGGGTTCGTCTCGGTAGCCGAGCACGCGCGCCAGCCGTGTGCGGGCGGCGTCGTCGTCGGGAACGGTGTGGGTCTGCTGCTCGTCCTGCAGTTGCAGCCGGTGCTCGACGGTGCGGAGGAACTGATAGGCGTGGTCGAGGCGCTGCGCGTCGGTGTGCGTGACGTAGCCGCCGGCGGCGAGCGCACCGAGCGCGTCGAGGGTGGTGGGGGAGCGCACGGCGTCGTCGTGGCGGCCGTGCACCAGCTGCAGGAGCTGCACGGCGAACTCGATGTCGCGGATGCCGCCCCGCCCGCGCTTGAGCTCGCGGTCGGCGAGACCGCGAGCGGCGAGTTGCGCCTCGGCGCGCTCCTTCATCGCCCGGATCTCGCGCACGGTGTCGGCATCGAGGCGCTCGGGCCACACGAACCGTCGGGTCGCTTCGACGAAGCGCCGGCCCAGGTCGGGATCCCCGGCGACGGGGCGGGCCTTGATCAACGCCTGGAACTCCCAGGGGCGCGCCCACGTCTCGTACCAGTGCAGGTAGCTGTCGAGCGTGCGGCTCAGTGGTCCGGCCGCGCCCTCGGGGCGCAGGTCGGCGTCGGTGCGGAACACGATGCCCTGCTCGCCGGGTTGGCTCATCACCGTCAACAGGCGACGGGCCGACTGCGCCGCGAGCTCCGGATCGCCGTCGTGCACGAACAGCACGTCGACGTCGCTCGCGTAGTTGAGCTCGCGTCCTCCGAGCTTGCCCATCGCGATCACCGCGAAGGGCTCGGGCGGATCGACGATCGCGACCGCGGCCTCGAGGCACACCGCGGCGAGTGCCGCGAGCTCGCGTCCCACGGCGGGCATGTCGGCGAGCCCCAGCAGATCGCGCGCGGCGACGCGGAGCAACGTGGCGCGCTTCCATCGCCGCAGCTCGTGCTCGTCGGCGCCGTGAGCGCGGGCGTGCGCCGACCACGAGGCGCGCAGCTCCGCCTCCGACTGCTCACGCGCGAGATGGTCGCGGTCGAGCAGGCAGTCGAGCAGCGAGGGATCGGCGACGAACGCGGAGGTGAGCGAGCGCGAGGCCCCGGCGAGCGCGAGCACGCCCTCCCGCACCGTCGCATCGGTGCCCAGGAGGGAACGCATGGTGGGCCGGGCCTCGACGAGGCGGTCGACGACGATGCGCGCGGTTGCAGCGTCGGCGCTGTGCTCCACCGCCGCCGTCAACGCATCCGTCCCGGACCCGGCGACCATGCAGGCAGTGTCGCGTATCCTGACGGGATGCCTCGCCTCCGTGTCGCCGCGGCACAGCTGAACCTCGTCGTCGGCGACCTCGAGGGCAACACGAAGCGGATCCTCGCCGCCTACGAGCGCGCCGAGGCCGAGGGCTGCGACCTCGTCGCCTTCCCCGAGCTCGCGGTCACCGGGTACCCGCCCGAAGACCTGCTGCTCCGCCCCGCCTTCGTCGAGCAGTGTGCCGAGGCGCTGGGCAAGATCGCGTCGGCCACCGGTCGTTGCGCAGCCGTGATCGGTTTCCCCGAGGTGGGGCGCGATCTCTCGAACTCCGCGGCGGTCTGCGCGAACGGCGAGGTGCTCGGCATCTACCGCAAGCACCTCCTCCCCAACTACGCGGTGTTCGACGAGCAGCGCTACTTCGTGCCGTCCACCGTCGACGGGCCGCTGTTCGTCGTGGGCGGCGTGCGGGTCGCGGTGTCGATCTGCGAAGACGCGTGGAGCCCCAACGGGCCGATCACCACGCAGGCGGCCGGTGGTGCCGAGCTGGTGGTGAACGTGAACGCGTCGCCCTTCTACGCGGGCCGCCTGCACGAACGCGAGGCGATGCTCGCGACCCGCGCGGCCGACGCGTCGGTGCCCGTGCTCTACGTGAACCTCGTGGGTGGGCAGGACGAACTCGTCTTCGACGGTGCCTCGATGCTCTTCGACGAGACGGGTCACCTCGTCGCGCGCGCCAAGCAGTTCGAGGAAGACTTCCTCGTCGTCGATCTCGACGTGCGCCCCGGCTTCCGCCGCCGCCTGCTCGACCCGCGCGGACGCACGCGCGCGCCGCAGCTGCCCGAGGTGCCGGTGAGCGACCCGCACCTGGGCGAGGTCGCCACGGTGCACCGCGTGGAGGAGCTGCTCCCGCCGGTGCACGAGGTGTACGAGGCGCTGGTGCTCGGCACCCGCGACTACGTGCAGAAGAACGGTTTCACCGATGTCGTCATCGGGCTGTCGGGCGGCATCGACTCCTCGCTCGTCGCCGCGATCGCGGTCGACGCCCTCGGCGCGGAGCACGTCACCGGCGTGCTGATGCCGTCGCGGTTCTCGAGCGACCACAGCGTCACCGATGCCGACCTCCTCGCCGAGAACCTCGGCATCCGCACGCACACCATCCCGATCGAGGACGCGCACTCGGCCTTCCTCGGCATGCTGGCCGAGCCGTTCGCGGGCCTGTCGTCCGGCCTCGCCGAGGAGAACCTCCAGGCGCGTGTGCGCGGCACGATCCTCATGACCATGTCGAACAAGTTCGGCTGGCTCGTGCTCACCACCGGCAACAAGAGCGAGATCGCCACCGGCTACTCCACGCTCTACGGCGACATGGCCGGCGGCTTCGCGGTCATCAAGGACGTCCCCAAGATGCTCGTGTACGCGCTGTGCCGCGACCGCAACGAGCGCGCCGGGCGCGAGATCGTGCCGGAGTCGGTGCTGGAGAAGGCGCCCAGTGCCGAGTTGCGCCCCGACCAGAAGGACTCCGACTCGCTGCCCGAGTACGACGTGCTCGACCCCATCATCGAGGGCTACGTGGAGGACGACCTCTCCGTCGCCGAGCTCGAGGCGGCGGGCCACGACCCGGAGACGGTGCGGCGCGTCGCGACCCTCGTCGACCGCAACGAGTACAAGCGGCGGCAGTCGGCCCCGGGCGTGCGGGTGTCGCCGAAGGCGTTCGGCAAGGACCGGCGCCTGCCGATCACCAACCGCTGGCCCGGCTGAGCCGGCCGACCCGAGGGCGCACGCCGTGCGTGAGCGCCGGTTCACCGCGGAGGCCGCGCTGCTCGGCGCGGCCCTCATGTACGGCCTCACGTTCCCGATCGTCCACGACGCGCTCGGCGACATCACCCCGTTCGCCTATCTGGTCGGGCGCTTCGGCCTCGCCACGTTGGTGCTCGCGCCCGTCACGATCGGTGCGCTGCGCACGCGTGGTCCCGACCGCCGCATGCTCGTGCGGGCGGGCCTCGTCGCCGGCGTGCTGATGTTCGGCGGCTATGCGACGCAGACCGTCGGCCTGCAGTACACGTCGCCGTCGTCGTCGGCATTCATCACCGGGCTGTACGTGGTCATCACGCCGGTGATCGAGTCGGTGATCATCCGCCGCCTGCCGCGCCCGCCGGTGATCGCGGGCATCGTCATCGCGACGGTGGGGCTCTACCTCCTCACCGGCGCCGACGTGTCGCTCGGCAAGGGTGAGCTGTTCACCCTCGCGTGCGCGGTGCTGTTCGCGTTCCACATCGTGTACCTGGGTGCGTACGTGAACGTGTTGCCCACGCTGCCGTTCACCGCGATGCAGACGGCCGCGGTCGCGCTCCTCGCGCTCCCTCCTGCGGGGGTGCAGGGTGTCGGCACCGTGACCGTCGCCGCGGTGTTCGCGGTGATCTTCACCGGCGTGATGTGCTCCGTGGTCGCGCTGCCGTTGCAGCTCTACGGGCAGCGGCGCATCAACGCGAGCCGCGCCGCACTGGTGCTCCTCGCCGAGCCGGTGTTCGCCGGCATCGCCGGCTACGTCGACGGCGAACGCCTCGGTGCACTGCGCGCGACCGGCGCGGTGGTGATCCTCGTCGGCATCGCCGTGTCGGAGTTGTGGCCCCGCGGCGCGGCAACGGACGACGTTCCTACACTGCACGCATGACGTCGGAGCAGCTGGCCGAGCTCGCCCTCCTCCGACGCTCGCGCGATCTGATGGACCGCGACTTCGCCGAGCCGCTCGACGTCGCGGAGATCGCACGCGAGGCGTGCATGTCGCCCGCGCACTTCTCACGCCGCTTCCGCGCCGCGTACGGCGAGACGCCCTACGCCTATCTGATGACGCGGTGCATCGAGCGGGCGAAGGCGCTGCTCCGGCAGGGTGACCGTTCCGTCACCGAGGTGTGCATGGAAGTCGGCTGCACGTCGCTCGGTTCGTTCAGCGCCCGCTTCACCGAGCTGGTGGGGGAGACACCCACTGGCTACCGCGCTCGCAACCACGAGGCGTTCGCCACGGTGCCGGGCTGCGTGTCGAAGGTGCACACGCGGCCGCGCCGCCGCACTGGCGGGGAGTCGAGCAGGATCCGAGAAGCGTCGGCGGTGCCGATTCCGTAGCGTGCCGGGCATGACGATCTCACTCGCCCGCTGCTTCCTCCAGGTCAACGACCCCGACGCCGCACTCGCCTTCTACCGCGACGCCCTCGGCCTCGACGTCCGCAACGACGTCGCCAAGGAGGACCTCCGCTGGATCACGGTCGGCGCCGCCGGCCAGCCCGACGTGGAGCTCGTGCTCACCAACTTCCTCAACGGGAGCCCGGCCGACACGGAGGCGATCGCCGCGTTGGTGGCGAAGGGCGCGATGAACGGCGTGCACTTCCACACCGACGACCTCGACGCCACCTTCGACCGTCTGCGGGCCGCCGGCGCCGAGATCGTGCAGGAGCCGGCCGACCAGCCCTGGGGGGTGCGCGACGGCGCCGTGCGCGACCCGTCGGGCAACCTCGTGCGCATCGACCAGGCGGGCTGATCGGGTCCGGTTGATCGGGCCCGGCTGATCGGGCCTGCCGTCCGGGTGGCAGACTGCGGCCCGTGAGTGGAGCACAGACGAAGATCGGCATCGTCGAGTGGTCGGGTCGCATCCGCAGCGGCCGGTCGATCGAGATGCGCCTGTCGGCCACGCTCGGCACGTGGGTGCCGCGGGTCGAGGAGCCGGCCGCCAAGATCCTGCTGGCCCGGCACGCCCGCCACTTCGCCTGGCACGCCGACCTCTGGGACGCCCTCGTGCCCGTCCTCCACGACGTCGTCGTGCCCGACGGCGTGAGCGATCCCCTGCTCATGGAGGCGGTCGCCGCGCTCAACGAGGCGACGCAGCCACTGGCCGTCTACGACGACGTGCTGCCGCACCTCGTGGCCGCGTACCGCGACTGGGCGTCGGAGGCGTCGCCGGTCGCCGAACGACCGATCATGCGCACGCTCGACCTCGCGCTGCGCGACGTCGACTTCGACGCCCAAGAGGGTCACGACCACTTCTCCTGACGGTCCGCTGACGGCCCGTCGACGCGCGGGGCGGCGGCTTCTGCCCCTTTTTGGGGTCCCCTTGACGCCGCCGGTATCGTGATCTGACCAGCAGCCGGGTCCACCCGGGTGCGGCACAATCCTGAAAGTGGGGTCGCCACGTGGCGAAGGAGCGTGTCGAGCGCGACGAGGAAGATCTCGTCCGGCTCTATCTCACCGACATCGGCCAGTACCCGCTGCTGACGAAGGACGACGAGGTTCGTCTCGCCCAGCAGATCGAGAACGGGAACGCGGCCCGGGAGCAGCTCCTCGAGGGTGGCAAGGCCCTCACCCCCACCAAGAAGCGTGAGCTTCGGCGGGTGGCGCGCGAAGGCGACGACGCCCAGCGCACATTCGTGCAGTCGAACCTCCGCCTCGTGGTGTCGATCGCGAAGAAGTACCAGGCGTCGGGCCTGCCGCTCCTCGACCTCATCCAGGAGGGCAACCTCGGCCTGATGCACGCCGTCGAGAAGTTCGACTGGCGCAAGGGCTTCAAGTTCTCCACCTACGCGACGTGGTGGATCCGCCAGGCGATCACGCGTGGCATCGCCAACACCGGCCGCACCATCCGCCTCCCCGTCCACGCGGGCGACACGCTGGCCCGGCTGCAGAAGGCCCGCTCCCGCCTGGAGCTCAAGCTCGGCCGCCCCGCCACGCTGGCGGAGCTCTCCGCCGAGGTCGAGATGCCGGAGGACAAGGTCACCGAGGCCCTGCGCTTCGCGGCCGAGCCCCTCTCGCTCTCCGAGCCCCTCCGCGAAGACGGCGACGCCGAGCTCGGCGACATCGTCGAGGACCGCTCGGCCGAGTCGCCCTTCGAGGTGGCCGCCACCGCGCTGCTCCCCGACGAGATCGAGAAGCTCCTCGCCCCGCTCGACGAGCGCGAGCGCCAGATCCTGGCCCTGCGCTTCGGTCTCGACCGGGGCGAGCCGCGCACGCTCGAGGAGGTGGGGGAGCACTTCAACCTCACCCGCGAGCGCATCCGCCAGATCGAGGCCCGGGCGATGAGCAAGCTGCGTCACCCGTCGGCCGACACCGGCGCGCGCGACCTCCTGGCTGTCTGAGTCGTCCCGCACCGGGCGTCGCCGTACACCGTTCCTCGGCGCGGTCCTCGCCCACGGGCTGCGCCCGTGAGGCTGCGGAGGCGCCTGCGGACGGTGCACGACACCGCCCGCTGCTGTGCTTCGCCAGCAGCGGCGTCGCGGCGGTGGTCGCGATGGTTGACTTGGTGAAAGAATCGGCGTCATGGAGCGCCACATCATCACGTGTCCGTTGTGCGAGTGCATGTGCGGACTGCAGGTCGACGTCGAGGGGCAAGAGGTCAAGCTGATCCGTCCGGATCGCGACGACGTCTGGTCGAAGGGCTACATCTGCCCGAAGGGCACCACGCTCGGGAAGCTGCACGCCGACCCCGACCGCATCCGCGTGCCGATGATCCGCGACGTCGAGACCGACACGTGGCGCGAGGTGTCGTGGGACGAGGCGTTCGCCAAGTGCGAGGAGCTCATCCACGGTGTGGTGCAGCGCCACGGCATCGAGTCGTGCACCGCGTTCGTCGGCAACCCCGCCGGCCACAACTTCGACCTGCAGCGCTACATGGCGCTGCTCATCGGCAACGCGGGCTTCCACCACATCTACAGCGCGGGCACCGTCGACCAGTGGCCCAAGAACCTCTCGTGCGTCCTCATGTACGGGAACATGTGGAAGATCCCCACGCCCGACATCCAGCGCACCGACTACCTCGTCGTGATGGGCGGCAATCCGCAGGCGTCGGGCGGCTCGCTGATGGCGTGCCCCGACGTGCTCGGCGAGTTCGACAAGATCCGCGACCGCGGCGGCAAGGTGATCGTGATCGACCCGCGCCGCACCGGCACCGCGGACCGTGCCGACGAGTGGGTGCCGATCCTCCCCGGTGGTGACGCGGCGTTCCTCCTGGCGATGTGCCAGGTCTTGTTCGAGGAAGACCTCGTCGACCTCGGCAGCGTTGCCGACATCGTGAAGGGCGTCGAAGTCGTGCGCGAGCTGTGCGCCGACGTCACGCCCGAGTCGGTGGAGGCGTTCACCCGCGTGCCGGCCGACACCATCCGCCGCATCGCCCGCGAGTTCGCGGCCGCGCCCACCGGCGCGGTGTACGGCCGCATCGGCCTGTGCAACCAGGAGTTCGGCACGCTCGCGTCGTACCTCGTCGACGTCGTGAACATCCTCGTCGGCAAGTTCGACCAGCCCGGTGGCCTCATGTTCGGCAACCCGATCAACTGGCCGATCGCGTGGATGGCGTCGACGAAGCAGAACGGCATGCCCGAGTTCGGCCGGTGGAAGTCGCGTGTGTCGGGCGTGCCCGAGGTGCTCGGCCAGGTGCCGTGTGGCGTGATGGCCGAGGAGATCGCGGTACCGGGCGATGGGCAGATCAAGGCGCTCGTGACCGTCGCCGGCAACCCGGTGATCAGCGTGCCCGACTCCGCGAAGCTCGAGGAGGCGCTGCCGCTGCTCGAGTGCATGATCTCGATCGACAACTACCTCAACGAGACCACGCGCTTCGCGCACGTGCTGCTGCCCGGCGCGTCACCGCTCGAGCAGCCGCACTACGACGACATCATGTGGGGCTGGGCCGCGCGCAGCGCGGGCAAGTGGAGCGACGCGATCTTCCCGCGTGAGGACGGCGTGCCCACCGAGGCCGAGGTGCTCACGCACCTGGGCTGGCTGTTCATGGGCAAGACCAACGCCGACTTCGACTTCTCGGTGCTCGACGACGCGTGGTTCGGCGCGCTGTGTCGCTCGCAGGGCCTCGACGTCGAAGAGGTCAAGAAGCACTACGAGGGCGGTGGTGGCGCGCGCATCGTCGACCTCACCATCCGCACCGGCCCGTGGGGCGACCGCTACGGCGAGAACCCCGACGGCCTCACGCTCGAGAAGATCAAGGCCACGGAGCACGGCGTCGACATGGGTCCGCTGATCCCGCGGGCCCGCGAGATGGTGTGCACGCCCGACGACATGATCGACCTCGCGCCCGAGTACATCACCGCCGACGTCCCGCGCCTGCTGGCGCGTGCTGCGGCCGCGGCTGCCGCGGTCGACGACGACGGGCTGCTGCTCGTGAGCCGTCGCCACATCCGCTCGAAGAACACGTGGATGCACAACGTGAAGGTGCTGGTGAAGGGCAAGGACCGCTGCACACTCCTCGTGCACCCCGACGATGCGGCGGCGGCGAGCCTCGTCGACGGCGGCCTCGCCCGCGTGAGCTCGGAGGCCGGCAGCATCGAGGTGCCGGTGGAGGTGTCCGACGAGATGATGCCGGGCGTGGTGTCGCTGCCCCACGGGTGGGGCCACGACCGGCCGGGCACCCGGCTGTCGGTGGCCCGGGAGCACGCGGGCGTGAACAACAACCTGCTCGCGCCCGCGCACTTCTACGACCCGCTGTCGAACAACCACGCGGTCAACGGCATCCCCGTGGAGGTCGTGCCCGCGTAGGTGGTTGGCGTCTGCTCGGCGGAGGTGGCAGGAATCGAACCCACCGGACGGGGATCACCCGTCCCACTCGTTTTGAAGACGAGGGGGGCCACCAGACCCCGTTCACCTCCACCGGTCAGTCTGACAGGTCGGGCGTCCCTTGGAGGACGGGTGCGGTCCGGCCTACGATCGCACTGCCGATCGCGAACGCGGAGGGAACCACCCATGAAGAAGATCCTGATCGTCCTGATCCTGGCCGCCATCGGTGTGGCCGTGGTGAAGAAGGTGCGCGCCGAGGCCTGAGCCTCTCCGCGAGCGACAACTCACACAGCGTCCGAGGGGCCCGCTCCGGCGGGCTCCTCTCGCGTCCCGCCTCGCGTGCCGTTCCGGTCGATGGCGACGAGCGCGAAGTAGGTGACGGCGATGCCGACACCCTGCAATGGGGTGAGGAGCACGTCGAACAGGTAGAGCCCGAACACCTCCACCGCGCGTGACGTGCCGGCGAGGAGCGCCTCGACGAGCAGGCCGACGCCCTCGCCGATCGCGACGACGATCATGGTGAGCACGAACATCCGCCAGAAGTTCCCGCGCACGAGGGCCGCGCTGCGGCGGAACGATGCCCACACGCCGCTCCGCTCGACCACGATGACCGGCCCGTAGAGCGCGCAGAACACGACCAGCAGCACGCCGGGCACGACCGCGAGCAGCAGGCCGAGCACCACCGCGATCTCGAACAGCAGCGTCGCCAGCACGAGCCGCACCCACGGCACCTCACGGAGGAACTGGCGGAACCGCGGGAGACGGTGGCCGTGCAGGTCGGACCCCACCATCTTCTCCGCCGCGACCGCCTCCACCTCGGCGCTGCCGATCTCGAACACGAGGATCACGAACAGGTTCACGATCGCGGTCGCGGGGTCGAACTTGCTCCCGCTGAGCTGCACCGCGAAGTGGTAGCCGGCGGTCTCGAGCACCATGAGCGGCGCCAGCACGATCGCGGCGAGCAGCCACAGCGACACCTTGTGCGCGCGCCAGACGCGCAGCGTGGTGCGCAGCACCTCGACGACCGACAACCGCTCCCGCTCCAAGGGCCGCGAGCCTAAGTCGCTGCGTGACACGGAGCCGGTCCCGTCGTCTCTGGGAGACCGCTTCCCCCAACTGGTCCTGTCGCAGGAGGGAAGTCGGTGTTGCTCACGTTGTGGTCCCCGAAGGGTGGGTCGGGCACGTCGGTGTTCGCCGCCGCGGTCGCGCTCGCCATCGCGCGGGAGACGGTCGCGCGGGAGCCGGGTGGGCGTGGGGTCGCGCTCGAACCGGCAGCGGCCGTGCGCCTCGCCGACCTCACCGGCGACCAGCCCGCGGTGCTCGGTCTCGGCGCCGATCCGGCGCTCGGTCTCTCCGACTGGATGGCGGTCGGACCGGAGGCCCCGGGTGAGGCGCTCGATCGCATGGCGGTGGAGGTGGCGGCCGGGTGTGCACTCCTCCCGTTCGGCGCGGCGGCCACCGAGGCCCGGGCCGAAGCCGGCGCGGCACTCGCCGTGGTGCTCCGCGACTCGCCCGGGCCGGTCGTCGCCGACTGCGGTACCGCCACCCCGGCGGCGGTGCGCGCCTGTGCCGAGCTGGCCGACGTCACGGTCGCGGTGCTGCGGCCCTGCTATCTCGCGCTGCGGCGCGCGGTCCACTCACCGCTGCTCGCGCACACGCGCGGGGTCGTGATCGTGGAGGAGTCGGGGCGGGCGCTCGGGGCACGGGAGGTCACCGAGGTCCTCGACCTGCCCGTGCTGGCGCGGGTCCCGCAGCGCATCGAGATCGCGCGTGCCGTCGACGCGGGGGTCGTCACCACGCGGCTGCCCACCGCGTTGGCGCGCCCCGCACTGCAACTCGCGGGTCGTGCCGGCCTGTTGCCGGCCCGGCGGGGCGCGGCGGCGTGATCGCCGGCGAGCCCGCGCTCGATCCGCGCGCGCTGAAGCAACGCGTCCATGCTCGGTTGCTGGCCGAGGTCGGGACCGAGGCCGGCATCGCCACCGGGGCCGACGCGCATTCGTCTCCGGTCGCGGTGCGGGCGCGTCTTGCCGAGCACCTCCGCGCGGAGGAGCCGTTGCTGGGGGCTGATCGGTTCGCCGCGCTGCTCGGTGAGTTGCTGCACGAGGTGGCCGGGCTCGGCGCGCTGGAGCCGATCCTCGCCGACCCCGGGGTCACCGAGGTGATGGTCAACGGCCCGGGTCGCACCTACGTCGAGCGCGCCGGTGTGCTCGAGCCGGTCGCCCTCGACCTCGATGCGGCGGCCATCGTCCGGTTGGCCGAGCGGATCGTCGCACCGCTCGGCCTCCGGCTCGACCGCGCCTCACCCATGGTCGATGCCCGGCTCGCCGACGGCTCACGGCTCCATGCGGTCCTCCCACCGCTCGCCGTCGACGGCCCGTGTCTCACCATCCGCCGCTTCGGGGCCCGTGCGCTGACCCTCGCCGACTTCGGCGTGCCACCCGATGTCGACGGGTTGCTCCGCACGCTCGTGGCGGGCGGCGCGAACGTCCTCGTCGCCGGCGCGACCGCTGCGGGCAAGACCACGCTGCTCAACACGTTGTCGCGGTCGATCCCCGCCCAGGAGCGGGTCGTCACCATCGAGGAGACCGCCGAGCTCCGGCTGGCGCGGCCCCATGTCGTCCGATTGGAAGCGCGTCCGGCGAACGCCGAGGGCGCCGGCGCGGTGAGCGTGCGCGACCTCGTGCGCGCCGCGCTGCGCATGCGTCCCGATCGCATCGTCGTGGGCGAGGTGCGCGGCGGCGAGGCCCTCGACATGCTGCAGGCGCTCAACACCGGCCACGACGGTTCGTTGAGCACCATCCACGCCAACGGCACGCGCGACGCGCTGCGCCGGTTGGAGACGCTCACGCTGTTCGGCGGTGCGGGGCTGCCGCTCGCGGCGGTGCGTGACCAGATCGTCGCGTCCGTCGACGTCGTGGTGTTCGTCGCGCGCCACGGCGGGCGGAGGGCCGTCACCGAGGTGGCCGAGGTCGTCGACGCGCCCGGCGGGGCGGATCGCATCCCCGACGACGTGACCGCCGCGACCCGCGTGTTGGCCCGGCGTGACGGCGAGGCACTCGCGCTGGTGGGTGAGCCGGCCCGGGCAGCGAGGAAGGCGACACTCCCATGAGCGCGGTGCGGTGGTGGCTCGTGCCCGTCTCCGCCGTCGTCGTGGTGGCGTGCAGTCGGGCGGCACAGCGCGTCGACGCCGCCGTGCACGTGCGCGCGCTCCGTCGCCGATCCGCGTGGCGTGTGCCGGCCGTCGTGCGCGGCCGGCTGGTCCGCGCGCTCGAGCGTGCCGACGTCGACCTCGAGCCCGAGGCGGCCGTCACCACGTGGGCGCTGGCAGTGCTGGGCGGGAGCACGGTGGCGGCGGCGTTCTCGCCGTCGCTCGTGGTGCTGGTGCTGGCCGCGGCGTTGGTCGGCCCGCCGGTTGCCGCGCGGATCGCCTCCGGTCGCCGGGAACGCCGGTTCGCGGCGGCATTGCCGGCTGCGTTGGAGACGATTGCCGCCGATCTGCGCGGTGGCAGCACGGTGCCGCAGGCGGTCGAACGGGTGGCCGCGCCCGCCTCGCCGGTGGCGCCGGATCTGCGGCGGGTCGGGGCCCGCGCCGCACTGGGCCTGGTGTTCGTCGACGCCCTTGCCGGGTGGCCACGCGAGCACGACCGGCCACCGGTCCGGGCGGCCGCGGGTGCGCTCGCCGTCGCGACGACGATGGGTGGCCCGGCCGCGGGTGCGCTCGACGGGCTCGCCTCGTCACTGCGCGACCGACTCGACGCGCAGGCCGAGGCGCACGCGCTCTCGAGCCAGGCGCGCCTGTCCGCGGTCGTCGTGGGCGTCGCGCCGCTCGGCTACCTGGCCTTCTCCGCCCTGGTCGATCCCGGCGCGGTCGACGTCCTGGTGGGCACCACCGTCGGGCGGGTGTGTCTGTTGGTCGGGCTGGGGCTCGAGGGTCTGGCGACCATCTGGATCCGTCGGATCGTGGGCTCCACCGGGCGGATCGGGTGAGCTCGGTGCTGGGTGCATCGCTCGCGCTGGCGTGGGCCCTCCTGCTCGCGTGCCCGTTCGTGGTCCTGGCCCGCCGACACCCCTCGGCACAGCGGGCCCACGCGTTGTCCGGCGGCGCCGGCAACCACGGGGAGCGGCGAGCGTCGCCCGTCTCGGGCCGCCTCCCGTGGCCGGCGCCGTCGGCACTGAGGAATCGGGTGCGCGAGCTCCCCGGATCCCGGGTCGTCCTGGCGCCGTTCACCCGCCGGGCATCGATTCGCCGTGCCGCGGCGGTCGCGGCCGAGGTGCCCGTCGTCGTCGACCTGCTCGCCGTGGCCGTCGGCGCGGGGTGCACGCCCTACCTCGCGGTCGAGCACGCGGCGAAGTGGTCGCCGCCCTCGGTGGCCGACGCGCTCCACGCCGTCGTGCGCGCCTGCGCGTTCGGCGCCTCGTTCGCCGACGCCTGGCGCGACGTCGCCCGCCAACTGCCCCAACTCGAGTCCCTCGCCGACGCCCTGACCATCGGCGAGCGCACCGGCGCGCCCGTCGGTCCCGCGCTCACCCGTCTCGCCGCCGAAGAACGTGCATCCGCCCGACGCCGCATCGAGGCGCATGCCCGTCGCGTGCCCGTGCGTCTCCTCTTCCCCCTGGTGTTCCTCGTGCTGCCCGCCTTCGTGGTGCTCACCGTCGTGCCCGGCCTCGCCGCCGGGTTGCAACGGCTCTGACCGCAGTGGGTGGTGCTCCGATCCGGAGGTCCCGATGTTCCGTTCCCGTCTCTCCCGCCGCGTCGTCGGTCGGCTCGTGTCCGGCGAGCTCGGCCAGTCCACCGCCGAGTACGCGCTCGTGATCCTCGGTGCGTGCGCGCTCGCCACGCTGCTCATCTCCTGGGCGACCGGCAGTCATGCCATCTCGAAGCTGTTCGACGCCGTGATCCAGAAGGTCCTCCCCGGATGAGCAGGGCCGCTCGGCGTGCACGACCGGTCCCTCAGCCGCGGGGGACCGGCGTGCGCGGTCAGGCCACGGTCGAGTTCGCGTTCGTGTTGCCGCTGCTCGTGCTCGGGATGCTCGCGATCGTGCAGACCGCGCTGGTCGTGCGCGACCAACTCGGCGTCGTGCACGCCGCCCGCGAAGGCGCCCGCGCCGCGTCGGTCGACCCCGACCCGACACGCGCGGTCCGGGCCGTGCGGCGGTCGTTGCCCGGTGCCGACGTGCAGGTGAGCGACCGGCCCGACGTCGGCGGCGAGATCACCGTCGAGGTGTCGTACACGTCGGTCACCGACCTGCCGTTGGTCGGGATCCTGTTCCCCGATCCGGACCTCCACGCCTCGGCCACCATGCGGGTCGAGAAGTGAACCGGCGCGAACACGGTGGCGTGTCGGTGGTCGCGCTGGGCGTCCTGGTGCTCGCGCTCGGTCTCACCTTGGGCGCGGCCCGGCTGGGCGGCGCGCTGGTGGGCCGGGCCCGGGCCGAGTCGGCGGCCGATGCGGCGGCCCTCGCCGCCGCCGATGCGCTCGCGCTGGGGCAGGGGAGTGCGGCGGCCGGAGCGGCCGCCGGTGCCACCGCCGCCCGCAACGGTGCCCGGGTCGTCACCTGCGACTGCGCCGGCGACACGGCCGAGGTCGTGGTCGAGGTCGACGTACCCGGACTGTCCGTCGTGGCCGGGCCGGCCCGGGCCCGGGCGCGCGCCGAGGTGGACGCCGAGTGTGCGGCGATCCGGTGCCGGACGCCGGACCGTTGACCGGGTCAGCGCACGCGGACGGAGATGTCCTCGGTCTTCGCCGGCGGAGTGTCCTTCTCGAAGGAGCGGGCGTAGTCGAGGGTGAGGGTGGTGCTGCCGCGCTTGGTGGCCAGGAAGGTGATGAGCTGCGTGCCCCCGGCTCCAGCCAGCTTCGAGTCGCCCGCCACGAAGCGGCTCTTCTGCTGCTCGACCAGCTTGTTGTCCTCGGCCTGCCAGCTGTAACCGGTGGTGGGGTTCGACTCGAGCGCGACCACGAACTTGTCGCCCTTGTCGACCTCGACCGACTGGCCGGCGGTGTACACGGTGATCGAGGTCCCGTTGCCGGAGCTGTCCCAGGGTTGCGTGGTGAAGGCGACGAAGAGGCCCGCCGCGAGCACCAGCACCACCACCAGGGCGACGAAGCGCTTCGTGGTCATGTGGGCACGTTACGCGCGATGAGGGGTCGGATCGGGCACCGGGGCCGGGTTGTCCGGTCCCGGATCGGAGCCTGCACCGAGGGCGCGCAGCAGTGCGACGGCGGCGTGCTTGTCGAGGTACTCGTTCCAGTTCCCGCACTTCGGCGACTGCACACACGACGGGCAGCCGTCGTCGCACGGGCACTCGCGCACCAGCTCGTACGCCGCGTCCACGTGGCGCTCGATCTCCGCGAACGCGAGCTCGGCGATCCCCGCCCCGCCGGGGTAGCCGTCGTACACGAAGATCGTGGGGGTGCCGGTGTGGGGGTGCAGTGCCATCGACACGCCGCCGACGTCCCACCGGTCGCAGATCGCGAACAGCGGCAGCAGGCCGATCAGCGCGTGTTCGGCCGCGTGCACCGCGCCGACCACGCGGCTCGGGTCGACCCCGTGGCTCGTCAGCGTGCCGAGCGGCAGCGTGTACCAGCAGGCGCGCGTCACCAGCTCGCGTGGCGGGAAGTCGAGCGGCACCACTTCGAACACCTCGTTGGTCGACACGCGTCGCCTCTGATACGCCACGAGCCGGTGCGTCACCGTGACCGTGCCGAGGTGCGCGTGCCCGGCGCCGAGGGGCACCTCCCGTTCGTCGGTGACGACGTCGATGTCGGTCTGCTCGCGCGGTTGCGTGTACTCGTCGGCGTCGTCGGCCGGTTCGAGCACCGCGTGCAGCGCGTCGACGTGCAGCTCGCTCACCCGGTACTGCC
Source organism: Acidimicrobiia bacterium (assembly GCA_046331125.1). Lineage (GTDB taxonomy): Bacteria > Actinomycetota > Acidimicrobiia > IMCC26256 > DASPTH01 > CAVRGQ01. The sequence goes on from JAXLRL010000023.1 coordinate 42,708, forward strand.
GGCCCTGGTGCAGGTAGATCGCGCCGGGGTGCGCCACCTGGAACACGCGCGACGCGTCGACGGTGCCGATCAGGCGGCCGTCGACGTCGACCAACTCGACCTCGGCCGACGAACCGCTGCGGAGGCCGACGTCGCGTGCCGGAGGATGGCGCCCGATCCAGTACATGCGGTCGCCGCGCGGCTTGAGCTTGTCGTCGAGCACCAGCTCGCGCACGGCGTCGTCGAGCGTGTCGCCGAACCACTGCTCGTCGTCGTGGGCGAGCGGCATCTCGTGGGCGGCGCACGCGAGTTGCGCCTTCGCCACGAACGGGTTCTGCGGGTTCACCACCGCGGCCTCGGCGGGGCGGTCGAGGAGCTCACGCGGATGCCGCGCACCACTGGTCGAGCTGGTCGTCGCCGGTGACGAGCACCGCGGCCGCGCAGGTGCACCGCTCTCGGCGCCTACCTGCTGGCGCATCGACGCGAGGGTGCCCGGGAAGCCGTTGAGCACCACGGCATCGAGCGAGCCGATGTCGATGCCCAGCTCGAGCGCGCCAGGGCGACGATCCCGCCGAGGGAGCCGTCGGTGAGACGCGCCTCGAGCTCGCGGCGCTCGTCGGCGAGGTATCCGGCTCGATAGGCAGCGACATCGGGCACCGACGCGCCCGGCAGCGCCGCCGCTTCGACCATCGACCGCGCCTGCGCGGCGACGAGCTCGGCGCCCCGCCGGCTGCGCGTGAACGCGAGCGTCTGGTGACCGTCCTCCACGAAGCGGGCGAGCAGCATCGCCGTCTCCACGTTGGCCGACGCGCGCGTGCCGCTGTGCTCGTCGAGCAGCGGGCGTTGCCACACCGCGAACCCGCGCTCGGCGCGTGGCGCGCCGTCGTTGCTCACCGCCTCCACCGGCAGGCCACACAACGTGGAGGCCAGCTCGGCGGGGTTGCCGATCGTCGCGCTGGTGAAGCAGAACGTGGGGTCGGCCCCGTAGAACGCGCACAGACGCCGCAGTCGGCGCAGCACGTGCGCGACGTGACTCCCGAACAGGCCGCGCAACGTGTGGAGCTCGTCGACCACCACGTAGCGCAGGCGCATGAGGAAGGTGGCCCACCGCGCGTGCGACGGCAGGATGCCCGCGTGCAGCATCTCCGGATTGGTGAGGAGCACGTTGGCGTTCGCGCGGGCCCAGGTGCGGTCGTCGGGCGCGGTGTCGCCGTCGTAGGTGGCGGCCACCAACTCGGGGATCAACCACTGCCGGAAGCTGCGCAGCTGGTCCTGCGCGAGCGCCTTCGTGGGATACACCAGCAGCGCCGTGTCGGGGGTGCCCCGCACCACCGACTCCACGATCGGCACCTGGTAGCAGAGCGACTTGCCCGACGCGGTGCCGCTCGCCACCACGATGCTGCGCCCGGCGAGGAGCGCGTCGACCGCGGCGGCCTGGTGCGTGTAGAGCGATTCGACGCCTCGGCCCCGCAGCTTCTCCTCGGTGCGCGGCGCGAGGGGAGTGGTGGTGCGCGCGTGACGCGCCTCCCGCCCGTCGACCCGCGCGGTGAAGACCGCGCGGTCGTAGTGCTCGTGGGCGAGCTCGTCGAGGGTGTGGCAGGCGTCGGACGGGGACGTCACCCGACCAATATGCCGCAGGGGTGTGACGTTCAGGCCCCGGTGAGCATGGTGCGGAGCTGGTCCTCGGCCTCGGTGGTGACGAGCGCGAGCACTTCGTCGCCGGGGAGGAGCATCGTGTCGCCGCGGGGCATGATCACGTGGTCGTCGCGCACGATGGCCACGATCGTCGCGTCGCGGGGGATGTCGATGTCGCGGACGGCCTGCTGGGCGACCGGAGCGTCGTCGGCGAGCGTCACCTCGACCAGGGCGACCGCGCCACCCTCCAGCTGGAACAGGCGCACGAGCCGGCCCACGCTCACCGCCTCGCCCACCAGCGCGGTGATGAGGTGCGGCGTGCTCACGGAGATGTCGATGCCCCAGCTCTCGTTGAAGAGCCAGTGGTTCTTGGGGTGGTTGACGCGGGCGATCACCCGCGGCACCGCGAACTCCTGCTTCGCGAGCAGCGAGACCACGAGGTTGTCCTCGTCGTCACCGGTCGCGGCCACGAGCACGTCGCAGCGCTCGAGGCCCGCCTCCTTCAGCGACGACACCTCGCAGGCGTCGGCCGCGCAGACGGTGATGCCCTCGCGGGCGGGGATGCGCTTCACGACCTCGAGGTTGTTCTCGATCAGCAGCACCTCGTGCCCGCCGTCGACGAGCTCGTTGGCGATGAAGAGACCGACGTTGCCGGCTCCGGCGATGGCCACGAGCATCAGTGGTGTCCTCCGGTCTCGGCGGCCGAGTCGAGCCGCTCCTGCAGCGCGTCGAGCGAGTCGAGGCGCGTGGTGATGTGGAGGATGTCGCCCTCCTGGCCGACGAGGGTGCCGTCGACGATCATGCCGGTGCCGAGGCGGGTGACCGCGCCGAGCACGAAGCGGCCGGGCTCGTTGAGGCCGGAGAGCAGCTTGCCCGCCCACGCGTGGGGGAGCTCGCGCTCCACCAGCGCGACCTGGCCGCTGCCGTCGATCCAGTCGGACTCCATCGACTCGGGCAGCAGCCGGCGGATCACCTGGTCGGTCGTCCACGACACCGTGGCGACCGTCGGGATGCCGAGGCGCTGGTAGATCGCGGCACGACGCGGGTCGTAGATGCGGGCGACGACCCGTTCGATCGAGAAGGTCTCGCGGGCGACGCGGGCCGACATGATGTTGGAGTTGTCACCACTGGTGACCGCGGCGAGCGCGCCGGCCTCCTCGATCCCCGCCTCGCGAAGGGTGTCGCGGTCGAACCCGAAGCCGACGACGGTACGACCACCGAAGCCGGTGGGGAGGCGCCGGAAGGCGCTCGCCCGCTTGTCGACGACGGCCACGGTGTGGCCGTCCTTCTCGAGGTGACCGGCCAGCTCGGAGCCGACCCGGCCGCAACCCACTACGACGATGTGCACTTCAGGCCCTTTCCGGCCGGCATCTCCCGCGCGTGCCCAGCGCTGGGCGATGTTAGCGATGGGCCCGCTGTCCCGGCCGGTTGGGCCCGGTCTCGTCACAAGGCGTTCACACTTCCGGCAGGGCCCCGATGGGGGGTTGGTGCTTGACTGGTCTGCCATGCAGACGATGCGACAGCAGGCGGAGCCCAAGCCGCTCCCGCCGGCGCCCAAGGTCGACATCCCCGAGAGCCGCGGCTACCGGATCAAGAACCGGATCCTCGGGCCGCCGCTCCCCACCGACGCCCTCGAGCACGAACGCCTGGGCATTCCCGTCGCACTGGCGGTGTTCTCGTCCGACTGCATCTCGTCGTCGGCGTACGCCACCGAGGAGATCCTGCGCGTCCTGTTCGTCGCGGTGGGCATCGCGTCGTTCGCGCTCGTCGTGCCGATCACCGTCGCGATGCTGGTGGTGCTGTTCTTCCTGATCCTCTCCTACCGCGAGACGATCAAGGAGTACCCCACCGCCGGTGGCGCGTACATGGTCACGCGCGACAACTTCGGTCTGCTCCCCGCGCAGGTTGCGGGTGTGTCGCTGCTCACCGACTACGTGCTCACGGTCGCGGTGTCCACCGCCGCGGGCACCGCGGCGTTGATCTCGGCCTTCCCGGCGCTCGACTCGTACGCGGTTCCCATCGCGCTGGCGTTCATCGCGCTGATCGCGTTCATGAACTTGAAGGGCGTCCGCGAGTCGGGGACGGTCTTCGCGGTCCCCACCTACTTCTTCATCGCGATCATGGGCATCATGCTCGCGGTCGGCATCGAGAAGTACGCCGCGGGCACACTCGGTACCGTCGCCCCCGCCAAGGGGATGCTCGAGGCGAACAAGCAGGGCAGCGCGGCCGACGGCATCTTCTACGGCGCCGGCCTCGCGGTGATGCTGCACGCGTTCGCGGTGAGCGGAACGGCGGTCACGGGCGTGGAGGCGATCTCCAACGGCGTCACCGCGTTCAAGAAGCCCGAGTGGCTCAACGCCCGCCGCACCCTCGTGATCATGGGCTGCGTGCTCGGCACGCTGTTCCTCGGGCTGTCGTTCCTCGCATCCAAGGCGCACCCGGTGCCGTACGAGTCCGGGTTCCCCACGGTGATCTCGCAGGTCGGCAAGCAGGTCTTCGGCGACCAGGGCGCGGGGAGCATCCTCTTCTACGCGCTGCAGGCCGGCACGATGCTCATCCTGGTGCTCGCGGCCAACACGTCGTTCGCCGACTTCCCCCGCCTCGCGTCGTTCCACGCGGGTGACAACTTCATGCCGAAGCAGCTCACCAAGCGCGGGCACCGCCTCGTGTTCTCGAACGGCATCCTGTTCCTCGCGATCAGCGCGGCGGTGCTCATCCTCGCGACCGGCGCGAAGGTGGAGAAGCTGATCCCGCTCTACGCGATCGGCGTGTTCACCTCGTTCACGCTGTCGCAGGCCGGCATGGCCAAGCACCACAAGACGCACAAGGAACCCGGCTGGCGCAAGGGCATCTTCATCAACGGCTTCGGCGCGTTCCTGTCGTTCGTCGTGCTGTGCATCTTCATCCGCTTCAAGTTCATGGAAGGCGCCTGGGTCATCATCATCATCGTCCCGGTGATGGTCGCCCTCCTCGTGCGCCTCAACAAGCAGTACGAGTCGGAGGCGAAGCAACTCGAGACCGAGGCCAAGGCCGCGTGCGAGGCGCCGATCCTCCGGCGCCACGTGGTGCTCGTGTTCGTGAACCGGCTCGACCAGTCCACCGCCCGGGCCATCCAGTACGCCCGCGCGTTGATGCCCGACGAGATGCGCGCGGTGCACTTCGCACTCGACCGCAAGGCCGCCGACGCGCTCGCCGAGGAGTGGACGCGCTTTCGGTCTGGCCTGCGCCCCGCTCGAGCTGGTCGACGCCCTGACCGCCGCATCGCCCGCACCGCCCTCGAGCTCGTCGCGGCCGAGCTCGGCGACAGCAACACCGAGGTGTCGGTGCTGATGCCGCACCGCGTGTACCAGCGCTTCTGGCACCGCCTCCTCCACGACCGCACCGCCGACGAGATCGCGCGGGTGCTCGGGCAGCTTCCCCACGCCAACGTCACGAACGTGCCGTTCATCATGGGGACGAACGTGCCGGTGCTCGAGGACGTGCTCGCCCAGGCGGGCGTGATCGGCGACCCGGTCGCCGAGGGTGCCACACCCGAGGCGGGCTCGGGCCTGCCGGGCTGATGAGCGACCTCATCGTCTCCGGCCCGGTCAACGGGCAGCGAGGTGGCCCCGACGTGCCGATCGGCGACGTCCGCTGGCGCCAGCGAGCCCGGGTGAAGGGCCGCATCCGTTCGATGCGGGTCCAGCCCTGGGCCAACGTGGCGTCGCTGGAGTGCGTGATCGTCGACGACACCGGGGGCATGGTCGTGGTGTTCCTCGGCCGCCGGACCGTCGCCGGGCTCGAGCTCGGGCGCTGGCTGCATGCCGAGGGTGTCGTCGGTGCCCACCGGGGCTACCTGGCGATGCTGAACCCCGAGATCGACCTCGTCGTCGAGGACCACGGCACCCCGCCCCCGAAGTCTCCGAAGAAGCGCTGGTTCCGGAAGGGCTGAGCGACCTCCGGGCGACGGTCACGGGGGATTGGACTCGGTACGAGTCGGGCACCTAGCGTTCCGCCGGTTCGGGCGTCGGCGCGAGGGAGGAAATCGCCGGTTCCGCTGGTGATCCTGGCGCGACGTCCCGCACCGAAGCAGCACGCACACAGCTGTCCCAGACAGGAAACCTACCTGTCCGGCCGCGGTCCGGATTAGCCTCCGCCCGCTGTCACGGTCTCAGAAGGAGTCACCCGTCAAATGATCAGCCTCGCAACTGAGGGCGGATACCAGGTATTCACCCTGGACGGCGCCGCCTGGTTCTGGCTCATCTTCTCGGCCGTCACCGTTGCTCGCCCTCGCGGTCGGCTTCTACCTGGTGCGCGGCGTCCTCGCCTCCGACCAGGGCACCCCGTCGATGATCGAGATCGCCGGCGCGATCCAGGAAGGCGCGATGGCCTACCTGAAGCGCCAGTTCGAGACGATCGCCGTCATCCTGGTGCCGCTGGCGATCGTGGTCTTCGTCACCTCCACCGAGGTGGTGAAGCCCCTGACCGCGCCCGCAACGCGCCGGCCGGCCTGTCGTTCGTGCAGTCCGGTACGTTCCGGACGCTCGCGCTCGTCGCCGGCTGTCTGCTGTCGGGCCTCACCGGCTTCATCGGCATGAGCCTCGCCGTGCGCAACGTGCGCACCGCGGCGGCCGCCCGGTCGGGCTCGCTGCCTGCGGCGCTCAAGGTCGCCTTCCGCACCGGTGGTGTGGCCGGCATGTTCACGGTCGGCCTGGGCCTCCTCGGCGCCACCGTGATCATCATGATCTTCCAGAACACCGCCTCGGCCATCCTCATCGGCTTCGGCTTCGGCGGTTCGCTGCTCGCCCTCTTCCTCCGGGTCGGCGGCGGCATCTTCACCAAGGCGGCCGACGTCGGCGCCGACCTCGTCGGCAAGGTCGAGGCCGGCATCCCCGAGGACGACCCCCGCAACCCGGCCACCATCGCCGACAACGTGGGCGACAACGTGGGCGACTGCGCCGGCATGGCGGCCGACCTCTTCGAGTCCTACGAGGTCACCCTCGTGGCGTCGATCATCCTCGGCGTCGCGGCGTTCAAGTCGATCGGCCTCAACCCGGCCCTCGGCCTCATCTTCCCGCTCGCCGCCCGTGCGATCGGCGTGCTCGCCTCCATCTGCGGCGTGTCTGCGGTGCGGGCCACCGACAAGGACAAGTCGGCCATGGCGCCGATCAACCGCGGCTTCATCACCGCGGGCCTGCTCACCGTCGTCGGCACCGCCGTCGTGGCGTTCGCCTACGTCGGCAACGACAAGTTCGACGCCGGCTGGAAGTGCTTCGGCGCCGTCATCACCGGTCTGGTGCTCGCCCAGGTGCTCAGCCGCCTCACCGAGTACTTCACCAGCACCGAGACGTCGCCCGTCCGTGAGATCGCCGAGGCCTCGCGCACCGGCCCCGCGACGGTGGTGCTCTCGGGTACCAGCTCCGGTCTCGAGTCGAGCGTCTACGCCATCATCTGCATCGCGCTGGCGCTCGGTGTGGGCATCTGGCTCGGCGACGGCAACATCCAGTTCACCTTCTACATGGTCGCCCTCACCGGTATGGGCATGCTCGCCACCACCGGCGTGATCGTCTCCGAGGACACCTTCGGCCCGGTCGCCGACAACGCGGCCGGCATCGCCGAGATGTCGGGCGAGTTCGAGGGCGAGCCCGAGCGCATCATGGTGAGCCTCGACGCGGTGGGCAACACCACCAAGGCCGTCACCAAGGGCTTCGCCATCGGCTCGGCCGTCATCGCCTCCGTGGCGCTGTTCGCCTCCTACGTGGAGACGATCGGTGGCGAGCTGAACCCGCTCAAGGGTCTCACCGGCAACCGCCTCTTCAACAACATCCTCACGCAGATCAACGTGGCGAACCCGAAGGTGTTCATCGGCCTCCTCATCGGTGGCTCGGTGTCGTTCCTGTTCTCGGCGCTCGCCATCCGTGCGGTCGGTCGTACCGCCGGCGTGGTCGTGCAGGAGGTCCGCAGCCAGTTCGCCGACGGCGGCATCATGGCGGGCACCAAGAAGCCCGACTACGGCCCGGTCATCGACATCTGCACCGCGGCGTCGCTGCGTGAGCTCGCCACCCCGGCGCTCCTCGCCGTGCTCACCCCGCTGATCATCGGCTTCGGCGTGAACTTCTACGCCCTCGGCGCGTTCCTCGCCGGCGTCATCCTCACCGGCCAGCTCATGGCGAACTACCTGAGCAACGCCGGTGGTGCGTGGGACAACGCGAAGAAGTACATCGAGGACGGCAACGAGGGCGGCAAGGGCTCCGAGGCCCACAAGGCGGCCGTCATCGGTGACACCGTCGGTGACCCGTTCAAGGACACCGCAGGCCCGGCCCTCAACCCGCTGATCAAGGTGATGAACCTGGTCTCGCTGCTGGTGCTCCCCGCGATCATCAGCCTGCGCAACGACGACGTGCGCTTCGTGATCGCCGGCGTCTGCCTGGTGGTCCTGATCGGCGCCGTGCTCTTCTCGAAGCGCAAGGGCGGCTCGTTCGCCGAGGAGTCCGACATCGTCGCCGAGGCGATGGCCGAGCACGGACGCCCCGAAGGCGCCTCCGCCGGCGAATAGCCCCACCCAGTTCCTCGACCGAACTTGCGTCGCTGATCCCGGTCATACCGGGAAAGGCGACGCAAGTTCGGGCCAGGAACCGGTATGGAGGAGCGGACGAACCTGCTTGGTCAGTCGGCGGGCCCGGTCGCGGGGATCGGCAGCCGTTGCTGTGATGACCATCAGGGCCCAGGGACGTCATCGCATTGCGGCGGGTGCTGTCACGTTCGAGGGCGATCTTGCCAGGTGGTGAGGCGCACTGTCGAACTCGATGACGATGCCATGGTCGGGATATGCGAGGTCGACCTGGGCAACGAACCGGTTTGCCCGATCGCGTATGACGTGCTGGTGGACGGGCGCCGGGAGTCCGCTCTCGACGAGGTATCGGGCGAGCATTCGCTCGGGTTCGCTCTCCGGGAGCGCAGCGGTCGGATCGTGGCGCTCGAGCGCCTGGTGGAACTGTGCGCCTCCCTTCCGCCCGCGTTTCGCCAGGCGGTCTTCCGTCGCTACGAGGCGGTCGATCGTCGTCAGGTCCTGCCGCAGCGTTGTCGAACAAGAGGTCGGCGAGACCAGGCCTCCGGCGCCGCACATGTCGAAGATCGTCCGCTCGACGGACGTGCACGGATTCGGTCGATTGCCGCGACGTCGACGAGTTCGAGGCGCGTCGACTCGTGGACGATCAACCCGTCATGGCGGGCACGCCGCCACCTCGGGCAGGTGATCTCGAGGCGCTCCTTGCCGCCCGAAGTCCCCAGAGCGCTGCTGCGGAGCGATGGGAAGCAACCGCTCGGGTGCCGCCGGCCCAGCACGCCGCGAGCAGGTCACCCTGCCAAGTCTCGGGCGCCCCGGTGATCCGAAATGCCCGCCGTGGACCCGTTCCCAGCGGCCGGTGTCGAGCGCCACTGACGCTCGTGCTTCGAGAACGAGAGATCGTCGAGGTGCGACGCGGAGAAGATCCCGTGGTGCAGGCCGCGATGGCGGTGAGTCGTTCGTCGTCAGCCATGCCGACTGGACGAACCACGCTCGGACCTGACACCTACGCCCGAACTTGCGTCGCAAAGGACCCCTATACCGGGATCAGCGACGCAAGTTCGGGGTTGACCAGCTAGTCGTCGACGTCGTCGTGGAGGCGGGCGGCCTCGGCCTCGGCCTGGGCGTCGGAGATGACCTTGGGGCCCTCGCGCTTGGCCTTGCGCCACTCCAGGAACGGCGGGAGCAGCGACAGCAGGATGATCACGGCGATGATCGGCAGCAGGTACTTGTCGATCGAGTCGCCGATGACGTCGGCGAGCAGGTAGCCGGCCATCGTGACACCGAACACCCAGATGAACCCGCCGAGCATGTTGTAGAGCAGGAAGGTCTTCCGGCTCATCTTGCCCACCCCGGCGAGCGGCGGGGCGAAGGTGCGCACGATCGGGACGAACCGGGCGAGCACGATGGTCTTGGGACCGTGCTTGTCGAAGAACGCCTCGGTGCGCTCCACGTACTCCCGCTTGAAGATCCGGGAGTCGGGCTTGTTCAGGAACCGGGGCCCGAGCTTGTCGCCGAGGGTGTAGCCCACCTGGTCGCCGATCACGGCGGCGGCGAAGCACCCCACCAGGATCACCGCCAGGTTCAGGTGCGGCTCACCCGGCTTGCTCTGCGACGCCAGGAGCCCGGCGGTGAACAGGAGCGAGTCGCCGGGGAGGAAGAAGCCGATCAGCAGGCCGGTCTCGGCGAAGATGATCAGGATCAGGACGATCGTGGCGGCGCCGCCGAAGTCGCTCAGCATCTGCTTGGGGTCGAGACTGAGCGCAAAAATGGTGGAGAGGGTGTGCACCGGGCGAGCCTAGACGGCACCCCCGAGCGGCCCGGGGCATCGGGTGGCGCCCGTCCTCAGGCTTGACACGGGCGATTCCCCGCACCACGCTCCGGCGCCTGAGAGGCCCGTTCAGGGCATCCGTCGAACCGCCGATGTGCAACTCTGCCGCTCCCGGCGGCAAGACTGTCCGGCTCGTGGGACCCGCCCGGGGCTCCGCGAATGCCAACCAGGAGTGTGGAAGCGAACGTGGCGAAGCCGCTCGTCATCGTCGAGTCGAAGGCCAAGGCCGACACCATCGCCGGCTTCCTCGGTCGCGACCGCTATACGGTCAAGCCGAGCGTCGGCCACATCCGCGACCTCCCGCAGGGCGCGAAGCAGGCGCCCAAGACCGTCACCAAGCCGCAGGTCCGGCGCCTGGGCATCGATGTCGACGACCACTTCCGGCCCGTCTACATCGTGCCCGACAACAAGAAGCACGTCGTCGCCGAGTTGAAGGCGGCGCTGAAGGACGCGAGCGAGGTCTACCTCGCGACCGACGAGGACCGCGAGGGCGAGGCGATCTCGTGGCACCTGCTCGAGGTGCTGAAGCCGAAGGTGCCCGTGAAGCGCATGGTGTTCCACGAGATCACCGAGCAGGCGATCGCGGACGCCATCGACAACTGGCGCGAGCTCGACATGAAGTTGGTGGAGGCGCAGGAGGGCCGACGCATCCTCGACCGCCTGGTGGGCTACGAGGTCTCGAACGTCGCGTTCCGGCGCATCGGGCGCGGCACGTCGGTCGGTCGCGTGCAGAGCGTCGCCACCCGCCTCGTCGTCGACCGGGAGCGCGCCCGCATGGCGTTCCGCTCCGGTCAGTACTGGGACCTCGAGGGCACGTTCCACGCGCACGAGCAGTCGTTCCCCGCGACGCTCGTCGACATCGACGGCAAGCGACTCGCCCTCGGTCGCGACTTCGATCCCGACACCGGCGCGCTCAAGGCCGACAGCAACGTCGCCCTGCTCGACGAGGGCGCGGTCGTCGCCCTCGCCGCGCGGCTCGACGGCGTCGACTTCACGGTCGCGTCGGTCGACACCAAGCAGCACATGGAGAAGCCGAAGGCGCCGTTCATCACGTCGACGCTGCAGCAGGAGGCGGGCCGCAAGCTCGGCTTCAGCGCGGGCCGCACGATGAGCATCGCCCAGGGCCTCTACGAGCGTGGCCTCATCACCTACATGCGAACCGACAGCACGTCGCTGTCGGAGCAGGCGGTGAGCGCGGCCCGTCGTCAGATCGCGAGCCTCTACGGCGACGCGTACCTGCCGGCCCAGCCGCGCGAGTACCGCAGCAAGGTGAAGAACGCGCAGGAGGCGCACGAGGCGATCCGCCCCGCCGGCGACCGCATGCGCACCGCCGACGACGTCGGTGGTGAGCTCCGGTCGTCCGACGAGCGCCGCCTCTACGACCTCATCTGGAAGCGCACCGTCGCCTCGCAGATGGCCGACGCCCGCATCCAGCGCGTCACGCTCAAGCTCGGCGCCACCTCCACCGCGAACGAGCAGGTCACGTTCCAGGCGAGCGGTCGCACCATCGAGTTCCCCGGCTATCTGCGCGCCTACGTGGAAGGCGCCGACGACCCCGAGGCCGAGCTCGAGGACCGCGAGACGATCCTGCCCCCGCTGCAGGAGCGCGAGCGCGTCGACTGCCAGGAGCTCCGTCCCGCGGGGCACACCACGCAGCCGCCGGCGCGCTTCACCGAGGCGTCGCTGGTGAAGGAGCTCGAGGAGCGCGGCATCGGCCGTCCCTCCACCTACGTGTCGGTGATCGAGACGATCCTGGCGCGCGACTACGTCTTCAAGAAGGGCACGGCACTCGTGCCCACGTGGAAGGCGTTCGCGAAGGTGCAGCTGCTCGAGCGCTACTTCTCGCACCTCATCGACTACACGTTCACCGCCACGATGGAGGAGGCGCTCGACGCCGTCGCCCGTGGCGAGGGCGAGGCCGAGAAGTGGCTCGACAGCTTCTACTTCGGCAACGGCACGGTCGGCCTGCGTGAGCTGGTGTCCGACGAGCGCCTCGCGCAGATCGACATGGCCGAGGTGAACTCGGTGCACGTCGGTGTCGACGCGCAGGGCAACGAGCTCATCGTGCGCGTCTGGCCCAACGGCGCGCGCATCGAGCGCGGCGACGAGAAGGCGCCGATCCCCGTCGATCTCGCACCCGACGAGCTCACGCCCGAGAAGGCGGAGGAGCTGCTCGCCAAGGGTGGCGGCGGTCCTCGCGAGCTCGGCACCGATCCCGAGACCGGTCTCACCGTCCTGGTGCTCAGCGGCCGCTTCGGTCCGTTCGTGCAGCTCGGCGAGCAGGCGGAGGGTTCGAAGGAGAAGCCGAAGCGGGCATCGTTGTTCGCGTCGATGGAGCCCGACACCGTCACGCTCGACGAGGCACTGCAACTGCTGGCGCTCCCGCGCGTCGTCGGTACCGACACCGACGGCGAGGAGATCACCGCGCAGAACGGTCGGTACGGCCCGTACATCAAGAAGGGCACCGACAGCCGCAGCCTCGGCGCGGAGTCGGAGCTGTTCACGGTCACGCTGGAGCAGGCGCAGGCGATCTTCGCCCAGCCGAAGCAGCGCCGCGGCCGGGTGGCGAAGCCGCCCATCGCCGAGCTCGGGCTGCACCCCGACAGCGGCGCGCCGGTGCGCGTGCTCGACGGTCGCTTCGGGCCGTACATCACCGACGGCACCACCAACGCCACCGTGCCGCGCGGGATCCAACCCGACGCGGTGACGCTGAACGAGGCGGTCGAGCTCCTCGCCGAGCGCGCGGCGCGCGGCCCGGCGAAGAAGAAGGCCCCGGCCAAGCGCACCACCGCGAAGAAGACGGCCGCGAAGAAGCCGGCGAGCACCACCACGCGCACGGTGAAGAAGGGGACCACCGCGAAGAAGGCCGCGGCCAAGCAAGCGGCGCGATCCGCGAAGAAGCCGCCGACGCTCGGTACCTGACACATGACCGACGAACAGGTGCCGCACCACGAGGCGCCGTTCATCCCGCACGACGCGCAGGAGCCGCCGATCCCCGACGCGCCGTGGCGCGTCTTCGGTTCCAAGTCGTTCTTCCGGCTGTGGCTCGCGCAGGTGGTGTCGAGCCTCGGCGACTGGATCGGCCTGATCGCCATCCTCGCGATCGCGGCGCGAGTGTCCGACAACTCGGGTCCGCGGTCAGCCTGCGATGATGACCGCGTGCTGCCGGGCTTCCTGCTCGGCACGGTCGGCGGTGGCGGATGATCGACCGCTTCGACGCCGCAAGGTGATGGTGTTCTGCGACATCGGCCGGGCGTGCCTGCTGCTGTTGCTGCCGTTCGTCGAGAACCTCGGAGGGCTCTGCTGATCTCGCTCGGCCTCGTGATCTTCACGCTGATGTGGGGCCGGCGCAGGCGGCCTCGGTGCCGAACCTCGTCCCTGACGAGCAGCTCGCGTCGGCGAACTCGCTGTCGCTCGCCGCGTCGTACGGCACCTTCCCGATCGCGTCGATCATCTTCTCGTTGCTCGCCGGCTTCGCCGCCGTGCTGGGCGACTTCAACGTGATCTCCGCGTTCAAGGTCGACCAGGAGGTGCTCGCACTCTTCTTCGACGCGATGACGTTCCTCGTGTCGGCTGCGATCGTCTACCGCCTGCCGATCCCGCGCCGCGAGCGCGAGGGCACCGGACGCATCGACTGGACCGAGACGTTCCGCGAGATCAAGGAAGGCCTGCAGTTCGTCTCGAAGCACGCGCTGGTGCGCGGTGTGATGCTCGGCCTCGGCGTGGGCCTCATCGGTGCGGGCGCGATGATCCCGCTCGGGCCGTCGTTCGCGCAGGAGGTGCTCGACGGCGGCAGCGCGGCGTTCGGCGTGATGATGACCGCGCTCGGCTTCGGTGCCGCGACGGGCGTGGTCACGCTGCTCTGGCTGCAGGGCCGACTGCCGCGGATCACGGTGTTCTGCTTCGGGGTCATCGGCACGGGTCTGTTCCTCTTCCTGGCCGCGTCGTTCTCGGCGCTCGCGCCCGCAGCGCTGCTCATCGGTGGAGTGGGGGCGTGTGCCGGCACCACCTACGTGACCGGCTTCACGGTGCTGCAGGAGAGCGTCAGCGACGAGTTGCGCGGCCGCACCTTCGCGACGCTCTACACCGTCGTGCGTTTGTGCCTGCTGATCTCGTTGACGATCTCGCCGCTGTTCGCCGACTTCTGGGACTGGGTGACGCGCGGGGTCTTCGAGAACCAGTCGATCTCGATCGGTCCGTACACCTACGCCTTGCCGGGTGTGCGCATCGCACTGTGGTGCGGTGGTGCGATCACGTTGGTCGCCGGGGTCGTGGCATGGCGCTCGATCCGCCGGGCGGAGCACCAGGCAGAGGCCGAAGGGGGCGAGGCCGCCGCGATGGTCGAGCGCATCGAGCACGGGCCGGAGGCGCCGTTCGTGGCCCCGGGGCTGGTCGAGCCGACGATCCCGATGGCGGAACCGACCGTGGCGGCGGAGCCGACTGGAGCCGTGGAGCCGACGGAAGGGGCGGAGCCGACCGCTCAGGACGAGTCGGAGCCCGCGGAGCCGTCGACGGCCGCGCTCGAAGGTCACACCGAGGACCCGCCCGACGAGGAGCCGGCCGCAGCGCCGGCGCGCCCCGCGCCCGCGGCGGAGGATCCGCCGACGGAGCAGCTCGAGGGGATGACCGAGGATCCACCGACCGGCGAGGAGCACGCGTGATGACGGGGCGGTTCGTGGTGCTCGAGGGTGGTGACGGCAGCGGCAAGAGCACGCAGGCGCGCCGTCTCGCCGCGTGGTTGCGCGACCAGGGCGCCGAGGTCGTCGAGACGTTCGAGCCGGGCGCCACCGACGCCGGCGCTGCCATCCGCGAGCTGCTGTTGCACCGGCCCGACCCGATCGACCCCGTCGCGGAGGCGTTGCTCATGGCCGCCGATCGCGCCCAGCACGTCGCGACGGTGATCCGCCCCGCGCTCGCTCGAGGCGCATGGGTGGTGTCCGACCGCTTCCTGCCGTCGTCACTCGTGTACCAGGGCGTCGTGCGGGGCCTCGGCGTCGACGCCGTTGCCGCGGTCAACGAGATGGCGGTCGGTGACGTCGTGCCCGATCTCGTGGTGCTCCTGGATGTCGACGACCCGGTGGCGGAGTCGCGGCGGGGGAGCGGCACCGACCGGCTCGAGGCGGAGGGCGCGGCCTTCCACGCACAGGTGCGGGCGGCGTACCGAGACCTGGCACACACCCACGGGTGGGCGACGGTCGACGCGAACCTCGACGTCGACGCCGTGGCCGACGCGCTGCGCGGCGTCGTCGCTCCGCTCCTGGCAGGATGAGGCGATGACCGAACCGTCGACCGTGCAGCCGCTGTGGAGTCGCGTCGTCGGCCAGGACAAGGCCGTCGCGCTGCTGCAGCGCGCGGCGGAGCGACCGGTGCACGCCTACCTCCTCGTCGGGCCGCGCGGATCGGGTGTGGAGGAGGCGGCGCGTTGCTTCGCCGCGGCACTGATCGCCCCGGATGGTGACGAGCGCGCGTGGGATCTCTCGTTGCGGGGTGTGCACCCCGATGTCGTCGAGATCGACCCGCCGGCCAACCAGATCCGCGTCGACGACGCGCAGACGATCGTCGACGAGGTGTACCGCAGCCCGCTCGAGGGCGCGCGCAAGGTGATCGTGGTGTTCGACGCCGAGCGCATGAACGAGCCCGCCGCGAACAAGCTGCTCAAGACGCTCGAGGAGCCGCCCGCGTCGGCCGTGCTCGTACTCGTCACCGCGGGTGCCGATCAGCTCCTCCCGACGATCCGGTCGCGCTGCCAGCGCGTCGACTTCGCGTACCTCGGCGCCGACGCCGTGGCCGCGGCGCTGGTGCACGACGGCCTCGACGCCGATCGGGCCCAGCTGCTCGCCGGGCTCGGCGGTGGTCGCATCGACCGCGCCCGCGCGATCGACGGTCGTCTCGCGGTGGTACGTGACACGTTCGTCGACGCCGCGCTGCACCTCGACGGCACCGGCGCGGCGGTGGCGGTGTCGGCCGAAGCCGTGCAGGAGGCGCTGCACGCGGCACTGGCCGACCTCGAGACCGCGCAGGCCGAGGAGGCCGAACAACTCGCGGGCGAGCTCGCCGCGGCCGGCTATCCCGACCGCACGCAGCGCGCCCAGCTCAAGCGCCTCGAGGAGCGGCACAAGCGCCAGCACCGGTACGCGCGCACCGAGGCGCTGGTCGAGGGCATCACCGCGTTGGAGACGATGTACCGCGACGCCCTCGCCGGCCCCGACACCCCGGCGCTCAACTCCGACCGCCCGCGCCTGGCCGTGGACGCCCGGTCGGCGGCCCGGGCGCTCGACGCATGCCGCGCCGCCCGTCATGCGCTGGCGGAGCACAACCCGGCGGAACCGCTGCTCCTGGAGCGGCTGTTCCTCCACCTCCCGGCGTCGGGTCACGTGTCGCCGTCGCTGCGGGGTCGGTGACCCCGGTTCGGTACACTCGGTCCCTTCGCCGGAGTAGCTCAGACGGCAGAGCAGCTCACTCGTAATGAGCAGGTCAAGGGTTCAAGTCCCTTCTCCGGCTCCACAGCCCGACCACACGACCCGGTCCCTGCGGCCGGGTCGTCGTCGTGTCGGGGCGTGGTCGTCGTGTCGGGGCGTGGTCGTCGTGTCGGGACCTGATCGGCCGCGTCGGCCGACCGATCCCATGCGCTCGCTCGGTGCGGGTACCTGACCATCCCTTCCGCGCATCTTGTGCACCACGGTTCCACGGAATTGGGGTGCTCGGCGCGGCCCGACGCGTGCGACCGTGGTCGCTTCCACGCAGAGGGCAGGAGCAACACGATGGCGCGAACTCGGCTCGGCAGGCGCGGCATGATCGCCGCCACGGTGACGGCGCTCGCCGTCGCGTCCCTCACGACGGGGTCGGTGGGGGTGGCGAGCGCCACCACGCCGCGGGCGAACACCGACACCGGCAAGCAGCTCGCCGCCGACAAGGTCGCGGTGATCGACTCGATCGTCAACGCCGCGAAGAACGCCGCCGGGACCCCCGGCATCATGGTGGGCATCTGGGACCCGAAGCTCGGCACGCTCGTGAAGGGCTACGGCACCACCGACACGAGTGACCCGAAGGCCGCGTTCACGGCCACCGACCACACGCGCATCGCGAGCGTCTCGAAGACGTTCACCGCCACCGCGATCCTGCAGCTCGTCGCCGACGGGAAGCTGAAGCTCGACGACACGCTCTCGCAGTTCGTGCCCGACATCCCCAACGGTGACCAGATCACCGTGCAGCAGATGCTCGACATGACCGCGGGCATCTTCTCCTACACGGAGGACGACGGGTTCCTCACCGCGTACTTCGCGAACCCGCAGCTCGCGTTCGGCGATGCCGACGCGCTCGCGATCATCCGCGCGCACCAGCCCGACTTCGTGCCCGGCACCGACATCCACTACTCCGACAGCAACTACCTGCTGCTCGGCATGATCGCGGAGAAGGTCACGGGCCAACCGTTCGACCAGGTGATCCAGACGCAGATCCTCGACAAGGTCGGCCTCGACGAGACGAGCTACCCCACCACCGACCAGATGCCCGAGCCCTTCAGCCACGGCTACCTGCTGCAGCCCGTGGGCCCGCCGCGCGACGTCACGTCGGGCAACCCGGGGGTCGCGGGCGGCGCGGGCGCGATGATCTCCACCGTCGACGACCTGCACAAGTGGGCGACGGTGCTCGGCACCGGCACCCTGCTGCCGAAGGACCTGCAGAAGCAGCGGCTGGTGACCAAGCCGCTCGTCGACACGCCGCAGGTCAAGATCCGGTACGGCATGGGGATCACGAACCTCAACGGGTTCATCGGCCACGACGGCGGGATCCTCGGCTACTCGACGGCGATGTTCTACTCACCGAAGCACAAGTCGGTGATCGTCGTCTCGTCCAACACCGACAACGTGTCGGCGCAGAGCGCGCTGTGGACGTTCATCGGGATCGCGTCGTACCTCTATCCCGACCAGTTCCCCAACGGCCTCTGATCCGGTCGCCGGGCACGGGGGCCGGCGTCTGGCACGGCGACGGCGTCCGTGCCAGGCTCCGCCCATGGTCACGCCTCCCGTTTCCCCGTTCCGCACCGACCTGTTCGCCGATCAGGTCGTCTTCGTCACCGGTGGCGCCACCGGCATCGGCAAGGAGATCTGCCGGTCGTTCGGGCAACACGGCGCGCGCATCGCGATCGCGAGCCGCAAGCAGGAGGCGCTCGACGCCGCCGCCGAGGAGCTGCGCGCCGAGGGCATCGAGGTGTGGGTGCATGCGGTCGACGTGCGTGACGCCCGCGGTGCGCGACCGTCGAGGAACACCGTCGCCCACTACGGCCGGCTCGACGTCGTCGTCATCAACGCGTGGGCAACTTCCCTGCGCTGGATCGCGGCATCTCCCTGAACGGCTTCAAGACGGTCGTCGACATCGACCTGCTCGGCACGTACAACGTGTCGAAGGCCGCGTTCGAGGTGTGGCTGCGCGAGCACGGCGGCAACATCGTGAACATCACCGCGCCGTTCGAGATGCGCGGCGGCGCTGCAGGCGCACGTCGCTGCGGCGAAGGCGGGGTCGACTCGCTCACCGCACCTGTGCGGTGGAGTGGGGTCGCTACGGGGATCCGCGCCAATGCGGTGGGCTCAGTGCGGATCGGCAACACCGAGGTGAAGCGGTTCTCGGAGGCGGTGCCGGGGTCCACCCCGACGACGACGGTTCCGCGGCGCTGCGCCAACAACCCGGTCGGTCTGCCTGGCCACGGCGCCGACATCGCCAACATGGTCATGTACTTCTGCAGCCTGGGGCGCGCATCGTGCTCGGCCAGGTGATCCAGGTCGACACGGCGCCGGCAGCGTCGACGGCCTGAAGCTCGACCTCTCGAAGTTCGACTGACCCGTCACACACCGGCAAGCAACCTGCGACCGGCCGTTCCCCGGCGGGCAACCGGGCTCCCACACGCCGTCCGTACCTTCGTCGCCGTACCCACCCGCGGGCGAAGGGAAGACACGTGACGCGCAAGCTGCTCATCCACACCGTCAAGGACGGCGACGTCTGGGTGAACGTCCGCCACGGCATCACCCAGCCCGTGTCGTCGTCGGCCACCAAGGCCCTCGCCCGCTCCCGGGCCCGGGCGCCGGCCCGCCGGACCGGGCGATCGCACGTCGTCCTGCGGGCCGACGGCGGGGTTCCACCCGCACCGCGCACGGGCGGGGTTCGGCACTGCTGGCGGAGGTGACGGCCCGTGCGCCCGGGTCGCTCCGTGATCCGGGCGACGCCAGGGTGCACGAGCGGCCCTTCCCGTGACATCCTGTGGGACTCGGGTTCCTGACGATCCGTCAGATCCCGTCCCGATTGCCCCGGAGGTCACATGTCCGCCACCCAGCAGGTCGACGCCGCGTTCATCCGCCGCGCGGTCGAACTCGCCGATCTGAACGCCGTCCGTGTCGCGCTCTACATGCACACGCACGACCCGGAGATCGCCGCGCTGCCCAAGGCGCTGGAGATGGACGACGCGCAGCGGGAGCTGCTGATCTCCAAGGCCGCGGCCTGGCTCGAGGAGCACGCGACCACCGAGCGACCGGCGGAGCCGGACGAGGCCGAGCTGCGCACGCTCATGAACCTCGCCACCAAGGAGGAGATGGGCGACCTCGAGTTCGAGGCGCGGCGCGAGCTGCCGGCGTTCAAGGACTTCCCGCTCATGATCGACTGGGACGGCGAGAAGCCCGAGATCCCCGACGACTTCATGGTCGTGATCATCGGCACCGGGTTCAGCGGCCTCGCGGCCGGTGTGCAGATGCAGAACCTCGGGCTGCCCTACACGATCCTCGAGCGGCGCCCGGAGCCCGGTGGCACCTGGAGCATCAACCGCTACCCCGACATCCGCGTCGACACGATCTCGATCACCTACGAGTTCGCGTTCGAGAAGGACTACCGCTGGAGCGAGTACTTCGGCCGGGGCGCCGAGGTGCGTTCGTACCTCGAGGGCGTCGCGAAGAAGTTCGGTCCGTTCCAGAACACGCGCTTCAACGCGGACGTCAAGAAGGCCACGTTCGACGAGGCCCGTGACAAGTGGGTCATCGAGTACGACACGCCCGACGGTGTGCAGACGATCGAGGCCAACTACCTCATCAACGGTGTCGGCACGTTCGCGAACCCGAAGTTCCCGAAGTTCGAGGGGCTCGACAGCTTCGAGGGTGACGTGCTGCACCCGGCGCGGTGGCCCGACGGCTACGACTTCACCGGCAAGCGCGTCGCCGTGATCGGCAACGGCTCCACCGGTGTGCAACTGCTGGAGGCGGTCTCGAAGAACGCCGCGCACGTCGACGTGTACCAGCGCACGCCGCAGTGGATCTCCCCGCGTGACAAGTACGGCGCGCCGATGGAGCCCGAGATCGTCTGGCTGCTCGACAACTTCCCGGGCTTCTGGAACTGGTGGCGCTACATGGCCATCGCGGGCCTGTTCGGCACCCACGGCTTCATCGTCCCCGACGAGGAGTGGGTGAAGCAGGGTGGCAAGTGGAACCCGATGAACGACCAGCTGCGCGCCGACCTCACCGCGTACATCAAGGCGCAGACCGGTGGCGACGAGGACCTCATCTCGCGCCTCGTCCCCGACTACGCGCCGTTCTCGCGTCGTCCGGTGGTCGACAACAACTGGTACAAGACCCTCACGCAGGACCACGTCGACCTCGTCACCGACCCCATCGCGCGCTTCACGCCGAAGGGCATCGAGACCGAGGACGGCACCGTCCGCGAGATCGACGTCGTCATCACCGCGACGGGCTTCGAGGTGATGAAGTACCTGTGGCCGGCCGAGTACTTCGGTGTCGACGGCACGAACATCCACGAGTTCTGGGCGCCCGACGGCCCGCGTGCGTACATCAGCATGATGGTGCCGAAGTTCCCGAACATGTTCATGCTCTACGGCCCGAACAGCCAGCCGCTCTCGGGTGGTACCGGTCTGCCGATCTGGTACGTGATCTGGTCGGCCTACGCGGCGCGCTGCATCACGAAGGCGCTGAGCGAGGGCAAGACGCGCGTCGACGTGAAGATGGAGGCGTTCGAGAAGTACAACAAGGAGCTCGACGCCGAGGCCTCCACCCTCCTGCTCCTGCAGGAGGAAGGCGCGCCCGAGGAGAACTACTACATCAACGAGCACGGTCGCATGCAGGTGAACGCGCCCTGGTACGGGCCCGAGTACCACCGCATGTGCACCAACGTGGAGTGGGACGACCTCGAGCTCAGCTAGTGACCGCGAACACCTCGACGGTGTGATCGAAGCCGTCGACGTGTCGTGCACCTCCGGACCTGACGTCGACCCCGTCGCAACCGCGCAGCCGCGCGGCGGTGGCGGGGTCGACGAGTATCTGTCCGGGTGAGGCCAGCTGCACGAGACGCGCCGCGAGGTTCACCGTCGAGCCGAACACGTCGCCGCCGCGCGTGACGACCGCGCCGGTGGCGAGCCCCACGCGCAGTTCGGGCAGGTCGGGATCGGCGATCAGCGCGCAGGCGATCGCGGCCGCTTCCTCGGGGCTCCCCGACACGAACATCGCCTCGTCGCCCAGCAGCTTCACCACCCGGGTGATCGCGCTGGTCGCCGCCCGGGCGACGCCGTGCTCGAACCGGCGCAGCATCGCATCGAGCGCGGCCGGGTCGAGGCGCTGCCCGAGGGGGGTGAAGCCCACGATGTCCGCGAACCCGACGACGCAGTCGGTGGTGCTGTCCTCGGTCGGCGGCGAACCCCACAAGGAGTAGCGGCGGCCCGCGACGTCGATGTGGTGGCGGTGCGCCACCTCCAGTGCGGCCTGCACGCGCGGCACCGCCTCGACCAGCCCGAGCAGCACGTGCGCGACGTCGGCGTTGGTGCCACCCGCGCCGCGCACCGGTGCCTCGAGCAACGCGCGCACCTGCGCGACCTCCGAGTCGGCGAACTGCGCAGTGGCCGCGCCCATGGCCCGGGCGGACTGCAGCGCCTCGTCGTCGCCGAGCAGCTCCCGCAACCAGGCGAAGTAGGCGAACAGCGGCACGTCGCGCTCGGAGCAGTTGGCGCCCGCGTCGGCGGGGAGGCCGAGGGCCGCCCACGCGCGTTCGGCGAACTCGGGGTCGAGTCCGGCGCGTTGCGCGGCCGTGCGTACGTCGAGTGTCTCGTCGCCCGCGAGCCGGCCGCGGGCGACGGGCACGACGTGGAGGCGCCGCGCCGCGATGCCGTGACGAATCTCGTCGTCGGACGCGCCGCTCTCGCGCGCGAGTGCGACGAGCGCCCGCCATTCCGCGGCGTCGTCGGCGGTGGGATCGATCCCGAACGAACGCAGCTCGTCGTCGGTCACGCGGTGGATCGTACAAGTCGCCCGTGACGTACATTTCGTCGGTGACCGCCCGTGGACGCCTCACCGTGATCCTCGTCACGTTCGCGACGCTCGTCGCGGCGATCGCGCTGACCGCGTGTGGCGGGGGCAGCGATGCACCCGACGCGGCGACGCCGCCGAAGCCCACGGGCACCCTCGCCGGCGACGCCCAGCTGCTCGAGGGGCGACGGGTCTACACCAAGTACTGCAGCGCGTGTCACGGGGTCGACGGTTCGGGAGGCCCGGGCAAGCCGTTCACCGGTGGCCGATTGCTGAAGTCGCAGCCCACCCCGGCCGACGAGCTCGCCCTGGTGCGCAAGGGCCTGGGCGTGATGCCCTCGTTCGGGGAGACGCTGACCCCCGAACAGCTCGACGCCGTCGTCCGGTACACGCGCGAGGTGCTCGCGCCGCGCCCCGCCGGTCGCTGACGCTTCCTCGCGGTTTCCTGACGCTTTCCCTTCAAGGGGGTCCGTCGCGGGGCCGATGCTCTGACTCGTGACCCGGTTCGACCTGCGCCCGCGGGTGCACCGGGGACCAGGGGCGAACATGTACGACGACGACCGCTACACCGAAGCCGACCACGAGGCAGCGCGCGAAGACGTACGTCGCGGCGCGCGTGGTGTCACCACGGGGCTGTTCGCGCTGTTCGTCGTGGTCGGTCTGGCCGGTGGCGCGGTGGGCGCGGCGTTCGCAGGCGGTGACGTCGTCGTGACCGCCTTCTGGTGCGCGGTCGCGGCGGTGATCGTCGGCGGGCCGGTCGTCGGCCTGTTCGGCGCGCTGATGCGCCGCCGCGGTCTCGACATCGGGTTGGAGAAGGCGCGGCAGGGCCGCCTCATGGAGGCCGACGCGCGTCGGCGTGAGTTCGACAGTCGCCTGTCGCGTGCGCTCGAGATGGCGGGCGACGAACCGGCCGCGCTCGACACCATCGAACGCGCGGTGCGCACGGCGGTGGCCGACACCGCGGTGGAGCTCCTGCTCGCCGACAACAGCCAGGCGCACCTCGCGCGCGTCCTGGCCGTGCCCGACACCCACGGCGCACCGGGCTGTCAGGTCGGGTCGCCGTCGGAGTGCGTGGCCGCGCGGCGCGCGCAGACGCAGGTGTTCGCCGACAGCGAGGAGCTCGACGCGTGCCCGCGGCTGCGTGAACGGGCGATCGGCGCGTGCTCGGCGGTGTGCGTGCCGGTGTCGATCATGGGTCGCACCGTGGGTGTGCTGCACACGGTCGGCGCCCCCGGCGACGTGCTCGACGACGACAAGGTCGCCGCGCTGCAGGTGCTCGCCAACCACGCCGGCAACCGGCTCGGCATGCTGCGCATCGTGGCCGAGTCGCAGCTGCAGGCGTCGACCGACGGCCTGACCGGTCTCGTGAACCGGCGCAGCTTCGAGAACCGCGCCCGCGCGCTGCGGTCCTCGGGCCGTGCGTTCTCCGTGGTGCTCGCCGACCTCGACCGCTTCAAGCTGCTGAACGACACGTACGGGCACGAGGCGGGTGATCGCGCGTTGCGCATGTTCTCCGAGATCCTGCGCACCGAGGTGCGCGAGGGCGATCTCGTGTGCCGCTACGGCGGTGAGGAGTTCGCCGTCGTGCTGCCCGGCGCGGAGACCGCGGAGGCGATCGAGGCGATGCAGCGGGTGCGCGCCGAGCTGCGACGCGTGTCGCAGGCCGGGGGCATGCCTCCGGTGACGGCGAGCTTCGGGATCGCGCACTCCGACGACGCCGGTGACCTCGACGACCTCGTGCAGCGCGCCGACCGCGCCCTGTTCGCGGCAAAGGACGCGGGTCGCGACTGTGTGTGCATCGACGGTCATCGCGGACCGGTCGCCGCGAACCTCACGGCGATCAACTGACACTTCCGTCACACCGCGGATCCCTGACGCGCCGCCGTCGGTCCGCTGCGATAGTTTCCGGCGCTCGGGTGACGGGAGAGGTCACCCGGAGGGAGGCTCTGGAATGTCGCGTCACTGGTTCCGTCGATCGATCGCGCTCGTCGCGCTCGCGTGCGCCGCGCTGGCCGCAGGTGTGCTCGCGCCCGTCACCGCGTCCGCGCACGACGCCTCGGAGGCGCCCGCCGAGCTCAAGCTCCGGGCCGGCCTCAACGACCCGAAGGACCCGAACATCGCGGTGCTCGAGTTCCTGCCCGAGAAGATCAGCGTGGTCCCGGGCGAGAAGGTCACCTGGCTGATCGACGGCCCCGAGCCGCACAGCGTCACCTTCGTCCCGGCGGGGAGCCCCGTGCCGAACGTGGAGACCGACCCCTCGCTGTTCGGGCCGTCGGGCACCCCCACCGACTACGACGGCACCACCACGGTCAACTCGGGGGTGCTGCCGCTCCCGACCCAGACCAGCGGCGCCACGTTCACCATGACCTTCACCACTGCGGGCCAGTACACCTACTACTGCGTGCTCCACCCCGACATGACCGGCTCGCTGACCGTCGGCGGTGACGACATCAACACGCAGGCCGAGACCAACGCGGCCGCGGCGAAGCAGCGCACCAAGTACCTCGCCGAGGGCCGGGCCGCCAAGAAGAAGCTGTCCGCCACGAAGCCCAAGGGCACGAAGAACAGCAGCGGCGGCACCGACTGGACCGTGCAGATGGGCGCGTCGACCGCGCACACCGACGTCCTCGCCTTCGCGCCCACCCCGGCCAAGGTGAAGGCCGGCGACTCCGTCACCTTCGTGAACAACTCGAAGGCGCCGCACACCGCCAGCTTCGGCGGGTCGCTCGTGCCCCAGAACCCGCTCGCGCCGGAGGTGCAGCAGCCCCAACCGGGTCCGTCGCCGCAGACGCTCGCCTCGGGCGTCTACCTCAACACGGGCTGGCTGCCGCCGAACACCGGCTCGAGTGGCGCCCCGCTCGCGGCCCGGAGCTACACCTACGACGTGTCCGACCCCGGCACCTACGAGTACGTCTGCGTGCTGCACCTGCCCTCGGGCATGGCCGCCGAGATCGACGCCAGCTGACCCCCGCCGGGAAGGCTGCACCCCACGCGCGTTTTGGGGCAGACTGACGGCCTCCCAGGGGGGAACGAAGGAGTAACGATGGACCGTCACGACCGGATCGAGGAACAGCTGGCCAAGGTGCCGCTGTTCGAGGGGCTCTCGAAGAAGGACCTCCGGATGGTCGCGCAGCTCGCGACCTACCTCGAGGAGCCGGAGGGCACCGTCCTCACCCGGGAGGGCGCGCCCGGCCACGAGTTCATCATCGTGCTCGACGGCGAGATCGAGGTGCGCCAGGGCGACCGCGTCGTGGCCACCCGCGGCGCCGGGTCGTACATCGGCGAGATCGCGCTCCTCGACCACCGACCCCGCACGGCGACCGTCGTGGCCAAGACGCCGATCAAGATCGAGGTGATCGGCCAGCGTGAGTTCGCCGGCCTGATCGCCGAGGTGCCAGAGCTGTCGCAGCAGCTGCTGGGCGCCATGGCCCGCCGGCTCGAGGACCTCGAGTCGGGCGCCGTCTCGTCGAGCGACTGAACCCGGACCGACCGTCGGCGGCCCGTCGGGTGCCCGTGCGCCCGGCTGGGTAGCCTGAGCACATGGCCGACCAGGCCCAGTTCTCCGAACTGGCGATGCCCTACATGTCCGCGCTCTACAGCGCGGCGCTGCGCATGACGCGCAACCCCTCCGACGCCGAGGATCTCGTCCAGGAG
>JAXLRL010000024.1:0-67424 GCA_046331125.1 Acidimicrobiia bacterium
ATTGTCCGGCAACCGGGTTGAATGAATCAATTGCTCGGCCCGGATGCAGATGATCGTCACGATGAAGCTGTTGCGCATGTACGTGGCCATGTTGCCCTGGTTCCACGCGTCGGCGTAGCTCGACCACTGCGGATCCGTGGGGAAGAACTTCGGGGGCCGACGCGTGATGTCGGCCGGGATCAGCAGCGAGTTCACGATCGTGATGTAGATCGGGAACAGGATCACGATCGCGAGGAAGGTGAGCAGCGCGTAGCGCGCGACCTTGCCGAGCCGGCGGCGCCGCTTCTGCCGGCGCAGCTCCGCTTCCGGCGTGCGGGTGAGGGTGCTCACGTCAGCGCTCATACGACACCCGCCGTTCGAGGAGGCGCATCTGCGCGAGCGCGAGCACGAGCGTGATGAAGAACAGCGCGACCGCGAGCACCGCGGCCTTGCCGGGGTCGGACTGCCGCTGCAGCGTGTCGTAGATGTAGTAGGTGAGGACGTTCGTCTTCTTGAGCGGCCCACCCTGCGTGAGGATGTCGATCTGGCCGAACGACTGGAACGCGAAGATCGTGCCGACCACCACTGCGAAGAAGATGGTGGGCGACATCATCGGCAGCGTGACGTGCCAGAAGCGCGACCACGCGCCGGCGCCGTCGACCTCGGCCGCCTCGAAGAGCTCGTCGGGCACGCTCTGCAGACCCGACGCCATGAGGATGAAGGTGAGGCCGAGCGTCTGCCACACGGTGACGAGCGCGACCGCGACCAGCGCCCACTGCGGGTTCTGCAGGATGGCCGGGTTGGTGTCGAGCCCGAGCCACGGCAGCAGCCCCACCGAGGGGTTCATCAGGGTGCCGAAGATCACCGCGGCCACCGCCACCGACGTCGCGACCGTCGACGAGAAGATGGTGCGGTACACGCCGATGCCGCGCAGCTGCTGGTGCGCGAGCACCGCGAGCCCGAGGCCGAGCACGATGCCCACGGGCACGGTGAGGATCGCGAACAGGAACGTGGTCTTCACGCTGTTCACGAAGTCTTCCGAGGTGAGGACGTCCTTGTACTGGTCGAGGCCGACGTACTTGCTCGGCAGGCCGGGGAACGGCGGGTTCCGGAACAGCCCGAGGTACACGTTGTGCACGAGCGGCCAGAACACGAACACGCCGAAGATCACCAGCGCGGGGACGAGCAGCGCGTAGGCGAGCATCCGCTCGCGTCGCCGCCGGGCGCGCCGGGCGGCCGTGAGCTTCTTCACCGGCGCCGCGTCCGGCGCGGGTGCGGCGGCAGGCGCGGCGGTGGCGGTCACGCCTCGCCGTGCTCCACGCGCACCCCGGACTCGGGGTCGAACAGGTGGATCGCCGCGGGCGTGGTGACGAGACGGGTGGTGCTCCCCTCCCGCGGCGCCGCTTCATGCGCGTCCTGGCGCACGATGACGAGCTGGTGGTCGGCGAGCCGGCACACCACGTGGCGCTCGTGCCCGAGCGATTCCACCACCGTGACGGTGGCATCGACGCCCCGCCCGCCGACGCCGTAGAACGACGTGGCCTCGGTGGCGAAGGTGAGGTCTTCGGGGCGCACGCCGATGATGACCTCGGAGAGGTCGGCGGCGCGCACGGCGTCGGCCACCTCGGGCACCAACGGCACCTGCCCGCCCGGGAGCTCGGCCGCGAGCCCGCCCGACACCTCGTCGGTGGACGGCACGATGCGTCCGGTCACCGTGTTCATCGGCGGGCTGCCGATGAAGCGGGCCACGAAGAGGTTCGCGGGCTTCGAGTAGACGTCCTGCGGGCGGCCGATCTGCTGCAGCACGCCCTGGTTCATGATCGCGATGCGGTGGCCCATCGTCATCGCCTCGACCTGGTCGTGGGTGACGTAGACGACGGTGGCCTCGAGGCGGCGCTGCAGCTCCACCAGCTCGGCGCGCGTCTGCACGCGGAGCTTGGCGTCGAGGTTGGAGAGCGGCTCGTCCATCAGGAACACCTGCGGGCGCCGCACGATGGCGCGGGCGAGGGCGACGCGCTGGCGTTGACCGCCGGAGAGCTGCGCCGGCTTGCGCTCGAGCAGCTCACCGAGGTCGAGGCTCTCGGCCGCCTCGGCGACCAGCTTGTCGCGCTCCTCCGCCGGCACCTTGCGCGAGCGCAACGGGAACTCGATGTTCCGGCGCACGGTCATGTGCGGGTAGAGCGCGTAGCTCTGGAACACCATCGCGACGTCGCGGTCCTTCGCCTCGACGTCGGTGACGTCGCGGTCGCCGATCGCGATCGTGCCCTCGGTGGGGTCCTCCAGGCCCGCGATCATCCGCAGCGCAGTGGACTTGCCGCACCCCGACGGGCCGAGCAGTACGAGGAACTCCTTGTCGGCGACCTCGATACTGAGGTCGTCGACGGCGGCGACGTCGTCGAACTTCTTCGACACGTGGTCGAGCACCACTCGGCCCACGATGTTCCCCCCTGGTTCCTACGGCTCCGGAACTGGCCCGCTCAGCTCGCGGCGTCGGCCTTCGGCGGCCGCCAGAACACGGCGAGGAAGGCGAGCGCACCGCCCACGCCGAGCACCAGCGAGATGATGAGCGAGGCGCTGGGGTTGTTGTAGTAGTAGGGGTCGATCGCCTTGTCGAGCGACCACTCCCCCGCACCGAGCGTGCCGAGCGTGAGGCTCACGAACGCGACGGTGGCGACGTACTCGTAGCCCTCGGTGGACGTGTTGAGGAAGAAGCCGTTCTTCCGGTGGTTGGTGAGCCAGGCCACGATCATCAGTGCGCACACGCCCGCGTAGGCGAACGGGGTGAGCAGGCCGAACAGCAGGAGGAACGGGATCCCGACCTCGGTGCCGGTGACGGCGTAGGCGTGGAGCCAGCCCGGCTTGAGGCCGAGGCTCTCGAACCAGTTGGCCATCCCCGGCCCGGCCTTGACCGCCTTCACGTGCCGCCACCCGTGGGCGAAGATCATGATCGCGATCCACACCCGGGAGATCAGCAGCGCAATGTTCAACGCATCGACGTCGTTCATCGGCCCTTCGGTCCCTCTCGATTCCCTCGCCGGCCGGGTGTCTCGACCCTCGACCGTTGTCGTGATGCGAGGACGCTAGCCGGGAAGCACCGGCCGCGGCGAGGAACGGCCGAGGACGGACCGACACCGGGCCGTTGCCGTCGCCGCTTCAGCCGGTGGCGTGTCGCAGCTCGGGGACGAGACCGGCGCGGGCGAACATCCGCACCGCGCGCTCCTCGGCCACGTCGATCACGAGTGCGGTGCCCGGCTCGCGCTCCATCACGAAGGACACCACGCAGTCGTCACACGCCTGCGTGGCCCGCATCACACACTCGCCGCAGTCGATCGTCATGCTGGTCGTCATCGTCTCCGTGCTCCTCGGTCGTCCCGCTGGAGCACACGATCGCAGGGGGGTGTGACACCTACCTCCCCCGCCCTCGATGGCCGACCTACCGGCGCAGGACGGCGAGCAGCGTATTGGCCCCCACGGCCACCGCACCCTCGGCCTCCGAGCGGCGCCTCACGGCGGCATCGCTCGACGCCACCACCACCGGCACCGTGCGCGGTGGGGCCGCGGCCTCGGCCACCACGACGTCGTCGGCCTCCTCGCCCGCCGACGAGAACACGACCCGCACGCCGGGCCGGCGCGGCAGGGGGACGCCCCGCACGTCGGCGCCGTCGAAGGCCACCACGACGTCGCAGCGGAGCCGCAGGTGCAACTCGGCGAGCGCCGCCAGCAGCCGGGTGCGTTGCTCCTCGGGCGACGCGGCGGTCCAGGCCGTCTTCGTGACGTTGTAGCCGTCGACCACGAGGAGCACTCCCCCGCTGCGCAGCACGGCGTCGAGGCCGGCCGGCGTGTCGACCGCCAACCCCGGCGGGCAGGCCGGGCGGTTCCGACGCGGTTGCGCCGCCGAGCGTGCCGCCCGACGATCCGGTTCGGTCGAACCCGTCGCCGGACGGGCCGCGGCCGGGCCCACGGGAGGCGTGGCCGCGGCGCGGTCCTCGGCGATCGCGTCGAGCCGTTCGGCGAGCAGTCGGGCCTCGGCCGCCGCGGCACGCAGCGGCGCCGGGTCCGACGGCGGCAGCGCCTGCGCCAGGGCGGTGAGCTCGCGTTCGAACGACCGGGCCCGTTCCGCCTCCCGTTCGGCGAGGGCGAGGGCCCGCTCCTCCGCAGCACGGGCACGCGTCAGCGCGTCCTCGAGCTCGGTCTGCGTGCGGCGCGCCGCGTCGCGCTCGGCGGCGATCGCCTCGTCCTGCGCGCGGCGCGCGCGGCGTTCGTCGCGCCGCTCCTGTTCGAGGTGGTGCAGCGCCCGCTCGGCCTCGGCGCGCTCGGCCTCCGCGCGCTGCCGTCCCTCCACCGCCATGCGGTGCTGGTTCGCGCGGTTGCCCGCCTCCTGACCCAACGTGCGCAGCCGCGACTCGTTGACGCCGGCCTCGCACGCGGCACCGATGCCGAACGCCCACGCCGCGGGACGCGCAGCGAACAGGGCCGAGACGAGCAGCGGGAGCGCGGTGCCGTCCATCGACTCGCGCACGATGCGCAGCGCGTCGCTCGGCACCCAGTTGTCGAGCACCTCGCGCACCTCACGCCGTTCGAGGAACCGTTCGACCGCGCGCTCGCGGAACTCGTCGTGCTCGGAGAGCGCGCGCAGCAGCTGACGGCGGGCGGCGCCGCGCGACAGACCGCGGGCGTCGAAGCCGGCGACCGATCGCAACGAGACGGGCACGTCGTGGGGCGGGAGCGCGCGCAACACGGTCGCGGCGTCGTCGAGCAGCGGCGCCAGCAGCGCCTCGGGAATCGGAGGGACGTCCGCGGTCACGCGTCGGACGGGCCCGCCACGGGCACGTCGTCGAGGTCGCCGACCTCCAACTCCTCGATCTGCTCGCCCGACGCACCGCACCAGCGGCACGACACCAGCTCGACCGTCTCCTCGAGGAGGTCCTCGTCTTCCACGGTCAGCTCACCGCCGACGCTGTAGTGGAAGTAGGCCCGGGTGCGGCGCGACGCGACGACGTCGAAGCGCGTGACGTTGCCGCACGCCGAACAGCGGTACCGGGTGGCCATCCGTCGAGACTACCGAGGGGCCGACGCGACCGGGCGCTTCGCCGGCGGGGTGGCAGGAGGCTGCGTGGGCGCGACCGGGCCGCGCCGTTCCCCACCGCGGCCGTCGCCCCCGGACCCACCGCTGCCACCACCACGGGTGGTCGTCTTGCGGGCCTGACGACGACGGGCGAACCACCGGCCGCCCTCGACGAACAGCTGCACGAGGAGCGCGGTGACCAGCGCCCATGCGAGCGTGAGGACGGCGAGGCGCGAGTAGCGACCGTTGCCGCTGCCGACGAACACGTCGAGCAGGTCGTCCTTCTTGATCCACTTGAAGTGGTAGGCGGGCCATGCCGTGACGACGAAGCCGAGCGGCACGGCGACGATCCAGGCGAGCAGGCGCCAGTACCAGTGCACGCGGCGACGAGGCTCGGCGGCGGCCGCGGCGCCGTCGGACGGTGCCGGCGCCTCCTGACGACGATCACGCCTGGTGCGTTCGGGTTCGCAGGGCGCGGCGCCCATCGGGGCGTCCTGGTGCACGGTGGCGCTCACCGCGGCGGCCGCCGCGGCACTGGTGACCGCACCGCTGGGCACACCACCCGGGCCGCCTGCACCACCTCGACGGGGCGGAGGCGGTGGCGCGGCGGCGCCGCTTGCACCCGTGGGTGGGGGCGACGAAGAGGGCGACGAAGGGGGCGACGGCGACGGCGACTGCGCCGAGGACGCGGCCGCGGCACCGGTTGCGGCCGCGGCGGCGGCCGGCTTGCTGCGACGACGCGGGGGCTGCTGCTGCGACGGCGGTTGCTGCTGCTCGGGCGGCGGTGCCTGGCGCGACGAACGTGACGAGCGCGGCGGCGGGCCGGCCGTGGGCGACTGCGCGGCCGCCGCAGCACCGGCTGCGGCCGCAGGCGCCGGGCGCGGTGCCCGCTCGGGTGCGGGCCGGCGCGCCGGCTCGGGGGCGGGCTTCGGCGCAGAGCGCGCGTTCGACGGCACCTTCAGCACCTGCCCGCAGCGATCGCAGCGGAAGGTGGGGGCGTCGGGCAGGGCGTTGAGCGGCGTGCGATTCCCGCAGGCCGGACACTCGAGCGCGCGGGCCATCAGGCGTCTCCCGATTCGCGGGCCGCCACCGACACGCGCACGAATGCCTCGAGGGTGGCGGCGGCACGACCGTCGTCGATCACGGCGCGGGCGAGCTCCACACCGCCGCCGAGGTCGTCGACCGCGCCGCCGACGAGCAGCGCCGCACCGGCGTTGAGGGTCACGATGTCGCGCACGGGACCGTGCGCGCCGGCGAACACCTGATGGGTGACCGCGGCGTTGCCCGCGGCGTCGCCACCGGCGAGCGCGCCGGGCTCGGCATGCGGGATGCCGTAGTCGGTGGGGTCGATGTCGTAGACGCGCACGTCGCCGTCGAGGAGCTCGTGCACGGTGGAGCTGGTGGTGACGGTGAGCTCGTCGAGCCCGTCGTGACCGTGGAACACGAGGGCCCGCTCCACGCCGAGGGCACCGAGGGTGCGCACCACGCGGTCGGCCATGACCGGGTCGGACACGCCGACGGTGCGCCGCCCCGCACCCGCGGGGTTGGCGAGCGGCCCGAGGAAGTTGAAGGTGGTGGGCACGCCGAGCTGGGCGCGCACCGGGGCGGCGAAGCGCATCGCCGGGTGGAACCGCTGCGCGAAGCAGAAGCCGATGCCGACCTCGTCGACACAGCGCTCCACGCCGGCCGGTCCGAGATCGATCACGACGCCGAGCGTCTCGAGCACGTCGACCGATCCGCACTTCGACGACGCGGCGCGTCCACCGTGCTTGGCGACGCGCACACCGGCCGCCGCGGTGACGACCGCCGCCATGGTGGACACGTTCACCGTGCCGGCGCGGTCGCCGCCGGTGCCGCACGTGTCGACGACGGGACCGGCCGAGGGATCGAGCGTGACCTTCTCCCCCACCTCGAGCATCGC
Organism: Acidimicrobiia bacterium; assembly: GCA_046331125.1. Lineage (GTDB taxonomy): Bacteria > Actinomycetota > Acidimicrobiia > IMCC26256 > DASPTH01 > CAVRGQ01. Next base: position 6,966 of record JAXLRL010000024.1, read on the forward strand.
CCGCACGAGGGCGGCGAGCTCGTCGGGGGTCTCGCCCTTGGCGCGCATCGCGACGGCGAAGGCGGCGATCTGGGCGTCGGCGGCGTCACCGGCGAGGATCTGCGCCATGGCCGAGCCGGCGAGGTCGGCGGGGAGGTCTTCGCGCCGCAGCAGACGTGCGAGAACGTCGGGCCACAGCGAAGTCATCCGCCGGATGCTACCGGCGGAGGGTCCCCGTCGGGCCGCATCGGAGCCGCATCGGGGCCGCTCCGAGGAGCGGCGCCGGAGGGTGCGGGACCCCGCGTCAGGCCGTCTTGCGACGCTGGCGGATCAGGCGACGGCGCTCACGCTCGTCGAGGCCGCCCCACACGCCCTGCTTCTCCCGGAAGGTGATGGCGTGCTCGAGGCAGGCCTCACGGACGGGGCAGACGGCGCAGATGGCCTTGGCCTCGAGCGCCCCGTCGTCGGACTCCGACGGCGGGTAGAAGACGTCGGGGTCGGCGCCCAGGCAACGGGCGTACTGACGCCAGGTGGTGGGGGTAGTGCCGATGGTGTGCATGGTCATGGTCGTGCCTTCTGGAATGGTCCCCGGGCCCGCACGCCCGGCCTCCCTGCCTACCCGAGGTTGTTCGACCGGTTCCGGGGGTGGCCTGAGCGATTCGTCGGGGAAATCCGGACGAACCGCCCCGGCACCGGCCTCCCCGGCGCCTCCGACGGCCATCGGAACCGCCCGGAGGCCCGCCCGTAGACTCGGATGGGTGACCGGAGCCGGAGCCGACGCCAGCGAACACGGGGGCAGTGCGCCGTCGGTCACTCCGCCCGGCGGGCTGCGGGGCGCCCGTGGCCAGCTCCTCGCCATCTCCCTGGCGGTGCTGGGCACCCTCCCGGCCGTCCTGACCCGTCTGGCCGGTGGTTCGCCGCAGGAGTACGTCGCCCCCGTGATCTTCGGGTTCGCCATCCTCTCGGCGTCGTTCCTGCTGGCCTGGGGCGCCGAGGTGCTCCAGCTCGACATCTCCCAGGGCCTCGCCCTCACCGTGCTGGCCCTGATCGCGGTGCTGCCCGAGTACGCCGTCGACTTCACGTTCGCCTGGAAGGCCGGCAAGAACCCCGCCGAGTACGCGCCGCTGGCGCTGGCCAACATGACGGGCTCGAACCGGCTGCTCATCGGCATCGGCTGGTCGATGGTGGTGCTGCTCGCGGCGTGGCGAATGAAGTCGATCGCCAGGAAGCGCGGCTACGAGGGCGAGATCGACACCGACACCGCGCTCGACCGGCCCCACGCGATCGAGATCTCGTTCCTCGCGCTGGCGACGCTCTACTCGCTCACGCTCCCCCTCAAGCGCACGCTGACGATCTTCGACGGCATCATCCTCATCGGGATCTTCGTGCTCTTCTTCATCCGCATCGGGAAGTCGCCGAGCGAGGAGCCGCACCTCGTGGGCCCGGCGCGCCTCGTCGGTTCGCTGCCCACCCAGCGGCGACGCCTCACCGTCGGACTGATGCTCGGCTACGCGGCGCTGGTGATCTTCCTGTGCGCGGAGCCGTTCGCCGAGTCGCTGGTGCACGTCGGCGAGAAGGCAGGCATCAGCACCTTCCTGCTCGTGCAGTGGGTGGCGCCGCTCGCGTCGGAGGCGCCCGAGCTGCTCGTCGCCGCGTTGTTCGCCTGGCGACTCAACACGAGCGCGGGTCTCGGGACGCTGCTGTCGTCGAAGGTCAACCAGTGGACGCTGCTCGTCGGTTCGCTGCCGATCGTGTTCGCGATCTCGTCGGGCGCGCTGCACGGGTTGCCGATCGACGCGATGCAGCGCGAGGAGCTGTTCCTCACCGCCGCGCAGTCGGTGTTCGCCATCGCGGTGCTGATCAACCGGCGGCTCTCGGTGAAGGAGGCGTGGGCGCTGTTCGGCCTCTTCATCGGGCAGTTCATCCTCGGCGGGGTGCTGCCCGACGGCGCCCGTGAGCTCGAGCGGCTCATCGTGGGGTTCACATATCTCGCGCTCGCCGCGGTGATGTTGACCGTGAACCGGCGCTACGTGCGGCCGCTCTTCCACGACGGCCTGCGCGAACCGGTGGGTGAGCTCTTCCGTGAGGAGCTCCCCGAAGGCGTCGGCACCGCCGCCGACGAGGCATCATCTCTGTGATGAACAGCGAACCGACGCCTGCGAACCGCTCGAACGTCGAGTGGGGCCCCGTGGGCCGCGGCGCGCTCGTCGGGCTCTGCGTGCTGGTGGCGGCGAGCATCCTCGCCGCGATCCTCGACCACAACATCCGCAACTTCGACGACAGCGGCTGGAAGCTGCCGCTGTTCGTGGCGATCCTCGTGGGCTACGGGCTCGCCGGGTTCGTCGCCGGGCGCGGCACGCCCGACTCGCCGTACACCAACGGCCTGCTCGCCGGCGTCGGAGCGTTCGTGCTGTGGGTGCCGGTGCGCATCGTGATCTGGTTGGTGCGCGACGAGCACAAGGGCCTGTTCACCGGGCACAGCCCGGCGTTGCGTCCAGGGCAGGTGTTCGGGCAGGTCGTGATCGCCGCGGGCCTCGGCATGCTCGGCGGCTGGCTCGGTGCCCGCGCCGCGCAGCGCGCCCGCAGCTGACGTTTTCGATCAGTCGCGCTGCCACGCGTGGCGGCGCTGCGCCTCGCACACGGTGACGTCGTACGCGTCGTAGAACTCGTCGCGGCCGCGTTGCTGCGCGGCGCGGTGCACGGGATCGGTGCGCCACTCCTGCTGCCCGGCGTCGGTGTCGAAGATCACCAGCGTGAGGCGCTCGCCGTCTTCCGCGACGAACACCTTCTGCTCGACGAAGCCGTCGATCTGCCCCGCCCGTTCGCGGAGTTCGGCGGCGAGGGTGAAGTAGTCGTCGGAGACGTCGTCACGAAGGCGGGAGCGGAACACGGTGATCACCTGGGCCATGCGCACGAGCGTCGCACGCCCGGGGGCGGGCGCGCCGACGATTTCGGGGCCGTAGGCTGCTGGGCGGCAGCGAGTTGGCCGGGTGGCCGCGTACCGGGTCGCAGCAATGCGACGACGGTCCGAGGAACGTCCGGACTCCACAGGGCACGGTGCTGGGTAACACCCAGTCGGGGCGACCCGCAGGACAGTGCAACAGAGAGCAGACCGCCGATGGCCCGGTTCACCGGGCACAGGTAAGGGTGAAACGGTGCGGTAAGAGCGCACCAGCACCCGGGGTGACCCGGGTGGCTCTGCAAACCCCACCGGGAGCAAGGCCGAGCAGGGTGAGGGCGGCCCGTCCGTCGAACCCGGGTAGGCCGCAAGAGCCGTCGAGCAATCGCCGGCCGAGAGGGATGGTCACCCAGGGCGATTCGTCGCCTGGACAGAATCCGGCGTACAGGCCGACTCGCTGCCGCCTTACGACTGTCGCCTCCGTGCCCCCAGATGTGCGGCTGTTCATCCCGTGTTCATGCGGTGACCTGGATCATGGGGCGACCATTTTCGTACAGTTGTCGTCTCGGGGTTCGGGCCTCGGCGACCAAGGACGGACGCGATGAGCGGAACGGTGTTGCACGGCGAGTGGAAGAAGCTCCACCGTCGCGGCGCGCGCATCTGGCTCCGCGAACGCCCCCACGAGGTGGTCTGGCCCACCACCGCCGAGTGCACCGTCGACGAGATCCGCTCCATCGAGATCCAGCCGCTGCGCGTGGAGGTCAACCGCCGACGCCGCATGGCCGTCGGCAACTCGAGCAAGGTCGTCCGTCCGGCGAGAACCCGGGTGACGATCGATCACGGCGCCGACGCGCCGTTGGTGGTCGACCTCGTCGAGCCCGAGGATCGCGTCCGGGCCACCTTCGCCGACCTCGCGGCGGTGATGGTCGAACCGCCGACGATCGACCTCGTCGCCGAGCACGCCGCCGACGACACCGACGATTCGCTGCCCTGGATCTCGTGGCGCGCCGCCGGGGAGACGGGCGACGCCGACCCGGCGCCGGCCCCGCCGACGCCGACGACGCTGGTCCAGGCCGCGCAACAGGTGGACACCGACCTGGCGCGCGAGGTCTCGTTCAAGCTCGAACTCGGTGAGCATCCCGAAGCCGTCGGCCGCTGGCGCGACACCGTGGTGACGGACTCGCCCGATCCCACCGCCGACGACCACGCCGATGCGCTCTTCGGCGAGGTCGACGGGCCCGGCGACGCCCCCACGAATGGCGCGTGGGTGCGCAAGCGTCGCAAGCGCCCCATCCACCAGCGCGTCCGCTCCGGCTGACGCCGCGGTCGCCTGACCGCAGCCTCTTCACATCACGCCTCGGCATTCGTATCCTCGAAGGACACGGGTGTCCGGGCGTGAACCTCCGAGGAGGTGGGCGACGTGGACTGGCAGACCGAGATCGGAGCCTGCCCCGACTGCGGCGCAGTCGACTGGCAGGTCGTGGAGAGCCACGACTCGGCGATCAACTTCCTGTGCCTCGCGTGTGGCGCGTGCTGGTTCCACAGCATGGGGTGGCTCACCCGGGTCGACCCCAATGCTTGTCCCGGGTGCGCCGCGGCGTGGGAGGCGATCTGCCGCGGCCGGCAAACGGTTGTTGACGTCGGCGGCGTGATCGAACGACGTCGGACCTACGCGATGGTCATCGCGTCGGCCCGGCGCAGTTGATCGGCACGCCACCGATCGACCCGCCGGGGGTCACCAGCAGTGGTGGCCGTCGTCGGGGTTGCCGGGCGCGGGCACGCCGAATTGCGCGCGGACCTCGGCGAGCGGGAGCGGCGCAAGGGCGACGGGGTCGGCGAGCGAGAAGTCGCCGGTGCACGCCGCACCCCGTGCGAGCGAGCGACCGAGCAGGTCGGCGGCGACCGGATCGGCGAGCACGAACGCCTCGCTCCCGAACGTGGGCGACGACCCGAACCCCGCTTCGTGCACGACCAGCGACGCGAGCAGCGCGCCCGTGTTGATCGTGTTGTCGTCCATGCCGAGCTGGAAGGCGCTCACCGCGATCTCGCCCGCCGCGGTGGGTTCGATGCCCGCGATCACGTGGGTCATGTCGTGTGCCACGAAGAAGTGGTTGAACGACGTCGCCTCCTCACCGGGCAACGACAGGTGGTGGCGCTCGTAGAACGCGAGGTACGCGCGCCCGAGCGAGCCGGCGGGAAGCTCGGTGAAGGCGCGCACACGGGCCGCGAGCTCGGGTTCGGGCGCGTCGGGCGGGACCGCCGACAATCCGGGTTCGTGGCGGGACGCCACGCTCGCCGCGAGGAAGCGGTCGAAGTCGGCCGCCGCACTCGTCCGCCCGTCCACCACGAAGTTGCGGACCACCACGAGGTCGGGTCGGGCCCACAGGTGGGTGGTGATCGCCCGCAGCACCGCCAACTGCTCGGCCGTCGGGCCGCCGTCGACGTCGACGGCCCCCAGGAGGCCCCGCACCACGGGTTCGACCACCTCAGGGGGCACCAAACGGGACATCCCCCGAGGGTATCGCCGGCGCGATGACCCCAAATTTGGGCTTCAGCGGTCCCGCGGGACCTGCCGAAACTCCCTGAGCGGACTGCGACCCGGGCAGGGGTCACATCATGGGAGCAACGAACATGGAACGACGTGAACACGAACGGCACACCGTCGACTGGGCTGCGGGCTACCGCCTGCACCCCAGCCAGGACTGGCAGGCCTGCCGGGCGGTGAACATGGGCCGCGGCGGTGTCGCCATCGAGGCCAACGACCTCACCGGCGACGAGTACCTCCTCGGCGAGATCGAGGTGCGCTTCGACCTCGCCGGTCAGGACACCTTCGAGCTGCGCGGCGTCATCCGGCACCGGGCCCGCTCGCACCGTGGCGGCGTGCTGCTCGGCGTCGAGTTCGCCGACCTCACCCCCGAGTACTTCGAGGTCCTCGACACGCTGCGAACCACCTCCGCCCAGCTCGTCTGAGCGGAAGCCGGCGACGCGCCCCGAACCGGGGCATGGTTACGATCCGGCGATGAGTGCGCCGGCATGGGCCGTCGAGCAGGGCACCACCCGCGGCGGCGACGTCGCGACCGACGCACGCCTCGCGGCCGGCGCCGGGTTCGCGGCGCTCGGGCTCACGCTCGACTCGTTGCTGGCGCAGGGTGTCGAGGCGACCGGTGAGATCCTCACCGAGGCAGGGCTCGACGCGTCAGGCATCCAGGGCCTGCCCGACCTCCTCGTCGACCCGGACGAGACGCGCTCCACCTACGTCGCCGCGCTCGACGCCGCCGCCACGCTCGGCGCCGCTGGCTGCCTGGTGGGCACCGGGCCGATTGACGACCGCAGCGTGCGCGCCGCCGACGCGGCCGTACGCGCCCGGCTCGCAGCCCTCGGTGAGCTCGCGGCGGCACGCGGTACCCGCCTCCTCCTCGAACCGATGCACCCGATCCTGCGCGCGTGGAACTACGTGCACACGTTGGCCCACGCCGCCGAGTTGATCGACGGCCTCCCCGGCGTCGGCGTGGCCCTCGACGTCGGCCATCTCTGGTGGGACCGCCATTTGCTCGACGACCTGACGACGTGTGTCGACCAGATCGGAATCGTGCAGCTCACCGACGTGCCGTGGACGGCGCTCGACGGACTGCGCTACGAGCGCGACCGGCCCGGCACCGGCGACGTCCCGCTCCCCCGCCTGCTGCGCGCCCTCGACGACGCCGCCTACGGCGGCCCCTACGAGGTGGAGATCCTGCTCCGCATGCCACGCGACGAACGGCCGCAGTTCCTCGCCGACGTGCGCGCCGCCCTCGACGACGCGTGGGCTACGGGATCGCGAGCAGCGTCGATGCGGTGACGGGCTCGAGCCCGCGCTGCTGGAGCCCGCTGAGGATCGTCGGCAACGCCGCGATCGTCCCCGGGTGGTTGAAGTGCAGGCTCACGATCGAGCCGGCCTTCACCTTGTCGAGCACGCGTGACGCCACCGCGTCGCTGCCCGGGTTCTGGTAGTCGAGCGGGTCGACGTCGTACCCGAGCACGTAGCGGTACTCCGCAGTGCCCGCCGCGTCGAGGGTGTCGGCCGACGGTGACGTGACGCCGTCGTCGGTGCCCGACGGCCGGAAGAACGTGCCGCCGGTGCCGGTGAGCTGCACGAGCAGGTCACGACACCGCTCGATCTCGTCGAGCTTCTGCTGCGACGACAGTGTCTCGAAGCTCAGGTGGTTGTAGGTGTGGTTGGCCAGCTCGTGGCCGGCATCCTGGATGTGCTTCGCCCACGACTGGTTGGCCGCCAGCCACGATCCGACGATGAACATCGTCCCCTTCGCCTTGCCCGCCGCGAGTGCGTCGAGCAGTTGCTGCGCGAGGCCGAGATCGCCGTCGGTGTGGAACGTGAGGGCGACCTGCTTGGTGCCGGTGGGGCCGCTGGACACGAACTTGGCCGGCCCGCTCGCCTGGGTGGTCTGCGTGGCCTGGGTGACAGGCGTGGTCGCCGGCGTGGTGGGCGGGATGCTGGTGCCCGTGCCCCCGGTGGTCGACGTTCCCGTGGCCGACGAGTCGTCGCCACCACACGCGGACACGACGACGGCCGCCGCCGCGAGCCCGGCCGCGGCAAGGAAGGAACGCCGCCCGAAGCGCGCGGCGTCAGCCCGATGTTCGTCGTCCATTGCCCCCGATCCTAAGAAACGGGGACCTGAAAACGCGGTCAGACGGCTAGAGGCCGAGCTTCGGGCTCGCCTGGTGCGACTTGAGGTGCCGGGTGCCGTGCGTCTGCGCGGCGGTCTTCGACGCCGTCCACTGCCCGCGCCGGCGGCAGGTGCACGCCCACATCCACTCGGTGCCCGGGATGGCGTTCTCGCCCCGCGGCTCGGTGACGCGCTTGCGGAGGTTGACGGTGTAGGCGCGGTTCCTCACGGGCGTGAGGGTACCCCGGAACGGCCTCGGCCAGTCAGCTCGCCATCGCACTGAACGGGTCGGGCAGCGTCGACAGGTCGGTCGTGCCGTCGACGGTCTCGTAGATCTCGATCGGCCCCGACGGCGCCACGATCGGGTCCTTGCGCCGCTTCAGGTCGTCGAGCAGCCGCTGCAGCAGCGCGCGCTCCAGGGTTCCCATCGCGACGAACTCCACGCCCACGCGCACGCACCCCGAGTCGGTCGGCGTCATGTGGCGCACCGCGCCGGTGAGCTGGATGCTCGCCTTGCGCGCGCTGCCCAGTTGCAGGTCGAGCAGCAGGTGGTCGTCGAGGGTCACTTCGGCGCGGGCGAGCTCGAGGCCCGCCCCCGTGATGCTCAGGTCGTGCACGACGCACGGCACGTTGTCGGCGAGCGCGACGGCCCACGGCTCGTCCTCGTTCGCCAGCGTGTACGTGCTCATCCACCCGGCGTCGCGTCTCGCGGCCCGGCGGCGGTCACGCCACCCGGGCTTGCTCGCCGGGCGACGGCCGTGGTCGACGTGCTCGTGCGCCTCCGCGCCCGCCCCGTCTGCACTCTTCTTCTTGAAGCTCAGCCCCATGGTTCTCTCGACCCCTTCACGACCCGCCCCATGTGCGTCGATCTGGTGTTGTGATCGTTTTCGGCAGGGGTCGCGAAAGGCTTGACGAAGAGGCCCCGATTCGGACAGGCGTCACACAAACACGCGCGCGATGTGACTTCGGGCGCGGTCCACCCGCGCCCGTCAGGCGCGGGTGGTGGTGCCGCCGTCGACGCTGAAGACCTGCCCGTTCACCCAGCTCGCGTCCTCCGACAGCAGGAACGCAACTGCGGCCGCGATGTCCTCGGGCTCGCCGAGGCGGTGCGACTTGGCCAGGCTCAGTGCGAACTCCTGAAACGCCGGGTCGGAGTTGTCGCGCAGCGTCTTGGTGAGCACCATGCCGGGCGCCACACAGTTGGCGCGGATCCCCTGACGTCCCCAGCCGCTCGCGACGTGGCGCATCAGCGCGTTGATGCCGCTCTTCGACATGCCGTACGACGGTCGCTCGGGCTCACCCACGTGGCTCGCCGCCGAGCTCGTGTAGACGAGCGCGCCGCCACCGCGCTCCAGCATGAGCGGGATCGCGTGACGGGTGCACAGCATGTGACCGCGCAGGTTCACGTCGATGGTGCGGTCGAACACCGCGAGGTCGACGTCGACCACGTTGGAGTCCTCCAGGATCACCGCCATGTCGGCGGCGTTGGCGTGCATGCAGTCGAGACCACCGAACTCGGCAACCGCACGCGCGCACAGCTCGGCACGCTGTCGTCGTCGGCGATGTCGAACTCGGCCGGAGACGGCCGTGCCGCCTGCGCCCGGATCTGCTCGGCGATCTGGGCTGCGTTGTCGCCGACGAGATCGCCGACGAGCACCTGCGCACCTTCCTCACCGAGTCGCACCGCAGATGCCGCGCCGATGCCCGAGCCACCTCCGGCCACCACTGCGACCTTGCCTGCGAGTCCCCTCATTGCTTCCCCCCTGGGTTGGTTTCCTCTTCGACGGCGCGGATGATCCGCGCCGCGAACCGATCGTGCATGTGGTCGAACGCCTGGTCGATGCGCGGCATCAACCGTTCGAGCCGGGCGGCGTCGTCGGGCGCCAGGCGCGCCAGCGCGTCGTACGTCTCGGACGTGTTGGGGCCCTTGCGCCGCGCCGCCTCGGCCATCACGTAGCCGCCGACGGACAGGGCGATCCAGGTCTGCAGCTCGGCGATCTGGTCGTCGTCACACCCGGCGAGCTCGAGGATGCGCGACAGCGTGGCGGCCGCGAACAACCAGCCCCGGGTGCCACCGGTGAGCACGATGCCGACCACCTGCGAACACGGCACCAGGTGCTCGACGCCGGAGATCACCCAGGCACGCAGTTGCTCCTGCCACGGGCCGTCGACGGGCACGTTGGCGTTGCGCGCCTCGAAGAGCTGCATGACGACCTCGTCGACGAGCTCGTCGCGGTCCCGGAAGTGGCGGTACAACGCCATCGGGCTGACCCCCGCCTGCTCGGCGACGCGTGCGATCGTCAACGGCTCATCGGGCCCGTCGCGCATCACGGCGATGGCGGCATCGACGAGTTGCTCGCGCGACACGCGGGGCGGTCGTCCACGTCGTCGTGCCGCCGGCCCGCCGACCTCCGACGGGTTGTCGGGCACCCGTGCCGCTTCGCTCATCCGCTTGTCACCCCCCACCTTTCCGTGATAGCCATACACAAAATACACTAAGGGGGAGCTCCATGTACGACCTCACCGGCAAGGTGGCGCTGGTCACCGGCGCGAGCAAGGGCATCGGCAAGGGCATCGCGCTCGAGCTCGGCTACAGCGGCGCGACCGTCTACGTGACCGCGCGCACCGTCGAGCAGACGGAGGAGACACCCGGCCTGCTCCAGACCGCCCGCGAGATCGACGAGGCGGGCGGCAAGGGCATCCCGGTGCAGTGCGACCACGGCGACGACGCGCAGGTGGAGGCGCTGTTCGAGCGCATCGGCAAGGAGCACGGGGCGCTCGACATCCTCGTGAACAACGCGTCGCCCGACTTCTCGTCGATGGTGGGCGTGCCGTTCTGGGAGATCCCGTTCTCGAACCTCGACGCCTGCCTCGACATCGGCCCCCGCTCGGCCTACGTCGCGACCACGTTCGCGGTGCGCCAGATGCTGCCGCGCAACGAGGGCCTGATCGTGAACATCTCGTCGCACGGCTCGGTCGACTACATCCTCTCGTCGCCGTACTGCATCGGGAAGGCGGGCATCGACAAGTTCACGCGGGACGCGGCGCTCGAGCTGGCGGGCACGAACATCACCGTCGTGTCGCTGTGGCCGGGCCTCGTGCTCACCGAGCGGATCATGAGCCAGGCCACTGTGCTGGAGGATGGCCGCCTCGACATGTTCGGCCTCGACCTCTCGATGGGTGAGACGCCGCGCTTCCCCGGCCGCTCGGTGGCGGCGCTGGCCACCGACCCGAAGGTGAAGGAGCGCGCGGGGGTTGCTTCTTCGGGAGCCGTCTCGCGCGTGAGTACGGCTTCACCGACGAGAACGGCAACCTGCCGCCGGAGGTGCGCAACCTCGACACGTTCCTCGGCGAGGACGAGGTCCCCGACTTCTGGCAGAACGTCAACCGCTTCCCCAACGGCGGCCAGTAGAGGTCTGTGATGAGCGAATCGGAACGCACGATCCACCGCTTCCCGTCCACCGATCAGCAGTCCCTCGATCCCGACCCGGTGCTGCTCGACCTGCTCGAACACGAGCCGGTCGCACGCGTGCAGCTCCCGCACGGCGAGCCGTGCTGGATGGTCACGAAGTACGACAACGTGCGCCACGTGCTCGGTGGTGCCGGCTTCAGCCGGTCGGCCACGCTCGGCGCCGACGTCGCCCGCACCACCGAGATGCTGCCGTTGGAGGACTCCATCCTCGCGATGGACCCGCCCAACCACACGCGCATCCGGCGCCTCGTGAGCATGGCGTTCACCGCGCGGCGCGTGGCCGAGTTGCGGCCGCGCATCCAGGAGGTGGTCGACGGCCTGCTCGACGACATCGAGCGCAAGGGCTCCCCCGCCGACCTGGTGGAAGACCTCGCGCTCCCGCTGCCGATCACGATCATCACCGATCTGCTCGGTGTGCCCTACGAGGACCGAGAGAGGTTCCGCGGGTGGGCCGACACGTTCATGACCACGAGCGGCTTCTCGATCGAGGAGCTCATCAACGCGCACATCGCGATCACCGGCTACCTCGCCGAGCTCATCGCGCAGCGGCGTGAGGTTCCCACCGACGACCTGCTCGCGGGGCTCGTCGCCGCGCGCGACGAGGACGGTGACCGCATGACGGAGGGCGAGCTCGTGTCGCTCGCACTGGCGCTGCTCGTCGCCGGGTACGAGACGACCGCCAGCCAGCTCACGAAGTTCGTGCTGGTGTTGTTCCGCAACCCCGACCAGCTCGCGCTGCTGCGCGCGCAGCCCGACCTCGTGCCCAACGCGATCGAGGAGATGATGCGCCTCGTCACGCTGAGCTCGGGCACCAGCCTGGCCCAGATCGCGACAGAGGACGTGGAGCTGAGCGGCGTCACGATCCGCGCCGGTGAGGCGATCATGGCGTCACCGGGTGCGGCCAACCGCGACCCCGAGGTGTTCGCCGACCCGAACACCCTCGACATCACGCGGGAGAACATCGTGCACTTCGGCTTCGGCCACGGCGCGCACTTCTGCATCGGGGCGCACCTCGCCCGGCTCGAGATGCAGGTCGCGCTCACTTCGTTGCTCGCCCGCTTCCCCGACCTGCGCCTGGCCGTCCCCGACGACGAGGTGGAGTGGAAGGACGGCTCCGCCATCTGGGGCCTCGCCCACCTTCCCGTCGCGTTCTGAAAACTCGTTACTCTTCCCACCATGACGCGCATCCCCCAGACCATCGACGAGATCAACTTCTGGGATCTCGACATGTTCGAGTTCGGCGACCCGCACGCCGCCTACAAGCTCCTGCGCCGCGAGGCGCCCGTGTGGTGGCACGACCGCCCCGGCGGCGAGCCGTTCTGGGCCATCACCACCCAGGACAACGCCCGGCGGATCTTCGCCGACGCCCACGGCTTCAGCTCGCAGGCCGCCGGCATCCGCGTGCGCGACGACATGCTCCTCTCCCAGGCCAACCCGGCGGAGGAGATGGGCATCCACCCGATGATCCACACCGACCCGCCGCGTCACACCCCGCTGCGCAAGATCGTCGCCCGGCGTTTCACGCCACGCACCGTCGCGGAGCTCGAGGAGATGGTGCGCGGCTTCGCCCGCACGGTGATCGCCGAGGCTGCGGAGAAGCGCGACATCGACTTCGTCAACGACATCGCGCACCGCATCCCCGCGCAGGTCACGTTCGCGCTCCTCGACGTGCCCGAGAGCGAGTGGGACCGTCTCGCCGAGCTCGAGCACAAGACGATCACGCACAACGACCCCGAGCTCGCGGGTGACGACGCCGGCGCCGCCGCGGCCGCCGGGCAGGAGGTGTTCGGCTACTTCGCCGGCCTCGTGCTCGAACGGCTCGAGGACCCCGGCGACGACATGATCAGCGCGTTCATCAAGGGCCGTATCGACGACGAGCCGCTGCGGTGGGAGCAGGTCGTCGCCGAGGCCGGGCTGCTGCTCGCGGGTGGTCTCGACACCACGCGCCGCGGCCTCCGCGGGCGCACTGCTGCCGTTGCTCAACGACCGCGACCAGATGCGCGCGCTGTGGGACGACCCGTCGCTGCTCGCGACCGCGGCCGACGAGTTCGTGCGCTGGGCGAGCCCGGTGATGTCGGAGATGCGCACCGTCGTCACCGACGTCGAGGTCGGCGGTCAGCAGATGACCGCCGGCGAGCGCATCGTGATCTGGGGCGGGTCGTGCAACCGCGACGAGGCCGTCTTCGACCGCCCCGACGTGTTCGACATCCGCCGCTCCCCCAACCCGCACGTCGGCTTCAGCTTCGGCGAGCACTTCTGCCTCGGCGCCCACCTGGCGCGGCTCATCCTCCGGGTGGAGTTCGAGGAGATGATCAGCGCGTTCGCCGACATCGAGCAGACCGGCGAGGCGTCACGGGTGCGCTCCAACTTCGTGGGCGGACTCAAGCACCTCCCGGTGCGCGTCACTCCCCGCTGAGACCCGGCGCTACGGACAGGCGCAGGGCACGGCCCCGCAGCGCGGGCGGCCGTTGGCGTGCGCGCAACGCGTGGTCCATCGAGAGGTCGAGCTGGTTCGCCAGCGACGCCAGCCAGGCGAGGCAGTCGCCGAGCTCGTGGAGTTGCTCCTCCGCGTGCCCTTGCGGGCGGCCTTGGCCAGCTCGCCGATCTCCTCGGCGAGCCAGGCGACGGTCGCGGGCACACCCCGGGCACGGTCGCGTGCGCCGTACGTGTCCTCCATCAGCTCCTGGAGCCGGGCCAGGTCGGTCATCACGGTCCCTTCCGCGTTCTCTCATGTCCAGGCGCGATATTGGTCGCCTCGGACCCCGGAGGCCCACATGACCGCAGTTGCCCCACCCCCACCCCCACCCCCGAACGACGCGGCTGGCACATCCCCACTGGGCGGCCGTCACCTGCGGTGTGCTCCTGCTCGTCGTCGCCGCTCTCGGCGTGCTGCGGGCCGCGCGACTCCATCACCGCGACCGGTTCGGCGGCGGGATGGATCGTGGCTTCGATCGCTTCGGCGACCACGCGGGTCACGGTCACGTCCACTGGCTGCTCTGGGTGATCGTCATCCTCGCGGCGGTCGGCGGCATCGCGCTGCTCGTCGCCGCGAGCCGCAGTCGACGGCGCGACGCCGCAGCCGCGACGGCCACGGTGCCGACGACCAGCCCTGCGGAGCAGATCCTCGCGGAGCGGTTCGCCCGCGGCGAGATCGACGAGGCCGAGTTCCTCGCGCGCCGCGACGCCCTCCGCCGCGAGTAGGACTCGGGTAGCGTCCCCACGCAGTGGGGATGGGCACGCACGACATCGCTTCGGACCGCCCGCAGCACCGGGCCGCGCGCCGCGCGTTCGGCCGCGCCGACGAGCGTCCCTACCGCCGGCTCCTCACCGACTGGGTCAAGCTCGCCCTCGCCGTCGTGGCGCTCGTCGCGAGTGCGCGTCACGTCGGTGCCGCGCACCCCGTCGAACGCGACATCGCGCGGTTCTTCGCCGACCTCCCGACGGGGCTCGAGGGGGTGTTCCGCTCCCTGCTCGCACTCGGCACCCTGTGGGGCGTCACCCTCGTCACCGTCGCCGCGCTCCTGCTGCGGCGCTGGCGCCTCGCCATCGCCCTCGCCGGGGCCGGGGTGCTCGCCTGGGTGGTCGCGCGCGGCACCGCGTTCCTCGTCGGCGGCGACTCCGTCGGCGACGCGCTGAAGGCGGCGGTCGACAACTCGCACGCCGGGCGCTACCCCACCGTGCACCTGGCGGTCCTGGGAGCCGTGCTCCTCGCCGCCGCGCCCTTCCTCAGCCGGCCGCTGCGCCGTTGCGGCACGCTGCTGTTCACGCTGCTCGTGCTCGGTGCCCTCTACCGGCAGCTCGGCTCGACCAACGCGGTGTTCGCCGGCCTGGTGATCGCGTGGGCCAGTGCGGCGGCGCTCCACCTGATCGTCGGCTCCCCGGCGGGGCGGCCCACCACCCGCCAGGTGGCAGTCGCGCTCGACGAGCTCGGCGTGCCGGTGAGCGAGGTGGCGCTCGCACCTGAGCAGACCCGCGGCTTCTCGCGCATGCTCGCCACCGCCGTCGGCGGCGAGGTGCTCCCCGTGCGCGTGTACGGCCGCGACGCGGCCGAGACCCGCTTCGCGGCGAAGACCTGGCGCACGATCGCCTACAAGGACTCGGGCCCGACCCTCACCTTCACCCGGCTGCAACAGGTCGAGCACGAGGCGCTCTGCATGCTCCGGGCGCGCGACGCGGGCGCGACCGTCCCCGACCTCGTCGCCGTGGGGGTCGCCGGGCCTTCGGCCGCGGTCCTGGTCACGCGCGTGCCCGCGTTGACCCCGCTGCACACCGCCGACGACCTGCGCGCCGTGTGGGTGGAGTTGGGAGCGATGCGGCGCGCCCGTCTCGCCCACGGCGCGCTCGACGACGAGCATCTCGGCGTGAGCCCCGACGGAGCAGTCGTGGTGCACGACTTCTCGGTTGCGTCGATCTCCGCGAGCCAGATGCGCCTCGACACCGACGTCGCCCAGCTGCTCGTGACCGGCGCGCTCGCCACCGACGCCACCACGAGCGTGCAGGTCGCCCTCGAGGTGGCCGGCCCCGACGTCGTGAGCGCCGCGCTCCCCCTGCTCGGCAAGCCCGCGCTCACCGCCGCGCAACGGAGCGCGCTGCGCAAGCAGAAGGACCTGCTCGAGACCCTCACCACCGAGATCACCGAGCGCACCGACCGCGCGCCCGAGAAGGCGATCGAGCTCCGCCGGGTCAAGCCGCTGAACATCGTGATGTTCGTGGCGTTCGCCTTCGCCCTGTGGGTGATCCTGGCGCAGGTCGGCAGCCTGAGCGACCTGTGGGCCACGTTGAAGACCGCGCAGCTCCCGTGGGCCGCGCTCGGGTTCACCGCGTCGACCTCCACCGCGGTCGCCTTCGCGCTGGTCACGCTCGGGTCGGTGCCCGACGCGATCCCGCTCGTGCCCGCCACCATGCTCCAGATGGCGATCTCGTTCGCCAACATGGTCGCGGCCACGAGCGTGTCGTCGACGGTGATGAACATCCGCTTCCTGCAGAAGCAGGGTGTGGAGGTGGGTGTCGCCACCAGCTCAGGCGTGCTCGCCGGCATCTCGGGCACGGTCGCGCAGTTCACGTTGTTCATCGTGTCCGCCCTCGTCGTCGGCCAGGAGATCCGCCTCGGCGACATCGCCGGCCCCGACGACGGCGATGGTCGTCTCATCCTCTTCGTGGTCGCGATCGGCGCCGTGCTGGTGGGCATCGTGCTCGCCATCCCGAAGTTGCGCCGCGCCGTGCGCGAGAAGGTGTGGCCGCAGGTGGTCGGCGCGCTGAGGAACTTCTGGGGCATCCTCACCACGCCGCGCCAGCTCGTGTACGTGCTCGGCGGCAGCTTCGCCGCGCAGTTCCTCTACTGCTTCTGCCTCATGTTCTGCGTGCTCGCGTACGGGAGCAGCCTGCCGTTCATGGAGATCGTCTTCGTGAACGCGTCGGCGTCGTTCCTCGCCAACCTCACACCGGTGCCGGGCGGCATGGGCATCCAGGAGGCGGCGCTGATCGCCGGACTCACCGCGTTCGGCGTGCCCCCCGAGCTCGCGACCGCGGCGGTGATCACCCACCGCTTGTTCACCACGTACCTGCCGCCCATCTGGGGCAGCTGGGCGACCAAGAAGCTCATCGCCGACGGCTACCTGTAGCCACACCGCCGTTCGGCGTGGTGCCGAAGCGGTTCAGCTGAACCGTTCCGGTCCGAGCATGTGACGCTCGACGCCCGCTGGCGGTGGTCGATCGACACGCGTTCCGAGTTCTCGGGACGAATGGCGGTCTAGGGCAGGACGATGTCGAAGTCGGGGTCGGGCTCCGACAGCACCGCGATGAGCCGGCCGAGCACGCCGACGTCGCCGTCGACGACCACGGTGCCGTCGCCCAACGCAGTCGCGGGATCGAGGGCCCCGGTCACCAGGCCGATCAGCGCGAGCCGCGTGAGCGTGAACGTGGTCGCACCCTCGGGCGCAGCCGCCACCGTGCGGTGGTTGAGCACACCGTTGCGCAGCTCGGTGAGGTAGGTGAAGTCCTCGTCGGTGATCTTCCACGCAATGACGAGGTGCTCGTCCCACGCGCGTGGCCCGTCGACGCGGATCGCGATGGTGTCGAACACCTGCTGCACCGTGAGCGCGCGCACGATGTCGCCCGCGGCGGTGCTCACCGGCGTGCCGAAGTTCCCGGAGCGCAACTCGGTCGCACCGGCGAGGTACGCGTTGCGCCAGGTGCCGTTCTCGGACCCGAAGCCCAGCTGTTCGAGCGCGTCGGCGAGCAACGCACGCGCCTCGGCGTCGTTCTCGTTCGCGAACACGAGGTGCTTGCCCACCTCGGCGCACCAGCGGTAGTCGCCGTCGTCCCACGCCTGCCGCGCCACCGCGAGCGCGCCGTCGCGCCCACCCATCGCCGCGACGTAGCGCGGCGCCACCGCCTCGGGCGGGTGCGGCCACAGGTTCGCGGGGTTGGCGTCGTACCAGCCCATGTAGCGCTGGTACACCGCCTTCACGTTGTGGCTCACCGATCCGTAGTACCCGTGCGTGTGCCACTGCGCGTCGAGCGCGGGCGGCGTCTCCAACATCTCGGCGATCTCGGGGCCGGTGAAGCCCTGGTTGAGCAGCCGCAGCGTCTGGTCGTGCAGGTAGAGGTACATGTCGCGCTGCATCGCGAGGAACTCGACCGCACGCTCGCGCCCCCAGGTGGGCCAGTGGTGCGACGCGAACACGACGTCGAGGTCGGCACCCCACAGCGCGATGGTCTCGCTCAGGTAGTGCGCCCACGCGTGGGGGTCGCGCACGAGCGCGCCGCGGATGGTGAGGATGTTGTGGAGCGTGTGTGACGTGTTCTCCGCCGTGCACAGCGCCCTGAACCCCGGGAAGTAGAAGTTCATCTCCGCCGGCGCCTCGGTGCCGGGAGTCACCTGGAACTCGATCTCCACGCCGTCGATCGTGAGCCGCTCGCCAGTCTCCTTGATGTCGATCGTGGGCGGGATGAGGCTCACCGTCCCCGTGGACGTCGTCTGGCCGAGGCCGGCACCGATCTGGCCGGCTGGGCCCCGCTCGAGCGCGGCGCCGTACATGTAGCCTGCGCGCCGCGTCATCGCGGTGCCGGCGTAGACGTTCTCTGCGATCGCGTGGTGCATGAAGCCCTCGGGCGCGATCACCGCGCACTCCCCCGCGGCCACCTGCTCCTCGGTGATGATGCCCTTCACCCCGCCGAAGTGGTCGGCGTGCGAGTGCGTGTAGATCATCGCCTTCACCGGCCGCACACCGCGGTGCTCGGTGTACAGCGCGAACGCGGCGGCCGCGGTCTCCTCGCTGATGAGCGGGTCGACGACGATCACGCCGGTGTCGCCCTCGATGACGCTCATGACCGACAGGTCGAACCCGCGCAGTTGGTAGATGCCCGGGACCACCTCGAAGAGGCCGTCCTCGATCAGGAGCTGACCCTGGCGCCACAGGCTCGGGTTGGCGGTACCGGGGGCCTCGGCGCCGCGCAGGAACTCGTAGGCGTCGAGGTCCCACACGACGCGGCCGTCCGCCGCGGTGACCTGCCGTTGCGCCGACCGGCCGACGAACCCGTGCGTCGCGTCGTCGAAATCCTGGGTGTCGTGGGTGGGCAGCGTGGCCGCGAAGGCCTCGATGCGCTCACGGGTCGCCTCGGTGGCCTGCCGCTCGGTCATGTGGTCGCGTTCCCCTGTGGTCGCCGGCCGTTACCCTGCCGGCGTGCACCCTATGACGATCGCCGAACGCCGGGAACGCGGACGCGCGCTGCGCACCACGGCACCGCTCGAGAGCCACGCAGACCCGGGACCGTCACCGGAGACCCGCGACCCGATCGCGTTCCTCGAGGAGCAGGCGGCCACGCGGCAGGACGACCTGATCCCGATCCGCCATGGGCGCATGGCCGACAACCCGTTCGGCTTCCTGCGCGGCGCCGCGCTGGTGCAGGCCCACGACCTTGCGCCCACGCCCGCGAGCGGGCTTCACGTGCAGCTGTGCGGCGACGCGCACATCCGCAACTTCGGCAAGTTCGCCACGCCCGAGCGCAACGTGGTGTTCTCGATCAACGACTTCGACGAGACGTTGCCCGGGCCCTTCGAGTGGGACGTGAAGCGTCTGGCCGCGAGCCTGCACCTCGTCGCACGGCAGAACGGCCTGTCACCGAAGAAGTGCGACGACGCGGTGCTCACCACGTTGCGCTCCTACCGCGAGCGGATGCGTGGCTACGCGCGCATGTCCACGCTCGACCTCTGGTACGACCACACCGCGCTCGAAGACGTGATCCGCCACTTCGACCCGCGCGACCGCGAACGCGTGCAGCGCGACGCCGCGAAGGCCTCACGCAAGGACCAGCGCAAGGCGGTGGCGCGCTACACGCACGACGACCACCCGCACTTCGTCGACAACCCGCCGCTCGTCGTGCACATGTCGGACCTCGGCCACTCGCTCGACAGCGTGCAGCACATGCTCGACGACTACCACGAGTCGCTCCGCGACGACCGCCGGGTGCTCGTCGACAAGTACGAGCTGGTCGACGTGGCCCACCGCGTCGGCGGTGTGGGCAGCGTCGGCACGCACTGCTGGATCGCGCTCATGGCCGCGTCGGATCGCGACGAGGACCGCCTGATCCTCCAGGTGAAGGAGGCCCAGCCGTCGGTGCTGGAGCGCTACGTGGGCGCATCGACCCTCGACCACCCGGGCCGACGTGTCGTCGCCGGGCAGCGGCTGTGCCAGGGCGCCACCGACATCTTCCTCGGGTGGTGCGAACACGAGATCAGCGGTCGCACCTACTACGTGCGCCAGCTGTGGGACCTCAAGGGCCGCTCCGATCTCACTGTCATGAACGCGCGCAACCTCACGTACCACGGCGCGCTGTGCGGGTGGGCGCTCGCCCGCGCCCACGCGCGCACGGGTGACCCGGTGGCGATCAGCGGCTACCTCGGCGGCAAGGACACGTTCGACCGCGCGGTGCTCGAGTACGCGCAGGCGTACGTGCGCACCACCGAGCACGATCACCAGTGCCTGGTCGACGCGGTGCGTGACGGGCGCGTGCAGGCGACGCCCGGGATCTGAGGGGGCGCTACTTCTTCTGGAAGCTGGCGGCGAAGGTGCCGCCCTCACGGAAGAGGTCGAGCCGGTCGCCACTCACCGCGAAGGTCTTCGCCAGCGAGAGGGCCTGCAGGTACTGCGCCTCCTGCGCGTCGACCGCGGGGTCGGCGCACGCCCGCGTGGTGGACGCGAGCGTGCCGATCGTGATGTTCTCGCCGTCGATCGTGTACGAGCCGCTGAACGTGTTGCACCCGGCGTCGCCGCTGATCTGCTTGCCGTCGAACTTCGCGGTCAGCGTGGAGCCCGCCACCGGCGACGAGAGCGCGCTGCCGGTGTAGAAGCTGGTGACCTCCCAGTCGCCCTGGAGGGCCTGCGCGCCGTCGGTCGCGGAGTACTGCAAGAGCACCTTGCCGCCGGCGTCGAGCAGGCGCAGCGAGTCGCTGGTGGCGCGGTACTGCTGCACCTTGTCGAGCGCGGCGAGGTAGGCCTGCTCCACGTCGTTCGCCGCGCCCTCGCACGCGATGCGCGTGCCGGCCACCGGGCCGATCTTCATCGAGCCGGTGGAGGGCTTCGCGGTGTACGACGCGGTGTAGCGGTTGCACCCGCTGTCGCCGCTCATCCGGCCGTCGGCGAACTGGGCGGTGACGACGACGCTTCCCAGCGACGGACCGTCGGGGGTGATCTTGTCGAGCGTCCACTGCACGCCGGTGATGTCGGCCTGCCCGGAGCTGGTCGTGGAACCCTTGTCGTTGCCGTCGTCGGAACAGGCAGCGAGCGCGCCACCGAGCACCAGCACGAGGAGGAGGGCGAACAGCGGGATGCGGACTACCCGACGAGAGCTCATCGACTGCGGAGCGTACTGTGCCCCGATGTGCTCCCCGCGTCGCCTCGTGGCGCTCCTGCTCGTGTCCGTGGCGGTCGGCACGATCACGATCGCGACACCCGGCCCGGTCGGGGCCCAGACATCGGCGCGGCGGTGCAACGGGCTCGCGATCCTCTGCAACCGCACCGCGGGCGACGTCGCGTTCCCCACGTCGCACAACTCGATGTCGTCACCCGCCGACCACTTCCGCGGGCCGAACCAGGGCCGGCCGATGAGCTGGCAGCTCGACCACGGCATCCGCGGCTTCCAGATCGACGCGTACCTCGGCATCCCCACCGGCAACCGCGTGTTCACCGTGTTCACCGGGCCGCTCACGGAGGCCCAGCAGGACATGTCGCCGACGCTGCTCGCGCTGGGCAAGCGGCTCAACGACCAGCTCGGCCGTGAGCAACAGCAGCTCACCACCCCCACCGACGTGTACCTGTGTCACACGTTCTGCGAGCTCGGGTACGTGACGATGGCCGACGAGCTCGCCGTCGTGCGGCAGTTCCTCGACGCCCATCCCCGCGAGGTCCTGCAGATCGTCATCCAGGACTACGTGCCGCCGGATCGCCTGCGCGCGCAGTTCGACGCCGCCGGCCTCGGCTCGGAGCTCGCGACCTTCACCCTCGGCCAACCGCTGCCGACCCTCGGGCAGATGATCGACGCCGGCACCCGACTGCTCGTGTCGCTCGAGAACGGCGACGGCGGTCCGCAGCTGCCGAACGCGTTCACCGGCCTGGTGGAGGAGACGCCGTTCACGTTCCTCACCGCGAACCAGCTCCGCGGCGCCGCGTCGTGTCGCGACAACCGCGGCGTCCCGGGGTCGCCGGTGTTCCAGCTGAACCACTGGGTCACCCCGCCGGTGCGGAGTCACGCCGAAGCGGCCAACCGCCTCCTCGCGTCGCGCACCTCCACTTGCCAGCGGGTGCGCGACCGTGTGCCCACCCTCGTGGCGGTCGACTTCGCCGACCGCAGCAACGTGGTGGCCGTGGCCCGGGCCGTCAACCTCCGGAGCTGAGCCGGAACCGACGGAGTGCCCGGGCCGACGGAAGTGCCCGGGCCGGAACCGTCGGGCGCGCGGGAGGGCGACGCTGGCGGCCCGACCCGGGCGCGCCGGATTCTCCCGGTGGCGACATGAGACGACCATGAGAACCACCGGGGGCGAGGCGCCCCTGGATACGATTTCGGCGGGGCGCCACCGTCGGAGAAGTGGGCAGGCGAGGAAGCGACAGTGTCGAACAACGCCGACAAGGGGTCCCACGTGAGCGGCGAGGAGGTGCTCGCCCCGTATGCCGACTCCCCCGTCGGCGCTGCCCTCCACCGCGACGGCGTGATCCTCGGGGTGAACCAGGCCTTCGCCGACATGTACGGCGTGGCCGACCCGGCCGACGTGAGCGGGATGAAGATCTTCGACTTCGTGGCCCCGGAGGCCCGCGCCCGCGTGGCGCAGATCGTGGCCGCGCCGACGGACGAACCCATCCTCTACGACTGCCTGCGCCTCGACGGCGTCCCCCTGATGGTGAGCGGTCAGGGCCACACCGTGGTCGTCGACGGGATCCCCGCCCGGGTCACGCTGCTCACGCCGCTCACCGACCTCGGCACCCCCGACCGGCTCCACGAGTCCTCCGAGCTCTTCCGCATGGCGTTCGAGCACGCCGCGATCGGCAAGGCGCTGGTGTCACCCGAGGGGCGCATCCTCCACGTGAACCCCGCACTGGCGGAGCTGCTCGGGCGCCCGTCCGCCGAGCTCCTCGGCCAGTTGTACGACTCCATGTCGCACCCCGACGACCGCGAGATCGGTGTGCTCCAGGCCATCTCGCTGCTCCTCGGCGAGGGCGACACCTACGAGATCGAGAAGCGCTACACGCACGCCGACGGCCACGTGATCTGGGTGGCGATCGTCGTCGCGCTCGTGCGGACGCGCGAAGGCACCCCGCGGTACTTCATCGCGCAGGTGCAGGACGTCACCGAGCGGCGCCAGGCCCAGGACGCGCTGCACCGGGAGACCGAGCGCCTGCGCCTCATGCAGGCGGTCGCCGAGGCGGCCAACTCCACCGAGGAGCCCGACGCCGCGTACACCACCGCGCTCGCCGCAGTGTGCGCCCACACCGGCTGGCCGCTCGCCCACGTGTACCGGCGCATGCCGGTCGACGACGTGCTCGAGCCCTCGGAGCTCTGGCACTTCCACGACCGCGACGCCGACTTCACCGCGCTGGTCACCGCGACCGCCCACACGATCCTCGGAGCCGGCGAGGGCCTCGTCGGTGTCGCAGTTGTCGAGCGTCGGCCCACCTGGTTCCCCGTCGGCGACCTCGTGGCGAGACGCGGACCCCAGGCGCGAGCCGCGGGAGTGCGCAGCGCGGTGGCCCTGCCGGTGTTCGCCGACGGCGAGATCGTCGCCGTGCTCGAGTTCTTCTCGTACGACGCCGACCCGCTCGACGACGCGCTGCTCGAGCTGCTCGGCCACGTCGGCACGCAGATCGGCCGCGTGGCCGAGCGGTCCCGAGCGCGCGAGCAGGCCCACGCGCTCGACGAGGCGCGGAGCCGCTTCGTGGCCAACGCCGCGCACGAGCTGCGCACGCCGCTCGCCACGCTGCGCACCATCGCCGGTCTGCTCGGCTCGCGCCGCGCCGAGATGAGCGAGGCCGACATCGCGGAGTGCTGCGAGCTCCTCGAACGCCAGGGTGCGAACCTCGACGCGCTCGTCGACGACCTGCTCGACCTCTCGCGCCTGCAGCAGGGCGGCCGCCCCGAGGCGCTGCGGTCGGGGGCGGGCGCCGCGGGGGTGGACCGCGCGCGCCGCGTCGGTTGCCGCCCGACGGCGTCACCGTGGTCCGTTCGCTCGACACCGGCCTGTACGTGATGGCCGATCCCGACCGCCTCAACCGCGCGCTGGTGAACCTCCTCGCCAACGCGTACCGGCACGGCGGGCCGAGCGTCACCGTGCGCGCCGAGCGCGACGGCGACGGCACCATCGTCGTGGTGGTCGAGGACGACGGCGACGGCGTGCCCGACGATCTCGTCCCCGATCTCTTCGAGCCCTTCTCGCGCAGCGACCGCTCCAACGGCACCGGGCTCGGGCTCGCGATCACCCGGGCGCTGGTCGAGCAGGCCGGAGGGTCGGTCGCCTACCAGGCGAGCTCCGACCAGGGCGCCCGGTTCGTGCTGCGGTTCGAGGCCTGCGGGTGACGGGGGCACCTCGGGTGCTCGTGGTCGAGGACGACCCCGACCACCGGCGCGCCCTGCTCCTCACGTTGCGTCTCGGCGGGTACCGACCCGAGGAATGTGGGTCGGGAGAGGATGCTCTCGATCAAATCGGGCAAAATTCCGCAATCCCTGGCGCGATCGACGCCGTAGTGCTCGACGTGCGGCTGCCGGGGATGGACGGATTACAAGTCCTCACCAAATTGCGTCATCAGATGTCGACACAAACGCTCCCGGTTGTCTTAATCTCTGCACACGCAAGCATCCCGAACTCCGTTCAATCCGACGAGTACGCCAGCTTCGTCGCCAAGCCCTTCCACCCCGACCAACTCCTGGAACGGCTCGACGAGATGCTGACGGGCAGGACAGAGGAACGCCGATGAGCGCGACGACCACCCAGCTCGGCCAGGAAGGCGCGATCGAGGCCCCGCGGGCGCGGGTCCTGATCGTCGAGGACCACGACGTCCTCGCGCACTGCCTGTCCCTGACCCTGCGCATGGAGGGTATCGAACCGGTCGTGCCACCCACGCTCGACGACACCGTGGTGCTCGAGCTCACCAAGGAGATGTCGCCCGACGTCGTCCTCCTCGACCTCAACCTCGGCAACGGTCGCACCGCCATCCCGCTCGTCGCTCCCCTCGTTGCGCTCGGCGCCCGCGTGATGGTGCTCACCGGCAGCCCCGACGAAGGCCTCCAGGGCGCGGCGCTCGCCGAGGGCGCGCACGGTGTGTTCCTCAAGCACGGCTCGCTCGAGGAGCTCTGCCACACGATCACCGAGCTCACCGACGGTCAGGCGGTGCTGCGGCCCGCGGAGCGCGACCAGCTCATCGCCCAGGCCGCGCTGCGTGCCGACGCGGTGGCCAAGGTCGAGCGCCTCTCGAACCGTGAGCGCGAGGTGCTCACCGCGCTCGTCGAGGGCCAGTCGGCCGAGACGATCGCGCAGCAGCAGTTCGTCGCCCTCGGCACCATCCGGAGCCACATCCGCGCCATCCTGCGCAAGCTCGAGGTGAGCTCGCAGCTCGCCGCCGTCGCGGTGGCGCGCCGCGCGGGCTACCCGCCGCTGTAGTCGAGCCCGGTCGCGGCAGCCCGGGCTGCCCGCCAACGCGTCCCCGCGACACCGGCCCAGCACAGCTCGACCACGCCGAACGGCCACGCGCCCGACGCGAAGCCGTACACGCTCGACAGCGCGCACCCCACGGCGAACAGCAGGATGAACACCGGGCCGCGGCGTTCCATCGCGTACATCACCATCATGAAGGTGAGCACGCAGACGCCGTAGATCGTGATGGCCATGACGTTCCTCTCGGCCCTTCGGCGCGGCTCAGAGCGCGGGGCGGTTGCGGGAGAGCTGCGCGCCGTTGTCGCCGAACACGAGGGTGCCGGTGACCGCGCGCCCGAGGTCGGAGGCCAGCGCGACGACGAGACGGCCGAGATCGTCGGGCTCGCCGAGGCGACCGAGCGGGTGCGCGGCGAGCAGCAGCGCGACCTGCTCGTCGGACAGCGCCTCGGCCACGACGGGACTCAGCGTGGTGCCCGGCGCCACCGCCACGACCCGGATGCCGTGCGGCGCGAGCTCCACCGCGAGCGTGCTGGTGAGGTGGTTGATCCCCGCCTTCGCCGCGCCGTACGACGCCATGCGCAACGACGGGCGCGTGGTCTCGCCCGAGCTCACGTTCACGATCACGCCGGCCGTGCCGGCCCGCACCATCTCGGTGGCCTGCGCGTGGCAGCCGAGCATCGTGACCATCAGGTTCTGCTCGACGATGTCGCGCAGGTAGGCCTCGTCGCAGTCGACGAACTCCGCGGGCATGCGCCCCGCCATCGACCCCACGTTGTTCACCGCGATGTCGAGGCCACCGAGCGCGTCGACCGTGGCGGCCACCGCCGCGGCCGGGCCGCCCGGCGCGCGGAGGTCGAGTGCGGCCGCGACGACCCGTACGCCGCTCCCATCGCCGACGGCCGAGCGGACCGCCGCCTCCCCTTCGGCGAGCCAGTCGGCGTCGCGGTCGACGAGCATCACGTCGCACCCGGCGAGCGCGAGCCACCGGGCGATGCCCTGCCCGATGCCGACGCCCGCGCCCGTCACCAGCGCGCTTCCCCTGCAGGCCCAGATCGATCATCGGTGCATCATGGCCGAGCCCACCGCCGATTCGCAGCTGCGGGCCCGTACCCGACCGGGGTGACGGGCGATGGTCGTCAGGGTGCCATCACCCCTATCAGTGACTTCTCAGCCACGCTCGGCCACCATGCTCAGCGGGACATCAGGACGATCCCTGTGCGCTCCCCATCCCGCCCCACCGGAGGAACCCGTGAGCGAAGACGCACCAGAACGACCAGCCCACCGAGGCCGCTGGCCACCCGAGCCCGTGGCCGAGACCCCCGCCGGAAGCCCCCGCGCCGGCGCCGGAACCGGCCGCAACCGCAGCGGCTGCGCCGGCTGCCCCGGCGGCGTCGGAGGCGGAGACCGTGGCCACCCCGGTGGTCGAACCCGTGGCGCCTGCCGCACCCGTCGACCCGACAGTGGCCGCGCCGGTCGCCGCCGCCCCCGTTGCCGCGGCGCCCGCGCAGCACAACGGCTTCTTCATCCCCCGCTGGGTGGGCTACGTCGCGATCGCCATCGTCGGCATGCTCATCGTGGGCGGGATCGGCTACGCCATCGGCCACGAGAGCTCGTCGTCGAACAGCAACAACGCCGGCGCCAACTTCCCGGGCGGTATGCAGAACGGGAACGGCTTCCCCGGCGGCATGCAGAACGGCAACGGGAACACCAACGGCAACTCGAACGGCAACTCCAACCTCCCGCAGTTCCCCGGCCAGAACGGGAACCAGAACGGCAACTCCAACGGGAACCAGAACGGCAACTCGAACGGCGGGTCGCGGACCTCGGGTGGCTTCCTCGGCGTGGCCATCCAGGACCCCACGAGCGGCAGCGGTGCCGAGGTCACGAGCGTGCAGAGCGGCAGCCCCGCCGACGACGCGGGCCTGCAGGCGGGTGATGTGATCACCAAGGTCGACGGCACCGACATCGCCGGCGCGGCAGCCCTCTCCCAGGCGATCCGCCCTACGCCGCCGGCGACAGCGTCACCATCACCTACACCCGTGACGGCAACACCAGCACGGCCAAGGTCACGCTCGGCAGCGTCTCCACCAGCGACCACCGATGCCCGGCGCATCCAGTTGTTGCCGAGTTGATGCGGCAAAGGCACGCCAGCAGAGCGAAAGGCGGGTTTGCCGTGTCGAGGATGATGACGATGAAGGCGCGATGGCCGGCTCCACCACGGCCACCTCAACCATCACCCGCCTGCTCGCCGGCGCGCGCGCGCCGGCGCCGCCGCGGCCGCCGCGCCGGCGACCGCCGGCCAGGCCGCCGCTGCGCCGCGCGCGGTTCGAGCACCTCCTCGATCACCTCCGGCCCCACCATCGACTCCAGCGCGTCGGTGACCGCCGCGCCCCACGGCGCCATCTTCTCGGTCTCCGAACCGGGCAGGTAGCCGAGGTCCTGACCGCCCACCGCGTAGATCGGGCGGAACACCACCACGCGCTGGTGGGTACGGCGCTCCAGCACCGACTCGAGGCCCGCCGCGAGGGCGAGCACGCTCTTGCCGGTGCCCGCGCTGCCACCGAGGCTCACGATGCCGATGCTGTCGTCGAGCAGGAGGTCGACGGCGAGGTGCTGCTCGGCGGAGCGGCCCCGCAGGTCGAAGATCGACTGGTCGGTGCGCACGAGGTGCACGCGCTTGTCGGGGTGCACCCGGGCCAGCGCGCTCTGCGAACCGGCGTGCAGCGCAAGGCCGGTGTGGCACGGCAGGTCGCGTGCCTCCTCGAGGTCGACGACCTTCTGCTCGTAGAGCTCGTCGATCGCGCCGCCCCACACGTCGAGCTCCACGAAGCCGGTCCAGCCGGAGTCGGTGGCGAGCTCGTTGCGGTACTCGTCGGCCTCGAGCCCCACCACCGCGGCCTTGAGACGCAGCGGGAGATCCTTGGTGACGACCACGCACTGGCGGCCCTGGTGCTGCAGCGCGACCGCCACCGCGAGGATGCGATGGTCGTTGGCGTCGCCCGAGATGGCCGCGGGCAGCAGGTCGAGGCGCTGGTGGTTGATCTCCACGCGCAGGGTGCCACCCTCGTCGTTCACCGGCATCGGCTCGGTGAGCGACCCGTGGCGGGTGCGCAGGTCCTCGAGGAACCGCAGGCTGCGGCGGGCCGCCCACCCCAGCTCGGGGTGGTGGCGTTTGCCCTCGAGCTCGGTGAGGACCACCAGGGGGAGGACCACCTCGTGCTCGGCGAACCGCGTGGGCGAGTGCGGGTCGGCGAGGAGGACGGACGTGTCGACCACGTACACGATCCGGGAATCGGCGCTCGTGTCCGTGGGTTCCGGGGTCAACGTGTTGTCCAAGGTGAGGCGAACGCTACCGCCCGCCGGGGTACCGTCGGCGGATCGAACCGGGCCTCTTCACAGCGCCGTCACGGAACGCCCGCCGCGGCCTCCGGGGTGGCCCGATCCGTGCCCGGCGGTGGCCCCGCGGACGCCCGCGCGACGGTTGCGGCGGGGCGGCCGCGTAACGTGGGCGAACGGACGGCGCCTCGGGAGGGCAACGGACACCGGTGAGCCAGGAACGCCGCGACGCGGTCATCGCAGGGGTGAACAAGGCGGGCACCACCTCGCTCTTCGTCGCGCTGTCCGACCACCCCGCCGTCGCCCCCTCGGCCGTGAAGGAGACCCGCTTCTTCCTCCCCGCGCGCTACGGCCGGCCGCTCGAACCCACCTCGGTGTGGGAGGACTACTTCGACGGCGCGCCCGCCGACGCGCCGGGCGACCTGCTCGTGCGCCTGGAGGCCACACCGTCGCACGTCTACGGGGGCGCCGCCGTGGCCTCGGCGATGCAGGGCGTGCTCCACGACCCGCGTGCGATCTTCGTACTGCGCGAGCCCGTGAGCCGGGCCATCTCGTTCTTCACGTACCAGAAGGTCCGCCTGCGCATCCCGGCCGAGCAACCGATCACCGAGTACCTCGCCCACGCCGACGCGCTGGGCCCCGACGCGTTCTCCGATCCCGTGAACGAGCCGTGGTTCGCCGTCGGCGGTGGGTGCTACGCCGACTTCCTCGCGGGCTGGATCGACACCTTCGGCGCCGACCGCATCCTCGTGGTCGACTTCGACCGCTGGGTGAACGAGCAGGCGGCCGTGCGTGACGAGATCGCCACGTGGCTCGGGCTCGATCCCGCCGCGTTCCCCGCCGACGACCACGCGTCGGAGAACCGCACCACCGGCTACAAGTCGGCCGGGCTGCAGAAGGTCGCGCTCGCGGGCAACGACCGGCTCGAGCGCATGTTCCGCCGCCACCCCGGCGTGAAGCGCAAGCTCCGTTCGCTCTACTACCGCGTCAACGGCCGCAGCGCGAGCGAGGAGATCCCGCAGTCGGTGCGCGACGACCTCGCGCAGCGCTTCGTGGAGCCCAACCGGCGCCTCGCCAGGCTGCTCCGTGAGCACCACCTCACGGTGCCGGGTTGGCTCGCCGATCAGGTGCCGGCCGCCACCGACTCCGCGTCGGGCACCGGCACCGGCTCGGGGTCCTGAGGCGCGGCCGTCACCGGCCGGCCCACGTTCACCACGAACACCACCGCGCACTCCAGCACCACCGCCATGAGCGCGGGGATCGAGACGCCGGAATCATTCAGCGCGTAGCCGAGGAACGCGAGCACCGCGAACGCCAGCAACGTCTGGCGGATCACCGGCACCCGCTGGAACAGGACCCGCGCCCGGCTCTGCGGCACGCGCCAGAGCACCCACAGGAGCACGGCCACGATCGGCAGCACCCACAGCAGCTTCGTGTTGGTGAACGAGTCGAGGTTGGCGACGAGCTTGCGCCGGATCGTGAGGAAGAAGTCGCCGGTGTCGCCGTCGAGCAACTTGCCGAACAGACGGCCGATGTGGGTCTGCTTGTCGGCGGGGCGCAGCGAGTCGCCGATGCCGACCACCAGGCCGGCGCCGACGAGCAGGCCCACGAGGATGGCCACGGTCTTGAACCGCACCTGACGCCCGAGCAGGAGCCACGCGAAGAGACCGAAGGCGGGCGCGCCGGCGAGCGCGGCACCGAAGTCGCCGCCGAAGGGCGGTGCCGCCATGACGAGCAACGAGAAGGCGAGCATCGCGATCACCGCCCACACGGTGCGACGGCCCGGGCGCCGCCACACGACGAGCCCACCGAGCAGCACGAGCGCGGCGGTGAGCTGCGCGAACGTGGGGTTGCCCTGGCCCGACAGGCGGATGCCGACCGTGGCCGAGTAGCCGAACACGGTGTCGAGCTCCAGCCGTGCGCCCGCGAGCAGGTCGGCGACGTGCAACACCACGGTGAAGGCCAGCGCGACCGCGAGCGGCGCGTGCGGGTGCCGTCGGCCGGCGAGTGAGCACACGAACGCGAACGCCACCGCGAACACGGCGAGGAAGCCGAAGTACGCGAGCTGGTTGCCGGACCGGCCGAAGTGCAGCGGGCCAGCGAGATAGGTGGCGGCGAGGAAACCGAGCACTGCGAGCGCGAACCCGCGCAGCAGGCCGGGACGGCGCCCGATCCGACGCAACCGCTGCTGGGCCACGAGACCGGCGACCACCGCGAGCAGGGCCGAGAGCACCAGCACGATGGTGGTGGCGATCGACACCTTCGAGTCGCGGAACACGGCGTCGGTGTTGGCGCGCACGAGGCGCGTGATGCGGTCGCCGCTCGTGGCCCGCGCCTCCATCACCTCGCCCTCCATCTTCTTGGGTGCGGGGATGCCGAGCAGGTCGAGCGCGGTGGGCGCGGTGTCGTAGGCGAAGACGAACCCGGTGCGCCGGCTCGACGCCGAGCGCAGCAGGCCCGAGTCGATGCCCGGCGCACGCAGCGACGCGACCGCGAGGCCCGAACCCTGCCGCGACGTCGCGGGACCCACCACCATCACCGCGTCGTGCGCGGGATCGACGTCGGCGAGCATGCGCCCGAGGAGGGAGTCGAACCGCTCGAGCGCGGCGAGGCGCTGGACGCGCAACTGGTCGGCGGTCGTGAAGTCGCCGTAGAGGTCGGCGCGCAGGAGGTCGGAGCCCTCGACCAGCACCACCCCGCCGCGCGCCCACGAGTCGGCGAACGCGTCGTACGCGACGTCGAGGTTCATGCGCACGCCGAACGGCCAGCCCGGCGCGTCCTCCAGCAGTTCGCGCCCGACGAGGCCACGCGGCACCGTGCCGTCGCCGGTCATCAGCGCGTTGACCGCGGCACGCTGGTACTGCGGCAGCGGGTCGTCGACGATCGGCTGCGCGCCGTCGGCGTTCGCGATCACGGCGCGCGAGTCGCCCGCGCCGGCGAGTGCGTCGCCGAACGCCCCGATGCGGGGGTTGAACAGCCCTTCCGCGTTCTCCTGCTTCAGCGCGGCGATGCCGAGGTGCACGATCTGCCCGTCGGCCCGCCGACCGGTGCGCTGGTGGTACACCTCGGACGCGGTGGTGTCGCCGTAGGCCTCGTCGGGCTCGAAGGCCTGCGCCGCGAGCGGTGTGGCCGCCGAGGCGCGCCCCCCGGCGCCGATCGCGGTGTAGCCCGCCGCGGCCGACGACCGCTTCCCCGCGGTGCGGGTGATCATCGCCCCGACCGCCGACTTCGCGAAGAGGGCCTTCAGGTTGGGTGCGTCGGCAGCCTGCACGTCGCCCCACGACACCGCGGGCAGCGAGATGATCAGCACGCGGTCGACCTTCGCGGCGGACGCGTCGGATGTGGTCGCCGCCCCGGCCGCGGGCGCGAGGGTGAGGAGCGCGAGCACGCCGGCCAGCACGCCGAGGAGGAGTCGCCTCATCCGACCTCACCACCTGCGAGGTCGGGGTCGTCGGGCGCGAACGCCACCTCGAGCCGGCCCGCCCGCTTGGGCAGGATCCGCAGCAGCGAGAGGTACGCCGCCCCACCGACCAGGCCGATGGCCGCGAGCACGCCCAGGGTGGCGACCCGGCCGGCGGGGTCGATGGCGTCCTCGATCCACCACGCGAGGATGGCGAGGGTGGCCGCCACCGGCAGGATGCGCCACAGCATCGTCGGGAAGAACGGCTGACCCAGGCGCCGGCGCAGGATGCCGCCGAGCACCAGCGTGCCCACGAAGTACGCGCTCGCGTGGCCGAGACCGAGGAACGCGACCTTCGCGGTGTCACTCTGGGCCGCGAGCCCGCCCACCACCATCACCCCGGCGCCGAGCAGCGCGCTCCCCGCGGCGACCAGGGCGGGCGTGCGGCTGTCGTTGAGCGCGTAGAACGCACGGGCGAGCAGGAGGAACGTCGCGTAGGTGAACAGGCCGAGCCCGAGGGTGGCCAGCACCGCCGCGAAGATCCCCTCGTCGCCGCGCGCGCTCGCGGGCGCGATCACGTCCATGGCTGGACGGGCGAGCGCCACGAACGCGGCGGCCACGGGCACGAGGGTGATGACCATGCCGTCGAGCGCCCACCGCAGGCGCTGCGCGAAGTGCACGTGGTTGCCGTCGGCGGCGTCGTGGGAGAGCTCGGGGAGGATCGTGGTCTGGATCGGGTTGGCGAGGATCGCGTAGGGGGCGAGGAACGCCACCATGCAGAACTGGTAGGCCACCACGCCGCCGGGGACCTGGTTGCCCATCACCATCGCCGCGAGCAGCAGCACCGCGACGTCGGGCTGCAGCGCCACCCACGCCGAGAGGAAGAGCAGGTGGCGCAGCTTCTTGTCCATCTGCCCGAGCCGCGGCCGCAGCTTGAAGCCCGAGCGCCACACCGCGTACGTGGGCACGCCGGTGAAGCCGATCACGCCGAGGGTGGCACCGATGCCGAGGACGAGTTTCTCCGCGAGGGTGAGCTGGAGGCCGCCGCCGTCGCCGTGCATCGCCTGGAACACGAGCATCACCGCGACGATCACGACGGTGTTGGCGATCGGCGCCATCGCCACCACCACGAAGCGGCGCTGCGCGAAGAGCACCGCGGTGGCGACGGTGCCGACGGCGTAGAGCAGCACCTGCGGGATCATGAAGCGCAACAGGAACGTGGACAGCTCCACCTGCTGCTGCTCGATGGCGTGGTTGGAGTTGCCCGACGAGAGGAGGCGGGCGATCGCGGGGGCGAAGATCATGCCCACCACCGCGACGACCCCCATCACCAGCAGCGCGAACCCGAGCACACCGGAGGCGAGGCGCTCGGCCTCGGCCTGGTCGTCGTGGCGGAAGCGCTCGGCGAAGGTGGGGACCAGGACCGCCGACAGCGCACCCGCCGCGACCAGCTCGAAGAGGATGTTCGAGACGGAGTTGGACGACTGGTAGGTGTTGCCCAGGTAGGTGGTGCCGAGCACGGCGGCGATCACCCACACGCGCACGAAGCCGATGCCGCGCGACGCTGCCGTCGCGACGCTCATCTTCTTCGCGGCGCGACCGGTCCGGGCCGGCCCCTGGGTGTCTTCCACTGCGGGAGAGCCTACGGGGAGGCGGACCCGGAACCGGGCCGCCCGAGCGGCCGGCCCGGAGGCTCCCACGCGAGACTGCCCCGGATGCGACCCACCACCGATCCCCGCGAGTCCCGGGCCACGACCACGAAGTTCGTGCACGAGGGCATCGAGCGCTCGTACCGGGTGTGCGCCCCGCCCCGCCGACCGGGCAAGGGTCAGGGGCGTCGTCCGCTCGTGGTGCTGCTGCACGGCGGTGGCGGCACCGGCGTGGGCATCTCCCGCCAGGGCGACTGGGACCGGATGGCGGTGCAGGAGGGGTTCGTGACCCTCGCCCCCGACGGCACCGACCGCGCGTGGAACGCCGGCACCTGCTGCGGGCCCCCCGAGCGCAACGGTGTCGACGACGAGGGGTTCGTGCTCGCCGCGGTGCGCCGGGTGATCGCCGAGCACTACATCGACGCCACCGCGGTGTACGCCACCGGACTGTCGAACGGCGGGATGATGGCCTACCGGCTCGGGTGCGTCGCCCCCGAGGTGTTCGCGGCGATCGCACCGGTGGGCTGTTCGTCGGTGTGGGCGCCGGGGCCGACCGCCCCGGTGTCGCTCCTCCACGTCCACGGCCTCCGCGACGACTTCGTGCCGTTCGAGGGCGGCCACCCGAAGCGGACGCAGCAGCAGCACCCGCCGAGCTACCGCCCGGTCGAGGAGGTGGTCGCCGACTTCGTGCGCGTGAACGGGTGCCCGCCCGAGCCGACCGTGCGCACCGAGGGCCGCGACCTCGACGAGCGCACCGTCAGCACCTGGGCGCCGGGGCCCGCCGGCGCGGCCGTCGAACTGATCACCATCCCGCAGGGCATGCACTCGTGGCCGGGCGGGCGCCGCATGCTGCGCACCCTCGACCCACCCAGCCCGCGATCCGGCGACCGCCGAGATCTGGCGCTTCTTCAGGGATCATCCGGCCCATCTAGGCTGAGCGGCCATGACGAGCACCGAGCTGCACCCGCTGAAGGTGGCCGAGACCGCCCTGCTCGAGGAGCGCCGCCCCCTCACCAAGCCCGAGGTGATGGCCGTCGCCGCCCTCCCCCTCGACGAGCTCCCCGACCTCGTGGCCCTCGCCCACAAGGTGCGCCTCGCGTACTGCGGCCCCACCGTGGAGCTCGAGAGCCTCATCAACGCGAAGTCGGGCGCCTGCCCCGAGGACTGCGCGTTCTGCTCGCAGTCGGCGCGTCACCACACCGAGGTCGACGTGTACGCGTTCCTCGACCTCGACGAGGTGCTCGACGCCGCCCGCGCCACACGCGCCGCCGGCGCCACGCAGTTCTGCATCGTGGTCGCGGTGCGCGGCCCGAGCGAGCGTCTCCTCGACAAGGTGATCGACGCCGTCGACCTCGTGCACCGCGAGACGGGTCTCGAGGTCGCGTGCTCGCTCGGCCTGCTCGAGCCCGCGCAGGCGCAGCGCCTCGCCGAGGCCGGCGTGCGCCGCTACAACCACAACCTCGAGGCGCCGCGCGCGGTGTTCCCCGAGATCTGCACCACCCACTCGTGGGAGGACCGCGTCGCCACCGCGCAGCTCGCCATCGACGCCGGCATGGAGCTGTGCTGCGGCGGCATCGTCGGCATGGGCGAGACCCTCGAGCAGCGCGTCGACTTCGCGTTCGAGCTCGCGGCGCTGAACCCGTGCGAGGTGCCGATCAACCTGCTCGACCCGCGGCCCGACACGCCGATGGCCGACCGCGAGCTCATCTCCCCGCGCGAGGCGCTCCAGGCGATCGCCCTGTTCCGGCTCGTGCTCCCCGGCGCGTGGCTGCGGCTCGCGGGCGGGCGCGAGAAGGTGCTCGGCGAGCTGCAGGCGATGGGGCTGCTCGCCGGCGCCAACGCACTGATCGTGGGCAACTACCTCACCACCGAGGGGCGTCCCGCCGAGGCCGACCACGCGCTGCTCGACGCACTGGGCATGCCCGTGGCCGAGGGCCCGGGCGAGGGCCGCTTCATCGTGGACGCCGACGGCTCGCACAGCCGGCCCGCGCAGGCGCCGGCCGAGACGCGCACGCGGATCCCAGTCCGCGCCGAGTAGCTACTCCGGCCTCATTCGTCGGGGAGGCTGCCGGCCGTGAGCCGGCCGGTGCGGAAGAACTCCTGGCGCGGCCCGGGCAGGTAGAGGTCGTACTGGCCGACCACCA
Source organism: Acidimicrobiia bacterium (assembly GCA_046331125.1). Classification (GTDB taxonomy): domain Bacteria; phylum Actinomycetota; class Acidimicrobiia; order IMCC26256; family DASPTH01; genus CAVRGQ01. Next base: position 42,649 of record JAXLRL010000024.1, read on the forward strand.
CCCAGCAGAAGAACAGGCCGATCACCTCGAGGATCAGCACGACCCACCACGTGGGCAGCAGCGAGTCGTGCGGGAAGCTCGTGCCGAGGAACGGCCACCAGAACAGGTCCTGGTTGGTGAACGCCCCCGACAGGATGATGCCGGCGAACACGCCGATGGGCAGGCACAACCAACGGCGTCGCAGCAGGCGCGGCTTGCCGATCGTGGCCACCATCACGACGGTGAGCATCGCCACCGCGAACAGCAGCGTGTAGCCGTACGCCTTGTAGCCGAACGGCACGTCGAGCAGCAGCGGCAGCATCGACCCGACCGCGATCAGGCGGTAGTCGATCCCGACGCTGCGGAAGATCGTCGCGACGCCGAAGACCGACAGACCGATGTACCAGAGGAACACGCCCGCAGGCTAGGACGCGGCTGTTTCAGTCGTCGGCTGCGGGAGCAGGCGACGAGGACGCCACGAGAATGGCGCCGCAGTTGTCGCAGTGCTCGATCACGTCGTCGGGCGCGTGCTTGATGCGCTCCGCCTCGGTGGACGGGATGGTGAGATGGCAGGCCTGGCACTTGTTGCCCACCAGGCGGGCCACACCCGTGCCGTTGGCGAGCTTCCGGCAGCGCTCGTACTCGGCGAGCAACGCCGGCTCGATCCGGCCGGCGAGCTCCTGACGCGCGGTGAGCTCCACCCGGGCCTCGCCCTTCACCGCGTCCTCGGCTGCGGCCAGCGCGGCTCGCGCGGCGGCGAGGTCGGCACCGAGGGCGTCGGCGCGGGTGCCGAGGTCGGCGAGCTGCGCGTCGAGCGGCTCGCGCTGCTCCATGAGCTCGAGCTCCTCGGTCTCGAGGTCGCCCTGGTGGCGGCGCAGCTGCTCCACCTCGGCCTGCATGGCCTGGAGCTCCTTGGGCGACGAGATCTCGCCCGAGTACATCTTGCCTTCGACGTCGTCGGCCTTGGCCTTCAGCGAGCTCGCTTCGTCGTCGAGGGCCTTCTCGCGCCGGGCGACACCGTCGCGCTCCCCCTTCACCGTGGCGACCTCGGCCTCGATCGCGGCGAGCTGCGCCTCGCCCTGCGCGACCGCGGCGCGCTCGGGCAGCGTGTCGTGCTGGTGCTTCAGACGGTCGAGGGCGGCGTCGTGCTCCTGGAGCACGAACAGGTCGTCGAACCGGCTCATCCGCTGGGCTTCACCGTGGTCGCGGGGGGCTGCGTGGTCGCGGGCGGCTGCGTGGTGACGGGCGGACGGGTGGTGACCGGCGGGCGCGTGATCGGCGTGGTGGTCGAGGGCCGGTTGGTGGTGGGCAACTGCGACACGGTGGGCAGCTGCGACAGGTCGACCGGCACCTCGGCGCTGCGGCCGCCGTCGGGGTTCACGAACGAACCGGCGCGGGCGCACACCGGGCCCGGCGCCGGCAACGCGGTGTCGGGCTGGCCCTCGAGCGCCTGGCTCATGAACTGTTGGAAGATCGGAGCCGAGGACTCGCCACCGAAGCCGGCACCCGCGATCTGGCCGGTGCGGTTGCCGAACCACACCGCGGTGGCGAGCTGCAGGCCACCGCCGCCCGGGTTGGCGCCGATGAACCAGGCGTCGGCCCGGTTGTCGGTGGTGCCGGTCTTGCCGAAGATCTCCTGGCCCGAGACGTTGGCCGCGGTGCCGGTGCCGCCCGTGACCACGCCGCGCATCACGTTGGCCTCGCAATCGGCGACGTCCTTGGAGAGCACCTCGTCGCCGGGGTCGTTGGTGTTGTCGATGAGCACCTTGCCGTCGCCGCCCACCACCTTGGCGATCACGTACGGGTTGTGGTGCACACCGCCGTTGGCGATGGTGGCCATCACGGTGGCCATCTCCATCGGGGTGGCCTCGACGGTACCGATGGAGAGGGTGAGGAACTGGTCGTTCTGGGTGGGACGGGTCTGCTGGATGCCCATCTTGTGTGCGAGGTCGATGAGCTTGTCCTGGCCGACGCTGGTGGAGAGGCGCACGAACGCGCAGTTCACCGAGCCCGAGGTCGCCTCGTAGAGGTTCATCATCCCACCCTCACTCGGCTCCGAGTTGTTGGTGGTGACGGTGCCGAACCGCTTGACCGCGCAGGGGCCCGAGCCGTCGACCATGTCGTTGGGCGAGTAGCCGTTCTGCAGCGCGCCGGCGAGGGTGATGACCTTCCACGTGGAGCCGGGCTGGCGGCCCACGGGGTGGGTGGCGATGTTGTACTGGCTGCCGGCGAAGTCGGGGCCGCCGACCATGGCCTTCACCGCGCCGGTGGACGGCTCGATCGACACCAGCGACGAGATCCAGTCCTCGCCCTTCTGGGGCTTGGCGTTGTTGGTGGCGTCCTCGGCCTCGCTCTGCAGGCGCTGGTCGAAGGTGGTCGTGATCTTGAGGCCGCCCTTGAGGAGCTTGTCGGTGCGCTCCTTCACCGTGCTGCCCATCCGCGGGTCGGCGAGGAGCTGGTCCTGCACCTCGGCGGTGAGGTAGTTGGTGGGCCGCAGCTCGGCGGGCGGGCGGATGGTGGGCAGCGCCTCCTGGTTGGCGGCGTCGGCCTGGGCCTGGGTGATGTAGCCCTGGTCGACCATGCCCCGCAGCACGTCGGCGCGGCGGCGGATCGCGCGGTCGGGGTAGGAGAACGGGTTGTTGCCCTCGGGGTTGGAGATCAGCCCGGCGAGCAGCGCGGCCTCACCGATGGTGAGCTCGTCGAGGCGCTTGCCGCGCGGGAGCGCCGAGCCGGGATCCGCGGTGAGGAAGTAGCGCCGGGCCGCGGCCTTGATGCCGTAGGAACCCGACCCGAGGTAGATCGTGTTGAGGTACTCCTCGAGGATCTTCTTCTTCGAGAACTTCTCGTTGAGGCGCAGCGCGTCCTCGATCTCCTTCACCTTGCGGTTCACTGTGCGCTTGGTGGAGAGGATGCGGTTCTTCACGAGCTGCTGGGTGATGGTGGAACCACCCTGCTCGATCTGGCCCGACGTGACGTTCTTGAGGAACGCCCGGAACACGCCGCCGAGGTCGATGCCGTCGTTGGTCCAGAACGTGCGGTCCTCGGTGGCGATGACCGCGTTCTGCACGAGCTCGGGCACCTGGTCGAGGGTGACCGGGTCGCGGAACTGCGCACCGAGGGTGTCGAGCTCGGTGGTGCCGTCGTTCCAGTAGACGGTGGACGGCTCGGCGAGGGCGCTGAGGTCGCCGACCGCCTTGGTGGTGTAGTGGTGGGCGGTCGCGATCTCGACGGTGCCGGGGATGAGCGCGGCGAAGCAGGCCCCGACGGCGATGCCGCCGACGAGGACCGTGAGCACGAACGTGAGGAGCATCCGAGGGAGGCGCATGCGGCTTCCCAGGATGGCACACGGACCCCCCGCCCGAGGGGTCAGGCCGGATCAGGCCGGGACGAAACGGATCGCCCGGGCGAACTCGCCCCGGCTCAGGGGCTGGTGCCCTTGATGAGGGCGTTGGCCACCAGCTCGGCGTAGGCGAGGCGGCCGTCGGGGTTGAGGTGGATGCCGTCGTTGTAGAACCAGCTGGGGTTCTCGTTGCCGGCCTTGTTCCAGTCGAGGAGCACCGCGTTCTTGTACTTCGCCGCTTCCGCGGCGAGGGTCGCGTTGTCGGGCCCCTCCCACCCGCGGGGTGCCTTCACGTTCACGATCACCACCCGCTTGGCGCCCTGCAGGATGCCCATGAGCCGCTCGAACTGCGCGGGGTCGATCTCGCCGTTGGTGCCGAGGTGGATGACCACGCGGTCGCCGAGAAGGCCGCGGTCCTTGAGCGACTGCACCTCGTCGACTCCGGCGGCGTACTGGCGGCTCTCGGCCGCGTCGACCACGGTGACGTCGCTGCCTGCGCCGACCACCTGGTTGAGGATCTTGGTGAGCGCGTCGGAGGCGCCGAGCATCACGGAGTCGCCCACCGCGGTGGCGTAGCCCGCCCGCAGGCCCGAGGGCGGGGCGACGGTGGTGGTCGTGACCTGACCCGGCACGGTGGTGGCCGTGGTGGTGCTCGGCGTGATCAGCACCGAGCTCTTCTTGCCGAAGCCGGCGGGTGTGCTCGGCTCCGCCGACACCATCCGCACGCTGACGAACAGCAACGCGACGACGCCAACGCCGGCGCCGACCATGACCCACTGGTTGGCGACGCGGCGCCGCTCACCGGTGAGCCCCTTGTACCGCGCCCACCACCGCTCGAGCGCGCCGTGACGGATCGGCTCCTCGAGGTAGTGGTACGAGAGCGCCGCGATGGCGAAGGTGAGCGCGAGCCGCAGGATCAGCAGCGGCAATCCGGTGAGGCCGATGTCGGAGTGCGGCCGGGTGACCATGAAGATCGGCCAGTGCCACAGGTAGATGCCGTAGGCCCGCACGCCGATCCAGCGGAACACGGCGAGGCCGAGCACCGCGGCCGACACCTTCGCCTTCGGGTGCACCGTCGCCGCGATGAGCACGGCCGACACGATCGCGGCGAGGAGGAAGCCGCCGCGCCACAGGCTGTGGTCGAGGAAGCTCACGGTGTGGAACATCCACACGAGCACGAGGAAGCTGAACGCGGCCGCGACGTCGAGCACCATGCCCGCGTTGCGGCCGGTGCGGCCCTGCAGTTTCCACGGCGCCCACACGAACGCGAGCGCGGCACCGAGCAACAGCGCGGCGGCGCGGGTGTCGGTGCCGTAGTAGACGCGTGACGGGTCCTGGAACGGCTTGTACAGGATCGCCATGAGCAACGTGGACACGACGACACCGGTGAGGATGCCGAAGAGGATCCGCTTCTTCTGACCGCCCCACACCTTGAGCGCGGCGAGCAGGATGATCGGCCACAGCAGGTAGAACTGCTCCTCCACCGCGAGCGACCACACGTGTTGCAGCAGCGGCGGACGCCCCGCGGCCTGGAAGTACGACAGGTCGCGCAACCAGAGGAACCAGTTCTCCACGTAGAACACCGCGGCGAGCACCTCGCCGCGCAACTGGGCCAGCACGTCGGGGAGGAACAGCGCCGCGTAGAGGCTCACCACCGCGAGCATCACGAAGAGCGCGGGGAGCAGGCGCCGGGCGCGGCGGTACCAGAACCGCCCGAGGCCGAGGTTGCCGTGGTTGCTCCAGTCGGCGAGCAGCAGGCAGGTGATCAGGTAGCCGCTGATGACGAAGAACACGTCGACGCCGAGGAACCCGCCCTTCCAGAACGGGACGTCGGCGTGGTACAGCAGCACCGCGATGACGGCCACGGCGCGCAAGCCGTCGAGCGCGGGGATGTAGCCGAGGCGCGCGGCGCGGTGCGCGGACTGATGTGAGGCGCCTGCCTCACCTTCCGTCGCACCTTCGGTCGCCGTGGCCATCCGCACATGGTCGCGCACAGAGTGGTCGCCGAGGTAGGCAATCCGGAGCGTTTCGCGCCGTCGTGACCAAGATCAACGGACGGTCAACGCGCGAGACTGCCGCCCATGACCACAGGGAACCCGGGCTCTCCGACCGGCCGGCTCGCCGGCCGCACCGCACTCGTCACCGGCGCCTCGAAGGGCATCGGCCTCGCCATCGCCGCGGCCTACGCCCGCGAGGGCGCGGCGGTGATGCTCTCGTCGCGCAAGCAGGCCCAGCTCGACGACGCCGCGGCCACGATCCGGGCGGCAACGCCGGGGGCCGAGGTGGCGGTGTTCGCGGCCAACGCGGGCGACCCGGAGGCCGCCGCCGCGTGCGTGGAGGCGACGGTCGAGCAGTTCGGCGCCCTCGACGTGCTCGTGAACAACGCGGCCACCAACCCGTCGATGGGGCCCACCATCGAGGCCGACCTCGGCGCCTGGGACAAGACCTTCCAGGTGAACCTGCGCGGCTTGTTCGTGTGGACGCAGCTGGCCTGGCGGGCCCGCATGCAGGAGCACGGTGGCTCGGTGATCAACCTGTCGTCGATCGGCGGGCTGCGCGGCGATGCGTCGATCGGCGTCTACAACACGACCAAGGCCGCGATCATCCACCTCACCAAGATCCTCGCCGTCGACATGGGCCCGAAGGTGCGGGTGAACGCGATCGCCCCCGGCCTGGTGAAGACCGACTTCGCCCGCGCACTGTGGGAGGAGCACGAGGACCTCGCGGCGCGCACGCTGCCGCTCAAGCGGCTGGGCGAGCCCGACGACATCGCACCGGCAGCGGTGTTCCTCGCCAGCGACGAGGCGCGCTGGATCACCGGTCACACCCTGGTGGTCGACGGCGGCGCGCTCGCCGGCCCCAGCGTCGTCGGCGGCTGACACCTCCCGATCACCAGGTTGCGTCGCAAATGGGTGCTATTTCTCCCTGTACGACGCAACCTGTGTTCTAGAAGGGGTGGTTGAGCTCGAAGGGGACGTCGGCGAAGTGCGCGGCCTGCTCGCGGAGCTCGTCGACGGTCCAGCGGTGGTCGGTGTCGATGCGGTCGACGATCGCGAACGGCTGGAACAGCGCGACGGTGCCGCCGTACACGAAGAACACCCGGCCCTTGATCGGGCAGTCGCCGGTGGCGAGGTAGGCGACGAACGGTGACACGTTGCCCGGCTCGAACGGGTTCCACTCGAGCGCCTCACGCTCGGCATTGCGCTCCTCGGACCCCGGGATGGTGGCGGTGAGGCGGGTGGCCGCCGCGGGCGCGATCGCGTTCACCCGCACGCCGTAGCGCTCGAGCTCCATCTGGCTGATGATCGTGAGCGTGGCGATGCCCGTCTTGGCCGCGCCGTAGTTGGTCTGGCCCGCGGTGCCGAACAGGCCCGACGTGCTCGACGTGTTGATCACCGACGCGTTGACGGGCTCCCCCGCCTTCGAGCGCTCGCGCCAGTACACGGCGGCGTGGTGCAACGGCACGAAGTGGCCCTTGAGGTGCACGTTGATGACGGCGTCCCACTCCTCCTCGTTCATCGAGAAGATCATGCGGTCGCGCAGGATTCCCGCGTTGTTCACGAGGATGTCGAGGCCGCCGAACGTGTCGATCGCGGTCTGGATCAGGCGCTGCCCACCCTCCCAGTCGGCGCAGTTGTCGGTGTTCGCCACCGCCTCGCCGCCCATCGCGGTGATCTCGTCGACCACCTGCTGGGCGGGACCGGCGTCGGCGCCCACGCCGTCGGCCGAGCCGCCGAGGTCGTTCACCACGACCTTGGCGCCCTCCTGGGCGAAGAGGATGGCGTGCTCACGGCCGATGCCGCGGCCCGCGCCGGTGATGACTGCGATGCGTCCGTCGAGTGCTCCCATGGGGGCAGAAGGTACCGCGCCCGTGGTTCGCGTTACCGTCCTGGCCCATGGCGACGTTCCCCAGCTTCGACGGCGTGACCCTCTCCTACACCGACGACGGCGACGGCCCGGTGCTGGTGCTCCTGCACGGGTTCGCGGCCGACACCAACGTGAACTACGTGCGCCCCGGCCTCTTCGACCTCTTCCTCGACGAGGGCTTCCGTGTGGTGGCGATGGACGCCCGCGGGCACGGCCTGTCGGAGAAGCCCCGGGAGCCCGAGGCCTACGGCAACGACGCGATGAAGCGCGACGTGAGCGCGCTCCTCGACCACCTGCGCATCACCGAGTGCGTGCTCGTCGGCTACTCGATGGGCGGGCACACCACGTTGCGTGTCGCGGTCGACGAGCCGCGGGTGAAGGCACTCGTGCTGCTCGGCATCGGCGAGAACGCGGAGCAGCGCGCCGACGCCGACGGCGCGTCGGGCGAGGACAAGCGTGACGCGATGATCCGCGCGCTCGAGACCGAGGACCCGGAGGAGATCGAGGCGTCGGGCCTGCGGCGCTTCCGCGTGATGGCGGGGACCGACCGCACGCCGCTCATCGCGTACATGAGCGCGCCGTCCACCGGGGAGCCCACCCGCATCGACGACATCGACCTTCCGGTGCTGCTCGTCGTCGGCGAGGAGGACGTGGAGGCGGGCGACCCGACCAACCTCGCGGCGCGCCTCGACGCGAAGCTCGTGCGCGTGCCCGGCGACCACTTCCAGGCCAACGCGCGGCCCGAGCTGCACCGCGCGGTGCTCGACTTCCTCGCGACGCTGTAACCGACGCGACGCCGACCGGCGCGCTACGGGGTGACGTCCTCCACCATCGTGAGCCACTTCTCGGCCACGAAGGAGGCGGGGTCGACGGGCAGCGCGGCCCGCGCGGGCGACTCGTAGTACGCCTTGTCGGCGGCATCGAAGTCGCCCTCGACGGACACGGCCCACACGAAGCCCTCGTTGGCCCGGTCGACGACCGCGTACTCCACGGTGAACCCGAACTGCGCGCGCACTTCGCACGCGGCGCGCCAGGCGTCGAGAAAGGCGTCGACGGAGCCGGGCTTCAACTGGTAGCGGCGCAACTGGATCGCGGTCATGCGGGCAAGTTAGCGGCGCGCGTCAGAGGAGACCGAGGTCGCGGGCCCACGCGAGGTTGCGCCGGGCCGAGCCCACGTGCGCGATGTGCACCACGTGCCCCTCCCCCTGCGACGGGTCGCCGTGGAGGATCTTGTCGCCGCCGGTCTCCCGCTGCGCCTCCTCGGCCGCGGTCGCCAACGCGTCGAGCTCCAGCCAGTAGGCGAGCTCCGCGGCCGTGGGCGAGAACACCTCGTGCACCAGCGGCACGTGGCCGGCGTGGCCGAGCATCATCCCGTAGTAGCCGAGGTTGCGCAGGCCGACGGCGAAGTCGCGCAGTGCGTCGAGCTCGTGGATGCCGCCGCCCCACATGCCGCTGATCGGGTAGCGGATGCCCGCGGCGCGCGCGTCGACCAGCACCTTGGACCGGAGGAACAGCGTCTCCTCGCCCTCCGCGGTCCAGCGGAAGCCGATGGCCTGGTGGATGTCGCCGAAGCGCGAGATCGCGCCGCCCATGTAGCCGACGCGTGGTGACGCCATCGCGATGTCGTACGCGATGCGAATCGCGTTCGCGGTCTCGAGGATGGGGTAGATCAGCAGCGACCCGCGCGGCAGGCCGTGCTCCACCTCCACACACGTGAGCTGCGCGTCGGCGGCGTGCACGTAGGCGGGCGACACGATCTTCCGCAGCAGGATGCCCTTGAGCGCGGGACTCACCACGGCGTCGAGGTCGCGCCACGTCATGCCGGTGGACGGCGGTTGCACCCGGGCGAAGATCCACGGCAGTGCCTCGGGGTCGCGCGAGTCGAAGAACTCGCGGGCCACCCGCCGGCCGCGCACGCGGTCGGGCTCGGAGTAGGGCGTGCGCGGCTCCTCGCGGTCGACGACCATGGCGTCGGCCCCCGAGGCCGCGGTGGCGACGAGCGCGTCGGCGTCGTCGCCGGGCGCGAACACCAGCGACCGCAGCGGGCGCGTGTACGGGCGTTCGATCTCCACGGTCACACCTCCCCGGCTTCGGCGGCGGCGTCGGCGGCGAGCGCGTCGCGCACAGCAGCCTCGACCGTGGTGCCGGCGAAGAACTGCGGGTTCGCGCCCGCGTGCAGGCGGGCCGGGTTGAGGAACGTGAGCTCCCGGAACTCGCCCTCGGTGAGCAACCCGTGCTCGACCAGCTCGAACGCCTCGGCGACCGGTTCGTTCATGTCGCGCACGTCCCAGTGCGAGATGTCGCTGCCGAAGATCGGCCGCAGCCGCGCGCCGAACGGGTTGACGTCCTCCCGGAACGCCCAGGCGACGAGCGGGTCGTCGGCCTCGCACCCGAAGTAGAAGTTGGGCACGAAGCGGTCACGGAGGTCCTCCGCCTTCTCCATCCCCACCGCGGCGAACTCGTCGACCTGCGCGGGGCGCGCCGCGGGCCGGGCGAAGTAGTCGCGCAGGTCGCCGAGGCGGGCCTGCACGGCGGCATCGCCGTAGCGCTCGAGCCACCCCGCGAGCTCGTCGACGTCGAGGGCGTCGGGGTCGAGCTCCTTGATCGCCTCACGGTTGCGCTTGTCGTAGTGGCCGGCGAGCGATGCGTAGAGCATGCACGCCCACGCCACGCCGCCCTCGAGGAAACCGACCCGCAGCTGCGGGTGGCGGCGGGTCACGCCCGCCAGGAACAGCGACTTGCACAGCGACTCGTGCGCGGCGGCGAGCCCGTTCACGTGGTTGTACACGTAGTTCGACACGGAGCGGGTGACGCGGTGCTGCTGCAGCGCGCTGTGCACGACCGGCGCGATGCCGAGCTCCACACACGCGGCCCAGAACGGGTCGTAGTCGTACTCGCTGTCGAGGCCGAACATGTCGAGGCGGTAGCCGCCATCGGCGATCGGGCGCTTGGCGTACCCTGCGATCACCGCGGTGCGGAAGCCGAGCCCCACCGCGTCGCGCAGCACGCGCTCGGCCTGCGCGGGCGTGGTCATGGGCACGATCGCCCCCACGGTGAAGCGGTCGGCGTAGGGCGCGAACTGGCGGGCGTGCAGGCGGTTCACCGCCATGCACGCGGCCTCCGCCACCTCCTCGTCGGTGATCTCGAAGTACCCGAGGGCCATCGACGCATAGAGGATCGTGTGGTCGATGCCCATCTCGTCGAGCCGCTCGTACATGAGCGCGGGGAGATGCGCGGTGGCGCGGTCGCGCACGTTGGCGGTCTGCCACCCCCACCACGACGGCATCGCCTTCCACGCCGCGCGCACCGCCGGGTCGTCGCGGTCGGCCAGGCTCGACGACGTGTCGAACGCGAGCGCGGTCGCGAGGAACCGCTCGCGCAGGGCCGCACCGCCGATGTCTTCGACCGTGGCGACCACCTCGTCCTGCAGGATCGGGCCCAACTCCACGAAGTGCCCGTCGGCGTCGATGATCGGATGGTCGATCGACGCCCGCACGCGCGCCGCGTCACTCACGACGGTCATGGTCACCACCTCCGGTGGGCACACTACGGCCGCCCGCCGATCACCGCATCCCGCCGCGGCGCGCTAGAACCGCACCATGCACCGGGATGCGAGCGACGTCGCCGCGTACAAGCGGTCGGGTGACTGGGGCGAGACCACGGTCGGCGACGCCGTCGCGGGCTGGGCCCGGGCGAAGCCCGACGCCGATGCCTTCGTGACCGTCGGCGCCGACGGTGCCGTCACGCGCACGTCGTGGGCGGAATACGACGAACGGGCCGATCGGCTCGCGCACATCCTGGCCGGGGCGCGACTCTCGCGCAGCGACCGCATCGCCATCGTGATGCCCGATGGCGCAGGTGTGCACGTCGCGTTCGTGGCCGCGGAGCGGGCCGGGCTCACCGTCGTCGGTATCGGTCACCGGGCGGGTGACGCCGAACTGCGGCACCTCCTCGGCCTCACGCAGGCGCGAGCGCTGCTGACCGTCGCCGACCACCGCGGCCGACCGGCATCGGAGCTCGTCGCCGAGCTGCGCGCCGAGGGCCTGCCGCTCGCGCACCACTTCGTCGTGGACGCCGACGCCGCGGGCGACGTCGTCCTCGACGGCGAGGTGGTGGAGCCGCGCGACGTCGACCTCGGTCGTCGGCGCTACGGCCCCGACGACGTGTTCCTCCTCAACTCCACGTCGGGCACCACCGGCCTGCCCAAGTGCGTGGTGCACACGCAGAACCGCTGGATGTACTTCCACCGGCTTGCGGTCGACGCGGGCGAGATGCACGCCGACGACGTGTTCATGAGTGCGCTGCCCGCGCCGTACGGCTTCGGCATCTGGACCCAGCACGTCACGCCCGCGGTGCTGGGCGCGCCAACAGTGGTGCACGAGCGCTTCGACGCCGACGCGGTGCTCGAGTCGCTCGAACGGGAGCGCGTCTCCGTGCTGGCCTGCGTGAGCACACAGTTCCTGATGATGCTGAAGTCGCCCGGCATCGACGAGCGCGACCTCTCCGCGTTGCGCTGCATGTTCACCGGCGGCGAGGCCGTGCCGCAGGAGCGCGCCGCGCGCTTCGAGGACGTCACCGGCGCGCGAGTGCTGCAGTTCTACGGGTCGAACGAGACGGGCGCGCTCAGCTACACGTCGATGCGCGACGACCGCGAGCACCGCCTCGACAGTGCCGGGCGCGTGATCCCGGGCATGCACGTGCGCCTGCTCGACGACGACGGCGCGGAGATCACCGAGGCCGGCGTGCCCGGCAACCCGGTGTGCCGCGGCCCCGCCACCTGCGAGGGCTACCTCGACGACGAGGGCGCCAACGCCGAGCTGTTCACCGCCGACGGCTGGATGCGCATCGGCGATGTGTGCACCGTCGACGCCGACGGCTACCTGCGCGTCGTCGGCCGCACCTCCGACATCATCATCCGGGGCGGCAAGAACATCAGTGCGCCCGCCGTGGAGGCGGCCGTCGCCGGCCACCCCGCGATCGCGCTGGCCGCCGCGGTCGCCATGCCCGACGAGGTGTTCGGCGAGCGGGTGTGCCTGTACGCCGAGCTCCAGCCCGGCGCGTCGCTCACGCTCGATGACGTCGTCACCTACCTCCGGGCCGAGGGCGTCTCTCCCGAGTGGTTCCCCGAACGGCTCGAGGTGCTCGACGAGCTGCCCCGGGCGTCGGGCGGCAAGGTCGCCAAAGGCGAGCTCCGCGCCGACATCCGCCGCCGCCTCGCCCCCTCCTGACCGTTTTTGGCGCCACCTGCGCGTGAATATCACGCGCAAGGAGCGCCAAAACGGGAGATGCGCGAGGATCGGGGGCATGTCGACCGGGGGAACGACCGACGCACGGGACGCGCGCACAGGGGGGTTGGCCGCGTGGGCGCCGCGCACGGTGCCCGGCCCCGGGGTCGACCTCACCCCCGCCCAGGAGCTGGCGATCGCCCTGCGTCACCTCGACGACGTGGGCTGGTGCGAGAACCTCACCGGGCACATCACGCTCCAGACCTCCGCCGACCGGTTCCTGGTGAACCCGTGGGGCCTGTGGTGGGCGGAGGTGGCGGCGCACGACATGCTCACCATCGACGCCGACGGTGCGGTGCTCGACGGCGACCTCGACGTCACGCCCGCGGTGCACATCCACACCGAGCTGCACCGGGCCCGTCCCGAGGCGACCGTGGTGGTGCACAACCACCCGCCGTACGCGTCGGCCCTCGCCGCGGTCGGCGAGCTGCCCGACCTCGTGCACCAGAACTCGTCGATCCTGAGCGGTGAGATGGTGCTGGTCACCGATTACGACGGCGAGGTCGACCAGCCTCGCTCGGCGCCGACCTCGCCGCCGCGATCGGCGGCGCATCCGTCGCGCTGCTCGTGAGCCATGGCGTGATCGTGACCGCGCCGACCATGGCCGAGGCCGTGTACAAGTCCGTGCTGTTCGAACGCACGTGCAGGCTGCACTGGCTGGTGCGGTCGATGGACCGCGAGTCGATCCCGATCGCGCCCACCCACCAGCGGCAACTCAAGGCGTCGCTCGTGGAACGGGCCGCGCCGGTGTACTGGAACGGCGCGGTGCGCCAACTGCTCGCACGCGAACCGGAGGTGTTGCGCTAGCGATGTCGATCTCGATCGAGGACCTGTCGAACAAGGCCGGGTTCACCACTGCCGAGAAGGGGCAGGTGAGCTGGCTGCCCGAGCCCGAACGCGCACCGCGCGAGTTCACCGTGATCTCGGTCGACGACCACGTCGTCGAGCCGCCGCACACCTTCGACGGCCGCCTCCCGCACAAGTTGCAGGAACGCGCGCCGCGCGTCGTCGAGCGTGACGACGGCAGCGAGGCCTGGGTGTTCGAGGGCCAGGAACTGCCCAACGTGGGGTTCAACGCGGTGGTCGGCCGGCCGGTGTCGGAGTACAGCTTCGAGCCCACCCGGTTCGACCAGATGCGCGCCGGGGCCTACGACATCCGCGCCCGCATCGCCGACATGGATGTCAACGGCGTGTACGCGTCGGTGTGCTTCCCGTCGTTCCTCCCGGGCTTCGCGGGCCAGCGCCTGCAGCAGCTCACCGACGATCCCGAGCTCGCGCTCGCCTGTGTGCGCGCGTGGAACGACTGGGTGATCGAGGAGTGGGCCGCGCACGATCCCGAGCGCATCATCCCGTTGCAGCTCCCCTACTTCCTCGATCCCGAGGTGGGCGCGGCCGAGGTGCGCCGCAATGCGGAGCGCGGCTTCAAGGCGATGACGTTCTCGGAGGCGCCGCACCTGCTCGGCATGCCGTCGCTGCACAGCGGCCACTGGGACCCGATCATGGCCGCGTGCGAGGAGACCGAGACGGTCGTGTGCCTGCACGTCGGGTCGTCGGGCACGTCGCCCGCCACCGCGCCCGACGCGCCGAGCGACACGATCGGCGTGCTGTTCTTCGGGTACGCGATGTTCGCCGCGGTCGACTGGCTCTACTCGCGCATCCCGGTGCGCTTCCCCGACCTGAAGATCTGCCTCTCCGAGGGCGGCATCGGCTGGGTGGCGGGCCTGCTCGACCGGCTCGAGCACGTGCGCAAGTACGACTCGATGTACGGCACCTGGAACGACCTGAGCATCAGCCCGGCCGACACGTTCCGCCGCAACTTCTGGGTGTGCGCGATCGACGACCCCTCGGCGTTCCTGCAGCGCGACGTGATCGGCGTCGACAACATCCTGCTCGAGTCCGACTACCCGCACGCCGACTCCACCTGGCCGCACACGCAGGAGCGCGTGCGCGCCCAGCTCGCAGGGCTGGCCCCCGGCGAGATCGAGCGGGTCACGTGGCGCAACGCGTCGGAGCTGTTCCGTCACCCGGTGCCCGAGGCGTACGGCCGCGACCCCGAGGCGTGGTGACCGGATGACGCGAGTCGACACACCGTTCGGTCCCGTGCGCGGCACCGAACGAACCATCGACGGCACCACCGTCCTCCACTTCGGCGGCGTGCCCTACGCGCAGGCCGAAAGGTTCGGGCTCCCGCAGCGCGTCGAGTGGACCGACGAGCTCGACGCCACCCGCCCGGGCGCGGCGGCGCCGCAGACCATCGGGGGCCTCGACCTCGTACCGGGCATGGCGCCCGAGCACCAGAGCGAGGACTGCCTGCTCGCCGAGATCTTCACCACCGATGTCGGAGGCAACGCCCCCGTGCTCGTGTGGGTGCCCGGCGGCAGCTACCGCATCGGCGGCGCGGCCTCGACACCTACGACGGCGGCGCGCTTGCCGCCGAGGGCGCGGTCGTGATCGGGCTCAACTACCGGCTCGGCGCACTGGGCTGGCTGTGCGCCGACGGAGTGCCCACCAACCTGCGCCCGCGACCTGCGCGCCGCGCCGAGTGGATCCAGGTGGCACCGTCGGTCGGTGGCGACCCGTCGCGCCACTGATGGGCGAGTCGGCCGGCAGCGGCATGCTCGCCCACCTGCTCGCCACGTCGGCGAACGCGGGCGCGCCCGTCCACGGCGCCATCCTCCAGAGCGGCGCCTGCGGCACGCTGACGCCGAGGCTGCCCATTGGGTCACCGAGCAGTTCCCGCCGATGCCGGCGCCTCCAGCGTCGACGAACTCCAGGCGCTCCCGATCGACAAGCTGCTCGCCGCGCAGGAGGCGACCGTCGAGGCAGCGCTGCCGACGATCGGCATGATGCCGTTCCACCCTGGATCGACGGCGACCTGCTCACCGGCAGGGCGAACACCGCCGAGTTCCCCGCATCCCCTCGTGGTGGGCACCACCGCCCACGAGATGGAGCTGTTCCGTGACCAGGTGCCGGTGCTCCCCGAGGAGTTCGCCGGGTACCCGGGATGCTGGGCGCACCGCTCGGCATCACCGACCCCGCAGTCGCCACGACGGCGTTCGCGGCCGCCGACCACGATCTGGTGAGAGCGTCGCCGACCTGCAGCTGCACGTGCCCAACGAGCAGCTCGCGCGCCCACGAGGCGCGCAGCAACCCGGTGTACCGCTACCGCTTCACGTGGGAGGCGCCGGTCAAGCGGGCGTGCCACGCACTCGACCTGCCGTTCACGTTCGGCACGCTCGACGTCGACACGTGGCGGGAGTTCGCCGGCGCCACCGGTGCCGACGCTCCTGCCGCCGACGCGCTTCCGGCCGCATGCGCCGTGGGTGCGGTTCGCGGCGACCGGCGCACCCTGGGACACGAGCGACCTGGTGCAGCTGGGCCGTACCGACACGACCGGACCCGACGCGATGAGCGAGCGGGTCGACCTCTGGATCGGAGCACAGTGAGCAGTCTGCAGGGCAAGGTCGCGGTCGTCACCGGCGCGAGCCGCGGCATCGGCAAGGGCTGCGCACTCGAGCTCGGCGCCGCGGGTGCCACCGTCTACGTGACCGCCCGCTCGGTGTCGGAGGACGACCACCCCCTGCCCGGCACCGTCGGCGCCACCGCTCAGGAGATCGACGCGCTCGGTGGGCACGGTGTGGCGGTCGCGCTCGACCACCGCGACGATGACGCCGTCGCCGCGCTGTTCGCACGCATCGACGACGAGCACGGCCGTCTCGACGTGCTGGTCAACAACGCGTTCGTCGTCACCGACTCGCTCACGTCGGGCAAGAAGTTCTGGGAGCTGCCGATCAGCGACTGGGACGACATGATCGACATCGGCACCCGTTCCGCATACGTCGCGAGCTGGTTCGCCGCGCAACGCATGGTGCCCGCGCACTCGGGCCTGATCGTGAACATCTCGTCGTCGGGCGCCGAGGAGTACGCGTGGAACGTCGCGTACGGCGTGGGCAAGTGCGCACTCGACCGCGTCACCGCCGACACCGCGGTGGAGCTGCGCGACGCCGGCGTGTCGGTCGTCTCTTTGTGGCCCGGCTTCGTGCGCACCGAGCGCATCGACCTCGGCGCCGCCGCCGGCCTGCTCCCGCCCACGCTCGACCTCAGCACCTCGGAGTCGCCACGGTTCTGCGGGCGGGCGGTGGTGGCCCTCGCCACCGACACCGACGTCGCCCGGTTCAGCGGCCGCGCCGTCGCCGCCCGCGACCTCGCCGACGAATTCGGCTTCACCGACGTCGACGGCCGCCTCCCGGCCGGGCCCCTCCGCCATCGCAACGGCTGAACCGGGCAGACTGCCCGCCATGACCTCTGCGGGCACCGACACCACCATCACGCTCCCCGGCGGGCGCACCCTCGCCTACCGCGAGTTCGGCGATCCCGACGGCGCGCCCGTCGTCAACTGTCACGGCGGGCTCCTCAGCGGCCTCGACGTCGCGCCGTTCGACACCGCCGCGCGCGACCTGGGCCTGCGCATCATCTCGCCCGACCGGCCCGGGATCGGCGCGTCGGGATCGTCAGCCGACCGCACCACGGCCGACTGGGCCGACGACGTGTCCGGCCTCCTCGACGCACTGGCCGTCGAGCGCGCGTCGGTGTTCGGGTGGTCCATGGGTGGCCAGTACGCGCTGGCGTGCGGCGCGCGCCTCGGCGGCCCCGACGGGCGCGTCGACCGCGTCGTGGTCGTGGCGGGCTGCCTCCCCCTCGACGACGACGACACGTTCGAACACCTCAACGCGATGGACCGCCGGCTCACCCGGCTCTCGCAGCACCACCCGCACGTGGCCCGCGACGTGTTCCGCTCTCTGGGCGAGGTGGCCCGCCACCGCCCCGAGGCCTGGGCCCACATGACCACGCGCGGCGCGGTGCCCGAGGAGGGCAAGGCGCTCGACGCGCTCCCCGACCCCGGCATCGCGTCGGCTGCGGCCCATGCGCTCGAGCACGGCGACGGCATGGTCGAGGAGTACGTCGCGTGGGCGCGGCCGTGGGGTTTCACCCCCGAGCAGGTCGCGGCGCCCACGACCATCCACCAGGGCACCCACGACGACCTCGTGCCCCACGCCTGGGCCGACATGCTCGCGGCCCGCATCCCCGGCGCCCGTCTCGTGAGCCACGAGGGTGCCGGTCACTTCCTCACCTACGTGGATCCCGCGGCGGTGTTGCAGGACCTGCGCGCCGGTGGGTGACCGCTACCTGCGGCGCATCGCGCTCGCGGCGCGTGGCCACACGGCGTGCGGCGCGCTCGAGGACGACGTGCACCACGTGCGCGTGACCGTCCGGCACGACGGCACCCGCGTCACCGATGCATCCGGTGAAGCGGTGCGCCTTCCCTGGTCGACCTGCCCGGGTTCCGAGGCCGGCCTCGCGTCACTGGTCGGCACCGAGCTCGCGGCTGCGTCACGCGGGCTCAAGGGCGCGTACCGGGCCGATGTCCACTGCACCCACATGTTCGACCTCGCACAACTGGTCGTCGCGCAGGCCGGGCGACGGTGCGGTCGAGTACCTCGTGATCGACGTGCCCGACGAGGGGCCGATGCACGCAGGGATCATGCGCGACGGCGCCACCGTGCTCACGTGGGACGTCAGTGCTACGCGTACAACCCGAAGTGCTGGCCGACAGGGAGATCGCGAGGCTGCGTTCGTGCTGCGGCGGCGGTGTGGCTCGCACCGATCAGCAGCATGCGCTTCGACGAGTACGAGACGGTCGAACCCACCGGGCTGCCGCGGATCGTGCTGGACCGCACAACCCGAGCGCATCGACGTCGCGCCTGCAACCGCGGCAGCCAACGGCACTACGGCGGACGCCCGGCGGGGGCCGACGCGATGCCGAGGGATTCGCGAGCACCGCGATCGCTCCGAGGACGGGGCGTTCGGCTAGAGCCAGCTCGACCGCACGCTGGGGCCGAGATCGGCACCGGGTGCGGTGGCGAGCTCGCCCGCGTGCACGCCGTCGAGCAGGCGTTGCACCACCGCGAGGATCTCGGGCACCGCGGCGCGCAGTTGGGCGGCGTCGTCGGGTCCGACCGCGGAGGCGTCGAGCCCGGCACCCGCGAGCAAAGCGTCGAGGTCGGCGAGCTGTTCGCCCACGAAACCCACCGGATCGGCGCTCATCGCCGGCTCGAACACACGCGGGCACGGCTCCCACCCCTTGAACTGCGGGTGGTGGTGCGTGCGGTCGAAGCTGCCCATCGGACCGGCGACCGATTCGAGGAGGTCGGCGCCACACCGGCCGGTCGGCGACGATCGTCTGCGCCGAGTAGATCGAACCGGTGAGCGGCGGTCGCTCCATGAGGCGCACCTCCAGCCGCACGCCGCGTTCGGCGCCCTCCTGACCGGCGATGGGCTTCGGGTCGACGAAGAACAGGTCGCTGACGGCGACCCCGACACGGTCGAAGGCGAAGAGCTGCAGCATCCCTCCACGGCACTCGCGCCCTTGCCGGATTTCCGGGGGCAACGGCCATACTGGGCCGATGACCACCGAACGCAACGTCCTCGGCGGCGAGCTCGAGGAGTGCGGCACCGACCCGCTCACCGGGTTCTACCGCGATGGCGTGCTGCTCCACCGGACCGGAGGATGTCGGCAGCCACACCATCTGCGCCGTGGTCTCCACCGAGTTCCTCCGCCACCAGCAGTCGATCGGCAACGACCTGATCACGCCGATGCCCGCGCACCGCTTCCCCGGCCTGCGCCCCGGCGACCGCTGGTGCGTCACCGCTCGCAACTGGCTGCGCGCGTTCCACGACGGCGCGGCCGCGCCGGTGGTGCTCGCGGCCACGCACGAGCGCGCCCTCGACCTCGTACCGCTCGAGACGCTCCAGGCTCGCGCGGTCGACGTCCCCGCCGACCCGAGCACCTTGCTCGAGCAGGAGCGCGGGCATGGCCTCGCAGCAGGCGCTCGGGTACTCGGTGCGCACGCCCAACGTGTGCAGCGCAGCGGGCAGAAGTTCGCGCTGTCGTCGTTCGGGGCGCGCGGTTCGCTCGACTGCGCACCACGTCGACAAGCTCACGTTGAAGCTCACCGGTGGGCGCACCACGTTCGCCGGCTTCCTCGCCGGCATCCCCGTGCTCACCATCACCACCACCGGCCGCAAGAGCGGCCTGCCCCGCACGATGCCGCTGCTCGGTGTGCCGATCGGCGACGACATCGCGCTCGTGGGCACGAACTTCGGACGCGAGGCCGAACCGGCCTGGGTGGGCAACCTGCGTGCGAACCCGCACGCCACAGTGGAGTTCCGTGACGCACGGGTCGACGCCAGCGCACGGGAGGCCACGCCCGAGGAGCACGAGCAGGTGCTGCGCGACGCGGCGCGCATCTACCCCGGGTACGACAAGTACCGGGAGCGCATCACCACCCGCGACATCCCCGTGCTGATCCTCGAAACGGTCAGCTGAAGCAGTCGTCGAGGAAGGCGACCAGCGGAGGCGTCATGACGGTGTCGCCGGGTGCGCCGATCGACTGCGACACCTGACCGTGCGAGATGCCGGCGGCGTCGATCGTGGTCGCGGGCACACCGAGATCGGCGAGGCGGGCGAGGAACGCCGTCTCGATGGCACGGCGGCCCGGGGTGCCGCGCGCCACACCGATCACCGGGGGAATCCCGGCGTCGGCCTGCGCGAGCAACGTTGCCGACGTGTCGGTGCGGTAGTCGGGCGCGTTGCCCAGCGAGTCCTGCCACTGCCGCTGTTCGAGCGGCCCGGCCTGCGTCTTGTCGAAGCCCTCTGTGTCGAGCGGACCGAAACACGCGAGGTCCGCGGGCTCCATACCGACGGCAGCGAGGTACGAGGGCTGCGTCACCACGTTCGCGACGATGTCGGCGCCAGCGGAGTGCCCGAGCAGTGCGATTCGGTCAGGGTCGCCGCCGTACTCGTCGATGTGGTCGCGCACCCAGGCGAGCGCGTGCGCGACGTCGTCGTAGTGGTCGGGGTAGTGAGCCGACCACGTCGCGCCGGCCCGGGTGAGGCGGTAGTTCACGCTGACCAGCACCCAGCCCTGCTCACGCGCCAGTCGCACCTTGTCGGCCATCGCGCCGGTCTTGTCGCCCTGGTGGTAGCCGCCGCCGTGCACCCAGACCACCACGGGCGCGGCGCAGAGCCCCTTGTCGGTGTGCACGTCGAGGCTGGTGAGGTCCTTCGGCACGCCGCCGAGTTTGCGGTACTGCACGGTGGCCGACGGCTTGGTCGTGCACGCGGCCTTCGTCGCGGCACCCGCCGCGGGGAGGACGGCGAGCGACGCGGCCAACGATGCCGCGACGAGCACCAGCGAGCTCACGACGGCGGGGACGAGGCGGTGCTTCATGCCACCAACCTCGCCCCCGATCGTGATCGTTCCGTGAAGCGGATGCGACGCCTGCGCGAGGCCTAGCCCTCGGCGAGGATGGCGTCGATCTGGCCGGCGGCGAGGAGCATGCCCTCCTCCATGCCCATCTCGACGAGCTGGGCCATCGCCTCCGCCGACGGGAACGTGCTCGTCACCGTCATGCGGGTGCCGCCGCCCGACCGGTCGGCGAGGCGCACCCGCATCCTGGTGAGCGGCATGCCGTTGTCGTTCCCGGGCTCGTCGCCGAAGCCGTCCTCGATCTCGAAGCCGTGCGGCGGCTCGACCGACACGACCCGCCACCACCCGTGGGGCGTGTCCCCCTCGGGGCCGGTCATGTAGTACGTGCAGAACTTGCCGGGCGTGAGGTCGTGCTCCACGAACGTCGCCGGGTACACCGGCGGGCCCCACCAGCGCTCGAGCTGGCGCGGGTCGGCCCACAGCTGCCAGCACCGCTCGACCGGCGCGTCGTACTCCGACGTGACGGTCATGGTGCACGCGGCCGGGTCCTTGGTGACGTCGATGACGGGCATGGGCGCTCCTGTTCCGGTTCCTGAGTCGTTCATTCGTCGAGCAGTGACTCGAAGCGGTCGAGGCGATCCCGCCACATCCGTTCGAGGTCGTCGAGCAGCCGGGCCGCGACCGCTTCGATGTCGGTGCGGACGCGCTGTTCGCGGCCGGCGCGCTCCTTGTGCACCAGTCCGGCGCGCCTAACACCGACACGTGCTTCTGCACCGCGGTGACGCTCATGGCGTACCCACGGGCGAGGGCCGAGACCGACAGCCGTCGGCGAACGACCGGCGCACGATGTCGCGGCGGGTCGGGTCGCGCGAGGGCGTTGAACACCAGGTCGGCCCGGGCGTCGTCGGCGATAGATCTACAACCATCTAGTTGTAGATTAGAGCCGGTCGCCCGCTCGTCAACTCGGGAGATCCGCCCTCCACCCCGTGGGCCCCCGCTAGAAGTGCGGGGGCCTCACCGCACGACAACGCACGAAGGGCAGACGCTCGATGGACCTCTCGCGACGTGATCTCCTCTCGGCCGGCGGCATCGGCGCCGTCGGTGCCGGCATGGCCCTCGGCTCGGGCGGCACCGGGAGCTGCTTCTTCCGCGAGCTGGTGGCTCAAGCCGCCGACGTCGTGCTGGGCCGGCAGCGACCTCGGCGCCATCGAGCACGTCGATCCTCGTAGGAGAACCGCTCGTTCGACCACTACTTCGGCACCTTACCCCGGCGTGCGCGGCTTCGACGACCACAAGGGCGACAAGCTGGGCCCTTCGAGCAGAAGACGGTCGACGGCCGCACCATCCTCCCGTTCCACCCTCGACGTGGCGACGAGCACGCCGCTGTGCGCGGGCAACGTCGACATCCTCGACCACGACTGCGCCGCAGCACCTGAGCTGGAACAACGGCAAGCTCGACCGCTTCGTGCGCACCCACGTGACCGCGGCGTTCGACGGCCAGGCGCAGGGCGCGCCGTCATGTCGTACTTCACACCGCGAAGACCTGCCGTTCTACTTCGGCCTCGCCGACGTGCTCACCATCCGCGACCAGTACTTCTGCTCGGTGATCGGGCCCACGATGCCCAACCGCCTCTACTCGCTGTCGGCCACCATCGACCCTCGGGCGAGGCCGGCGGACCGGTCGTCGAGACACCCGGGTTCCACAACGCGAAGCAGGCCCTCGGCAGCGCGTGCACTGGGAGATCATGTACGAGCGACTGCTCGACGACGGATCAGTTGAAGTTCCCACCAACCGCTCGGCACGTCGGTGTGGCAACGACTTCGCACTGTCCACCGGCTTCAACGCGCCTCTACTTCGAGCAGTACCTCGCCGACCCGAGCTCCGAGCTGTACAGCGCGTTCCTGCCCGTGTGGCCCGACGAATTCGTCGCCGACGTGCAGAACGACACGCTGCCGCAGATCTCGTACCTGCTGCCGCCCATCGTCCAGAGCGAGCACCCGTCGGCGTCACCGACGGCGAGGTGTTCGTGTCGTCGGTGATCTCCACGCTCCTCTCGAAGCCCGAGGTGTGGGCCAAGACTGTCGTCTTCCTCGTGTACGACGAGAACGGCGGCTTGACCACGTGGCGCCACCGGTGCCGCCCAAGAAGACCGCATGGCGAGTGATCACCGCCGACCTCCCCGACAACAACGCCGCCGGTGTTCCCCGGCCCTATCGGCCTCGGCCTGCGCAAGGCCTCGCCATGGTGATCTCGCCGTTCAGCCGCGGTGGTCGCTGCGAACTCCGACGTCTTCTCGACCACACGCTGCTGCCTCGCCCTTCGAGACGCGCCGGCACGAAGGTGCCCAACATCTCCGATTGGCGGCGCAAGACGGTGGGCGACCTCACCACGACCGTCGACCTGAAGACGAGCAACACCACGGCACCACTGCCGCTGCTCGACGACCAGGTGGCGCGCCTCAACCAGGAGTGCCCGGCCAACCAGAGCCCGGCATCGCTGCTCGCGCCGCCACCGGTGCTGCAGATCCCGTTCGACCAGCAGATGCCGACGCAGGAGAAGCGCTAGCCGCCCGCGGTCGGCTTTGCCAGCACCACCGCCGTCTCGGGGTCGAGGCGCGGCGCCGCCCGCGAGTTGATCGTCGCCGCTCCCAGAAGCGGCCGGGATCGAACCAGTTCGCGGGCGCGCCGGTGTCGAGCAGGCCCATGCGCTGGTAGGTGATGGCGAGGAGTTCGGCGTAGATCGCCCGCTCCGACGCCTCACGCTTCAACCGCCCGGCCAGCCACTTCCCCACCAGGTGGCGGGTGAACGCGCCCTCGTACTGTTCACCACGCGCAATAGCGTGCCCCTTCCATGTCGCGCGGATCACGCCGTCGAATGTGCGCACGAATGCCCGCTGCCGGTACTTCCCGGTCCACACCGTGAGCGCCTCGTCGAGCCGGTTGAGCTGCGCACCGCGGTGACGGTCGCCGCTCCACACGCTCTCGAGGCTCTGACCCAGCTCGGTGTGCCACAGCAACGGCGGGAGGTCGTCGAGCGCCACCACCATGGCGACGTGGTTCACCGGCGAGTTGGTGAACAGCCGGATCGCCTTGTCGGCGCCCGACGGCCCGCGGAACAACCACACGTCGCCGGTGTGCGCGGTGGCCAGCACCTCGTGCAGGTCGGTGGTCGGCGAACCGGGGGCGGCCATGCCGGTAGCGTACGGACCCGTGAGCCCGAAGGTGTGGAAGTGGATCGGCCTCGGTGCGCTCGCCGCGATCGCGGTGGGCTCGGCCGTCGTGGTGGTCGAGCGTCGTCGGCGCCACTGGCGCCACTACGACACCGACGAGATCCGCGCGCGCCTGCACGACCGCTTCGCCGCCATCGACAGTTGACCTACGCGCGTGAGCGCCCGGTGAACGCGCGGTGAGAACGGTCAGACGGCACATTCACCTGTTTGAGTTCTTGCACAGGCAAGGTTCGCGCCCCATACTCCGCTGACTTGTGACGACGACCGAGCCAGGGGGCGCGACATGGCGGACGAACAGCTGACGTGGGAACCGATCGGACCGGGCCCGTGGGGCAACGACCCCGTGCACTTCCCGCGCCCCGTGACCACCTACTGGACGGAGACGCACCCCGCCGCGTTCAACGCGGGCACGAGCTACTTCGCCGCGTACTACGGCCTGCTGCTCGAGGGCCTGTTCACGTCGTACGTGAACCACTTCTGCTTCAACCAGCCGCGCCCCGTCGCCGACGAGAAGGTGCCCGAGCGCTTCGCCCGCGCCGAGGAGGTGCTGGAGAAGAAGCTGTGGCGTGAGCAGCTGCGCCAGTGGGACGAGGAGAAGAAGCCCGCCGGCATCGCCAAGCACCGCGAGATCCAGGCCGTCGACCCCACTGCGCTCACCGACGACGAGCTCGTCGCGTACCTGGTGCGGTGCCGCGACCACCACGCGGCGATGATCACCCAGCACATGAGCTTCACCGCCGGCGCGGTGCTTCCCACCGGCGACTTCGTGGCCCACGTGGGCGAGTGGACGGGCATCCCGCCCGCC
>JAXLRL010000025.1:0-60543 GCA_046331125.1 Acidimicrobiia bacterium
GCCTCCAAGAAACCCAGGGTGATTCAGGCTCTGATCCCGATCGAAGATCAACACGTGGCGAAGTCGCTGCACTTCGACAGTACGAACTACTGGACGCTCCTTCGAGAAGCACTCGTTCCACCCGAGGTGCGAGAGGCCGCGCAGGACGTCGGCGTTAGCGCCAGCGCCTCGCACCTCTCGGTGCTGCGCATCATCGACATCGTTGTGTGGATGCGTCAACACGGCTTCGAGAGCCTGGACGACCCGATCGCGACCGTCGGCTACGACCGGCCGCTCGCGTAGAGGTACCAAGACATGGGTGACACGGCTGCGGAAGCTCGACTGCCATGGGATGACGCGGCGCTGTATCCGAAGGAGCCGGTACGGGTGCGGCGATACCGACGGCTGCAGTCGTGGTATCGAGAAACACAGCTGGACGAGGCCTACGCCGTGTTGCCGGGACGGCCGGCGACAGCGACCCGGCCGGCACGGGAGGCCCAGGCAGTAGGAAGCCTCCTTCAGCCGGCCCTCGAGCCTCTGGCGGATACTCGCAACTTCCTCGCTCCTTCAGAGTTTGCTACCGAGATCCTGGACTACGTCAACGCCCGCGTGCCGCAGGTCCGTCGAGCGAAGGGCACCTTGGAAGAGGGGCGACTTCGTCTGAACATGCTGTCGTCGATGCCCATGTGCTTCAACATTTTCGCCCCGCTGCGGAACCGGCCGGCAGCAACGTGCGCGCTCCTGCAGGACCTCTTCGGGCTCGACGCACAACGACTGGTCGACATTCACGGCATCGGCGGGATCGAATGTGAGTGGGCGCCTCCACGGGCACACGGGGCTCTCGACGGCAGCGCGTTCGACGCGGTGATCGCCTATGCGGACTCGTACGAGCGCGTTGGCCTCCTGGGAATCGAAACGAAGTACACCGACAGCTTCTCCCCCAAGCAGTACGCCCAGCCCGGCATCGCCGACGAAGCTGACCGACGACGGACCTACATCGCTGCGATGCGCCAGTCGGGATGGTTCAAGGACGGATCAGCTGACGTGCTCTGGCAGAGTGCCACGAACCAGATGTGGCGCAACACCATGTTGGCCGGCGTCTGTGAGTCCCTGCCAGGTGTCGCCACCGCCCACGTAGCCACCGTTCGCCTCTACGACGACCCGGGAGCCGACCGTGCAGTCTCCGCGGTGCGACAGCAGTTGATCGACGGCAGCAAGCTGATCGACGTGCCGCTCGAACGGCTCTTGCGGAACCCACCGCCGGACTTGGTGGACTGGGCGCACGCATTGCAGCGGAGGTACACCGACTTGTCACCGGTCGAGAAGGCAACCGAGCAGAATCGGGCGACCTTGCAGAACCGCCTCGATGAGTGGTTTCCCCGTGGCTGTTGGGTCCAGGCCGAGGCCTGGCGCAGCACGCCGTACGAGTTCGGATGTCCTCGGCCACTCGCCAAGCTGCGCGCCGACCACGTGCTGGTTGTCCATCTCTGGCGCGAAGACCACTGGAGCGGCGACTACCCGCTCTCACCACGTCGGATCATCCGGCGCAACCGTGAACGTTGCGAGATCGAGATCGATGCAGGGCGTTGGCGCCTATCCAGCGAGGTTCCTGAGCTGTACGCAGCTGCCCTGGCAACTCAGCGCGAGCAATTGTTGGCGTAGCCCGGTACCGGTTGCGTGACTCCGTGGTCGCGCTCAAGTCCCGACGCGAGTCGAGGAGAAGCCATGGAAATCCTGGTACCCGCAGCAGACGCGACCATCGATGAGCTGTCGTTCTTCGCGTTGCGGTACGACGGCTACGGCCTCCACGGCGGAGTGAGTGGGGTCGCCGACATTGGCGAACGCGTCGAGCAGCAGTGGCGCGACGGAAGCCTGCCGGCCGACCTCGACGAACTTCGCGCCGCACTGTTCTTCGTGCAGCGTGCAGCACACTGGAACGGCAACTTCGACCTGTCATTCGCGCGTGCACTGATCGAGCAGATCCGAGAGGTATCCGGTAGGATCGTCGACGGTAGGCCCGACATCACCATGCCAGGCGCTGGCTCCTAACGGCAGCCGACCCAGACGTCTCGGCTATCCGTCGTGCCAGGTCGTCGATCTGCGCTTCGAGCGCACTCGGCGGCGCATCGAGATCGAGGGTGTGTACATGCAGCCCGACACCTGCATGACGAACCTCGTGTGACACCTCCACCTCGTTGCCCTTCGCGTAGACGAGGTGACCGTCAGTAAGCAGGCGCAGTGCTGTACGCAAGCATCTGGTAGGAGTCGGCGTACGGAAAGCCGCTCGGCTTCTCGGCCTTGTACCGCGTCGATTACGGCCGCGGGCATATCCCGGTACCAGACGAGGTCAGGTCGCATCTCGATCGCACCGGCGACATCGAGATCTTGCCGGTCTGGCCGACGACCCGGCCGCCGTGCGGAGCGAGGCACGGGAGAGCGCCGCGGTGAGGTAATCCTCGAAGACCTTCGCCATGTCGACGAGGAACCCACTGACCGCGATTTCGCCTCCGGTCTGGTCCACCGCGTTGCCGCAGCAGCACCTCGGCAAGCCACAGCGCCGGCTGGTACCGCTCGTTCAGACGGTGGGAGCCCAACGAAGCGGGCGACGACCACTCGCGATCGAACTCACGTCGGCCAGTACCGCGCAGCCGTCAGGCGCACCTTCACCTCGGCAGGCACCCGAGGCGCACGCAACAGCAGTTCGGTAGCGGCCCGGAGGATCTGGTTCTCGGCGATGTCGGTCGTGTAGTCGTCGTAGCGCACGAGGAAGCGGGATCGCGATCCCGAACCGCCGCCTCATCTGCTCTTGCTCGCGCAGTCGACCGCGCAGCACCGTGAGCGTGTCGTGGCGTTCCTGATACCCCTGCACCCAGACCACGCTCCAGCGCGCTCGGCCTACCTGCACCAGCAGGCATGATCACCGAGTGCGGGTACGAGGTCGTCGACCTCGGCGAGATCGACTGCTTGTCGGTCTTTGCCACCCAGCCTTCTTCGTGAAGCCGAGGAGGTAGAGGATCCGGCGGATGTCGACCTTCGGCCCGGATCCCACACCCCGTCACACCACGGCGATCACCGCGACCCCCCACCTTGGCGGCAGGAGTAACGGGCCACGAACGCACCGAGGCGAACTGCACTCACCACTCGCGATCAGTCCGAGCGCATCGCCGACCGCCTCGGGCAGGTCGACGACGATGGGCGCACCGCCTTCGGTGAGTCGGATCTCCCGGTCATGCCGCTACCGGGGTCGGCCGGAACGGGGTCGGGGGTCAGGTCTCCAGGCAAGGTGTCCAGTCGGTAGCGGCTCTCCACCGCCGCCCATTCCCCGTAGTGGTGTTCCTGCGGCAACGGGAGGATCGAGGTACGCCAGATACGTTCCAGCCGCTCGCGGGGAGTGCGCGTCGGAGGCCTCGCTCACGCGAAGTACGACGGCCCGATCCGGAAGTCTGGGTCTTCGATGCGCTCGTTGAGCCGACGCAACAGGTCGGCAGCGGTGGTTCCGAGCCCATGACTCGCCGACCACTTGGCGAGCAACGAACGGCTCGGCTCGATGTCGGGGCTGAGCTCCACGAACGCGAATCGCCGGCGCATCGCCGCATCAACCAGCGCGATCGACCGGTCGGCGGTGTTCATCGTGCCGATCAGATAGAGATTCGCAGGCGTGAAGCCTTCCTCGTCCTCGGAGTAGAGGAGGTCGACGACCTGGTCGCGGTACTCGAGCAGGAAGTAGAGCTCGCCGAACACCTTGGCGAGGTTCGCTCGGTTGATCTCGTCGATGATCAGCACGAAGGCCTGGTCGGGGTGCTCACGGGCACGGTTCACCAGCTGGCGGAAGGGGCCGGGCCGAGAACAAAACCGATCGAACCTCCGGTAGCTCCCCGGTGCGGGGCGGTAGCCCTCGAAGGAGTCCTCGTAGGTGTGAGCGGGATGGAACTGCGCGACTTCACCTGCTCACGCCCACGAGATCCGCGGCGACTTCCGCGATCCACGTCTTCCAGGGCACCCGGGCGGACCATAGAAGATCAGCTGCCGCCGCTCGGCCAGCAGCAGTCGGACACTCATCGAGCCGCCGAGTCGACGAAGAGATCCGCAGCGAGACCTTCGCTGGGCTGACCCAGGTGTTCGTGACGCGGCTTGCGCGCGCCACCGCTCAGGTCGTCGGGATCGTCGGGCACAACCTCGGCCGGGGTGGTGAGATCGTCGATCAGATCGAGGTCGGAAGTCAGGTCAAGAAGGGTCGTGCCCGTCAGGAGGCGCGCCGGCAACGGGGCGGGGAGTTCCCCCCGCTCGAGCGGCGAATCGGAGTTCCGCCAGTCCACGCGCCGACGAAGGTTGGATCGATTGCCGTCCGAGATCTCGAAAGTCCACTCGTCAGCGACGTCGCCCACGAAGACGCTCTCGCCTTGTGTGGTGAGGACGATGTCTCCTGGCGACATCCGCGTGATGAACGGGACGATCTCGTCAACTTGGGCCTTCAATTCCGAAGCGTTCAGGTGCGCGTAGTCGTCCTTCAGGGTCGCTTCGAGGTCAGCGACCGAGATGCCGGCGGCGATCGCGCTCAATCGCGACGCAGCGACGCTGCAGTATCCGTGTTCGAGCCAGTCGGGAACGAGGTCGGCACCTCGCACGGAGTTCCCGCGAATCAGCCACGCTCGACGGCGCTGCTGCTCGTTGCGTTCCCGCCTCCACGCATTGAATCGCCGATTGGCTTCACGGTGAAGGCTCAGTCCCTCTGGAAATTGGTCTAACGCCTCGAGACCGGCCGGTGTGATTGTCCACGTGCCGGCACCATCCTTTGTCATCCATCCGGCTTTGACCAGGGTCGTCGTCTGCCAGAGGACGTCGTTCAGCCACACCGGCTGCCCATTCGATCGGAGCGAGGCTTCGTGTTCGGTCGGCGTCAACAGCGGGTCCACGAAGGCGAGGATGTCGGCTCTCGTGGCCGTGCCTCCGTGATCTCGGAGGAACTCCATGACGCCACGCAGACGCACACCAGTCCGCTCTACCCAGGTGTCGTTCTTCGCCACTGCGCGCCCCTCCGCCGATCTCGGTGTCAAGCGGCGACGCTACGCCAGGGGTGCGACAAGTTCACGCAGAGTCACACGGGTGGAGCTGCCGCTGGTCTCCGAGATCAGGGCTTCCGGTACTGAGGGACCCTCCAGCCCTTCCATCTGGCGAGTCGTTCACGTGTCGGCCACGACTCCCGCGGAGCCGGCGGCGTCCCGAGCGGCTTGGGTGAGACGAACCGCGCCGAGACCTCACCCCCGCCGATGACATCGATCCGAGGCTGGTCCGGGTCGTAATGCCAGCCCTCTGAACAAGGCTGCATGGGCTGGCCGGTCTCCCAACGCACGTACACGAACCATCCAGGACAGCCTTTCGACCTGCACTTCGCTCGGCCGCCGCTGGTGCGGCCGACGAGCGTTCCCGACAGGCTCCTCACCTCGATGCCTTCGGGAACCTCCCGTCCGCTCAGCATCGGGAAGGCGCGTGGCCAACCCGTCTCGTCGCAGACGGTGAGCAGGTACAGGCGTCGGATCGCCTTGGTGACGGCGTGGGAGTTGACGAAGTTGCTGAGCAGTCCGTCCACGAACCGGTCACCCCGACACACCGCCGTCAGGAACTGGTTCAGTTCGACGACTGACAGTCGGGTGACATCGACATCGGGCTCCAGGCGATAGTCATCACCCGGGACGTGCTCGGGCGACACGATCTCGAGTTCGTAGAGAAGCTCATGGAGGCGTTGGGCCTCTGACGACCACTCGCCCGCCGTCATTGCCAGAGAGCCGTCGTCAGATTTCTCTAGACCCGGCGGCGAGAACGGCGTCTGCGCCTCGACCGCGAACGACAGTCGCTTGATCTCGGACCAGAGCTGCAGTTCGTCGCTCGATGTCATGGAGCGGATCGTAAGCCTGGCATCCCATCCATGACTCGCATCCCGAACATGGCCCATTCGGACGATGACCGTCCCATCCCTGTGACAATCTGGCCCGGACCGATATACGGCTCTCCCCCCAGCGGAGGGCGTCTCAGTGCGGGAGCGCTCAGCGTGATCACCGGAGACCTCAAGTCGAAGATCGACGCCGTCTGGAACGACTTCTGGTCGGGCGGCATCTCCAACCCGCTCGAGGTGATGGAGCAGCTCACCTACCTTCTGTTCGTCAAGGGCCTCGACGAGACCCAGACCCGCGCCGAGAACAAGGCGAACCGCACCAACAAGATCGCGCCCCAGGGGCCCGAAACGATCTTCGTGGAGTCCGACCTCGACCGTCTATTCGCGGCGCTCGAACGCCTCGACCTGTCGAGTCCGTCGTAGTCATGGCCTTGGAGCAGCGCCGAGGATCGAACGCTCGGCGCCAGAGCGTCTTCGAGCGATTATTCGGTAGACGCGCTGATCCCCCGGCTCGGCCGGAGAACGTGCTCGCCGAGCTGCACGATGAGACGCGGTCTCTGCTCGATGAGGTCGCCAGGCGCTGCACGGACTGGCCCGGCACGGCAATGGGACAGTCGGACGTCGAAGTTCGGGCCGACCTCGAACAGATCGCCGCCGCATTGAGCAAGACCGCACGCTCGCTCCCCCAGCCCGACGAACCGTTGCAGGTGGTCCTCCTTGGCCGCACGCAGGCAGGCAAGAGCACCCTGTTCAGCTACCTGACTGGCTCCGATACCTCGCCGGTGGGCGACGGCGCTCAGCGATTCACCCGGTCAGCTGTCGCGATGCCGATGGCTGGCCGGTCCGACATCCAAGTTGTCGACACGCCAGGCGTCGGGGCTCTGGACGGCGATGAAGACCGAGACCTAGCCCTCGCCACAGCACGGAGCGCCGATCTCATCGTCTGGGTGGCGACCAGCAACTCACAACCGAGCGAGACAGCTGTTGCACTATCCCAGGTGGCACAGTGGGGGTTGCCGATGCTCCTCGTCATCAACTGCCGCGAGGATCTCGCGGGTGCCGGTGCAGTCGACCAGTTCCTTGCATACCCGGAGAGCACGTTCGCGGAACTCGACGGACACTGTGCGCGCCTGGCGCGATTCCTCGATCCACACTGCCAACGGCCGCTGGATGTACTCCCGGTTCACGCAGCTGCAGCGCTCCTCGGTCGACAGACCAATCACATCCATGCCGACCTTCTGCAAGCGAGCCGGATCGACGCGCTCGTCACCGCCATTTGCTCGGAGGCCGACCGACGCCGTGACGGCCGACGAGCCGCGACCATCGTCGACAGCGGGCGCCGAGCGCTGGTGGATGCCGCCGAACGACTGGATGTCATCGCGGAGGACTTGTTGCTCACCGCCGTCACGCGCCAAGAGGAGGGGGCGGATTTCGATCGGCGGGCAGCCCGGCTCGTGACCGACGAGGACCTCCGCGTTCAGGGCAGCATCGCTGATCTCTTTCGACAGTTCGATGACTGGGCGGACCGGCACTACCAACTGACCGACGCGGAACTCGAGGCCAAGTGGGAGGCCGACGAAGGACAACTTTGGACACGGGCCGACGCGCGTCTCCGCGAGGCCGACGAGTTACTGCGTAATCGGTTGCGCCGCCTCGACGAAGACGTCGCCGCCGCCTGGTCGAAGCGACTCGATGCCAAACTCACCAGCCGGAATCAGGTTCGCGCCAGCCGGCTCGATCCCCGCTGGTTGCAGGCTGCGGGGCGGACGGCGGCCGGCGCTGCTGGGACGGCGATCGGCTTCTTCGTCGGCGCCGCCGCAGGAGGCGCCTTCGGTGGAATTGGAGCCGGTCCCGGGGCGGCTCTTGGCATGGCTATCGGAGGATTCTTGGGGGAACGCATTGGATCGAGGCTCCGCTTCAGACACGTTCAGCTTGCCCGACGTAGGAGCACACTCCAGGAATCAGTGCGCGCCGCACTGCAAGAGGTGAAGCACCGCGTCGATGCAAGCTGGAACTCGGCCCGGGACTCCGTCCGAGATTCCCTGCTCGCATACGCCTCTGAGCGAGAGCGCGCCGTCAGCGACACCGTGGCCATCGCCCACCATGCGAACATGGTTGCCGAGTCGGCTCGGGCGACCGTTGCTTCGACAGACCTCTGCTTACTTCGCACCCTTCTGAGTTTGGAGGGCAGAGACCGCCTTGCCGGCCTCGTTACCGCCGTACATCGAAGTCCGGGTTTCGCGTGCGTCGTTCCGCTACCCGGCGAGATTCCCCTCGACGAGTTCATGCTGTGGCCACCTGAGCGGATGGTTGAAGATGTCCGCCCTATCCCCGGCGATGCGGAGTCGGCACTCCGACGCGCCGCCTACGCGCTCGCGGCCGGGCGCCGCCACGCAGTGCTCGTCCCCGACGACAACAACGGGATTCGTGCCGACATCCCCGAGCCCTTGTCAGTCGACTTCCTCGCAGCCGAGGCCGAGCTGGTTTCGGCTGCGGTGGGCGTCCCCGTTGCTCTGCGATCTATCGCTGCCGGACTTACGGAGGCCGCCGCATGACTCTGCTCATCAAGGACCTCCCGGAACTCGGCGATTCCGTGCTGGAGCGCCTTCGCGCCGCTTTCGGTGGGTCAGGCGACGAACGAATCGCTGCACTGCTCTCTCGGATTCCTTCACGGTCGGGGCCCGTCCGTCTCGTGGCTACCGGCGAGTACAACGCCGGGAAATCGAGCCTGCTCAAGGCCCTCACGGGCGCCGAGATCCCGATCCATTCAGACGTGACTACGTCAGAGGTCCATGAGTATCCCTGGGGCCACGTGCTCCTCGTGGACACACCCGGGGTGAAGGCCGGCCAGGTTGCGCACGACGAACGAGCAGAAGAAGCCCTGCGCGATTCCTATCTCGTGATGTTCGTCATCACCGTCGACCTCTTCGACGACGAGACCGCTGCCCACCTCCAGCATGTCGCCTATGACCTCGGCAAGCTCGAACAGATGGTCATCGTCGTAAACAAGGCCGCGACGATGACCAGCGCTCCAGGAGTCCGCCTCGCTGCAGTCCAAGTTCTCCTTGGTGATCAGTGGTCCGGACCTCTGGTCGAATGCGATGCGCGCTCGTCATTGGCCGCAGCGACAGCCCCCTCTCCCGATCGAGCGAAGTTCTTGGTGGAGCGCGGAAACCAGATCGGCTTGGAGCGGGCATTGAACCAACTCGTCGCAGCGCGTTCGAATGTCGGCCGTATGAAGCGACCTTTCGACGCCGCCCTTCAGGCGATCGCCGATGTCGAACCGTTCCTCGTCCCCGAACCGGACGAGGAAGCGATGTCGACCCTGTTGGAACGCCGCCGGCAGATCCTTGCCGAGTCACGCGTACGACTCGCCAATCGACTCGACCAAGCGTTCGGAACAACACGCGACCGGATCATCGCCGACGGCGACTCGCTCGTCGCCGCGGCGAGCGACGCTGCCGTGCCTCAAGCCGCCATCGACGAATTCGAGCGGGCTGCGAGCGCTCACGCAGAAGCCCTCGGACAACTTGTGGAGCGGGCATTTCAACGGGAACTCGACGAGCTGACGGCTGAGGAGCGCGGATTGGTCAATGGGCCCGAGATGAAGACCCTCGTCGACTCAGGCCTTCTCGAGGCGGACTTCGACACCCCTACGGTGCCGGCGGCGGCTGAAGGCTCCACCGAGAGACAAAGCCCTTTCGCCCGCCTCGTTCGCGACCTCGCCACGGAGCACGGACGCGCTTGGCTCAACAATGCCTTGAAGCAAGGCAATCGCCCTGGATCACCGCTGCACAGTCTCGTGTACAAGTTGGGAAAGATGGGAGGTCACAAGTTCAAGCCGTGGCAGGCGGTGAAGTGGGCGGGCAGGCTCCAAGGCGTGCTCGTCGCAGGGACCTACCTGTTCGAGTTCAGAAGCCAACTGACGGAGCTGCAGCGAGAAGAGGGAGAGCTTCAGCGTTACCAGACGCACTTGCGGAGCCAGGTCCGAGAAGCCGCCGACGCGCTCGTCGACGCGGCTCGCGAGCAGTTGGAGCCGGTCGCGGACGAGTTCTTCAAAATGGCCGGTCGGCAAACAGCCGAGCTGGAAGAACACCTGGAATCCATCGTGGTCAAACGCGCCCGCCTCCGGACGGAACTCGACGACATTCGGAACGACTCCCGTGAGGCGCTCGAGATGATCGCACGAGCATCTGGCGGGCCGGTGGCAACATGAGCGCCGCGCTGGTAATCGCCGTCATCGCGTTGCTCGCGGCGGTCGTCTCGCTGCTCGTGGGCATCCGAGCAACGCGGCGCCTTCGGTTGGCCGAGACGGAACTTGCGTCCACCCAGACCGAGCTCGATCGGGAACGACGCGAAACGGCCGAGTCCCTCGCCGACGTCCACCGTTCGACTGTTGACGAAGTCGCCTCCCTGATCGAGAACTTGCTCATAAAGGTCGACACCGACATCAGGGCCAACGTCGCCGAGGCACTCGCGCTCCTCATCGCTTCAAGGGACTCCGACGCAGAGCGCGCTTGAGCGCGCTTCGCTGGTGGGCGGCCGCAGTCGCGGCGCTCGTCGACCGGTAGCGGATCAGCCGTGTCGCGGGTCGGGCCAGCCAGCCTTGTGCAGGACCACGAGCTTTTGCGCATCTTCGAATGCAACGCTGATCCACGCGGCGCGGTCTGCATGGCGTTGCGACAACCCATCCAGGAAGACGCCGAACTGTTTGAAGACGCGCTCGGTCAGCTCGGACCGATCCCACTCGAAACTGTCGTCGTGGCGCCGCGTCGTGAGGTGAGCGATCCGGCCGTTGATGTCGCTCTGTTGTCCGAGGCTGAGGGCGTGCTTCGGCTGATAGCTCGGGTCGAAGTCGGTCGCTACGACGTCGGTCGGGCGAGGAGCCTTCGACCCTAGAATCTCGTCGACCACGCGGATATGGACGAGGAACGCCTCGAGGTTGGCCCGGGCAAGATGTAGGTCTTCGGGGACGACCAGCCCGAAGAAGTGGTCTTGGCGGATCCTGACTGTGCGGTGAGTCCCGTGCGCGATCTGCTGGAGTTCGTACTCGAGATGTTCGCTCGCGTCCTCAAGCTGCCGCTCGCTGAACGGTCGGGTTGGTGCGCCGCCACCCCTGCTCACGAGCCTCCCCGTTCGATGACGTCGTCGCCGTATGACCAAACCGTGACCACGGTGGTCACTTGATCGGGATGCGCAGACCCAACCCCTTGCAGAGAATTGGAGGCGGTGACGGGAATCGAACCCGTGTCCAGGGTTTTGCAGACCCTTGCCTGAACCACTCGGCTACACCGCCCTGCCGGGGTGCCGCAGCACCACGGAGGAAGGCCGAGGTTAGCCCTTCACCTGGCCGTTCTCCGCGCCGAAAGCACACGTATGACCCGTGGAGGAGCAGGCGAGGCGGTCGCGCTCAGTGGCGTGTGGCGTGCCTTCGGCGACGTGATGGCCGTCACCGACCTCAGCTTCGTGGTGCCGGCAGGGACCGTCACCGTGCTCCTCGGCCCCAACGGGGCGGGCAAGACCACCGTCGTACGACTCGTGACCGGCGCACTGCACCCCAATGCGGGCGCGGTGCGCACCCTGGGCATCGACCCCGGTCCCGAGTCGTCAGGAAGCGAGGTGCGCCGGCGCTGCGGGGTGGTGCCGGCGCGCCCCGCTCTCTACGACCGCCTCACCGGCGCCGACAACCTCGGCTACGCCGCCGACCTGTTCGGCGTCGCACCGGCCCGCCGCGAGGAGCGTATCCACGAGGCCGCCGGTCGCTTCGGGATCTCCGAAGCCCTCGACCAGAAGGTCGGCGGCTACTCCACCGGCATGCGCGCCCGTCTGGCGCTCGCCCGGGCCGTCCTCCACGAGCCGGACCTCCTGCTGCTCGACGAGCCCACCGCCGGGCTCGACCCCGAGTCGGCGAAGGCGGTGCTCGGCCTCATCGACGAGATGGCCGAGGACGGCAAGACCGTCCTCATGTGCACGCACCTCCTGCTCGAGGCGGAAGGCCTCGCCGACCAGGTGATCGTGATGGACAAGGGTCACGCGATGGTCGCCGGCTCGCCCAGGGAACTGACGCGTCAGTACTGGCCCGCGACGCGCGTGGTGCTCGACGCCGACGACCCGCGCTACCTCGACTACGCCAGCGAGCTGCCGTTCGTGCAGCACTACGAGCGCAACGGCGTGGCAGTCGTCGACCTCGAGGACGACACACAGGTTCCGGATCTCGTCGACGCGCTCGTCGCGAACGGCGCCCGCCTCACGCGGGTCGAGCCGCGCATCCCGAGCCTCGAGGAGCTCTACTTCACGATCAGGAAGCAGCACCGTGCCCAATAGCCGCGGCAGTGACCGTCGTGACCGCAACGCATACCGCGCCACCCGTCGGCGCAACCAGCACCCGTCGTGGGTGATCGCCCGCACCGACCTGCGCCAGCTCGTGCAGGCGCGCGACTTCTGGATGCCGCTGTCGGTCGTCGCCCTGCTGTTCTTCGTGGTGATCCCCGCGTTCCTGCTCTTCGTCGTCGGGTCGGTGAAGAACAACGAGCTCGCGACGAAGCTGAGCGACGTCGTCGGCAGCCTCCCGAAGGACCTGCAGGCGAACGTGCACGGCTCCAAGGGCACGGCCGGCGCGTCGTACGCACTCGCGGTGTACCTCTTCGCCCCGCTCGCGATCATCGTGCCATTGACGGTGTCGAGCGCGGTGGGCGCGCACACCATCATCGGTGAGCGTGAGCGCGGCAGCGGCGAGTTCCTCGCCCACTCCCCCGCCACCGAACGCCAGATCTACCTCGGCAAGCTCATGGCCAGCCTCATCCCCGGCTACTTCACCGCGGCGATGGGCTTCATCTGCTACTCGCTCGTCGTGAACCTGATCGTCGGCCCGAGGGTGGGTGGCTGGTTCTTCCCGACGACGAACTGGTGGATCCTCGTGTGCTGGGTGCTGCCGCCGTTCATCGCCCTGGCGCTCGCGGTGATCCTCGCGATCTCGGCCCGCGTGTCGAGCGCAGCGGCGGCGCAGCAGGCGTCGGCCCTGGCGACGCTGCCGTTGATCATCATCGCCTACGGCGTGTCGTCGAACACCCTGTTCCGCGGCACCGGCCTCGCCTTCCTCATCGGCGGGCTCGCATGGCTCGGTGCGCTGTTCGCGCTGTGGCGCGCGTCGAAGGCCGTGTCGAGGGAACGCCTCCTCGGCATGGGCGCCGGCTGATCCATCGGGCGCGACCGGGGGCGGGGCCTAGGCTCCTCGCCCGATGTCGATCTACGAGTCGTTCGCAACGGTCTGGGAGCGCGCCGCCGACACCACGCCCGACGCGCCTGCGGTCGTGCAGGGCGAGCGCCGGGTGCTGTGGGGCGACATCGACGACCGCGCCGCCCGGCTCGCCGCCGCGCTCGGCGCCGCCGGGGCGGGCGAGGGCACGCACATCGCGCTCTACCAGTTCAACGCGCCCGAGTACATGGAGTGCCTGTTCGCGTGCTCCAAGTTGCGCGGTGCCCGTGAACGTGAACTTCCGGTATCTGGAAGACGAGCTCGCCTACCTGATCGACAACGCCGACGCCGAGATCCTCGTGTACCACCGGCAGCTGCGCCCCACGTTGCCGCCACGCGTGACCGCCTCCCCGGCATCCACACCTTCGTCGAGATCGACGACGGCAGCGACGAACCCGCGTGGAGGGCGCGCACGACTACGAGGAGCCTCATCGTCGCACGCGCCCGCGCCGCGCATCGAGCGCTCGGGCGACGACCGCCTCCTCTGGTACACGGGCGGCACCACCGGCATGCCCAAGGGCGTGATCTGGAAGCAGGGCACCCTGATGAGCCACGGGCTCGTCGCCGCCTACGCGATCCAGCCCGACCAGCCACCGATCGCCACGTCGATCGACGACATGATGCGCGACGTCGCACGCTGGCGTGAGCGCGGCACCGCGATCAGCCCGCTCGTCACCACTCCCCTCGTGCACGCCACCGCGGTGCACCAGGCCAACACCGCGTTCTGCGTCGGCGGCACCATCGTGCTGCTCGAGCGCGGTCGTATCGACGGCGACGCGGTGTGCCGCACCATCGAACGCGAACGACCGAACGTGCTGCAGGTCGTCGGCGACACCATCGTGCGCCGCATCGTGCGTGCCCTCGAAGCCGCGGAGGCACGCGGCGAGCCCTACGACATCTCGTCGATCAAGCGCATCCACAACTCGGGGGCGATGGTCAGCGCGGAGATGAAGGACGCGATGATCTCGCGCGGGCAGATGCACGTGTACGACTCGCTCGGTTCGAGCGAGGCCGTCGGCTTCGGGATCGCGGTCACGCGCGAGGTCGGCGAAGCCGAGACCGCGCGCTTCCGGCTCGGGCCGAACGGTCGCCTCCTCGACGCCGACGACCACGACATCGCCGCGGGCTCGGGTGTCGCCGGCGTGCTCGCCGTGCGCAACTCCACGTCGGAGGGCTACTACAACGACCCCGCCCGCAACGCGCTCACGTTCCGCGTCATCGACGGCGAGCGCTACGTGATCCCCGGCGACTGGGCCCTGCTCGAGGCCGACGGCACGCTCACCCTGCTCGGGCGCGGTTCGAACTGCATCAACACCGGCGGCGAGAAGGTGTGGCCCGAAGAGGTCGAGGAGTCGTTGAAGGAGCACCCGGCCGTCGCCGACGCCGCGGTGCTCGGCATCCCCGACGAGGAGTGGGGCGAGATCGTCGGCGCCGTCGTGTCACTCGTCCCAAGCGTCGAGGCGACACCGGACGACCTCGCGCACTGGGTCGAGGGCCGCCTCGCCCACTACAAGCGCCCGCGCCGCCTGGTGATCGTCGACCGCGTGGGCCGCACCACCGTCGGCAAGGTCGACTACGAGTGGGCCCGCACCACCCTCTCCTGACCGAACCGCCCTCTCCTGGCCGAACTTGCGTCGCAAAGGACCTCTATACCGGGAGCAGCGACGCAAGTTCGTGATCTTCACCAGGCGAGGTGTTGGTGGACGAGGGAGACGGCCAGGTCGGTGGACTCCTGGACGAAGAAGTGGCCGCCGGGCACCTGGAGCAACTCCACGCCGAGCGCCTCGGCCTGCGCCTCGAACATGAACAGCGGCAGGTCGCTGTGCTCGCCCCGCACCAGGGTGGCCGGCGCGTGCAGATGGTGGAGATGCGCGAACGCGAGGTGGGAGCCGTCGCCGCCGGCGCCACCCTCGAAGTAGGCCGCCTCCACCTCGGGCGGGCAGGCGAGCTCCACCTGGCCGTCGGGCCGGTCGTGGAACCCCCACCGCACGTACCCCGCCAGCGCCGCCGGCTCCATGACCGACAGCGGCAGGCGTGACGCGTACGACTCGTACACCGCCTCCCGGCTCTCCCACACGGGGCGACGGCGCCGGGCCCCCGCGGCGAGCGGGTTGCCGTTGGGTGCACCGCCCTGGATCCCGGGCATGGCGATGGCCTCGCACAGGAGCATCCGCCGGATGATCCCGGGCCGCAGCGAGTCGAGCAGGATCGTCGCCGCCCCGCCGAGCGACTCGCCCAGCGCCACGCACTCGGTGATCCCGAGGTGTTCGAGCACCGCCAGGGCGTCGCCGGCGCAGTCGAGGTAGCCGAGCCGGTCGACGGTGCCCGGGTCGTCGCTGCCACCGCAGCCCCGCAGGTCGACGCCCACCACCCGGTACTCGCCCCGCAGGGCCCGGGCCAGGGGGTCGAACACCCCGGCGCAGAACCCGTTGGGGTGCAGGAGGAGCAGGGACGGCCCGTCGCCACCCCAGTCGAGGGCGGTGATCCGCAGGCCGTCGTGCTCGACGGCGATCAGGTCGGGGTCCGGGCACATCCCCCGGACGCTACCGGCCCGCCACGAGTGGCCGGAGGGGAGGGCACCTTGGGTAGTCTCGGCGCCATGCCGACTGCAGCAGGAACCCGCTTGCGCTGTGAGAAGTGCGAGACCGAGATCATCGTGGTGAAGGGCACCGACGGCGAGGTGTCGTGTTGCGAGCAGCCGATGGCTGCCCGCGAGGGGTGACGAAGATGCCGAACCAGATGGGCAAGCGCTACACGTGCGCCGAGTGCGAGGCCACCGTCCTCGTGACCAAGGCCGGCGAGGGCACCCTCAGCTGCCACGGTCAGGCGATGGAGATCGCGCAGGCGAAGCCCCTGCCGTCCTCCGACTGACCGGTCACGCGCAGCCGCACTTCCTGACCCACAACTGAACGAGGCGCTGCGCCGACGCGCACGCCGATCCTCCGGGGGGACCCAGTGAACATCGCGATGATCCTCGAGATGGCCGCGGACGCCCTCGGGGACCGCCTCGCCATCGGGACGCGAGCCGAAGGCCTCACCTTCGCACAGGTGCGGGCCGCCGCCCGCGCCGTCGCCGTGCGCATCGGCGAGGAGCACCAGCACGTCGACACGCTGGCCATGATCGACCCGCTGTCGCCGCTCGTGCCCGCGGCGCTCTTCGGCGCCGCATGGGCCGGCGTGTCGTACGCGCCGATCAACTACCGCCTCCCCGACGACCAGATGCAGGAGCTGCTGCACCGGCTCGACCCCGTCGTCGTCGCCGGTTCGCACTGGCTCGACATCGACCACGACAGCGACGCCGAGTTCCACCCGCTGCCCGAGCGCCCGGCCGTGCTCCTCTTCACCAGTGGCACGTCGGCGGCGCCGAAGGCCGCGATCCTGAAGCACGACCAGCTGCTCTCCTACGTGTTCAACACGCTCGAGTTCGGTTCGGCCGGTGAGGACGAGGCCGCCATCGTGTCGGTGCCGCCGTTCCACATCGCCGGCGTGGCCGCGCTGCTGAGCTCCACCTACGTGGGCCGCCGCATCGTGCCCCTCCCCCGCTTCACCGCGGAGGACTGGATCCGCATCGTGCGCGAGGAGGGCGTCACCCACGCCACCGTGGTGCCCACGATGCTCGCCCGCATCGTGCAGGTGATGGAGTCTGACCCCGAGCTGCGCGTCCCCTCGCTGCGCAACCTCGCCTACGGCGGCGCCCGCATGCACAAGTCGGTGCTGGAACGTGCGCTGCACCTCATGCCCGAGACCGACTTCGTGAACGCGTACGGCCTCACCGAGACGAGCAGCACCGTCGCCCTCCTCGGCCCCGACGACCACCGCCTCGGCCTCTACAGCGACGAGCCGCTCTTCAAGAACCGGCTCGAGTCGGTCGGCCAGCCGGTGCCGGGCATCGAGATCCGCATCGCCGACGAGGCCGGCAACGCGCTCGGCCCCGACACGCCCGGCGAGATCCTCATCCGTGGCGAGCAGGTGAGCGGCAGCTACGTGGGCACCGACTCCAAGGTCGACGCCGACGGCTGGCTCCACACCGGCGACCGCGGCTGGACCGACATCGAGGGCTACCTCTTCTGCGAGGGCCGCGCCGACGACACCATCATCCGCGGCGGCGAGAACATCGGCCCCGCCGAGGTGGAGGACGCGCTGCTCCAGCACGACGCCATCTCCACCGCGGCGGTCGTCGGCCTGCCCGACGAGGAGTGGGGCGAGAAGATCGCCGCCACCATCACGCTGCGCCCCGGCGTCGAGGAGATCGACCTCGAGCACGTGCAGGAGTGGGTGAAGACCCGTCTCGGCTCGCTCAAGACGCCCGAGATCATCGAGTGCACCGACGAGCTGCCGCAGACCGCGACGGGCAAGGTGCTGCGCCGCCAGGTGCGCGACGACCTGCTCGCCAAGTACGGGTCGAACTGACGCCCTAACGCTCGAGCGCGCCGACGCCGTTGCTGTCGGCGATCGCCTTGGCCATCACGTCGAGCTGCTCCGGGTGCCCCTTCAGGGTGCCGTCGAAGAACGCGATCGTGGCCGTGCTCACCAGCTCGAACGCGGCGTTGCCCGGCTGCGTGTAGGGCGGCACGTGGCTCGACCCGAGCAGTGACAGCATCCAGCGGGGCGCGTCGAGGTTCTCGCGGTCCCACTGGATCGAGTGCGGGTAGGGGTCGTACTCGTCCTCGGTCTCCATGATGTGGAGGATCGGCACCCCGGCGTTGCGGACGTGCGGGTTGTTGGCGTTGGACAGGTCGCCCGCCATCGCCAGCACCGACTTCACCCGCGTGTCCCGGCAGCACTGCAGCAGGCCCTCACCGAACGAGATGACCTCGCCGTCGGAGTGACCCGCGGCCCCGATGCGGTCGGGGTCGACGAGCCCGCCGAGCGGGTCCGACTTCGGGAGCGCCAGCACCTGGCTGATCACGAACTTGGCGTCGTCGAACGTCTTCTCGTAGTCGGTGTGGCTGGCGCCGCCGGGCGAGCCGCTCAGGATCGGGTACACCGGCGCCGCCACCACGTACCCCGCCGCCGCCCAGCGCTCGAGCAGCGGGCGGTAGAACTCGGGCGTCACCGCGTAGCCGTGCGAGAACAGGATCAGCGGGTAGGGCCCGTTCTTCGTGTCGGCGGGAGCGCCGTCGGTGCTCGCGCCCCCGGCCTCCCCCTCGGCCGGGTAGAAGAACTCCACCGGGATCGTGCGGGTGCCGGCGCCGGCGAAGTCGCCGTTGGCCGACGTGGTGCGCGACACGTCGGTGTACGTCGCCTCACGGGTACCGACG
Source organism: Acidimicrobiia bacterium (assembly GCA_046331125.1). GTDB lineage: Bacteria > Actinomycetota > Acidimicrobiia > IMCC26256 > DASPTH01 > CAVRGQ01. The sequence goes on from JAXLRL010000025.1 coordinate 18,386, forward strand.
GCGTAGCGCCGGTCGATGGCGATGGGCGACGTGCCCGGCGCGGTGGTGCTGGTGGGCGCGGGGGCCGTAGTGGGCGCGGCCGTGGTGGTGGTCGGTGCCGCAGTGGTGCTCGTGGCGCCGGGGCTGCGCACCGACGCGGTGTCGGACCCGGAGTCGTCGCCGCCGCCGAACACGAGCACCGCGCCGCCCGCGACCGCGAGCAGCACGACGACCACCGCGCCGATCACGAGGGTGCGCCGACGCCGACGGTGCCGCTCGCGTTGCGCCGCCGCCCGCGCGTCGCGCCGCGAGAAGTTCGCGTCGGGCCCCGGGGGCGGCATCGTCATGACCGAGCACCGTAGTCACGGGCCCGGACGCGACACGCGCACCCGGCGGCCACGGTGTGGCAACGGGTGCGCGTGAGACGAACTCGAACGAGCTCGGTGGAGCGGTCAGCTCTCCGCGATGGCGATGGCCTGCTTCGGGCACTGACGCACGGCCTGCTCGCACTTGTCGCGCAGCGAGTCGGGAGGCGTCTCGTCGAGCAGGTAGAGGAAGTTGTCGTCACGGAGCTCGAAGACTTCCGGGACGATCCCCATGCAGATTGCGTTGCTCTCGCAGAGGTCGAAGTCGACCACGACCTTCCAGGCCATTGTGTCTCCCCTCTCGGTGGTGGCGTGATGCTAACGCCCGGATGACGGTGCAGGCACACTCACCAGCGAATCACCGGGTGGCGGATCGCAGGCCGATACGGAACCGGGGACACTCCCCGGCCGTCGACCGACCGGAACGACCCGGCCGCGGACGCGGATCGGCGGCGCCGCAGCGCCGCCGATCACAGACTCTCGGATGTGTGGGGTTCGGCTCAGCCGTGGACCCGCGAGCGGCGACGGGCCGCCACCACGAGCACCAGACCGACGACGATCGCCGCGGCACCGATGATCACGTAGGTGGGCGTGTTGTTCGAACCCGTGAAGGCCAGCGGCCGGGCGACGTTCTCACCGGCGGTCTGCACCGTGATGCGGGTGACGACCGTGCCGGCGACGTCGGTGCAGCCCTGCACGTAGGCGTTCTGGCTGCCGTACGTGTAGTTGATGTCGACCTGGGTGTTGTTCGCCGTCACCGTGAGCGGGAACGAGAACGGTGCCGGGTCGGGCGAGGCGGCCAGCGTCTGCGTCGCGGCCGGCGTGGTGCTGCCGTTCACGAACAGCTCGACGGTGACACCCGCAGGCGCGGTACCGGCCACGGTCACGTTCGCGGGGAGCGCCGCCACCGGGTTGGGCGTCACCGAGAAGGTGCAGTCACCGGGGACGGGCGGTGCGCCCTCGCCGGGCACGAACGTCGTCGTGGTCGTCTGCGCGCCGGCGATCGCCGGTGCGAGGACGAACACGCTGACCGTCGCGATCAGGGCCGCCCCAAAGATCTTGCGCACGGAATTCCGCACGTTGTGCCTCCTCGTCGGTCGGTACCGGGGCACCGACTCGTTTCCGCCACTCTCCGCAGCCGACATCATGCCAGATGCGGACGCCTCTCCGCCACTTTTTGCCACTCTCCGCAGCAGAGCCATCCTGGCATACATTCGGCCAGCCGTCGATGAATCCGCTGGAATTTGACCAAATTCCTTCCAGGAGCAAGGAATTTCGGCCGTCTGGGCCCGTGACCTACGACACTCTGAGTGGTCGGAAGAAGGTCCGGACGTCGTCCACGAGGAGTGTCGGCTCCTCGAATGCCGCGAAGTGCCCACCCCTCGGCATGTCCGTCCAGTGGACGACGTTGGCGCGGGCCTCGGCCCAGCTCCGGGGGCAGCGGATGATCTCCCGGGGGAAGGCCGCCACCCCCACGGGCACCTCGATCCGCTCCTGGGGCGAGAACGAGCCGTTGGCCGTCGCCTCGTAGTAGATCCGCCCGGCCGAGTGCGCGGTCGCCGTGAGCCAGTAGAGCATCACGTTGTCGAGCATCTGGTCCTTCGAGAGGCTGCGCTCGACGTCGCCCTCGCAGTCGGTCCAGGTGCGGAACTTCTCGACGATCCACGCGAGCAGACCCGCCGGTGAGTCGTCGAGCGCGTACCCGATCGTCTGCGGCTTCGTGCCCTGGATCTTGGCGTAGCCGGAGTCGAACCGGTCGTAGACCTGCATCGAGTCGAGCGCGTCCTGCTCGGCGGGCGTGAGGTCGGCGAAGTCGGTGTCGGGCGGCGGACCGGCCACGAGCATGTTCACGTGCACGCCCGCGACGTGCGCGGCATCGACCACGCCGAGCTGCGTGGAGATCATCGAGCCCCAGTCGCCGCCCTGTGCGCCGTACCGGTCGTAGCCGAGGCCGGCCATCAGCTCGGCCCACGCCCCCGCGACGCGACGCGGGTCCCACCCGCGCTGGTGCGTCGGGCCGGAGAACGCGTACCCGGGGATCGACGGCGCGACCACGTGGAACGCGTCCGCCGGGTCGCCACCGTGCGCGGCGGGATCACTCAGCGGGCCGAGCACGTCGAGGAACTCCACCACCGAGCCCGGCCAGCCGTGGGTGATCACGAGCGGCATCGCGTCGGGTTCGGGCGACCGCACGTGGAGGAAGTGCACGCGCTCGCCGTCGATCTCGGTGAGGAACTGCGGGAACGCGTTGAGGCGGGCCTCGGCACGCCGCCAGTCGTACCCGTCACGCCAGTACGCGAGCAGTTCGGTGAGGTACCCGAGCTCGGTCCCGTAGTCCCAGCCCGCATCGGGCAACTGCTGCGGGAGGCGGGTACGGACCAGGCGCTCACGCAGGTCGTCGAGGTCCGCCTGCGGGATGTCGATCGTGAACGGTTGCGCGTCGAGAGGCATGGCGGGACGCTACCGCCCTAGTCTCCGCGCGTCAGTTGGACGCATGAGACGACCGAGGAGCAGGCCGTGGACCACACCTACAAGATCACCGAGATCGTCGGCTCGTCGGCCGACAGCGTCGACGACGCGATCAAGAACGGCATCGGCCGCGCCGCGAAGACGCTGCGCAACCTCGACTGGTTCGAGGTCACCGACATCCGCGGCGCGATGAACGACGGCCAGATCGGCTGGTTCCAGGTGACGATGAAGGTCGGCTTCCGCCTCGAGGACGGCGACTGACTACTTCTTGACCGTCGTGGTGGGCGCGGCCGCAGTGGTCGTCGTCGTGGTCGACGTGGTCGCGGCCGGCTTCACCTTCACCGGATTCCCACAGCGGTAGGTGACGGCCGGCAGGTATCCGGTGCCGTCGCTCTGCACCAGCGCGCCGCACGGCGACGGCTGCGCGTGCGCGCCAGGGAACGTGGTGGGGCCGACCGTGTCCTTCACGGTGTAGGTGAAGGTGCGCAGCGTCTTGGCGAGCTTCGCCGCGGTCGCGCCCTTGCCGGCCTTCGTGAGCGCGGCGACGAACTCGTCGGCCGCCCAGTAGCCCGCGATCACGTTCGCGGTGAGCTTGGTGCCCGGCGCGAAGCGCTCGACGTCGGCAGCGAGCACCTTGTTGGCTGCGGTCGCCTGCTCGGGCGGTGCGTACGGGAGCAGCACGGTGAGACCGCCGGCGAGCGCCGGGTTCTCGGGCCGGTAGAAGGCCTGCGTCGTCGCGACCGTCCCGGTGTACGGCAGCGCCGCGGCGACGGCGCGAGCGCGGCGGTGGTCGCGACGTCGGCGAGCAGCACCACGCCGTCGGGACCGGCCTGGGCCAGGCCCGGAGCGATGGTCGACAACTGGGGTGACGGCGTGACCGGGACCGGGGCCGGCACCGTGAGCGCGGCCCGCAACGACGCGGCGGCGAGCGCGGCGTCGATGGTGTGGTCGGGCCCGGCGGCGATCCGCGAGCGTCTTGCCCTTCGCTTCCCCGAGCAGCGACTTCATGGTGATGCCCCACGCCGGGCTGGCGCTGCGGGCCGTCGCCGCGGGCACCTGCGCGCCCGCTGAAGCCGAACCCGGTGGTGTTGCCGGTCCACGCCGCCTGGTCGGCCGGGCCGAAGAAGGATCTTGGCGGTCGCGAGGGTCGCGGTGTCGAGGTCGCGCTGGCGGCCGGCACCACCGCTTCACGGGCACGACACCGGAGATCGCGGTCTTGGCGTCGGGCGAGGTGCCCACGTAGACGATGCGGCGACCGGCCACTCCCCCACGGGCGTTCGCGGCGCGATGGCGCCTGCGCGCCGATCTCGGCGCCTCGTATGGCGTCGACCACCGCCCACCGAGATCGTCGCCTTCGTGAGCGCGACGGTGGGCAGCGTGGTGGTGGTCGAGACCGGTGTGGTGGTCGCGGGCGTGGTGGTCGCGGGCGTGGTGGTCGTCGTCTGGGCACCCGCGACCGAGCCGGTGGTGAGCGCCGCCGCCACTGTCACGGCAACGAGGAGCGTGCGCCTCACCCGGTGACCTTGACGACCTTGCCGCACGTGTACGCGGTGACGATCTTGTAGGTCACGCCGTCGCTCTGCACCAGCGAGCCACACGGCGGGCGCCGAGTGCGCGGCGGGGAACTTCGTGGGCCCGACGACACCCTGCAGCTGGTAGGTGAAGTTCTTGCTCGTGGCGCTGATCAGCTTGCCGACAGTGAGGTCCTTGCCCGCCTTCTGCACGGCGGCGAGGAACATGTCGGCCGAGAGGTAACCCGCGATCACCGACTGGTTGATCGCCTGGTCGGGAGCGGTCTTCTTCACGTCGTCGACGAGTTGCTTCATCGCCGCGTTGTTCGCCGCCGACTCGGTGGGCGCGGTCTGCAGGAACACCGATGCCCCCGACGACTGCGCGACCAGGTTGGGGTCGTACTGCACGAGGTTGGTGAACGTGCCGAAGTAGCTCGCGTGCCGCGCAGGGCCTGCTGGACGCCGGTGACGTTGGAGTACGACCCGACGACGAAGATCGCGCGCGGCGCCTGCCGCCGTTGCTCGTGAGCGCGCCCTTGAGCGCCGCCGTAGTCGCCACGGCGGCACCGGAGTTCGACTGCGCGTAGGTGACCTTCAGACCCGCGGCCTTCAGGCCCGACTGCGTGGCCTTCAGCGCGTACGGACCTGCGGGCGAGTTGTCGGTGAGCACCGCCGCGGTGTTGCCGAGCGGGTTGGGCGACGTGAAGCCCTGCTTCACCGTGAGCCCCACGCGGAGGACGTGAGCCCGCTCGCGGCGATGCAGCCCGAGTACCCAGAAGCCGAAGCCGTTGCCGCAGTAGTCGGACGACAGTGCCCAGCCGAAGTAGGGCATCTGGGCGTTCACGAGGTCCGTTGGCGCCCGCCATGTCGGTCGTGCACCGGGCACGACTCGAGAACACGTCGGAGTCGGCCACCTTGGCGACCGCGGCCTTGTTGGTGTCGAGTGCCGCCGTCGTCGGTGATGCCGGCGAACTCGATCGTGCGGCCGTTCACGCCCCCGGACGCATTGGCGCGGTCGAAGCGGGCCTTGCGCCCACCGGCGTCGCCGTAGAGCGCCTTGGTGCCGAGACCCGCGACCTTGATCGTGGTGGCGGTGACGCCGCGCGTCGCGCCCTTCGCCGTGGTGGGCGTCGCGGGCTGCGGGTGGCCGTCGCCGCGGGCTTCGTGGTGGTGGTCTGCGCCCCGGCGGCGAGTGCGAGCAACGCGACCGTGACCAGCGCGACGAGCACGACGATCGGAACGCGGACGCGGGCCGGGGGGCGCCTCATACGGGAGCTCCGTGCAGGTAGGGGCGCAGCAGCGCCAGCAGCTCGTCGATCTCCCGCGCGCATTCGTGGTACACGTCGACGTCGCCGCCGGCCGGGTCCTCGACGTCCTCCCAGTCCTCGAGGTCGACGTCGGCGAGGCCCAGTGCCGCGATCCGCTCGTGCAGCGCGCCCGCGGTGGCCGGCAGGTCGCGCACGAGTCGCTTGAGGGTGGCGGTGCGGTCGGCGACCTCGGGGTGGTGCCGGCGCACGTAGCGCACGTGCTCGCGCGCCATGGCGACGACGAGGTCGGCGTCGCGCAGGTCGGCGGTGGAGAGCTGCGCACTGCGGTGCCCCGAGTTGTCGAGCCCGAGGCCGGCGAGGGCGTCGCGGGTGCGCCAGCTCATGGGCATGCCCTCGATCACGTGGGTGCCGCGGGTGCTGACGAGCAGCCCCGGGACGTGCTCGGCGAGGATCGCGCCGGCCATCACGGAACGCGCGGCGTTCCCGGTGCAGAGCGTGACCACGTGAGGCATCGGCGGGATTCTAGGGAGTGACCCCGGTGCCCCCGGTTGCACCCGTCCGTAGGCTGGGCCCATGACCGTCGACGTGCGCCCCGCCCCCTCGCGCTTCCACACCGAGCTCGACTGGCTCGATTCGTGGCACAGCTTCAGCTTCGGGCCGTTCCACGACCCGCAGAACACCCACCACGGCCTGCTGCTCGTGAACAACGACGACGTGATCGCCGGCGGCGGCGGGTTCGGCACCCACCCCCACGCCGACATGGAGATCGTCACCTGGGTGTTGCGGGGCGAGCTCGAGCACAAGGACAGCGCGGGCAACGAGGGGATCATCTACCCGGGCCTCGCCCAGCGCATGAGCGCGGGCACCGGGATCCGTCACTCCGAGGTGAACCACAGCGCCACCGCCGACGTGCACCTCGTGCAGATGTGGGTGCTGCCCGACACGCGTGGGATCGCCCCCGGCTACGAGCAGCAGGACTGCACCAGGGCGATCGACGCCGGCGGCCTCGTGGTCGTCGCGTCGGGCCAGGGCCACGAGGGCGCCGTCACCATCCACCAGCGCGACGCCACACTGCTCGTCGGGCGGCTGCGCGAGGGCGAGCGGGTCGAGGTGCCGGCGTCGCCGTTCGCGCACGTGTTCGTGCCCGTCGGCACCGCGCCGCTCGCGGGCACGCGCTGGCACCGGCGACGCCGCGCGCCACCGACGAAGGCGCGCTCGATCTCGTCGCCGGCGACGAGGGCGGCGAGGTGCTCGTGTGGCTGACGGCCTGAGGGTCGTCGCGGTCGACTGGTCGGGGCGCCACCGGCGCCGCCGCGCACCTGTGGCTCGCCGAGGCCCGGGTCGGCGACGACGGGCCGGAGCTGGTGCGACTGGAGTGCGGGCGCCTGCGCGAGCAGCTCGTCGACGAACTCCAGCGGCTCCTCGACGACGGCCCGGTCGTCGTGGGCATCGACTTCTCGTTCTCGCTCCCCGAGCGGTGGTTGACGCTGCCGGCCACGGCGACGGACCCTGGGTTGTCAGCGGCCGCGGACGACGGCGAGGACTGGCTGCGCGCCTGTGACTTCCCGTTCTGGGGCCGGACCGACCGGAAGAAGCCGCCCGGACGTGGAGCAGTTCCGCGCCACCGAGCGGGCCCTGCGGGTGGGCGGGATCGTCCCCAAGTCGACGTTCCAGATCGGGGGCGCCGGCGCGGTGGGCACGGGTTCGGTGCGGGGCTGGCCGCACCTCACCAGATTGCGCAAGGAGGGCTACGCGGTGTGGCCGTTCGACGCGCCCGCGTCGCCACGGGTCGTCGTCGAGGTGTGGCCGCGCCTGTGCACGGGACCGGTGGTGAAATCGGATCCGTTGGCGCGCGTCGCGTACCTGCGTGAGCACCTCGGCCACGTGCGCGGGGACGAGCGTGACCTGATGTGCGCGAGCGAGGACGCGTTCGACGCCGCGTGCACCGCCCTGGTGATGGCGGAGCACGCGGCGTCGTTCACGCATCTCGGATTGCCCGCCGACGACCCCGAGGGGGTCGCCCGGCGGGAGGGATGGGTGTGGTCGCCGCCGGCTAGCCGATCGCGTCGCTGAGACGCGTGAGCGAGCTGTTGGCCGCGGCGTCGATGGCGTCGATGGGCGGCGTCGACGTCGTGACACCGATGTTGTAGACGGCAACGAAGCGGTCGGCGGGCACGACGATCGTGCGGTACTGCTGCACCACGGTGCCGGAGTCGTCGGCAATGTCGGCCGTGTACGCGACGGTGCCCTCCGGCAGGCCGGTGAGGTCGGTGGGCTCGACGGTGGCGGTCCAACCGGTGTCGAGGCCGGCCTCGGTGATCTTCCCGAGGCAGTCGGGGTTCTGGCTGCTGCCGAACAGCTTCATCGCGGCGTTCACCTTCGCGGACGACGCGAACACCCGCACGTTGTTGTCCATCTGCGTGCCGGCACCGTCGTCGAACTCGAGCGAGCGCGCCTGGGGGAGGCCGACCATCGACTTGCGCAGCTTCACGTAGTCGGTGCACGACGGGATCTTGCTGGCGACGGCGATGGCCTTCGCGTCGGACGGCGAGGCGTTGCGCGAACCCGTCCAGCCGGCGGGGAAGTCACCCGCGACGAGCACGCCCGCGCGGGCGTCCTTCACGTCGGAGGCCCGGGAGGCCGAGGCCGCGGGGGCGAACCCGATGGTGGCGGCCAACACGGCGAGCGTGACGGCCGCGGTGGCGGTGATGGTGGAGCGGAGTCGATGTCCCATGCGGGGAATCTACGGCCCGCACCGCCCATACTTGAGATCTTGCGATCGACACGGCGGGTTCTCGCGGGCGCGGCGGTGGCGGTCGTGTTCCTCGTGGCGGTGCAGGTGGTATGGGCCCCGCCCGCCGGCGTGGTCGTGCAGGGGGCCCTGCTCGGCGGTCTCAGCGCCCTGCTGGGCCTCGGGCTCGCCCTCGTGTACCGGGCCCACCGGATCCTGAACTTCGCGCAGGGCGACCTGGGCGCGGCGCCGGCGTCGCTCGCGGTGCTCCTCCTGGTGAGTAGCGGCGCGAGCTGGCTGGTGGCCTTCGTGGCCGGCCTCGCCACCGCCCTCGTGCTCGGCGCCGTGGTCGAGATCGTGGTGATCCGCCGGTTCGCCCGCTCGCCCCGCCTCGTGCTCACCGTGGCGACCATCGGGCTCGCGCAGGTGCTCGCCGGGTTGGGGCTGCTGCTCCCCCGCTGGTTCGACGTGCTCGTACCGCCGCAGAGCTACCCCGCACCCGTCGACTGGCACTTCACCGTCGACCCGATCCGCTTCGGTGGCAACGACGTGCTCGCGGTGATCACGGTGCCCCTTGCGTTCGTGGGCCTCGCGCTCTTCCTCCGCAGCCGCTACGGCACCGCGATGCGCGCCTGCGCCGACGACCCCGAGCGCGCCGCGCTGGTGGGCATCCCGGTGCGCCACGTGCACACCGCGGTGTGGGTGATCGCGTCGGCGCTGGCCTTCCTCGCGGTGTTCCTGCGCGCCGGGATCGTCGGCCTGTCGCTCGGCACGGTGCTCGGCCCGTCGCTGCTGCTGCCCGCGCTCGCCGCCGCGGTCATCGGCCGCATGGAGCACCTGCCCACCATCGCGGGCACGGCGATCGCGCTCGGCATCGTCGAACAGGCCGTGGTGTGGGACTGGGGCCAACCGCAGTACGTGCAGGCAGTGCTGTTCGTCGTGGTGCTGCTCGCGCTGTGGTGCACCCCGGCGGGTCGCGGGCTGCGCACGCGGGCGGAACCGTCGACGTGGCGCGCGGTGCGCGAGCCGCGGCCCGTGCCCCGCGCGCTGGCGCGCCTGCCCGAGGTGCGCATCGTGCGGGCAGGCGCGGTCGCGCTCGTGGTCGTGCTGCTCCTGCTCGTGCCCGTCGTGTTCTCGGAGAGTCGCACCAACCTCGCCACCGTTGCGCTGGTCTACGCGGTCATCGCGCTGTCGCTGGTGGTGCTCACCGGCTGGGCGGGCGAGGTGAGCCTGGGCCAGATGGCCTTCGTGGCGATCGGGGCCGCGGTCGGCGGGTCGATCACCGCCCGGTGGGGCACCGACCTCGCCGTCGGCCTCCTCGGTGCCGGGCTGGTGGGCGCCGCGGTGGCGGTGCTCATCGGCCTCCCCGTGCTGCGCCGCCGCGGCCTCACCATCGCCGTGGTCACGCTCGCGTTCTCGTTGGCGACCACCACGTGGCTGCTGAGCCCCGCGGTGTTCGGGCCCGGCCACTGGTGGGACTGGCTCCCCCCGTCGCGCATCGAGCGGCCCGACCTGTTCGGGTTCGTCGACGTGCGGGGCGAGACCGCCTTCTACCTGTTGTGCCTCGTCGCGCTGGGTGTGGCCGTGCTCGCGGTGCACGCCCTGCGGCGCGCCCACGCGGGTCGCGCGTTCGTCGCCGTGCGCGAGAACGAGCGCGCCGCGGCCGCCGTCGGCATCCGCGTCCGGGCGACGACACTCGGCGCGTTCGCGGTGTCGGGCTTCCTCGCCGCGTTCGCCGGCGCACTGTTCGTGCACCAGCAGAACGGGCTGCAGCTCGACTCGTACGGCGCGGGCGAGAGCCTCATCGTGTTCGCCATGGTGGTGGTGGGCGGGCTGGGCTCGATCCCCGGCGCGATCATCGGTGCCTTCGCGGTGCGGGGCGTGACCTGGTGGCTCCCCGCCGACTGGCAGTTCCTCGTCACCGGCGCCGGGTTGCTGGTGGTGCTCCTGGTGTTCCGGGGCGGTGTCGGTGCGGCGATCTCCGACGCGCGCGACGCCTGGCTCCGCCGCGTGGCGCGCCGGCGCGGCATCGACGCGCCCGCGCTGCTCGGCGTGGAGCTCGCCCCCGCCACGTCACCGGCGGACGCGGTCGGCACGCCACCGAACGACGATGCCCTGCTCGTCGTGCGCGACCTCGTGGTCGACATCGACGGCGCGACGGTGCTGCGCGGGGTCGACCTCGACGTCGTCGGGGGCGAGATCGTCGCACTCGTCGGCACGAACGGTTCCGGCAAGTCGACCCTGCTGCGAGCGATCGGCGGCGTGCTCCCGACCCATGCCCGCAGCCGCGTGTCGTTCGCGGGCGACGACGTGACCCGCACCCGGCCGGAGCGGCGCGTGCAGCGCGGCATGGTGCAGGCGCCGGGCGGCCACGGCGTGTTCCCGTCGCTCACCGTCGCGGAGAACCTGCGCCTCGCCGCGTGGACCTGCCCGCGCGAGCGCGCCACCACCGCGGTCGCCGACGCGATGGCGCCGTTCCCCGAGCTCCAGGCGCGGCGCGCCACCAGCGCGGGTGACCTGTCGGGCGGCGAGCAGCAACTGCTCACCCTCGCCATGGCCATGGTGACCCGGCCCCGGCTGCTGCTCGTCGACGAGTTGGGCCTCGGCCTCGCCCCGGATGCCCTCGAACGCGTCCGCGCGCTCCTCCGCGACCTGCGCGACCACGGCACGACCGTGGTGTTCGTCGACCAGTCGCTCGACGCGGCGCTCGACGTCGCCGACCGTGCCTACTTCCTCGAGCGGGGTGCGGTCACCTACGCGGGCGCGGCCGCCGGACTGAGCGAGCGCCCCGAGCTCACCCGCGCGATCTTCCTCGGCGCGGGCGATCGTCCCGCGAGCCCTGCCGCCCCCACCACCGGCGCCGGCCCCGCGCGCGGGCTGACCGTCGAAGGGGTGACGGTGCACTACGGCGGCGTCGCCGCGCTGACCGACGTGACGCTGGCCGTCGCACCCGGCGAGATCGTCGCGCTGGTCGGCCCGAACGAGGCGGGCAAGACCACGCTGTTCGGCGCGGTGTCGGGGTTCGTGCCGATCGACCGTGGCCGCGTTGCGATGACCGGCGGGACGACCGTGGACCTCACCCACCTCCGCCCGCCCGCGCGTGCCCGCGCCGGCCTCGGCCGGTCGTTCCAGGACGGACGGCTGTTCCCGGCGCTCACCGTGCGCGAGACGGTGACCGTCGCGTGCGCCCGCCACGGCCGGCGGGAGGTGCGCGACCGCGTCGACGAGTTGCTCGAGCTGCTGGGCCTCTCCGACCTGGCCGACCGCTTCGTGCACGAGCTCTCCACCGGCATGCGCCGGGTGGTCGAACTGGGTTGTGTGCTCGCCCACGACCCCGCGGTGCTCCTCCTCGACGAACCGTCGAGCGGTCTCTCGCAGCCCGAGGTGGAGGCCCTCGCGCCCTGCTCCTCGACGTGCGCGATCGGCTCGGTGCCGCCGTGCTGCTGATCGAGCACGACGCACGCCTGGTGGAGGCCGTGGCCGACCGCGTCGTCACCCTGGACCTCGGACGCGTGGCCGGTGACCCGACCGGGTGACCGACGGCGACGGGCCTCACGCGACGATGCCGGGGTCATGCAACGTCGCCGGTCGTCCCGCTTCGCCTTCCCGTTCTTCGCCGTGGTGCTCGCCGCGGGGTTGCTCGTCGCCGTGGTGAAGCCCGTGTTCGGGGCCACCGCGCCCCGGCTCCCGCTCACCTTCGACGAGGCCAAGGCCCAGGGCAAGACGGTCGACTGGGGCCCGAACTGCGACACGACCACCGGCAAGGTCGCGGTGCCCACCGGGTACGCGCCGCCGTGCGTCGAACCTTGGAAGGGTGGCGACAACGGGGGTGAGACCGCGCCGGGCGTCACCGCCGACACCATCACCGTCGCGCTCTACCAGGCCCAGCCCGACCTGCTGCAGCAGTCGTTCTTCGAGGCGAGCGGCAGCGACGAGAGCCTGGCCGCGGAGCGGGAGACCACGCAGCAGTACGTCGACTTCTTCTCGGCGCACTACGAGCTCTCCGGCCGCAAGGTGAAGCTCGTGACCGTGAAGGCGAGCGGCCCGCCCGACGACGACGTCGCCGCCAAGGCCGGCGCGATCAAGGTCGCCACCGAGATCAAGGCCTTCGTCGTTCGGCGGTCCGGGCGAGACCCCCGCATGCGGAGGAGCTCGCCGCCGCGCGGCGTGCTGTGCGTGGGCGACTGCGTGATCGCGCAGCCGCAGTCGTTCCTCGAGCGCACCGCGCCGTACGTGTGGCCCACCACCGCGTCGCCCGAGCAGGCCAGCCTGCACTGGGCCGCGTTCGTCGGTCGCGAGCTCGGCACGAAGCCGCGCGCTGCGCGGGCGATCCGTCGCTGGCGAAGAAGAAGCGGGTCTACGGCGTCGTGCACTACGACGACGACGCCGGCAACTTCTCGAAGAGCGTGAAGTCGTTCGAGGCGGCGCTCGCGAAGTACGGCGTGAAGCCGGCGGTGACGCTCCCCTACTCCGTCGACCTCGCGACCGCGCAACAGGACGCGCGCACGATCGTCGCGAAGCTGCAGTCGAGCGGCGTCACCAGCGTGGTGCTCGCGGGCGATCCGGTGTTCCCGTCGATCCTCACCAAGGAGGCGACCGCGCAGGGCTTCTTCCCCGAGTGGGTGGTGCTCGGCTACGCGTTCACCGACACGAGCGTGTTCGGCCGCACCTACGACCAGCAGCAGTGGGCGCACGCGTTCGGCGTGTCGTTGCTGCCGGCGCGCACGGCCGACGACGTCGACGAGCTCGCGAACGTCATCACCTGGCAGACCGGCGAGCCACCGGCGGCGAAGACGTTCCGCGAGCTCGTGCAGGCGCCACTCGTGTTCTTCACCGGCGTGCACCTCGCAGGCCCCGACCTCACCGCGAAGACGTTCGCCGCCGGCCTCGCCCGCTACCCCGCCGACGCGCCGACCGTGCCGACGCGCCTGCACCTGTCGTGGGGGAAGCACGGCATCTGGCCCGGGCGTGACCTCACCGGCGGCGACGACGCCACCGTGATCTGGTGGGACGCGAAGTCGTCGGGCCCCGACGAGGTCGGCCGCGAGGGCAAGGGCATCTGGCGCTACGCCGACGACGGCAAGCGCTACCTGCCGAAGGACTGGCCGAAGACCCCGATCACGTTGTTCGACCCGTCGACGTCGACCGGCGTGATCACGCAGCTCACCCCGGCGGAGACGCCGCCGAGCTACCCGTCACCGGCCTGATCACTCGGCCTGATCGCTCGGCCTGATCAGCTGGGGCGCACCGGGCGGCCGGCCGGTTCGTCGACCTTCACCCAGCCCTCGCCCGGCACCAGGCGCCGGATCACGCGGGCCGGGTTGCCCACCGCAACGCAGAAGTCGGGCAGGATCCCCGTGACCACCGACCCCGCCCCTACCGCGACGTTGCGGCCGATCTGCGCGCCCGGCAGCACCACCGTGCCGTGGCCGAGCCACGAGCCCGCCCCGACCGACACCGGCCGCGACTGCGCGAACTGACGGCCGAGCGACTCGTTCGGGTCCTCGTAGCCGTGGTTGGCGTCGGTGATGTACACGTGGTGGCCGGTGAACACGTCGTCGCCGATGACCACGCGGTCGTGGGCGACGATGCCGCTCCCCTTGCCGATCAGCACCCGGTCGCCGATGCTCACGACCGGCGTGTGGTCGAGCACGTGGCCGGGCATCACGCCGGCCGACACGCTCGCGTACGGGCCGATGATCACGTGCTCGCCGACGTCGATGTACTCCTCCCCGAACAGCGCGGTGATCGGGAAGCAGATGGCCGAGCCGTCACCGAACCGGTGGAAGCGCCGGGCGCGGCGTGACCGCGGCCCCAGGGTCGCGATGCGGCTGAGGCCCCGCCAGGCCGCGTCGATCGCGTCGCCCGTGAGCGCTCGCGCGTCGTCGAGGAAGGGCAGGTCGGCCACGGCGGGGAGCGTAACCGCCTGGTCACCCGTCAGTCGTTGCGGCGCTCGGCTCGCAGGGTCGCCCGCACGTTGCGCAGGAACACGAACGACAGGAACAGGCCGCCGAACACCACGACGAGCACCGCGGCGATGAGCACCGGCGGCCAGCTGGTGTCGTGCCCGTGGATGCGGATCGGCACCTGTTCGTAGAAGGGTGATCCGGGCGTGGTGGTGGAAGTCGCCTGCGCGAGCAGCACCGCCCCACTGTACGATCCGCGCGTCCGGCGGATGCCCGGGCAGAGGGTCGAGGGCAAACCAATGGGCGTCGAGATCATCGTCCTGCTCGTCGTGGTCGCGCTGATCGCGTTCGTCGCGTGGAACTCGTTCCACTCCATCGGGGCCGCCGAGGTCGGTCTGGTCGCGAAGCGCTTCGCGTTCCGGAAGCTCACCGAGGACAACCCCATCGCCTTCCGCGGTGAGGCCGGCTACCAGGCCGCGCTCCTCATGCCCGGTCTGCGCTTCAAGCTCTGGCCGATGTTCCGTGTGCAGAAGTTCCCGTGGGTGCAGGTGCCCGCAGGCGAGATCGGTGTGGTGATCGCGCAGGTCGGCGCGCCGCTGCCCATCGGCGCGAAGAGCGCGGTGTACCGGCCCGAGCTCGCGAACTTCTCCAACCTCGCGAACTTCGTGGAGCACGGCGGGCAGAAGGGCGTGCAGCGCCCGGTGCTCCCGCCGGGCACGCTCGTGCCCATCCACCCCGTCGCGTTCCTCGTGCTCACCACCAACAAGGTGTACGGCATCCCGGTGTCGCCCGAGCTGGCGGGGCAGACCCGCGGCGGTGCGCTCACGCCGGCGTCGTTCGGCCTGTCGCCCGAGCAGCTGCGCGTCGTCGTGATCGCGCCGGAGTCGGGCATCGACATGGTGGGCGTGGTCACCGCGCTCGAAGGTGAGCCGTTGCCGTCGGGCGACATCGCGAGCCGGCTCGGCGGGTTCGCCGACATCGCCGAGATCGAAGCGCAAGAGGCAGCCGGCGGGCCGACGATCACCGACGCCGAGCTCATCGACCGCCTGTTGGGCAGCAAGAACAACCTGCACAACAACTACCAGGACTACCAGGCGTTCATGGACGCCGGCGGCAAGATCGGCCTCCAGCACGACCCGCTGCTGTACGGCGCCTACCTGCTCAACCCGTTCCTCGTGCGGGTGGAGCTCGTGCCGATGCTGGTGGTGAACCAGGGCGAGGTCGCGGTGGTGAAGGGCTTCGTGGGTCTGCCCACCGCCGACACGTCGGGCGAGGAGTTCAAGTTCGGCTCCATCGTGCGGCCCGGCCACCGCGGCATCTGGACCGAACCGCTGCGCACCGGCAAGTACGCGATCAACCCGCGCGTCTACGCGGCGGAGATCGTGCCCACGTTCATCCTCACGCTCAACTGGGCGGAGGCGAGCTCCGAGGCCCACGACCTCGACGCGCACCTGTCGTCGATCGTCGGCAAGAGCCGCGAGGGCTTCGTGTTCGAGATCGACCTGCAGGTGCAGATCCACGTGCCCGACACGCGCACCCAAGGTGATCTCGATGGTCGGCACGATGCGCAACCTCGTGAGCGAGGTGCTGCAGAGCGCGGTGGGCAACCACTTCCGCAACACGCTGCAGGCACTCGAGGCGGTGCGCTTCATCGAGACCCGCCAGGAGGTGCAGAGCGCCGCGTTCGAGGCGATCACCGGCTACCTCAGCCAGTACCAGGTGGAGACGAAGGGCGTCTACATCCAGGACGTCGTGTTCCCCGAGGAGCTCGTGGCCGTGCTCACCCAGCGCGAGATCGCCAACCAGGAGAAGGCGACGTTCGAGGAGCAGCAGCGCGCAGACGTCGCGCATCGAGATGGAGCAGGCGAAGGGCACCGCCGACATGCAGTCGCAGCTCGCCACCGCGCAGGTCGGCGTGCAGATCAAGCAGGAACGAGGCGCAGGCGTGAAGCCGAGGCCAAGGGTGAGGCGGCCTACGTGCAGCTCACCGGTGAGGCCGAGGCTGCCCGCACGCGAGCAATCGGTCTCGCCGAGGCCAAGGCCACCGAGGCACTCGGTCTCGCCCGCGCCACCGGCTTCGAGGCGCAGAAGGAGGCGCTCGGCGGTTCCGCCACGGCATGGTCGCCGTCGCCAACGCCGTGGCCGACGGTCACATCACGGTGGTGCCCGAGGTGCTCGTCACCGGCTGGCGCGTTCGAGGGTCTCGCGGCCACGTTCATGCGCTCGCTCACCAACGGCAACGGCAAGGGGGCGAAGGCGACCGACGACGCGCCCACCGCCGACACGCGCGCCACCGAGCCCACCGCCGCGGCCGAGATCGTCGGCGCCGAGATCTCCGACGCGATCGGCACCGGCCTCCCCGACGTCCCGCCCGAGCGCTAGCGCCCCGCGACGTTGCGTCGCCTGCATCCGCCAGAGGGATTCGAGCGACGCAACGTGGAGGAGAAGGTCGACCTCAGTCGCGGTCGATGCCGAGGACGTAGGCGAGCAGGTCCTTGCCGTGCTCCGACGCGAGCGCGATGTCGTGCACGTCGCGCTCGACGCCCGCGAGGTACTGGTAGCGCACGACGTCGCAGTCGTGGTGGCGGTTGGGGAAGATGCCGCCGAACGCGAAGCCGAGATCGCCCACGCCGTCGCCCACCAGCGCGGTGCCGGGATCGGCGAGCGGCAGGTCGACGTACACGCAGTCGATGCCCTCGTCGTGCGCGAAGTCGCGCGCCGCGCACACCGCGGTGAGGAGGTCGTCGCCCACCACCAGCGCGGTGACGATCAGGTGGTTGTGGTCTTCACGATGCTCGTGGTGCACGTCGCCGGTGGCGGGCAGCGTGGTGCCGGCCGGCGGTTCGCTCACCGTGCCGCTCAGCCCCGCGTTGGCGACGATCGCCGCGATCATGTCCCGGTCGCGCGGCGGCGCGTACACGGGACGCGTGTGCCCGTCGTTGGTCTTCAGGTAGTAGAGGACGACGGACTGCCGGTGCGCCTTGGCGTCGATCGCCGCGTACTCGACGCTCGCCGGGATGTAGCCGACCAGCACGCCGGTCTCGACCGCGCCCAGCGCGACGTTGGCCCGCTGGCTGTAGGGGTGCGCCGCCGTGGCCTCGCTGTAGAGCCCGAAGATGCCGGCGTCGCTCGCCCACGCGGCGGCCGCGCGCTTGAGGTCGGTGAAGACGTGGTGACCGCGGTAGGCGGGGTCGACCACGGCCTGGCCCGACTCGGCGACGTCGGCGTCGGGCTCCTCCCGCAGCAACGCCATGTGGGCGACGACCGCGTCACCGGCTGCGGCCACCGTGGAGTGCATCGTGCCCGCGCGCAGGCGGCGGGCGATCTCGTCGGGGTCGTACACCCAGGCCTGGTCGTAGGAGTCGCCGTAGCAACGCTGCACCAGTGCGGTGAACGCCGCCGCCTCCTCGGGCGCGAGCTCGCGGACGACGAGCTCGGGTTCGGACATTTCGGCGTCATTCATGCCGGACAGGTTGTCACGACGGCACCGCCGGCCTGGATTCCCTCATTTTGGGCAGTGACCGGCGCGGGCGCGACGCCGAGACACACCGCCATGGAGGCACGACAGACCCTTCTCACCGAACAGCGGGCGCGCGTCGAGCGCCGGCGCGGCTACCTGATCGCGGGCCTCACGATGGTGTTCGCCATCGCCGCGCGGGTGCTGATGTTCTGAGCAACCCACCGGCCCGGTCGGGTCAGGCGGGTGGCCCACTGAGCGGCAGCACGACCCTCACGGTCGTCCCGACGCCGAGGGTGCTCGACAACGCGATGGCGCCGCCGTGCAGGTCGACGATGACCTGGCACACCGCGAGCCCGAGACCGATCCCCGCCGCGTGGCCGTGCGCCGCGTTCGACGCCCGGTAGAAGCGGTCGAAGATGTGCTCCTGCTCCTCCGGCGCGATCCCGATGCCGGTGTCGGCCACCTCGAGGCGCCAGCCGTCGTTCGCCGGCTCGGCCCGCAGCGTGATGGTGCCGCCGGCCGGCGTGAACTTGCGGGCGTTCGACAGCAGGTTGTCGACGACCTGACGCACCCGCACCGCGTCGGCCCGCATGGGCGGCCCGTCGGTGACCTGGGCAACGGTCGTGACCCCACGCTCGTGGTCGGCGGGCGCCGACTCCTCGGCCGCCTCCCGGCACAGCTGCGCGACGTCGACGTCGGCGACCTGCAGCTCGAGCCCGCCGGCCTCGGCGCGGGCGAGGAACATGAGATCGCCCACGAGGCGCAGGAGACGCCCCGCCGAGCGGTCGATCACCTCGACGAACTCGCGCTGGTCGTCGGTGAGGCCCTCCTCCATCATCAGCAGTTCGGAGAAGCCCACGACCGCGGTGAGCGGCGTGCGCAGCTCGTGCGACACCGTCGCCACGAACTCGCTCTTGAGGCGGTTGAGCTCGGCCAGCGACGCCACCTGTTCCTGGAGCGCTTCGTTGAGCGTGACCTCGGCCTCGAGCGCCCGCTCGCGCGACCGCTCTTCCTCGACCTGGGTGGTGACGTCGCGCCACAACCACACCTGGCCCTCGTAACGGCCGTCGACCACGATCGGCAGGAAGCTGCGTTCGAGCACACCGCCCGCCGCGGTGGCGATGCGTTCGGCGAGCACCCGCTCGCGGGCGTCGAGCACTGCTTCACGACGGGAGAGGAAACCGTCGGGGTCGGGGAAGAGCCCGGCGAAGGCGGCGCCGACGTTGACCGCCGTGCCCGCGGTGTCGAGCGCGGCGAGCCGGTCGAGCGAGAAGATCCGCAGCAGTTCGTCGTTCACGAGGATCAGGTTGCGGTCCTCGTCCTCCACGATCACACCGAGCGGCAGGTTCGCGACGAGCGTGCGCAGCCGCTCCCCCATGTTGCGCAGCTCGGACTCCCGTTCGATGAGCTCGTCGCCCCAGACCATCTCGGGTGCGACCTCGCGTACCCAGCCCACGAACGCGAGCTCACCACTGTCGACGAGCGGCGTGATCGACACCTCCACCGTCAGCCGGGTGCCGTCGGCGCGCTGCGCCGGCTGCACCCGCCGGTTCACGTACATCGACCCGTCGCCGAGCCGGTGCCGGGCGATCGCGGTGCGGTGCCGCTCGCGCAGCTCCTCCGGGATCACGAGGTCGGCGAGATCGCGTCCGACGGCGTCGGCGCGGATACCCGAAGAGCCCTCGGCCGCGCCGTTCCACTCGGTGACCGTGCCGGCCGCGTCGATCATGATCGCCGCGTGGAACGCGGCGTCGAACGCGGCGGCGAGGGCCACGCGATCGACGAGCGGTGGCCCACTCACGAGTTGCTCGACCGGTAGCGGTACCCGAAGCCGCGCACCGACTCGATGCCGGATCGTGGGACTCGAACCCGAGCTTCCGCCGCAGGCGCAGCACTGCGAACTTCACGGTCGCTCCCCACACCGGTGGGGTCCTCCCAGGCCTGCTCGAGCAGCTGGTCGGGCGAGAGCACCTGCCCCTCGTGGCGCACGAACGCCGCGAGGAGCCGCCACTCGGTGGGCGTGAGCGACACCACCTCGCCCCGCACGCGCACCTCGCGCGTCGCGAAGGTGACGGTGAGCAGGTCGTCCTCGAAGGTCTCGGCCTTGTCGGCCTCGTCGCGAGACGCGCCGGCGCAACAACGTGTGCGCGCGCGACGAGCTCCTCCCGACCGAACGGCTTGGTGACGTAGTCGTCGGCGCCGGCGTGGAGGGCTCGCACCTTCTCGGCCTCGAGCGCCCGGGCGGTGAGGAGGAGCACGGGCACGTCGCTCACGTCACGCACCCGCTCCAGCACCTGCCAGCCGTCGAGCTCGGGCAGGCCGATGTCGAGGATGAGCAGGTCGGGACGCTCGTCGTGGAAGACCTTGAGCCCCTTGCGGCCGTCGCCGGCCTCGAGCATCTCGAAGCCACCCCGCTCCAGCACGATGCGCAGGAGGCGTCGCAGGTCGGGCTCGTCCTCGATGACCAGGACGCGCGGGCGCTCGTCGGTCATGCCCGGTGCCCCTTGCCGCGTCGTGCGTGCACGGCGCGAAGCGTACGCCAGTCACGAGCGCCCGAACCGGGCCGGAATACCAGGATCTGCCGTCTGCGTCAGTCGACACGGGCGCGGAAGCCGCCGTCGGGCAGCGTGACCGTGACGACGATGCCGCCGTCGGGCCGGTTCGCGAGTGCGAGCGTGCCGCCGTGGAGGTCGACGATCGAGCGGGCGATCACCAGGCCGAGCCCCGAGCCGGGTTGCTGCTCGGTGCGGGCGTTCGACGCCCGGAAGAACCGCTCGAACAGCCGATCCAGCTCGTCCTCGGGGATCCCGATGCCGGTGTCGGCGACCTCGACGACCCATGCCGCGTGGTCGCGCCGGGTCGCCACCGTCACCGAGCCGCCCTCCGGCGTGAACTTCACGGCGTTCGACAGGAGGTTGGCGAGCACCTGGCCGAAGCGCCGCTCGTCGACCACCACCGGTGTGGCGTCGGCAGCGAGCGTGAGCGAGAGCGCCACGCCCGCGAGCTCGGCCTGGGCGCTCACGTCGGTGACCGCCTGCTCGACCACGCGACCGAGCTCGACCGCGGCCGGCTCGACGAGCAGCGTGCCGGAGTCGATGTTGGCGACGAGGAGCAGGTCGCCGACGAGGTGCAGCAGCCGCTCCGCGTTGCGGTCGATGATCTCGAGGAACTCGCGGCCGTCGTCGCCGAGCGCGTCGCCCTCTTCCCGGAGGAGTTCGGCGAAGCTCACGATCGACGTGAGTGGCGTGCGCAGCTCGTGCGACACGGTGGCGACGAACTCGTTCTTCAGCTCGTCGAGCTCGCGCAGGGCGCGGTTCTGCTCCTCGATGGCGAGGCGCATCTCGCGCTCGGCGTCGAGCACCTGCTGACGCTCGGCCTCCATGCGCGACCGCTCGGTGATGTCTCGGTACAGCCACAGGTGGCCGTGGTTCTCGCCCGCCTCGAAGTCGACGGGGAGGTAGTCGCGCTCGATGACGCGCCCGTCACGGAAGTGGATGATCTCACCCATCACGTGCACATGGTCGGCGTAGCGCTGCGCGACCCCGGCGAAGAACTCCTCGGGATTCTCGAGGTGCTTCTCGGGCCCGGCGCGCAGATGCTCGGTGGTGATGCGGCCGACCAGTTCGGACGCCGGCTCGTCGAAGCCCCACAGCTCGCCGAACGCGTCGTTGGCGAACACCACCCGGCGCTCGTCGTCGACGAAGAGCACGCCGTCGCCCAGGGTGCCGACCAGCGCGTGCAGTTCCGAGGTGGTGCCGCGCAGCTGCTCCTCCGTCACCTTGCGGGCCGTGATGTCGTGCGACGTGACGAGGATGCCGCCGACCGCGGGGTCGTGGCGGAGGTCCTGGCCGCGCGTCTCGAGCACGTGGTAGTTCCCGTCGACGTCGGCGACGCGCAGCTCGATGGGCTGCTCCTGCGTGCGGGTGCCGGCGACGACCTCGTCGAGTGCCGCCAGGGCCATCTCGACGTCGTCGGGGTGCAGCAGGCTGAAGATCCCGCCCTCGGGCTCGAGGTGGGGCGGGTAGCCGAGTGAGCGGATCGCCTCGTCGCTCGACGACACCCAGGTGCCGTCGGGCAGCAGCACGGTGACGATGCCGGAGGTGTGCGACAGGATCGAGTTCAGGCGCTGCTCCGACTCGCCGAGGCGCTCCTGCGCCTCGCGGCGCTCGCGGTCGGCGCGGTGGCCCTCGACGATGCTGGCGACGGCCTCGGTGAACGGCGCGAGCCGCTCGACGAGCTCGGCGTCGAAGCCGCCGGGACGGTTGGCCACGCCGAACTGCCCGACCATCTCTCCCGAGCGGAACAGCGGCACACCCAGGAAGCAGTCGAGCGGCGGGTGACCGGCGGGGATGCCGGCCGCACGCGGATCGGCGGTCGGGTCGTTGGCGACGACGAGGCGGCCGCCGTCGAGGAGGCCCCACCCGAAGAGGGTGTCGAGGTTGCGGAACTCGAGCCCGCCGCCGTGCACCGCGAACGTGTCGTAGAGGGCCTTGGTCTCGTCGTCCCACGAGATGTCGGTGACGGCCCAGGTGCGGAGGTACGGCGCGCCCTCGGCGTCGTGGAGCACCTCGGCGATGTAGCCGTACCCGCTGCCGGTGAGGGCGAGCAGGTCGGCGAGCAGCGCCTCGAAGAGGTCACGGGGGCTGCGGTCTCGCACGTAGAGGCCGAGCGCCCGGGTGACGGCGTCGAGCAGGGCCCGCTCGTCGGGCAGCGCGCTGTCGGTGAGGGCGCCCCCGCCCAGCACGATCTCCGGTTCCACGCCGTCGTCCAGGTCGTCGTCCAGCTGCGTGCCGTCCACGCCTCCATCTTCGGCCAGGCGGGGCCCGGACTTGGTTCCTGACCGGTTGCAGTCCGGTTGCGGTGCTTCCGATGGGGATCCACCACTGGATGCGGTCGACTCGCTACTCTCAGTGGAGTAGTTACACGGGTGTCATTCCGGCAGTCCTGGGAGGCGACGAACCCATGAGCCCGCGACGAGTGCGATTCGAGGCCCGGGTGTTCCGCGGCGAGTCGGTGGCCTTCGAGCCCTGCGCCGGGTTCCGGGCGACCGGGAGCGCCGAACTGTGTCACTGCGGCTGGCTGGAGGACGACCACCCCTACGTGCCGGTGGCCGCGCCGGTGCCCCTGCGTGTGCGCCTCCCCCTCGGGCTCCCCGCCCTCGCCCGCCGGGCGTCCTAGCTCGTCGTCGCGGCGAGCGCGGCCACGAGGCCCTCGGGGTCGTCGAGCGACACCCGCAACACCCGCACGCGCAACGGGACCGGCCCCATCCACGCCCGCTGCGTGGGCGCGAAGGTGAGCTGCACCAGGCCCTCCGAGGAGCCGTTCACCAGCCACTTGTCGCGCCAGCCGTGCACACCCCACCCGTAGACGCGCTCCGAGTTCAGGGCCGCCGACTGCACGGTGTCGCGGGGCGCCTCGAGGTCGAACCACATGCCCATCCGCACGTGAAGGTGCTCGTCGGTGAGGTCGACGGAGCAGCGCGACGGCACCATGCCGACGACTGCCATCGCGTGGTTGAGCCCGGTGAACCGGATGGGGAAGCGCTGCACGTCAGGCAGTCTTGCGCGCGCGCTTGGCCGGCTCGGCCTTGGCCGCCGGCTTCTTCACGACCTTCTTCGCGGCCTTCTTCGCCGCCGCGGTCTTCGCCGGCGCCTTCTTGACCACCTTCTTCTTCGGCGCTGCCTTCGCCGCAGGTGCCGAGGTCTTCGCCGCCGGCGGCAGCTCTTCCTCGTCGTCGTCGGGGCCGGTCTTCGCCTTCGCGGCCTGGCGCGCCCCCGAACGGGCGAGGCTCGCCTCGAGCGCGGCCATGAGGTCGAGCACCTTGCCCGGCTCCTCCGGCACCTCGTGCTGCACGATCTCCTCGCCCGCGGCCTTCTTGTCGATCAGCGCGAGCAATTCCTCGCGGTACTCGTCGCGGTACTTCTCCGGATCGAACGTGCCGGTGAGCGCGGCGACGAGCTGGCGCGCCATGTCGAGCTCGCGCTCCGACGGCTCGGTGTCGGCCTCGGGGAGCGCGCCGTCGCGGTCGGCTGCGAGCACTTCGTCGTGGTAGCGCATCGTCTCGAGGCAGAGCACGCCGTCGAGCGGGCGGATCGCGACCAGCGACTCCTTCGAACGCATCACGATGCGGCCGATCGCGACCTTCTGCTCCTCCTCCATCACGTCGACGAGGAGGCGGTACGGCTTGGCCGCGTCGGCGCCCGGGATGAGGTAGTAGGGCTGCTCGAAGTACACGGGGTCGATGCCGGCGAGATCGACGAAGTCCTCGATCTCGATCGCCCGGCTCGCCTTGGGCTTGAGCGTGTCGAGCTCCTCGGGCTCGATCACCACGTAGCGACCGGCCTCGAGCTCGTAGCCCTTCACGATCTGGTCGTAGGGCACCTCGTCGCCGGTCGCCTCCGACACGCGTCGCATCCGCACGCGCGCACCGGTGCCCGCCTCCAACTGGTGGAAGCGGACGTCGAGCGACTTCGTGGCGGAGACGAGACGAACGGGCACCGTCACCAGCCCGAAGCTGATGGACCCGGTCCAGATGGCTTGCGGCAACGCTTTCTCCCCTGATCGGCGCCCTACTACCTTCGCAGGTCGTGGCCCCGCGGACCAAGAACTCCTCCGGCGGAAGCTCGGGGAAGCCCCAACCCACCGATGTGGTGGTCGACGGCCGCCGCCTGCGCCTCACCAATCTCGACAAGGTGTTGTACCCGGCGACCGGGTTCACCAAAGGCGAGGTCATCCACTACTACACGGTGATCGCGCCGTTCATGCTGCCGCACCTCGAGGACCGGCCGGTCACGATGCTGCGCCTGCCCGACGGCGTGGAGGGCGAACGGTTCTTCGAGAAGCGCTGCCCGAAGCACCGGCCCGACTGGCTGCCCACCGTGCCGCTCGACGCCGACTCCGAGATCGGCGCGTGCTCCATCGACGAGACCGCCGCGCTGGTGTGGACCGCCAACCTCGCGGCGCTGGAGCTGCACACGCCCCAGGCGCGTGCCGCCGATCCGTGGAAGCCGACGGCGATCGTGTTCGACCTCGATCCCGGCCCGGGGACGGATCTCGCCGACTGCGCGCGTGTCGCGCTCGAGTTGCGCGAGCTCTTGCAGCAGTTGGAGCTCGACGCGGTCGTGAAGACGTCGGGATCGAAGGGGTTGCACCTGTCGGTGGGCATCGCGCCGTCGGTCGACGACGAGCACACCAAGGGGTTCGCGTTCGCGCTGGGACGGGTGCTGGAGTCACGCGACGGCGAGCGGGTGACGACGAACATGGCGAAGAACGAGCGCAGCGGCAAGGTGTTCGTCGACTGGAGCCAGAACGACCGCCACAAGACCACGGTGTGCGCGTACTCGCTGCGCGCGACCGCGGCGCCGGGCGTGTCCACGCCCATCTCGTGGGACGAGGTGGCGGGCGCCGCCGACGGCGACGTGGGGTCGATCAGCTTCACCCCCGCCGACGTGTTGGCACGCGTCGCCGACCTCGGCGACCTCTACGAGGCGAGCCTCACCGCACACCAACCCCTCCCCGACCTCTAGATCTTCACCGAACTTGCGTCGGAGATGGCGGTAGAGCCGCCCTTTGCGACGCAAGTTCGGGGAGGAGGGCTAGCTCAGGATGTCCTTGCGGCGGAAGTGCCAGGCGGCGACGGCGACGAAGACCGCGACGTAGGCCAGGGGCAGGAGCGCGCCCTTGCCCATGTCGCTGCTGATCGAGTTGCGGGTGAACATGTCGACCCAGGCGCCGTCGTAGTGCGTGGGCAACACGTTGCGGATGCCGCTGGGGATCGAGTCGATCGAGTCGAGGATCGTCGACGTGATGTAGAGGCCGACGCCGGCGAACACCGCACCGGTGGGCGCGTCGGTCATCGTGGACACGAGGAACGAGAACGCGACCACGCTGCTCAGCGTCCACGACACGTACACCGTGGCGAGCGCGAGGTGGCCGAGCAGGTCGGCGTTCGACTGCGAGTACTGCGTGAAGAACGGCACGTCGAGCGGGTGCAGGCCGAACGCGATCGCGCCGGCGATCAGCCCGGTGACCACCACCAGCGTGACCGCCAGCCACGCGCAGATCATCGCGACCACGAACTTCGTCGCGAGCAGCCGGCCGCGGGAGATCGGCCGCATGAGCAGGTAGCGCAGGTTGCCCCACGACGCCTCGCCCGCGATCGCCTCGCCGCCGAACACCGCGACCACGATCACGAGCAGGAACACACTCATGAGCCGCAGTGCCGACGCCGGCATCACCCAGCCACTCATGGTGGAGAGGAAGCGCA
This sequence comes from Acidimicrobiia bacterium, assembly GCA_046331125.1. Lineage (GTDB taxonomy): Bacteria > Actinomycetota > Acidimicrobiia > IMCC26256 > DASPTH01 > CAVRGQ01. Next base: position 44,341 of record JAXLRL010000025.1, read on the forward strand.
GCGCGCCACCACCCGGCCCGCCCTCGCCACTCGGCGAGTCGGGCGGGTTCGACTTGATCGCGATCGTCATGATGATCGGGATCGCGATCACGATGCCGTAGGCGACGTAGGTGCGCATGCGCACGAGTGCCTTGACCAGTTCGACGCGGAGCAGACGCATCATGACCGCCACTCCTCGACCAGCCCGAGGAACGCGTCCTCGAGGCGGCGCCGCAGCATCACCGTCTCCACACCCACACCGCTGTCGACGAGCCGCTTCACGAGCTCGGCGCGCGAGCCGTGATCCTGCAGTTCGATCACGAGGCCGGGCGGCTCGGGTGTCATCGAGGTGATCGACGGGATGCCGGCGAGCGCGCGTTGCGCCGCGTCGACGTCGCTCACCTCGAGGTAGACCGAACCCGACGTGCCGATGAGCTCCGCCACCGACCCGGCCGCCACGAACTTCCCGCGGTCCATGACGACGGCGTGGGTGCAGGTCTGCTCGACCTCGGCGAGGATGTGACTGGAGAACAGCACGGTCGCGCCCTCGTCGGCGACGCGCCGGACGAGCGTGCGCACCTCGCGCATCTCCTGCGGGTCCAACCCGTTGGTGGGCTCGTCGAGCACCAGGATCTCGGGCCGGCCGAGCAGCACGCGGGCGAGCCCGAGCCGCTGGCGCATGCCCTGCGAGTACGTCTTCACCTTGCGGTTGACCGCGTCGCCGAGGTCGGCGATGGCCAGCGCGGTCTCGAGGTCGGCGTCGCTCCACTTCGCGCCGCCCTCCTCCCACCACATGCGCAGGTTGCGCATCCCGGAGAGGTGGGGCACGAACGCGGCCGACTCGATCAGCGCGCCGACGCGGCGCAATTCCGGCGTACCGGGTCGCACCGGCGTGCCGAACAGCCGCGCCTCACCCGCGGTGGGGCGGATCAGGCCGAGCAACATGCGCAGGCACGTGGTCTTCCCCGCGCCGTTGGGACCGAGCAGCCCGACGACCTGACCGGGTTCGACGGTGAAGCTCAGGTCGTCGACCGCGAGCACCTCGGAGCTGAACCGCTTCGAGAGGTTCGCGATCTCGACGACCGGCGCGTTGGGGGGAGCCGCAGGCGTCACGGTCCCGGAGCGTAGCTTGGGGCCCGATGGACGAAGGCGCGCCCAACTCGCAGCAACCACCGGCACGCCGACCCCGTGACGCGCAACGCCCTCGCGTGTACCTCGCGGAGACGCCGCTGCCGTCGAGCCCGTTGCCCGGCATCCCGGCGTGCGCATCGTTCGTCGACAAGGTCGTCGGCAGCCTGTGGTGGCACGAGCGCTTCCCCGAGCGCGACCTCGGTGGTGCACCGCGCCTGCGCCCGGGCAACGGCGCCCGCCAGGCCTTCTACCGCGAGGAGGAGAGCGGCCCCACCATCACGCTCCCCCGCCGCTACCGCACCAAGGCGGTGGTGCTGCACGAGTTGTCGCACTGGGCGCTCGGCATCGACTCCGGCCTCCCCCACCACGGGCGCACGTCTGCGCGGGTGCTCCTCGACGCGGTGCACGAGTTCTGCGGCCCCGAGCGCGGCGACGCGCTCGCCGCGTCGTACAAGGAGCACGGGGTGCACGTGGGCAAGCCACCGCGCCGCGGACCCGACGGCCGCCTCCACTACGGGTGGGACGAACGTCTGCGCCTCGGCAAGGGCACCGCGCTGCGCGTGTCGTTCCGCGACGCGCACGACGCGCCCCTCGAGCACACCGACGTGTTCGTCGGGTACGAACGCGGTTCGTCGGTGTTGCGCTTCGCCGACGGCACGCGCATCACGACCGCCGACGTGTACGCGGTGGCACCGCATGAGGACGGGCGCATGAGGACGGCCGCATGAGCACCGACGCGTCGCGCAAGGCGATCTTCGCCGCGTTCGTCGCCAACCTCGTGATCGCGATCTCGAAGTTCGCCGCGTTCGCGGTCACCGGCAGCGCGTCGATGCTGGCGGAAGGCATCCACTCCGTCGCCGACACCGGCAACCAGGGGCTGCTGTTCCTCGGCGGCAAACGGGCCAAGAAGGCCCCCACCGAGCAGCACCAGTTCGGCTTCGGGCGCGAGCGCTACTTCTGGGCGTTCATCGTGTCGCTCGTGCTGTTCACCCTCGGCGGCATGTTCGCGATCGTCGAGGGCATCGACAAGCTCTCGCACCCCGAGCACCTCGACTCGCCGATCGTCGCCTACATCGTGCTCGGCGTCGCGATCGTCGCGGAGGGACTGTCGCTGCGCACCGCGCGCAACGAAGCCAACCCGATCCGGCGCGGCCGTTCGTGGTGGCGCTTCGTACGCACCACGAAGAACCCCGAGCTCCCCGTCGTGCTGCTCGAGGACACCGGTGCGCTCGTCGGCCTCGTGTTCGCACTCTTCGGCATCACCATGGCCGAGGTCACCGGGAACGCGCGCTGGGACGCGGTCGGCAGCATCGGCATCGGCGTGCTGCTCGTGGTGCTCGCGAGCGTGCTCGCCGTCGAGATGAAGAGCCTGCTGATCGGCGAGGCCGCGTCACCGGTCGTGGAACAACGCATCCGCGACGCGATCCTCGACGGTCCCGAGGTGACGCGCATCATCCACATGCGCACCCAGCACCTCGGCCCCGAGGAGATGGTGCTCGCCACCAAGCTCGAGTTCGCCGCGACGACGATGCCGGAGATGGCCGACGCCATCGACACGGTCGAGGCGCGAGTGCGCGCCGGCACACCGGAGGCCACGCTCATCTTCATGGAGCCCGACCTCTACCGGTCGGAGCGCGCCGAGCGCGCCGAGCGCACCGAGCCCACCGAGGAGTGAACGATGGATGACCAGCGCACGCGTGACGCCGTCGATCGCTTCAACGAGGCGTTCAACCGCCACGACGTCGACGCGGTAATGGCCGCGATGACCGACGACTGCGTGTTCGAGGACACGTCGCCGCCTCACGGCGCGCGTCACGAGGGCCCGCCGCGGTGCGGGCGACATGGGAGGCGTTCTTCGCCGCATCACCCACTGCGCACTTCGACGCCGAGGACGTCGTCGTCAGCGGCGACCGCTGCGTGGTGCAGTGGCACTACACGTGGACCGGCGACGACGGCAGCCTCGGATCGGTGCGCGGCGTCGACGTGCTGCGGGTGCGCGACGGGAAGGTCGCGGAGAAGTTCGCCTACGTGAAGGGCTGACGCGCCGGTCCGGGCGACCGGTCAGTCGATCCGGCGCAGCTCGGTGCGGTAGCGCTCGCTGTTCGCGAGGTAGATGCCCACGAGGCGGTCGATCTCCTCGGCATCGACGGAGTCGGGCCGCAACTTGGCCGGGATGCCCAGCGCCATCGCGAGGGACGGCACCACCATGTCGTTGGGCACCAGCGCGCCGGCGCCCACCAGGGCGTCGCGCTCGACGACGGCTCGGTGCATGACGATGGAACCGGTGCCCACCAGGCCGTGGCCCACCCCGTTGCAGCACTCCAGGTGGGCGAGATGGCCCACCACCACGTCGTCGCCCACCGTGGTGGGGTTGATCGCGGTGGTGTGGACGACGGCGCCGTCCTGGATGTTGGTGCGGGCGCCGATCGTGATCGAGCCGTAGTCGCCCCGGAGCACCGCATGGGGCCAGACGGAGGCCTGCGGGCCGATCTTCACGTTGCCGATGACCGTGGCGTCGGGGTGGATGTACGCGGTCGGATCGATGTCGGGGACGTGGTCGCCGAGTGCGTAGATGGCCATCAGGTGACCCTACAGGCGAAGCCGGGGGCCGCCGATACGACAGTCATGGCTGAGGAGACGACCACCGTGACCCCGAGGCAGATGGGCAGCCATCTGCGGGCGGTCCGGCGTCGCAAGGGCCTCTCGTTGTCGGAGGTCGCCCGTGGCGCCGGCCTGAACCGCCGTGAGCTCGTGAACTACGAGCGGGGCAAGGCTGCAATCCCGGAGAGTGACCTGTGGGTCCTCGCCGGCTCCATCGGGGTGGACATCTCGGAATTGATGCCGCCGGCGCCCTCCGCCGACCCGGAGGTGCCGGCCGAGAGCACCAACCTCCCCGCGCTCCGCTCCACCCAGCCCGCCGAGTCGATCGGTGACGCCGTCGCCATGTTGCGCCGCGGCACCGAGGAGCACGAGACCTCGCCGCACCTCGGCACCCTGCGGATGCTCGAGCAGCTCCCCGAGGGCAAGCGCGTCCCCCTGAAGGACAAGCAGCTCGCCGAGCTCGCCCACGACCTGGGTGAGAACCCCGCGACCATCGAGAGCAACGTCGCCGCGATCCTCGGCTGCGACGCGCAGACCGCCGCGCGCATCCGGGCGATGCTGCTGGCCGCGCCGCACCAGGGCCACGGCCGCCGCGGCCGTCGGGCCAAGGCGATCGCCGCCGCCGAGGCCGAGCCCGCGACGCGCTACCAGGCGCCCGTGGTGCCGCCGCCCGCGGCCACCGAGCCCGCCCCCACCGAGCACGCCGCCGTCGACGTGTTCGAGGAGCTGGCCCGTCTGCCCGAACCGCTGCCGCTCCCCGAGGAGACGGCGCTGCCCGACATCATCGCCACCCCGCCCGCGCCCGAGGGCGCGGTCGAGCTGGTCGACCACGACACGTTCCCGTCGCTCGGCGAGCGCTTCGGCTTCAAGCAGCCGGCGATGGCCGAGTCGACCGCCGCCACCACCGCCGCGACCGCCGCCTCGGCGGGCGCTGCGCTCCACAGCGGTGCCGACGCGCCCCCGATCGACGTGACGATGCGTGACGGCTGGACCTGGTCGGACACGAACGCCGACGAGCCGCTCACCCGCCGCCCGGTGGGGTCCGACACCTGGACCCCCGAGCCCGCCAGTGGCCACGACGGCAACGGCTTCGACGCCGGCTGGGAGCCGCCCGCCGCCGACGACGGCACCGTGCCGCCGTCGTTCTGGGAGGGCACCGACGACTGGTCGCCGGAGGCCCACCAGCCGCAGCAGTACGACGACACCCAGGTCGCCGAGGTGGCCGAGGCGGCCGACACCGCCGAGGCACCCGGGGCGAGCGCCGACCCCAACGCGCTGTGGAGCTTCGAGCCCGCGGCCGTCGACCCGTGGATCGCGGGCGGTTGGCCCGAGAACCCGAACGACATGACCGTGCCGGCGGAGCACGCCGAGTACGCCGAGCCGGTCGCGCCCGTCGCCTCCGTGGCCCCCGCCTTCCCCGGCGAGCTCGCCACCGGCGAACTGGTCGACAGCGAGTGGCCGAGCACCGCCTTCACCCCGGTGGGCGACAGCACCGCCGATCCCGTGGACGTGTGGGGCGACGCCGGTGGCACCGAGAGCAGCTTCGGCGGCTTCGGTGGCTTCGGTCCCTACGGCGACGACGCCGACACCACGGCGACGCCCGTCGCCGAGTACACGACCGACCGCGCCGCGCCGACGCAGTGGGCCCACACCCTCGACCCGGCCGCCGCCGACAGCGGCTTCGTGGTCGACTGGGGCGAGGCCGACGACGCCTAGCCCGACGCCCCCGCCGTGCCGGTGGCCGGCCAGTGGGCCGGCGCCGGAACCTGGGACGAGCCCGCCACTCCCGCCTGGGAGGTGCAGACCACCGCGCCGGCCGAGACCGACGACGTGCCCGTCGACGCGGCACCCGGCACCTTCGACGCCTACGACGTGTTCGCCGCCGACCCGTTCGCGGCCGCGACCGACACCACCGAGTCACCGCCGACGCAGCCGAAGTGGTCGACGACCCCGCCGCCTTCTCGTTCGGCAGCGACCTCGCCGCCACGCTTGCCGCTACCTACCTGCCCGACGGCACCGACACCACCGCGGCGTTCGAGCCCGCGGCGTTCGAGCCCGAGCCCTTCGTGGCCGAGCCCGAGCCGTTCGTGGTCGAGCCCGAGCCGTTCGCGGTCGAGGCAGCCGTGGTCGAGGCAGAGCCGGAGCCCGAGACGTTCGCCCCGGCGTTCGAGGCGATCGAGGCGTGCCGCGCCCCGAGCCCGAACCCGAACCCGAGGCAGCACCCGTGGCGCCGGCGCCGGTCGCCGAGCTCCCGCGCATCGTGTGGCGGGCCGACGCCTCCGGCAACGTCGACGTCGCCGCCGACCCCGAGCCTGCGACCGCACCGGCCGCGGAGGTCTTCGTGACCGCCGGCCCCGACTGGCAGCTCGGCAACGCCGTGCCGCTCGTCGAGGTGAAGAGCGAGGGTGCGCTGGTGATGCGTCGGGCCGACGAGCGCTGGGCGCTCGCCGACGTGACCGCCGCCGCCGACTTCGTCCTCGAGGTCGACGTGGACTTCCGCTCCGGCCCCGGACTCGGTGTGCTCTTCCGGGCCTCCGTCGACGAGCACGGCCGGATGTCGGGCTACAGCTTCGACATCGACCCCATCTACGACGGTGGCGGCTTCCTGGTGCGCCAGTGGCAGGACGACCGTGAGCTGTGGAACCCGATCGCCCGCGTGGCGGCCGACGACCCGAACACGATGTACGGCAAGCTCACGGTGCGCCTCGAGGTGCACGGCGAGACCCTGACCGCCTTCGTGAACGACGCCGAGGTCATGTGCGTCGACGACCTGGCCCAGGCCTCCGTCGAACGCGACCGCGACGCCGCCCACGGCGAGCGGGTGGGCGTGCAGGCGTGGTCGTCGTCCGACCTCGTCATCGACACGCTGCGCGCCGCCAACCGCTGATCACGCCTGATCGCACCCTGATCGCCTGCGGCGCGGGTTAGCGTCACGGCGTGGAGGTCGAGGAGTGCGCGCATCGCCGCGGTCGAGGATGCGCACTGGTGGTACCGCAACACCCGTGCCCTCGTCGGCGACCTGCTCGCCGATCGCCTGCGCGCCGACCACGTTGGCGAGTCGCGACTCGTTGCGGATCCTCGACGCCGGGTGCGGACCCGGTGGCAACGGCGCCTGGCTCGCCGAACACGGAGCCGTCGTGGGCGTCGACCTGTCCCCGGATGCGCTCGCGTTCGTGCGCGAGCGCCGGCCCGGCACCCGACCCGTGCGCGGGAGCGTCACCGCGCTGCCCCTCGCATCCGACACGTTCGACGTCGCCATCGCGGTGACCGTGCTGTACGCCGTCGACGACGACGTCACCGCGGTGCACGAGCTCGCCCGGGTGCTGCGGCCCGGCGGTGCCGTCGTGCTGGTGGAGCCGGCGTTCGACGCCTTCCGGCGCGGCCACGACGACGTGGTGCACGGGAAGCGGCGCTACCGGCGCGGCCGGCTCCGCGCGCTCGTGGAGGCCGCCGGCCTGCAGACCGAGCGCGCCACGTACGCCTACTCGTTCCTCGCGCCGCCCGCCGCCGCGCTCGGTGCGCTCGACCGCGTGCGCCGCCCGGGCGCCGGCGCGGTCGACACCGCACCCGACGAGTCCGACGTCGACCGCCGCGGCCTCGACCAGGTGTTCGCTCCCCTCGCGGCGCAGGAACGCCGGTGGCTGCGTCGCCACGACATCGCCGTCGGCACCAGCCTCCTCCTCCTCGCCACCAAACCCTCCTGATCAACCTCTCCCGCGACGTTGCGTCACCTGCATCCCCATAGCGGATGCGAACGACGCAACGTGCAGGAGAAGGTCGTCAGCGGCGGCCGCGGCGGAGGAGGACGAGCTGCACCCAGAGGCCGGCGAGGGCGGTGAGGGTGCGGGCGATGGCGCCGATGCGGAAGAACTCGGACTTGCCGAACACCCGCCGGTAGTGGTGCACGCCCACCTCGGTGAAGCGGGCGCCCGCGTCCTGCAGCTTGCGCACGAGCTCGACCGTGATCGCACCGGTGGTGTGCACCAGCTCGACCTCGTCGAGCTTGGCCCGGCGGATCAGGCGGAAGTCGCAGTCGGTGTCGCGGATCTTCAGGCCGAACGCCATCTTCACGAACCAGTGGTAGGTGCGCCCCACCACCGCCCGGATCATGCCGTCGGCCCGGCGCAGCTTGTAGCCCTGCACCACGTCGACGAACACCGACGCCCGCTCGATCAGGTCACCGATCTCGGCGGGGTCGTACTGACCGTCGCCATCCGTGTAGAAGACCCACTGCTTGGTGGCCGCCGCGAACCCCGACAGCAGCGCGCCGCCGTAGCCCCGGTTCTCGTCGTGGGTGACGACGCGCAGCCGGGGCTCCTTGCGGGCGAGCTCGGCGAGCACCACGGCCGAACCGTCGGTGGAGCCGTCGTTGACCACGATGACCTCGCAGTCGTCGACGCCGGCCCGCTCGAGCGCCCCGAGCACGACGTTCACCATCGACGCGATGGTGGGCTCGTCGTTGTAACAGGGGAAGAACGCCGAGACGGCGACGACCGCCGGATTCGCGAGTGGCGGGACAGGCGTCATGTCGGGATCGCTCGGCACACCGCCTCGACTTCGTCGTCGGTCAACTCCGGAAAGCAGGGGAAGGATACGCACTCGGCGGCCCAGGCCTCGGCTTCCGGGCACGGCGTGCGCACGAAGTCGACGTAGGCGGGCTGTTGGGTGAGCGCCCGCGGGTAGTGCACCCCGGTGCCGAACGGTGCGGCGGCCCGGAAGGCGTCGCGGTCGGGCACCCGGGCGACGCAGAGGTGGTACACGTGCCGGGGGTGGTCGGGGTGCCAGGCGAGCCCGGTGCGGCCGCCCGATAGGCGGCGGCAATCGCCCGGCGTCGCTCGTTGTCGGCGGCGAGGCGGGGCAGCCCCACCCGCAGCGCCGCGGCGGCGAGGTCGGACAGCCGGGCGGTGGTCGACACCCGCGTGTGCACGTAGGCGTCGGTGACCCCGTGGGCGCGCAGCAGGCGCAGCTCGGCGGCGAGCGCGGCGTCGTCGGTGACCACGGCGCCGCCGTCGCAGATCCCGCCGAGGTTCTTGGTGGGATAGAAGCTGTACGCCGCCGCCACCGATCCCGACGCAGGGTCGAGCGCGCCCGTGGCCTGCGCGGCGTCCTCGAGCACGGGGAGGCCGACATCGGGGATCGCCGAAGGCCGCCCGTAGAGGTGCACGGGGATCACGGCACGGGTGCGGTCGGTGACCGCGGCCGCCGCGGCCGCGGGGGCGATGGTCGCGGTCTCCCGCTCGACGTCGACGAACACCGGGGTCGCGCCCGCCGCGCACACCGCGGCGGCGGTGGGCACCGCGGTGAACGCCGGCACCAGCACCTCGTCGCCGGGGCGGATGCCCATCGCGACGAGCGAGAGCCGCAGCGCGTCGGTGCCCGACGCGACACCCACACAGTGACGCCGGCCGGTGAACGCGGCGAACTCCTCCTCGAAGGCGGTGAGCTCCGGGCCGAAGAGGTACTGGCCCGACCGGGCGACGCGTGCGACCGCGTCCGACAGCGCCGGTTCGAGCGAGGCCGCGTGCCGGGCGAGGTCGACGACCGGGATGCCCGCCGGATCGAGCGCCGGAGCGGGCGACGAACCAGCCGTCACGAGTACCAGGCCAGGCGGTCGCGGTAGAAGGCCACCGTGTGCTCCATGCCCTCGGCGAAGGGCGTGCGCGGCTCCCAGCCGAGGACACGCTTCGCCTTCGACGAGTCGCCGAAGTACGAGCCGATGTCGATCGCGTCGCGGTCGGGCGGCCACGGGACGTGCTCCACCCGCCCGCGCCCCACGACGTCGACGACGCACTGCGCGATCTCGGCGAGCGACAGCCGCTCGTCGTTGCCGACGTTGAAGATCTGCCCCGCCGCGTCGGGCGCGAGCGCGGCGAGCTCGAGGCACTCGACGACGTCGTCGACGTAGAGGCAGTCGCGCTGCTGGTCGCCCTCGCCGAACACGGTGATGACGTCGTCGGCGAGCGCGCGGCGCAGGAAGATCGGCAGGAAGCCCTGCAGGTCGTCGGTGAGGCGCTGCCGCGGCCCGTACACGTTGGTGAGGCGCACGGTGGAGGCCCGCAGCCCGTAGACGTCGTGGTACAGGAGGTGCAGCTGCTCGGCCGCGTACTTGGTGATGCCGTTCACGTCGACCGGGTTCACCGGGTGCTCCTCGTCGACGGGCAGGTACTTCGGCTTGCCGAAGATCTGGCGCGTCGACGTGTACACGACCGTCGCGTGCGGGTTGACCGCGCGCAGCAGTTCGAGGAACGCGAACTGGCTCGTGGTGTTGACCGAGAGGTCGAACAACGGGTCGGTCATGGAGTCGACGTGGCTCACCTGGCCGGCCAGGTTGAACACGAGGTCGGCGGCCTCCGCCGCGTCGCGCACGCGGGCGCGCACGTCGGCACGGCCATCGGGACCGGTGCCCTCGGCGAGATCACCCTCGATGACGGCGATGCGCGCGTCGGGCTCCTGCGCACCGTCGGCCACGAGGTTGTAGGGGTTGGCCCCGTGGCGCGGCACGCGCGCGTCGAGAACCGTGACCTGCGCGCCGCGACGCGCGAGGTCGAGGGCGAGGTTCGATCCGATGAAACCGAGCCCGCCGGTGACCAGGCACCGGCGTCCGGTCAGCGCGTCGTGCGGGATGGTGTCCAGAGCGCCGTCAGTGTAGGTGGCTGGCCCGGACCCGGGCCGCCACTCGCACGTCGCCGTCGACCATCAGCCAGGCGGCCAGTTCGGCGTCGCCCGCGGACCCGGGTCCGGCAGGCTCGGAGACCACACTGCGCAGCTCGATGACGTCGCCGCGCTCGAGCATGCCCTTGTACTCCACCGTGAACGCAACGGGTCGCGTGCCGGGCAGCCGCCGCACGAGCTCGTCGGCGACGGCTTCGAGCGACCGGGCGTTGTTCACGTGGTCGAGGATGTCGAAGTCGCTGTGGCGGACGGTCCACTCCCGCGCCGCGGCGTCGGCAGGCGGGCCCGGCAACTGGAGCTTGCCGCTCACCCGCCGGCCCATCGCGGCCTCGCCGTACCAGTCGGCGAAGCTCGGTTCGAGCGGCAGCGGACGCCCCTTCTCCCGGTCGATGTACACCCAGATCGCGGCCGACTCGACGAGCACCGCGCCGTCGTCACCGCGGATGCGGGTGCGCCGCTCCGCCCACGCCGGGCCCGAGCCGCTGCAGAACGTCAACACGTTCAGTGCCTCGTAGAGCACGGGGCGGCGCACGAGCGCGACGTCGGCGCGGCGCAGCACCCACACGCCGCGGGCGTTCTCGTAGAGGCCGGCGTCGTGGGCGTCGTCGGTGGCGACGTCCTGGAGGAAGCGCGCGACCGCGTCGATGCCCACCGCGCCGGTGGCGTCGGTGTCGTCGAGGTGCACGTTGCGGGTGATCTCGTAGCGCCGCCCCTGCGCGGGCGGGTCGACGAACTCGACGGGACGGTCCACCAGTGCATCGTCGCACGCACTTACCCTCAGTCGGGCCATCCGGCGGCCGATCGGCCGTCAAGGTGGGCCCCTGATCGGTCGACCATCTCCCAGGCCCTCGTGCGGACGGGCCAGGACCCCGTGGAGGCAGGGTGTCAGGACTGTTGGAGCGGCTCGGGCGGGCCGGGGCAAGGCATCGCTGGTGGTTCGTGGCGGGGTGGGTCGCGTGCGCGGTGGCCCTGTTCTTCCTCGCCGCCGGGCTCGACGGCAAGACGAACGACAACATCCGCATTCCCGGTGCGCAGTCCCAGCAGGCCCTCGACCTGCTCGAGGCCGACTTCCCCGCGGCCTCCGGGCAGAGCGCGTCGGTCGTGTTCCAGGCCTCCGAGGGGATCCGCAACCCCGCGATCGAGGCCGGCATCAGCGCGGCCGTCGCCAACCTGCAGAAGCTGCCGCAGGTCGTGAGCGTCACCGATCCCTACGGACCGCTCGGCCCGGCGGTGATCTCCAAGAACGGCAACATCACGCTCGTCAACGTGCAGTTCGCGGTCGCTGCGCCCAAGCTGCCGAAGGACATCTACCAGCAACTCGTCAATGCGACCGCGCCCGCCACCAAGGCCGGCGCGCGCGTCGCCTTCGGCGGCGCGGTGGTCGACTACTCGCACCAGACCCCCGCGGGCAACGCAGACCTCATCGGGCTCATGGCCGCCGTGGTCGTGCTGCTGTTCGCGTTCGGTTCCCTCGTCGCGATGGGGCTGCCGATCGCGACCGCGCTCCTCGGCCTCGTCGTCGGCATGGCGCTCATCAGCATCGTGACCGCGCTCACCGACATCGGCTCGCTCGCCCAGATCCTCGGCAAGATGATCGGCCTCGGCGTCGGCATCGACTACTCGCTGTTCATCGTCACCCGCTACCGCGAGAACCGCGCGCTCGGCATGGACATCGAGTCGTCGATCGGCCGCTCCGTCGCCACCGCCGGGTCCGCGGTGCTGTTCGCGGGCTCCACGGTCGTGATCGCGATCTGCGGCCTCGCGATCGCGGGCATCCCGTACCTCACCCGCATCGGCTACATGTCGGGCCTGGTGGTCCTCGTGATGATGGCGGCCGCGCTCACGTTGTTGCCCGCGTTGCTCGCGATCATCGGCGACCGCATCGACAAGGGCAAGGTGCCGAGCCTGATGCACCACGCCGACCGCGCCGCGAAGGCCGGCCATCCCGACCCGGTGTCGCCGCGCAGCAGCGTGTGGGAGCGGTGGGCACACCTCGTCGCCCGTCATGCGTGGCCCTTCGCCGTCGCCGCGGTGGCCATCCTCCTCTTGCTGGCCTGGCCGGTGCTGTCGATGCGCCTCGGCGAGAGCGACGACGGCAACCTCCCGTCGAACACCACGCAACGTCAGGCGTTCGACCTCATCGCGCAGGGCTTCGGGCAGGGCGCCAACGGACCGCTGCTCGTCGTCGTCTCGTTGCCGCAGACGGGTGACACCGCGGTCGCCGACACCGTCGCCAAGGCCATCCAGGGCACGCCCGGGGTCGCCGAGGTCGCGCCGCCACAGGCGAGCCCCAACGGCAAGGTCGCCCAGATCGCCGTGGTGCCCACGTCGTCACCCGACAGCGAGGCCACCGAGAAGCTCGTCTCCACCCTGCGCAACTCGGTGGTGCCGAAGGCGGTCGCGGGCACCGGCGCGCAGGCCTACGTGGGTGGGCTCACCGCCGCGTTCATCGACATGGGCAACCAGATCCAGAACCGTCTCCCGTGGTTCATCCTCACCGTGGTGCTGATCTCGTTCCTACTGCTGATGCTCGTCTTCCACTCGGTGCTCGTGCCGTTCACCGCGGCGCTGATGAACCTGTTGTCGGTGGGCGCCGCCTACGGCGTGACCGTTGCGGTGTTCCAGTGGGGCTGGTTCAAGGACCTCATCGGGTTGTCCGACACCGTGCCCATCATCTCGATCGTGCCGATGATGATGTTCGCGGTGCTGTTCGGCCTGTCGATGGACTACCAGGTGTTCCTGCTGACGCGAGTGCGCGAGGAGTACGACAAGACCGGCGACACGCGCCTCGGGATCGTGCGCGGTCTCTCGCGCACCGCGCGGGTGATCACGTCGGCCGCGCTCATCATGATCTTCGTGTTCGGCGCGTTCGTGCTGAACCCGAACCCGACGGTGAAGATGTTCGGCCTCGGCCTCGCGGTCGCGGTGCTCGTCGACTCGACGGTCGTGCGCATGATGCTGGTGCCGTCGGTGATGGAGATCCTCGGCGACGCGAACTGGTGGTTCCCGAAGTGGCTCGGCTTCCTGCCGCAGCTCGACCTCGAGGGCACGAGCACGGAAGGCGCCGAGGAGCCGGAGCCCGGTTCGGAGCCGGGGCAGCAACGCGACCCCGAACCCGTCCCCGCGTAGCTCCCCTACGGCAGGAGTTCGAGGACGCGCTCGCTCGGGCGCGCGATGACCGCCTGGTCGCCGACGAACACCACGGGACGTTCCATCAACTCGGGGTGCTCGAGCAGCAGCGCGACCACCTGCTCCTTGGTGACGTAGTCGCCGGCAGTGAGGCCGAGCTCGCCGAAGCGCTTGTCCTTGCGCACGAGCGCGGCGGGTTCGTCGGTGATGCTGTCGACGATGCGCTCGAGGTCGGCCTTGCTCGGGTTCGTCTTCAGGTACTCGACGATCTCGGCCGCGTCGCCGCGCTCCTCGAGGATCTGCACGGCGCCACGCGACTTGCTGCCCGCGGGGTTGTGGTACACGACGATGTCAGCCATCCGGCGAACCTAGCCGGGCGGCCGGTGCCCGATCGGCCGATCAGCCGAACCAGGTCATCGTCGGGGCCTCGACTGCGGTGGCGAGCCGCGCGAGGTACTCGTCGCGCGGCACGTCGACCGCGCCGAGGGTCCGCAGGTGGTCGGTGGTCCACTGCACGTCGAGGAGCATCCCGCCGCCGCGGTTCATGAGGTCGACCAGCGCCACCACCGCCACTTTCGACGCGTCGCGCACCCGGTGGAACTTCGACTCGGCAGCGAAGAGCCCGCCGATCGCCACGCCGTAGAGGCCGCCGACGAGGCGGTCGCGGCCGGCGTCGTCGACCTGCCAGGTCTCCACGCTGTGCGCCCAGCCGAGGTCGTGGAGCGTCGAGTAGGCCTTCACGAACGACCGGTCGATCCACCCGTGGGGGCGCGACGGGTCGGCACACCCCTTCATCACGTCGACGAAGGCGGTGTCGACCCGCACCTCGAAGTCGCGCCGCGAGCGTCGGAGCGACCGGCTCACGTGCACCCCGTCGAGGGGGATGACGCCGCGGGGGTCGGGTGACCACCAGCCGATCCGACCCCGGGCGCCGAGGCGCATCGGGAACAGGCCACTCCGGTAGGCGGCGAGGAGCGTGCCCGGCTCGAGGTCGGCGCCCACGCCGGCCACCTCCTGGTCCCCGGCCGCACTGGCGGGCGGCAGGGCCCAGCGGCTGGGCGGGGGCTCGATCGGCACCGCCCGAAGCTAGGCGCGATCACCCCGCTGACCTGCGGTGTTGCCAACAGGCGTCGCGCGGGTCCCGCGCGGCCGGGGCCACCCAACTAGGTTGTCGGGATCCCGAACGCCCACCTCGTGGTGCGCGCGCGGGACGGGCCCTGCCCCCTCACCAGGAGAAGAGCTTGCCCCCGCATACCGGAGCGACGACACGGCACCGGCCCTCGCCTGCTGGCGTCCGCCCCTCCCGGGCGGTCGCGGCCGCGCTCGTCACCCTGGCACTGCTCCTCGGCGTCGCCGCCCCGGCGACTGCCCAGACCTCGTCCCCCGCCTCGCCCAGCGCCGCCGAGCTGCGGGCCGAGGCCGACAAGCTCAGCTCCGAGTACTTCGCCACCCTCGCGTCGTTCGCCTCGGCCGACGCCGCAGTGCGCGACAACGAGGCCGAGGTCGCCGATCTCAAGGCCAAGGCCGCCGCCGCGAAGGCCGCCGCCCGCGATCGCGCCCTCCTGGCGTACAAGTCGTCGGGTAGCGGCCTCTCCGCCGTCATCAGCGGCGACACCACCGCCGACGCCGCCCGCCGGGTGAAGCTCGTCGACACCGTCAACGCCCGCGACCGGGCCTCCTACAAGAGCTACCGGGCCACCGCGAAGCAGCTCCGGGCGAAGCAGCAGGCCCTGCGCGACGCCCGCAAGGCACAGGAGCAGGCGCTCGCCGACCTCAAGGCGCAGGGCGCCGCCCTCGACGCCAAGCTGGCCGAGGCGCAGCAGCGCGAGCAGGCCGCGGCTGCGGCCGCCGCTCAGGCGCAGGCGCAGTCCCAGGCGGCCGCAGCGGCCGCGGCGACCACCACCACGGCCGCCCCGGTGACGACCACCACCCCCGCGTCGCCCACCCCGCCGCCGAATTACAGCGGCACACCGGGCACGAGCCCCCACCACGACGACCCGTTCCTCTCGTGTGTGCGGGCCCGGGAGAGCGGCGGCAACTACTCGGTCGTGAACCCGGCGGGCCCGTACCTCGGCGCCTACCAGTTCCTCCAGGCCACCTGGAACGGCGCGGCGTCGCACGCCGGCCGCTCCGACCTCGTCGGCGTGCCCGCGAACCTGGCGAGCCCGTTCGACCAGGACGAGGTCGCGTGGGCGCTCTACCAGTGGCAGGGCGCGGGCCCGTGGGGCGGTCACTGCCCGTAGCCCGCGGCACGGATCGGGTCAGTGACCGCGGTCCTTGTAGAACTTCTTGATCGTGCGGCTCTGGGTGCGCGCGGTCGCCTTGCCCTCGCGCTGCGCCGCCGGGTCGTCGCGTCGGATCTCGACGTCGAGGTCCTCCTGCAGCTTCAGGTAGTTGGCGAGCCGGTCGGGATCGAGTGCACCGTCGTCGACGGCCTCCCGCACCGCGCACCCCGGTTCGTGCACGTGCGTGCAGTCGCCGAACCGGCAGTCGACCGCGAGCTCCTCCACGTCGGGGAACGCGGCGGCGAGTCCGCCGTGGTCGGGGGTGAGCGACAGGCTGCGCAACCCGGGCGTGTCGATCAGCACACCGCCAGTCGGCACGACGTGCAGTTCGCGCGCGGTGGTGACGTGACGACCGCGATGGTCGCCCTCGCGCACCGCGCCGGTGGCGGCGACCTCCGCCCCCAGC
>JAXLRL010000026.1:0-60423 GCA_046331125.1 Acidimicrobiia bacterium
TCGCCCGGCTCGAGCTGCAGATCGTGATCGGCAGCATCGCCGAGCGGTTCCCGAACAGCACGATCCCCGAGCAGGAGCTCTTGTGGGAGAGCCCGTTCATCCGCGGCCCCGAGCAACTCGTGGTCCGGCTCGCACCGTGACCGACGACATCTCGCGCGCGCCCTCGCGCTTGCGCATCGACGGCAAGTCGGTGATCGTCACCGGTGCCGCGCACGGTCAGGGCGCAGTGACGGCGCGGGTGCTCGCCGCTGCGGGCGGCACCGTGTACCTCACCGACCGGGACGAGGTGCAGGGCGCCGTATCGGCCGAGGCTGCGGGCGGCACCTTCCTCGCCCATGACGTGACCGACCCGGCCAGCTGGGCAGGGGTCGTGGAGCGGGTGGTCGCCGACACCGACCGGGTCGACGTCCTCGTGAACAACGCCGGCATCATCGAGTGGGCCACGATGACGCAGACGCCGCTGGCGACCTGGGAGCGGGTGGTCACGGTGAACCAGACCGGTCCGCTGCTGGGGATGCAGGCGGTGGCACCGGTGATGCAGGCGCAGCGCGCCGGCTCGATCGTGAACACGTCGTCGGTAGGGGGCATGGGCGGGTCGAGCCCGTGCTTCGCCTACGGCGCGAGCAAGTGGGCGCTGCGGGGGATGACCCGCGGCGCCGCGCAGGAGCTCGGTCCGTTCGGGATCCGCGTGAACGCGATCCTCCCCGGGACGATCGAGAGCCGCATGATCGAGGGCATCGATCCCGACACCCTCTCGATGTCCATCCCGCTCGGTCGCATCGGCGCACGCGAGGAGGTGGCCCGCCTCACGCTGTGGCTCGCCTCCGACGAGAGCTCCTACGTGTCGGGCGCCGATCACCTGGTCGACGGAGGAGCCAAGGCCTGAGTGCAGGCCTGAGTGCCGGCCTGGGCTCGGTTCGGGCGACCGGGCGGCGGGGGAGCAGCATGGAACCATGACGAAGGACGCGAAGCCGGCCAAGCACCCGGAAGCGAAGCTCCCGGAGGCCAAGAAGGTCCGCCCCGTCGCCGAGGGCGACCGGGCCCCCGACCTCTCCGACGCCGGCATCGAGCACTACGTGGTCGACAGTGCCACCGAAGGTGCGCTCGACACGCTCGTCAACGTGGTGCGCGACGTGCTCGAGACCGCCAAGCCGCACGACCGCATCGCGGTCGCGCAGTGGCTGAACGCGATCGTCGAGGGCGCGTCGCCCGACGAGTTGCGTGGCCTGCGCGACGTCGTGCTCACGCGTGACGAGGTGCAGTACGGCGAACCGCCGTTGCACGCCGACGACGAATTGGTCGAGCACTGGCGCAGCGGCGTCTACCCGTACCAGAACCTCATGTCGCGCAAGGCGTACGAGCGCGAGAAGTACCACCTGCAGGTCGAGCTGTTGAAGCTGCAGTCGTGGGTGAAGGAGACCGGCCAGCGGGTGGTGATCCTCTTCGAGGGACGTGACGCGGCGGGCAAGGGCGGCACGATCAAGCGCTTCATGGAGCACCTGAACCCGCGCGGCGCGCGCGTCGTCGCCCTGGAGAAGCCCACGCCAGAGGAGCAGGGGCAGTGGTACTTCCAGCGCTACGTGCAGCACCTGCCCACGAGCGGCGAGATCGTGCTGTTCGACCGCTCCTGGTACAACCGCGCCGGCGTCGAGCGGGTCATGGGCTTCTGCTCCGACGAGGACGTCGCCGAGTTCCTGCGCCAGGCCCCCGAGTTCGAGCGTCACCTCGTGCGCAGCGGCGCGCACCTCATCAAGTTCTGGTTCTCGGTGAGCCGCGACGAGCAGCGGCGCCGGTTCGCCGAACGCGAGCGCCACCCGCTCAAGCAGTGGAAGCTCTCACCGGTCGACGTCGCGTCGCTCAACAAGTGGGACGACTACACCGAGGCCAAGAACGCGATGTTCCTCGCCACCGACACCAACGAGGCACCCTGGACGGTGGTGAAGTCCGACTGCAAGAAGCGGGCGCGCCTCAACGCCATCCGCTTCGTCCTGCACAGCCTCGCCTACACCGACAAGGATGTGGAGCGGATCGGCCTGGTCGACCCGTTGATCGTCGGGCGGGCGTCGGCGCTCTACGAGCTCAACGAGGGCCACTCCGACTGAGCCGAAGACGTTCGAGTGGGTGCCCGCGGGCTGCCACTACAACGACGCGCTGTTCCGTCCCGACGCGACGGGCCGCACCGCGTCGCACGCGACGACCTGGGCGAGGGCGAGTCCGCGTACTAGCGCTCGTACACGGTCACGCCGGGCACGATCTGCTCCATGAACAGACGCAGGACCTCACCGGGTTCGGCGTGCCGACCGGTGGCCTTCTTCGAGTAGAGCAGCGCGCCGTCGACCTCGACGTCGAACACGCCACCGCTCCCCGTGACCAGCTCGAGCGATTCGATCACGTGTTGGTAGTCGTGCAGCAGATCCTCTGCCGCGCGCACGGCGCGGCCTGAATAGTCTCAGGGCACGCAGTAGGTGATGCGGATCCGGTGTCGCTCCATGGAGCCCATGCTACGACCGCACCGCAACCGATCGGTCAGGTGAAGATGCGCACGGGACGGTCGCCGTCCCACGTGGAGGCCTTGGCCGAGGCCTTGCCCATCGCGGTGAGGAAGCCCGGGTCGGCGTCGACGATCTCGGTGTAGAAGCCGAAGTCGTCGTAGGTGTCGACGTAGGCGACGCGCTGCGGGTCGGTGATCTCCGACGCGAGCTCGTATCCGAGTGATGCCAGGTGCGCGACCTTGCCGTCGTAGTCGTGGGTGACCGTGCAGATCTGGTGGAAGCCGTTCTCGTGCATCCCGAACACGTCACGGAACACGCTCGGCTGGTCGTCGGCCTGGTGGATGAGCTCGATCTGCACCGGGCCCGCCTGCGCACCCGCCACCTGCATCGGGATCACGGTGTCGGTGCCGCGGTAGGTACAGGCGACCTGCATCGCCGGCATCACGGCGAACGGGCCCACGCCGAACACCTTTGCCCACTTCTCGGCGGCCGCCGCGAGGTCGGGCACGATGAAGCCCATCTGGAAGAAGCGGTATTCGCCCTCGGGCCAGTCCTGCTCGAAGAGGGGGTGCGGGTGCCAGCTCATGCGCGGCACGGTACCTGCCGTCAGCGGGGGCGGGCGAGGACCTCTTGCATCACGGTGGCGACGAGGCGGCCCTGTTCGTCGTGGAGGGTGCCCTGCACCAGGCCGCGGTGGCCGACGATGCCGAGCGTGCGCTGGTTGTGGAGCAGCCACTCGTCGAAGCGCACCGGACGGTGGATCCACACCGAGTGGTCGAGGCTGGAGCCGGCCCACGCGCCGTGCTCGATGTCCTCGGGGTGGGTGCGGAACACCATGTCGAGCAGGAAGTAGTCGCTCGCATGCGCGAGGGCGCGGCGTGCAGCGCAGGTCGTCGCCGACGTCGCGGCACCCGCATCAATGCGGGCGGTCGCCATCGGCCTGCTCACCGCGGGAAGGTCAAGCGGCTCGCCGATGCGCATGTCGAGCGGCGGCGGCACGTCGACCCAGGTCATGCCGAAGGGGCGGCGCTCGTCGAGCATGCCGTGCACCCACTCCTGGAGTCGGGGCAGGTCGTCGGGATGCGGGGCGTCGGGCCGCGGCAGGTCCATCGCGGGGGAGTCGGTTGGCGTGGAACGAGCGATGGCGGTGAGCAGCGTGCGCGAGCCCTGCTGCAGCGTCACCCGCCGGGTCGACATCGACCGCCCGTCGCGCACCCGCTCGACCACGAGGTCGATCGGCTCCTCGGGCGTCCCGCCCTCCACGAAGTACGCGTGGAGCGAGTGCGGTCCTTGCCCTCCACCGTGAGGCTGGCGGCCATGAACGCCTGCGCCGAGCTGCTGCCCGCCGAAGAGCCGGTCGAAGCGGCCCCGCTCGCTTCGTGGCGCGGCGGTCGTCGCCGAGCGGTTTCCGGCGTGAAGCGGCGGGCAGGCTGTCGGCGAGGCATGGATCTGCTGCTCGAGGCTCGGCGGGATCGGGTACGGCGGTCGGTTCGGGCACGAGGCCGGTGGCTACCGCGGCCGCGAACCTGGCCGCGAGCTCCGCCGGCACACGGAGCGGGATCCGGTGCAGGACGCGCAGAGGGGGAGTGGACATGCTCAGTGGCGAGAAGATCCTCGTCACCGGACCGGCCGGGCGCATCGCGCAGCCGCTGGCGCGAACGCTCGCGGCCGACAACGAGGTGTGGGGCATCGCCCGCTTCAGCGAAGAGGGCTCGCGGTACATCGAGTCGTTTGGCATCACCACCCGGCAACTCGACTACTCCACCCGGGGAGTTCGGCGACCTGCCCACCGACTTCACGTATCTCCTGCACTCGCGGCCGACCAGCGAGTCCGACTACGACCAGCGCGCTGCGCGTGAACGCCGAGGGCACGGGCCTGTTGCTCGAGCACTGCCGCAAGGCGAAGGCGGCGCTGGTGATGTCGACGGTCACCACCTACAAGCCGCACCCCGACCCGTGGCATCCCTTCCGGGAGGACGACCCGCTCGGTGATGCGATGGCACCACCCGCGCACACCTACTCGATCTCGAAGATCGCCGAGGAGGCGGTCGCGCGCTACTGCGCGCGTTCGTTCGGACTGCGCACCGTGATCGCCCGCATGTGCGCTGCCTACGGCGCGAGCAGGGCGGCCTCGCGAAGTGGCACCTGGGCGGCGCGGTGGCCGCCGGTCAGCCGGTGGTGGCCCGCTCCGACCCGATGCCGTACAGCCCGATCCACGACGACGACATCGCCGCGCAGCTCGAGGCGCTGCTCGACCGCGCGAGCACGCCGGCGTTCATCACCAACTGGGGTGGCGACGAGCCGGTGAGCGTGCAGCAGTGGTCGGCGTACTTCGGTGAGCTGCTCGGTGTGGAGGCGGTGATCGACGTGCAGCCCATCCCGGGCGCATCGGTGGGCGCCGTGGCCGACCACACGTTGCGGCAGTCGATCACCGGCCCGTGCACCGTCGACTGGCGCGACGGCTACCGCGCCATGGCCGCGCAGTTCTACCCGGACCGGGTGAGGTGACATGAGCACCACCGACCGCTATCCCGACGCCGAGTTGCTGATCGCCGAGGTGGTGGAGGAATCCGGCCTCGACGACTTCGGCCCCGGCGACTTCCGCACCGGGCTCGGTGTGTTCCTCGAGAGCCTCCGCAACGATGCCGGCCTCGACCCGTCCACCGACCCGCTGGTGCTCGGCGACATCCGTCGCCGCCTGCACAACCGGCTCCTCGTGGAGGACTGGTACGCGAAGCATCCCGAGATCGACGATCTCCCCGTGCGCGGTCCCGTCGACATCAGCGGACTGCCGCGCACCGGCCACCACCGCCCTCGCGAACATGCTCTGCTCGACCCGCAGTTCCGTTCGTTGCGTGGCTGGGAGCAGAAGTACCCGTCCGCCCCCGGTGCTCGAGCGAGGAGGACACCCGACTGGCGGCGCCGAGCCCTGGTGGAGGAGAACGCCAACCTGCCGGCCGAACTCCCGCGTGCGGCATCTACGAGGTCGACGCAACCATGGAGGACGGCGAGACCCTCGGTCTGCCGTTCCAGGGGCAGCAGTTCACGCTGCCGGTGTACGGCTACCACGAGTGGTGGCGCAACACCGACATCACCGACGGCTACATGTACCAGCGGCGCACCGCGAAGGTGCTGCAGTCACAGCGCCCGCCCGACCTCTGGCTCTTCAAGGCGCCCCACCACAGCTTCCACCTCGAGTCGTTGCTCGCGGTCTACCCCGGCACGAAGTTCGTCATGACGCACCGCGACCCGGTGAAGTCGGTGCCCTCCTGGGCGAGCATCGTGTCGACGATCTTCCCGCAGTCGGCGAAACCGTTCGACTACGAGCGTTGCGGGCACGAGGTGTCGAACCGCCTCCGCACCGGCGTGGAACCGCGATCGAGCAACGCGCATCGGGGAAGACCGCTTCCTCGACATCTACCACCGCAGTGGCTCGTGCGTGACCCCATGACCGTCGTGCGGCGCGTCTACGACTGGCTCGGCTACGAGGGGCTCACGCCCGAGGTCGAAGAGCGCCTCCGTACGTGGCAGGCCGCGAACGGCAGCGACAAGCACAGCGGCACAAGTACACCCCGGAGCAGTTCGGCCTCCGCCGCGCAGCTGCGCTCGGACTACCGCTTCTACACGGACCACTTCGGCGTCGAGGCTCGAAGTCGACGCCTGACGAGGAGACAACGACATGACCGCACTGCCCACCTGGGCCGAGCAGCTCCGCATGATGGAGGGCGTCGTCGACAC
Source organism: Acidimicrobiia bacterium (assembly GCA_046331125.1). Classification (GTDB taxonomy): domain Bacteria; phylum Actinomycetota; class Acidimicrobiia; order IMCC26256; family DASPTH01; genus CAVRGQ01. The sequence goes on from JAXLRL010000026.1 coordinate 6,231, forward strand.
GCTCATGGAGGCGTGGCGTCCCGACGGCTACACCGAGGCCGAGCTGCAGGACATGAACAAGCTCGCCCTCTCGATCCTCTCCGAGGGCTACCTGTGCCGCGTGTACACCGACGCGAAGCGCCCGGTGTTCATGCCGCTGTGGAACTACGCGTACAACCAGGGCGGCCCCGACCCCGACTACGTGTACTCCACGTGCGAGGTCGACACTGCGGGCACGTACCGCATCTCCGGCTTCCGCGGCACCACTCGCTTCGTGGAGATCACGCAACAGGGCTTCGACATGATGAGCCCCGGTGACATGTCGTCGGGCGGCGCGGTGCCGGCGACCCACGACCTCGACGAGGTCGCGCTCGACGGCGAGGGGTACTTCTCCGCGATCCTGAAGCAGGCCGCCCGGCCGGGTACGACGGCGACTGGTGGCAGCTCGCGGCCACCACCAAGCGTCTGCTCATGCGCCGCTGCTCGTGCGACTGGCGCAACGAGCAGGACGCGCGTGTCGCGATCGAGCGGCTCGACGACAACGGCGCCGACATGACCCCCGAGGACTTCGCCCGCCGCTTCTCCGATCTCGCCGAGTGGATCGTCGGCATGATCGGCTTCGACATGTCGCTCGTGCGCTGGTACCGCGAGCACCACGGCGTGAACACGTTCCTGCGCTCGGGCAAGATCGACAACATGGGCGGCCTGCCCAAGCAGGCGTACTACGACGGCATCCCACGAGATCACCGACGACCAGGCGCTCGTCCTCGAGACCGAGATCCCCGAGCAGGTGCGCTACTGGCAGGCCCTCGTCGCCGACGACCGCTTCGCCACCATCGACTGGGTGAACCGGCAGTCGAGCCTGAACGACCACCAGGCCCACATCGACAGCGACGGCAAGTTCCGCGCGGTCATCTCCCGCCTCGACCCCGGCGTGCCCAACTGGCTCGACAAGGGCGACTACCCGTGGGGGATCATCCAGATGCGCTGGAACCACGCGAGCGAGTACCCCGACCCCACCATCAAGCTGGTGCCGTTCGCCGAGGCTCCGGGACCACCTCCCGGCCGACACCCCGGTGGTGACGCCGGAGGAGCGGGCGGAGTCGCTGCGGGCCCGGCGGGAAGCCATCCAGTTCCGCAGAAATTGGTAGCGACGAGACAAGACGCCTGAATCTCCGTACGCTCTCCCCGTCGGCAGCTGTCGGCACTGACAAGGGGGAAGCAATGAGGGGGATCGAAGGGACGCGGGCACGCCCTGATCGGTGGTGCCCTGGTCGCAGCACTCGTTGCCGCCACGCTGGCGGGCACGGGCAGCGGGGCCGGGGCCGCACGGAAGGTCCGCGGCTTCGACGGCACCACGATCAAGCTCGCGGGCATGGGCATCGGCACCCTGATGCGCCGATGCCGGCACCGCCGAAGCGCATCAAGCAGTTCAACGACAACAACGAGATCAAGGGCATCAAGCTCTCGTGGGCCGGCTTCGTCGACGACAAGCAGGACCCCGCGACGGCATTGTCGGAGGCCCGGCGTCTGGTCACGCAGGAGCAGGTCTTCGCGCTCACGGCCGACACCTCGCAGTTCAACCCCGGTGACTACCTGAACCAGCAGCACGTGCCGTACTTCGGCTGGGCGTTCGACGCGACGTACTGCTCCAAGACGCCGAGCACGAAGCTCTACGGCTTCGGGTTCACCGGCTGCCTGCTCAACCCCGACCCGTCGGTGCTGCCCGACGCCGGCTTCCAGAACTACCAACTGGTCAGCTCGGGCAGCGGCAAGAAGCAACCGACCGCCTTCCTGATCGGCAACGACTCCGAGTCGTCGAAGATCTCGCTCAAGAACGGCGTCGTCAGCTACACGAAGGCCGGCTTCAAGGTGGTGGGCACCGACAACACGATGCCGCTCCCGCCCGTGCCCGACTACACGCCGTACGCACAGAAGGCGCTCACCGCCGACAACGGCAACCCGCCCGACGCGATGATCTGCCTGCTGTCGACGGACTGCATCAACATGTACAACCTGATCAAGGCCCAGAACTACAAGGGCTACTTCATCAGCAGCCTGTACTCCGGCCAGCTCACCAAGCTGATGTCGGGCAGCTACGCCAGCATCTTCTTCACCGCACCCGACCAGAACACGCCGGCGCAGCAGCAGATGGCCGACGCCATCAACGCGGTCAAGGCGGGGGCCGGCGACGACTTCTCGTCGGCGCAGGTCGCGGGCTACGGCTCCACCGACATGTTCATCAGCGCCCTGAAGAAGGTCGCGGCCAAGGGCAAGAGCAACATCACGCCCGAGAACGTGCAGAAGGTGGCGTCCACGATGACCTGGCAGATCAAGGGCCTCACCGGTCCGGTCTCGTACCCGAAGTCGTCGGTGGTGCTGTACCCGTACTGCCTCGCGACGGTGGGCAGCGACGGCACGGCGTGGACCCAGAAGGAGGCCTACGCCTGCTCGAAGACGCAGTACCCGGCGCCGAAGAAGTAGGAGAATCCCGTTCTCCGACACGTGGTGGGGCGGTCCGCAAGGGCCGCCCCACTTGCGTCCCGGGGCGAAATCTCCTTCCGCCGCGCACACAGCGTCGCCGAATGTGTATAGGTTTACGGGCCACTCGGCTCCGAGGGGGACCGAGGGCTCAGAAGGGGGAATCCATGGCTAGGTCGACCCGGCGTACACGCGCCGTGATCGGAGCGGCTCTCACCGCCGCGCTGGTGGCTGGCGCACTCGCCATCACCACTCCGGGTGCGGGCGCCGCACGCAAGGTGCGGGGCTTCGACGGCTCCACCGTCAAGATCGCCGGCATCGGCATCGGGGCGCAGTTCGAGGAGGCGGGCATCGCCGCCGAGGCGCGCGTCAACAAGTTCAACGAGACCAACGAGATCAAGGGCATCAAGCTCGAGTGGGGCGGCTTCGTCGACGACAAGCAGGACCCTGCGACCGCGCTCTCCGAGGTCCGTCGTCTCGTCACCCAGGAGCAGGTGTTCGCCATCACGGCCGACACCTCGCAGTTCAACCCCGGTGACTACCTGAACCAGCAGCACGTGCCGTACTTCGGCTGGGGCTTCGACGCGACGTACTGCAGCAACAAGCCCACCTCGACGCTCTACGGCTTCGGGTTCACGGGCTGCCTGCTCAACCCCGACCCGTCGGTCATCGCGAACGCGAACCAGAACCAGTACGACTTCGTGAGCAAGCAGACGGGCAAGAAGAACCCGACCGTGTTCCTGGTGGGCAACGACTCCGAGTCGTCGAAGATCTCCATCAAGAACCAGTCGCTCTCGGCGACCAAGGCGGGCTTCAAGCTGGTCGGCACCGACAACACGATGCCGCTCCCGCCCGTGCCCGACTACACGCCCTACGTGCAGAAGGCGCTCACGTCCGACAACGGCAACCCGCCGGACGAGATCAACTGCCTGCTCTCCACCGACTGCATCAACATGTGGAACCTGCTCAAGGCGCAGGGCTACAAGGGCTACTTCATCAGCAACGTGTTCTCGAACGCGATCACGAAGATCATGGCGGGCAGCTACGCCAACATCTTCTTCGTGGCGCCCGACCAGAACACCCCTGCCCAGCAGGAGATGGCGAAGTACATCAACGCCGTGAAGTCCGGCACCGGTGACAACCTCTCGTCGGCGCAGGTCGCCGGCTGGGCGTCCACCGACCAGTTCATCACCGCGCTGAAGACGGTCGTCAAGAAGGGCAAGAGCAACATCACGCCCGAGAACGTCCAGAAGGTGGCGGCGTCGCAGACCTGGGAGATCAAGGGTCTGACCGGTGCCATCCAGTACCCGAAGTCGACCGTCACCATGTTCCCGTACTGCACGGGCATCGTGGCTGCGGCGGCCGACGGCACCTCGTGGAGCCAGGCGTTCCCGTACACCTGCCAGTCCAAGCAGTTCCCGGCGCCGAAGAAGTAGTCGTCGCTTCTCCGGAACGGAGCAACACGCAAGACGCATGCAGTGGGGCGGCCTCCGGGCCGCCCCACTCGCGTCTAGAGGTAGTCGGGGTTCACGACGAGCAGGCGATCGCGCGTGAGGTGGGCGAGGGCCTCCCACGATTCGTCGGCCGGCCGTTCCGGCGCGGGATGGGCGAGCTCGCGCTGCACCTGGGCGAGGATGTTGGCCGACACCTTGGCGTGGTAGTTCACGTTGCGGTCGTCGACCTTCGCGACCGTGTCGCGCAGGAACTCCTCGACCGCCTCGAGCAGCTCGCGCGCGGTCGGATGGCCGTACGGCGTGGCGTCGTCGGCAATCGTCTCCGGTGCCGGCGCGGTGCGGGCCGCGGCCGCCGCTTCGGGCTTGATGAGCTCGATGAGGTCCCACTCCTGTTCGGTGACGCGCCGGCCGACCGCGGCGAGGTCGGTGGAGCGCACGCGGCCCGAGAGGTGCATGCGGCCCTGGACCATGCAGCCCACGGCCCACACGAGCGTCTTGGCCCCGAGCCACCAGCGGAGCGACTCGCGGTCGGCCGGCTCGCCGCCCGCCGCCTCGTAGAGAGTGAGGAAGTCGTCGAGCGACGCGAGGCCACCGGCCTCCAACGGTTCGCCGAAGCGCCACATGCGCAGGCAGAACCAGGCGATGTCCTCCATAGGGTCGCCGCGATGGGCGACCTCCCAGTCGATCACCGCGCTGAGCCCGGTGGGCTCGACCATCAGGTTCCCCACCCGGAAGTCGCCGTGCACGACGACGTCGTTGCGGGGCGCGGGCCGGTGCTCCTGCAGCCACGCGTACGCGGCCTCGAGCACGGGGCGGCGCTCACCGAGCTCGAGGTACTTCTCCCACACCTCGAGCGGCTCGCGCTCCTCGGCGGTGGGCACCGCGTCGAGCGGGAGGGCGTGGAGGCCGGCGAGGAACTCGGCGAGCTGGCGCGGGAGCACTTCGCGGGCGGGCGCGAACTCGGGTGCCGACAGGATCTTGCGCGGGCTGGGGTCGCCGGCGTTGCGCCGCATGACCAGGCCCTTGGTGCCGAAGCGCGTGCCGTCGTCGTCGGCGACGACGGCCGGTGCGCGCAGTCCGGCCTCGTTGCAGGCGCGCATCACGTCGACCTCGAGTTGCACGCGGCCAGGCTCGCTCGGGCGACCCGGCGGGTCGCGCCGCAGGATGAACTCCTCGCCGTTGGCCGCGAACGACCACGTCTCGCGCGACGCGCCACCACTCAGCTTCCGCAAGCCGGCGATCGTCACGGGCGTGCCGACAACCGGCGCGAGCGCGTCGGCGAGGCCTGCCTCGAGCTCGGTGAGGTCAGCCACCCGCGCCGACCCCGACGGGACGACCGTCGACGATCTGGTCGAGGTACTCGGTGAGGCCCGCGCCGTGCTCGTCGCCGCAGCGGAACCGGGTCATGCTCTCGCTGATGCGCGTGACCTTGCCGTCGCGGCGGTTGCGCAGCGGGATCGCGGACCAGATCTCACCGTGCAACTCGTACACCTCGTCGCGATCGGTCGTGATCACCGCGTGGTTGCGGATCGGGAACCACTCGTCGTCGTACTCGGTCTCCAGCTGGATGTCGCGCACCTCGGAGGTGACGAGCTCGCCCGAGCGCCGGTCGTACACGTAGCCGCTGGAGTGGCGCACCGACTCGTCGCCCTCCTCGCCGCGCAACGTCGCGCCGATGCCGAAGTCGGGGAAGCTCGCGGTGACCCAGCGGTACCACCAGATGCTCTGCCAGATGCGCGGGCCCCAGGAGTGGTCGCGCAGGCCGAGGCCGTGCTCGAGGTGGAAGTCGGCGCCGTCGACACGCACCACGCCGGTCACCGCCATCTGCTGCTCCGTGTGACCGGTCGCGAACGAGCTCACGAGCCCCGGCGGCGGCTCCTCGCCCTCGTCGTACTCCCGCTCGCCCCCGGTGGGCGGTGCCGCCGCGACGAGGCGCAGGTCGACGCTGCACTCGACGTGCGGGTTGTTCCTGAACGCGGTGCCGGGGTCGGCCATGTCGCGCGGGTTGGCGAGCATGCACACCTGGCCGTCGTAGGTGACGTGGTGCTCCTCGAACGGCGACACCACCTCGAAGCGCAGGCCTCCGGCGTCGTGGACGGCGTTGGTGTCGATGTGGGGACGCTTGAAGATGAAGCCGACCCGCCCGTCGGGGAGGTACAAGCAGACGGTGAGCTCGGCGTAGCCCTCGTTGACCCGGTTGCCCATGCGGACCCAACCGCCGAGACCGCCGGAGGGCTCGGAGAAGTTGTAGTAGCGGCTCTCGTTGTAGTTGGGGTCGTCGTCGGCCGGGTGCATCAGGTCGTCGGCGGGTTCACGTCGCAGGCGCATGCGCGGAGGCTACGTGGCGGGGGAGGGCGGACGCTACGTACGCTCCCGTCCATGCGTCCCGCGAAGCTCCACCACGTCGTGTTCTGTGTCCGCCCCGAGAACCACGATGCCGCCGCCGCGCTCTGGCGCGATCTCGGCGTCGACCTGGTCGACTTCCCGCTCGAGGAGGAGGGCCTGCGCGTCCTCCTCGACTGGTCGGCCGGGATCGAGGTGATCTCGCCCTCCGAGCAGGAGGGCACGGAGACGGCACGGTTCCGCGAGTGGCTCGACGAGCACGGCGAGGGCGTCTACTCCGTCGTCGTGCGGACCATCGGGGTCGAGGGTGCGATCTCCGCCGTGGCGAAGCACGGGATGGGTGTGCGCTACCAGCAGCACCGCGAGCACGGCGAGCGCATCCTCGACGAGGTCGACCTGACTCCCGCCTTCGGCATGCCGCTCACCCTCCTGAGCACCAACACCCCCGACTGAGGGTCAGTTCTCGCCGGCGAGGGTGCGGACGTAGCCGACGAAGGCACGCCAGGCGAGGACCTCGGACGCGTCGATGCGGAGCGCGACCGGATGATCGACGGGCAGTGAGCACGGCGAGTCGACGTCGGTGACCTGCTCGTAGATCTCGCCGGCCTCGCCGGTGGTGTCGAGCAGCAGTGCTGCGGTGCGGTCCTTCGCCGCGAGCATCTGCTCCCGGTGCATGAAGTCGTTGCCGTACGTCGCCGACGATCCGTGCAGCCAACCGCGGGCGAGCGCCCTGACCTCGCGGGTGGGCTGCACCTTGGCCGACGCGGCCTCGGCGGTCACCGCCTGCACGCGCGCCTCGATCGCGCTGGCCAGCGACGCGGCCTCGCGCTCGAAGTCGGCGCGGCGCCGCTTCTCCTCCTCGCTCTGGCGCGCGCCAGTTCCGAGGCCCGCTCGGCCTCGGCGCGGCGCCGCCTCCTCCAGGAAGCCGTTCGGCTTCGGCGACCGTGGGGACCACCTCGTCGAACAACACGTGGGACTCCTCGCGTCGGGGGCGTCGTGTCCAGCTCATGACCATGGGGCAAACCTCCGGGATCGTCCGCCCCCACGAGGATCACGGACGGGTCATCGCCGCACTCCCACGGGACCGTCAACGGTGCTACAACCGGGCACCTGCACACGCCGCACGTACTGGGGGGTACCGGGTGGACGAAGCCAAGTTCGACGGAGCGACGGTCGACGATGCACCGGTCAGCATCGGTCGACGACTGCACGACCTCGCCGTCGCCGAACCGGACCGGGTGGCCTTCGTGCACGTGCGGACCGACGGCTCCGAGCGCGCGTACACCCGCACCGAGCTCGACCGGGGTTCGAGTGCGCTGGCGGCCGAGTTCGCCCGCCGCGGTCTCGGCTTCGGCGCGCGACTCGGCATCGCCCTCCCGAACTCCGGCGAGTTCGCACTGAGCGCGTACGCCGCGTGGAAGCTCGGCGCGGTGCCGGTGCCGATGCGCTGGGACCTTCCCGAGTGGGAACTCGAACGGTTGCGCGAGGTCGTCGACGGGCCGTTGCACGTCGGGCAGGGCGACGAGGAGTGGATCCGTGACGCCGCGGCGGGTCCCGTTCCCGAGCTGCCCGACGCGATCTCGCCGCAGGTGAACGGCATCTGCAGCAGCGGGTCGACCGGGCTGCCCAAGATCGTCGTGGGCAACAAGCCCGGCGTGTTCGACGCGCTCTACGGCGTGCCGTTCGCGGTGCACTGGGGGGTGGAGGTCGCGCGCCCGCAGCAGGTGATCGTGCTGGGCCCGATGTACCACGTCAACGGCTTCTCGTGTCTCTTCCAGCTGCTCGCCGGCGACAACGTGGTCGTGATGGAGAAGTTCGACGCTGCACGCGTCGTCGACCTGATCGAACGGCACCGCATCAGCACGTTCAACTGCACGCCCACCATGCTCAAGCGCATCGCGGACCTGCCCGACATCGACACGCGCGACCTCTCGAGCATCCGGGTGATCGTGCAGGGCGCGGCGCCGATGCCGCCGTACCTCGCGCGGAAGTGGATCGACCTGGTGGGTGGCGAGCACATCTTCTTCGCGTACGGCATGAGCGAGGCGCTCGGCATCACTGCGGCGCGTGGTGACGAGTACCGCGACCACCCCGGCACGGTCGGGCGTGGGCTGCACGGCACCGAGGTGCGCATCCTCGACCCCATGGGCGAGGACGTGCCCGTCGGTGAGGTGGGGGAGATCCACCTGCGCTCACCCGTCCACGGCGGCTCCACCTACCTCGGTGCCGCGCCGCAACTGTCGACCACCCCCGACGGCTTCTCGTCGGTGGGCGACCTCGGTCGCCTCGACGAGGACGGCTTCCTCTACGTGGTCGACCGGCGCGTCGATCTCATCATCAGCGGCGGCGCCAACGTGTTCCCCGCCGAGGTGGAGATCGCCCTGATGGACCACCCGAAGGTGGCCGACGTGGTGGTGATCGGCCTGCGCGACGACGAGTGGGGGAGGCGGGTGCACGCCATCGTGGCTCCCGCGGATCCCGACGATCCGCCCACGTTCGAGGAGGTGCGCACCTACGCCAAGAGCCGCCTGGCGCCCTACAAGGTGTCCAAGAGCCTCGAGGTGCTCCCCGAGATCCCCCGGAGCGCGGCCACCAAGGTGAACCGGGGCGCGCTCGTCGCCGAACGGGGCGGCTGACCGAGCGGAGCGAGGGCGCCGGGAGAAGCGGCTGACGGGTACTTGCAGCAGCCTCCTCCGAGTATTTAGACTGGGTACAAATCTCAGGAGGATTGATCCATGGCCGCAGCGATGCCCGTCTTCGACGCCGACAACCACTTCTACGAGGACGAGAACGCCCTCACGAAGTTCATGCCCGACCGCTACAAGGGCGTCATCGACTACGTCGAGGTGCGGGGTCGCAAGAAGATCGTGGTGCGCGGCCAGATCAGCGACTACATCCCGAACCCCACCTTCGAGGTCGTGGCCCGCCCCGGCGCGCAGGAGGAGTACTACAAGGTCGGCAACCCTGACGGGAAGAGCCGGCGTGAGATCTTCGGCGAGCCCGTCCGCTGCATCGACGCGTGGCGCAACCCTGCGGCCCGCATCGAGCTCATGAACGAGCAGGGCCTCGACCGCACGCTCATGTTCCCCACGCTCGCGTCGCTGGTGGAGGAGCGCCTGCGTGACGACCCGAACTTGATCCACGAAGTGGTCCACGCGCTCAACCAGTGGATGTACGAGACCTGGCAGTTCAACTACGAGGACCGCATCTTCTCCACGCCGGTCATCACGCTGCCCATCGTCGAGCGCGCGCTCGAGGAGATCGAATGGGTCGTCGAGCGCGGCGCCAAGGCGATCCTCATCCGCCCCGCACCCGTGCCCGGCTTCCGCGGCTCGCGTTCGTTCGGTCACCCCGAGTTCGACCCGGTGTGGGAGAAGATCGTCGAGCACGACCTCCTCGTCGGCATGCACTCCTCCGACAGCGGCTACTCGCGCTACATCAACGACTGGACCGGCGCCGACGCCGAGATGCTGCCGTTCCAGCCCTACGCGTTCCGGATGCTGCAGAGCTGGCGGCCGATCGAGGACTCCGTCGCCGCGTTGGTGTGCGACGGCACGCTCAACCGCCACCCCGACCTGAAGGTCGCGGTGATCGAGAACGGCGCGAGCTGGGTGGAGCCGCTCCTCAAGAACTTCAAGGACCTCTGGAAGAAGATGCCGCAGGAGTTCGGGGGCACCAACCCGATCGACCAGATCCGGCGCAACATCTACATCAGCCCGTTCTGGGAGGAAGACCCGGCATACCTCGCGGAGCTCCTCGGCGAGGACCACGTGCTCTACGGCTCCGACTACCCGCACCCCGAGGGTCTGGCGAACCCCGGCGAGTTCATGGACGACCTCACCGAGCTCGACGACAATTTGCTCCGCAAGTTCATGGGTGGGAACCTCGCCCGGCTGATGAACATCGAGAACGTCCCGGTCACCGCCTGATCGAATTCGCTGAACGAATCGGGTTCGCGTCGAACCGGGCGCGCTGCACATATTGAGCGGTTCTCGGTAGCATGTCCCCAACGCTGAGGGCGCGGGCAGGGCGGCATGGGCGGAACAGGCGGAACAGGCAAGACCGGGCTCGGCGCGACGGCGCGCGGACGGTGGTCGCGATCACCGTGATCGCGCTGCTCGGTGCAGCGACGATCTCGGCGTCGGCGCGCGACGCGTCCGCCGCGCCCACGAGTCCGCCGCCGAGTGGCGTCCAGGTGCTCACCGCCGGCCAGGTGCCGGGCCAGTGCACCGATGTCGACTATGCGGCCGGCGCGTACAACTCGGCGTCGAACTACGGCACCTACTGGTCGGAGCTGTCGCACCAGTGGCTCTCGGCGCCCTGGTGCTACCCGCGGTGGGGCCTGATCCAGATGACGCCGTCGCAGGTCGTGCAGGCCGGCGCCACCGTCTCCATGGCGGTCGTCCCCGACGACGCCCGCCTCGGCGCGGTCATCGGCGCCCACGGTGGCATGACGTGGCGGTACCCAGGCACGGTCGTCGCGGGCTGCGGGTTCTTCGACATGTCGTGCACGGTGACGGTCGGTGACGCCGCGTCACCGCCTCCTGAATGGGCGTGGTCGAGTTCCAGGTGACCGGGCCCGGCCGGGTGATCACGTTGCCACCGAGCTACGGGCGCTGCCCCGAGAGCGACCCGTGCGCCGACGCGATCACGAACGCATGGGGCTGGGTCGGGGTGCGCCCGAGCCCGTCGGGCCTGGTGGCCGACTTCGAGGGCACCCGCACCGCCGACCCCCAGACCATCCACCTGGTCGCCACCTCCACCGACACGCGCGGGCGCCCGATGACGCACGAGTGGGACTTCGGCGACGGCACCGCCACCGGTGACGCCGTCGACCACACGTTCACGCAGAGCGGCCAGGTGCCGGTCACGCTCACGACCACCACCGACGACGGGCGCCAGGCCTCGGTGACGCACCTGGTCGTCGTGAACGCGCAGCTCGACGGCACGATGCGCGTCGACCCCGACCCGCCCACACTCGACACGCCCGGCGTGCTCCACCTCGTCGACCTGCACAACCCGACGAGCGACCAGCTCACGGGGGTGCGCGTCAACGGAGCACCCCGCGTCGTCAACCCCGACACGAACACGCCGTCGACGATCGCCACCGTCGAGAACCCCGCGGGCGCACTCGGTCTCACCCTCCCGCCCAGCACGACGCTCACCCAGGACGTCGTCCTCGGCGACCTCGTGTTCACGTCGCCGGGCAGGATCCGCGTGGAGATCCCGGTCGCGGCCACCGCGCTCGACGGCAGCACGGTCGAGGGCACTCTGAAGTCCGACCCGATCGACGTGCGGGCCGACATCGTGGTGAACACCGACGGCGACGAGCCGCTCCTCGCCGACGCGAAGACCGGCGACCACTGCGACGTCGACGCGGTCGCCGACGGCGACCAGTGCACGTTGCGCGCGGCCATCGAGCTGGCGGGCGACCGTTCGGCCGCCGATGCGACCAGGGCCGTGACCATCGGCTTCGACATCCCCGGTGGCGGCGTCCCGGTGATCCGCCCGCAGTCGCCGCTCCCCGCGGTCACCGGACGGGTCACGATCGACGGTTCGACGCAGAGCGGTGGTTGGGTCGAGGTCGACGGCGGCCTGCAGACCGCGGGCGACGGGTTGCGCCTCGAGGGCGACCACGACACCGTGCGCGGGCTCGTGCTCAACTCGTTCATCGCCCCGGGTGGCGGACGCGCGATCGTGGCCGCCGGTACCGGTGGTCACCTGATCGTCGGCAACCGGATCGGCAGCGACCCCACCGGCATGGCCGGCAAACCCAACACCGTGGGCATCCGGGTGGAGAGCGACGACGTGCTCGTGGGCGGCACGGGCGGCGCGACCGCCGGCGCGTGCACGGGCGACTGCAACATGGTGTCGGCCAACCACACCGGGCTGGAGCAGGCCGCCGGCACCGGGAGCACGTCCCCGCTGCGGGTCGAGGGCAATTGGTTCGGCCCCACGATCGCGGGCGACACCGCGCTCCTGCCGTTGCAGTACAAGTCGATCGTGAGTGATGGACGCATCGTGGTGGGTGGGCCCACCGCGGTCACCGGCCGGGCGCCGGGCAATGTCGTCGGTGGCGAAGAAGCCGGGGTCCAACTCGGCGGTGGCACCGAGAACGCACCGTCGGTCGTCGCCGGCAACCTCGTCGGACTCGACGCGAGCGGCGAGCACGCCCTCGCGCCCGGTACCGGGATCCAGGGACGCGAGGGGATCGCCACCCTTGGCACCGCCATCGCGGTCGTCGGCGGAGGAACCGCGTCCGAGCGGAACGTCGTCAGCGGGTGGAGCACCGTGTCTCCGCCCACGAGTTACGACATCGCGCGCAACTCGACGAACACCGTGAACTGGGGCGTCGGCGTGAAGATGCTCGCCGGTGCGATCGGGACGATCGTCAACGTCCAGAACAACTACGTCGGGACCGACGCGACCGGTACCCGGGCGGTGCCGAACGATGTCGGCATCCTGACGGGGGATGGGGTCGTCCAGGACAACGTCGTCTCGGGGAACATCGTCGGTGTCGCGGGTGGCAACCTCACGCATGGCAACCGGATCGGCACCACGCCGGACGGCCGCGCCGCGGTGCCGAACGGCATCGGGGTCACCACCACCGCCTTCGGCTTCCTCGACATGGCGGACGACGCCTGCCCGACGATGCCGTGCAACCTCGTGTCCGGCAACACCGACGCGGGCATCGCACTCGCGCAACGCAGGTTCGCCAAGACCATCAGGGGTACGTACATCGGCACGGATGTCACGGGAACCGTCGCCCTCCCCAACGGTGTCGGGATCGACATCCTCGCCGATCCCGGATCCCCGCAGAGCGAATGGTTCGCGGCGCAGTACGACATCGGCGCCGACGAGAACCACCCGTCGACGGCGATGACCACGGGTTCCTGTGCATATCCGTGCAACCTCGTGTCGGGGAACCGTGAAGACGGGATCCGTGCCGACCTCACCGGCCGCCCCCCGGATCCGCTCTCCGGATTGTCCGGCCGCACCCGGATCCGCGGGAACGTGATCGGCCTCGCCGCCGACGGCACCGCCCTGCCCAATGGCTACGCGGGTGTCTCGGTGGTGGGTGAGGACGCGCAACCGCTGGAGGTCGGCGGGCCCGCCTTCGCCGACGGCAACGTGATCGCGGCCAACGGGGGCGCCGGGGTGGAGGCGGAGCCGTTGTCGACCGTCACGATCCTCAGCAACCGCATCGTCGGCAACGGCGGCCGGGCGATCGACGTGCGCGACATCTCCGCGCCCACGCTGCTGACCGCCTCCGTGGAAGCCGACGGCCTGCACGTGCACGGCCGCACCGGCGCGGTGAGCCTGCCGGTCCCGCCCTTCGACCGGGTACAGCTCTACGTGAACCATCGATGTGTGGACCCGGCCGAAGGTGAGGGTGAGAGGCCGCTCGTCTTCGCGACCCCCCTCGGCCTCGACGGCAGCTTCGACGCGGTGGTGCCGCTCACGGATCTGGCCGGCGGCCGGTACCTCACCGCCACCCGCACCAAGGGCGAGGACAACCGCACCGGTCCGTTCTCCGGGTGTCTCGAACTGCCAGCGGCGGCGGTGACGACCGCCGACAGGCCCGTCGGCGCCAACGAGGTGCCGGTCGACTCGAACGCGGGCTGGCAACCGGGTGACTACGCGCGGATCTTCGGGCCCGCCGGCGCGTTCGTGCGGCGGGTCGGGGCGATCGGCTCCCTGATCTTCGACGCTCCGCTCCCGGTGGCACTCCCCGCCGGGACCGTGATCGTGAAGATCGATCCGCCCGGTGGCGACCGCGACGCACCCGAGGTCGTCGTGAACCGCCCGCTCGCGGGGGGTCGCTTCGACCTCGGCGCCGTCGTGGCGCTCGACGTGATTTGTCGCGATGCCGGGGTGGGCGTCGAACAGTGCGACCACCCGACGCGCCTCGACACGTCCACCGTCGGCGTCCACCAGGTGGTCGTGCAGGCATGGGACCACAACGGCAACGTCGCGACGGTCGTCGTCCCGTACGAGGTGGTCGACACCGTCGTCGCCGCGCAGTTCGTGCTCGCCGCGCCCCGGTTCACCGGCTGACGGCTCACGGGAACTTGCCGTCGGGCGGCGCGCCGGGGAGGATGACCTCCGCACCGAGAGGGGGTCCCGGGTGAAGTTTTCACTGATCTACGAGGCGCAGACCGCCGACACGTCGCGCGAGGGCGACGCCAAGATCCTCCACGACATCGTGGAGCAGTCGTTGCTCGCCGAGCGCCTCGGCTTCGACACGATCTGGTGCGTCGAGCACACCGCGCTCGAGCAGTACGCGCACATGAGCGTCCCCGAGACGTTCCTCGCGTACCTCGCCGGGCGCACCACGCGCATCGGCATCGGCCACGGCGTGATCTGCCTGCCGCCGGCGATGAACCACCCGGTGAAGGTCGCGGAGCGCACCGCCGCGCTCGACATCCTCTCGAACGGCCGGCTCCACGTGGGCTTCGGCAAGGGCGGCACCCAGGAGGAGGCCGGCACGTTCGGTTACCGGCTCGAGGACCTGCCCCCGATGATCAAGGAGGCGATGTACCTCGTCCCGCGCCTCTGGATGGAGGACGACTGGGAGTACGAGGGCCAGTTCGTCAGCATCGCCCCGCGCAGGTTGCACCCGAAGCCGCTGCAGGACCCCCACCCGCCGCTCTACATGGCGTGCACCCACAACGAGACGCTCAACGACGCGGGTGGGCGTGGCATCGGCGCGCTGGTGCTCGGCTTCGGCGGCCCCGAGCAGGTGGCCGAGAAGAACGCGATCTACCGCGAGGCGTTCAAGAACCGCGACGAGCAGGAGCAGGTCGGTTACCGGCCCACCGAGCACCTCGCCGCGTTGTGCCCGGCGATCGTGCTCGACGACCGCGCCGAGGCCCGCCGCATCGGCCTGCGTGGTCAGCGGTTCTTCATGGAGTCGATCGGGCACTGGGGGAGTGCGGGCGCAGTGCCGCTGCCCGAGCCCGACACGTGGCCCGAGGACCTCGAGCGCGGCGCGGCCGACGGCGGATCGATCATCGAGTCGGCGATCGGCCGGGAGAAGATCAGCCTCGACCTGTCGTCACCCAACGGCGCGATGCTCAACCCGAACCATGCGTACGGCACCGTTGCCGACTGCATCGGGTACGTGGAGCGACTCATCGACGCCGGCGCCGACGAGATCCTGTTCCTCAACCAGATGGGCACCGTGCCGCAGTGGGCGATGCTGGAGACGATCCGCCAGATCGGCGAGCACGTGATCCCGCACTACAGGGGTGCAACACAACCTTGATCGCCCCGCTGGCGCGGTCGTCGGCCACACGGAACGCCTCGGCCGCGTCGCCCAGTGGGAACCGGTGGGTGATCACCGCGCGAGCGATCTCGGGGTTCGCCGCGAGCACCGCCGCCGATTCCGCGAACTCACGGACGCCATGGTCGTGGCGGCCGCGGCCCGCCGAGCCGATCCACGTGATCTCCTTCACCAACGTGGGCACGCCCGGCACCGGCGCGGACGGTTGGAAGTTGCCGAGGAGCACGACGCGTCCGCCCGGTCGCACCAGGTGGGCCGAGCGCAGGAGGCCAGACTCGCTGCCCGCGGTCTCGATGACGACGTCGTACTCGCCGTGTGGCGACGTGCCCGCGCCGATGCGCTCGCCCGCCTCGATCTGGTGCGGGTGACGCGCCTCGAGATCGACGGCGTGCCCGAGATGCCGCACACACGCGACCGCGAGGAGGCCGATGGACCCTCCGCCGACCACCGCGACGCGCTCGCCCGCCTCGATGTGCGCACGGCGGGCGCCGTGCCACGAGACGCTGGTGGGCTCCACGAGACTGGCGTCGCGCACGTCGAGACCGTCGGGCAGCGCAACCGGCGCGTACGCCGGCACGACCACGCGATCGGCGAGCCCTCCGTCGCGGTAGATGCCGATGTTCGTGTGCTCGTCACCGACGCAACGGTTGGTGTGGCCGCCGAGGCACTGCTCGCAGCGACTACAGAACACGGTGGGCTCGATCGCGCAGGGTGCGCCGTCGACCCACCCGGCGAACTCGTGCCCGATCACGACCTCCTGCGGCTGCGTGCGCATGAAGTGGAGGTCGGTGCCGCAGATGCTCGCGGCCGCGACCTCCACCATCACGTCGCCCTCGACCGGCACCGGTTCCGGGACCGCGTCGTCGAGGACCAGCAGTTCGTTCACCCATCGCACGCCACGCATCGGCGTGACGCTAGACGGAGTCGGTTCAGACCTGCACCGTCACCCGCAGGTACGCGGCCACGATCAGCGTCGCGTGCTCGGGGTCCTCGCTGAGGTTGTGCTCCTTGAACAGCACCTCGAGCTCGTTGCGCAGGTCGTCGGCACGCCCGTCGGCCTCGGCCGCCGCGAACGCGTTCATCGTCGGTCCGTACCACTGGCGGAACTCGTCCACGTACGCGGCGGCGGGCATGTCGGCGTCGAACACCCAGGTGTCGCGGTCGCAGCTGATGTTCGCCGGGTCGATCCCCGCGGCGGTGAAACGGTCGACGACGTGCTCCTCGACACCCCAGGTGACCGGGCTCACGAAGCCCTCGGGCGGCGGCGGGGTGTACGCGCCGCTGATCCGGAGCAGCTGCGACACGAACGTCGGGTCGCCCGGGATCCAGTTGCCCATCGTGATCGTGCCGCCGGGACGGGTGACCCGCACCATCTCGCTCGCGACGCGGTGGGGCTCGGGGGCGAACATCGCCCCGAAGATCGTGACGACGCGGTCGAACCCGTCGTCGGCGTGGCCGGCCAGGTCGCGGGCGTCGCCGTGTCGGAAGGTCACGTTCGTGAGGCCGGACGCGGCGGCGCGGGCAGTGCCGGCGGCGACGAGGTTGCGGGCGATGTCGACCCCCACGACCTGGGCGCCGCGCTCGGCGGCCGGGATCGCCGTGGTGCCGTCGCCGCAGCCGAGGTCGAGGACGCGCTCACCGGCTCCGAGCCCGAGCCGTCCGACGAGCTCGGCCCCCGCACCGCGCATCGTCCGCGCGATCCGGGTGAAGTCGCCTTGCTCCCACAGTGCCTGGTTGGGGTTCATCGCCGCCTCCGCAGTGTCGTCGACCGGGCGCGGTGCCCGATCGGTTCGACCAGCCTGCGGGAAGTGGTCCGGCCCGGCATCGGGCATGACATGCAGCCGCGCCGACCCGGCGCGTGGGGGATTCACCCCATGCGGGGTTCGACGGCTCCGGACGCGATCAGGGCGTCGATCTCGGCGTCGGACAGCCCGAGCACCTCACGCAGGATGTCGTCGGTCCCCTCGCGGGGGAGCGGCGCCGGTCCGTTGCGCGGCGGGGCCAGCGCGGGCGCGGAGAAGCACGGCCCCTCGAAGAGTGTCGGGCCGTTCCCGGGTTGGTCGACCTCCACGAGGAAGCCCCGGGCGACGAAGTGGGGATGCGACGCGTGGAGCCGCGGGTGCAGCGCACGCGACGCCGCAACACCCACTTCCTGCAACGCCAGTTCGACCGCAGCCGCGTCCTCGGCGCGCAACCACTCGGCCATCGCCGCGTCGAGTGCTGCACGGTCGGCGACGCGTCCGGCTTCGGTGGCCCACCCGGCACGCGTCATGGACGCGGGCGCGACCCTCAAGAGTCGTTCCCACGCCGCGTCGTCGGTGACGGTGACCGCCAGCCACGACTCGGAGCCCTCGTCGTCGGCGGCGCGGTAGAGGCCCCACGGGGCGTGCGCGGTGTCGGTGTTGCCCTGCGGCTGCGCGCTGCCGGGTACGGCGTGCTCGCCGGCGAGGATGTCGCCGAGCAGCATCGACACCCCTTCGCACTGCGCGAGATCGATGTGCACACCAGCACCGGTGCGCTCGCGTGCGAGCAGGCCCGCGAGCGCCCAGGGCCACGAGGCGGCCGGCGAGGTGGTCGGGGTGGATCGTCATCACGCCACGAGGCGAGTCGGGACCGTGTGCCCACAGCCACGTGAGACCGGCAACGGCGCGGGCACTCGGTCCGTACCCCTTGCGACCGGCCCACGGGCCCCGGATGCCGTAGAGCTGCGTACTCACCATCACGGTGCGCGGATTGACGGCGTGGACGTGCTCCCAGCCCGCGCCGAGGCGGTCGACGACACCGGTCGCGTTGTTCTCGACGATCACGTCCACATGGGGGAGCAGGCGGTCGAGCAGGGCGCGCCCGGACTCACTGCCCAGATCGACCGCGAGGATGCGCTTGTCGCGCGCGATCGTGGAGAACGCCGGGTTCATGTCGCTGCCGAGGACGCGGCGCTGGAAGTCGGGGCGGGTCGTCGTCTCGATCTTCCAGACGTCGGCGCCCCACGAGGCGAGGATCCGGGCGGCCTCCGGTGCGGCGACACCGGTACCGATCTCGAGCACCCGCAGCCGCGAGCGGGAGTGTGCCGTCGGCGGCGCCCTCGGGCGCGGCCTGGGCCGGCCAGGCGGGAGCCTCGGCCACCACGGGTGCGACCGGAGCCCGGCGGCTGCCCTCGATCGAGTGCACCGCGGCGTGGACGACCCCGCCGTCCACCGGCTGGAAGGTGCCCGCCCCTGGGTGTGCTCGTTCGTGAGCACCTCGTGAGGCGTGAGCACCGGGGTGATGCGCACGCCCGCGGCGTCACCGCTCGCCCGCAGTTCGTCGCGGGTCCCGGCAGCGAAGCGGGCCGGCAGCACCTCGATTGATCTGGGCTTTGGCCTCGGGCCCGGGTATGGGCTCCTCCCATTCCGGACCGGTCCAATCGGGCTGCGGTTGCAGCCACCCGATCAGCGCCCGCCACTCACCCGGCGACATGGGGAGCACGATGCGGGCGAGACCGTCGGAGCACTCGTAGAGGGTACATGCCCGCCCCTGGCGCACCTGGTCGCTGCCGATCATGCTCCAGAGCGGCAGCGCCATCTCGGTGCACTGGGCCAGGGCCAGGATCGACGACACGTCGAGCACCTGCCCGGAGCCGCCGTGCCGGGCGTGCCAGACCCCCAGGATGCCAGCGAGGGCGGCGTGGGCGGCCCCACCGTCCTCGCTGAAGCGACCGGGCGCCGAGACGGGCGGCAGTTCGGGCACGCCCGCCCGGTAGACGACACCGCCTGCGGCCTGGGCCACCAGTTCCGTCGCCTGCCAGCCCGCGGCCGGGCCCTCGAGCCCCCACGGCGTGATCGAGACGACGACGGCATGCGGGTGTCGGGCCGAGAGGTCGCCGGGCCCGGTGCCCGGCCAGGTGGCCACACCCTCGTGCGACGTGAACACGAGGTCGGCTCCCGCCACCAGGCCGTCGATCGCCGCCGTGGCGGCGCCCGCGGCCGGGTCGAGCACCACGACCTGCTTCCCGACGTTGCGGTGCAGGTACGAGAGGTCGTCGGCGGGGGGCGGCCCGGCTCGACCCGCACCACCTCGGCGCCGAGGTCGGCGAGCAGGCGGGCTGCGAAGGCGCCGTAGCCCGCGGTCAGGTCGACGACGCGCACATCCGTGAGGAGCATCGGGGGATCATGCCGCACGTGCCACACTCGTGTCGTGGAGTGGCCCGCGATCCGGACCGACGCCGACCTCGAGGTCGAGCCGCACGACGTCTTCGCCGTGATGCAGCTCACGCGCGGTACCGCGCTCGGCTCCCTCGTCGGCGTCGACCTCGTGCGCGTCGAAGCCGGTTGCGAGTCCGGGATGCACCGTCACAACCGCGCCGAGACCGTGCTCTACTTCACGGCGGGTTCGGGCGAGGTGCTCGTGCACCCCGACCGCACCGTCATCGCGGTGCACGCGGGCGATCGGTTGGAGCTGCCGGCCGGCACGTTCCACGCCGTGCGCACGCGCGACGACGCGGTGGAGTTCGTGTCGGTGCAGTCGCCACCGATCCTCGACGTGACGACGGGCGTCCTCGACCTCGAACCGATCGGGGACCCGCGCGCCTAGCTCTTGGGCAGGTCGCTCCAGGCGGTGTCCTTGCCCGGGCCCGGCTCCTTCGGGAGCCCGAGCTGGCGCTCGGCGAGGTTGTTCTTCTGCACCTCGGTGGTGCCACCACCGATCGACACCGTGTAGCGGCCGACGACCTCGTTGATCACCCAGTGCTGGATGTCGGAGTCGTCGACGAGCGCGGCCGGGCCGAGCATCTCGGCGGCGAAGTCGGCGAAGAAGGCCTTGTTGTCGGCCACCGAGATCTTGATCGCAGAGGGGTCGAGCGGGGGCTTCTCGCGCCGGCGCACCGCGGTCATCACACGGTCGGCGAGCAGGCCGAGCACCTCTTCGCGCACGTAGACCTCGGCGAGGCCCTGGCGGGTGACGGCGTCGTCGGTGAGACCCTGCTGCTTCGCGATCGTGTGGAGGTTCGGGAACGTCTTGTTGGCCGCGCTGCCACCGATGAGTGCCGACTCGTTGAGCATCACTGTGCGGGCACAGGCCCAACCACCGTCGACCGGGCCGAGCGTGTTCGCGACTGGAACGCGCACGTCCTCGAAGAACACCTCGTTGAAGTGCGACGCACCGGTCGGCTGCACCAGCGGGCGCACCTCCACGCCCGGCGCGTGCATGTCGACGAGGATCATCGTGATGCCCTTGTGCTTGGGCACGTCGGGGTTGGTGCGCACGAGCATGAAGCCCTTGTCGCAGAACTGCGCCGACGAGTTCCACACCTTCTGGCCGTTGACCACCCACTCGTCGCCGTCGAGCACCGCGCGCGACCCGAGGCTCGCGAGGTCGGAGCCGGCCCCCGGCTCGCTGAAGAGCTGGCAGTAGGTGTCGTCGCCGCGGAAGAGCGGCGGGAGCAGCGCGAGCTTCTGCTCGTCGGTGCCGAACTGCATGAGCGTGGGCGCGAGCATGGCGATCGACGCGGAGATGAAGCCCGACGACGACCCGTAGCGAGTCGCCTCCTCGTTGTAGATGCGCTCCATCCACGGCTCGCCGCCCTGGCCGCCGTACTCCTTCGGGTACGTGAACGAGACCATGCCGGCGTCGAAGCGGGTGCGCTGCCACTCCACGCCTTCGGTGAACTCCTGCTGCGCCTCCTCGTGGGTGGTGTGCATCACCACGGTCCACGGGCCGCGCTCGGTCTTCGGCTTGGCGTTGGCCTCGAGGAACTTCCGCACGTCGGCGCGGAAGGACGCCTCTTCGGGCGTGTCGTGGTTCACCGGGGCTTCGGTCGCAGTCATGGGCCGAACCCTACGCGGTCCGAGCCCGGTGCCGCAGCCCGGGGACCGGCCGGGATACGGTGCCCCCGACGGGCGGAATCGGGATTCGGGAGGGATCGTGAAGCGAGTCGTCATCCTCATGGCCGCGGTCCTCGCGGCACTTCCCGTGCTCGCGCTGGGGGCCGTCCCCGCCGGCGCCGCCAAGGCGGACAACTGCGACCTCCTGACCAAGAAGCAGGCGTCGAAGATCCTCGGCCACAAGGTCGTCGCCACCAAGCTCACCCGGGAGGCGTCGACCGGTGCCGAGCAGTGCGAGTGGCGGACCAACTACTACTTCCCCGGGAACTTCAAGAAGCTGGGCGCGCCGTACAAGCTCAAGGTGACGACCCAGCCGCTCACCGCCGACGTCGAGAAGACCATCGCCACGCTCAAGGAGAACCCGAAGAGCGAGGCGGTGCCCGAGCTCGGTGACGACGTGTTCTTCACCGCCTCCAACGAGCTCGTCGCGGTGGTCGACCCGCTCGTGGTGCAGTTCGAGGTCTCCAACTACACGACGGAGGGCGGCTCGTACGACGACATCGTGTACGGCCCCCCGAAGGCCGCGGCGGCGGCGTTGCTCCCGCTGTTCGCGGACGCGACGAAGAAGTAGGCGCTCCGGGCGACCGGGGGTGGGTTGACATCACCCCGGGCGCCGTCATCATGGAACGGCCCGGCGGGTGGTGGCCGGGCTCGTGGGGTGAACCACCCACGAAGCGAGGCGCCGCGGTGCGGGCTTCGCCCGATGCGGGGATCGCGCTCCACCCGCACACTGACGGTGACCCCGGCCCCCACTCAGGAGGAGATCCGTCCATGAGCGAATTCCCGCCCATCACGCATGTCGCGCTGACCGTCCGTGACCTGTCGGTCAGCGTGCCCTGGTACGAGCAGTTGCTCGACGCCCAGCCGGTGCTCGACGAGGACACCGACCCGGCGATGCACCACACCGTCTACCTGGTCGGGGGCGGCATGCTCCTCGGCCTGCACCAGCACGAGACGCCCGCGCCCGCAGAGTCGTTCAGCGAGCACCGCGTGGGCCTCGACCACATTGCGTTCGGGTGCGCCGACCGCGACGAGCTCGAGAAGTGGGCGAACCGCCTCGACGAGCTCGGTGTCACGCACGGCGGCATCAAGGACGCCCACTACGGCTCGGGCGTGAGCTTCCGCGACCCCGACGGGATCGCACTCGAGTTCTTCGCGCCGCCCAGCTAGTCCGACGGCCGGTCTGGGGCTACTTCGTGAGCTCCAGGCCGGCCATCGAGCCCTCCTCGCGCCAGGCGATGAGGTGGGCCGCGTAGTCGCCGACGCTGCCCATGTACGGCGTGGCCCGCAGCGACGACATGTCGCCGCCGCCTTCACCGTTGAGGTAGCCGGGCGTGCAGGTTGCGTTGTAGTTGGCCAGGCCCTCGATGTGCTTGCAGAGCTCGTTGAACCAGGCTTCCTCGGCCTCCGGCGTCACCTCGATCTCGCGGATGCCTTCGCGCAGGCACCGCTCGATGATCTCCGCGACGTGCAGTGACGTCTCGGTGAGGTAGTGCACGAAGTTCACGCCGAAGCCGCCCTGGACCGTGCTGATCATCAGCATGTTGGGGAAGCCGTGGGTGGTCACACCGTGCAGCGTGTGCGGGCCCTCGTGCCACGACTTGCTGAGCGGCTCGCCGCCCTTGCCGACCGGGTCGAAGCCGAGCCGGTGCGAGTACTCCGTGGTGACCTCGTAGCCCGACGCGTAGACGATCGCGTCGACGGGGTACTCGGTGTCACCCACCACGAGGCCGTGCTCGGTGATGCGGTCGACACCCTTGCCGTCGGTGTCGACGAGGTGCACGTTCGGACGGTTGAACGCCGGCAGGTACTCGTCGTGGAAGCACGGGCGCTTGCAACCCTGCTGGTACCAGGGGAGCAGCTTCTCGGCCGTGTACTGGTCCTCGACGGTGTCGAGGATGCGCTGGCGGATCGCCTCCATGTTCTCGAAGTCGACGGTCTCGAGCTCGAGCGCCTCCTCGGGCGACTCGGGCTTCTTCTTGGTGTCGACCCAGAAGATCTGCGTCCATGCGTCGTCGACCATGTTGACCGCGGGCTGCTTCCCGCAGACGGAGTCGGTGAAGTTGATGATGCGCTCGCGCTGCCAGCCGGGCTTCAGCGACTTGAACCACTCGACGTCGGTGTCCTGCTGGTTGCGCACGCCCACGTTGGACGGCGTGCGCTGGAAGACGTACAGCTCCTTCGCCGACTCCGCGAGGCGCGGCACCACCTGCACCGCGGTGGCGCCGGTGCCGACGATCGCGACGCGCTTGTCGGCCAGCTTGTCCATGAACTCGCGCGGGCTGCCGCCGGTGTACTTGTAGTCCCAGCGGCTGGTGTGGAAGCTCTTGCCCTCGAAATTCTCGATCCCGGGGATGCCCGGCAGCTTGGCCTTGTTGAGGACGCCACCCGCGATCACCACGAACTTCGCGCGCAGCGTGTCGCCCCGGTTGGTGGTGACGACCCACCGCTCCGCGGCCTCGTCCCACACGCAGGTGTCGATCTCGGTCTGGAACAGCGCGGAGGGGTAGAGGTCGAAGGTGCGGCCGAGGAGCTGGCAGTACTCGAAGATCTCGTAGGCCTGCGCGTACTTCTGGGTGGGGATGAAGCCCGTCTCCTCCAGCATCGGGAGGTACACGTACGACTCGACGTCGCACATGCAGCCGGGGTAGCGGTTCCAATACCAGGTGCCGCCGAAGTCGCCCGCTTTGTCGATGATGCGGAAGCTGCCCTGGCCCATCTTGCGCAGGTTCGCGGCGGCGAGCATTCCACCGAAGCCGGCGCCCACGATCACCGTGTCGAGCTCCTCCACGATCGGCTCGCGTTCGAAGGGCTCGGCGTAGGGGTCGGTGTCGAAGTCGGCGTACTTCCCGCTCAGGTCGGGGTACTGGTTGATCCCGTCCGGCCGGAGGCGCTTCTCCCGCTCGATGCGGTACTTCTCGCGTGCCTCTTCGAGCGTCATCTTGGTGGCCATCGGCGTCGCTTCCCCCTGGGCTCGTCTGGTCCCGGACAAGATAATGCCCGCCATTAGATCGAACGGTGCTCGGAGCCGCCACGGGCGAAAGTCCCGACTTCCGTCATGGGGGGGGCAGAGGTCACCGGCGTGCATCCGAACGGGTCGTGTCGGGCGAAGCCCACCGAACCGGACGGGGCGCAACGGCGCCCGTCCGAGGGAAGGGGCGGCACGATGCTGATGCGGAGACTGTTGACGTCGTTGACGATCGCGGCGGCGGCCGCGACCCTGGTGCCCATCGGCCAGGTCGGGGCGACACCGGTCGCCGCGACGCCCGGACTCCGGGCCGCGGAATGGGAGCAGGTCACCGCGTCGGCGCCCTGGACGCCCCGAGCCGGGCTGCAGGCGGTCGAGGTCGGGAAGCGATTCCTCGTGCTCGGGGGCCGGTCGCCGCTCGCCATCCCCGGCGTGCCGGGTGCGAGCACCCTGTCGAACGAGGTGTGGGCGAGCACCGACCAGGGCGCCACGTGGTCCAAGACGGCCGACGCCCCGTGGCCGGCCCGGGCGTACTTCCAGGCGGTCGCGGACCGGGGGAAGGTCTTCGTGATCGGCGGGCAGAACTTCAAGGTCGGGGCCGACTGCACGAACGGCGCACCGGTCTGCTCCGACTTCTTCTCCGACGTCTGGGCCAGCGGGGACGCCGGGCGCACCTGGACGCAACAGACCGCGGCGGCGGGCTGGGTCGGTCGCGCCGGGTTGAGCGCGGTCGCGCTCGGCAAGTCGCTCTACGTCCTGGCCGGGTCCACCAATGACGACTCGTCGATCGTCGGCGGGCCGCCGGCCCGCAAGTACTTCAACGACGTGTGGCGCAGCGACGACGGCGGCAAGACGTGGGAGCAGGTGACGGCGGCGGCGCCCTGGGAGCCGCGCGCCGGCGCCGCGGTCCTGACCCGGGGCCCCTGGATGTACCTCTTCGGCGGTGAGGAGGGGTTCACCTGCGACGATCCCGCCAAGCCCTGCCCGCCGTACTTCAACGACGTCTGGCGCAGCCGCGACGGCGCCACCTGGGAGAAGCTGACCGCCGCCGCACCGTGGGCGCCCCGGCCCGGGCACAAGTGCGAACTGCTCGAGGGGCGCTTCGTGTGCTTCGGCGGCTTCGGCCTCCCTCCGGCGGGCAACCCGGTCGACATGTGGGTGAGCGCGGACGGGGCGAAGTGGCAGCAGCTGCCCCAGGCACCGTGGGACGCGGCGGCACAGGACGCGGTCAAGTACGACTTCGCCGCGCTCAGCAGCACACGCGGACCGGGCGGACCGGCGATCTACACCTTCGGCGGCGACCGCGAGACGTTCGACTTCACCGACCCGGCCAACCCCTCGCGGGTCGACCACGACGTCTGGCGCTTCGGCACGTGATCGCGCAACTCGCCTAGCCTCCGCGCCCGTGAACGAGCCGGGCTCCGTCTTCCGCAGCCTGCGGACGCGCAACTACTGGCTCTTCTTCCTGGGCCAGACGGCCTCGCAGATCGGCACCTGGGCGCAGTCCATCGCCCTCGGTTGGCTCGTGCTCGACCTCTCGCGCAACGACGGCCTGGCCGTCGGGTTCCTCACCGCGCTCATCGCCCTCCCGACCCTGTTCCTGGGCGCCTGGGGCGGCGTGCTCGCCGACCGCTTCGACAACCGCCGGCTCCTCCTCGGCGCGCAGCTGGTGCTGGCCGCGGTGTCGACGGTGCTCGCCCTGCTCGTGGTCACCGACACGGTCGAGCTGTGGATGGTCTACGTACTGGCGCTCGTCGGTGGGTTCGCCCAGGTGGTCGACAACCCGACGCGTCAGTCGTTCCTCTCCGAGATGGTCACGCCGGCGGAGCTGCCGAACGCGGTGGGCCTCAACAGCGCGATCGCGCAGTCGGCCCGCATCGTCGGACCGGCCATCGCCGGGGTGCTCATCGTCGCGGTGGGTACCGGCATCTGCTTCGCGATCGACGCGGTGAGCTTCCTCGCCGTGATCGCGGCGCTCCTCATGATGCGGCCGGCCGAGCTGCACCCGCGCCCGCGAGCGACACGGGCACCCGGCCAGGTGCGCGAGGGGCTGCGCTACGCGTGGGCGTCACCCGAACTGCGCAACGCACTGCTGATCGCCGCGGTGCTCGGCACCTTCGCGCTGAACTGGGGCGTGATCTACCCGCTGTTCGCCAAGGTCACGTTCCACACCGACGCCGCGGGCTTCAGCCTCATGACGACGGTCATGTCGATCGGCGCGCTCACCGGCGCGCTCACCGTGGCCCGCCTCGGGCTGCGCAGCGCGCGCGCCGTGGTGCTCGGCGGATTCGCGATGGGTGCGTTCACCGTGCTCGCCGCGTGGATGCCCGTCCTCTGGCTGTTCCTGCTGGTGCTCCCGGCCGTGGGCTTCTCGATGATCGTGCACATGGTGTCGACCAACGCGTTCCTGCAGTTGCACTCGGATCCCGCGATGCGCGGCCGGGTGATGGCGCTCTACGCGATCACGATCTTCGGGCTGCTCCCGATCGGCGGCCCCTTGATGGGCTGGGTGAGCGACGCCACGAGCCCGCGGGTCGCGTTCACCCTCGCCGGCGTGTCGTCACTCGTCAGCTGCACGATCTTCGGGCTGCGCCTCCTGCGTCGCGCCACCCCCGTCCCCGTCGGGGTCTGACCCGGCGGCGAGCTCGGCGGCCTCCCGGTCACGACCGAGCGCGATCAACTCGACGATGCGCCGTTGGCGTGCGGTGAGTGGCGGTCGTCCCGACATGCCGTCAGTGTGGCGGCGCGTGGTCGGCGGGTACATCGGGCGTCGTCAGGAGCCCGTCGGCCGGTGATGGGGCGAATGCCCCATCGGATCGTGAGCGGCGCAACGGCGATGCGCCGGAAAGCCGATGGATCCCGTTCCCGCCCGTTGGTACCGTCGCTCCATGGCCGCACCGGTGGCGCTCGCCGACGCCCACGACGCGTACGCACGGCACGACTGGGAGACCTGTCGTGCCCTCGCCGAGGCTCATCCGTCCGCCGACCCGCGCGAGGAAGCCGAGCGACTCGTGCTCCTCGCCGAGGCGTGGTGGTGGCTCGGGCGCCTCGAGGAGTGCATCCGCACCCGCCAGGCCGCATTCGACGCCTACGAGGCGCTCGGGGACACGCGACAGGCGGGCGTGGCGGCCGTCTGGCTCTACGAGCACCACTGCCTGCGCGCGCGCCCGTCGGTCGGTGCCGCGTGGTTGCAGCGCGCCCGGCGGCTCCTCGACGGCGACGACGACTGCGTGGAGTACTGCATCCTCATCCTGCGGGAGCTCGAGGTCGCGCACGGACGCGGCGACTACGACGGCGCGCTCGCGATCGGGAACGAGGCGCTCTCGCTCGCGCGTTCACTCGGCGCCCGCGACCAGGAAGCCGAGGCGCAACAGGCGATCGGGCGCGTCCTGATCGACACCGGCGACACGGCCCGCGGACTCGCGTCGATCGACGAGGCGATGTTGTCCGCGGTCGAAGGCCGCCTCGGCCCGTACTCCACGGGCAAGGTGTACTGCAGCCTCATCGGCGCGTGCGAGGAGGTCGGCGATCTCCGGCGCGCTGCGGAATGGACCGAGATGACCGCGCAGTGGGCGGAGCAGCACCCGTTCGCCATCTTCCCGGGGATCTGCCGTGTGCACCGCGCCAGCGTGATGAACCTGCGGGGCGATCTCGTCGACGCGGAGTCGGAAGCAACCCGTGCGTGCGAGGAGCTGCTCGACGGCCACCTGCCCAACGTGGCGTTCGGTTTCGCCGAAGTGGGTGACATCCGCCGTCGCCTGGGTGACCTCGACGGCGCGGAGGAGGCATTCGCCCGCGCCGAGGAGCTCCGGGGCCGTCCCTGCTTCGGCACCGCGCTTCTGCGTCTCTCGCAGGGCAGGATCGACGAGGCCACCCGAATCATCAGCGGATGCGTGGCCGACCGCTGGGCGAGCCGCATCGCGCGTGCCCGGGTCCTCCCCGCCGCGGCACAGATCGCGATCGCGGCCGGCGACCTGCTCATGGCCGAGGAGTGCGTCGAGGAGCTGGAGCAGATCGCCGACGCCTTCGACATCGCGATGCTGCACGCCGCCGCCCAGCTCGCACGGGGCCGGATGCTGCTCGCCGAGGGCGAGCCGCGCGCCGCTGCCGCGGTGCTCCACGAGGCCCTCGTCCGCTGGCAGGAGCTCGAGGTGCCGTACGAGGTCGCGACGGCGCACCGTGCTCGCCCAGGCCCAACGACGCCGGCGACGAGGACGGCGCCCGCGAGTCGTTCGCGGCCGCCCGCGCCCAGTTCGACGCCATCGGCGCCCACCTCGCCGCCGCCGACATCGACGACGCCCGCCGGCAGGCGCCCGTCCCGGCGGGCTCACCGACCGCGAGATCGAGGTGTTGGGTCTCGTCGCGCTCGGGTGGTCGAACAAGGAGATCGCCGCCGAGCTGTCGCTGAGCGCGAAGACCGTCTCCCGGCACCT
Organism: Acidimicrobiia bacterium; assembly: GCA_046331125.1. GTDB lineage: Bacteria > Actinomycetota > Acidimicrobiia > IMCC26256 > DASPTH01 > CAVRGQ01. Next base: position 35,033 of record JAXLRL010000026.1, read on the forward strand.
CTCCAACATCTTCACCAAGATCGACGTGTCGACCCGCTCGGCGGCAACGGCCTACGCGTTCACGCACGGCCTGGCCGGAACCGACACCTGACAGAACTCCTGTGGCACGCTCGTGCCCGCATGAGTCTGGGGAGCCACCTGCCGGAAGCGATCCGGCGTCCGTTGCGTCGGGTGCGCGCCGCCACGATTGCCGTCGTGCACGCCGGCGCCCAACCGGTGCTCACCGTCAGGCTGCTCGTGGGTCCCAACCTCCGGCGACCGGAGCCGCACAACTGGAAGCGGTTGCTGCTCGCCGCGTTCGCAGCCGTTCTGCTCGTCGTCGCCGGCGTCGTCGTGGCGACGGTGACCGGCGCGCGGTGGGTCGTCCTCCTCGTGCTGGCCCCGTTCCTCGTGTCCGCCGCACGGGGTGCGTGGCACGGCCGGCCACGACGGGGTGTGGAACTGGGCTGGCCCGTGGGACGGATCGGTCGCGGCCGCGGCTGGATCGCGTCGCCCGACTGGTTCGCCCGTCAGGCGCGCCGGTACGGGCGCGTGTTCAAGACCGGCTTCAACGACATCCCGACCGTGTGCGTCGTCGACTTCACCGCGGGCGGGGCACTGCTCCGGGAGCATGCCGACGCGCTCGGGCCGCCGTGGGGTCCCTACGAGCGCTTCGTCCCGGGTGGGAGCGTTCGCGGCACGACAGGGGAGCGGCACGCGGAGCTCAGGCGCCTGTTCGCCCGCGCGCTCGGGCCGGATCTCGTGCAGCGGTGGGAACCCGTGATGACCGCGGCCGCCCGGCGCTGCATGGAGTCCCTTGCCGCGGCGAGCGCGATCGAACCGCCCAACCCACTGCTGACGGTTCGGGCGTGCGTGTTCGACGCCTGGACCGAACTGCTCCTCGGCCTGACGCCCGAGCCGGCGCTGCGGGACCGCATCGACGCCCTCGACTACGAGCGGCACTTCTACGCCGAGGCGATCCCCGACCACGAGGTGGAGGCGGAGCTGAACCGCATCGGCGCGCTCGTCGTGGCGAACGCACGGCGCGACGAGACGGACACGACGTACGAGACGCTGGCCCAGCGGTTCGACAGCCTGCCGCCGGGCGCACTCGACGACCCGGGGGTGATGCGCAACCTGATCTACGCGATCTTCACGACCCGCGAGGACGTCGCCGGTCTCCTGATGTGGGCGCTGTGGCACGTGGCCGCGCAGCCGGAGTGGAGGGCGCGGCTCCGCGCGTCCGGTGTGCACGGCGAGGACACCGATCGCTTCGTGTCCGAGGTCCTGCGTCTCGATCAGAGCGAGTTCGTGATGCGGCGGGCCACGGCGCCCATCGACCACGAGGGGCCGGCCGGGCGGATCGTCGTGCCCGCGGAGTGGTACGTGCGCGTGTGCACCCGCGAGATCCACCGCGACGACCGCGGCTTCGCCGACCCCGCGCGCTTCGATCCGGACCGCTTCGCCGTCGAGGGGGGCGTGGGCAACTCGCGTGCCGTGTACGCGCCCTTCGGGATCGACCACCACGCGTGCCTGGGGGAGCGCCTCACCCGCACGTTCGCCCAGTCGTTCGTGTTCGAGGCGGCGCACTGGGAGCTGCGCACGGTGACCGACGGTCCGACCGAGATGAGCCGCGCTCGGCACTGGGCACCGAGCACGCGTTGGCGACTCGCGGTGACGGCTCCGGCCGAGGTCCCGTGAGCGTCCTCCGGTTCGCGACCATCGCCGACGCCGACCACGCCGTCGGCGTGATCGCCCTCGTCAATTCGCTCCGGCTCCTCGGCTACCTCGAGCGGGTCACCGTGCTCGACCTGGGTCTCACGCCGACCCAGCGCCGGTTGCTCGCGCCGGAGTGCGACCTGAAGCCCCGGCCCGCGGTGCCGTCCCATCCGTGGCTCCTCGTGCCGGCCGCGTGTCGCGCCGCCAGCGAGGACGCCGGCCCCGACGATGTCGTGGTGTACGTCGACTGCGACGTCATCGTGACCGCGCCGCTCGACGAGGTCCTCGCCCATGCACGAGCGGGGCGAGTCGTCGCGTACGTCGACCAGTTCACACCGGATCGCCGCTTCCCGGAGTGGGCCGACCGACTCGGCCTCGCCGGGCCGCTCCGGCTGCAGCCCTACGCGAACGCGGGCTTCGTCGTGTTCGTACCGGCCCGTCACGGAGGGTTCCTCGACCGCTGGGAGCAGCGGTGCGCCGCCCTCGACGGCACGCCGATCGACCTCCGCGACACGACGTTCGCCGGTCCGTGGGCGCTGCCCGACCAGGACGTGTTGAACGCCATGCTGATGACGGAGCTACCGCCCGAGGCGGTCGCGCTGCTCCCGTCGGCCCGCATGGCGCAGGGCCGCGACGACCTGATCCTGACCCGCGTCGTCGACCCAGCGCGTCTTCGCTGCGAGCGCGACGGCTCGGGCATGGACATGCTGCACAGCGTCGGTCGTCCGAAGCCCTGGCAGCCGGGAGCCGCGACGGACCTGCACCGCAGCGCCTATCTGACCCTGCTGCGACGTCTGCTCGTGGATCCCGATCTCGCCCTCGCCGCACCCGACGACGTCGAGCCGTGGCTGCGCCCGGGGCGCGCAGGAGCGCTCGCGCTCCGCCGACTCACGCTGTCCGATCGGCTCCGCACCGCGACGCGGGGTGTGCGCCGCCGCGTCGGGCTGGTCAGGAGATCTTCGGCTCCGCGTCCGCCATCTCCCTGAGCTTGTTCTTCAGGATCTTGTCGAGCGTGCCGAGCGGGAACTCGTCGACGAAGTAGACCGCGCGCGGCTGCTTGAACTTCGCGAGGTTGTCGGCGCAGGTCTCGAAGATCTCCATCTCCACGACGTTGCGGTCGTGCTCGCCCGGCGCGGGGATCACGAACGCGACGACCACCTCGTCGAGGAAATCGTGCTGCTTGCCGACGACCGCGACCTGCGCGACGGCCGGGTGCGCCACGATGAGGTCCTCGACCTCCTTCGCCGACACGTTCTCACCACCGACCTTGAGCAGGTCCTTGTCGCGCTCCTGGTAGAAGACGTTGCCGCCCGCGCCCATCTTCACCATGTCGCCGGTCTTGAACCAGCCGTCCTCGAACGCCTTCGCGTTCGCCTCGTCGTTGCGGTAGTACTCGAGGAACAGCTGGATGCCGCGGGTGCCGCGCATCCAGAGCTCACCGGTCTCGTCCTCGCCGCAGAGCTCGCCGGTCTCCTTGTCGACGACGGCGATCTCGTAGCCGGGCGTGACGTGCCCCATCGAGCGCATCGGCAGGCGCTCCTCGGGCTTCGCCGTGATGGCGTGGGTGACGGTCTCGGTCATGCCGTAGGCCGCGTAGATCGAGATGCCGAACATGCGGTCGAGGTCGGGCATGATCAGGCCGAACACGCCGGCCCGCAGCTTGTGATCCTGCGGCTTGTCGGGGCTGCCGAGGGCACCCATCACGAACGGCATCACCGACGTGTGCGTGACACCGTGCTCGACCACGACCGGCCAGAAGCGGCTCATGGACCACTTGGGCATGAGCACCGCGGTGGCGCCGACGCCGAGCACGGAGAAGAAGCTCCAGCTCTGCGCGTTCACGTGGAAGAACGGCAGGAAGATCACGTAGGTGTCGTCGGTGTGGAGGTCGATGTTGCGCGGGCCGGTGCGGCTCGCCCAGATCGCGTTGGCGTGGGTGTGCACCACCGCCTTCGGCCGGCTGGTGGTGCCCGACGTGAACATGATCCCGAACGGGAGCATCGGCTCGGGGGTGCGGTCGACCGCGGCGTCGGCGTCGCCCATGAGCGCGTCGAAGCCGAGGAACCCACCGGCCGCGACGGCGGCCTGCTCCTCGGCGGTCGCGGCCTCGCCGCTGTTGTCGTCGGTCACCGCGATCCAGCGCAGCGCGGGTGCGGCCTCCGCGACCATCGCGGCGTACTGGGGCTGGGTGATTGCGGCGACCGCACCGGTGTGCTCGGCGAAGTAGGTCATCTCCGCGCCGACCGACTTGGTGTTGGTGGTCACGCCCACCGCGCCGAGGTGCGCGCACGCCAGCCAGGTGAGGACCATCTCGGGGGAGTTCTCCGAGTGGATCAGGACCTTGTCGCCCTGCGCGATCCCTGGGCCGCCAGGCCGACGCTGAGCGGCGCACGTCGGTGTGCAGCTCGGCCCAGGTCCAGCGGCGGCCGTCGCCCTCGAGGCGACCACACCAGCGCCGGGTGGTCGGCCTTCTGCTCGGCCCAGTGCGCCAGGAGGGTGGGGATGTCCTGGCCGTGCATCTGGAATTGCTGGAGAGCGGCGGCATCGGTGAGAGCAGGCGACGTCATGGCCGACATCCTGCCCGATGGCTGTGCCACGATGCCGTACCGAGCCGTCGAGCAGGAGCCAGCAGTGTCCGTCACGTCATGGGACGACTACCCGGTCCACCAGAGCGCGAACTGGATCGCGCACGTCGCCACCAGCGACCGCAACTTCTACGACCGGTACTACTTCAACGCGTTCGACACCGGTGGCCAGTTCATGGCCGTGTTCGGCCTCGGGCAGTACGAACCTCGGCACCACCGGCGCAGTTGGACGTCACCGTGCGGTGGGAGGAGCAGCACGTCGTCCGTGCCTCGCAGCCCCTGGGCGACCGGGCCGACATCGGGTCGGGCCGCTGCGGGTCGAGGTCATCGAACCGTTGAAGAAGCTCCGTTTCGTGGCTGAGCCCACCGAGCACTCGGTGGCGGCCGATCTCTACCTGGGGCTTCGGTCCCGCGATCCCCGAGCCGAACCAGTTCATCCGCGCCGGCGCCCGGGTGATCTTCGACACCGGCGCCTCGCGCAGATAAGTCCGTGGAGCGGCACGCTCGAGGTGGGCGGCACCGCGATGACCGTCGACCCGTCGACCACGTGAAGTCCGCGACCGCTCCTGGGGCGTGCGCCCCGTCGGCTTGCACCCCGGGATCATGGCGTCGATGCCGCAGGGCGCCGGCGCGGCATGTGGAGCTACTTCCCGATGCGCTTCGCGGACCACTCGATCTTCTACATCTGCTCGCGGGGCGACCAGGGCGAGCGCTCGCTCGTGCAGGCCGAGCAGGTGTGGCACGACGGCCGCATCGAGGAGCTGGGCCACACCGAGCACCAGCACACGAGTTCGTGCCCGGCACACGGCTGCTCGCGCTCCACCATCTCTTCCCCGACGCCGGCTTCGACATCGAGTGCGTCGATCCTGCCGTCGTTCATCGCCGTCGGCACCGGGTACGGGCTCGAGGCCGACTGGCGCACGGCATCGCTTGCCAGGGCCCGACACCGTCGTGCAGGGCATGGTGCACCGGGTCGCCGACATCGCCGAGCTCGGCGGCCTCGCACTCGTCGACCACTCGGGCCGGTTCTCCTACACCGACGATGCCGGCGAGCACTCCGGCTACGGCCTCTACGAGCAGCTTCAGCGGGAGCTTCCCCAAGTACGGCCTCACCTGACCTTCTCCTCGATGTTGCGTCACCTGAATCCGCCAGAGGGATTCTTCCTGACGCAACATCGGAAAGGAAGGTCAGGCACTTCGCTCACGTCGCAACCGAGGCCGCGGAAGCGCTCGATGATGTCGGCGGGGTCCATGATCCCCGGCGGCCAGTGGTAGTCGTGCATGCGGATGTTCGCGGTGTAGCTCACGAACTCCTTGCCACCCTCGAGTGACGTGGTGACCTGCGCATGCCGATCTGGCGCTCGTAGCGCTCGGCGTGCTCCTCGTTCATCACGAAGTTCATGGCGTCGCACATCGAGCCCATGTCGACGTTGCCCCAGTCCCACGGGCTGCGGCTCACGTGCCACAGCACGCCGCCGGGTCGCAGGAGATCAGCTCGAACAGCTTGTCGATGATCGTGATCCGGCTCCAGGCAACACGCAGAACGCCTCGAGCCGGCACTCCTTGCCCTGGAACGGCGGCATGTTCGACACCGCAAGGCCTTCGCTGGCGCACCCGATGTAGCTGTGGAACTCGTCGTCGATGTAGAGCTCGACCTGGCTCGGGAACGACGAGAACGGCGGCGCCTTGAGGATGTCGCAGTTGTGGGCGTCCTGGTTGACCACGACCATGATCGCCTGCTGCAGCTGCTTCAGCGCGTTCGACGTGCGGCGCCGGTCGAAGCCGATGCCCTCGAAGATGTTCCGCAGGTTCGGCGCGACGCCGCGCGAGCACCAGTACTCGAAGATGAACTGACGGAGCGCGAGCGCGTCGTCGGTCAGGTCGAACGGCTGCATCATCTGCGGCATCGGGGTCCCCCTCGTCGTGTGGTGCGTGATCCTACGATGCCAGCGTGAACCTGCCGGCGCCCCCGTCGCCCGACCAGCCCGACCTCTTCTCGAGCCTCGAATCCGACCGCAGCGTCGAGCAGGAGCCGCTGGCCGCGGTCGAGCCGCACCCGATGACGAAGCTGGTCGCGGCCACCGACGGCTCGTGCCTCAAGAACCCGGGGCCCGGCGGTTGGTGCTGGTACGTGAACGACGACTGCTGGTCGTCGGGCGGCGAGGCCGACACCACCAACAACCGGATGGAGCTGCTCGCGGTCGCCAACCTCCTGGAGGCGGTGCCGGCGGGCCGTCCGGTGCACATCATGGCCGACAGCTCGTACGTGATCGACGCCCTCACCAAGTGGCGTCACGGGTGGAAGCGCAAGAACTGGCGCACGTCGTCGGGCGAGCCGGTGAAGAACCGTGACCTCATGGAACGGCTGGACGCGCTGATGGACACGCACTCACCCACGTTCGAGTGGGTGAAGGGGCACCAGGGTCATCCCGAGAACGAGGCCGCCGACGTGCGGGCGCGCACGGTCGCCGAGTCGATCAAGTCGGGGCTGAACGACTGGGACCCCGGTCCTGGCCTCACCTGCTGACCGCAGGCCGTCGACGTGTCCGTCGACGCGTCAGTCGGCGGGTGCGGGGAACCGCTCGCGCAGCTCCCGCTTGAGGATCTTGCCGCTCGGGTTGCGGGGGATCTCGGTGACGAACTCGACCTTCTTCACCGTCTTGAACGGCGCCAGCTTCCCGTGGGTGTGGGCCATCACGTCCTCGGCCGTGAGGGCCGGGTCGGTCACGACCACCACGGCGAGCGGCGACTCGCCCCACTTCGCCGACGGCACGCCGATCACCGCCGCGTCCACGATCGCCGGGTGCCCGAGGAGCACGTCCTCGATCTCGGCGGGGTACACGTTCTCGCCGCCCGAGATCAGCATGTCCTTGGCCCGGTCGACGATGGTGACGAAGCCGTCGGCGTCCATCGTCGCGATGTCGCCGGTGTACAGCCAGCCGTCGACGATCGCGTCCGCGGTCGCGTCGGGGCGGTTCCAGTAGCCCGTCATGATGTGCGGCCCGCGCACCAGCACCTCACCGGGTTCGCCGGGATCACAGTCGGTGCCGTCGCCGCGCACGACGCGAACATCGGTGTGGAAGAAGGCCCGACCGGTGGACCCGGCGCGCGCGAGTGCGTCGTCGCCGGTGATGAGGCACGCGGGCCCGCAGGTCTCGGTGAGGCCGTACACCTGGTCGATCACCACGCCGAGCGACTGGTAGGCCTTGATCAGCTCCAGCGGCACGGGTGCCGCCCCGCTCATCACCCAGCGCAGGCCCGACGGGTCGTGGCGCTCCGCGTCGAACACCTGCAGCATGAAGTTGAGCATCGCGGGGACGAGGAGCGTGGTGCTGATGCGCTCCGCCGCGATCTCCTTCCACGCCTCGTTCGGATCGAACGCCCGCATCACCACGAGGGTGAGACCCTGATACAGGTTGCAGAGGCTCGGCGTGAGCGCGCCGACGTGGAAGAGGGGCAGCGCGTTGAGGAACCGGTCGCCCTCGACGAAGTCGGTGGTGGCCCCGCAGGTGTGGATGGCCCACATCACCGTGTCGTGGGTGTGCATCACCCCCTTCGGGTGCCCGGTGGTGCCACTCGTGTACATGATGAAGAACAGGTCGTCGGCGGTGCCGGCGAGTTCGGGCTCGGCATCCGACTGCGCGGCGAGCCAGTCGTCGTAGGCGACCGCACCGTCGACGAGTTCGCCGCCCACCTGGATCCAGTGCTGCACCGCGGTGGCGGTGCCCCGGGCCCGCAGCTCGGCCAGCGGTGGCTGCAGGCTCGCCGCTGTACACGAGGACCGTCGCGCCGGCGTCGGCGAGGATGAAGACGTCGAGCTCGTCGGCCACGAGCCGCCAGTTCAACGGCACGTTGACCGCACCGATCTTGCCGACGGCGAAGAACGACTCCACGAACTCGGCGCCGTTCATGAGCAGCAGGCTCACCCGGTCGCCATGGCCCACGCCGATGCGGCGCGGAGCGTTCGCAGCTCGGTTCGCCCGGGCGTTCAGCTCCCGGTAGGTGAGCCGGCGACCGGTGGCCGGCTCGACCAACGCCTCGTGCTCCGGGGACAGGAACGCGCGTCGGCGCAGGACATCACCGATGTTGACGTCATCACCCGGACCATCCCCCAGGTCGGACGCTTTCCGTCGAACGGTCCCAGCCTGCCACGGGCGAGCTCGGCGAGGCGGCGAGGAAGGCGTCGAGGGTGTCGATGACGAACTGGATGTGCTCGTCCTGGAGCGCATGGTTCAGCAGGAGGATGAAGCCACGCTCCATGATCGCGTCGGCGTGGGGCAGCCCGTCGCCGAACTGGTGATCGACCCCCTGCATGAACGGCTGACGGGTGGCGTTGCCGGTCCACCGTGCGGGTGTCGACCCCGTTGCCGTCGAGGTGCTCCTGCAACGGCGCTCGAAGCCGGCATCGGGCCGGATGGTGATCGAACAGCGGAGAACCCGCGGTCTCCACCCCGTCGACCACCCTCGGGCAGCACGAACTTGTCGGTGTGCTGCGCGGGTACTCGGTGTACATCGCGAAGTTCTTCGTGCGGCGGGCGAAGTTCGACGGCAGCTTCTTCAACTGCTCGAGCCCGAACGCCGCGCCTCGAGCAGCTCGAAGTTCCGCAGGCTCGTCGAAGATGAACACGAAGTTGCCGCCAGGGATGCCGTCGAGGTCCTCCCGGGGGTGCGGACCCGAAGAAGTGCAGCTCCGACCGACGGCCCCAGCGACGCAGGAGCAGCCCGCGATCGCCGCGGCGTCTCCGCGTCGTCGAGGCACACCATGCCCCCGTTGCCCGCACGTGATGATGTGCGACGGCACCGAACGGCGTGGTGGTGATGTCCGGTGCGTGCCGGTGGCTGTGCCCCGCAGCGTGGGCCCGAGCGTCGGCGCTGTCCTCGACGACGAGGAGGTCGTGGGGGTCGGCGATCGCCCGGATCGCGTCCCAGTCGGGACAGTTGCCGATCAGGTTCGGCGGGGATCGCCTTCGTGCGCGAGGTGATCATCTCCTCGATACGGGCCACGTCGATCTGATGGTCGCGGGGTCGTCGGCAAGGCCTGGGACGTGCCCGGCGCGCACGATGGGCTTGAGGTCGAGTGGAGAAGGTGACCGCCGCGGTGATCGAACCGGGTGGCAGGTCGAGCAGCTCCACCGCGAGGTAGAGCGCCGACGACCCGGAGTTGCACATGAGGCCGCGTTCCTTGCCGAAGAGCGCCGACACCTCGCGCTCCATCGCGTTGGCGCGCCGCCCGGAGCCAGATGCCCATCGGGCCATCCGCGCAACACCTCGACGACCGCGGCGATCTCCGCCTCGTCGTGCTGCCGGCGTAGAACACCCGGTCGACCATCGTTCCTCCATGCTCCCGGCGTCGTGGTCTGCTTGCGGGGCGCCACCTTCGCGTCCCCGCATGACTGCTCCCGGCTCCAACGACTGGCACGCCATCGTCCCGACCGCCTCGCGGTGATGTCGGAGATCTGCGACACGCGGGCCTGGAGCCGCCTCCCCGAGGTGATGGCCGACGACGTCGTCGCCTACGGCCACCGCGGCATCGGCGCAGTCCGCAGGGACAACGGCCGGCCGGCGCAGGTGCAGGCCCTCGCAGCACCTGCTCGGGAACTTCCGCATCGCGGTCGACGGCACGCTGGCCACCAGCACCTGCGAGGCGGGTGTTCCACCAGGGCAGGGGAGCGGGCGCACCTCACGTGGGAGTGCTTCGGCGCCTACTGCGACGTGGGAGCGCACGACAGTGGGCTGGCGCATGACCGAGCGGGTCTTCGACGTCGGTGGGCGACTTCAGCGTGCTCAGCCCGGCTGGGGCGGTTGAGTTCACCGCAGCGCGACAGGGATGCGGGCGTGGGCCCGCGCCCAGATCAATTGCCGCGTTCGGGTGCACGCCAGCGGCGTCGGGGAACGCCTGCGTGAACGCCGCGAACGCCGCCCGGGCCTCCAGCCGGGCCAGGTTGGCCTTGAGCAGAAGTGCGCACCGTGACCGAACGCCAGGTGACGGCCGGCCGGGCGGTCGAGCACCACCTCGTCGGGCCGTTCGAACTCGCGCTCGTCGCGGTTGGCGCTCGCCCACACCAGCGCAGGTTCCGGCCGGATCGTCTCGCCGTGCAGTTCGACGTCGACCGTGGTGTTGCGGGGCAGCGTCTGCGCAGGTGATTCGAGGCGCACCATCTCCTCGTCCGTCGCCCCACTGGAAACAGGTCGGCGAGCACGGTGGCGGAGCTCGGGGAAGCGTCGAGCAGCACGAAGCCGTTCGATGAGGCTCGACGTGGTGTCGTTGCCGGCGAGGATCAGCAACATGCAGAAGCCGAGCAGTTCGTCGTCGGGGAGACGCTCGCCGTCGATCTCCGCGGCGAACGGCCTCCAGGCGCCGTCGCTCCTCGAGCAGGTCGGCGAACATCGAGGTAGATGCCGCCCGCGTTGTACGAACTCGGCGCCGTCGGTGATCTCGAGGAAGCACCAGGTGAGACGCCGGAACTCGGGCGTGAGCTCGTCGGGGACCGATAGGCGGCTCGCCACCATGCTCGGCACCAGCGCGGCGTACTCGTGCTGGAACTCGATCTCGTCGCCGCCGCTGTCCCGATGCGCGCAACCCGTCGCACAGCTCGCGTGCGATGGCGTGCGCACTATCGGTTCGAGGCCGGTGACCCGGCGAGGCGTGAACACGCCGACACCAGTGCGCGGTGCGCGGTGTCCAGCGGCGGGTCGAAGTAGATCATCTGCGGGAGCAGGTTCTGGGCCTCGGCCACATGACTGCCGTGTGGTCGTGCACCGTCCCGTCGGCGTGGCGGGTGAGCGCGTACACACCGGTGTCGGGGTCGCGGTAGAGCGGCGCAGTAGTCGCGCATCCAGCGGTAGTCGTCGTAGAGCGTGTCCTGGAACGTGGGTGCCGTACGGAACTGCCGGTGGTCGTCATGACCGGCTCACGATCCCTCGGCCGCCGGGCCCGTTCCTGCCGGCGTGCTGCGGTTGGTCCACGACATGTCGACGGTGCGGTCGCCGACGACCGTGACCGCGTCGAGCCGCGTGATCTCGTCGTCGTCGAGCTGCACGAACGCGGCGCCCGCGTTCTCGTCGATGTACGCCTCGCGCTTCGTGCCGGGGATCGGCACCACATCGGGGCCCTTGGCGAGCAGCCACGCCAGGGCCACCTGGCCCGGCCGGCACTCGTGGGCCTCGGCGATCTCCCGCACCACGTCGACGATCCCGAGGTTGGCATCGAGTGCGCCGTCGGCGAAGCGGGGGTGTGAGCGGCGCATGTCGAACTCGGCGAGGTCGGCCGCCGACGACACGGTGCCGGTGAACAGCCCCCGTCCGAGCGGGCTGAACGGCACGATCCCGATGCCGAGGCGACGACACTCCGGGACGATCTCGTCCTCGATGTCGCGGCTCCACAGCGACCACTCGCTCTGCAGCGCGGTGATCGGGTGCACCGCCGAGGCCCGTTGCAGGGTGTCGACGGATGCCTCGGAGAGGCCGAGGTGGCGGACCTTGCCCTCCTCGACCAGCTCGGCCATGGCACCGACCGTCTCCTCGATGGGCACGTCGGTGTCGGCCCGGTGCTGGTAGTAGAGGTCGATCACGTCGGTGCCGAGGCGCTGGAGCGACGCCTCGCACTTGGCCTTCACGTACTCGGGCCGCCCGTTCGCCTTCCCGGGCTGGCCGCCGAACGGCGCGGTCACGATGCCGAACTTGGTGGCCAGGGTGACCTCGAAGCGCCGGCCGCGGATCGCCTCGCCGACGAGGTCCTCACTGTCGCCGTAGATGTCGGCGGTGTCGATCAGCGTGCAGCCGGCGTCGATGGCGTGGCGGATCACGGCGACGGCGTCAACGCCCTCGGCGCTGCCGTACACGCCGGTGAAGCTCATCGCGCCGTAGCCGACGGCACCGACCTCCGGGCCGAAGTCGCCGAGGCGGCGGGTGGGGATGCTCATGGCGCGACGGTATCCCGCTTGTGGGCCGCCCGCGGCTGTGGTCTGCTCTGCCGACCGAACACCGAGGGGGACCCACATGGCCGACGACCGCACCTACGGCGACATCGCCACCAAGCTCCTGATGGAGAACGAGCGGGTGCGCATCTGGGAGATGCGCCTCGAGCCCGGCCAGAAGTCCGACCTGCACCGCCACGAGATGGACTACATCATGATCCAGATCTCGGGCGACAAGATGGGCGCGCACTTCGAGCCCGACTCCGGTGGCGAGTGGGTCGGCCAGTCGTACGTGGAGGGCCCGATCGCACCCGGCCAGGTGCTCTACGCGAAGCGCGGCGGCATCGAGACCGCCGAGAACGTGGGCGACGAGCCGTTCTACGAGATCGTCGTGGAGCTCAAGGACTGACCTGCTGGAGCAGCGGCTCGCCGGTCACGAAGCGGCGGACGTTCTCGAGCCACAGCCGGTGCAGGTTGGGGAACAGCGCGACCGGGTCCGACGAGCAGTGGTACGACAGCGACAGGTTCGGTGCGTCCCACAACGGGTGCTCGGGGGGCAGCGGTTCGAGGCTGGCGACGTCGAGCGCCGCGCCCCGCAGGTGGCCACGTTCGAGCGCGGCGATCAACGCCGGCTCGTCGACGAGCGTGCCACGGCCCACGTTCACGAAGAACGAGCCGGCGCGCATCGCGGCGAACGCCGCGGCGTCCATCAGTCCGATCGTGTCCGGCGTCTCGGGCACCGCAGCCACGACGGTGTCGCAGCGGCCGAGCATCTCGTGGAGCTGCGCGGTGGGGTAGAGCTCGTCCACGTCGTCCATCGTGTCGCCGGCGCGCGCGGTGCGGCGTGACGCGAGCACGTGCACGTCGAAGGCCTGGAGACGACGCGCCACCGCGGCGTTGATCGCGCCCACGCCGATGAGCCCGACCGTGGTGCCGGCGAGCTCCGGGGCGTACACGGGCTCCCACCGGTGCTGCTCCTGGCGCACCCGCAGCTCACGGAACCCCTTGCGCTCCTCGAGGATGCGGCCGACCACGAACTCGGCGATGGCGACCGCGTTCACGCCCGACGCATTGGTGAGGCGGATCCCCGCCTCGGCGAGACCAGCCGTCTCGAGCTGCGCGTAGCCCGCGCCGATGCCCTGGACCCACGCCAGGTTCGGCGCGACCGTGCCGACGTCGAACGGGAGGTCGAGCGCCAGCACCCCGTGCACCCGGTCGAACATGGCCCGCTGCTCGTCGGTGAGCAGGGGAGCCTCGCCCTTGCGGTGGCGACGCCCTCCGGCTGCCGCGGAGCGTACGCAGGTGCTGCCCTCGTCGTAGGGGACCACGAGGACCTCGATGCGCGGATCCACGGCCCGTACCGCCTCGATCGACGTGCCGAATGCAGCCTGGTCGGCGAACCACTCACGCGGATAGAGGACAACGACGATCGGGCCTGTCGGCCGGCACTTCACGCATGCGCGGATACCGCCGGCGCGGCCCGGCCCGCGGCGGCGCGAAGCCCTCGGGCCGGTGCCGGTCCGATGATCCATCTGATGGATTCCTGAGCGTCTGATCCTACAACGGGTGCCCGGGACCCCTACCCTGCGGTGATCCCACCAGCCGGAATGCCGTCGCGTCAGCCTGTTCGCCGACCAACACAGCCCCCGGGGAGTTCCGTGAGCGCACTGCTCGAACAGCCCGCCGCCGGATCCTCGTCGAACCGAGACGAGTCCTCCTGGACCGGGTTCCCCGATCCGCAGCGCACACCGGCGCTCTACGAGCTGATCCTCACCGCGTTCTTCCTCGTCGCCCCGGTCGTCGCCCTCGGCTACCTGATCGTCGACGGCATCGGCAAGCCGTTCCCGTGGTTCCCCGTGGTCCTCACCGCGGTGCTCATCGTGATCTTCGGGCACGGCGTCACGATCGGGTTCCACCGACTCTTCACCCACAAGGCGTTCGTGGCGAAGCGGCCGCTCAAGATCTTCCTCGCGGTGCTCGGCACGATGGCGTTCCAGGGATCGGTGATCGGCTGGGTGGCCGACCACCGTCGTCACCACCGTTGGTCCGACCGCCCCGGCGACCCGCACTCACCCGTCTACAAGGAGCGTAAGGCACTCGCCGGTCTCGGCGGGTTCTGGCACGCGCACGTGGGTTGGTGCTTCACCATTCACAAGACCTCCCGTGAGCACTACGCCTCCGACCTGCTCGCCGACCGCGACCTCGTGCGCGTCGACCAGTTCTTCCTGCCGCTCGCGCTGCTCACGTTCGCGATCCCCGCCGCGCTCGGCTACCTCTGGAACGGCGCCGAGGGCGCCTGGATCGGCTTCCTCATGGCCGGGATGGTGCGCGTCGGCATCTCGCTGAACTTCACGTGGTGCGTCAACTCGGTGTGCCACATCTTCGGGAAGCGCCCGTTCTCGTCGAAGGACCAGAGCACCAACTTCGCACCGCTCGCGCCGTTCACGATGGGCGAGGCCTGGCACAACAACCACCACGCGTTCCCGCGCTCGGCCCGCCACGGGCTCCTGCCCGGTCAGCTCGACTCTTCCGCCCGCATCATCCGGTGGATGGAGAAGGCCGGCTGGGTGACCGACGTGCAGTGGCCGACCGCCGAGCAGATCGAGGCCAAGCGCGTCGACCGGGTGCAACCGGCCGCCTGATTCAGGCCCAGGGCCCGAAGGTCCGGAACGCGAAGATCCCCGCGCCGGCCGGCACCGCGTCGAGCGGGTCGGCAAGCTCGGCGAGCGTCGGCGCCGCGATCCGCGCCGCGACCTCCTCCAGCGCCGGCACGTCGAGGCCGTAGATCCGGGCGGCGTTCCCGCCGATCATCGCGACCGTCGCGTCGGCAGGGATGCCGGCGAAGGTGTGCCGCAGCGAGGCGCGGCCGAACGACGCGACCTCGTCGTCGGGCTCGGGGAACTGCCAGGTGCCCTCCATGTGCGGGTAGTCGGAACCCCACATCACGTTGGCGACGTAGTCGTGCTCGACGGCGTCCTGCGCCTCGAACGGCGCGAGGAAGCTGCCACCGATCGACACGTGGTCGCGGCAGTACTCACTCGGCGGCCGGGTGATCCGCTGGCCGAGCATCCAACCCTGCGTGCGGTACACGGAGTCGAACTCGTTCATCGTCGGCGCCCACCACGCACCGGGCTGTTCCGTGAGCACGAGTTGCAGCCCGGGGTGTCGCTCGAACACGCCGCCGAACACCATCTGGTGCATCGCCCGCCGGCTCATCCACCCGCCCGACTCGAGTTGCACGAGCACCATCGCCTCGGGCCCGTTCCACGAGTCGGGGTTGCCGGCGCCGGAGTGGGTGGTGAGCACCATGGCGCTCCTCGCACGCCGTCCAGAAGGGCTCCCACGCCGCATCGTTGCGCGAGGATGCCGGGGCCGGGCGCAGGGAAGTTCACGCCGCGCAACCCCGACTCGTGGGCGCGGATCACCTGCGCGGGTCGCGGCCTCCACATCCCACATCGGCAACTGCGCGAGGCCGACGTGACGCGCGGCGCGGTGGCGCACGCGTCGGCGAGCCAGCGGTTGTAGATCTCCCGGCGCCGCGCCGACGAGCGGGATCGTCGGTGTCGGGCAGCAGGAACACCACGAACGAGCCCCAGGGCAGGGGCTCCTCGTTCTGGCTGCCGTGGAAGATGATCTCGGCCGCCACGCCTTCGTGGTCGAGGTCAGCCCGGCGGGCGTCCATGTCGAAGTGACCGTCGGTGCGCCGGTTGCGCGTGAGTCCCGCGGTCGATCGTCCCTCGACCTTGCCGTAGATGCGGGCCCGCAACTCCTCGACGTGGGCGGCGAACGCGTCGAACTCGTCGAGCAGCCCGGACGGGCAGTACGGCCGGAGGTCGTCGACCAGGCCGCGACCGATGTGGCAGTCGGCGGAGACGACGACGAGCGGGGCATCAGGGGAGGGGGCCATGCCCGATACTGTCACGGCCATGCAGCAGCGAACAGCGGTCGTCACCGGAGCCGGACAGGGGCTCGGTCGCCGACGCGCGACGCCTGACGCGCGACGGCTTCCACGTGGTGTGCCTCGATCTCGACAGCGCCGCCGCGCAGGCCACGGCCGACGAGGTCGGCGGCACCGCCTTCCAGTGCGACGTCACCGACCGCGACGCGGTCCTCGCGGTCGCCGAGCAGGTCGAGGAGTGCCACGCCCTGGTGAACAACGCGGGCATCTGGCGCTTCCACTCGATCCTCGACATGACGCCCGCCGACGCCGGCGCGGTGCACGACGTCAACGTGCTCGGCATCGTGTGGTGCACGCAGGCGTTCGTGCCGAAGCTGCGCGCCGCGGGCGGGGGCAGCATCGTGAACATGTCGTCGGGGGCGGCATGGACCAACTCGCCGGGCATCGGTCTCTACCCGGCCACCAAGGCGGCGGTGGAGTCGCTCACGAAGACGATGGCGCTCGAGCTCGGGGCCGACAACATCCGCGCCAATGCGATCGGCCCGGGCCTGATCGTGAGCGACGGCACCGCGGGGAGCTACGAGGGCGAGCGCGCCGCGCAGCGCGCCAAGGGTGTGCCGATGGCGCGCCTCGGGTCGCCCGACGACATCGCGGACGTCGTGGCCTTCCTCTGCGGCGACGACTCCCGCTACGTGAGCGGCCAGGTGATCTACGTCGACGGGGGCATCACCGCCGGCGCGATGGCTCGATAGGCGGGCCCGCCAACTAGAAGAGGCGGCGCTCGATCACCGGGAGCGACGACCAGGGGAAGTCGATCCAGAGGTCGGTCTGCTTCCACACGTGGTCGGGCTTCACCACCGACCGCGGCTTCTCGTAGAGCACCGCGGTCTCCAACGCCTTCACCGCCGGGCGCACCGTGTCGGCGACCAGGCGCAGCGTCTCGCCGGTGTCGGCGACGTCGTCGACCACCAACACGTGCTCCTCGCCGATGTCGACGAGGTCGAGTGCGGGCGGCAGGATCACCGGCACCTCGAGGCGCTGGTCGATCCCCGTGTAGAACTCGACGTTGATCACCATGCAGTTCTTGATGCCGAGCGCGTAGCCGAGCGCACCGGCCACGGGCAGGCCACCGCGCGCGATGGCGAGCAGCACCGTGGGCTCGAAGCCGCTGTGGCGGATGTTCTCCGCCAGCTCACGGGATGCGGCGCCGAAGCCCTCCCAGGTGAGGATCTCGCGCGGCGGCGTGGTGATCGCGTCGTCATCGGTCATGCCCGCTCCTCCAGTGCTCCGTCACGCCTGCCGGGGCAGCGGGCCGCGGACCCACTGTGGCTTGGTGACCCGGCGGGCGATGCGCCAACCGCCGTCGACCCGTTCGAGCTCGTCGCGGTACTGCACGCCCATGGCGAGGTCGTCGTGACCGTTGCCGGGCGTCTCGAAGTGCAGCGCCACGCAGTAGCTCCAGCAGCGCGCGGTGTCGCCGTCGACCACCGCGTACTGGTTGGTGATGTTGTGCTGCGTCGCCTCGTAGGCCCGCACGCCGGTCTCGAGCGCGGGGAGGTAGTCGGCGACGTGGGACTCGCCGAGCGTGCCGCTCACCATCGCGTCGGGGGAGAACACGCTGCGGAGCATGTCGCCGTCGCGGGTGTCGATCGCGAGGGCGTACAGACGGCACACGCGCTTGACGGCCTCTTCCTCCGCGAGGAGCTCCGGCGTGGGGACCGCCACGGGACCCCGGAGGTCGGGGATGTCACTCGTCATGCCGTGCCCTCTCGTGCGTTCGTGGCGTCGACCCGGTCGAAGAACTCCCGCAGCGTACGACCGAACGCGTGCGGATCGGGACGCCAGAGGTCGTGACCCGAGCCCTCGAACGGGACGATCTCGATGCCGGGGACCGCCGCGCGGTAGCGGTCGGCGAGCTCGTCGGTGACGATCGCCCCCGGCTCGGTGCCGCGCACGAGCAGCACGGGCACCCCGAGCGCGCCGAGCTCGCCGAACATCTCGACGTCCTCGCTCTCGGCGAACACGCCGTCGATCGCCTCCGGGGTCATGCGCTCGTTCATGGGGCGGCCCCGCCACTTGCGGGTGTGGAAGCCGGGCCGGTACTGCTCGGGCACCTTCACGTGCCCGGCGAAGTAGTCGCCGATGGTGACGGAGAGCACCCGGTCGGGGTGCGTGATCGCCCAACCGAGCGAGTAGCCGGTGCCGAGTACGACGCCATGTGGACACGACCGACGCCGGAGTCGCCGATGATCGCGTCGAGGTCGCTCACGTGATGGGCGGGCGACCACCCGGAGTCGGGGACCTCCGACGCGCCCCGACCCCGCACGTCGACCGACAGCACCCGACGGGGGAGCAGGTCGTCGAGGAGGTCGTGGTACTCCTCGGCCTCGTCGCCCATGCCCGGCACGAACACCACCGGGTGGTGCGTGGGATCGGTGTCGTCGCCGGAGGAGTCGAGGTAGTGGAGGCGCAGGCCGTCGTGCTCCACGAAGCGGGATCTGGTCGTGTGCATGCGCAGTGGTGTCCTCCGGAAGTGGTGCCGTACGGTACCCGCCGTCGCAGAGGTCGAGCAGGGAGAGGCCCGGTGGGGGACGCACGCAAGATCGCACTGGTCACCGGCGCGAGCCGCGGGATCGGGAAGTCGGTGGCGCAGTGGCTGGCCAAGGCCGGCTACGACGTCGCCATCACCGCCCGCACCGTGCACGAGGGCGAGGCGCGCGAGCACTCCTCCACGTTGAAGGCCTCCAACACGAAGCCGTTGCCCGGTTCCCTCGATGCCACTGCGGCCCTCGTCGAGGCCGAGGGACGCGAGGCGCTGCAGGTCCCCGCCGACCTCACCGACTTCGCGTCGCTCGGCGCCGCGGCGCGCATCGAGGAGCGCTGGGGCGGCATCGACGTGCTGGTCAACAACGGTCGCTACATCGGCCCCGGCCACATGGACCTCATGATGGAGACGCCGATCGACCTGCTCGAGAAGCAGCTGCAGGCGAACGTGCTCGCAATCATCGTGCTGTGCAAGCTCGTGGTGCCGGGCATGGTCGCCAAGGGCGGCGGCGCCATCATCAACATCACGTCGGGCTCCGCCTACGCCGACCCCACCGCCGCGGCTGGCAGTGGTGGCTGGGGGATGGGCTACGGCATCTCCAAGGGCGCCATGCAACGCATCGCGGGCTTCCTCAACGCCGAGCTCGGCGACCAGGGCATCCGCGCCTACAACGTGCAGCCCAACCTCATCGCCACCGAGCGCATCGCCGCCGACATGGGCGAGTTCGGGATCGTGGGTGGTGCGCCCGCCGACGTCATCGGCGCGGTGATCAAGTGGATGGTGGAGAGGCCCGAGGAGGTCCCGCTCGACGGCACCACCATCGAGGCGCAGTACGAGTGCTGGAAGCGCGACCTGCTGCCCGGTTGGGACGGCCCGGAGCCGAACTACTCGGAGATCCGCTATGACATCGCAGGCGGCGAAGCCGTCCGCATCGAGGACGAGATCCGCGCCTGGCACGCCAGCCGATGATCTTCATGCGTCAATCGGCGCGGATATGCGCGCCCGATCGGCGCATGAACGATCAGGAGAAGGCGTTGAGGCGGACGAGGGCCTCGAGGAGGTCGGCGTCGAGGGCGGACGACGGCTCGAGCTCGATCCCCGCGCGGGTGCGGCCCTCCGAGCTGCGGGTGGAGTAGCGCACCACACCGTGCAGGCGGACCATCTCGCCGATCTGCGCCGGGGCCCGCAGCTCGAGCTCGACCGCGCCGGTGAGGCGCTCGTCGGTCTGCAGCTCGAACGCCTCGATGGCGGCGCCGCTCTCGGAGATGTCGATGAGCCGGCACGGACGCCACCCGTCGGTGTGCGGCTGGCGGTAGTGCGCCGGCCAGTCGACGGCGCGGCGTGCGTCGGTTCGCTTCTCGGATCCCATGTCGTCCTCCCCTGCCCGCGGCAAGGCCCGTCCCGGAGGGAACATCGGCACGGGGCACCAGGGCACTTGAGCGCCATCCGTCCGGCCACCGTGGCAGGATCCCGTGATGGCCCTCACCGTCGAGCCGCTGCACCCCACGTTCGGGGCCCGGATCGGCGGTCTCGACCCCGCAGAGGCCCCGGATTCGCCCATGGGACGAATGGCGCCGTGCTCGTGGAGCACTCCTTGGTCGTCTCGCCCTGCCCCGGGGCTCGACGACGCCGGACAAGGGGTGGCCGTTGGCCCGGGCGCTCGGGCCCATCGCCACCGAGGGCCTCGACGAGCCCCGCGAGGTGGGCTGGGTGTCGAACGTGCGTCCCGACGGCGCGCCCAGGACACCGCGTCGTGGCACTGCGACTACTTCTTCTTCCCGCACTCCACGAGGCGATCTCGCTGTACGGCATCGAGATCCCGGCGGCGGGCACGCAGACCGCGCTCGCAGACGGCCAGGCCGCGGCCGCCGACCTGCCCGCCGACCTCCGCGCCCGGCTCGAGGGGCGCGCCGCCCGCCACGCCGTCGACGTGACCACGCCCGAGCGCGAGGCGGTGGTGAGGGTGCGCAAGGGCCGCCTCGACGAGGCCTACCCGCACGCACTGCGCCCGGCGCTGTGGCCACACCGCACGACCGGCGCCGAGATCCTCGCGGTCACCGAGCAGCAGACCGACGCGATCGTGGGACTCGACCCCGACGAGAGCACCGCCCTCATCGAGGACGTGTTCGCGCACCTCTACCGACCGGAGCACGTGTACGAGCACGAGTGGGAAGCCGGGCAACTCGTCGTGTGGGACAACCACGCGCTGCAGCACTCCCGCCGGGCGGTCGGGCTCGAGCGCGCGCGTACGCTGCGACGCGTGTGTGTGGGCGAACGCCAGGACCTCTCGGTGTTCACGACCGGCTACCGGGGACGGGCATGACGGAGTACGAGTTCGATGCGACCGAGTCGCGGCGCAAGGCCCGCCACGCCCGCAAGGTGGGCGCCCGCATGATGATGCTCGGATGGTTCGTGCTCGTCGTCGGCGTGCTCTCGATGGTGACGACGGTCGTGCTCTGGCTCGCCGGCGAGGAGAGCTTCGACGAGGCCCTCGCGCAGTTCGGGGCGTTCCTGCTGGGCACCGTGCTCACCGGCGTCGCGACCTACGGCACCGGCCTCAACCTCACGATGAACGCCGACCGCCTCGAGGGCAGCCTGTCGAAGACCTGAGCGGCACTCCTTGATCGAGGGCCTACTTGATCAGGGGATCGCGCGGCAGACCGAGGATGCGCTCGCCGATCTGGTTGCGCTTGATCTCCGACGTGCCACCCGCGATCGACAGCGCGCGGTGCACGAGCGACATGTAGCCGCCCATCATTCCCTCGCCCTCGAGGAACGCGAGGTCGGGGCCGGCCAGCTCCACCAGCATCGCGGTGACGAGATGGCCGTTCTCCGACAGCGTGAGCTTGGTGACCGCACCCTCGGGCCCCGGGCCCCCACCGGCCACGGCACGCGCTGCGCCTGCGGTGGTTGAGCGACGTGATCGACTCGACCTGAGCGGCGTAGTGCGTGCCCCACGCGCTGCTGCCCGACAGTCGCTCGGGGCAAGGTGCTCGAACGGACCGAGCACCGACGACGCGGGAACGCCATCCGCCGTCACCGCTGCCGATGCTCACGCTCTCGTTCCTGGCGTGGCGCGGCCACCGTCCAACCGTCGTTGATCGTTTCCACGACGTCGTCGTCGGGCACGAAGACGTCGGAGAAGAACACCTCGTTGAAGTCGGTGCCGCCCGTGATCTGGCGCAGCGGCCGCACCTCGACCCTCGGCGCGGCTGCCGATCACCATCGTGGTGATGCCGGCGTGCTTCGGCGCGCCGGGGTCGGTGCGCACGGTGGCGAGGCCGAACGCGGCCCGTGCGCACTGCTCGTCCACACCTTCTGCCCGTTCACCAGCCAACCGCCGTCGACCCGCGGCCTTGGTCTTCACGCCCGCTGCGTCGGAACCCGCCGGGCTCGCTGCTGAAGAGCTGACACCAGATGAGCTCCTGGTCGAGCGCAAGGCTGCACCCAGCGGCGACCTGGTCGTCGGTGGCGTGCTGCACCAACGAGGATCACCCAGCCGGTGATGCCGTAGTCTTCGGCTTCGATCCCGGCCGCGCGGAACTCCTCCTCGATGACGAGCTGCTCGACTGCTTCGCCTTCGAGGCCGTAGGGCTTGGGCTGCGCGGCACCGGCGGTCCTCGTGGCGACGAGCCGCTGGTGCGGGCGTCGTCGTCGAGCGGCAGCTCGGCCACCACTTCCGACCTCGGTCACGATCGGCTCGGCCTCGGGTGGAGGTCGACCGCGTAGAGCGACACGCCGGTACGCAGGCCGTCGGTGACGGCGGCGCCGGCTTCGTCGGGGTCGACGACCGCCGCGGCGTTGAGCGCACGGCGCAGGTAGAGGTGGGCGTCGTGCTCCCAGGTGAAGCCGATGCCGCCGTGCACCGATGTTGAGGTTGGCGCACAGGTCGGCCGCCGGCACCGCGAGCACCGCGGCCATCGCCGCGGCCTGCGTGAACTCGTCCGTACCCGGCGTGGTGCGGGCAGCGTCCCACACCAGACCGGTGGCGAGCTCGGCGTCGACGAGCATGTTGGCGCAGTGGTGCTTCACTGCCTGGAACGTGGCGATGGGGTTGGCCGAACTGCACCTGTGCCCTTGGCGTACTCGGCTGCCATGTCGGTGGTCTTGCGGGCGATGCCCACGCCGAGAACAGCAGACGGGCGAGGTCGAGAGCGTGCCGCGCGCACCGGCGATCACCTCGACGGTGGCGCTGTCGAGCGTCACCTTGTGGCCTGCCGGGGTGTCGTCGAGCTGGGCGGGCAGTTCGACCGTGACACCGCCGCCCTTGAGGTCGACGACCACGACGTTGTCACCTGCGGCACCAGCGCATCGACGCCTGGCCGGCACTCAGCACCGTGCCCGCGCCGCTCGACGCCGAAGTGCCGTTCAGCGACACACCAGCCGCCGGTGCCGACTGCGGCGAGGGTGGAGCCGGTCGGCCAGACCGGGAGGAGGCGTTTTCCTGCTGGTCGTCGGAACCGCACGCCGCAAACCAGCGCCGAGGCGACCACCGTGGGCACGAACGGGCCGGGCGTGACCTCACGGCCGAGCTGCTCGACGACGACCACGAGCTCCTCGAGGCCGAACCCCGAGCCGCCGTGGGCCTCGGGCAGGTGCAGGCCGAGCCACCCCAGCTCCACGAGCTGCCCCCAGAACGGCGGGAGCGCCTCCTCGGGCGCTTCGAGCAGGGCGGCGGGCGGCGCCCCGTGAGTCGCCGGCCTGGAGGAAGTCGCTGGCGACCTCGGCGAGGGCGAGGTGGTCGTCGGTGATGGCGATCGGCATGGATCCACTCCGGTGTGCGCGGGAACGGGCAGGACCCTAGTTCCGTGACGCCGGATCCGGGTTTGCGCAGTCGGACGCGGCGGGTGATCCTCTCGCGGTGCTGAAGGACCTGACCCAGGACCCGATCGTCGACCGTGCCGGCAAGCCCTTCGTGACCTTGTCGCGGATGGCCGGTGGCGATCGTCTCGCTCAACCGTCCCGAGAAGCTGAACGCGGGGTGGGGCGCCACCAACGCACTCTGCGCATCGCCGACGAGCTGCGCTTCGACCCCGACATCCGTGCTGCCGTGCTCCGGGGCAGGCTGCGCCAGCAGGGCGAGGACCTCAAGCCCGAGACCGACCGCTCGACGAGCGCCACGCCGGTCGGTCGCCCGCCGAGCAGGTGCGCAAGCCGAGCGGGCCCGCATCCTTCGAGCGCTACCAGGTGAGCGACCTGCCGCAGCCGGTGGTCGTCGCGATCCAGGGGCTACCGCCTGGGCGCAGGCATGGAGGTGTCGCTGCTCGGTGACATCCGCATCGCCGCCGACAACGCGGTGGCCCTGCTCCTGCAGGCCGGCCACCTCGGCATCCCGGTATCGCGGGTGCCGACATGCGCATGGCTCCTCGAGGTCGGCGCGGGCAACACCTGGTTGCTCGCGCCGACCGGTCGGCGTTTCGACGTCAGCACAAGCTGCGCACGGCTTCGTGCAGGAAGTGGTCGCCTGAGGATCTCGACGAGCACGCGCCGAGCTCGGCCCGCGGACGGCAGGCGAACGGTCCGAGGTGCAGTCGATCAAGCGCACCATCAACACGATGGCGCGGCGCGGCTTCCAGGAGGCCGCCCTGTTCGAGGCGATGTCTTCGTCGATCGCGTTCGTGTCGAACGACGTGAACGAGGGTGCCGCGGCCTTCGGCGAGAAGCGCAAGCCCGACTACACGGGATCCTGATCACACCTCGCCGATCAGACCTCGACGATCTCCGCGTTCCAGAACGCGCCGTCGCGGGTCTCGATCACACCGACGGTGTGCGCGGGGGAGCGACGGCGCTGAGTGGGGGAGCCGGGGTTCAGGAGCCACTGCCCGTCGACGCCCATCTCGTTCACCGGCATGTGGCTGTGCCCGAACACCACCACGTCAGCGTCGGGGAACATGCGGTGGACGCGCGCGGCCCGCCCCTTGGTGGGACCGCTGTCGTGCACCATCCCGATGCGCACACCATCGGCCTCCACCAGCAACCGCTCGGGGAGCGCGCCGCGAAGCGCGGCGTCGTTGTTGCCGAGCACCGCATGGAACGGCTTGCGGGCGCCCAGCCGAGCCAGCAGTTCCGGCTCCACCACGTCGCCGCAGTGCAGCACCAGATCGGCGCCGTCGATGGCGTCGACCGCCGCCGCAGGAAGACCCAAGGACGACTCGTCGCTCAACGCCCGGTCCCGCACATGAGTATCCGACACCACGACGATCCTCACGCCGGCCAGTGAACCACGTCGAGCCCGAGCAACATGCTGGGCGGGCTCGTGTAACCGCTCCCGAGCGGGCATTATGCGTGCCTGAAGCCCACATGACTGCGGCTGGAGGTCTTGCCTGATGGAGTTGCGGTTCGACGTCGATGGGTCGCCAGCCGTCTTCACCCGCAACGACGTGACGGGCAGGGCCGAGCTTCAAGTCGGGGACCGGAAGCGCGTGCTGCAAAGCCCTTGGCGGCTCTCCGCGCACTTCTCGCTGCGGACCCGGACGGTCTGGCGAGAACAGATCGGCGATCACGTTGTCGAGATCACCAAGGTGCGACCGCGTGTGTACGGAGGGCTCCAGGCCAACTCCTTCGTAGTCGACGTGGATGGTCAACGAGTCGCCGAAGCAACGGGAAAGTAGCTTCGCCAGAACTGCCGCACTGGCGTGGCGCGCACTCGCAGGACTCACCCGCCTGCGAGTGACAACCCATCGCAATCGCGCTCATGGCTGCGACGTGGTAGGCGGTGTCGGAAGGAACTGCACCCTCCGAATCGGTTC
>JAXLRL010000027.1:0-57354 GCA_046331125.1 Acidimicrobiia bacterium
GTGGTGGGTGGTGCGGTGGTCGGCGGCACGGTGGTCGGCGGCGCGGTCGTGGTCGTGCTCGCCGCCGCCGTCGTCGTGGTCGCCTTCGTGGTGGTCGTCGCCTTCGACGCCTCCGAGGAGTCGTCACCGCCGCACGCGGCGAGCAGCACGCTGCTCACCACCACCAACGCGGTCAGGCCGAACCTGCTCCTGCCCATGTGCCCCCCTTGTCGCCGAGCGCCGCGGTGCAGCGCAGGTTCAGAGCCCCAGCGTGGACTGGACGCCGGTGCTGTTCTCGATCGCGCGCATGCGCGCGCCGACGACCGCCAGCAGCTTGGGGGCAACCTCGGGCATCGCCATCGACAGCATCTCGTTGAAGTCGTCGCGTGAGAGCACCAGGAGCTCCATCGGCGAGGAGGCCACGACGGTGGCGACGCGCTCGCCGCCGTCGATCAGTGCCATCTCGCCGAAGAACCCGCCGGCGCCGATCGAACCGACCTTGTGGCCCTCGACCGTGGCGACCGCGTCGCCCTCGACGACGACGAAGAACTCCGTGCCCGGTTCGCCCTCGCGGGTGATCTGCTCACCGGCGTCGGCGGTGCGGGGCACCGCGGCCGCCGCGATCCGGCCGAGCTCGTCGTCGGAGCAGCCGGTGAAGAGCCAGACGCCCTGCAACAACTGCACGCGTACGTCGAGATCGTGCCCGAAGCTCATGGTGCGGTCACGCCCTCCCGGCGCCGGTGCTGATCAGGTGCAGCTGGCGGCGACGACGACGGGTGGCGAGGATCAGCACCAGACCGACGAGGATCGCGGCGACACCGCCGAGCACGAACGTGGAGGTGTGCGACGACGAACCGGTGAAGGCGAGCTGGCCGGAGACGTCGACGGTGAAGGTGCTCTCGCAGGTGGCGCCCTTGATCGTCACGACGTGCGTGCCGGCGGACGTCCCCGAGGGGATCGCCACCTGGCCGGCGAAGTCGCCGGTGGTGCCGGCCGCGATCGTGCCGATCGGAGTGCCGTCGAAGTAGACGGTGAGCGGCTCGTTCGCCGCGCAACCCGTACCACGGAAGACGACGTCACCTGCGACCGTGGGCTGGTCGACGACGATGCCGCCGGTGACCGGGTAGCCGTTGGCGTCGACCGTGTTGCCGGGGCTGGTGATGATGTTCGTGCCGCCGTTCCCGCCGTTGCCACCGTTCCCGGCGTTGCCGCCCGTGCCGTTGTCACGGCCGACGACCGCGCCGGCGACGCCGTCGAGCTCGGAGATGCCCTTGCCGATGCCCGCGGCGAGGTCCTTCTTGAGGTTGTCGGTGACGTACTGGTCGGCGAGCAGCTGCTCGTAGGTGAGACGACCGACGTCGCCGATGTCGCCGTTCTCGACCGGGACGTTCTCGCCGGGCACGAGGAGCTGCTGACCCCGGCGCTTCAGCGTGATCGTCTTCTCGGCCTTCCCGCCGACCGGACCGACGTCGTACACCTTCTGGTTGTCGGTGCTCTTCGACTCGACGAGCGTGGAGCACCACTTGCCCTCGTCGCGCGGGAGCGTCGCGAGGTCACAGGGGCCTGCGTACTCGTGCCCGAGCGACGCCACGTACTCCCCGACCGCGATCTCCGGGCCGACCGGCGTGTACGCGACGCGGGATGCCTCCGCCCCCTTCACCGACGACTTCGGCTTCGAGGAGGACGAGTCGGACGAGCTGTCGCAGCCCGCCGCGATCACGGAGAGCGCGAGCAGCACCGCGACGACCGCGGAAAAACGGCTGGCCCTCCCCCTGTGTTCAGCCTGCCGGTCGGTCCGGCGACGGAGCGTGGTCATGACTGCCTAGTTCGCGTCCGTCGAGTTCGCGAGGTCCCAGGCGTCGCTCGTGACATCGATGTTGTCGACGACGGCCTGCACCGTGCAGCTCGCGGTCTTGGCGCTCGGGTCGGAGTTGGGCACGCACTTCACGATGAAGGCGGTGCCCTCCACGGCCGCGGTCGTGCCACCGGCCTTCACCGAGAACTCACCGGTCTCGGAGACCTTGGCGGCCCGGTTCCACGTCTCGCCGACCGACAGGGTGCCCTGGGTCTGGCGTCCGCCGCGCTCGTTCGAGAGCTTCGTGAGCGTGAAGATCGTGGCGGGGCTCAGGCGCGTGAGCGATCCGTCGGTGTAGTCGATCTCCGCGGTGCCGCTGGCGTCGGTCTTGATGCTGTCGCCCTGCGACAACGTCTGACCGTCCTTGGCCTCGGTGTAGTCGGAAGCGCCC
Source organism: Acidimicrobiia bacterium (assembly GCA_046331125.1). Classification (GTDB taxonomy): domain Bacteria; phylum Actinomycetota; class Acidimicrobiia; order IMCC26256; family DASPTH01; genus CAVRGQ01. The sequence continues at coordinate 2,226 of JAXLRL010000027.1, forward strand.
TTCTTCTTCACCGAGACACCATCGGCAGTGATCTTGAGCGTCGCAAGGGCTTTTTCGCTGCTCTTCGACGCGGTCTTCGCCCCGGCCGGTGCGCCCACCGCCACCAGGGTCGCCACGCACAGTGCCGCCACGGCCAGAATCCTAGCCAGGCCACCACGCTGCGTGGCAAGTCGAACGTGGTTCCGCCGGGTCTCGTTACGCCCCACCGCAGACATCACTCTTGGCTCCTCCGGGAATCTCCTGGCCCTCGAGCAGGATCGTTTGCCCCATCGGACGCCGCCGCGCTCCCCACCGCCACGACATCAGATCGGTCAACGTTAGTCCAATTCGTACCCACCACTCGCCAGAGCCTGATTTCCCGGCTCACGCCCTTCAGCGTGACCGGTCCGACGGGCTCCACCTCCGGCGGGTGGGGGACCCGCTGGAGGACCTGGTCGGAGAGGATGATCTCCCCCCTGCCAGCCTGCGAACACAGACGGGCGCCCACGTTGACCGTGTCGCCCACGACGTCGTACTGGCGTCGGCGGCCGCCACCGAAGTGGGCCGCGACCGCCTCCCCCGAGTTCAGCCCGATGCCGAACGACACCTCCGGGCAGCCCATCTCGAGCAGCTCCACGTTGAGCTGCGGGGTGAGGGCCTGGATGGCGATGGCGCACTCGAGGGCGTGGGCCGGGTGGTCCTCGTCGGGGAGCGGGGCGCCCCAGATCGCGAACACCTCGTCGCCCACGTACTTCATCAGGGTGCCCGACCGTTCCAGGACGAGGTCGGTGACCTTGTCGTAGTAGTGGTTGAGCATCGTCCGGACCACCGACGGCTCGAGGTTCTCCGACAGCGCGGTGAACCCTCGGAGGTCGCAGAACAGGACCGTCATGTCGAGGCGCTCGCCCTCGGACGCGTGCGCCGCGAGGTCCTGGTCGACGAGTCGCTTCGCCACCTCCTCGGGCACGTACTGCGAGAACAGCGCGGTGACGCGCCTCCGTTGTCGGGTCTCGAGGAAGTACCGCAGGCCGAGCGAACCGACGAACGCGAGCACCACCGCCATCGTCGGGTAGACGAAATTGAACACCTGGCCCTGGTTGAAGCGGATGAACGCGAAGACGATGTAGCCGAAGCCCACGAGGAACGTGAAGATCACCGACATCCACAGCGGGAGCACGAGCACCGCCGTGCCGATGAGTGCGGTGAGGATCGCGACCCACATCAACGTGCGCGCGTTGCTCACCGGGTCGAGGTAGTTCCCCGTGAGCATCGTGTTGGCCGCGTTGGCGTGCAGCAGCACCCCCGGCACACCCGTCGACTTGTTCACGGGCGCGAGCCGCTGGTCACCGAGGGTGGAGTCGATCGCGCCGACGAAGACGATCTTGCCGGCGATGTCGCTCTTCTTCGCCGTGCCGTTGATCACGTCGGCGGCCGAGATCACCTCGGCGCTCTGCGCGGTGGAGAGCTTGTCGGTGAAGTTGAGCGTGAGCGACTTCGCCTTGCCCGTGGGCACGAGCCGGTCGCCGATCTGCACGCCGTTCGGGCGCACGGTCACCGGACCGTCGAGGCCCCGGTACTTCATCACGGCCGCGAGCGACAGCGCCGGCACGAAGCTGCCGTCGGGCGCCTCGATCACCATGGGGATCGTGCGGTTGATGCCGTCGGTGGTGTCGGCGGTGACCTGCACGTGCGCCGGCGTGAACGGGTGTTGCAACGAGCCGTCGGAGAACGGTTCCACCAGACCCTTGGCGTAGGGCGTGAGCGTCTTCGCGACGGCGACGCCGCCGTCCTCCAGGGGCGAGGAGCGCCTCGGTCCCGAGGACGACGTTGCCGTTGGCGGCGTCGACGGCCTTCGCGATCGCGGCGTCACCCGCCACCTGGTCCTCGCGCTCGCTCGAGTAGATGACGTCGAAGGCCACCGCCTTCGCGCCCAGCTCGTCGAGCTTGGTGATGAGCTCGGCGACCTTGGCGCGCGGCAGCGGGTTGCCGAGGTTCGGGTCGGAGATGGTGGCGCGGTCGAAGCCGACGACGGCGACGGCATCGCTGTCGGGGGCGGCCGGGAAGAGCGAGTCGGTGGCGCGGCGCTGGAAGCCGGCGAACACCGAGTTGTTCAGGCCGAGCGCCGCCAGGCCGGTGACGACGACCGTGAGCGCGAGCACGGACAGCAGCCGACGGACGAGGACACTCCGTTTCGTCGCTTCGTCCTCTCCCTCGGCAGGCACCTCCGCGACGCCTGCTCCCACAACGGTTGCCGGGCAAGTGTCGCGCGTGCGCGATCATGTCCGGCATGCACCCCCGCACTTCTCCGGCCCGGTGTGACCGATGACGGCGTTCCTCGTCATCGTCGGGGCGCTCGCGGTCGTCGTCCTCGTGCTGATCATCGTGGCGCCGTGGAAGGCCGTGCGCGCCGAACCGAAGCTCGACAAGTCCGACGAGGCCAAGCTGCTCCTCCACCGCGACCCCGACGAGCCGACGGGTGAGTACCACCGAATCTCGCCGGTGCCCGACGGCCCTGACGACGAGACCGATCCCGACGCGACCTACGCCGACCTCGCGAAGCTCGACGACGAGCCCGACGAGTAGACGCGTCAGCCGATCGCGAAGAAGAGCCGCGCCTCGCAGGCGGTCTCGCCGCCGACCGTGGCCTTGGCGGCGCCCCAGCCACCGCGCGCACTCAGCCGCTCGAGCGTGACCTGGAGCGTGAGCGTGTCGCCGGGCCGGACCATCCGCCGCCACCGCACCTTCTCGACGCCGCCGAAGAGCGGCAGCTTGCCCGCGTAGCGCTCGTCGGCCAGGAGCGCGATCGCTCCGGCCTGCGCGAGCGCCTCGAGCTGGATCACGCCCGGGAAGACGGGGTTGCCCGGGAAGTGCCCGGCGAGGAAGTCCTCGTCGCCGGTCACCTGGTAGGTGGCGGTCACCGAGACGCCCGCCTCCAACTCCTCGACCGCGTCGACGAAACGGAAGGGGGGCCGGTGCGGCAGCAGGGCGACCAATTCGGCGGACTTCTCGTGCATCTGTTTGACCCCGTTCACCATTCTTGGGCTCTACCCGCGAGTAACAAGCGTTACCGGCGAGTAGTGCGCTTCACTCCATCGGAGGCAGTTCACCGCGACGCAACTTCGATGTAACCACCGGGGATGGGTCGCAGTCGGAGACTGCCACAACGATCGATCACCGGAGTGTTCTGAGCCACGTGGGCATCGCAGTCGTCTTCCCCGGACAGGGAACCCAACAGCCAGGGATGGCGCTGCCCTGGCGCGACCACCCCGCATGGCGCGTGATCGACGCCGCCGACGCGGCGCTGGGCGAGCCCCTCGGTGAGCTCGTCACCACGGCCCCGGCCGAGGCGCTCACCCGCACCCGCGAAGCACAGCTCGCGGTGCTGCTCACCTCGCTCGTCGCCTGGACCGCGCTCGAGCCCACCCTCGACGAGGCGCCGGTCGCGTTCGCCGGCCACTCGCTCGGGCAGGTCACCGCACTCATCGCCGCCGGGGTGCTCACCGTCGAGGAAGGCGTGCGCTTCGCCGCCCGCCGCGCCGAGCTCACGCAGGCCGCGGCCGACGCCCACCCGGGCAAGATGGCCGCACTCCTCGGCGCGACGCCCGAACAGGCCGAGCAGGCGTGCACCGTCGCCCCCGACTCGTGCTGGGTGGCGAACGACAACGCCCCCGGTCAGGTCGTGATCGCCGGGACGCCCGAGGGGCTCGAGAAGGGCACGGCGCACGCGCAGGAGATCGGCGTGCGACGGGTCACCGCCCTCAACGTGGGCGGCGCGTTCCACACCCCGCTGATGGCCGACGCCACTGCGGCGCTCGAGACCGAGGTCGCCGGCATGCACTTCACCGTGCCCGCCGCGCCGGTCGTCTCCAACGACGACGCCGTCGCCCACCCCGACGCCGAGGGCTGGCGCACCCGCCTCCCCCGTCACGTGTCGGTGCCGGTCCGCTGGCGCACGACCATGGAGACCCTCACCGGTCTCGGCGCCACCACCTTCCTCGAGGTCGGTCACGGGTCGATGCTCGCCGCGCTGGCCAAGCGCCGCGCCCGGCGTGACCGTCCGCAACATCTCGACTCCCGACGACCTCACCCTTTCCCCGGAGGTGCACTGATGGAAGCCCTGCTGACCCATGGTGAAGGGCTGCTGGTCCCGGAGCGGATGATCGTCTCCCCCACCGTCGGCGTGTTCCGCCCGCTGGAGGACCTGGACGAGGGCACCGAGGTGGATGCCGGCCAGACCGTCGGCCACCTCGACGGCCCCGGCACGTCGACCCCGGTCTGCAGCCCGTTCTCGGGTCGCCTCGTCGGCATGCTGGTCCACAAGGGTGAGCGCCTCCGCGAGGGCCAGCCCGTCGCGTGGCTCCGCGTCGCCTGAGGTGCACCACTCGAACAACGCCCAGATCGACTTCGCGATCACCGGGTGGGGCACTGCCCTGCCCGAAGGCGTGCTCACCAACCACGACCTCGAGCAGCGGGTCGAGACCACCGACGAGTGGGTGACGGAGCGCACCGGCATCAAGGAGCGCCGCTTCGCCCTCGACGGTGACACCACGTCGAGCCTGGCCGTCGCCGCCGGCGCCGCCGCCATCAAGAAGGCCGGCCTCGTCCCCGGCGACATCGACCTCATGGTCATGGCGACCACCACGCCCGACCAGATCATCCCCCACACCGGTTCGTTCGTCGGTGACGGCATCGGCCTGCGGTGCGGCTCGTTCGACCTCAACGCCGCCTGCGCGGGCTTCGTCTATGCACTGGTGGTCGGCGCCTCGATGCTGACCACGGGGAACCTGCGCCACGTGCTGGTCGTCGGCGCCGAGACGCTCTCCCGCGTCGTCGACCCGCTCGACCGCGGCACCTGCATCCTCTTCGGCGACGGCGCCGCGGCCTTCGTGATCTCCCGCATCGACGACGACGGCTCCGGTGCCGACCCGGCCCCCGGCATCCTCGCCTGGGATCTCGGCTGCGACGGTTCGCTCACCAGCATCCTCGAGGTCCCGGCCGGCGGCACCCGGAAGCCGGCGACCCACGAGACCGTCGACGCCCGCGAGCACTTCATCACGATGAACGGCCCGGAGGTCTTCCGGAAGGCCGTGCGGGTGATCGTCGACACCGCCACCGCGACGCTCGAGCGGGCCGACGTCCCGATCGAAGACGTGAAGTGGTTCGCGCCCCACCAGGCGAACATCCGCATCATCGACTCGGCGTGCGGCCGCATCGGCATGCCCATGGAGCGCACGCTGGTGAACATCGAGCGCTACGGCAACACGAGCGCCGCCTCGATTCCCCTGGTGCTCGCCGAGGCCGCCGACGACGGCAGACTCCAGGACGGCGACCTCGTGCTGCTCAGCGGCTTCGGCGCCGGGATGACGTGGGCGAGCGCCCTGCTGCGTTGGGGCCACCCGAAGGGGAAGTGAAGTGACAGGCAGGGTTGCGTTCGTGACGGGGGGTTCGCGCGGCATCGGCCGCGCCGCCGCAGTGGCGCTGGCGGAAGCCGGGCACCGGGTGGCGATCTGCTACTCGTCCGACAAGGACGGAGCGCAGGAGACCCTCGCCGCCATCCGTGCGACCAGCTCAGAGGGCCTCGCCGTGCAGGCCGACGTCGCGTCGGCCGACTCGGTCGACGCGGCGTTCAAGGAGATCGAGGCGGGCCTCGGCAACGTGGAGCTGCTCGTCAACAACGCGGGGATCGCCCGCGACGGCCTGCTGATGCGGATGTCCGACGAGCAGTGGGGCGACGTCATCCAGACCAACCTCACCGGGGCGTTCCACACCATCCGCCGGGCCACGCCGAAGATGATGAAGGGCCGGTTCGGCCGCATCGTGAACGTGTCGTCGGTGAGCGGCCAGACCGGCCAGGCCGGTCAGGCCAACTACTCGGCGGCGAAGGCCGGCCTCGTCGGCCTCACCCGGGCGACGGCCCGGGAGCTCGCCAGCCGCGGGATCACCGCCAACATCGTCGCTCCGGGGCCTATCGTGACGGCCATGACCGAGGGGTTGCCGGACGACTGGCGCGCCTGGGCCGAGCAGACCGTCCCGCTGGGGCGCCTCGGGACCCCCGAGGAGGTGGGCGGCGTCATCGCCTTCCTCTGCTCCGACATCGCGGGCTACGTCACCGGGGCGATCGTCCCGGTCGACGGCGGGCTCGGCATGGGGCACTGAGTCGCGCGATCCTTGCGCAGCACCGACGGGCCCGATCCGGCCGGTGCGGAACAGATCGAACCACTACTGGAGGAAACATGGAACGGGAAGAAGTCTTGGTCGCACTGCGAGAGGTCGCCGTGGACGTGCTCAGCGTCGACCCCGACGCGGTCGTCGAGGGCGCCCGCTTCAAGGAGGACCTCGACGCCGACAGCCTCGACCTCGTCGAGCTCGTGATGGGCCTCGAGGAGCGGTTCGACATCTCGGTGCCCGAAGAGGACCTCGAGAACGTGGCCACGGTCGGCCAGGCCGTCGACCTCGTCATCGGCAAGGTCGACGCGAAGTAATGACCGACCCGACCTTCCTCGATGCACGCGGCCGCCCCCGGGTGGTCGTGACCGGCATGGGCGTCAAGACCCCCGCGGGGGTCACCGTCGACGCGCTGTGGGATGCCGTCTGCGCGGGGAAGGGCACCGCGAAGCGCATCCAGCGCTTCGATCCGTCGGAGCTCCCGGTCCAGTTCGCGGGTGAGGTCCTCGACCTCGACCCCGAGAAGTACTTCGGGCCGAAGGAGGTGCGCCGCGTCGACCGCTTCACGCAGCTCGGCTTCGGCGCCGCCGCCGACGCGCTCGAGCAGGCCGGCGAGCTCGGAGCCGACCCGAGCCGCGTGGCGGTCATCGCCGCTACCGGCGTCGGTGGTCTCGAGACGATGGAGGCCAACGAGGCCACCTTCCTCGAGCGGGGTGCGAGCCGGGTGAGCCCGTTCTTCGTCCCCATGATGATGCCCAACGCCGCGGCCGGGATGATCTCGATCCGGTACGGATTCACGGGCGCGGCCCTCTGTGTGTCCACCGCGTGTGCGGCGGGCGCCAACGCCATCGGCGAGGGTCTGCGCATGGTGCGTGACGGCAGCGCCGACGTCGTGGTGGCCGGGGCCACCGAGGCGCCGGTCACGCCGCTCACCGTCTCCGCGTTCGCGCGCATGGGTGCGATGAGCACCCGCAACGACGCCCCCGAGCTCGCCTCGCGTCCGTTCGACGCGGCGCGTGACGGGTTCGTCATCGCCGAGGGCTCGGGCTTCACCGTGCTCGAGACGATGGAGCGGGCGGTGGCCCGCGGCGCCACCATCTACGGCGAGGTGCTCGGCTACGGCCGCAACGCCGACGCCCACCACATCACCGCGCCGGCGCCCGGGGGTGCGGGCGCAGCCGCGTGCATGCAGCTCGCGCTCGACGACGCCGGTCTCGCCACCGACGACATCGGCCACGTCAACGCGCACGGCACCTCCACCCCGCTCAACGACGCCGGGGAGGCGGAGGCCATCCGCAAGGTGTTCGGCGAGCGGCGCCTGCCGGTCACGTCCACCAAGGGTGTCACCGGCCACATGATCGCCGGTGCGGGTGCCGCCGAGGCCGTCATCTCATTGATGGCGCTGCGCGACGGACTGGTCCCGCCCACCGCGAACCTCGACAACCTCGGCGACGACATCGACCTCGACGTCGTCGCGGGCGAGCCGCGGCCCGTGGAGCGCAAGCCGGTGATCTCGAACTCCTTCGGCTTCGGCGGGCACAACGCGACGCTGATCCTGGGACCGGCCGAGGGGTGACGTCCACGGGGGCGCCCACTCCGTCTTCGGGCGCCGTTCCGACACCGTCGACGCGCCGCTGCGGGAGCTCGACGGGCGCACGATCGCCTGGTTCAGCCTCGACGGCGGCAAGCACCGGGGCGCCATCGGCACCGCCGAGGGCGACGCCATCGCCCGCACGGTGAAGCTCGCCGTCGAGCTCGGTCTCCCGGTCGTCGGGCGCATCGCGAGCTCGGGCGCCGACGTGCAGGAGGGTGTGAGCGCCCTCCACGCGTGGGGCCGCATCGCCAAGGCACTCACCGACGCCTCGGGTGTGGTGCCGATCGTGCTGGTGCTCGTGGGCCCGGCAGTGTCGGGGCCCGCGCTGCTCTTGGGCATCGCCGACCACGTGATCATGACGTCCGACGCCTACGCGTACGTCACCGGTCCCGACGTGGTCGTGCAGATCACGGGCATGGAGATCACGCCCGAGCGCCTCGGCGGCGCATCCGTCCACGACCGGGAGAGCGGCGTGGCGTCGATGGTCGTGACCGACGAGGACGAGGCGATGCTCGCGCTGGAGCACCTCCTCGAGTACCTGCCCTCGAACCACCTCGCCGACCCGCCGGTGCTGCACTGCGACGACCCCGTCGACCGCGACTGCGAGCGCGCCGCGAGCGCGGTCCCCGATCGGCCCACTGCGTCGTACGACGTGCGCACCGTTCTGCGCGACGTGCTCGACGACGACTCCTTCCTCGAGCTGCGTGCGAACTACGCGCCGAACATGGTCACCGGCCTCGGACGGGTCGACGGCCGCCCCGTCGGCATCATCGCCAACCAGCCGATGTTCCGCGCCGGCACGCTCGACATCGAGGCGTCACGCAAGGCCGCCCGCTTCGTGCAGTGGTGCGACGCCTTCAACTTCCCGCTGCTCACCTTCGTCGACACGCCCGGGTTCGAACCCGGTCGCGACCTCGAGTGGCGCGGCATGATCCGCCACGGCGCCGAGCTCGTGCACGCGTACGCCGACGCCACCGTGCCGCGGATCTGTCTGATCATGCGCAAGTCGTACGGCGGCGCGTACATCGTCATGGACTCGAAGAACCTCGGCAACGACTGGTGCATCGCGTGGCCCACCGCCGAGATCGCGGTGATGGGCGCGCCGGGCGCGGTGCAGATCCTCCACCGGAAGCGGCTCACCGGCATCGACGACCCCGACGAACGCCTCCGTGAGCAACTCGCCCTCGAGGACGAGTACCAGCAGCGCTTCGCCAATCCCTACGTCGCGGCCGAGCGTGGCTTCGTCGACGCCGTCATCTCCGCGAGCGAGACGCGTCGCGCCATCGCCGACGCGCTGCTCCGTCTCTCCACCAAGCGCGAGCTCACCCCGAGCCGCCGCCACTCGAACTCACCTCTCTAGAAGTCGAAGGAGATCCTCCCGTGCTCCAGGGCAAGCGCATCCTCGTCACCGGCGTGCTCAACGACGCGTCGATCGCGTTCTCGACTGCGAAGATCGCGCAGGAGCAGGGCGCCGAGGTGATCCTCAGCTCGTTCGGCCGGGTCATGCGCCTCACCGAGCGCACGGCGAAGCGTCTCCCGAATCCCGACGTGCAGATCGTGGAGCTCGACGTCACCAACGACGACGACCTGGGCGCCCTGGCCGGGAACATCGGCGGCAAGCTCGACGGCGTGGTGCACTCGCTCGCGTTCGCGCCCGAGTCGTGCCTCGGCGGCGGGTTCCTCGACGCCCCGTGGGAGGATGTCGCCACCGCGATGCAGATCTCCGCGTACTCGCTGAAGTCGCTCGCGGTCGCGACGCTGCCCCTGCTCGACCGCGGCGCGTCGATCGTCGGTCTCGACTTCGACAACGACGACGTCGCGTGGCCGGTGTACGACTGGATGGGCGTGTCCAAGGCGGCCTTCGAGTCGGTCGCCCGCTACCTCGCTCGTGACCTCGGCCCGCAGGGCATCCGCGTGAACCTGGTGAGCGCCGGCCCCTACCGCAGCATCGCGGCCAAGAGCATCCCCGGCTTCGAGAAGTTCGAGGAGGTGTGGGTCGAACGGGCGCCGCTCGGCTGGGACCTCAAGGACGCCGAGCCCATCGCCAAGGCCGTGGTGGCGCTGCTCTCCGACTGGTTCCCCGCCACCACCGGCGAGAAGATCCACGTCGACGGCGGCTTCCACGCCGTCGGCGCCTGAACGCACGATCCGACGCGCGCACCCCAACTTGTGCCAGGATCGTCGCTTATCGTTCCACGGTCATTCGGGAGGGCAGCCGTGAACAGGCTCGGACGACGGATCTCGCACGCAGCGGTCGCTGCGGTCATCGCGGTGAGCGCGCTGGTCGCCATCGGCGCCACGACTCCGGCATCGGCGGCGAGTGGCGTCGGCTACACGATCATCGCGTTTGACGGCTGCGCGCTCGCGAGGGTCGACCTGGCCACGGGTGCCACCACGGTCCTCGGTTCGTGGTCGAGCGATGCCTGCGTGTTCGACCTGGCCTTCACCCCTGACGGGAGCGCCCTCTACGGCGTGCGGGTGCAGAAGGGCGAGGTGGGCTCCACTGCGACCCTCGTGCAGTTCGACCCGACCACCGGCGCCACCACCGACCTCGGCCCCGTCGGCGACTTCCCCCTCGGCGGCCCCGGTTTCGACCAGGGCAACCTGACGTTCGCGAACGACGGCACGCCCTACACGTACCTGGTGCCCGCGGGCGAAGAGCCGATCCCCCAGAGCAGCGGCGGGCCGACCGCCGCGGCCACCGTGGTGCCTCCCGAGTGCGACGGCTCCGCGTTCTGCCTCTTCCGGTTGAACCTCGCCGACCCGACCTCGCTCACCTACGTCAACCACGTGCCGCAGGAGGTCACCGTCTACTACGGGCTCGCGACCTCGTGCGCCGGTTCGACGGTGAGCGCGCACTCGGGCTTCCTGCCGGCGAGTCAGAGCGCATGGCCGTCCGGCCCGAATGCAGCCGCGCCCGCGGGGCAGACGCTGGCGTCCGTGAACCTCACCTCGACCGGCGCGGCCACGACCGACATCGGTCCGGTCACCGTGGGCCGTCTCTCGAGCCTCGACTTCGACTCCGCCGGCACCCTCTACGGCGTGGGCTACGACGGCAGCAGCGTCCCCTCGGTCTTCACCGTCGACCCCGCAACCGGGGCGAACACGAAGGTCGCCGACCTCGTCATCGACGACATCCTGGAGTTCGAGGTGCTCGGGTTCGCCGTCGCGCACCCGTGCACCCCGGCGCCTCAGCCCGCCGCCGACGTCGTGGTCGCACCTCGGTTCACCGGCTGAGGTCGGCGCGCACCTCGTCCATGAGTCGTGACCACGCCGGGTACTCGGCGGGGTCCCAGAGATCGGCGACGAACGCCTCGCCCTGCTCGCGGGTCCAGCGGCCGCGCAGCTCCGCGTACAGCGCATAGAACGCGCTCACGCGGTAGTTGGCCGCGCAGTGCACGTGGACGCGCTGCCCGTTGTGCGCGTCCATCGCCGCGACGAACTCGGTGAAGTCACTGTGCGTGGGCGCGTCGAAGTCGACGGGGATCGCGACGTACTCGATGCCCTGGCCGCGCACGATGTCGTCCTCCCCGGCGACCGCGTGGTCGACGGATGCGGGCAAGAGGTCGATCACGGCGTCGATGCCGTCGCCCGCGAGCTCGGCGAGCGCGTCGGGCGGCACCAGGCCGGACGTCGTGATGTGGTCGTCGACCTTGCGGTAGTTGAACGCACGCTCGACCGCGCCCACCTTCGCTACAGCTCCTGCAGGGCCTTGGTGGCCTTGGGCACGGTGTCCTTCGGCGAGACCTTGTAGAACGCGCCGGCGATCTTCCCCTTGCCGTCGATCACGAACGCCGAGCGGATGATGCCCATGTACTTGCGGCCGTAGTTGACCTTCTCGCCCCACACGCCGTACTTCTCGGCGACCTCGTGCTCGGTGTCGGCGAGGAGCGTGAAGCCGAGGCCGTACTTGTCGTCGAACTTCGCCTGCTTCTCCGGCGTGTCGGGGCTCACGCCGAGCACCACGGCGTCGAGCTTCGAGAGGTCGGGCTCGGCGTCGCGCAGCGCGCACGACTGCGTGGTGCACCCGGGCGTGTCGGCCTTCGGGTAGAAGTACAGGACGACGTTGCGGCCCTTGAAGTCGCTCAGCTTGACCTTCTTGCCGGTCTGGTCGAGGAGGGTGAACGCGGGGGCGCGGTCGCCGGCGGCGAGCGTGGCCATGGGGGCACTCCCTTTCTGGGGGATTCGGGACCCGTAGCATGCCGCACGTGCAGCGCTCCGTGCGGATCTCGGTCGACACCGACACGCGCACGCTCGAACAGGCGCTCACCGCCACCCTCGACCTGCAGCGACGCGACGACGGGGTGTGGGACGGCCCGATCGTCGGCATGCCCGACACCGAGTCGCGCCGCGAGGCGCGCTTCGCACCGGACGACGCCGGCAGGGTGCAGGAGGTGCAGCTCACCGCGGTGAGCGACGCCGTGGTGCCCTTCTTCACGTGGTTCCTGCGCATCCAGGGGCACCTCGGGGCCCGGCGGGCGCTGCCGTACGCCGAGGAGCGGCTCCAGGCCGCGCTGCAGGGACGGGCGGGCCCTCCCCGCTCAGCCCGTGGGCCCTCGTCCCGCCGGTGCCGTTCACCCCGGAGCAGGCGGGTCGGCTCGGTGCGCTCGCCGCGGTCGCGCTGCTGGCGAACTTCGCGGGTGCGCTGCTGTCGCAGAACGGCGGCGCGGTGACCAGCGCGTTCGGACGCTCCGACCAGGCGCTCGGCGCCGCGCTCGCGATCGCGCGCGCGGGCGTCCTCGTGTCGCTCGTCGCCATCGCGCTCGCCGACCGCCTCGGCCGGCGCCGGCTGATCCTCGTCGCGCTGGTGGGCGCATGTGCCTTCAACCTCGTGTCGGCGCTCTCCCCCACCTTCGAGGTGTTCACCGGCGCGCAACTCGGCACGCGCGCCCTCGTGAACACCGCGCTCGTCGTGGCCGGGATCGCCGCGGTGGAGGAGGCGCCCGACGGCGCCCGCGCCTTCGCGACCGGGATGTTCGCGCTCGCGCTCGGCGCGGGGTTCGGGCTCGCGGTGATCCTCCTGCCCCTTGCCGACCTCGGCGACTACGGGTGGCGCATCTCCTTCGGCATCGGCGCGGCCGTGGTGCTGCTCGTCCCCCTCCTCGCCCGCAACCTCCGCGAGACGAAGCGCTACGAGGAGATCGCCGAACGCACCGACGACCGCGGTCGCGTGCGTGAGGTCTTCGACCGCGCCTACCGCGCCCGCTTCCTGCTGCTCGTCGGCGCCGCGTTCCTCACGAACGTGTTCAGCGCTCCGTCGTCACAGCTCACGAACCGCTACCTCACCCACGCGCACGACTTCAGCAACGCCGACGTCGCGCTCTTCCGCGCCGTCACCGCGGGCCTGCCGGGCATCATCGGTGTGCTGCTCGCCAGCCGATTGGCGGAGAGCCGCGGTCGGCGTCCGGTCACGATCGTCGGGCTCCTCGTCGCCACGGTGGCGCAGGGTGCGTTCTTCCTCAGCGGCGGGGGCGCGCTGCTCTGGATCACGCCGGTCGTCTCGATCATCGCGGCGGCGTGCGCGGGACTCGCCCTGGGCACGCTCGACGCGGAGCTCTTCCCCACCGAGGTGCGCGGCACGTCGAACGGCTTCCTGCTCGTCGCCGGTGTCGCCGGTTCCGCGGTGGGCCTCGTGCTCGCCACCCAGTTGAAGGACGTGATGGGTGGGCTCGGGCCCGCGATCGCGGTGTGCGGGGTCGCGACGATCGTCGCCGCGCTGTTCGTGGTTCCGCGGCTGCCGGAGACGGCCGACCGGCGCCTGGACGACGTCAGCCCGTCGGAGGTCTGACCCGGAGGTCTCGCTCCGACGGGCTGCGCCGCGTCGCGTCGTATCGAGGATTCGATCGCCGTGGCGATCGAAGGGAGATCAGCCCGTGCAACCCTCGGCGTACGTGTAGAACGTCGCGATCGACTTGCCGTAGTTCTTGAACCCGTTGGTCGAGTAGAACTTCGCCAGCTCGGTGGGGTTCTTGATGATGTTCTTCACCTGACCGAGCACGCTGGCGATGTTGTTCGCCGCCTTCTTCACGTTCGCCGGCGCGTACTTGCCCGCGTTCTTGAACTGCGAGGACGACGACGCGAGCTTCGTGATGTCGCTCGCGTTCGACTGCGTGGTGCCGATCTTCTCGACCGCGGAGCAGAACTTCGGGCTGGGCGCGCTGGCCGCACCCGCACCGGGCGCCATCACCGCCAGCCCGCCGAACGCCAACACCGCCGCCACGATGATCCAGAGCCTGCGCATACCTGCCTCCACGAGGAGTTTCGACCGGGTCGGGGAGTCGGCCCGGAACCGTGGAGATCGTAACGGCGTCAGGCCACCGTTCCTTGACACGTCCGGTTCCCGTCGGCGTCGATCATCGAGATCGTGGACCCCGGAGTGAGCGGTTCGGGGCTTTTGCCCGTGAAGGAGCCGCGACCCTGCTCGATCGTGATCGTGCCGAGATCGTGCACCGGGCCGACCGCCGGGTCCACCCGCACGGTGTAGTCGCCGTCGGGGACGCCCACGCCGTAGTCGACACCGATCGCGACCGACACCCCGTCGTACACGTAGGCCCAACCGATCGGGATCTTCCCGCTGCCGTCGGCCATCGCCACGGCCACCGGCGCGGCCTCGTCGCCGCCGGTGTTCGACTCCACGACCCGGACCACCGTGATGCTGAGGATCGCTGCGAACGCCGCCGCGACCGCAGCCGCGACGAGGAGCCGACGGCGGGACCGGCGCTTGGGCGCGCCCATCCGGGCCAGCGTGCGCGCCTCGAACCCCGCGGGCGGCTCGATCTCCGGCGCGAGGAGCGGCAACGCGTCGGCCGCCTCCGAGTACTGGGCGACGACCGCCTGGCACCGCACGCAGTGGTCGACGTGGTGGACGATCTCGGCGCGTTCGGAACCGCCGAGGATCCCGAGCGCGAGCTCGGGTGCGGCTTCGCGGACCTGGGCGCAGGTGAGCGGGCTCATTCGGTGCGCTCCTCGGCGACGAGCGCGGTGCGCAGGCGGATCAGCGCGGTGCGGATGCGGGTCTTGGCGGTGCCGAGCGGGATCGACTCCATCTCACCGACCTCCCGCGCCGTGTAGCCGAGCAGGCCGGCGAGCACGATCGCGCGGCGCTGCTCCTCGGGGAGGCGCACCAGCGCGGCCCGCAGACGATCCGTGTCGTCGCCCAGCTGCGCCAGCTCGGCCAGGTCGGGACCGTCGGCCACCGGGTCGAGGGCGAGGAGAGCATCCGGGTCGAAGGCGACCGGTCGGCGCACCCGCACCGCGTCGATCGCCAGGTTGCGGGTGATCGTGAGCAGCCAACTGACAACACTGCCCCGCCGCGGGTCGTACGCCGCCGCGTGCTTCCAGGCCCGGACGAAGGCCTCCTGGGCGATGTCCTCGGCCGCCCGGTCGTCGAGGATGATCGTGCGGGCCAGGCCGTAGACGCGCCGCTGGAAGCGACGGACGAACGCCGCCGCCGCTTCCTGGTCCCCGGTGGCGAGCCCCGCCACCAGCGCATCGTCGGATACTGACCACATGAGGGGACTACGGACCTCCGGGGCGGGGGGATTGCCCTACCGAAGGTAGCCCCGCCCGAAGAACCCTCCCTTGGGCCGGGCGTGGGCGTGGTAGTGGTCCGGGATGTTGCGCATGTTGTCGTCGACCCAGTGCTCGACGGTCAGCCGGTCGCCGGCCACCCGGGCCAGGTTGGCGTGCATGTGGTCCATGTGCGCCGCCGGCGGTTCGGTGCCGTGATGGCGCCACACCACCATCGGCACCTCGCAGATCTCGCACTCCGCGATCCAGCAGATCTCGTCCTCGTGGTACCAGGGCGTGATCCGGGCCGCCTCGCACAGGTCGCAGTCGTCGACCCGCACGAACGTCTCGGCCCCTTCGGGCACCTCGGCTTCAGCCACCGCCGACCTCCTCTGCCGCGGCGACCAGGCGCCGCACCTCCGCTCGCTCTCCCGCGACCAGCACGTACTCCTGGTTGCGGGTGTGCGACACCGTACCGACCTTGCGCCCGCTCGGGTCGTGGATCCCGATCTTCGCCCCGACGTATCGGGCGGAGTCGAACGCCAGCACCTCCACGTGACCGTGCACCGCGCACATGTCGCGCAGGTCGTCGAGCGTGACCCACGACTCGTCGTTGTAGGAGAGCACCACGACCCGCGCCGAGACGTCGGCCACCACCTGCGCGAGTGCGCCCGGCATCTCCCGCTTCTTGTTGAACGCGCTGTGCGTCGCCGGGTCGCGTGCGTCGACCCGCTTGCACGCGACGCCGTAGTGCTCGGGCGCGTCCCACGCGACGAGCGTCTCCCACACGTGGTAGTTCGTGAAGTAGCGGTGCTGGTTGTAGGGAGGGTCGAGGTAGGCGAGGTCGACGGGCGCGAGCATCGCGGCAAGCTCGAGGGCGTCACCACGGAGCGCGGTGCCGTCGCCCGCGAGCAGCTCCGGGAGGCGCAGTTCGAGCGGTTGCGCCGAGCGCGGTGCCCATTGCTTCACGTACGCCATCTGCAGGCCGGTGGTGGAGTCGACGCGATCGGCCGCCTCGACCAGGCTCGTGAGCAACAGGGGTTCGAGCTCGCTGCCGGCGTGGTCGCGTGCGATCGCGTCGCGGATCGCGTCGATGCGCTCACCGTTGAACGGCTGGAAGAAGCGCGACTGCACGCAGAACGTGTCGGTGAAGTAGCCCGGCACACCGGGGAGCGCGTTCAGCGCGGCGAGCGCGTCGCGGAGCGCGTCCTTGTCGACCGCGGTCGCGTCAGTCGCGACGTAGCAGCGGGCGAAGACCTCCGAGTAGCGCGCGCTGTCGACCGCGGTGACGTGGGCACCGGTGAGCTTGAACGACTGCGCGGCGCGGGTGGTGCCGGTGAACAGGTCGAAGCGCGGTGCGGGCCCCGGCCGCCTCGCAGAGGCGAGCGAGCACCGGCACCAGCCGGCGCTTCGAACCGAGGTACTTGATCACGCGGTCCAGCGCGCTCCGCAGTCCGCTGACGAACTCGTGCGCCGCGTCGGCGCCGCCCTCCATGACGCGTGACATCAACGCGCTGCCCACGATCACGCCGTCGGCGGACTGCGACGCCTCGACCGCCTGCTCGGCGTTCGAGATGCCGATGCCCAACAGCGCCGGCTTGTCGGTGGTGGCCTTGAGTCGCTTCCCCATGCCGGCGGCCTGGTCGGCGAGGCTGGCCCGCTCACCGGTGACCCCCATGAGCGACACGCCGTAGACGAAGCCGCCGCGAGCGCTCACAGATCGCGCAGGCGGTCGTCGGGCGTGTTGGGCGCGGCGAGCAGCACGGTCTCGACGTCGTGGGCGTCGGCGGCGTCGGCCCAGCCGTCGAGCTCGTCGAGCGGCAGGTCGGGCAGGATCGCCGCGGCGATGCCGCTGTCGTGCAGTGCCGCTGCGAAGCGCCGGTACCCCATGTGGCCGACCGGGTTCGTGTAGGTCATCACCACGAGCGGCACGTCGACGTCGAGTGCCGCGGCCTCACCGATGATCCCGCCGGGCGTCGCCCCGTCGGCCAGAGCCTGGGCCGGCGCGGCCTGGATGGTGACGCCGTCCATGACCGGGTCGGAGAAGGGGATGCCGAGCTCCACGGCGTCGGCCCCGGCGTCGACGACCGCACGCACGACGGCCCGCCAGTCGCCCAGACCGCCGGTGACGTACGGGACCAGGAGCTTGGCGCCGGCCTCGCGCCGGGCACGGAGATGGGCCTCCAGGGCCCCCACGGGGAGGGAGGTCATGCCATGCGCTCCCCGGTGAGCCGCTCGGCGATCTGCGCAGCGTCCTTGTCGCCCCGCCCCGAGAGCGTGAGCAGCACGGTGGACCCCTGAGGGATCGAACGCCCGGCTTCGCGGGCGAGCCAGCCGATCGCGTGCGCCGGTTCCAGCGCGGGGACGATGCCCTCGGTCACCGAGAGCAGCTGGAACCCGGCGACGGCTTCGTCGTCGGTGGCGTATTCGTAGGTGGCGCGCCCCTCGGCGGCGAGTGCCGCGTGCTCGGGTCCGACACCCGGGTAGTCGAGCCCGGCGCTGATGGAGTGCGCCTCGAGGATCTGGCCGTCCTCGCTCTGGAGGTACAACGAGCGGGCACCGTGGAGGACACCGGGAACGCCCCGCGCCACCGACGCGCCGTGCTGGCCCGACTCGAGCCCGTGCCCGCCGGCCTCCACCCCCACGAGCTTCGAGCGGGAGTCGACGAAGCCGGTGAAGGTGCCGATCGCATTGGAGCCACCCCCGACGCACGCGACGACGTAGTCGGGCACGTCGCCGAGGATCGCCTTCGTCTGCTCGCGGGCCTCGTCGCCCACGACGCGCTGGAACTCGCGCACCATCCACGGGTACGGGTGCGGTCCCACGACGGAACCGAGGCAGTAGTGCGTGGACTCCACCGAGGCGACCCAGTCGCGCAGCGCCTCGTTGACCGCGTCCTTCAGCGTGGCGCTGCCGCTGGTGACCGGGATCACCTCGGCCCCCATGAGCTCCATGCGGAACACGTTCAGGCGCTGGCGCTCGACGTCGACCGCACCCATGAAGACCTTGCAGTCGAGGCCGAACAGCGCGGCGGCGGTCGCGGAGGCCACGCCGTGCTGGCCCGCACCGGTCTCGGCGATGATCCGCTTCTTGCCCATGCGGCGCGTGAGCAACGCCTGACCGAGCACGTTGTTGATCTTGTGCGACCCGGTGTGGGTGAGGTCCTCGCGCTTGAGCAGCACCCGCACGCCGAGACGCTCCGAGAGGTTGTGACACTCGGTGACCGGGGTGGGCCGGCCCGCGTACGAACGCAGGAGCTCGGCGTACTCGGCCCGGAACTCGTCGGACGACCACGCGCGGCGGAACTCGTCCTCCAGCTCGATCAGCGCGGGGACGAGCGTCTCGGGCACGAACCGCCCGCCGAACTCGCCGAAGCGCCCGAGGTCGACCGGCTCGGGGCCGGGAGGGTCGAGGTGCAGGGGCTCACCCCGCGCCGGTGCAGTCCTGGCAGAGCATCGTACGGGCGCCCTACGCGCCGTCGGACATCCAATCGTACGGAGCGGCCGCGGGATCGGGGACCCAGGAGTCGGCGCCGTCGAGCTCGTCACCGGCGCGCCGGGCCTCCTCGATGAACCGGCGCATCTTGCGGGCGTCCTTGCGACCCGAGCCCGGCGTGGTCTCGACCCCGGTGGCGACGTCGACGCCCCAGGGGCGCACCCGCTGGATGGCGGCGGCGACGTTCTCGGGATGCAGCCCGCCCGCGAGGAGCAGGCGGACGCCGGGCGGCACCGCGTCGGCGAGGGCCCAGTCGAAGGCGGTGCCCGAGCCGGGCTGGTCGGCGTCGATCAGGACGATGTCGACCGGGCCGTTCGCCACCGCCGACAGGGCGGGGTCACCGGCGGCGAAGCCCTGGATCACGAACGGGACGCGCCGGCGGATGAAGCGTACGTCGGAGAGCGGTTCCCGGCCGTGGAGCTGGGCGCCGCCGAGGCCGAGGGTGTTCACGAGCTCGACCACCCGCTCCTTCTGCTCGTCGCGGAACACCCCGATGGTGACCACGCCGGGCGGGAGCCGGTGGAGGATCGTCGCGACCGTTTCGGGCGTGACCTGCCGTGGGCTGCCGGGGGCGAAGATGAAGCCGAGCGCGTCGGCTCCCAGTGCGACGGCGAGGAGGGCGTCCTCCTCGTTCGTGATGCCACAGACCTTCACCCACATCAGGGCGAGGGTACCGGACCCCCTCCCGAAATCTGCGTACATTCTCCTCCGCATGGACGTGGGGACCACCGTGGCGATGGACGCCGGAGCACGGAGCGAGGACGCGCTGCGCGCCGCGCCGCGCACACTCCTCCTCGCGGTGCGCGACTGGTGGCCGATCGCCCTCCTGCTCGTCGGTTACCTGCTGCTCCACGAGCTCGCCGAGCCCCTGTCGCGGGCCGCGCACGTGCAGCCCCAACTGGGCTTCGACGAGAACCTCTTCGGCGGCACGTCGCCCACGGTGCGCCTCCAGGACGCCCTCTACGTACCGGGCACGGTGCACTGGTACGACCTGCTCGCGTGGGCGGTGTACCTCAGCCACTTCTTCGTGACGCCCGCCGTCGCGGTGGTGCTCTGGATCCGTGACCGCGCCGCGTTCCTGCGGTTCCGGCTGATGTTCCTCCTGCTCACGGCGGCCGGCTTCGTCACCTACGTCGTGTACCCGGCCATCCCGCCGTGGCTGGCGAGCCGGCGCGGCGACATGGCGTCCACGGTGCGCGTAGTGCACGAGGTGTGGGCGCAACTCGGGTTGCACTCGATCGCCGCGGTGTTCGGCGAGAAGAGCGACTACGCCTTCCCGGTCGGCGCGCTGCCGTCGCTCCATGCGGCCTGGCCGTTCCTGCTGCTGCTCTTCCTCTGGCCCGTCGCGGGCCGCTGGCGCGTCCTGCTCGTGGCGTACGCGGCGGCGATGGCCCTCACGCTGATGTACAGCGCCGACCACTTCCTCTTCGACATCCTGCTCGGGTGGACCTACGCCACCGTCACGTACCTGGTCGGGAATTGGTGGTGGCGCCGTCGCCATCCGGCGACGACGCCCACCAACGTGCGCGCGGAGTGACCCGGCGGTCATCCGTCGATGAGACGGCCGGCCAGGTAGTCGTCGTAGGCCTGCATGTCGAGGAACCCGTGACCCGAGTAGTTGAAGAGGATCACGCGCTCCTCGCCCGCCTCCTTGGCGGCGAGTGCCTCGTCGATCGCGGCCCGCACCGCGTGGCCCGTCTCGGGCGCGGGGATCTTGCCCTCGGCGCGGGCGAACTGCACGCACGCCTCGAACGTCTTGCCCTGCGGGTAGGCCACGGCCTCCATGCGACCGGCCTTCACCAGCGCCGAGATGATCGGCGAGTCGCCGTGGTAGCGCAGGCCACCCGCGTGGATCGACGGCGGCATGAAGTCGTGGCCGAGCGTGTACATCGGCATGAGCGGCGTCATGCCCGCGGTGTCGCCGAAGTCGTACTCGAAGGTGCCCTCGGTGAGCGTGGGACACGACATCGGCTCGACGGCCACGAGGCGCACGCCGGCATCGCCCACGAACGGCATTGCGACACCACCGAGGTTCGAACCGCCGCCGCAGCAGCCGATCACGACGTCGGGCAGGCCCTCGCCCGCGAGCTGCAGCTGCTCCTTGGCCTCGAGGCCGATGACGGTCTGGTGCAGCACCACGTGGTTGAGCACCGAGCCGAGGGTGTAGTGCGTGTCGTCACGCGTGACCGCGTCGCGGACGGCGTCGCTGATCGCGAGGCCGAGCGAACCGGGGCTGCTCGGGTCGTCGACGGGTGACTCCACCACTTCGGCGCCCCACGTCTGCATGAGCATCTTGCGGTAGGGCTTCTGCTGCGCCGAGGCGCGCACCATGTAGACCTTCGCCTCGAGGTCGAACTGCGAGCAGGCGAACGCGAGCGAGGAGCCCCACTGCCCGGCGCCGGTCTCGGTGGTGAGGCGCTTGATGCCCTCCTGCTTGTTGTAGAAGGCCTGCGGCACCGCGCTGTTGGGCTTGTGCGATCCGGCCGGCGACACCGACTCGTCCTTGAAGTAGATGTGCGCGGGAGTGCCGAGCATCTTCTCGAGGCGCTCCGCCCGCACGAGCGGCGTGGGCCGCCACAGCTTCAGGATGTCGAGCACCTCGCCGGGCACGTCGATCCAGGGCTCGGCCGACATCTCCTGGGCGATCAGCGCCATCGGGAAGAGCGGCGCGAGGTCGTCGGGTCCGACGGGCTCCTTCGTGCCCGGGTGCAGCGGCGGCTGCAGCGGCTCGGGCAGCGACGGCAGCACGTTGAACCACGCACTCGGGATCTGGTCGTCACGGAGCAGGAATCGGGCCATCGGGTCCCCTCGGTCTCGGCCGCAGGCAGGTGCAGGATCGGTGTGGCTGGCGCGGGCGAAGCGTATCCAGAGGGAAGGGGCGCGTCAGCACCCGGTCTGGTTAGTGTCCCGCCCATGACTGCGAGCGTTGTCCTGGTGCACGGTGCGTTCCACGGCGGGTGGTGCTGGACCAAGGTGGTCGACGGCCTCACCGCCGAGGGGATCGAGGTGGTGGCGGTCGACCTGCCGGGTCACGGTGTGGGCGACACCCGGGAGATCGGCGGGCTCCACCGTGACGCCGCCCACGTGCGGGAGACGCTGCACGAGACCCCGGGGCCGATCGTGCTCGTCGGCCACTCCTACGGGGGCGCGGTGATCACCGAGGCGGGGGCCGGCCGGCCGGATGTGGCGCACCTCGTGTACCTCGCCGCGGTGGTGCCCGACGACGGTGAGGGCATCGGCGGCGCCTCGGTCGATCTCGACCCCGAGACGCTCGCCGAGATGCACATCACGGAGTCGTTCGTGCCAAGTGACGACGGCTCCTCGGTGCGCGTCGCCGACGACGCCGTGCGCGCGATCTTCTACCACGACTGCGCCGACGACGACGTCGCCTTCGCCGCCGCGCGGCTCACCCCGCAGAGCACCGAGAGCTTTGCCGACATAGTGCAGGGCGCCGCGTGGCGCGACATCCCGGCGACCTACATCCTCTGCACCGACGACCGCACGGTGCCGCCGGCGGTGCAGGCTGCCAACGCGGCGCGCACCGGAACCGTCGTCGAGATCGACGCCAGCCACTCGCCGTTCTTCTCCAAGCCCGACGAGGTGGTCGCGATCCTCGCGTCCATCGCGCGGGCGAACGGCTGAGGCCGGTCGTGGCGATGCAGCTCGGCGTGTCGCTCCCCCACACCGGCGCGCTCGCTGCTCCCGCGTTCCTGCGCGACTTCGCTATCGCGGCCGACGAGCTCGGCTTCGGTTCGCTATGGGGCGTCGACCACATGGTCATGCCGCACCACACCGACTCGCTGTACACGCTCGGCCGCAAGCCGGCTCCGATCGGTGACGACGCGGTGTCGGGGCTGCTCGCGCCGAACTACGAGATGCATACCTCGCTCACCTTCGTCGCCGGGCTGACGTCGCGCATCAAGCTGGGCACCGCGGTGGCCGTGCTGCCGATCCGCAACGCCGTGATGAACGCCCGCCAGGTCGCCACCCTCGACGTGCTCTCCGGCGGACGGGTGATCTACGGCATCGGTGTCGGCTGGCTCCAGGAGGAGGCCGACGCGATGGGTATGCCGTGGGACCGGCGCGGCGCCCGCAGCGACGAGCACATCGAGCTCATGCGCACGTTGTGGTGCGCCGAGGGCGACCTCGTGGAGTTCCACGGCCAGTTCCACGACCTCCCGCTGATGGACCCCGAACCGCGTCCGGTCCAGCGACCGGTCCCCGTCCTCGTGGGTGGCCACAGCGAGGTCGCGCTGCGACGCGCCGGCCGCATCGGTGACGGCTGGATCGCCGCGATGATGTCGCCCGATCGCCTGCAGGAGCACTGGGACGCCGTCCGGCGCGAGGCCGACGGTGCCGGTCGCGATCCCGATGCGCTGATGCTGGTGAGTGGTGTATCGGCTCGCGGCGACCGCGACGAGGTCGAGTTCCTCCGTGCGTACGCCGCCGTCGGCGTCGACCACCTCAACGTGCACGTGCTGCGCGACACGCCGGCCGCGACCATTGCCGAGCTCGAGCGCATCGCCCGCGAGGTCCTCCCCGCGCTCAGCTGACCCCGGCGACCGGCCGCTCCGGCTCCTGCTTCAGCGCCACCGCCCCGAGTGCGGCGAAGAACGTCGCGCCGGCCACCGCGGTGAGCGCGGTCCACCGCGGGGCGCCCTTTCGCAACGCAAGCACCGAAGCCACGGCATCGACGGAATCGATCGCCACCCCGGCTTGCAGTGCGCTTCGGCGCACCGTCGGCTCCGGGCAGAGGACCGCGACGCCGAGTGCCAGGTCGCGCGAGCCGAACAGGCGAGTGATCAACCCCGCTCGCGGATCGCCGTCGATCGAGCCGAGCGCGAACGCCCGCCACGCCCCAGCCGGACTCGCCCACGAGAGAATTCCCACCCCGGTCCGCAGCACACCGAGCACCTTCGCCGGATCAACCGTCACGTCATGCCTCCCTAGTTGTAGTGGCCACTACAGACTAGGGTACCTGTAGCAGTCACTACGCTCAAGGCGTGGGGTACCGGCATTCGCGCGACGACATCCTCGAGGGCGCGCTCGAGGTCGCACTCCGAGACAGCTTGAGTGAACTGACCTTCGGTCGGGTGGCGAAGCACCTGGGCGTGAGCGACCGGATGGTCGTCTACTACTTCCCCACGAAGGACGACCTCGTGACCGAGGTGATCATCCTCGTCGGCGCCCGGCTGATGGAGGTCCTGGGCCGGGCGTTCGACGAACCCGCTCCCGACCACCTCGCGCTGGCGCGCCAGGCATGGCCCATCCTGGCCCGCCCCGCTGTCGACCCGGTGTTCGCACTGTTCTTCGAGGCCAACGGGATGGCCGCGGCCGGTCGCTCCCCCTACGACCTCCTGGTACCGCAACTGGTCGCCAGTTGGGTCGACTGGACTGCCGGGTACCTCACCGGCACGCGGCAACGCCGCCGCGAGGAGGCGGAAGCGGTGATCGCGCTGCTCGACGGTCTGCTCCTGCTCCGCCAACTCGCAGGGCCGGCCGCCGCCAACCGAGCCGCGAAGCGCCTCGGCGTGCGCTGAAGGGGTCAGGCCTGGCCGGAGGCGAACTCGCGCTGGCGGGCCGACATGCCCGCGACGTCGAACAGGCCGCACGAGCCGGCCGCGATCGCCTCGGGTGACTTCGGCGGGAGGTGCAAACGCTCCCGCACGACGTCGAGTGGCTGGTCGGCCAGCTCGTGGAAGTCGACGTAGAAGAGGTCGGTGCCGAAGCCCTCGGCGACCGCCTTGCCGCGCCGCAGTGCGTCGGCCAGCCGCACGCCCATGCCGCTCGTCCCCGAGAGGTGGCGGTCGCGCACGTCGACCTGGAAGAACCCCTGCTCGTGCACGTACCCGGTCTCGAAGAGCCCGACCATCGTGGCCAGCCACGCGAAGCCCTTGGGGTCGGGGTCGGCGCGACCGACGAGCGCGAACGTCTCCAGTTCACCCTCGAGGTTGGTGCCGTAGTCGGCGAGCACGTGCACGAAGTCGTGCTGGGCGATGAACGCCGACGCCCCGTGCGGATTGCCCGGGAGCGCGAATCCCCGCCCGGTGTACATGTCGAAGATGGTGCGCCCGAGCGTGCCCTCGGGGAGATCGCCGAACGCCTGCCAGCGCGCCTCGAGCTCCGGGTCGGCCCGGTGGCGTCGAAGGGGCCCTC
This sequence comes from Acidimicrobiia bacterium, assembly GCA_046331125.1. Classification (GTDB taxonomy): domain Bacteria; phylum Actinomycetota; class Acidimicrobiia; order IMCC26256; family DASPTH01; genus CAVRGQ01. Next base: position 27,124 of record JAXLRL010000027.1, read on the forward strand.
GAAGCCGGCGGTGGTGTGCAGAGCACCGAGGCGCTCCTCGTCCCAGTGCTCGGTGAACCCGCTGCGGCGCAGGTCGACCCACGCCAGGCCGAACGCACCCTGGGCGTAGCGCCGGGCCACCTTCACGAATTCGTCGTCGATCCCGAGTGCCTCGGCGTACGTGCCCACCCGCTGCGCCACCGCCTCCGGCAACGGGCGCAGCACCAGCTCGCCGAGGAGCATGTGGTGGACGATGCGGCGGCGGTACTCCTCGTCACGTCCGGCGAGGGCCGCGGCGAGCTCGTCGGCCCCCAGCGGCTCGAGTGACGGGTAGTCGAGCGTGACGCCCGTCAGCGCCTGCGTGACCGCCTGCAGCACCGAAGCCTGGAGGTCGGTGAGGCCGTCGTCGGGCCGGACCGCCGTCGCGATGCCGCGACCGACGACGACGATCTCGTCGAGTTCGGGAGTCGCACGGTCGGCCGGTTGCACCCGGCGAAGGTACCGGAGACGGTGCCGCGGATTCGGGTCAGCCGGTGAAGGCCGGCTGCACCACCACCGCCTGCACGACGGGCGGAGCGACCGTGAACGTGTTCGTGAACTCGATCTGCGTGGTCTCGTCGCTGGTCGTGGCCGGTCCCTCGTAGTGGAAGAGGATCGGCCCGGTCCCGGTGCCCGAAGCCGCCGTGCAGCCCCCGGCGGTCGCCTGGGCCTGCGGGATCTGCGTGGCGCTGTACGCGCAGGACCAACCCGTGGAGCTGGCCCCGCCCGTGACCGTCTCCTGGACGGTGCAGTCGGCCGGTCCCGACAGGAAGGTGTCGTAGACGAACTGGTCGCCCTCGATGACGAACACCTCGCTCGCCGACACCGGGTGGCCCTGTGCGTCGAAGGTGAGCGTCACCCCGGCCGCCGCGCTCGTGAGCTCGTTGTCCTGCAGCGGAGCGAGCGCGATGCAGATGACGTTGACCTCGTACGGCCCGGTGCCGGTGCCGACGACCGTCTTGCCGATCGCGAGGTGGAAGTTGTTCGGCTGCTGCTGCGCCGACGACGACGCGGCCGCGAACGGGATGGCGAGCGCGGCAATCACCGCGACCAGCATGGAACGACGCACGAACCTCGACACGAGGAGCCCTCCCGCTCTCGACGAACTGACGATCAGCCGGTGAACGCCGGCTGGACGACGACCGCCTGCACCACCGGCGGCGCCGCCACGAACGTGTTGGTGAACACCACGGTGGCCTCCTGCTCCGACACGACGGAGTTGCTCGCCACCACGATCGTGGCGGGCCCGGTGCCGGAACCCGACGCCGCTTCGCAGCCGGCACCCTGGGGAACGAAGGCAGCCTTCGGGACGACCACCTCGGTCGCGTCGTAGGCGCAGGTCCACGAGGTGCTCGTCGCGCCGCCAGTCGCGATCTCCGTGACGGTGCACGAGCCGCCGAGACCACTCGGGCTGACCCCCACCCACGCGCCGTTCTCGATGACGAAGAACTGGTCGATCTGCGTGGACGTGGTCGGGTTGCCCTGGGCGTCGAAGTTCAACGTGAACATCGGAGTGGCGGCCGGGGCCGGCGTGGCGTTGCCGATGCAGTCAATCCCCACCGACGAGGGCCCGGTGCCCGTCCCCACGACGGTCTTCCTCACCGTCAGGGTGAACGGGGTGTCAATGGTGTCGACCTGCGCCGACGACGAGGCCGCGGCGAAGGGGATGCCGAGGGCGGCGATCACCGCGACCAGCATGGAACGACGCGCGAACTTCGACACGAGGAGCCCTCCCGCTCTCGACGAACCGACGATCAGCCGGTGAAGGTGGGCTGCACGGCGACCGACTGCACGACCGGCGGTGCCGGCGTGAACGTGTTGGTGAACGTGACCGTGCTGTCCTGATCCGACACGTCGAAGGCGCCCGGGAGCAACACCGTCACCGGGCCCACGCCCGTACCCGACGCTGCCTGACACCCGGCGATCTGGATCTGCTCGGCCTGCGGGATCTTCACGGGGGTGAAGTCGTAGTCGCAGCCCCAGGTGGTGCTGGTGGCCCCACCCGTGGCGGTCTCGGTGAAGGTGCAGGCCGTGTCGTCGACGAGCGACACGATGTACCGGAACTGGTTGCCCACGATGTCGACCGCGGGGTTCGTCGCGGAGACCGGCTTGCCCTGGGCGTCGAACGTGAACACGATCGAGAAGTCGCCGAGGGCCGCAGCGTTCGCCTGCGGTTGGGCCACGCAGTCGAGGGTGACCTGGGACGGACCGGTGCCCGTACCCACGACCGTCTTTCCGACGGTGAGCGACACCAACGTGACCTGCTGGGCCGACGACGCCGTGGCCGCGAACGGAACGGCGAGTGCGACGAGCATCGCCAACAACAACGAACGACGCGCGAACTTCGACACCGGGCTGCCCTCCCGCAGATGGAGAAGCCGCGACCCTACAGGATGTGTCAGAAGGCGCGGTGCATCAGCGCATCAGCGACCACGGCGTGTGACCGATGCCAAGCCCCGCACCGCCTCGGTGGCATCGTCAGACTTGACGAGCATCTCGCCCACCAGCACGGTGTCGAACCCGGCGGCGGCCATCCGCTCGGCGTCCTCCACGGAACGGATCGCGCTCTCGGCCACCGCGATCACGTCGACTGGCAACCGGGCCGCGAGCCGCTCCCCCACGGAGAGGTCCTCGTCGAAGGTGCCCAGGTTGCGGGCGTTCACGCCGACGATGCGGGCACCACAGGCGAGCGCCCGCTCGAGCTCCGCGTCGTCGTGGGTCTCCACCAGCACCGCGAGGCCGAGATCGGTGGCGAGCGCGTGCAGGTCGGCGAGGTGGGCGTCGTCGGGGAGCGCGGCCACGATCAGGAGGATCGCGTCGGCGCCGATGGCCCGGGTCTCGTAGACCTGCACCTCGTCGACGGTGAAGTCCTTGCGCAGCACCGGCAGGTCGCATGCGCCGCGGGCGGCTTCGAGATCGGCGACCGCGCCACCGAACCACGGGCCGTCGGTGAGCACCGACAGGCAGGCCGCGCCGCCGGCGGCGTAGGCCTTGGCGGTGGCGGCGGGGTCGAGATCCGGTGCGAGGTCGCCCTTCGACGGCGACCGGCGCTTGATCTCCGCGATCACCCCGATGGTCCCGCCCGCGGGACGCAGCGCGGCCGCGAAGTCGCGGGTGGGCGGTGCCGCCAGCGCCTCCTTGCGCAGGAGGTCGCGCACCGCGGGGCGGTGCAGCATCGTGACCTCGTCACGCTTGCCGGCGAGGATGTCGTCGAGGACCGTCATCGGGCGCCAGCCTATGAGGCACACCGGGGCGGCTCCCCGCCATAACACTCCGCTCACACCACGCTCACCGATCCGCCGCACCCGACGTGCGACGATGACGCCCATGGAACGCGGCACGATCGTGGTGGTCGACGACGAACCGAACATCGCCGACCTCGTCGACCTGTACCTGGCCCGTGAGGGCTACCGGGTGATGAAGGCGGCGACGGGCGAGTCGGGACTGGAGATGGTGCGCAACCACCACCCCCGGCTCGTGGTGCTCGACGTCGGCCTCCCCGACATCGACGGGCTCGAGGTGTGCAAGCGGTTGCGCCAGACCTCGCAGATCCCGGTGATCTTCCTCACCGCCCGCGACGGCGAGGTCGACCGGGTGCTCGGCCTCGAGCTCGGCGGCGACGACTACGTCACCAAGCCCTTCTCCCCCGCTGAGCTCGTCGCCCGGGTGAAGGCGGTGCTCCGCCGCACCGACGGTGGCGGCGGCGCCGAGGTGGTGCAGGCCGGCGCCGTCACCGTCGACCTCGGTCGTCGTGAGGTGCTCGGGCACGACACGCCCGTCGAGTTCACCACCAAGGAGTTCGACCTGCTGCGCTTCCTCGCCGAGCGCCCCGGCCTCGCGCTCTCGCGGCAGCAGATCCTCGACGGTGTGTGGGGCCCCGACTGGTACGGCGACGCGCGCACCGTCGACGTCCACATCGCGCAGGTGCGCAAGAAGATCGGCGACGCCTGCACCATCACCACCGTCCGCAGCATCGGCTATCGGCTCGAGAGCCCGCGCTCGTGACGCGCCTCCGAGCGTGATGCAGCTGTGACCCGACCGCGCCGTTCCCTCCGTCGCCGGCTCACCGTCGCGATGGTCGGCATCGCCCTCGGCGTGCTGGTGCTCACCGCCCTGGTCACCGCGGGCATCGCGCGCCGCACCGAGGTGTCGAGCGCGAAGCACAGCGTCGACGACCGCGCCGCAGTCGTCGCCCCGGAGTTCGACACGCTCGTGGCGCGGCTCCCCGCGGCGCGCGCCGCGGCGACCACCGTCGCCGGCCGGCAGCAGCTGCGGCGGATCCGCGATCTCGTCGCGACCACGTTGCGCGCCTCCAACGGCGCGGTCGTGGGCATCTCCGCCGACGGCCAGGTGGAGGAGGTGCTGGGCAAGTTCATCGGTGCTGCCGAACCGACGGTGGTCTCCCTGCCGGAGGGTGTCACCGCCGCCGACCTCGACACGAAGGCGCTGCTCGCGGGCGCCAGCCAGACCGACCGCAGCGGCGACACCGTGTTCACCGCCGTGCCCCTCCAGGAGACGAACGGCGTCACCCCCGTGCTCGTCCTCACCGAGCACGTGAGCAACCGGCCCTTCGGCACGAGCGGCGGTGCCGTGCTGTGGGCGGCGTTGATCTCGCTCGGTGTCGCCGTGCTGGTCGCCGCGGTCGTGGCCCGCCGATTGAGCAGGCCCATCGCCGCCATGGAGACCACCGCACGCGAGATCGCGGCGGGCGACCTGCAGGCGCGCGTCGACACCGCGCACCTCTCCGACGACGAGATCGGCAGCCTCGGACGGACCATCAACGCGATGGCCACCGAGCTCGACGACGCGCGCGGTCACGAGCGCGCGTTCCTGCTCAGCGTCTCGCACGACCTGCGCACACCGCTCACGTCCATCCGCGGGTACGCCGAGGCGATCGCCGACGGCACGGTGGAAGGCCCCGACGCGCGGGTGCGCGCCGCCGGCGTGATCGCGTCGGAGTCGCGCCGACTCGAACGCCTCGTCGCCGACCTCCTCGATCTCGCCCGTCTCGACGCCCACCAGTTCTCCCTGCACCCCGGTCCGGTCGACGCCCGCGCCGTGGTCGACGACGCGGTCGCGGCGTTCGCGCCTGCGGCGCAGGACGTCGGTGTCACGCTCGCGATGACGCCCGGGCCCGCGGTGCCCGCCACCGCCGACGCGCAGCGGCTCGCGCAGATCGTCGCCAACCTCGTCGAGAACGCCCTGAAGTACGCGACGACCACCGTCAGCGTGGCGTGCAACGCGCGAGCGACCGACGTGGTGCTCACCGTCGACGACGACGGCCCGGGCATCCCGCCCGCCGACCTCCCCCGCGTCTTCGAGCGCCTCTACACCTCACGGCCCGCCGCAGGGCGTCCGTTCGGCACGGGCATCGGTCTCGCCATCGTGCGCGAGCTCGCCCATGCCATGGGCGGTGACGCCCGGGTGGAGCCACTCGAGGCAGTGGGGATGAGCGGGACACGCTTCGTGGTCACCCTGCCCGTCGGTCAACTACCCCCGCCCCCGCCGGTCGCCTAACGTCCCCGCGGAATCATCGACACCTTTCCTCAGGGGGAACTCCAGTGGGTCTGCTCGACGGTCGCAAGGTCGTGGTGGTGGGAGCGTCGGCGGGCATCGGTCGCTCGTGCGCGATCGAGGCGGTGAAGGAGGGCGGCACCGTGCTGATGGTCGCCCGCCGGGCTGAGAAGCTCACCGAGGTCATCGAGACCGCCGGCGGTGGTATCCCTGCGCAGCCGACATCTCGAAGGCCGGCGACCACGAGAAGATCGCGCCGCGGCCGCGAAGGGCTCGGTGAGATCGACCTGCTGCTCAACTGCGCGGCCATCTCGCCGCTCAAGCGGTTCAAGGACACCACCATCGAGGACTGGGAGCACACCCTCGCCACCAACCTCATCGGCGCGCACCAACTCGTGCGCCACACCCACGACCTGATGGCCAACCGCGCGATCGTGGCGATGATGTCGTCGGAGATCGTCGGCCGCTGGCGCTCGGGCCTCGGCGTGTACGGCGCGAGCAAGGCCGCGTTCGAGGCCATGGTCGAGCAGTGGCGCACCGAGTACCCCGGCCTGCGCTACACCACCATCCAGATCGGCTCCACGGTGCCCACCGAGTTCGGCACCGGATTCGACCCCGAACTGCTCACCCAGCTCTTCGAGGAGTGGGCCAAGGCGGGCCTCGCGGAGGTCGAGTTCATGGACGTCGAGGAGGTGGGCCGCACCCTCATCGGCACCTTCGGCACGCAGCTCTTCCACCCCACGGTGGGCATCGAGCACATGGTGGTGCGCACGCCGTCGGGCGTGTCGGGCGACACCTCGTTGATGATGAGCGGCGCGGCCGAGAACGACCTGCTCTGATCAGCCGCGGATCCGCCCTGCCGCCTCACCCGTGGTCCCGCGGATCGTGACGTCGGCAGGGGGTTCGACCTCCCGCCGCACGTAACCCAACGCGACCGGCGCCACGCCCTCGGGCGTGACGCTGGTGACCGCGCCCACGACCTTGTCGTCGACGACGATCTCCGCGCCGGGCACGACCGGCGCGTCGCCGACGACGTCGCCCAGGATGTCGATGGTGCGCAGGAAGCGGTTGACGTGGCCGCGGCTGTCGATGCGGCAGACGAGCTCCTGGCCGATGAAGCAGCCCTTCGTGAACGACACCGCGTCCTGCTCGAGGAACGCCTCCTGCGGGATGGTGGAGTCGTCGAGGTCGAAGGGCTGCGCGGGGATGCCGTGGTCGATGCGCCACGCCTCGTACGCCTCGGGATCGGCGGCGACGACGCCCTGGTCGCGCAGGCGCTCGACGTGCTGCTCGACCGCGGTGAACGGCCCGATCACGTCGTAACCGTGCCGCGTGCGCACGAAGCGCAGCTCGCCTTCGACGACGTGTGAGTGCACCTCGGCAGGCAGTGCCGCCGGCGGCGCCGGCGCCGTCGCCGACAGGAACGAGAGCAACGCGAAGTCGCCGGTCGCGTCGAACACCTCGGCCTTGACGCGGATGCGGAACTTCAGCAACGACTCGGTGAGCTGCGCGGAGAGTCCGGGATCGCAGTCGAGCGCGGCGGTGTCGTCGACGCGCAGCAGGCGGAACGCGACGTCGAGCTTGCCCTGGGGTTGGAGGAGCAGGCAGTCGGTGCCGGTGCCGGCGACGAGCGGGTCGAGATCGGCCGACACCAGCGCCTGGAGGAAGGAGAAGGTGTCGGGCCCCGAGACGACCACGAAGCCGCGGTCGGAACGGTCGGCGAACGCGGTGCCCGCCTCGAGTCGTGCGACGTCGTCGGCCAGGCCCATGTTCAACCCCCTGCGAGTGGTGCGGGCGGTGCCAGTGGTGCGAGATGGCGGGCGGCGGCGGCCGCGGTGAGCAGTGCCCTCGCCTTGTTGTTGCACTCGAGGTCTTCGTCTTCCGCGACGGAGTCGGCGACGATGCCGGCCCCGGCCTGCACGCTCGCGTGCCCGTCGCGCCACACCATCGTGCGGATCGCGATCGCGGTGTCGAGGTTGCCCGAGAAGTCGATGTAGCCCACCACGCCGGCATAGGGCCCGCGCTTGGTGGGCTCGAGCGAGTCGATGATCTCCATGGCCCGCACCTTGGGCGCACCGCTCACGGTGCCCGCGGGGAAGGTGGCGCGCAGCACGTCGACCGCATTGCGGCCGTCGTCGAGGTCGCCGGCCACCTGGCTCGTGAGGTGCATCACGTGCGAGTAGCGCTCGAGCACCATGAGCTCTTCCACCTGCTCGGTGCCGAATTTCACCACCCGGCCGACGTCGTTGCGGGCGAGGTCGACGAGCATCACGTGCTCGGCCCGCTCCTTCGGGTGCTCGGAGAGCTCCGCGGCCATGCGCTTGTCGTCGGCCTCGGTGCGACCGCGCCGGCGGGTACCCGCGATCGGGCGGCTGATGACGCGCCCGCCGAGCAACTGCACCATCGGCTCGGGCGACGAGCCCACGAGGGTGCACTCGGGGTGCCGCACGAAGTACATGTACGGCGACGGGTTGACCTGCCGCAGCACGCGGTACACGTCGAACGGGTCGAAGTGGCCGTCGAGGTCGAAGCGCTGGGCGAGCACGACCTGGAAGATGTCGCCGGCGAGGATGTGCTCGCGCGCCACCTCGACCGCGCGTCCGTACGCGCCGTCGCCCATCGTGGACGTGACCACCGGGATCTCGGTGAGCTCCGAGGCGGGCGGCGGCGAGGGCACGTACGGCAACGGCCGCGCCAACTCGTCGACCCGCTGCGCCAGGCGCGCGACGGCGTCGTCGTACGCGGCGCTCGCCTCGTCGTCGGTGCTGTGCTCGGCGAGGAACACGTTCTCGATCAGGTAGAGGCGCTGCCGGAGGTGGTCGAACGCGGTGACGTGGCCGGTGACCGACATCACGGCGTCGGGCGTGCCGCTGTCGTCGTTCGGCACGTCGGGCAGCCGCTCCACCTCGCGCACGACGTCGTAGCCGAGGTAACCCATGACGCCACCGTGGAACGGCGGCAGCGCCTCGATGGTGGGCGCGCGGTACGCGCCGAGCAGCGCCTCCAGCGCGGCCAGCGCGCCGCGGTCTGTGGGCACGCCCGCGGGCGGTGGCGCGTCGAAGGTGACCTGGTTGCCCCGCACGACCATGGTGAGCGCAGGGTCGCGGCCGAGGAACGAGAAGCGCCCCCATCGCTCGCCGTGCTCCACCGACTCGAGCAGGAACGCCGCCGGATCGTCGGCGGCGGCCCCCGCCAGCTTCACGAAGGCCGACACCGGCGTCTCGAGATCGGCCAGCACCTCGCGCCACACGGGCACGACCGTGTGGTCGCGCGCTAACGCGACGAACTCGTCGCGGGAGATCCCGGCCTCCGGCACCGCCGGCCTACCGGGGACCGGGTTCGGCACCGCTGCCGAACGCCCGGAAGAAGCAGCTGCGCTCGCCGGTGTGGCAGGCCCCGCGGCCCTCCTGCTCGACGACGAACAGGATCACGTCGACGTCGCAATCGTACTTCGCCTCGCGGATGTACTGGCGGTCGCCCGAGGTCTCGCCCTTGCACCAGTACTCCTGGCGGGAACGGCTCCAGAACCAGGTGCGGCCGGTCTCGAGGCTGCGCCGCAGGGCGTCCTCGTTCATCCAGGCCATCATCAGCACCTCGCCGGTGCCCTGCTCCTGCACGATCGCGGGCACGAGGCCGCTGGCGTCGTACTTGACCGAGGCGAGTTCGGCCTCGGTGTGGGCGATCGGCGTGGACTCGATCTCGGATGCTGCGGGGGACGTGCTGGCGCCTTCCATATCGGCCCCGAGGGTACTCGGCGCACCTCGCCGTCCCCGTGCCCGATTCCGGTCGGCGACCGGCGGGTGAGGGTTCCCGTCGCACCCATCTGCGAGGATACGGGCGTGCCAGTGGACGACACCTCCGAGCCGCGCGACGCGGCCAGACCCGCGCCGGCCGCCCCCGTGGCGCCGGCGCGTCCCCACGTGTTGCGCCACGACGGCGACGAGCGGATCGACCCGTGGTTCTGGCTCGGTCAGCGTAACGACCCCGAAGTGCTCGCCCACCTGCGGGCCGAGAACGAGCACACCGCTGCCGCCACCGCCCATCTCGCGGGGCTGCGCTCGGCGATCTACGACGAGATCGTCGGGCGGGTGCAGGAGACCGACGCGTCGTCGCCCACGCCCTTCGGCCCCCACGAGTACTTCACCCGCACCATCGAGGGGCACCAGTACGCGGTGCACTGCCGTCGCCCGCGCGTCGGCTCGCACGTGCTCCCCGATCCGCTCGCGGCGCCCGGCGCCTCGGCGGGCGAGGTCGTCGTCGTCGACGAGAACGACCTCGCGGGTGACGACGACTACTTCTCCGTCGGCGATCTCGTGCTCTCACCGAGCCAGCGCATCGTGGCGCTGAGCACCGACACCACCGGCGGCGAGCGCCACACACTGCGCTTCCGCGCCATCCCCGACGCGCACGGCGAGCCCGGCGCGATGCTCGACGACGTCGTCCCCGACGTCTACTACGGCGTGGCCTGGGCAGACGACACCACCGTGCTCTACACCCGCCCCGACGACGCCATGCGCCCCTGGCAGGTCTGGCGACACACGCTCGGCACGCCCGCGACCAGCGATGCGCTGGTGTTCCAGGAGGACGACGACCGCTTCTACGTGTCGGTGGGGCGCACGCGCACCGGTCGCTACCTCGTGATCACCACCGCGTCGAAGGTCACCAGCGAGGTGTGGCTCGTGCCCACCGCCGACCCTGCCGCCGCCCCCGTGGTCGTCGAGCCGCGGGCGCAGGGCCACGAGTACCACGTCGAGCACCACGACGGCCCCGCGGGCGACCGCCTCTTCGTGCTCAGCAACGCGCCCACTCCGGGCGATGGTGGCGCCGACAACTTCGCGCTCCTCGTCACCCCCACGGCCACGCCGGGGCGAGCCAACTGGCAGCAAGTGCTGCCCGCGCGCACCGACGTACGTCTCGACGACGTTGACGCGTTCGCCCGGCACCTCGTGGTCTCCGAGCGCGGCGGCGGTCTCGAGCGGCTGCGGGTGCTGCGCCTGGCGGCCGATGGCGGCATCGCCGACGACCACGTCGTCGCCATGCCCGATGCCGTCTACTCGGTGTGGACGGGTTCCAACCTCGGGTACGACACCGACATCCTCCGCTACCAGTACACGTCGCTGGTCGCGCCCACCAGTGCCTACGACTTCGACGTCACCACGCAGCAGTCCACGCTGGTCAAGCGCCAACCGGTGCCCGGCTACGACCCCTCGCGCTACGAGAGCCGCCGGCTGTGGGCCACGGCACCCGACGGCACGCAGGTGCCGATCTCGGTGGTGTGGAACCGGGAGGTGCGCGGCGACGGCGCGAGTGGCGGCGGCCCCGGCGCGCTGCTCCTCTACGGCTACGGCTCCTACGAGGTCTCGATCGACCCCACGTTCTCCGTGGGCCGGGTGAGCCTCCTCGACCGCGGCGTCGCGTTCGCCATCGCGCACATCCGCGGCGGCGGCGAGATGGGGCGGGCCTGGTACGACGACGGGAAACTCCTGCACAAGCGCAACACGTTCACCGACTTCGTCGCGTGCGCCGACCACCTGGTCGCCGAGGGCTGGACCACCCCCGACCAGCTCGCGATCCGCGGCGGCAGCGCGGGGGGCCTCCTCATGGGCGCAGTCACCAACCTCCGCCCCGAGCTGTTCCGGGTGGTGGTCGCCGAGGTGCCCTTCGTCGACTGCCTCACCACGATCCTCGACGAGTCGCTGCCCCTCACCGTCACGGAGTGGGAGGAGTGGGGCGACCCGCTCCACGACCCCGCGGTCTACGCCTACATGAAGTCGTACTCCCCCTACGACAACGTGGTCGCCCTCCCCGGTGCCGCCGCCTACCCGGCGATGCTCGTCACCGGCGGCCTCAACGACCCCCGGGTGCAGTACTGGGAGCCGGCCAAGTGGGTGGCGAAGCTGCGCAGCGTCCGCACCGACGATCGCGCCCTCCTGCTGAAGATGGAGATGGGCGCCGGGCACTCAGGTCCCTCGGGCCGCTACGAGGCCTGGCGCGACGAGGCTTTCGTGCTCTCGTTCGTGCTCGACCAGCTCGGCCTCGCCCCCACCTGACCGCGCGGGCATCATGGGGCCCATGAGCGCGCTCCCCCGCACCTGCACCGCCGCCGACGGCGTCAACCTCGAGGCCGAGCTCGCCGTCGCCGACACCGGCCGCGACGGCGAGGCGCGGGCCGCAGTGCTCCTGTGCCACCCCCACCCGCAGTACGGCGGCACCATGCGGTCCGGGATCATCGGCTCGCTCTTCGACGCGCTGCCCCACGCCGGCGCCACTACGTTGCGGTTCAACTTCCGCGGCGTCGAGGGCAGCGGCGGCAACCACGACGGCGGCGCGGGTGAGCTGCTCGACGTCCTCGGCGCGCTCGACGCCCTCACCGCCGAGGTCGACCCGGCCGTCCCGATCGTCGTCGCCGGGTGGTCGTTCGGCGGCGACATGGCGCTCGCCACCTACGACGACCGCGTCGCGGCGTGGCTCGCGTTCGCGCCGCCGCTGCGCCTCGCCGATCACCAGGCCGTCGCCCGCGACGACCGGGCGAAGATGCTCGTGCTCGCGCAGCACGACGAGTTCCGCGACCCGGCCGACGTCGTCGCCGAGACCGAACACTGGGAGAACACGGAGGTCGACATCGTGTCGGGCGCGAGTCACTTCTTCGTCGGCCGCTACGACCGCGTGGTGGAGATCGCCCTCGACTTCGTCGCCCACGTCACCGCGTGAGGCGGGTGGCGCGCTACTGCAGCGTGAACGTGCAGGTGTTCGGCTGGTTCGTCATGAACGCGCTGCAGTTCGCGAGGACCACCTGCGTCGCGGTGTAGGTGAAGGTGAACGCCGAACCGCTCGTGGGGTCGCGTTGCCGGTGCCGCCGCTCGCCGTGCCGCTGAACGTGAACACCTGGTTGCTGGTGCCGTCCTGGAAGAAGTAGGTGAGCGTGCCGCCGATGCCGTTGCCGTTCGAGGTCTCCATCACCAACGAGTAGTGCGGGTCGTTGGTGTTGCCGTTCAGGTACGTGCCGCCCACGAGGGCCGCCGACCCGGCCGTGGTGGTGGTCGCGGCCGCGGTCGTGGTGGTGGCCGCCGCCGTGGTGGTCGTCGCCGCCTCGGTGGTGGTCGTGGTGGACTTCGCCGAGTCGCCCGAGTCGTCGCTGCACGCCGCGAGGGTGAGCGCGAGCGCGCACACCGCGCCGATGGCCAGGAGGGTCCGCAGTCGTTTCGTCATGGGCCGGAAAGGTACTCAGTGGGCTTGGTCGAGCCAGGGATCCCGACCCGGGTCGCCGCCCGGCGCGGCCACTGCGAGCCGGTCGAGGTAGTGGCGCCATCCCGCAGTGTGCCGCTGGGCCTGCTCGTCGGTGAGCCCGGCGTGGTGCAGGCGCACGGTGGTGCCGTCGTCGCCGGCCGTGAAGGTCACGTCGACGGTGCTGCTTCCCGGCGGGCAGTCGGTGCTCCCCTCCCAACCCCACGTGAACTGCAGGTGCTCGGGCGGTTCGACCTCCACGAACTCGCCGACCGCGACGTCACGCCCGTTCACCTCGACGCGCAGCTCACCACCGGCGTTGGGATCGAGCACGACGTCGACACCCATCCAACGCACCATGGCGAAGGGATCGGTGAAGCACTCGCAGACCGCCGCGCGCGATGCCGCAACGGTGACAGTGACCTCGGTGGACGCCATCGGGCGTCGGGATCAGCGGGGAGAAGCGCCGTCAGGAGCTGACGGACACGAGGCCGAGCTTGTCGAGGAACGCCTGGCGCTTCGCGACGACGGCCTGCCAGGCGGCGAGATCGTCGGCCCAGTGGGCGCGATCGCCGTCCTCGTAGGCGTGCTCGAGCTCGTCGAACGCGGCGTCCTCGGCGTCGAGGAGCTCGCGGTACTTGCGGAAGAACGACTCGTCGAACTGCTCCGCTCCGTTGCCCATTGGCAGGCCTCCTCGCTCGCGGTCCCCGGTGGGGCTCCTGGCAGCACGAACCGTAGCCCGGTTCAGGCGGCCCCGACCATGGTCGCAAGTCCCTGTTCGACGGTGAAGCGACCCTCGTAGATCGCCCGCCCGGCGATGATGCCCGCGAGGCGACGCCCCCCACCTTCGAGCGCGGCGAGCGCACGCAGGTCCTCGAGGGTGCCCACCCCGCCACTCGCGATGAGCGGGATGCCGCTGGCCTCGAGCACCGCGAGGAGCTGCGCGAACGCGGGGCCCTCCAGGGTGCCGTCACGCGAGATCTCGGTGACGATCAGCGCGCTCACGCCGATGCCGTCGAAGCGCTGCGCCAACGTGACGAGGTCGGCGCCCGAACCCTCCACCCAGCCGCGAATCGCGACCTCGGTGCCGCGCGCGTCGAGCCCCACCGCGATGGCGCCCGGGTACTCGGTGCACAGCTCCTCGACCAGCGCGGGACGTTCCACCGCGGCGGTGCCGATCACGACTCGGGACACGCCCGCGTCGAGCAGTTCCCGCGCCGCGTCGGCGGTCCGCACGCCACCCCCCACCTCGACGGCACAGTCGACCGCTTCGCAGATCGCACGGATCTGCGGCAGATGGGTGCGTTCGCCGGTGCGCGCCGCGTCGAGGTCGACCACATGGATCCAGCGGGCACCTGCGTTCGCGAACTCGCTCGCGACGCGCACGGGGTCGTCGTCGTAGACCGTCTCGGCGGCGAAGTCGCCCTGGTGCAGGCGCACGCAGTGCCCGCCGCGGAGGTCGATGGCCGGCAGGAGGTCGATCACACCACCCGTCACAAGGTGCCCTTGGTGGACGGCACGCCGGTGCCCTCGATCTTCACCGCGTCGCGCAGCGCACGCGCCACGCCCTTGAACGACGCCTCGATCACGTGGTGACCGTTCTTGCCCGCCACCGATCGGATGTGCAGCGTGATGCCCGCGCCGAATGCGAAGGCGCGCCAGAACTCCTCGGCGAGCTGCGGGTCGAAGGTGCCGATCCACTCCGACACCGGGTCGACCTCGTACACGAGGAACGGCCGGCCCGAGAGGTCGAGGGCCACCTGCACCAGCGCCTCGTCGAGCGGCACGAGCGCGTCGGCGAAGCGGCGCACCCCGGCCTTGTCGCCCAGCGCCTCCTTGAGCGCGGTGCCGACGACGATGCCGACGTCCTCCACCGTGTGGTGGGTGTCGACGTCGAGGTCGCCCTTGGCGTCGATGGTGAGGTCGAAGCCACCGTGCTTGCCGAGCTGCTCCAGCATGTGGTCGAAGAACGGGATGCCGGTGCTGGCCTTGGCCGTGCCGGAACCGTCGATCTCGAGGTCGAGCTCGATCGTGGTCTCGGCGGTGGCGCGGGACTGGTGCGACGAACGGGACATCAGGCGGCTCCCTCCTGGAGCGCGGCGCGCAGCGCGCCGAGGAATGCGTCGTTCTCCTCCGGGGTGCCGATGGTGACCCGGAGGCACTCGGCGAGGCGGGGCCAGCGCGAGAAGTCGCGCACGAGCACGCCCTGGTCGACCATGCGCTGCCAGACGGCGTGACCGTCGCGGCCCTGTTCGGGCTGCACCCGGAACAGCACGAAGTTGGCGCCCGACGGGTAGACGTCGAGGCCGGGCAGCGCGTCGAGCTCCTTGGCGACGCGCTCACGCTCGTCGACGAGACGCTGCACGCGGTCGTCCATCTCGCCGGCGAGGTCGAGCGCGAGCCGGCCGGCGAGTTGCGTGGCGACGTCGAGGTGGTACGGCAGCACCACCTTGTCGAGCTCCTCGATCACCCAGGTGGGGGCGACCGCGTACCCGAGGCGCAGCGCGGCCATCGACCACACCTTGGAGTAGGTGCGCACCACCACGAGGCGGCTGTCGTCGCGCACCAACTCGAGCGCGCTGCGCGGCGCGAACTCGCCGTAGGCCTCGTCGACGATCACGAGTCCGTCGGTGGCGCCGAGGATCGCGTCGATCGTGTCGAACGGTTCGACCGTGCCCGTGGGGTTGTTGGGGCTGCACACGAACGTGAGCGTGGGCTGCGCCCGCTCGATCAGCGCGACGGCCTCGGAGGGGTCAATGGTGAAGTCGGCGCGGCGCTCCCCGACCACCACCTCGGTGGCGGTGATCCGGGCGATGTGCGAGTGCAACGCGTACGTGGGTTCGAACACGAGCGCGGTGCGCCCGGCGCCGCCGTAGGTGAGGAACAGCGTCTGCAGGACCTCGTTGGAGCCGTTGGCGCAGAAGATGCGTTCGGCGGGTTGGCCCAGTTGCGCACCGAGCGCGGCGCGCAGGTCGGCGGCGGCGCGGTCGGGATAGCGGTGCAACGGCGCGTCTCGGAGCGCGCTCGTCCACGCCGCCACGAACTCCGGCGGCGGCGGGAACGGGCTCTCGTTGGTATTGAGGCGCACAGACACGTCGAGCTGGGGCGAGTGGTAGCCCTCGAGCGCGCGCAGGTCGTCGCGCGGCGGGACGCGTGCACTCATTGCGTCGCTCCGTTCGATCCCGCGCCGGGGAAGGCGCGTCGCAACGCGACCGACGACGCGTGGGCGTCGAGCCCCTCAGCGGCCGCGAGCGCCTCGAGCGCGGGCGCGACACCGGCGAGGCCGGCCTCGGTCGCGCGCACCACGTGCACGTGCTTGCGAAAGGTGTCGACGCGCAGCGCGCTCGCGAAGCGCGCGGTGCGCGCGGTCGGCAGCACGTGGTTGACGCCGGCGACATAGTCGCCCAGTGCGGCGGGTGCCCACGGTCCGCAGAACACCGCCCCCGCGTTGCGGACACCGGGCACGAGTGCGTCGGGATCATCGACGAGCAGTTCGAGGTGTTCGGGCGCGATCTCGTTCACGACGGCGAGCGCGGCCGCAGCGTCGTCGACGAGCACCGCCCGCCCACCCGACGCCAGGGTGGACTCGATCTCGTCGCGACGGGGCGCCACCGCGGCGAGTCGCTCCACCGCCGCGTTCACGCCGTCGACCACGGCGGCGTCCCACGCGACGAGGACCGCGGCGCCACCGGGACCGTGCTCGGCCTGCGCGAGCAGGTCGGCGGCGGCGAACTCGGGCGGCAGCGACGCGTCGGCGAGGACCACCACCTCGCTCGGCCCCGCGAACGAATCGATGCCGACCACCCCGGCGACCTCGCGCTTTGCGAGCGCGACATAGGCGTTCCCCGGGCCGACGATCACGTCGACCGCGCCGATGGTGTCGGTGCCGTAGGCCAGGGCGGCGATGGCCTGAGCGCCCCCGACCCGGTACACGGCGTCGACCCCGGCGATCGCGGCCGCAGCCAGCGTGGCCTGCGGGACGTGCCCATCGGGGCCGGGCGGCACGCACAGCACCACCTCGGGGACGCCCGCGACCCGGGCCGGGATGGCGGTCATGAGCACTGTGGACGGGTACGACGCTCTTCCACCGGGCACGTAGCACCCGGCGCGCCCCACCGGGAGGGTGAGCTCGCGCACGGAGATGCCGTCGGCGTCGATCTCGGCGTGGGCGGGACCGGCCTGGCCGGCGTGATAGTCGCGGATGCGGGTGGCGGCGACGTCGAGCGCGGCCTTCAGCTCGGGCGAGGCCGCGTCGAAGGCGGCCTGGATCTCGGCCGCCGGCACCCGGAGGTCGTCGATCTCGCACCCGTCGAACTTGGCCGTGAGCTCGCGGAGGGCGACGTCGCCACGGGTGCGGACGTCGTCGATGATGGCGCGCACGGATGCCAGCGCGGCGTCGTCACCGGAGCCGGAGGTGGTGCCGGGAGCGGTGGCGAACGCGCCGGCAGGGTCGGGACGGCCGCGGAGGTCGAGGAGCTGGAGCACGATCCGGTCATCGTAACCGTGGCCCCTTCGGCCACCGGGCCCCAAAACGGGCACGAGTTGGCGGGAGCCCGGTGCAGCGGCGAGGCTGGCCCCATGTCGATGTCCTCCGATGCCGCCGAGTTGTCGAGCCTCCGATCGCAACTCGAGGAGCTGACACGTCGCCTCGTTGCCGTCGGCGACGTCTACCGCGACAGCGACGACTCGGCGATCGCCGGTGAGCTCGACCAGGCCGAACGGGCCCTCCTCGGCGCGTGCCGCTCGGTCGACCGCGCCATCGACCGCCTGAAGAGCTGAACCCGCGGCGCTTGCCGGGACCGACACCCGTCGATAAGTTCCCGATCCCGACAATCCGCCCGAGCGGGTCACTCAGGATCGGAGCCACCATGCCGCGCTACCTCATCACCGCCAACTACACGGCCGCCGGAGACCAGGGCCTCTTGCAGGTGGGCGGATCCGCACGCCGCGACTCGGTCACGAAGATGATCGAGGGGCTCGGTGGCAAGGTCGACACGTTCGACTACGCGTTCGGCGAGGACGATGTGTTCGTGGTGATCGAGCTTCCCGACAACATCACGGCTGCGGCGATCAGCCTCGCGATCGGTGCCAGCGGCCTGGTCACCACCCGCGTCACCGTGCTGCTCACCCCGGAGGAGATCGACGCCGCCGCGGCGAAGCACGCCGACTACCACGGCCCGGGTCAGCAGTAGCGCGCCCTCACTCGGCGGCGAGGGCGGCGGGATCGGCCGAGGGGCAGAGGTCGGCGAGCACGCAGCGTCCGCACGCCGGCTTCCGGGCGTCGCACACCTGACGGCCGTGGAGGATCAGCCGCAGCGAGAACTTCCCGCGCTCCTCGGGCGGCACGATGCCGTTGAGGTCGAGCTCGGCCTTCACCGGATCGGTCTCGTTGGTGAGCTTGAGGCGCCGGGTCAAGCGCCCCACGTGGGTGTCGACGGGCAGGCCCGGGAGGTCGAAGGCGACCGATCGCACCACGTTGGCGGTCTTGCGCCCGACCCCCGGCAGCTTGACGAGGTCCTCCAGGTCGGTCGGGACCACGCCGTCGTACTGGTCGTCGAGCGCGCGGGCCATGCCGAGGATGTTCTTCGCCTTGGAGCGGTAGAAGCCCGTGGTGAAGATGATCTGCTCGACGTCCTCGGGGTCGGCCTGCGCGAGGTCGTGTGCGGTCGGGTACCTCGCGAACAGCGCGGGCGTCACCTTGTTCACGTTCTCGTCGGTGGTCTGCGCGGAGAGGATCGTGGCGGTGAGGAGCTGGAACGGGTTGTCGTGGATCAGTGCGCACTCCGCGCCCGGGTACTCACGCGCCAACCGCACGCGGACCTCTTCTGCGCGCGCCTTCGCACCCCGGGGACGAGCCATCCCCCGAACCTACCCGGGCATCACTCCATGTCGGGGCGGAGCGCGATCACGTTGAACACCGCGCCCTGCGGGTCGGCCACCACTGCGAACCGGCCCGGCTCGATGTCCATCGGGCCCATGAAGAGCGACCCGCCGAGCGCCTGCACCCGGGCGACCGCGTCGTCGGTGTCGCCGACCGCGAAGTAGACGCCCCAGTTCGGCGGCATCTCGGGAGGCGCCGTCGGCGGGATGTTCATCATCCCGGCGATCGCCCGGCCGTCCACCTGGAACTCGGTGTAGGGCATCTCGCCGTCCTTCCGGTCGACGGTCCAGCCGAACACCGCGCCGTAGAACGAGATCGATCCCTCGATGTCGTTCGTCAGCAGTTCGTTCCAGCAGAACGCACCGGGCTCGTTCACCACCCCCGCACCCGGGTGCTCGCCGGCCTGCCACACGCCGATCACCGCGCCGGCCGCGTCGGCGAAGAACGCCATGCGCCCGGCAGGGCCGACGTCCATCGGGGGCACGATCACGGCACCACCCGCGTCGGTGGCCTTGGCCACGGTCTCGTCGGCACTCATGACGTTCACGTACGACGACCAGTACGGCGGCCCGGGGTTCTGCTGCGGGCCGAGCCCGGCGACGGTGCGTCCGTTGAGCGTGCACACGCGGTAGCCGCCGAACTCGGGGTCACCCTCCGGGCACTCCCACCCGAAGAGGGCGGCGTAGAAGTCGGCGCCCGCCTGCACGTCGGCCACGCCGAGATCGACCCAGCTCGGTACCCCCGGTGCGTACCCGTCCATCTGCATGACGACCTCGTTCCTCCCGACGTCCGGACCGCCGACGCTACGCCGCATCGCCCGGCGGCGAAAGCGACGGACGGTACGCTCGACCGATGCCCTCGACGCGCGTCCTGCGGGAGTTCCCGCCCCACGACGTCGCGCAGATCACGCACCTCGCGCACGAGGTCGAAGCCGACTCGGGCATCGCACCCCTCGATGACGACGCGTGGACCGGCCTCCACGACACCACCGGCCGCGACACCGGCATCGCCGTCACCGACGGCGCTGGCGACCTCGTCGCCTACGCGCACCTCGCCCAGCACCATCCCGGCCAGTGGTCGGTGTCGCTCGTGGTGCCCCCGGTGGAGGCGGCTCGGCGCTCCGAGCTGCTCACCGCCGCCCTGCGCCAGATCGGCGGGCTCGGCGGCGGCCAGGTGACCGTCTGGTTCCACGGCGCCACCGCTGCGGACGACGAGCTCGCCCGCAGCCTGGGGCTCACCCCCGACCGCGAACTGCGCCAGCTGCGGGTCGCGCTCCCGCTCCCCGATCCCGTGCGCTGGCCCGAGGGGGTCACCGTGCGGCCGTTCCGCATCGGCGCCGACGAGGACGCCTGGGTGCGGGTGAACAACCGGGCGTTCGCCGGCCACCCGGAGCAGGGCGCCTGGACGGTCGACATGCTGCGCGCCCGCGAGGCCGAGGAGTGGTTCGATCCGGAGGGCTTCCTCCTCGCATTCGACGCCGACGGGCTCGCCGGTTCGTGTTGGACGAAGGTGCACCCGCCCCGCCCTCCGCACGAGCCGGCGGCGCTCGGTGAGATCTACGTGATCGGCGCCGATCCCTCGCGCCACGGCACGGGGCTCGGGCGCGCCCTCACTGCGGGTGGGCTCGAGTCGCTCGCCGCGCGCGGCATCACCACCGGCATGCTCTTCGTCGACGGTGACAACGACGCTGCAGTCGGTCTCTACACCAAGCTCGGGTTCACGACCCACCGCGTCGACCGTTCGTACACGATCACCCTCGTGCTCGCATGAGCACGACCCCGCCCCTACAACGCTACGCACTGTCGCGCGCCGAGATCGACGACGTCGTCGCCTCCTGGGGCGAGCGCGCTACCGCGCAGCAGGTGTGGGACGCGCTGTACGGCGCGCGCCGTCGCGATCGCCGGCGCGACCGCGCTCCCCCGCGCTGCGCGGCGCATCGAGCACGAGTTGCCGCACGCGCTCACGGTCGTCTCCGAGCAGACCGCCGCCGACGGCATGACGTCGAAGTGGCTGTGGACCGGTCACGACGGCGCACAGGTCGAGACCGTGCTCATGCGCTACCCCGACCGCGCCACCGTCTGCGTGTCGTCGCAGGCCGGCTGCGCCATGGGGTGCACCTTCTGCGCGACCGGCCAGGAGGGATTCGAGCGCCACCTCACGGCTGGGGAGATCGTCGAGCAGGTGTTGCGCGCGCAGCACGCGTCGCCGCAGCGTGTGGGCAACGTCGTGTTCATGGGCATGGGCGAGCCGCTCGCGAACTACGAACCGGTGTGGGAGGCGGTCGAGCGTCTGCACGACGACGTCGGGATCTCGGCGCGGCGCATCACGATCAGCACCGTCGGCGTGGTCCCCGGGATCCGGCGGCTCGCGACCGAGAAGCTTCCCGTCACACTGGCGGTGTCGCTCCACGCCCCCACCGACGACGAGCGGAGCTCGCTCGTGCCGCTCAACCGCCGCTACCCGATCGCCGAGGTGCTCGACGCCGCGGCGGAGTTCGCCGGCGCGAAGGGCCGGCGGGTCACCTTCGAGTACGCGTGCATCGCGGGCGAGAACGACACCCGACCGATGGCCGAGTCGCTCGGCCGGCTGCTCGGTGCCTTCCCCGGCGCCGGCGGCGCCCACGTGAACCTCATCCCGCTGAACCCCACGGGCGAGTTCGGCGGCCGGGCATCGGCGCCGGCCCGCCTCACCGACTTCGCCGCCCGGCTGCGCGCGCACGGGGTGACCGCCACGATCCGAAAGAACCGGGGCACCGACATCGACGCCGCGTGCGGGCAGCTGCGCTCGCGGGTGCAGCAGGTGGCGATGCCGCGGGTGGTGGGGCCATCGGCCAGAATGGACCCGTGAACGACCAGTACAAGTGGGTCAACCAGTTCCAGCCCCAGACGCTCTACCTGGCGACGATCCTCTGCTACATCGACGCCGTCTTCGGGCTGTTCAACGGGTTCTACCTGCTCAACATCGTGATCGTCGTGTGCCTCGGCATCGGCGGCTTCGGGATCGCGAACGAGAAGCGGTGGGGCTACTTCGTCGGCGTGATCGGCGCGATCCTGCAGGTCATCGTGCTGATCGCCATCTTCCGCGGCGACCTCCTGAAGTCGCTCGCGATCATCAGCCTCGGCTTCGACATCGCCCTGGTCGCGCTGCTCCTGCACCCGCAGAGCCGCGAGTACCAGCGCATCTGGTTCAAGTAGCCGCTGGGCGCGCGCCCGGGCGTGACCCTGCGCCCCGGCCGGCAACCGGGACGCAGGGGCGCCGCGGTCACGACGAGCTGTTGAGGAACTTGCAGGCGCGGGTCTTCGCGACGACGTCGTTGAGCTCGTTGTTCTTGTCGAGTCCGCTGACCTTCGAGAACCCGGCGTCGACCTTGGACGCGCTCGCGCTGATCTGCGCGCCGATGGCCGAGGTCTCGGCCGAGAACGTCGTGACGTCGTCGGTCGGCAGGTCTTCGGCGTCGGCCTCGGCCTTCTCGAAGATCGACTTGGCCTCACCCATCGCCGACACGAACGCGGCCGAGATCTTGGCGCCGTTCGTGGTCTTCGGCGTGCCGGCCGCCTTGAGGTCGGCGATCGCCGTGTCGGTCGCGTCGATCGCCGTGTTCAGGTAGTCGACGATCGTCTGCTTCGACCCCGCGAGGTCGGTCGTGTCGGCGATGGCCGCCTGCAGGTCCGCGGTGGAACCCTGGATCGAGTCGAGCCAGTCCGACAGCGCCGTGCAGAACTTGGTGGACCACTGCTTCGCGGGGACGGTCTTCGCCCCGGCCGGCGCCGACGAGAACCCGATGACCGGGACCGCGGCGAGCGTCGCGATCGCGACCGCGCGAGTGAACTTCTTCATGATGGAGCCCTCCTGCCCTCGGCGCGCGGGAGCTCCGCACACCGGAAAGTGACACCCAGTGATGTCGGCCGTGGGGATCCCGGCTTGAGCCGGGATCCCCGAAGACGGTCAGGCGCTGCCGGTCAGGCGCCGAGCGCCTTGCAGGCCTTGGTCTTCTTGGCGAGCTTGTCGAACACCTTGTCGGTGTCGAGCTTGTTCACCTTGGCGAAGTCGCCCTGCGCCTTGTCGAAGCCCTGCGACACGGAGTCGTTGATCGACGTGAGGTCGCTGATGAAGCTCGCGGAGTCGGCGGTCGAGATGTTCTCGGCGTCGCTCTCGGCGGCCTGGAGGAGGCCGTCGGCGTAGTCGAGCGCCTGGATGATGGTGGAGCTGATCTTGGCGCCGTTCTTCACCTTCGGTGTGCCCGCGCTCTTCAGCTCGTCGATCGCGGTCTCGGTGGCGTCGATCGACTGGCTCAGGAAGTCGACGTAGGTGCTCTTGGCCCCCTCGAGGTCGGCGACCTCGCCACCGTTCACGATGTCGGACACGTTCGCCGACGAGTCGCTGATGGTCTGCTGCCAGTCGCCGATCGAGGTGCAGAACTGGGTGAGCCACTTCTGCGGCGGGACGGTCTTCGCCCCGGCGGGGACGGCCGAGAACCCGATGACCGGGATGGCCGCGAGCGTCGTGACGGCAACGGCGCGGGTGAACTTCTTCATGGTGGTGATGCCCTTCTGGCGGAGCGCGAGGGGAGACCGCGCGCACGGAGACGATGCCCTTCCGCCGGGAACGCTAGGCCGCGCCGCACCCCGGTTCGGACATCCCCCGGCCCGTTGCGGGCACGAATGCGGTGAACGTCACTTCGGGGAACCGTGGGCGGATCGCTCCTCGAACCAGGTGAGCGCGCCCGGGTCGGCGAGCGAGCTGCGGCTCGCGACGTCGTCGGCCCGGCTCCCGGTCAGGATCCGCTTCACGGGCACTTCCAGCTTCTTCCCCGACAGGGTGTGGGGCACCGCGGGGACCGCCTCGATCGCGTCGGGCACGTGGCGCGGCGACAGGTCGGTACGCAACCGGGCCCGGATGCGGCCGACCAGGTCGTCGTCGAGCTGGGCACCGGGCGCGAGCGACACGAACAGCACGAGCTGCCCCAGCGGGTCCTCCGGGTCATCGCCCTCGAGGTGGACGACGAGCGCATCGGTGATCTCCGCGAACGACTCCACCACCGCGTAGAAGTCGCTCGTGCCGAGGCGTACCCCGCCGCGGTTGAGGGTCGCGTCGCTGCGCCCGGAGATCACGCACGCGCCGTCGTCGGTGAAGGTGATCCAGTCGCCGTGGCGCCACACCCCCGGATAGTCGGAGAAGTAGGCGTTGTGCAGCTTCGTGCCGTCGGGGTCGCCCCAGAAGCCGACGGGCATCGACGGCATCGGCTCGGTGACGACGAGCTCGCCCTGCACGCCCGTCGGGCACGGGCGGCCGTCGTCGTCGAATGCCTCGACCTCGCAGCCGAGCAGTCGACAGGTGATCTCCCCCGCCCGCACCGGCAACAGCTTCACCGCGCCGACGAACGCCGCGCACACGTCGGTGCCACCGCTCACCGAGACCGGTTGCACGTGCGCGCCGACCGCATCGTGGATCCACCGGAACCCGTCCGGAGGCAGCGGCGCCCCGGTGGAGCCGACGCTGCGGATCACATGGTGCGCGGGTGGCACCACTCCCGCCTTGCGGCACGCCATCACGAAGGGCGCGCTCACGCCGAACACCTGCACCCCGGTGTCGGCGGCGAGCTCCCACAGCGCGCCGAGATCGGGCGAACCGGGATCGCCGTCGAACAACACCAGCGTCGCGCCGACGAGCAGGCCCGACATCAAGTAGTTCCACATCATCCACCCAGTGGTGGTGAACCAGAAGAACCGCTGACCCGGCCAGAGGTCGTGGTGCAACGCGAGGGTCTTCTGGTGCTCGATCGTGATGCCCCCGTGGCCGTGCACGATCGCCTTCGGGAGTCCGGTGGTGCCGGAGCTGTAGAGCACATAGAGCGGGTGGGTGAACGGCACGGCGTCGAAGGCGAGGTCGCCGGGTGCGGCGAGGAGCTGCTGCCAGTCGTCACGCGCGTCGAGTCCCGCGTAGGGCACGTGCACGGTGTGGCGCAGCGTCGGCAGGGCGGCCTCGACCTCCGCCACCTCGTCGCGCCGGTCGATCAGCTTCGTTCCGTAGCGGTAGCCGTCGACCGCGAGCAGCACGACCGGTTCGATCTGGGCGAAGCGGTCGACGACGGAACGCACCCCGAACTCGGGCGCGCACGACGACCAGATCGCGCCGAGGCTCGCAACCGCGAGGAACGCGACCACCGTCTCGGGGATGTTGGGGAGGTAGGCAGCGACGCGGTCACCGCGTTGCACACCGAGGCGCACCAGCCCGGCCCGGCAACGCGCGACCTGGCCGGCGAGCTCCGCCCACGTGAGCTGCACCTCGTCGCGCGTCTGGCTGCGGGCGACGATCGCGAGGTCGTCGGGGCGTTTCGCGGCGGCCGCGAGCGCGTGCTCGGCGTAGTTGAGCGTGGCACCGGGGAACCACTCGGCGCCGGGCATCGCCCTGCGGCCGAGCGCGGTCCGTGGGCGCTGGTGCCAGCGGATCCCGGCCCACTCGGTGAACGCCGACCAGAAGCCGTCGAGGTCGTCGACGGACCACTGCCACAGCGGCTCGTAGTCGTCGAAGGTGAGCCCGCGCTCGACCTCCAGCCAGTCGAGGAACTGCCCGATGCGGCTGTTCGCCCGCACGTCGGGCGGCGGCGACCACAGGATCTCGCCGCGATCGTGGAAGGATGCCGTCACGCCGGGCAGCCTACGGACCCGAGCCGCGGCGCAGGAGGAATCGAGGAAGTGGACATCCCCCACCACGGTCGCTGGTTCGAGGACCTGCCGGTTGGGCTCGTCGTGCCCCACGCACTCACGCGCACGGTCACCGAGACCGACAACGTCATGTTCACCACGATGACCATGAACCCGGCCCGCCTGCACCTCGACGCCGAGTACGCCGCCGGTACCGAGTTCGGCAAGCCGCTCATCAACTCGATGTTCACCGTGGCGCTCGTGGTCGGCATCTCGATCCTCGAGACCACGCACGGCACCACCATTGCCAACCTCGGGTTCGAGGAGGTGGTGTTCCCCACCCCGTTGTTCGCCGGTGACACCGTGCACGTGGAGTCGGAGGTGGTCGCGGCACGCGAGTCGAAGTCGCGCCCCGGTCAGGGCATCGTGACCTTCGAGCACCGTGCGTACAACCAACACGACGAACTCGTGTGTCGCGCCCGCCGCGGCGCGCTGATGCACAAGCGCCCGGAGACGGCCGAGTGAACGGACAGGTCCCCGCGCGGCTGCGCAGCCTCCTCTTCGCACCCGCGAGCCGTCCCGATGTGCTCGCCAAGCTGCCCCGCACCGGGCCCGACGGGGTCGTGCTCGATCTCGAGGACGCCGTGCCGGCCGACGCGAAGGCCGACGCCCGCCCCAACGCACTCGCCGCCGGCGCCGAGCTCGCCACTGCGCATCCCGCCATGGCGGTCTACGTGCGGGTGAACGCGGTGCCCACCGAGTGGTTCGCGGCCGACGTCGCCGAGGGCGTCGCCCCCGAGGTCAGCGGCATCATCGTGCCGAAGTTGGAGTCACTCGCGCAGGTCGACGTGGTGGTGGCCACGCTCGAGCGAGCGGGGCTCGGCCATCTGCATCTCCTCGCCGGCATCGAGACCGCGCAGGGCGTCGAGTCGGCGGCCGAGCTGTTCCGGGCGCCCTCGGTGCAGGTCGGCTACTTCGGCGCGGAGGACTTCGTCGCCGACATGGGCGGCGTGCGCACCTACGACAACCACGAGGTCCTCTACGCACGCTCACGCGTCGCCATGGCCGCGCGGCTCGGCGGCGTGCTCGCACTCGACCAGGTCGTGACCGCCCTCGACGACCAGGAGCGGTTCCTGCACGATGCCGCCCAGGGCCGTTCGCTCGGCTTCGCCGGGAAGCTGTGCATCCACCCGGCCCAGGTCGCGCTCGCCCACCGGGCCTTCTCCCCCACCGAGGAGGAGATCGACCGGGCCCGGCGCCTCCTCGCCGCCTACGACGAGGCCACTGCGCGCGGCGAGGCGGCCATCGCGTTCGAAGGCCAGATGGTCGACGAACCGCTGGCCCGCCACGCCCGGGCGGTCCTGGCCACCGCCGAAGCGGGCCTTTCCTAGAATCCGCCCGTGCCCGACCCCCAGTCCCCCCGCCAGGTCGCCGACGACCTCGAGGCCCGCCTGCGCCCGCTCGAGGTGGAGCTGGCCGAGGCGTGGTGGGAGTCCAACACCCGCTCGTCGCCCCAGGCCGACGAGCGCCGCATCGAGGCCGAGCTCGCCCGCCGCGCCCTCCTGGCCGACGCCGAGCTCTTCCACCAGCTGCGCGCCGCACGAGACGCCGTCGATGCGCAGACCGACCCGCTCGACGTGCGCCGGCTCGAGATCCTCCACGACGCGTTCGTCGCCCACCAGGTGCCGGCCGACCTACGCCGCGCCATCGTGGAGCTGGAGACCGCGGTCGAGTCCACCTTCAACAACTTCCGCGGCGAGATCGACGGCGTGCGCGTCGACGACAACGCGATCTCGGAGATCCTGCGCAGCAGCGTCGACCTCGGCGAGCGCCGCGCCGCGTGGGAGGCCTCGAAGCAGATCGGCGCGCAGGTGGGCGACCGCATCCGCGAGCTGGCCCGCCTGCGCAACCGCGCCGCGCGCGACCTCGGCTACCGCGACCACTTCGCCATGGCGCTGGCCACCGGCGAGCTCGACGAGGACCGCTTGTTCACGACGCTCGCCGACGTCGACGCCGCGACGGCCGAGCCCTTCGCCGAGTGGAAGGCCGCGCTCGACGCGTCGCTCGCCGAGCGGTTCGGGTGCACCGTCGACGAGCTGCGCCCGTGGCACCTCGACGACCCCTTCTTCCAGACGCCACCGGCCGACGGCGCGCTCAGCGTCGACCAGTTCTTCACCGGCGCCGACCTCGAGTCGCTCACGCTGCGCACCTACGACGGTCTCGGCCTCGATCTGCGTCCCGTGCTCGACGGCAGCGATCTGTATGCCCGCGACGGCAAGAGCCAGCACGCGTTCTGCATCGACATCGACCGCGAAGGCGACGTGCGCGTGCTCTGCAACCTCGAGTCGAGCGAGCGTTGGATGGACACGATGCTCCACGAGTTCGGCCACGCGATCTACGACCGCGAGTCCGACCGCACATTGCCGTGGATGCTGCGCGGCGCCGCGCACCCGCTCACCACCGAGGGCATCGCGATGCTCATGGGCCGCCTCGCCCGCCATCCCGAGTGGCTGGCCGAGGTCGCGGGCGTCGAGCGCGACACCGTCGACGCGATCGCGCCTGCGCTGCGCGACGCGCAACGCGCCGCACTGCTCACCTTCGCCCGCTGGGTGCTGGTGATGACGAACTTCGAGCGCCGTCTCTACGCGAACCCCGACGACGACCTCGACACGCTGTGGTGGGACCTCGTCGAGCGTTACCAACTCGTCCGGCGCCCCGACGGTCGGCACGCGCCCGACTGGGCCGCGAAGATCCACCTCGCCGCCGCGCCCGTCTACTACCAGAACTACCTCTACGGAGAGCGGTTCGCCTCGCAGCTCGACGCCCCGCTCACCGAGCGCGCCGGCGGGCTCGTCGACCGCCCCGCGGCGGGCGAGCTGCTCGTGCGCGACGTGTTCGCGCCGAGCGCGTCGGTGCGCTGGGACGCGCTCGTGGAACGCGCCACCGGCGAACCGCTCTCCGCCCGCCACCTCGCACGCCAACTGGAGCGTTGATGGATCTCGGACTCAAGGGACGCGCCGCGGTCGTCGCCGGCGGCACACGCGGTGTCGGCCGTGCCACTGCCGAGTTGCTGGCCGCCGAAGGCTGCCGCGTCGCCGTGCTGGCACGCACCCCGTCGCACCTGGCCGAGGCCGAGGAGGAGCTCCTCGCCGCCGGCGCCGAGGACGCCATCGGGCTCGAGTGCAACCTGCTCGACTCCGGTGAGGTGGAGGCGGCGTTCGAGTTCCTCGACGAGCGGTGGGGCGAGCTCCACTGCCTCGTCAACACGGTCGGCCCCGCGCAGGTCGGCGGGCTCGACGACCTCAGCGACGCGGCGTGGCTCGAGGAGTTCGACCTCGGCGTGCTCACCATGATCCGCACCACCCGCTCGGCGATGCCGCTACTGCGCAAGGCCACGTTCGCACGGGTGGTGAACGTCGCCGCGTCGGCCATCCGCCACCAGAGGCCGGGCTCATCGGCTTCACCGCCGCGAAGGCCGCGATGGCGAGCGCGTCGAAGAACCTGTCGCGTGCGCTGGCGCCCGAGGGGATCATCGTGAACACGGTCGCGCCGGGCACGGTGATGTCGCCCACCCTCGCGGGCTACCTCGGTGGGCACCGACCTCGAGGGGTTGCCCGAGGACCTCGAGGCCGCCTACGAGGCGATCGCCCGCGACACGGCGCGTCGAACGACATCGGGCGGGTCGGCCTCCCCGAGGAGGTCGCGCCGGTCGTCGTGTTCCTGTGCTCCGAGCTGGCCAGCTTCGTGGTGGGCGCCACCATCCCCGTCGACGGCGGCACCGACTTCTTCTGATCCGGGCTTCTTCTGATGCAGTTCAACCTCGCAGATCTCTGGGAAGCCGTCGTCGACGCCGCGCCCGACGCGGAGGCGATGGTCTGCGGTGACCGCCGGCTGACGTTCGCCGCGGCCGACGACCGGATCAACCGGCTCGCCCACCACCTGCAGGCGCAGGGCATCGGCGAGGGCGACCACGTCGCCCTGTACCTCTACAACTCCACCGAGTACCTCGAGGGCATGCTCGCCGCGTTCAAGATCCGCGCGGTGCCGGTGAACGTGAACTACCGCTACGTCGAGGACGAGCTGCGCTACCTGCTCACCGATGCCGACGTGAAGGCGGTGGTGTTCCACCGCGAGTTCACCACCAAGCTCGACGCCGTGCGCGCCGACCTCCCGCTGCTGCAGCACTTCGTGATGGTCGACGACGAGACACCCGTCGACGTGCTCGACGGCGCGGTGGAGTACGAGGTCGCGATCGGCGCCGCATCACCCGCGCGCGACTTCGCGCCGCGCTCCCCCGACGACCTCTACATCCTCTACACGGGTGGCACCACCGGCATGCCGAAGGGCGTGATGTGGCGCAGCGAAGACGTGTTCTTCGGTGCGTTCGGCGGCGGCAACCTCGGCGGCGCACCGATCGAGACGCCCGAGCAGATCACCCAGACCCTCGACACGAGCCGGCGGGTGCTGCCCGCGTGCCCGTTCATGCACGGCACTGCGCACTGGATGGCCTTCGCCACGCTGTACGGCGGCGGGTGCGTCGTCATCTCCCCCGATCGCCACTTCACCCCCGACGGCCTGTGGCGCCTCATCGAGCAGGAGCGGGTGTCGTTCCTCGTGATCGTGGGCGACGCGTTCGGCCGTCCCCTGATCGAGACCCTGGCGAAGATGGACCCCGCGCCCGACGTCGCCGCGCTGACCGTGGTGCTGTCGGGTGGAGCGATCCTGTCACCGTCGGTGAAGCAGGCCTGGGTCGACCGTCTCCCCGGCATGCTGCTCATCGACGGCTTCGGCGCGTCGGAGACCGGCGGCCAGGGCCAGAGCGTGTCGGCGGCCGGCGGCCCGATCGAGACCGCGGCGCGCTTCGCCGTCAACGACCAGACCACCGTGCTGGGCGACGACATGAAGCCGGTACCGCCCGGTGTGATCGGCAAGCTCGCCCGGCGCGGTCGC
>JAXLRL010000028.1:0-55732 GCA_046331125.1 Acidimicrobiia bacterium
CGTGCGGCGCCATGGTGCAGCAGGCGATCGACACCTACGGCAAGCTCGACATCGTCGTGAACAACGCGGGCATCGTGCGTGACGCCGCCATCTGGAACATGAGCGTCGACGACTTCGACAAGGTGATGAACGTGCACGTGCGCGGCTCGTGGTCGATGTCGCACCACGCCGCGGTGTACTGGCGCAACCAGGCGAAGAACGGTGAGCCGGTCGCGGGCCGCATCATCAACACCACGTCGGGCGCGGGCCTCTCGGGCAACTTCGGCCAGACCAACTACGCCACCGCGAAGTCGGCCATCGCGGGCCTCACGCTCACGCTGTCGCAGGAGCTCTACAAGATCGGCGTCACCGCGAACTGCATCGGCCCCGCCGGTCTCACCCGCATCACCGCGACCATGCCCGGCCAGGGCGAGGCGTTCGAGCCGAACGACGTCGCCGAGGGCGAGTGGAACCCGATGGACCCGAAGAACAGCTCGCCGATCGTCGCCTGGCTCTGCAGCGACGAGGCGTCGCACATCACCGGCCAGGTGTTCCGGTGCATCTACGACAACCTGATCTGGATGCAGGGCTGGCGCGAGCGGCGCGTCGTCGCCGCCGGCGAGAAGGCCTGGGACGCCACCCAGATCGGGGCCGTCATGTCGGGCGAGATCTTCGACACCCGGTCCACGCCGTTCCCGTTCCGCTCGGCCAACTACGACTGAGCCGGACCGGCGCACATCGCCGTACGAGGGCACCGCTCGGCGGTGCCCTCGGCGCGTCCGGGGCCGGTTTGACGCCCGGCGCCCGGCCGCGATCGGATGGGCAGGCACACGAGGGGGAGATGCCATGACCGACGCACCCGTCATCACGCCGGTGTTCGACGCCGACAACCACTACTACGAGGCGCTCGACGCCTTCACCCGCTACGCGGAGCCCGAGTTCGCGAAGCGCACCATGCAGTGGGCCGACATCGACGGCAAGAAGCGCCTCCTCGTCGGCGGCAAGCTCAACCGCTTCCTCGGCAACCCCACCTTCGACAAGCTGGCGAAGCCCGGTTGCCTCGAGCAGTACTTCCGCGGCAACAACCCCGAGGGCACCGACGTGCTCACCCTGTTCGGCGAGCTCGAGCCCACCGACCCGGCCTACCGCGACCGCGACGTCCGCATCGAGGTCATGGACAAGATGGGCATCGCCGGCGCGCTGTTCTTCCCCACGCTCGGCGTCGGCATGGAGCAGGCGCTCAGCGACGACCTCCCGGCGATGATGTCGGCGTTCCGGTCGTTCAACCGCTGGCTCGTCGACGACTGGGGCATGGCCTACCAGGACAAGATCTTCGGGATCCCGTACCTCACCCTCGCCGACGTCGACAACGCGGTGGCCGAGCTCGAATGGTCGCTCGACCAGGGTGCGCGCGTCGTGCTGTTCCAGTACGGCCCGGTGCTCACCGAGGAGGGGTGGAAGTCACCCGGCGACCCGATCTACGACCCGGTGTGGGCGCGCATCGAGGAGGCCGGCATCACCGTCGCCTACCACGGCGGCGACAGCGCCTACTCGAAGCTCATGCCGATGTGGGGCGAGAGCTCGGTGACCGAGGCGTTCCGCTTCGCGCCGCTGCGCGCGTGCGTGTCGTGGGACGCGATCCACGACACCTTCGCCGCGATCACGCTCCACGGTGTGCTCGACCGGTTCCGCGGCCTGCGTTTCGTCGCGGTGGAGACCGGCTCGGGCTGGGTGGCGCCGCTGCTCCAGAAGATGGGCAAGGCCTACAAGCAGAACCCGAAGGCGTTCCCACGCGACCCGCGTGAGGCGTTCAAGGAGCAGGTGTACGTGTCGCCGTTCTACGAGAACGACCTCACGGAGCTGCGGGAGCTGATGGGCGCGGAGCACATCCTGCTCGGCTCCGACTGGCCCCACACCGAGGGCCTCGAGGACCCGCTCTCGTTCACCCGCGACCTCACCGACGCCGGCTTCACCGAGGCCGAGCAGCAACTCGTGATGCACGACAACTGCGCCGCGCTCGTGCGGCCCGTCCGCTGAATCCGCTCCGCCGAGTAGAAGAGAGAGTCACGCCGCGATGACGATGCCCAAGGACATCCCGATCATCGACACGATGATCGGCTTCCCCACCCGCGACAAGAAGGCGCAGTACAAGTTCATCACCGACCAGACGAAGGACGCCGAGAGCAAGGGCGACTTCGAGTTCCCGGTCGAGTACATGTTCAAGGACGTGCCCGACGAGCACACGTCCGACGAGGACCCCGTCGACGTCACGCTCCGCGAGATGGACAAGTACAACATCGCGAAGGGGCTCATCAGCTGCATGAACGAGCAGGGCCAGCGGGCCCTGAAGCAGCACCCCGACCGCTTCATCCCGAACATGAACGCGGATCCCAACCGCGGCATGGACGCGGTGCGCGACATCATCCGCATGAAGGACGAGTTCGACGTGCGCGCCGTCGACGTGTTCCCGGCGGGCCTGTTCCCGCAGGTCGCGATCAACGACAAGAAGATGTACCCCATCTACGCGAAGTGCTGTGAGCTCGGCATCTCCGTGTGGGTGAACGCCGGCGTGCCCGGCCCGCGCCTGAAGATGGACTGCCAGAAGGTCGAGTACATCGACGAGGTGATGTACGACTTCCCTGAGCTGGTGTTCGTGACCCGCCACGGCTGCGAGCCGTGGGAGGACCTCGCGGTGAAGCTCATGCTCAAGTGGCCGGGGCTGCACTACTGCACCAGCGCGTTCGCGCCCAAGCACTACCCCAAGGCGATCCTGAAGTACGCGAACTCGCGTGGCGCCGACAAGATCATCTACGCGGGCTACTACCCGATGGGGCTGACGCTCGAGCGCATCATGGGCGACATGGACACCTACGTGGACCTGAAGGCCGACGTGTGGCCGAAGTTCCTCCACGACAACGCCGCGCGCGTGCTCAAGCTCGACCAGTGACCGCATCGGACAGCGCCGGCGCCGGAGAGGGCTTCACCCTCCGGTACCGGGGCCACGAGACACTCACCGAGGAGCAGCACGCGGTGCTCTTCGGCCCGGGCGCGCCCTTCGAGTTCGAGGACGTCGAGGTGCTCGGCTCGACGCTCGCGGTGTTGGTGAACCGGGCCCGTGACCTGCGCCAGATCCTGCTGCAGGCCGCGGCGCGCTTCGGCGACCAGCCGTACTTCGTGTTCCCCGAGGAAACGGTGACCTTCGCGGAGACGCCGCAGCGCGTGGCCGACATCGCGCGCGTGCTGGCCGACGAATACGGCGTGGGCCGGGGCGACCGCGTCTCGTTCGCGAGTGCGAACAGCCTCGAGTACGCGCTCGCGCAGTGGGCCGTGATCTGCCTCGGCGGGATCACCGTGGGCCTCAACGGCTGGTGGACCGGCCCCGAGCTCGTCTACGGCATCGAGCTCACCCAGCCCAAGGCCGTCTTCGGCGACCCGCCGCGACTCGACCGCCTCGCCGAGGTGGGTGCGCTCGACGACATCGAGGCGCCCGTCGTGCTGCTCGCCGATCTCTTCGCACAGGTCGCGGCGCGTACGGAGCGCGACGGTCCGGCGGCGCTCCCCGAGCCCGCGATCGCCGAGGACGACCCGTTCATGATCCTGTTCACGAGCGGGACGACGGGCCGCCCCAAGGGGGCGACGCTCTCGCACCGCAACGTGATCGCGATGGCGGGGCTGAGCCCGATCACCCGCGCGGTGCAAGCGGTCCGCACAGGTGTGACGCCACCGCCGCCCACCAGCCCGCCGGCCGTGCTCGCGGTGTCGCCGTTCTTCCACATCTCGGGGACCTCGGCGCTGCTGATGACCAGCGTCAACTTCGGGACGACACTCGTCTTCCCGCCGGCGGGACGCTGGGACCCGCTGGTGCACCTCCAACTCACCGAGAAGCACCGGGTGACGTCGTGGTCGGGGGTGCCCACGCAGTACTGGCGCATCCTCGAGCATCCCGACTTCGACTCGTTCGACGTGAGCTCCGTCGGCGCGGTGAGCTCCGGTGGCGCGCCGTTCGCCCCCGAGCTCATGCGACTGTTCGAGCAGAAGATGCCGAACGCGATCCCGTCGAACGGCTACGGCATGAGCGAGTCGATGGGTGCGGGCACGCTGCTCATCGCCCGGGGCAACGAGGACAAGCTCGCGTCGGTCGGCAGCCCGTGGGCGGGCCTCGAGGTGCAGATCCGCGACGAGATGAACACCGTCCTCCCCGAGGGTGAGATCGGCGAGATCTGCCTGCGCGGCGCCACGATCTTCCTCGGCTACTGGGACAACCCCGAGGCCACCGCGGCGGCGATCGACGAGGGCCGCTGGTACCACACCGGCGACTACGGCCGGATCGAGGACGGCGTGCTGTGGCTCGAGAGCCGCATCCGCGACCTCATCATCCGCGGCGGCGAGAACATCTACCCGATGGAGATCGAGCACCGCCTCGTGGAGCACCCCGACATCTCCGACGCCGCGGTCATCGGTGTGGACCACCGCGAGCTCGGTCAGGAGGTCAAGGCGTTCGTGGTGCTGCGCGCCGGTGCGACCATGACCGAGGGTGACGTGCAGGAATGGGCGGCGCAGGCCCTCGCCCGGTTCAAGGTGCCCACCTACGTGGAGTTCCGCACCGAGCTGCCCTACACCGCCACCGGCAAGGTGATGAAGCACACTCTCGAGGCCGAAGAGGTCGCGGGCGCCTAGTCGGCCGGGCGCCTTGCTTCACGGACGCGTCGCGGCGATCCGTTGCACCGCTGCGGGTCGGGGCGTGTCCACCACGCGGTCCTCGAACGCGACGACGTGCAGCCGCCCGTCGTGCGCCACCTCGAGCAACTCGTCGGGGGCGAGCAGGAACGCCGGGTTGCTGGGCTTCCCGAAGCGCTCGTTGCCCTGCGCGAACGTCTCGTACAGCAGCGCGCCGCCCGGCGCGACGCACGCGGTGATCGCGGTGAGGATCGGTCGCCAGAGGTAGTTCGTCACGACGACGCCCGCGAACGATCCCGGTGCGAACGGGAACGGGGTGCCGTCCTCGAGGTCGGCGTCGACGACGGTCAGGCCGGCGGCGTCGCCGAGAGCACTCCGCAACGCGGCGGTGTCGCGGTCGACCGCGGTGACGGCGTGACCCCGGCGCAGGAAGAACCACGTGTGGCGCCCGCCGCCGCACGCGACGTCGAGGACGGGGCCGTCGGGGACGAGTCCGGCGTGCGCCTCGATCCACCGTGACGGCTGCTCCATGCCTGCATCCTTGAGCAGCGGGGACCAACGTCACAACTTCAGGACGCTTCAGGACCGTGCCCGGACGGCCGAGAAAGGACCGTGAACGGATCCCTTCGACCTGTTGGGCATCGCCCGGGACGCGACCGACGCCGAGATCAACGAGGCGTACCGCCGGCTCGCCCCGGTGTTCGACCCGCCACCGGGCCGACGCCCCTCCGGCGGTGCAGGCCGAGGCCCGTGCCTGGACCGATGCGCTGGTGCGCGCCCGCGAGGCGGCGATGGACGCGGTGCTGTTCCGTTCGATGGCGATGCCGGGTGCACCGAACCGTCCGGGTCGTCGGATCGTGGCCGTGGCCGGCCCGGTCCCGTAGACCGACCTCCCCGCCGGCCTTCCCGCCGATCTCTCCGCCGATCTCTCCGCCTGCCTCTCCGGCGCGCGGTTCCTAGGAGGGGCGTTCGCTGTCGGCGTAGCGCTTCCGCAGCGCGGGCTTCTCGATCTTGCCCATGCCGTTGCGCGGGATCGCGTCGACGATCTCGATCTGCTCCGGGATCTTCCACTTCGCGAGCCCGCGGTCGATGCAGAACGCGCCCAGGTCGGAGAGCGTCAACGAGTCGTGGCCGGCCGCCAACTGGACGACGGCGACGGCGCGCTCGCCCGTGCGCGGGTCGGGCACACCGATCACTGCGACGTCGTGGACGGCCGGGTGCTCGAAGAGGTGCTCCTCGATCTCGGTGGCCGAGATGTTCTCCGCGTTGCGGATGATGATGTCCTTCACCCGCCCGGTGATCTGCACGAAGCCGCCGGGATGCACGACGCCGAGGTCGCCGGTGCACACGAACCCCTCGTCGTCGACGCCGGTGGTGGCCAGTGCGGGGTTGGCGTACCCGAGGAACGTCTGCGGGCCGCGGAGGCGCAGCTCGCCCTCCTCGAGCTCGCCGCACTCGTGGCCGTCGAGCGCGACCACCTTCACGTCGACGCCGGGACCGGGCCGGCCCTCGGTGAGGGCGAGCATGTCGTCGGGGTCGCCGGGCGCGGCGCCGGTGGCGACCGGGAACTCCGTGAGCCCCCAGCTGCCGAGCACCCCCGCACCACCGAGGTTGTCGCGGATCTCCTCGTGGATGCCGGGCGGCTTGGGTGCGCCGCCGCTGCTCACCGAGCGCAGGTTGGGGAACAACGGCTCGTCGCCGTGGGCCTTCTGGGCCGCGAGGAACGCCAGGAAGAAGGGGAGCGCGCTGCCGAGCATCGTGCAGCCCTCGGCGGCCATGTCGAGCGGCGACTGCTGCGGATCCCACGCCTCCACGAGGAAGAGGTGGAAGCCGCCTCGCAGCGCGCAGCACACCATGCTGATGCCGCCGATGTGCGCCATCGGGAAGGCGACCGGGTACACGTCGGCGGTGGTCGGCTCCATCATGTGGACCCAGGTGTTCGAACTCGCCATGACGCTCGGGTCGCTGTGCCACACGCCCTTCGGGTCGGCCGTCGATCCCGACGTGTAGTACAGCCAGGTGCGGGTGGGCTCCGCGCCGGGCGGCGGCGGGAGCGTCGCCGGGTCGCCGGTGGGGAGCTCGTCGACGATCACGAGCTCGAAGCCGACCTCCTCGGCGATCGGCGCGTTCATCGCCCCGAAGTCGAACCCGCGGAAGGTGGAACGGCTCAGCAGGAACTCGGTGCGCGCCTCGTTGGTGATGTAGCGGACCTCGCGCTCGCGCAGCATCGTGATGATCGGGTTCTGCGCGGCGCCGAGCCGGGCCAGCGCACCCATCACGACCACCGTGTCGATGGTGGTGGGCAGCATCCACGACACGACGCTCCCGGTCCGCACGCCGAGCGCGGCGAGTCCGGCGGCCACCGCCTCGCACCGATCGCGGTACTCGGTGAACGAGATGCGCCCGCCGTGGTCGTCGGTGAGGATCGCGAGGTCGCCCCACCGGGCGGCGCCGTCTTCGATCAGCTGCCAGAACGTCGGCGGCAGCACCGGTGCCGGACCACCCGTGATCACTTGTCACCTCCCGGTGCGGCGCCCTTGTCGCCGTCCAGCTGGTTGAGGACCTTGTCCTTCGCGCCCGAGAGGCGGAGCAGCTCGGAGAAGGCGTCGTTCTCGAGCCCGCGTGCGCGGTCGACCGCGTCGCGTTCGGAGTCGATGAGGAGGCGCTTCGTGGCCACCAACGACGGCACCGGGTGCGCCGCGATCCGTTGCGCGATCGCCATCGCCTCGTCGACGAGCGTGTCGGCGCTGCACTTCTTCAGCGCGAGGCCGCTCGCCACCGCGTCGTCGGCCGACACCCAGTCGGACGTGTACAACGCGAGCGCCGCGTACTGCCGGTTCATGCGGCGGGGGAAGAGGTAGCTGCTGGCGGCCTCGGGCGCGACGCCCATCTGCGCGAACGGGGCGAGGAGCTTGGCCCGCTCGGAGACGAGCACGATGTCGCAGTGGGCGAGCATCGTGAAGCCGAGGCCCACGCCGGCACCGTTCACCGCGGCGATCACCGGCTTGGGGAACACCGCGAGGAAGTCGACGAACGCCACGAACCCGGGCTCGACGTTCTGGTCGCGGTCGGGGTTGCCGAGCTCGCCGCCTTCGTCTTCCGGAATCCCGGCGGCCATCTCGACGAGGTCGGTGCCGGCGGAGAACACCTTGCCCGCGCCCGTGAGCACCACGCACGCGACGGAGTCGTCGGCCGCGGCGTCGCGCAGGGCCTGCGCCGACGCGTGGTACAGCGGCTCGTTGAACGCGTTCGCCGCCGACGGCCGGTTGAACGTGATGAGGCGGGCGCCGTCACGGTCCTCGACCAGGACGAGATCCTGCTGTGCTTCGGTCACCGGTCGGTTCCCCCCTGGGTGTCGAGCTGAATGGTGGTGATGGTGCGGGTGATCGTAATGGTGTCGACCCCGCGGGCACCGGCCCGCCAGAATGCCGCCATGACCTCAACCCCGGGACGCCCGGTCGACGAGCTCCGCGCCGTCGACGACGCCTTCGCCCGCTTCCTCGCCGCGGTAGACCGGATGACGGAGGACCAGGTGCGCGGCCCGTCGCGCCTGCCCGACTGGACCAGGGGCCACGTGATCGTCCACGTCGCGCTCAGCGGCGAGGGCGACGCACTCACGGTGGAGGCCTCCTGCCGCGGCGAGGTGGGCGACAAGTACCCCGGTGGTGCCGAGCAGCGGGCCGCCGACATCGAGGCCGGCGCCGGCGCGTCGCTCTCGGCGCTGCGAGGGCAGCTCGTCGCCATGGAGCAACGGCTCGTCGACGCCTGGGCCGCGCTCCCCGACGACTCGTGGGGAGCGCTCGCCCGCGGTCCGTTCGGTGAACGCACCGCCGCCGACGGCGTGCCAGCGCGTCGCCGCGAGCTCCTCGTGCACCTCGTGGACCTCGACGTGGGGGTGGAACCCACCGACCTGCCGTCGGACTACCTCGCGGGTGATGCCGAGTTCCTGGCCCAGTTCCGCCCCGAGTGGGGTCAGTAGCCGTAGCCCTCGACCGGGTTCGTGGTCGCGGTCGTCGCGGCGCCCCCGGCGACCGCCGGCTTCGCCCCCTTGGCCGCGGCTCCGCTGATCTTCACGACCTTCCACGTCCCGCCGAAGCTCTGCACGCCGTTGCCGTTGGCGGTGCCGGCGGTCGGGTCACCCGAGAACAGGTAGAGCGGTCGGCCCCGGTGGGACACGCTGCCATCGGCGCCGGCGTCGACGCCCTTCAGGCGCTTCGCGACCGTGGCCTGTGCGCCGGCACCCACCGAGAGCGCCGGCCACGCCGCGAGACAGGCGTCGGTGCAGGGCAGCGCCTTCCCCGACGAGTCGGTGAGCGTGTACAGCGTGCGACCGGTGGCGCCGTCGACGAGGACGACACCGGCGCCCGCCACCTTGGCGACCCTCACCGTTGCCGGGGAGGCGCCGGCCGCAGGGGCGGCGAGCACCACCAGTGCGCACATGACGAGAAGGACCAGTCGCCGGGCCATGAGGGTGCATCGGCACCGGCGGCGCCCGGGCTGAAGCGTGCCTGTGAAGTTGTCAAGGATCGGGTCGTCACGTCGGGGGCCACCGAAGTGGTTCAGACAGCCAGTGTCATGGGTTCGAGCTGTCGTTGCCTGCGTTCCTCCGCCGTGACGAGACGGAGGGAGAGGCCATCGGGTTGGTTGGGGTTGCCGTCGAGCACGTAGTCGCCGTGAGGGATCAGCAGCCCGTGGTGATACGGACAGACCGCGGCGAGATTGCTGATGTCGTCCGGTCCACCCCAGCTGCTGGGGTGCAGGTGGTGGACCTGGAGTCTCAATCGATGCGGACAGCCGGGCCATCGACACCGGCCATCTCTCCGAACCACCGCGCGGCGGCGCTTCTGTGACACGAACGACCTCGCTCGTTCCTCGTGCACGACATTCCCGTCGTCGTCGACCACGCGGAGATGCACTCTCGCGTTCGCGCGCGCGGCCTGCACCCATTCGTCGGGCAGCGGCACCCCGCCCATGGTGGCGGGACCGTGGAGCGGGATGTCGACGTGGATGTCGATTCGCGCTCCCATCGTGGTGTCGGTGTCGCGGTCCTCGAGTCGGCAGAGCCCGATGAGCACGTCGGCCTGCCGACGTTCGAGTGGTTCCCAGGCCTCACCGGTGGCCGGCTTCATCCGTTCGGTGACGGCGTCGAAGAAGGCGTCGACGATCGCGCCGCCGTGCTCCATCGGGATCGCGAAGTTCCCGTGGAGGAACCCGGTCTCCTCGTCCAGCCACTTCCGCAACGAACGCCGCGCCGACCGCGCTGCGCTGTCACGCCGCGACGGCTTCGGCCGCTGCGCCCGCTCCATCTTCTGCAGATCCAACGGCGCCGCACGCTTGGCCCGCTCGGTGATCTCCGCATCCGATTCCTCGTCGGCCAACGCCGCCGCGGGCGCCAACTGCTCGGAACTCAGATCGCCGTTCATCGCCGCATCACCCAGGTGCGGCAACTGCTCCAACTTCCGGGCGATGTCTCGCTGACGCTTCGCGTTCGTGTCGGTCGACCCGTCGCGCACCGCCTGGTCTTTCGCCAACGCCTTGCGCTCGTCGAGCACGCGCAACGCCGCCAACGCCCGCGCCTCGTGACGACGCGCCTCACGCAACTGCACGGCGCGGAACTCGACCACCCGCTCGGTGTCCCACGTGCGCAACTCGTCGACGAGCTCACGGAACCTGTCCACGAACCCATCCAAACAGAGGGGTGTGACAGTTATCGCCCGAACCGGACGATCAGCCCGAAGAAATTCCTCAGCGACGATCGCGTCGGCGCGGCCGGCCGAGCAGCGGAGCGTTCAAGTCGAACGTCTGCCATGCGGCAGCAGCGAGGATCACCAGCACGATCACGATCGCGACGACGAGCACCGATCGATCGTGACACCGAGCGCGGGTCAGGTCAACGAGGTCACGCCACTTCGAACCCGAACCCGGCGAGCACTTCCGACAGCTCCCTGGCGTCGCCCGCCACCACCTCGGCGCCGGCGCCGAGCAGCCTCACGTCGGCCGCGTCGTCGCCGTGGGTCGCAGCCGTGAAGCCGATCACCCGCATGCCCGCGGCGACGCCGGCAGCGACCCCGAACACCGAGTCCTCCACCACCACGCACCCCGCAGGCGCACACTCCATCGCCGACGCCGCGTGCAGGAACAGGTCGGGCGCGGGCTTGGGCCGTGCCACTTCGCTCGCCGAGTACACGCAGTCGCCGAAGAACTCGGCCAACCCGGTGACCGCCAGGCTGCGCCGGATCCGCTCGGGCGCGCTCGACGACGCGACGCACAACGACACGGCGTCGCCCTCGGCCAACCCGCCGACCAGCTCCACCATCCCCGGCACCGGCTGCAGCTCGCGCTCCAACGCGACGATCTCCGCGAGCTCCATCTCCTCGAGGAACCCGTCGGGGAACGTCACCCCGAACTCGCGACCGACCTGCGCGATCATCTCCGGGTTCGCCAGTCCGGTGTAGCGGTCGAGCACCGTCTCGGCGTCGATCACCGCGCCGCACTCCGTGAACAGTTGCGCGACGACCGGCGCCACCACCACCTCACTGTCGACGAGGACGCCGTCGCAGTCGAAGATCAGCAGCCCCATGGGAAGGACGTCAGTCGAGGCAGGCGACGGGCGGCGTGCCGTGCGCGACGAACGGTGCGAGCACGTCGTCGCGCAGTTGCGGGTGCGACGGCACGACCCGCACGGTGAAGCCGAAGCTCCCCTGCTCGGTCGACGCGAGCGACGTGACGAAGCGCGCGCCCCCCGCCGGGCCCTCGGCGGTGTCGAGCTCCATCACGACGAGCTCGGGGTCGCGCAGGTGGTCGCCGGCCTCGACGCGTCCGTGCCAGAGCTGCACCTGCACCTCGTCGGGGCCGAGCGCACCGAGCGCGACGTCGGCCCACACGCGCTGCGGGTCGCCCACGTGCGCCTGCTCCTCGTGGGTGATCCCGAGCACCCGCACCTCGGCCCACGACGCTGCGATGCGAGCCCGCCACTGGACGAGCTCCCGCGCCGCGGCGAAGTCGTCCTGCGCGAGCCGGCGTGAACGTCGCGCCGCGGGCAGGTACCAGTCGTCGACGTAGTCGCGCACCATGCGCGCCGCGCTCACCTCGGGCCCGAGCGTGGTGAGGCACGAGCGCATCCGACTCGTCCACTCCACCGGGATGCCGTCGGCGTCGCGCTCGTAGAACGCGGGCACGATCTGGTGCTCGAGCAAGGTGAGCAGCCCGTGCGCCTCGACCGCGGTGCGCTCCTCCGCGTTGTCGAGCCATTCGGCCGACGGGATCGCCCAGCCGACGTCGCCGTCGAAGAGCTCGTCCCACCAGCCGTCGAGGATCGAGCAGTTGAGCACCCCGTTGAGCGACGCCTTCATGCCGCTGGTGCCGCAGGCCTCGAGCCGGCGCACCGGGGTGTTGAGCCACAGGTCGGCGCCGCGCACGAGCATGCGCGCCACGCCGATGTCGTAGTCGTCGAGGAACACGAGGCGGTCGCGCCACTCCACGTTGGTGGCGAGCTCGACGACCTGGCGCAGCAGCTGCTTGCCGGGTTCGTCGGCCGGGTGTGCCTTGCCCGCGAACACCACCTGCACCGGCTTCTTCTTGGAGTAGAGCAACGAGCGCAGCCGGCCGAGGTCGTGCAGCAGCATCGTGGCCCGCTTGTACGGCGCGAAGCGACGCGCGAACACGATGGTGAACACCGACGGGTCGAGCACGTCGTCGGCCCACGAGGCCTCGGCCTCGCTCATCCCCCGCGCGAGCAGGCTCTCCTTGGCGCGCCGTCGCGCGTACGTGACGAGCCGCTCGCGGTTCACGCGCCGGATCGCCCACAGCTCCTCGTCGGTGACCTCCGCCATGCGCGCCCAGGCATCGGGACCGGCCTCGGGCCAGTCGGTGCCGACGACGCGGTCGAGCAGGTCGGCCATCTCCCGCGACACCCAGGTGCGCCCGTGCACGCCGTTGGTGACGGCGCCGATGGGCACCTCGTCGGCGGGCAGCTCGGGCCACAGGGGCGCGAACATGTCGCGGCTCACCTCGCCGTGCAGCTGCGACACGCCGTTGGCGCCACCCGCGAGGCGCAGTCCCATCGCGGCGAGGTTCAGCACCGCGCCGTCGTCGGTGGGCGCGGCCTCGGTGCCGGGTTCGTGGCCGAGCTCCATGAGCCGGTCGATGTCGACCTTGCACTCCTCGGCCCACGACGTGAAGTACTTCTCGATGAGCTCCCGCGGGAAGCGGTCGATGCCGGCCGGCACCGGGGTGTGCGTGGTGAACAGCTGCGACGGACGCGTCGCCTCGATCGCCTCGTCGAAGGTCATGCCGGTGGTGACCACGAGCTTGCGGATGCGTTCGAGCGCCGAGAACGCGGCGTGCCCCTCGTTCATGTGGAACACCGACGCCTCGCGCCCGAGATGGTCGAGGAGGCGCACACCACCCACCCCGAGGACGATCTCCTGACGGATGCGGGGCTCGGAGTCGCCGCCGTAGAGGCGGTCGCTGACGGCCCGCTCGGCGGGGCCGTTCCCCTCGACGTCGGCGTCGAGCAGGTAGAGCTGCACCCGGCCGATGTCGGCGCGCCACACCCGCAGGTGGGTGGGCACCCCCGCGAGGTCGACGACCACGTCGACGTCGACCGGCGTGAGGGCCAGAGCGTGGGGGTTGAGCTGGCGGGTGAGCTCCCGTTGCCAACCGCCGCGGTC
Organism: Acidimicrobiia bacterium; assembly: GCA_046331125.1. Lineage (GTDB taxonomy): Bacteria > Actinomycetota > Acidimicrobiia > IMCC26256 > DASPTH01 > CAVRGQ01. The sequence continues at coordinate 13,329 of JAXLRL010000028.1, forward strand.
GAGCGACTGCTGCAGGTACCCGTAGTGGTAGAAGAGCCCGATCCCGATGATGGGCACGCCGAGGTCGGCGGCGGCCTTCAGGTGGTCGCCGGCGAGGATGCCGAGACCGCCCGAGTACACGGGCAGGCCCTCGGCCACGCCGAACTCGAGGCTGAAGTAGGCCACGAGCCCGAGGCCGTTGGTGCCGTGGTCGCCGTGGGCGAGCTGGTACCAGCGGGGGGCGTCACGCAGGCGGGTGAGGTCGTCGCGCAGCGAGGTGGCCGCGGCCACGAACGACGGGTCGGCGGCGAGGGTGTCGAGGCGCTCCTGCGGCACGAACGACAGGAGGCGGAGGAAGTCGTCGGGGTGGCGGCTGTCGGGGTCGACCCGCCGGAAGAGGTCACGGGCGCGCTCGTCACCGCCGGTGCCGAGGTCCATGGCGATGTCGCGCAGCGGCGCGAGGGCCTCGGGCAACCGGGTGGAGACGCTGTAGATGTGGTCCGCGCACCGGCGCACGGTACCCGAAGCCCCCGACCGGTAACTTCTCCGGATCGTGACACCGGCCGGTCGGGAAGATGAACGTCACATGGCGGTCCCGGGCCGCCCGTCGCCACTGGGCGCCACGCGGCGCGACGGCGGGGTGAACTCGCGATGCGTCCGACGTGGCGGAATCGGTCACGCTCTGCTGGACGGCGCCGAGGGCGGCACGGAGGAGCGCATCCCGCTCACCGACGTCGATGACGGCGTGTGGCACGGCTTCGTGCCCGGCGTCGGCCCCGGCACCCGCTACGGCTACCGGGTCGACGGACCCCGCGACGTCACCCGGGGCGAGCGGTGTGATCCCGCCAAGCTCCTCCTCGACCCGTACGCGCTCGTCGTCACCGGCGACCTCGTGGCCCACGACGACGTCACCACGCCCGGCGCCGACTCCGCGCCCTACGTGCCGAAGTCCGCAGTACCTCCGGATCTCGGCAGCCGGCCGGGCGAGCGGAGCGAGCCCAGGAGCTGGGCCGACACGGTCGTCTACGAGTGCCACGTGAAGGGCATGACGGCGCAGCACCCCGCGGTGCCCGAAGCGCTGCGCGGCACCTACGCCGGGTTCGCGCACGACGCCGTGCTCGAACACCTCACGAACCTGGGCGTCACCGCGGTCGAGCTCCTCCCCGTCGCGCAGAGCGCCACCGAGCTGCGCCTCCTGCGCGCCGGGCGCACGAACTACTGGGGCTACAACCCGATCGCGTTCCTCGCGCCGCACCTCGCGTACTCCGCCGCGGCGCGGGCCGGCGATCCGCTCGGCGTGCTCGACGAGTTCACCGCCATGGTCGAGCGCCTGCACGGTGCCGGCCTCGAGGTGATCCTCGACGTCGTCTTCAACCACACCGCGGAGGGCGACCACCACGGCCCCACCCTCTGCTACCGCGGACTCGACAACGCGGGGTACTACCACCTCGACCCCGATCGGCCGTCGCACTACGTCGACACCACCGGCTGCGGCCACTCGTTCCGCGCCGGCAGCCCGCGTGGCCTGCGACTCGTGATGGACGCGCTCCGCCACTGGGTCACCGTGATGGGCGTCGACGGGTTCCGCTTCGACCTGGCGACCACGCTCGGGCGCGACGACGAGGCCGCCGACTTCAGCCCCGACGCCGCGCTGTTCGAGGCCATCGCGCAGGACCCGGTGCTGCGCGAGGTGAAGCTGATCGCCGAGCCGTGGGACGTCGGCCGGCCCGACAGCTACGAGCTCGGCCGCTTCCCCGCGCCCTGGGTGGAGTGGAACGGCGCCTACCGCGACTGCGTGCGCGACTTCTGGCGCAGCCACGAGGGTTCCCTCGCCGAGTTCGCGACCCGCATCACCGGCTCGTCCGATCTCTACGGCGCGCGCCACTCGCATCCGGCCCGCCGCCCGCTCGCGTCGGTCAACTTCGTGACCGCCCACGACGGCTTCACGTTGCGCGATCTCGTGTCGTACGACGTGAAGCACAACGAGGCCAACGGCGAGCACAACCGCGACGGTGCCGACGACAACCGCTCGTGGAACTGCGGGGTCGAGGGCCACACGGACGACCCCGAGGTGCTCGCGCTCCGGAGTCGCCAGCAGCGTGCCGTCCTCGCGACATTGCTCCTGTCGTTCGGCGTGCCGATGCTGCTCGGCGGCGACGAGCTCGGCCGCACGCAACACGGCAACAACAATCCGTACAGCCACGACGACGACCTGTCGTGGATCGCGTGGGACTCCCCCGACGAGCAACTCCTCGCGTTCACGCGCGGCCTGCTCGCGCTCCGCGCCGCGCACCCCGTCTTCCGCCGTCGTCGCTTCCTCGGCGGCACCGAGGCGAGCGAGCTGAGCTGGTTCGGCGTCGACGGGCAAGCGATGAGCGCCGAGTCGTGGGACGACCCCGCGTCGCGCAGCGTCGTCCTCTTCCTCGACGGCGGCCACGATCCCGACCGCGCCGACGACGGCACCCTCCTCGTCGACGACGACTTCCTGCTCGCGGTCAACGCGTGGTGGGAGCCCCTCGACCTGGTGATCCCCGACGTCGGTGGCGGCTGGCACCGGGCCGTCGACACCTTCACGGGCGAGCTCCACCCCCGCGGCACCCACGCCGGCGCACCGCTCGCCGCGGGCGACCGTGTGAACTTGGGACCGAGGACCCTGTCGGTGCTCCGCCGCCCGGCAATGATGTGACGATCCCTCCGGCCTTTCCGCTTCCCGAACGGAGCCCAGCATGACGATCCCGCCCGACGCCGGCCGCATCTTCCGCGAGGCCTCCGCCTGGGGCGACCCGGCGGCATGGCACGAGATCGCCACGCAGGTGCGTCGCGAGCAGCCGGTGCTCCGGGTCGAGCAGGAGGGCGGCACCCCGTTCTGGGCGCTCACCCGCTACGACGACGTGATGACGGTGGAGCGCAACCCCGCGCTGTTCACCAACGAACCGGGGTCCACCCTCACGCTCGTCCGCCCCGAGCCCGGGCACGAGGTCGCGCTGAAGACGCTCATCAACATGGACGGCGAGGAGCACCGCGTCCACCGGCTGCTCGTGAACGACTGGTTCAAGCCGCAGAGCATCCGCAACCTCGAGGACGCGGTGAACGCGCGCGCCAAGCAGTCGGTCGACGAGCTGGCCGCGCTCGGCGGCGAGTGCGACTTCGCCCGCGACATCGCGCTGCACTACCCGTTGCGCGTGATCCTCACGGTGCTGGGCCTCCCCGAGTCCGACTTCCCCCGGATGCTGGCCCTCACGCAGGAGCTGTTCGGGTCCGAGGACCCGGAGTTCCAGCGCCCGCAAGCGGAGCAGGAGGCCCGCCAGATGGAGGTCATCATGGACTTCATCGAGTACTTCCAGGGCGTGGTCGCGGACCGGCGAGCGAACCCCACCGACGACCTCGCCAGCGTGGTGGCCAACGCGACGATGGACGGCGAGCCGCTCAGCGACTCGAGCATCTTCGGCTACCTCCTCATCGTCGCGACCGCAGGCCACGACACCACCAGCAACGCGGTGGCGGGCGGCATGGCGTCGCTCCTCAAGCACCCCGACCAGCTGGAGCGGCTGCGCGCGAACCCCGAGCTCGTCGGCACCGCGGCGGAGGAGATCGTGCGCTGGGTCACCCCGGTGAAGCACTTCATGCGCACCGCGCAGGACGACACCGAGGTCGGCGGCCAGGCGATCGCGAAGGACGACTGGGTGTACATGTCGTTCGCGTCGGCGAACCGCGACGAATCGGTGTTCCCAGACCCGTTCCGGTTCGACATCGGCCGCACCGACGCGCAGAGCCTCGGGTTCGGCTTCGGCCGCCACTACTGCCTCGGCGTGCACCTCGCGAAGATGGAGATCCGCGCGTTCTTCACCGAGCTGATGTCGCGCCTCGACTCCGCGGAGCTCACCGGCCCGGTGGAGTACATGCAGTCGGCGCTGGTGACCGGCCCGAAGCACATGCCGATGAAGTACTCGCTGCGCGCGTGAGCAACCCGGGCGCGCCTACTCGGGCGAGGTCGTGAACCAGAGGTTCTCCTCCACCAGCTTGCGGCTCTTCCACCCGTCGGGGGTGCGCACGAACTCGTGGTGGTAGTAGCCGCCGCACGCGCTGACGCCGGTCGTACCAGGCAGGATCATCGGGTTGTAGAACATCGCCCGAACGCGAGCGAGGTCGTCGCCGTCGAACTCGATGTCGACGTTGGTCACGAAGTGCTGCTTCATCGGCAACGCGGGCATCGCCTCGGCCAGTGCCGCGCACACCTCGTCGCGGTTGCCCACGGCGAAACCGGCCGAGGAGTAGTCGAGGTGTGCGTCCTCGGTGTAGAGCGCCTTCCAGGCGTCCCAGTGGTGGCCGTCGACGTTCTTGGAGTACTGCGTGAACCAGTCCTGGATCTCCAGGCGGTCGGCGAGCTGCTGCAGGCTGGACGAGCTGATGGGCGTCGGCACGGTGGTCCCCCTCGGTGGTGTGGCCGCTGACACTAACGTCACCCGGCGAACCAGGAGGGCAGCCCCGTGACCGACACCTTCACGCTCATCGCCGGCCAACGCCGTGCGGTGGCCGACGTGCTCGACACGCTGAACGTCGAGCAGTGGAACACGTCCAGCCTCTGCGAGGGCTGGACGGTGCGGGAGGTGGCCGCCCACCTCGCCATGCCGTTGACGACGGGCATGGCCTCGATCATGTGGCGGATGCTCAAGGCGAAGGGCAACTTCGACAAGGTCGCCGACGACTACGCCCGCACCGCATCGAGCCAGACCACGAGCCAACTCGTCGCGGCGATCCGCGACAACGCCGAGCACCGGTTCACACCGCCCGGCGCCGGCCCCGAGGCCCCGCTCACCGATCTGCTCGTCCACGGCCTCGACATCGGCGTGCCCGTCGACCGGCGCGTGCCGGTGCCCGACGAGGTGCCGCTCGTCGTGCTCCCGTTCCTGTTCACCAAACCCGCGCGTCGCGGCTTCGTGCCCGAGTCCCGCGTCACCGGCCTGCGCTTCGCCGCGACCGACCTCGACTGGTCGACCGGCGATGGGCCGCTCGTCGAGGGCCCGGCGCAGTCGCTCGCCCTGTCGCTCGCCGGTCGTCCCGCGCTCGTGGGCGACCTCACCGGCGACGGCGTCGCCGAGTTCACCAGCCGCATCTCGTAGTCCCGATCGCAGGAGCACACACATGTCGCACGTCGAAGGCAAGGTCGCAGTCGTCACCGGTGGCGCGGGCGGGTTCGGCCTGCTCGTCACGCAGATGCTGCGCGAGCGCGGTGCCACCGTCGTCGGGTTCGACACGAGCGACGCCAACGACTGCGTGGTCGTCGACGTCACCGACGGGCCCGCGATGGTCGCGGCGGTGAACGACGTCGTGGCGCAACACGGGCGCGTCGACATCCTCGTGAACAACGCCGGCATCATGCCGCTCGCGTTCTTCGCCGACCACGCGCAGGCCGCCGAGGCGTGGGACCGCTGCATCGACGTGAACCTCAAGGGCGTGGTGCACGGCATCTCCGCGGTCTACGACCACATGATCGGTCAGGGTTCCGGTCACGTCGTGAACATCTCGTCGATCTACGGCAACGCCGGCGTCGCAGGCGCCGCCGTCTACAGCGCCACCAAGATGGCAGTCCGCGCCGTCTCGGAGGCGCTGCGCGTGGAGGCCCAGGGGCAGATCAAGGTCACGGTCGTGCGCCCCACCGGCGTGCCCGGGACCGGCCTCGGGAACAGCATCGTGAACTTCGAGGCCGCGATGCCGCTCGCCGCGCACAACATCGACCGCATGAAGGCACGCTTCGGCAACCGCGAGCCCGAGCAGGACGACCCCGAGAGCGTGCGCTACTGGGCGATCTCGCCCGAGGAGCTCGCGGCGCAGGTCGTGTACTGCATCGACCAACCTGCGGGCATCGCCATCTCCGACATCACCGTGCGCGCCACCGGCGAGGACTACGCGTACTAGTCGAGGCGCACGGTCGCGACCGCGCCGAGCTTGCCCGCGCCCGCGTCCTCCAGCTCCACCAGCACGAGGTGACCGTCGCGCGTCGCCGTGGCGCGCGCCGGGCCCACGGTGAAGGGCCGGAGGTAGCGGAGGTTCAGCATCCCGACGGTCTGACCGGGCGCCGCGACGGCGTGCGCCGCCTCCTCCACCGCCACCGCGACCAGTCCACCCTGGATCGCGCCGGACGCGTTCAGTCCCTCGGGCAGGTGCGGCAGCTCCACGACCCCAGGTGCGGGCCAGGCGAGCTGCATCCGTTCGGCCAGTGGCACCGCGAGCCGGCCGTCGAGCTGCATGCGACTGAAGCCCTCGCCCCACACGTGCTCGGGGTCGGGTGACGCCATGAACGACGCGTACGCCACCGCGACCGCCGCGCCGGTCGACTCGTCGCGGAAGTCGGCGCGGCAGACGGTGACCGACCGGCCCACCTTCACCGGCGCGGCCTCCACCGTGATGCGGTGACCGACGACCGCGGGTGCGAGCACCTGGAGCTCGAGGTCGAGCGTGAGCGCGATGCGCGGGTCCATCGCCTCGGCCGCGACGGTCCCGGTGACCAGGTCGGCCCACGCGGCGATGACACCGCTGCGCAACGTCGTCGTCCCCGGCACGCAGATCTCGGGGAACACCTCGGCGACACCCCGCAGCGGCAGGCCCTCCTGCTCCACGAACAGCCCGAGCTCCACGAGGATGCTCTCGGGGTGCATGCCGATCTCGGGCGACGTGGCTTCGCTCATCGGCGGGCACGCTACGAGGGATGGTGGGGTTGTCCCCACCTCGGCGACGCCGGGCACCTCCATGGGCGGGGTCGCCGGGCGGGTTAGCGTTCCCCGTGGCCTGACTCTTCCGCCCCTGGCGCGCGTCCTGTGGTGGACCCTCGGACACCTCGTGACCGACGTCGTGATGGGCGCTCACCTTCACCGTCGTCGTCACGCTCGTCTCGCTGGTCTTCGGCCTCGTCGTCACGGTCGTGCTGGCCGTCCCGGTGTTCTGGCTGCTCATGGTCATCGGCCGGGGCCTGGCCCACGCCGAACGGGCGCGGTTCGCCGCCCTCCTCGACACGCGGATCGCCGACCCGGTGGCGCCGCTCACCGAGACCACCTGGTGGCGCCGGCTGCTGGAGCGGGCGCGCAGCGCGGCCCGCTGGAAGGAGCTCGCATCTCCTGCTCCTCCTCCCGCTCGGCATCGTGAACCTCGTCGTCGTCGCGGCCGTGTGGTGCGGCTCGTTGCGCTTCTCGGCCTGCCGTTCTACGTGTCCTCCCTGCCCGACGGCACCGCCAAGTTCTGGTTCTTCGACCAGGCATCCGGCCGCGATGCGTGGCTCCTCGCCGCGCTCGGCCTCGTCGGCGTGGTGTTCCTCGCGCCGTGGGCCACGTGGGCGCTCGGCCGCCTCGACGTCGTCACCGGTCGTTGGTTCCTCGGACCCGACGAGCGGGCCGCCGCGGAGGCGCGCGTGCGCGAGGCCGAGCGTGGGCGCGAGGCCGCGGTCGGCAGCGCGGAGGCGGAGCGGCGGCGCATCGAGCGCGACCTCCACGACGGCGCGCAGCAACGTCTCGTCCACCTGGCGATGGAGTTGGGCACGGCGCGAGAGCAGTTCGACACCGATCCGGAGCGGGCCCGCGCGCTGGTGGTGAGCGCGCACGAGGAGTCGAAGGCCGCGTTGCAGGAGCTGCGCGACCTCGTGCGCGGCATCCACCCGGTGATCCTCGAGGACCGCGGGCTCGACGCCGCGCTCTCCGCAGTGGTCGCCCGGGCGCCGATCCCGGTGTCGTTGGAGACGCACGTGGAGCCGCGTCCAACCCCCGAGGTCGAGAGCGCGGCCTACTTCGTGGTGTCGGAGGCGCTCACGAACGTCGCGCGTCACTCCGAGGCGCGCCACGCGGCGGTGTCGGTGCTGCGCCAGGGCCCCCATCTCGTGGTGGAGGTGCGCGACGACGGGCGCGGGGGTGCCCACGCCGGTGACGGCAGCGGCCTCGCCGGGCTCGACGAGCGCGCGCGTGCGCTCGGAGGTTCGTTCCAGGTGGACAGCCCCGAGGGCGGTCCCACGGTCGTGAGGGCGGTGCTGCCGTGCGGGTGATGATCGCCGAGGACTCGGTGCTCCTGCGGGAGGGGATCACCCGCCTGCTGGTCGACGCGGGGGAAGAGGTCGTGGCTGCGTTCGGCGACGCCGACACGCTGCTCGCCGCGCTCGAGGACGACCGCCCCGACCTCGTCGTCCTCGACGTGAGGATGCCGCCGACACACAGCGACGAGGGCGTGCGGGCCGCGCTCACCATCCGCGACCGCTGGCCCGCGGTTGCCATCCTCGTGCTGTCGCAGTACGTCGAGGAGCGCTACGCCACCGATCTCGTCTCGGGCGACGTGCGCGGCGTCGGCTACCTGTTGAAGGACCGCGTCGCCGACGTCAGCGAGTTCGTCGACGCGGCGCGGCGTCTCGCCGCCGGCGGCACGGTGCTCGACCCCGAGGTGGTGTCGCAACTGCTCGCCCGTTCGCGCCGCCGCGACCCGCTCGAGACGCTCACCCCACGCGAGCGCACCGTGCTGTCGCTCATGGCGGAAGGGCGCTCGAACACCGCGATCGCGCAGGCGTTGGTGGTGAGCGACGGCGCGGTGGAGAAGCACGTGAGCAACATCTTCCTCAAGCTCGACCTCCCGCCCGCGGCGGAGGACCACCGCCGGGTGCTCGCAGTGCTGCGCTGGCTGGAATCGTGACCACGGCCACCACCCCCCTCGCGCCCGCGGCCACCGGATCGCGCGCCGCCCACCGAGCGTGGCGCGTCTTCGCGTCGGTGCTCGCCTTCGCCACCCTCACGTGGGGCTCCGTGCAACTCGTCGCACTGCTGGCGCACGGCGAGGACCACGTGCGCCACAACTTCTCCGCCGCCGGCCTCCGCACGATCGTCGCCGCCGCCGACAACGGCACCATCCGCGTGATCACCGAGGATCGCGACGACGTGCTCCTCACCGCGTACGTGAGCGAGTCGCTCGGGGGCACCGACAGCAGCGTGCACCGGGTGGGCGACCGCCTCGTCGTGAACGGCGAGTGCAACTTCGACGTCGGGCCCTGGTGCCGCACCTCGTACACGTTGCGGGTGCCCCGGGCCCTCGATCTCGACCTCCACGCCGGCGACGGCGAGGTGCTGGTGGTCACACCCCGGGGCACGCAGTACCGCGTGCACACCACGACGGGCGAGGGCAACGTGTCGGTCAGCGTGCCCACCGCCGACGACGCGCGGCATTCGATCGTCGTCACCACCGGCGACGGCGACATCACCATCCGCCCGCGCGACTGACGCCGGGTCCCAGTCCGGGTCCGGCCCCCACCACCTCAGGGGTGGGGTTGTCCCCACCCTGATGACGCCGGGCCGCTCCATTCAACGACGCGGCGCACCTCCGTACGGTCGAACGGTCACCTTCGACCCCTCGAGAGGAGCCCTCATGACCGTGCTCGACACCCCACCGCAGCGGCCGATCACGCCCACGCGACCCATCGTCAGCGTGCGCGACGTGGTCAAGACCTACGGCACCGGCGACGCCATGGTGCACGCCCTCGATCACGTCTCCCTCGACGTGGCACCCGGTGCGTTCACCGCCGTCATGGGCCCGTCGGGGTCCGGCAAGTCGACGTTGATGCACCTCATGGCCGGCCTCGACCAGGCCACCTCGGGCACCGTCCACGTGACCGGCGTGGAGCTCGGCCGGCTCAGCGACCGCAAGCTCACCCGGCTGCGCCGCGACCGCATCGGCTTCGTGTTCCAGTCGTTCAACCTCGTGCCCACCCTCGACGTGCGCGAGAACCTCGAGCTGCCGAGCCGGCTCGCAGGCCGCCGGATCGACGGCGCGTGGTTCGACACCGTCGTGCGCGTGACCGGGCTCGGCGACCGGCTCCGCCACCGCCCCGCCGAGCTCTCCGGTGGGCAGCAGCAGCGCGTCGCGGTCGCCCGCGCGCTGGTGAACCGGCCGGCAGTGATCTTCGCCGACGAACCCACCGGCAACCTCGACTCGCGCACCGGCGCGGCGGTGCTCGGCTTCCTCCGCGACGCGGTCGACGGCTTCGGCCGCACGATCGTGATGGTCACGCACGACCCGTCAGCGGCCGCGTACGCCGACGAGGTCGTGTTCCTCGCCGACGGTCGCATCGTCGACGTGTTGCGCGACCCGACCACCGCGTCCGTCCTCGCCCGCATGCAGACCCTGGGAGGCTGAGATGGGTTCCTTCACGATCCACGACCTCTGGAGCCGGCGGCGCCGGCTGCTCGGCATGTTCACCGCAGTGGTGGTGGGCGTCGCCTTCCTCGCGGGAACGCTGGTCCTCGCCGACAGCGTGCGCGACAGCTTCGGCACCGCGTTCGCCGCGCAGCACCGCGGCACCGACGCCGTGGTGCGCAACAGCAACCGCATCACCCACGACGGCGTCACCGCGCAGGGCACCGTCCCCGCGGCAACCCTCACCTCCGTGGCGGCGATGCCCGGCGTACAGCACGTGACACCGATGGTCGAGGGCACCGCGCAGCTGCTCGGCGGCGACGGCGACCGGGTCGGCGGCACCGGCCCACCGACCGTCGGCGCGAATTGGACCGGCGCCGACGACCGGGCCGCGGGCGCGGCCGGCTGGCATCTCGTGGCCGGGCGCGCCCCCGCCGCCCCGGGCGAAGTCGTGATCGACCGCGCCTCGGCCGACGACGGCGACCTCCACGTCGGCAGCCGCACGACCGTGCTGGTGCCGCAGGCCGCGCCCGTCACCGTGGTGGGCATCGCGCGCTTCGGCGACACCGACACCCTCGCCGGCACGACCTACACGGCGTTCACCCTCGGCGAGGCGCAACGTCTGCTGCTCGGCGGGAGCCCTGCGTACACCTCGCTGCTCGTCACCGGCACGCCCGGCACCACGCCCGCACAGCTCGCCGCCCACCTGCGGGGCGAGCTCCCCACGGGCCTCACTGCGATCACCGCCCGGCAGCTCACCGCCGAGGACCGGGCCGCGGTCGACGACGCCTTCCTGAACTTCTTCGAGACGTTGCTGCTCATCTTCGCCGGCGTGGCCCTGTTGGTGGCCGCGTTCAGCATCCACAACACCTTCGCGATCCTTGCCGCCCAACGGACGCGGGAGGCCGCCCTGCTGCGCTCGCTCGGTGCGTCGCGTCGGCAGCTCGCGCTGTCGGCCGCCGCCCAGGGGCTCCTGGTCGGCGCGACCGCGTCGGCGGTGGGGGTGGCCGTGGGCATCGGCATCGCGGCGGGGCTCTACGCCCTGCTCACCGCGGCCGGCCTCGACCTGCCCGACACCGGCCTCGTCGTCGAGCCGGCCCGGCTCGCGGTGGCGGCGGCCGTCGGCGTGCTCGTCACGGTGCCCGCCAGCGTGATGCCGGCGATCCGTGCCTCGCGGGTGCAGCCCATCGAGGCACTGCGGGAGGGCACCAGCGACACCACCGAGGCATCGCGCACCCGTCGGGTGTTCGGCGTCCTCGTCACCCTCGGCGGGATCGCGCTCGTCGTGCTCGGCGGCACCGGCTCGGACATGGGGCTGGTCGCACTGGGCGCGCTCGCGCTCGTGGTCGGTCTCGTCGCCGTCGGGCCCGTCCTCGCCCGCCCCGCGGTCGCGCTGCTGGGCGCGCCCGGCGCGCTCCTGCGCGGCACCCCGGGTTCCCTCGCCCGGCGCAACGCGATGCGCAACCCCCGCGCGACCGCGGGCGCCGCGACCGCGCTGATGATCGGCGTCACCGTCGTCACCGTGTTCACGGTGTTCGCCTCGTCGATCAAGGCGTCGATCGGCGACATGGTGCACCGCGACTTCACCGGCGACCTCGTCGTCGTGCAGAACTCCCCGAGCGGCAGCGGCATCGACCCGGCCCTGCTCACCAGCGTGCGGGCCCTGCCCCAGGTGCGCGAGGCCACCGGCTTCGGCATCGCCTTCGCCGACGTCGCCGGTGAACCGCAGCAGGTCGCGGCCGCGTCGGCCGCCGAGCTCGACCGCATGGTCCGCCTGCACCCGACGGCCGGCAGCTTCGCGGCGGTCGGCGACACCGGAGCGGCGGTCTCGGCCCGTTTCGCACGCGACCACGGGCTCGCGGTCGGATCACCGCTCGCCGTCCGCTTCGGCAGCGGCGGGACCGCGAATCTGACCGTCGCCGCGCTGTACGACCGCGCCTCGACGTTCGGCGACGTGGTGGTGCCCGAGTCGGTCTGGGCGGCCAACACCACGCAGGCCGCGCTCACGGGGATCTTCGTGCGCCTCGCACCCGGCGTCGCACTCGACGACGGTCGGCGCGCGGTCACCGCGGTCACGACGGCCGCCCACGGCCCCGAGGTGCAGGACGCCGAGCAGTACCTGCACTCCGTGAGCAGCCAGGTCGACATGCTGCTCGCGATCGTGGCGGTGTTCCTCGCGCTTGCCGTGCTCATCGCCTTCATGGGCATCGCGAACACGTTGTCGCTCGCGGTGTTCGAGCGGACGCGGGAGCTGGGCCTGCTGCGGGCGATCGGCCTCACCCGGTCGCAGGTCCGCACGACCGTGCGCTGGGAGTCGCTCGCCATCGCGGCGCTCGGCGCGGTCACCGGGATCGCCGCCGGCACCGCGATCGCGTGGGGCATGGTGCGCGGCCTCCACGAGACGATGCCGCTCGACGTCTTCGACGCCCCGGCCGGGCGTCTGGCGACGATCGGCGGGATCGCGGTGCTGGCCGGCGTGGTCGCGGCGATGCGACCCGCCCGGCGGGCCTCGCGACTCCCCGCGCTGGGAGCCGCGGCAGCTACGGCCTGAGCGCGCCGGCGGCGCCAACCTACCACGCGATTCCCCGGGCGTCGGGTTCGCGGACGGTGGCGCCGCTGCGCCCGGCCGCCACGATGGCCTCGACGAAGCGGACCACCCGCTCGGCCGCGAGCTCGTCCCCGGTGCCCCGATCGTGGATGTTCGCGACCAGGTTGCGGTCGGCGTCGGTGCAGCCGGCATGCGGCCGGTACGCGAGGTAGGCCGAGAGGCTCTCGGCGGTGCCGAGCCCCGGCCGCTCCCCCACGAGGAGCACCACCATCTCCGGATGGAGCAGGTCGCCCACGTCGTTCATCACACCGACCCGACAGTGCCGCACCGCGAACGGCCGCCCCCACGTCCACCCCTGGTCGTGCACGAGTGGTTCGAGCGCGGGCAGCATGCGGGGCACCTGCGCGTGCACCGCGGCGGCGGAGAGCCCGTCGCCCACCACCACCTGCACGTCGGCACCCACCGGGCACTCCTGGGCGATCGTCGTGCGCGCCGCGTCCGACAGTCGTCGCCCGAGGTCCGGGCGCAGGAGGTGGGTGCCGTGGTCGGCGGCCTCCGTCGCGACCTCGAACAGCCCGAGGGCGGACATGCCGGCGCTCGTGAGATCGAGCGGTGCGTCGACCGCGTCACGGGCGAAGGCGTGGTCCGCACGCAGCGCCAGTGCGTCGGTGGTGGTGTGGGCGAGACCGGCGCTGCCGAGGAACACGCGCGCCGGCGTGATGGCGGCCGCCCGGCGCCGCGCCTCCAGCCAGGGCGACGACGGGGGTGGCGACGAGGGCGGTGTGGTGGGTGCGAGCTCGTCGGTCACGCCTCGAGCACCTTGCGGCTCGCCCACTCCAGGGCCTCGGCGTCGCGCACCGACGGCGGCAACAGCCTCCCGTCGGCCCACCGGCCCCGCTCGGCGAGCCACGCCTCGAACTCGGGCGCCGGGTGCAGGCCGAACAGGTCGCGCACCGACGCGACGTCGTGGAAGCTCGTCGACTGGTAGCCGAGCATCACGTCGTCGGCCCCGGGCACCCCCATCACGTAGTTGCAGCCCGCGGCGGCGAGCAGGACGAGGAGGTTGTCGTTGTCGTCCTGGCCGGTGTCGTCGACGTGGTTCGTGTAGCAGACGTCGACGCCCATGGGCAGTCCGAGGAGCTTGCCGACGAAGTGGTCCTCGATCCCGGCGCGCACGATCTGCCGACCGCCCGCGAGGTACTCGGGCCCGATGAATCCGACCACCGAGTTCACGAGGAAGGGATCGAAGAGGCGGGCCACACCCTGCGCGCGCGCCTCCATCGTCAGTTGGTCGACGCCGTGGTGCGCGTCGGCCGACAACGCGCTCCCCTGGCCCGTCTCGAAGTACGTCACCTGCTCGCCGACGAACCCGGGACGGGTCCGGTGCGAGGCGAGCACCTGCTCCCGCCCCTCGGCGAGCAGCGCGGGCGTGATGCCGAAGCTCTCGTTCGCCGCGGTGGAGCCCGCGACCGATGCGAACAGCAGGTCGACCGGTGCCCCGGCCTCGAGCGCCGCGAGTTGTGTGGACGCGTGCGCGAGCACGCACGACTGGGTGGGCAGGGCGAGCGCGTCGATCAGGTCGGCGACGGTCTGCAGCAGCCGGTGCACCGAGCCCACCGCGTCGGTGACCGGGTTGATGCCGATGACCGCGTCGCCGCATCCGTAGAGCAGACCGTCGAGCACGCCCACGGCGATCCCGGCCGGGTCGTCGGCCGGGTGGTTCGGTTGGATGCGCACACCGAACACCCCGGGACCACCCATGGTGTTCCGGCACCGCGTCACGGTGCGCAGACGGGATGCGGCCACGATCAGGTCCTGGTTGCCCATCACCTTGGCCACCGCGGCGGCGATCTCGGGCGTGATCGCGCGAGCCGACAACGGCGGCGCCGAACGGTCGAGGAGCCGCTCGCGCAGCTCGCCCACGGTGAGCGACGCGATCGGCTCGAAGGCGGCGGCGTCGTGGTGCGCGGCGAGACGCGCGCTCACGTCGTCGTCGACGAGCTCGGTGTCGACGAGCTCGCGCAGTGGCACGTCGGCCAGCGCGAGCTTGGCCGCGGCGCGCTCGCGCATCGACCCCGCCGCGATCCCGGCGAGGGCATCGCCCGACTTCGGCTCGTTCGCCTTCGCCAGGAGCTCGCGCAGGTCGGCGAAGCGGAACTGCTCGCCGCGCAACGTGGTGCGGTAGCCCATGGCCGCGCGCCGGTCCGGGTCAGCGCAGCTCGTCGACGTAGCGGTCGGTGCCCACCTGGGTGGGCACGAAGGCGCCCGAGAAGCGCAGTGTGCCCAGCCCGCTCGCCGCGAGGTCGGCGTGGTGGGCCCGCAACCGGTCGTCGGCGAGCGCGCCGGGATCCAGGTCGAGGAACCACAGGAGGCACAGCTGCTGCCCGATGCCCTCGGGCGGGGCGACGGCCTTCGTCCCCGCCTGCTCGATGCGCCCCTGGGAGAACGGCACGGGCGTGAAGGCGAGCACCTGGCCGGCCGGCGACGTCGCGAGATGCGCCGGGAGTTGCGCCTGCAGCCACTCCTCGAGTGCGGGGAGGCCGGCGGCATCCGGCGCGTCGACCACCTCCACGAGCAGGCCGCGGTAGTCGGCGTCGAGCGCGAGGTGCGGTTGCATCGGGCCCGGGTCGCGCACGAGCCCGAAGCGGTAGCGGTGGAAGCTCGTGTACACGTGGTCACGATGCGGGAAGCCGCGCCCGTGCGGCATGAGCGCCTTGTCCATCGCCTCGAACGACCAGCGTTCGACGTCTTCCTCGTGCCCGGCGGTGAACCAGTAGGTCGAGATGTAGCACCCGGCGTCGGGCGGCGACGCGATGGGGTCGGCGACCTCGGCGCGCCGGGCCCGCAGCGCCTTCGGCGCGACCCAACGGCGCCCGGCGAACGTCCACGGGCCGTGCATCGCGCCCGAGTAGAAGTGGTCGTCCTCGTACCAGCGGTTGTACTCGCGCTCGTAGCCGGGCTCGGGCTCCACCATCGTGAGGAGGGCACCACCGATGCGCACGTCGTTCGGCAGGTGCAGGGCGATCTCGGTGTACGGATCGGTCATCACGTCGTCTTCCGCTCGGCGGGTGCACCCCGTTCGGCGCACCCTACCGGGGTCAACGGAACGAGGCGACGCGCGCGTCGGTGTCGTCGATCTCGTACGCGGTCGCGGCCTCGTAGGCGAGCCCGTCGGCCAGGCCGCGGTCGAGCGCGGCGTTGTAGAGGTCCTTGGCCGCGGCGAGCGCAGGTGCGCTGTTGGCCACGAGCGCGGCGACGAGCTCCTCGACCGCGCCGTCGAGCTCGGCGAGCGGCACCGCGCGCGCAGCGAGCCCCCATGCCGCGGCCTCGGCCCCGGTGAAGGTGCGCGCGGTGTAGGTGAGATCGCGGGCTCGCGCGGGCCCGACGGCGCGCAGCAGGCGTTGGCTCATCCCCCAGGACGGGCGCAGGCCGAACTTGGTGTGGGTGTCGGCGAGCTTCGCCTCCTCGGCGGCCACCACGAGGTCGCACGCGAGCGCGAGCTCGAGTGCGCCGGTGAAGCAGAACCCGTTGACCTTCGCCACGGTGATCTGCGGCATCGTGGTGAGCAGGCCGGTCACGCGGCGAGCGGGGACGTCGAGCAGATCGCCGACGGCGCCGCCGTCGAGCGACACCTCACCCAACGCCTTGAGGTCGACACCGGCGCTGAACGCGCGACCCGAACCCGTCAGGACCACGACCCGCGTCGAGGAGTCGTCCGCGATCGCCTGCAACGCGTCACCGAGCGCGTCGAGCATCGACGGCGTGAGCGCATTGAGCGCGTCCGGCCGGTCGAGGGTCACAGTCACCACCGCGTCGTGCTGCTCGCTCCGAATCCCCGTGGTCGTCCCACTCACTGCAGCATCTCCTGTTTGTCACACCCGTCGCGCGATTCGCGTCCTCAGCGGTCGCGCACCACGAGTCGGAGCATTGCACGGTCTCCGTGAGAAACCGGCAAGAAAAGGTCGCAGTGCCCTGTGCGGAACCGGCAGGAACGACCACAATGGCGTCACACGACACATCGGCGAGGGCGGGACACCGCGGCGCCAGCCGCGGCAGGACGGAGACGACACCGTGCACCAGGGGCACTCGCCGGCGACACCGCAGCAGTGGCAGGCCTTCGCGGCCGCGCTCCACGTGCCGATGCTCGTGTGCTCTCCCGTGCGCCGCGACGGCCAACTCGTCGACATCATCGTCGTCGACGCCAATGCCGCCGCCCTGAGCCAGATGCACACGACGCTCGACGACCTGCGCGGCCTCACGTTGCACGAAGCATCACCCGTCACCGATGTCGCGGTCATCGAGCAGGTGCTCGGTCGCCTCTCGAGTGGCCATGTCGCGCTCCACTTCGCCAATCGCTCGACCACACCCGACGGCGTCGCGCGTTCGTTCGACGTCGTCGTGGTGTCGTTCGACGGACTCGTCGGTGTCGCCTGGTTCGAGGTGACCAACTTCGAGCTCGCGCTCGACGAAGTACGCGAAGCGCGCGACGAACTCGCCGAGGAGGAGCGTCGCTACCGTCTCCTCGCGGAGAACGCGTCGGATCTCGTGTACGAGATCGACCTCGACGAGCGGTGCGTGTGGATCTCGCCGTCGGTCGAGGCAATCCTCGGGTGGGAACCCGCCGACATCCTCGGCACCCACATGCTCGAACTCGTCCATCCCGACGATCGCCAACTCGTGCGACAGCACCGTGGCGACGCGCTCGACCGCGAGAGCGCGGAACAGATCCAGTTCCGGGTGCGGCACGCCGACGGTTCGCACCGATGGATGCTCGGCCGCGCCCGTCCCCATCGCGACGACGACGGCGCCGTCGTCGGTGGCTACATCCACCTCACCGACATCGAGGACCTCGTCGCGGCCCGAGATGCGTTCGCGGCGAGCGAGGCCCGGTACCGGCTGCTCGCAGAAGGCGCCCTCGACGTCGTGTGGCAGACCGACCGTGACGGCTTCATCCGCTGGGTCTCGCCGTCCATCGAGCGCGAGCTCGGCTACCCACCCGAAGAGATCGTCGGCCGGAACACCGCCGAACTGCTCTACCCCGACGACCTCGCGGTGATCCTCGAGCTGCGCCGTCGCCTCTACGAGGAAGGGCGAATCGTCGAGGGGTTCGAGGTGCGCTTCGTGCGCCGCGACGGCAGCGTGTGCTGGATGTCCGCGCGGGCACGTCCCCTCAACGACATCGACGGCAAGGTCGTCGCCGCGATCGTCGCGCTCCGAGACATCGAAGCCGCCCACCACGGACGCGAGGCGCTCGCCGCGAGCGAGCGACGCTTCCGCCTCCTCGCCGAACACGCGTCCGACGTCGTGTACGAGCTCGACGGCGACGGTCTGATCCACTGGGTGTCGCCCTCGGTGGAGCGCGAGCTCGGGTACACGCCGGCGGAGCTGATCGGCCGGGCGTCGCTCGAGATCATCCACCCCGACGACCACTCCCTGGTGCACGCCACCCGAACGGCGCGGGCCGCCGGCCTTCCCCCGGACCGCATCGAGATCCGCTACCTCACCCCGGAAGGGGCGTCCCGCTGGATGTCGGTCCGCGCGGATGCCGTCGAGGGCGACGACGGCCGCGCCACGTTCGTGATCGCGTTGCGCGACATCGACGACGAGCACCGCGCGCGCGACGAGCTGGCCGAGAGCGAGGCCCGCCTGCGCATGCTCGCCGAGAACGTGTCCGACGTCATCGTCGAGTTCGACCGCGACACGGTCGCGCACTGGATCTCGCCGTCGGTGCAGTGGATCTTCGGATGGCACCCGACGGAGCTGCTCGGGAACTCACTGGTTGCGCTCGCACACCCCTCCGAGCACGTCGAGCTGATGGAGGCCTGGCAGCGCCTTCTCGACACGGGGAGGCCCCAGGAGATGCAGCTGCGCGTGCGCACCAGCGACGGCAACTACCGCTGGATGATCGGGCGTACCCGCCCCGCATCGACCCTTCCGGGACGGTGATCGGCGGCATCTCCAGCTTCTCTGACATCGACGGCGCGGTGCGCCGGCGAGGAGTACGCTGCGCGGCTCGCCACGACTCCCTCACCGGGCTCGCCAACCGCGCCGGCCTCTTCGAGGAGATCGAGCGCGCCCTCGCGAGCGACCGCCGCACCCCGGCGCACACAGCGTTGCTCGTCATCGACCTCGACCACTTCAAGGACGTCAACGACAGCCTCGGCCACCCCGTCGGCGACCGGCTCCTCACCGCGGCGGCACAACGTCTGCGTGACTGCGTGCGCGCCGGCGAGTTCCTGGCCCGGCCGGGCGGCGACGAGTTCACCGTGGTGATGCGCGGCCTCGACGACCCCGCGACCGCCACGCAGGTCGCGCAGCGCATCGTCGAGTCGTTCCGAGCGCCGTTCACCTTCGCCGACACCGAGCTGTTCACCACGGCCAGCGTGGGCATCGTCTACGCCGATCCCGTCGACAACGCGGTCACCCCCGACACGCTGCTGCGCGACGGCGACAGCGCGCTCTACCACGCCAAGGAGCACGGCCGCGACCAGTGGACACTGTTCAACAACGAGCTGCGCGAGACGCTCGAGGAGCGGCTCCGGATGGAACGGGAACTGCGCGGCGCGCTCGATCTCGACCAGTTCGAGCTCTACTACCAGCCCGAGATCGACCTCAACACCGGCGCGCTCACGGGGGTGGAGGCGCTGCTGCGGTGGCACCACCCGTCGGGCGAGCTCTACCCGGCAGCCCGGTTCATCGAGGTGGCGGAGGACACCGGACTCATCCTGCAACTCGGCACCTGGGCCCTCCGCACCGCGTGTCGCCAGGCGGCCGACTGGGCAGCGCGCTTCCCCGAGCACCCGATCGTCACCCGCTTCAACATCTCCTCCCTCCAGCTGTCCGAGTCGCGCCTCCTCGACGAGCTCGACGACGTGCTCGCCACCACCGAGATCGAACCGAGTCGGCTCTGTGTGGAGATCACCGAGAACGCGTTGCTGCGCTCCACGCACGTCGTCACCGAGAACCTGCACGGTCTGCGCCGCCGCGGCCTGTGTCTCGCCTTCGACGACTTCGGCGCCGGGACGTCGTCGCTGGCGTCGCTGCGCGAGTTCCCCGTGGACCGGCTCACCCTCGACCGCGAGTTCATCGCCGACATCACCACCGACAAGCTCGACCGCAACATCGTCGCCGGCGTGCTGGCCCTCGCGCACCGCCTGTCACTTCCCGTGACCGCGGGTGGCATCGAGCACGCCGCGCAGGCCGAGCTCCTCACCGAGTTGGGGTGCGAACGGGCGCAGGGCTTCCTCTACGCCCCCGCCCTGCCGGCCGCGCAGATCGAGGAGATGCTCAGCGGCCGGTGAAGGTGGGCGACTCGCCGGTCATCATCGCCCGGATCGCCTCGTTGCTGTCCTGCGACGCCAGCGCGGCGATGACGAGCTCGTTCTCGAGGTCGAGGTGTGCTCCGAGGTCGAGCGTCTCGGCCCGGGTGAACAGGCGCTTGGTCTGGCGGGCGGCGACGGGCGCCGCGCTCGCGAGCAGCGCGCCGTACTCGAGCAGGCGGGCGTCGAGGTCCTCGTCGCGTGCGACCACCTCGCTCACGAGCCCCAGCGCGAGCGCCTCCGGCGCGTGCACCGTGCGGTTCTCCAGCATGAAGCGCATGGCCCGTTCGTAGCCGACCGCACGGGGCAGGGTGACGGTGAGCCCGAGATCGGGCGACACCGCGATGCGCGTGTAGCCGGGATGGAAGCGCGCCGAGGGCGCGGCGATGCGGATGTCGGCGTTCAACGCGATCGACAGGCCACCACCCACGGCCACGCCGTTCACGCCCGCGAGGATCGGCTTCTCGCACTCCACCCGCATGAGCACGGTGAGGTGCCCGCGTGGTGCTCCTTCCGCGCTCTTCGGAGGATCGGTGAAGTCGAGCCCGGCGCAGAACGCGTCGCCGTTGCCGGTGAGTGCGATCGCCCACACGTCGTCGTCGGCTGCGGCCGCCGTGAGCTCACGGTGCAGGCCGGTCATGAGCGCGCCGTTGATCGCGTTCTTCTTGTCGGGCCGGTTCATGCGCAGGACGCGCAACCGGCCGTGCGTCTCGGCGACGACCGCGTCCCCGGTGACGTCAGCCATCGAACCGTTGCAGGTCGGGGAAGTCGTCGAGGGTGTATCCGTTGGTGAGGCCGCTCGTGAGCACGTCGCGCCCGGTGGCGTCGAGCGCGTCGAGGTCCCAGCCGCCGGTCTGGTGCACCGTGATCTCGGGCGCGGGCTCGGAGAGCAGGCCGTAGTCGTCGCCCCGCACGTGGAACGTGCGGCCGTTCACGTGACTCGCGGCATCGGTGCACAGCCACACGACGAGCGGCGAGATCTTGCTCGGCGGGAACTGCGACGGATCGAAGGCGGGCGGGCTCAGCTTGCCCGGCGTGGGACCCATGGTGAGCTGCATCACCTGCATCCACGGGCCGGTGTTGGTGGAGTACTCGGCGGTGGAGGTGCCGACCAGCGAACGGCCGGATCGCGTTGGCCCGCACGCCGAAGCGACCGAGCTCCTTCGCGACCGTGCGGGTGAGGCCGACCACGCCCTCCTTCGCGGTGGCGTAGGCGATCATCGCCGGGTGGCCGAAGCCCGAGCCGGAGCTGGTGTTCACGATCGCACCCGAGCCGCGGCGGCACATGTGGGGCGCGGCCGCGCGGATCATCGCGAAGTAGCCCTTGAGGTTGACGCCGACGGTGCGGTCCCACTCCTCCTCGGTGAAGTTCCAGAGGTCGTTGATCGCGCCGGCCGTCGCGTTGTTCACGACGATGTCGACGGTGCCGAACGCCGCCACCGTGTCGGCGATGATCGACTCGGCCCCGTCCCAGGTGGCCGACGTGGTGTTCGCCAGCGCGGTGCCGCCCGCAGCCGTGATCTCGTCGACCACTGCCTGCGCGTTCGCGCCGGTCCGCAGGCCGATGTCGTTCACCACGACCTTCGCGCCCTCCTGCGCGAGGAGGAGCGCATGTTCACGGCCGATGCCACCGCCCGCGCCCGTGACGATGGCCACCTTGTCGTCGAGTCGTCCCATGGCCGGGATCATCGGCCAGCGCCCGACGACGGCGCAAGTGTCAGCGCATCAGCTCGCGCCAGCTCTTCTCCGAGACCTCGACGTCGAACTTCTTCGCGGCCGCCTTGATGCGCTTCCACGCCTTGTCGCGATCGGCGTCGGACACGTCCTGCACCTGGTCGAAACGCGAGATCGCGTTGCGGACGTGCTTCGCGTCGGTGAGCGGCTCCTTGCGCTGCTCCGGGAAGGCGAAGTCCTTCTCCGGGAGCCGGTTCTTCTTCGCGGTGCTGAGCTCCGCCATCACGCACCCCCGCCGACGTGTGGGCGGTAGTACGAGCCCATCTCCTCGTGGTAGCCCGTCTCGTCACTCGCGTGGCGCGCCTCGTCGTGATCCGGCGCCGACTTCACCTGGTCCTTGGTCAGGTTCACGAAGACCTGTTGGGCGTCCGGGTCGATGCGCTGCACCGCGGCGGCCGGGATCATGCGCTTCTTGCCGAAGATCCAGAAGCCCGTGTCGACCACGAGACAGCTCGACGACGGCTCATAGGTGGCCTCGTCGACCTTCCCGATGTGACCGTCGACGGCCTCGACCTCGAAACCGGTGATGTCGGGCAGCGGCGCCGCCTGCGCGGGTCCGTACAGATCGACCGAATACGTGTAGATGTCCATGACGGCGTCCTCTCGTATCGGGGATGCCATCGCGATACCCGCGCTCCCGCGCGGGCACACCTCAGGAGCGGCGGCCGCGCTGCATCAGCGTGACGTTGAAACCGAACCACTGCTCGGGGTCGAGGACGAGCTGGTACACCGCGGCCTTCGCCTCGTCGGCGTTGCCCTTCGTGGAGTCGTACTCGAAGCGGATCCGGTAGCCCTTGCTCGTGACGAACTCGCGGGCCTCGTCGATGTCGGCGACCTCGAACACGAGCGGGCCGATCTGGCCGGGCCCGTGCTCGGCGAGCTTCTGCCCGAACGGCCCTTCGCCGTTCACCGGCGCCACGAACTCCACACCGCCGTCGAAGTCGGTGGCGGACAGCACCGGCGCCTGCTCGATCTTGTGCGGCTCGGGCAGGTTGCGCCCGAGGATCTCGTTGAACTGCCGCACCGCGTCGTGGATCTGGTCCTCGGCCACGACCAGCTCCACCCGGTTGAACCCGATGATCTCCATGCTCCCGTTCCCTTCGCTCCGGCTCACCAGGACAGGGAGCGTGCGCCACCGCCGTTGACCACGATCGTCTGGCCGCTCACGTAGCGCGCCTCGTCGGAGGCGAGGAACACCACCACGTCGGCGATGTCCTCGGGCGTGCACACGCGGCCGGCCGCCGCACCCTGCGCGAACGCATCGAGGCGCGCGTCGTCGAAGAGCTCCTTGGTGCCCTCGGTGAGCACGAACCCCGGCGCCACCGCGTTGCAGCGGATCCCCTCGGGGCCGTGGATCGTCGCCGCGTACATCGTGAACGTCTCCAGCGCGGCTTTGCACGCGCCGTACGCGATCCGGCTCCCCGTGGCGGTGCGTGCCGCGCCCGACGACATGTTCACGATCGAGCCACCACCCGATTCGAGCATGGCCGGGATCGCGTGGCGACAGCCGTAGGCGGCGGCCATCACCGTCACCTGGTACTGACCGAGCCACACGTGGTCGGGGGTGTCGACCGCGTCGGTGTCGGTGGCCCAGCTCGTCACCGCGTTGTTGTGCAACGCGTCGAGCCGGCCGAAGCGCGACGTCGCTAGCTGCACGAGCGCGGCGACGTCGTCCTCCACCGTCACGTCGGCGCCGTGCGCGACGGCACGGTCCCCCAAGGCGTCGGCGACGCGTTGCACACCGACCTCGTCGCGGTCCCCCAGCACGACCGACGCGCCTTCCGCGACCATGAGCCGGGCGGTCGCGGCACCGATCCCCTGCGCGGCGCCCGTGACGATCGCGACCTTGCCGTCGAGCCGACCCGTCATGCCGGCCGTCTCACGCCGACGCGGGCACGCCGAGCGTGGCCGGGTTGATCGGGGTGTTCATCTCGTGCACCGCGGGCAGCACCTTCTCCGCGAACAGTCGCAGGCTCTTCTCGGCTTTCTCCGGCGGCATGCCCCCGTAGAAGAAGTGCAGCACGAGCTTGCCGAGGCTCGCGGTCCACTGCACCCGTTCGATCACCTCGAGGATCTGCTCGGGCGTGCCGATCGGTTGGGTGCTGCGGTGCTTGTCGACGATGCCGTCACCCACCGCGATGTCGGCCGACTGCATCGTGAGGTAGTGCTCCATCCCCTTCATGCCCTCGAAGCCGGGGTTGTTCCACTCGAAGTAGTGGTGCTGCACCGCGCGCATCTGGTTGGCGTAGTAGGTCCAACCCTCCTCCGCCTCCTCCTCGGTCTCCGCGCAGTACATCCACAGCAGCGTGGTGGCCTGGTCGGGTGGGAGGCCCTGCTCGGCGCGGATGCCGTTGAAGCGCGCCACCTTCGCCGACATCTGCTCGAGGTTGTCATCGGCCACGAACATCTGGCCGAACCCGTGCTCCGCGGCGAGTCGCGACGACACCTCGCTCGATCCGGCGACGCGGATCTCGCGCGTGAGCTCGCCCTTGTGGCGTGCCTGCGGGCGGATCGTGGTGGGCGGCACCTTGAACACGTCGCCCTGGTACTCGAAGCGCTCCGCCCCGTCGGCCGCCTGCAGGATGTCGACGATCTCGTAGAAGTACTGGTGCGACTGCTCCTGCGGCACGCCGAGCGACGCGTACTCGTGCGGCGCGATGCCGCGTCCGAGGCCGAGGTGCAGCCGGCGGCCGCGCAGGAGCACGTCGAGCATGGAGAGCTCCGACGCGAGGCGCACCGGGTTCCACCACGGCACGACCACCACTGCGGTGCCGACGTCGACACGCTGCGTGCGCCCCGCCCAGTACGCGAGGTACTGCAACGGGTTCGGCTGCATCGAGTAGGCGGAGCCGTAGTGCTCGGTGGCCCAGATGGAGTCGAACCCGAGCGGCTCCACCAGCTCGCCGAGGCGCAGCGTGTTGTCGAACTGCACCGGGTCGGGCACGTCGGGGCCCCGGCTGTAGTCACCGGCGAGGAGCCGTGGCCAGTCGGCCTGGTTGTACCCGGTCACCATCACGCCACAGTGCATGTGCTCCCCCTCGGATCGGGAGCGATGCTCACAGACGCAGCGAGCGCGGTGCAACCGACCCGACCGGGCCTCCGCTCGAACCGACGGGTGGGTCAGGCGGCGGAGGGGACGAGCTCGGAGCCCGCGGGCACCGACACGCGGAAGCCGCTGCACTCGATCCCGAGACCGAAGCGCCCCGGCGCGATCCAGCTGCGGTGGCGGATCGTGCCGAGGAGATCGAAGGTGGCGCCGTCGGCGTAGCGGAGGCGCACGGTGGCGACACCGACCGCCCGGCTCAGCTCCCCGGGGAGGGCCCAGGGCTCGACCGTGACCGATCGGGGGCCGCTGCCCACGATGCGGCACGGGCGCCAGCCGCCCGCGCCGAAGCGGCAGGCCACGGTCACGGGGGTCGCCCGAGAGCTCTGGTGCTCCGTCGTCACCGTGGGAGTATCGCCGTCACGGCCCGGAACCTGAACTCCCCACCGCCGAGGGTGCCGAGGGTCACACCCCTCGAGTCGGTTGCGGCACCGGTGCGAGGCGGCCACACTCCCTGTGCGAGCAGGAGGGCACCATGCTGCGGAAGATGATCACGGCCGGCGCGGCCGTTGCGGTGGCAGTCGCACTGAGCGGATGCTCCGGTGGCGGCGACGACAGCTCGGCGAAGAGCACCACGACCACCACGGTCGCCTCGACGACCACCACGGCGGGCAGCTCCGGCAGCTCCGGTGGCTCCGGCAGCTCGGGCTCCAACAGCGGAGGGAGCTCGTCGGGCGGGAGCACCCAGGGCCCGGCCCCGGTGATCACGTCGTTCACCACTCCGGAGAACATCGACTGCCACAACGGCAACTCGCAGACCTTCAGCGCGAGCTGGACCACCACGAACGCGGTGAAGACCACCATCTCGATCGACGGCGCGGGCGTGTACAAGACCTACGGCGCCAACGACTCCGACAGCCTGCCGTTCAACTGCACGTCGTCACACACGTTCCTGCTCACCGCCTACGGTTCCGACGGGCGCACCGTGACCAGGTCGATTACGTTGCAACCGCGCAACGCGCAGACGACCACCACCGACTCGTCGACGAGCACCACGTCGGGCGCGACGACCACCACGTGACCGGCGATCCGGGCCGGCGCCGAACGGAGCAGTGATGGACGAGTGCCGGGGACGGGTCGCGATCGTGACGGGTGGCAGTCGCGGCATGGGCAAGGCCATCGCGCTGCGACTCGCGGCGGAGGGCGCGGCGGTGTGCGTCACCGGCCGGTCGGCCGAGCCGGGATCACACGAACTGCCGGGCTCGCTGCGCCAGACGGTCGCCGAGATCGAGGCCGCCGGTGGGCGGGCGGTCGCGATCGGCGCCGACCTCTCGGACCCCGGCTTCGACCGGGCCACGATCGTGCGGACCGCGGCGGACGCGTTCGGCGCCGGCGTCGACATCCTGGTGAACAATGCCGCCGCGCCGCGCACCTTCGGCGTCGGCTACCTCGACATGACCCGCGAGGTGTTCGCCGAGACGGTCGAGGTGAACGACTGGGCCGCGTGGGAGCTGGGAGCGCTCGTCGCCCGCGCCGCGATCGCCGACGGCCGGCCCGCGTGGATCGTGAACATCTCCTCGCGCGCCGCGGGCCCCAAGGTCGGGCCGCCCTACCCCCAGACCCAGGTCGGCGCGCAGATCCTCTACGGCTCCTCCAAGTCGATGCTCGACCGCATCACCACCGGCGCGGCGATGGAGCTGTACGAGCACGGCATCGCCGTCAACGCACTCGCGCCCGAGGCCGCGGTGATGACGGAGAACGCGGCCACGCTCGTTGCCCTCCCCCCGATCGCGGTCGAGCCGCTGGAGGCGTTCGCCGAGGCCACCCTCGCGCTCTGCACCTGCGATCCGGCCACGATGACCGGCCGGGTGCTCTACAGCGTGTCACTGCTCCACGAGCTGCAACGACCCGTGCGCACCCTCGACGGGCGCGGGCTCGTCGAGGGCTGGCAGCCCGGCGAGATCGACCCGGCGCGCATGAAGCCCGGGTACCTCGCCGGCGCCTGAACGCCGCGGTCACACCGAATTCCCCGAATTCCGCCTTCAGTTCGGCGCGCTCCGTGTCGACGGCCTCGGAACGGCCGTGACCCACGGCTGCGACCACAGGGGCAGCACATGAACTTCTTCATCCTCAAGACCTGGCTCGAGGCCAAGTTCGCCAAGGACGAGCGGGGCGCGTCGATGGTGGAGTACATCCTCCTCGTGGCCCTGATCGCCCTCGCGGTGATCGCCGCGGTCACGTTCCTCCGCAACCAGGAGGACGCGAAGTTCAACCAGGCCGGCAGCGCGATCTCCAGCGCCGGCAGCTGACCGCGACCTCGACATGACGCAGGTGCCGGTCGCCGTCGCGCTCGTCGTCTGGGTGCTCGTCGGAGTCGTCGGCTGGAAGGTCGGCGAGGCGAAGGGCCGCGGCGGTCTCGGCTTCGTCCTCGCGATGGTCCTCGGACTCATCGGGATCGCGATCGTGGCGTTCCTGCCGCCGGTCGAGCACGGCCGCGCCGATCCCGAGTTGCTGGCGATGCAGAGCGCCATGCACCGGACCAACGCGCCGCCCCCGCCGCCGGTGTTCGTGTGCCGGGCGTGTCACCAGCCGGTGCTGCCCTCGGCGACCATGTGCCGGGCGTGCGGGAAGCAGTTGATCCCGACCGCGTTGCCCGCACCCCCGTCGGGCACGCGCATGGGCTGGCTGCGCGACCCGAGCGGCCGCTACGTCGACCGCTACTGGGACGGGCAGGGGTGGAGCGAGTGGGTCCGCAACGACCCGGAGAGCGCCGACTTCATCACCGACCCTCCGGTGCCCGCCCGCGTCTGAGCGCCGTGCCGAGCGCCGCGGGGTGGATATCCTCGGGCGGATGGACGACAGGAACGGGTTCATCGGTGTCGACACGGCGCGCAGCTCGTACGACACCGTCGATGGCGAGACGGTCGTCCTCGACGTCACCACCGGGGTGCTGACGCTGCTCGTCGGGATCGGGCCCGCCATCTGGGCGCGGCTCGTCGACGGCGCCGACCGCTCGGCCCTGCTCGCCGAGATCTCCGACACGTACGGCGACGACGCCGGTTCCTCCGCTGGCGTGTTCCTCGATGCGCTCGTCGCCGCCGAACTGGTCGTCCCCAGAGACGATCCCGGCACCGCGGCCACGGCCCCTGCGCCATGGCCGGCCGAGTACCAGCCGCCCGAGGTCGAGCGCTACGACGACATCGCCGACATCATGACGATGGACCCGATCCACGAGGTCGACACGACCCGCGGTTGGCCGCGCCAGGCCGACCCTGCGGGCGACGGTTCGGGCGACGGAGCCCACGGCGCCGGGTGAGCGTGCTCGCCGCGCCAGAACCCACGCAGGTCCTCCACCTCGACGTCGCCGGCCGCCCGCTGCGGATCGAGCTCCACGGTGACGCCGCCCGGGCGGCGGTCGGCCCGGCGCTCGGGCACCTGGAGACCGGGGCGCCGGTGCCGGAGGCGACGCCGTTCCGGGTGTGGTGCGACGACGACGAGGTGCACCCGTTGTGGGAACCCGCGGCCCGGGGACCCGCCCGGCTCGGCGAGCAGGGCCTGGCGGTGTCGCGTCCCGAGCCGCCGATGCTCGAGGCGTTCACCGCCGACGGGCTCGAATTGTGGGGCACGGCCTCGGGACTCGCGGCGGGCGACACCGTCGCCCATCCGCCGGCACCGCCACCGCGGCGTGGCTCGCGACCTCGGGCGCGCAGGTGCTGCACGTCGGTGCGGTCGCGTTCGGCAGGCGCGCCGCGCTCGTCGTGGGAGCGGGCGGAGCCGGCAAGTCCTGGCCGTGGTGGCAAGTGGCCTCGCCGGTGCGGAGATCCTCGGTGACGACATGTGCGTCGTCGTTGACGACGGCCCCGAGGTGCGCGTCCACGCGCTCTACGCGACCCTGAAGCTGAACGACGACAGCGCGCGGCGCCTGGGGCTCCACGACCGGCCGACGCTCGGGACCACACCGAAGGGCAAGCGCGTGCTGGCGATCGACGCGCCGCTCCGCCTGCTGGCCTCCGCCCCGGTGTGCGCGATCGTCGCGCTGGAGAGCAGAGGGCCCGCAGCGTCGACGACACCGCGACGCCTGAGTGCGCGCGACGCGTTGGGCATCCTCGTCCCCACCGGGCTCAATGCCGCGCTCGGCGCGGTCGCACTCGACGACTGGTTCTCACTCGCGCTGCGGCTCGCCAAGGCGGTGCCGGCGTTCGCCGTCGCGCGCGACTGGGATCTCCCACGGGTCGTCGGTGATCTCGCGGCAGTGGTGGACCACCAGTGAACGGGTTCGACGTCCCCGTCGTGCTCACGGTGTTCAACCGCCCGGAGCAGACGGCGCGTGTGCTCGCGGTCCTGCGGCAGGTGCGACCCGCGACCCTGCTGCTCGTCGCCGACGGCCCCCGCGCCGACCAGCCGGAGGATGCACTCCGGTGTGCTGAGGTCCGTGCGATCGTCGACGACGTCGACTGGCCCTGCACCGTCTCCCGCGACTTCAGCGACCACAACCTCGGCTGCGACCGCCGCATCGTCACCGGCCTCGACTGGGCCTTCTCACTGGTGGACCGCGCCATCGTGCTGGAGGACGACATCGTCCCCGACCCCAGCTTCTTCCCGTGGTGCGCCGCGATGCTCGACCGGTACGGCGACGCGCCCGACGTGCTGCACGTGTCGGGGCGCAACACCCTCGGCCGGCACGGGCCTCCGGGGGTCGACCACCTCGTGGTGCGGCGCGGCTCCGGATACGGCTGGGCGACCTGGGCCGACGCCTGGCGGGCGGTCGACCCCACGCTCGGGACCACCCCCCACGATCCAGCCGCCACCATCCGACGCGTCGACGCGCTCGGGCTCGACCCGCTGCTGCGCGCCCACCTGCTGCGGACCCTCACCGCCGCCGAGGCGGGGACCCTCGGCGCCTGGGACTGCACGTGGTGGGCGTCGTGCGCGCTGCGCGAGGGCTGGGCCGTCGCACCCCCCGTCAACCTCGTGCACAACATCGGTTTCGGCCAGGGCGCGAACCGCACCGTCGACGGCGCCGACTTCCGCGCACTCCCCGTCGGCGTGGCGCCCGCGGTGACGACGGGCGCGTTCGGCCGCCCCGCGCCCGACCCCGACTACGACCGCCGCTCGCTGCTCGTCGAGGAACAAAGCGGCCACCCTACAGCAGTCGGAGGCGGTGGCTCGCGCGGTCCGCCATCTCGTCGCGAACCCGGCCGGCGTTCGACACCGACGTGCTCCACCACCCTCGCACCGTTCGATCAACCCGCCGAGTCGCTCGCCGCGCTCGCCGGGTGCGCGGCCGGGGTCGAGCACCGCGCCTCGACGCACTCGGCGCGAACGGCGCCGCCGGGCGCACCGCCGACGGAGTCCGCCCGTGACCGGCCCGGCCGTCGGCGTCGTGCTCGTCGTGCGCAACAGCGTCACCACGCTCGGCGCGGCGCTGGAATCGGTCCTCTCGCAGTCGCCCGCACCCGCCGACGTGCTCGTCGTCGACGGCGGGTCGACCGACGGCAGCGCGCAACTCGCGGCGACGTTCGGCGCGGCCGGCGTCCGCGTCGTCGCCGCGGCCAGGTCATCGGCATCGGCTTGGCGCGCGCAACAGGCGCTCGGGGAAGTGCGCGGCGAGGAACAAATGCGCCTTCTGTGACAGCGACGACCGCTGGGCACCCGGCGCGCTGGCCGCCCGGGTCGACCATCTGGTGGCGGCGCCGGCGTGCGGCGCGGTGATCAGCTCCGTCGTCACCGAGGCACTCGACGCCGACGACGTTCCGGTCGGTCAGCAGGAGCGGCTCGGGGTGCCCTGCCCGGCTTCACGCCCGGTGCGCTGCTCGCCCGCCGAGCGGTGTTCGACGCCGTCGGACCCTTCGCCGAGGACCTGCGCATCGGCGCCGACTCGACTGGTTCGTGCACTCGCGCTGTCTGCCTACCGACTCGACCGCATCGACGACGTCGTGCTCCTCAAGGGGGTCCGCGGCGCCAGCCTCTCGGTCGACGTCGAGACCTACCGCCGCGAGTTGCTGACCGTCGCCGCGTACATCACCCGGCGCCGGGCTCGGTAGCGGAGCGCCAAGGGTTCGTGACCGACCCTGTCCGTGTCCTGCACGTCATCCCCCGCTGCATCGGCGGCGGCCCCGAGCGCTCGATCGGCTCGCGCTCCTGCGCAGGGGACCGCCGCGCTCGGCGTCGACCACCGCCACACCGTCGCCGTGCTCGACCCCGGTCACGCCCACGATGCTGCTGCAGATGCGGCGGGTCGGTGTCGCCCTCCGCGTCGCGCCCGACGCCACCGCGCTCGCCGCCCTGGTGGACGAGGCCGACATCGTGCAGGTGCATTACTGGAACCACCCGAGCCTGACGGCCACGCTCCGCACGGTGACGCTGCCCCCGGCGCGGGTGTTGGTGTGGTGTCACGTCCTCGGGCTGCACGCGCCGCAGGTGCTCACCGCCGACGTCGCCCGCTACGGCGACCGGATGGTCCTCACCAGCGACGCCTCGGCGCAGGCGGAAGGGGCCCGCGCCGCGGTCGCCGCCGGCATCCCGCTCTCGGTCGTTCCCGCGATCACCGACCAGCAACGGCTCGAGGGCTTCTCGGCGCGCCCGCACGACGGCTGCGTCGTCGGGTACCTGGGCGTCGTCGGCCCGGCCAAGATGCACCCGCGGTTCGCCGAGATGTGCGCGGCGGTCACCCACCGCGAGGCCCGCTTCGAGGTGTACGGCGGGGGCGGAGGCGAGGACGGGCTCGCTCGACGCGCCGCCGAACTGGGGATCGCCGACCGGATGGCCGTCCTCGGCCCGACCGAGGACGTGCGCAGCGCGCTGGCCGGCATGGACGTGTTCGGCTACCCGCTCGCAGTCGATTCCTATGCCACCAGCGAGAAGGTGCTGCAGGAGGCGATGTGGGTCGGCCTCCCACCGGTGGTGCTCGCACACGGCGGTGCCGCCGGGATGGTGACCGACGGGGTCACCGGCCTCGTCGCCGACGACGAGGCCGGGTACGCGAGCGCCGTCGACCGGCTCGTCGCCGACCCCGCGTTGCGGGCCCGGCTCGGCGCGGCGGCACGCGCCCACGCGCGTGAGGTCTACGACCCCGTCCGCCAGACGCGCGCGGTGCTGACCATCGTCGACGAGCTCCTCGCGACTCCACGCCGCAGCCGACCACGACTGCCGGGTGGTGACGATGCTCCCGGTGCGGCGTTCGTGCGCAGCCTCGGCGACCAGGCCGGTCCGTTCGCCGTGAGTCTCGCGGGCCCCGGCGCGGGATCGACGCCCGACACGCTCGAGCAGGTCGATCAGGCGATCGCGTCGTCGGGCGACCTGGTCGCACGCGGGGAAGGTGGTGTCGTGCACCACCGGAATGCGCACCCCGACGACCCGCATCTCCTGCTGTGGTCGGGTCTCGTCGCCGCGCACGCCGGAGACCACGACACCGCCCGTCACGAGTTCGTCGCATCCGCGGCGTGCGGCCTGGGCGACGACCGCGCGGCGCGCTACGCGGAACGACTGCCGCGCACCTGACGCGCGGCAGTCACGGCAACTACGCGAAGATGCCGAGGTCGGGATGCACGAACCCGTCGATCCAGAACGGGACCCCCGACGCGCCCTTGAGCTCGGCGTCGAGGAAGTCGACCGTGGTCTGCACCACGAGGCCGAAGTGCGGGTCGGCGGGATCGGTGTAGGGCGGTGCGTGCGACGCGTGCCACAACGCCATCGTCCAGGTCGGCTCGGCGAGGTTGGCGTGGTCCCAGTCCATCGTCGCCTTGAAGTCGTTGTACTCGTCCTCATCCGACGCGAAGTGGAGGAAGGCGCGCCCGTTCGGCTGGTAGGTGGTGCTCCCGGCGAGCAGTGCGGCGTACGAGATGACGGCGCGCACGCGCGGATCGTTGCGCCACGCCTCGAACCCGTCGCCGAACGCGACGAGCGCGCCGTCGGAGTGGCCCGCGACCGCGATGCGCGCACCGTCGACCAGACCGCCGAGGATCGGGTCGCCCGCGGACAACAGGTCGAGGATCGACGTCGTCGCGAAGTGCGTGTCGGGGTAGAGGTCGCTCCAACCCACCTGGTCGCTCGGGCCCCACGGCCAGCCGCTCAGGACCGGGTACGTCGGTGCGGCGACCACGTACCCCGCACTCGCGATGCGTTGCAGCAACTCGGAGTAGTAGGTCGGGTCGACCGCGAACCCGTGGACGAAGACCACGAGCGGGTACGGGCCCTGAGCCCGGTCGGGCGGGAGGTCGGCGCCGACCTGCCCCGGCTCGCCCTGGGCCGGGTACCAGACCGACACGGGGATCGGGCGCTCCGGCCACCACGCCTCACCGTCGGGACCGGCGATGCCCCGGGAGGTGTCGGTGAACACGTACTGGTGCGTGCCCACGGCGACGTTCCTGACCACCGGCACGGGTCCCACCGGATCGGGCGGCGGGGGCGGCGGCGGCATGCAGGCCGAGGCCACGAGTGCGACCAGGGCGACTGCCACGGCGAGTGCGGTCCTCCGCATCTCCGGAGGATCGGCAGATCGGGGGTCGGAACTTGAAGCCGGCCCTCGTCCGACCCCGTCGGTGCCGCGCCGGACCGGCTGCGTGCCAGACTCCCCTTGCATCGACGGAGGGGGACACCAGGCATGCAGACGAGCTCGGACCTCTGGGAGGTCATGACGACGGCGCGGTCGATCCGGCGGTTCACCGACGAACCGGTCGACGACGCCACGCTCGCCCGTTGCCTCGAGGCCGCGCGGTGCGCGCCCTCGGGCGCGAACGCGCAACGGTGGCGGTTCGTCGTGCTGCGGTCGGCCGAGTCACGCGCCGCGGTCGCACGCGCGGCGGCGGAAGCGCTCTCGGTCATCGAGCCGGTCTACGGCATGAGTCGCCCGGCCGACGACGACGACTCGCAGCAGGCTCGCGACAACCGCGCCACCTACGAGCTGCACGACCGCGCCGGCGAGCTGACGTCGGTGCTGTTCGCGCAGATGCACTTCCCCACCGCGTCGGAGCTCCTGCTCGGCGGGTCGATCTACCCGGCGATGCAGAACTTCCTCCTCGCGGCGCGCGCACTCGGGCTCGGCGCGTGCATGACGAGCTGGGCGTCGTACGGCGGCGAGCCGATCCTGCGCGAGGCGGTCGGCGTGCCCGACGACTACATGCTCGCCGGCCACATCGTGGTGGGCTGGCCGCGTGGCCACTTCGGTCCGGTGCGGCGCAAGCCGCTGAGCCGGGCGGTCAACCTCGACCGGTGGGACGCGCCGGCCGAGGTGATCACCGACGCCCTGACGTGATGCCTCCGCCGCCGTCCTTGGACCGATCGGTCACCCGGCTCGCGGACCTCCTGCTCCTCGCGCTGGGCGTCTGAGCCCGGGCCCGAACTGACGTCGGGATCACGTCGGAATTGCAGAGGCCCCATCCGGAGATGGGGCCTGACCTGCGGTTTCTCGATGTTGCTCTGGAGCGGACGACGGGATTCGAACCCGCGACCCTCACCTTGGCAAGGTGATGCTCTACCAGCTGAGCCACGTCCGCGTTGGGGCACACACAATAGCAACTCGGACCCCACGGGCCCGAACCCTCGCTCAGGTGCCGGCCAGGCGGGCCACCACGGGGGCGAAGGCGTCGAGCTGGTCGTCGCCGATCACGACGTAGGACACGCCGGTGCTCTCCCGCCGTTCCACCCCGGCGCCCGTGTCATAGATCTGGTCTACCGTCGGCGAGCACGGCCGACGACGGCAGGCCCTCCTCCGCCGTGACCCCGAACATCGGCGCCGAGGCCTCGGCATGGCCGAGCAGGTCGTCGACGCGGCCATGGGCCAGCGGATCTGCGGTTCGATGTCGTCGAAGCGCGCGCCGGCCTCGCGCACGTAGCCAGGCTTGCGGTCGACCGAGCCCGACAGCGATATGCGCCGATGCGGCGTCGAGGCCGATCTCGCCGGCGCGCAGGATCAGGTTGATGCCGACGATGTCGGCGACCTGGCCGAGGCGGAGCACCTTCAGGCCGCACGCCCACGAGGATCGGCGAGAACGGCTGCTGCAACGGCGTCGGCTTCGCGTCGTAGGCGACGATCTCGTAGTGCTCGCCCGAAGTCGAACGGGCCCTCGGCCCAGCAACTGCGCGATCTCCAACGCCTCGCCGAGCCGCTCGATCGCGCGTGCTGTGCGAGTCGTAGTCGAACCGAAGCGCGTCGTAGTCGGCGGTCATCCAGCCGGCGCCGAGGCCGAACTCGGGCCGGCCGTCGGACAGCACGTCGAGGGTGGCCGCTTCCTTTGCCGTGACCGCCGGGTGCTTGTAGTCGTTGCCGAGCACCAGCATGCCCGCGCAAGGTGGTGGTGGCGGCTGCCGCGAACGAGACCGACCGTAGGTGCGAAGTCGGTGTCGACGATGGTCGGGCATGAACAGCGTGGAGTAGCCGAGGCCCTCGGCCCGGCAGGTGTACTCCGCCCACGCTCCCCCTGGGCCGGGCGCGCGGCCTTCTGCACGCCGAAACGGAACGGTCGCGTTGCCCCCATCGTCAGCGCCTCCCCGTGCTGCCGAAGCCGAACGTGTCCGCGAGGTGCTGTCGAAGTCCTCGACCTCCTGCCACTCCACGTACTCGACCTTCTGGATCACGAGCTGCGCGATGCGGTCGCCGCGGTGGATCTCGAACGGCTCGGCGGGGTCGGTGTTGATCAGCGGCACCTTGAGGCTCGCCCCGGTAGGGAGTCGATGAGGCCGGGCGCGTTGGGCAGGTGATCCCGTGCTTCAGCGCCAGGCCCGAGCGGGGCGGCACGAACCCCGCATGGCCCGACGGGATGCGATCGCAGGAGCCGGTGGGCAGGCGCCCGACCACCGTTGGAAACGATCCTGGCTGTCCTCACTGGCGTGGAGGTCGTAGCCGGCGTCGTCGGGGTGCTGCTGGCGCAGCAGCGCAGCTCCGGGTCGAGTCGCTGCACCCTGACGTGCACGGTCGCTCCTGTCAGTCGAAGTCGTGCGCGAACCAGGCGTTGCTCCTCGGTGAGGCTCGACGGCAGCACGGTACTCAGGTGGTCCCACCCACGATCCGGACGATTCCCTCCGAGGCGCGGGCACGGCCTGCTGCTCGGGCGAGAACCGGAACTTGAGGTACTGGTGGACGTGATGTCCTCCCGGGTGAGGCGCTCCTCGTCCTCCGGGATCGCCGGGACGGTCGCACCCCCACCTCGAGGCGATTGCCCGCTGGATGCCGACCAGCTTGGGCAACCACTCACCAGCAGCTCGTCGCTGGTGAGGCTCGAACAACGTGCCCGAGGCTCCCCGCATCCGGGATGAGGCTCGTTGTAGGTGGCGACCTCGTGCTCGATGGCCGCGTCGGTGAGCATCTTCTCGGCGCGCCATCTCCTGCACCTGGAAGCGCATCGTGTCGGTGTTCTCGAACGTGATCGTAGACGGTCACCGAGGCCGATGCGGCGACGGCGCTTCCAGCGCGATCACGTGGCCGCGGAACTCCTCGCGCGCTTCCGCGCTCATGCACGCAGGTCGGCGATGTCGTCGACGGTGACTTCCTCGATCGTCTCCAGTCCATGCGCGGGCGATCACCTGCAGCGGGTGCGAGGGTTGCCGGCCCGCCTGCTCGGCGATCGCGTTGTTCGACAGGTGGCGGTCGCGCAGATCAGCTGGGCATCCATTTCCGCGCACCTTGTCCGCCGACGGCAGCGATCTTCGTGGCCATCTCCACGTTCTCGGCCTGGGCCCAGGTGCCGTCGATGGAGCAGCGCTCCACCATCGTGACCTTGTAGCGCCGGTGAGGCCGAGCAGTTGCTTGCTCTTTGGGCCCATCTGCTGCGCCAGGCGTGGCACGCGTGCTGCCACAGGATCGTCTCGCGGTCTGCCCCGTGAAGTCGGTGTCGAGCGTCACCTCGGTGGCGCGCCATCAGGTACTCCGGCGCGTCGAAGGTGTGCTCGCCCACGAGCCTGGCGTCGTCGGTGCCGAGGAAGTCGGGGTACTCCTTCTTCAGCACATCCGCGCACGTAGGCTGGGAAACGATGATGTCGCGTCCCTCCTTCACGTGCGGAGCCGTACAGGCGACGTTGCGCTCCGCGTGCTCGCGGAACTTGTCGACGTCGCCGGCGTCGAGCCGGCATCCCGCAGCACACCTCGCCTCGGGTAGCTCACCAACGGATGCGGTTGTGCTCGTAGACACCGACGAGCGCCTTGCCGATCGCCGGGTCCTGGTACTCGACCATGCACGTGGGGAACAACGACCGCGGCGCTCCTTCCGTGGCCGCCGCGGCTCGAGGTTGCGCCGAACCGCCCGGAGACCGCACCTTGGCGAAGTTCGGCGGCACCGCTGCCGAGATGCCGGTGACCTTCTCCATCACGCCGCGCGCGATGCCGAGCCTGTCGGCCTTGTTCACCACGGGGCGAACGTGGTGGCGACCTTGCCCTGCAAGTCGGTCTGCGCGAGCAGCGCCAGCACTGTGCGAGACCTTGCCCTCCTTGCCGTTGATCACCGAGCGACCGCAGCATCGAGCAATCGATCACCGCTCCTGCTGGTTCTCGGGCGTGTAGGGGCACACGACGTAGCAGGCTTGCACTGGTAGCACTCGCGACGGCGCGGTCGTGCTCGGCCTCGGTGAGCACGCTCGTCGTGCGCCGAGGTTCCGCGAGGTCGTCGCCGGCCACCGGGTCGTCGTGCCGATGATCTCGAACAACGACTTGAAGCTCGGGCACGGGCGCACGCAGAGCCGGCAGTCGCTGCACACCTGGAAGGTGCGATTAGCCCGTTCCGCACGGGCGGCAGGGTCGAGGTAGTCGGGGCAGGCGGGTCGTAGATCGACATGGCCGAGTGCCTCTAGATCCGGGAAATGCAGCGGCCCCGGGGCTGGTCCCCGGGGCCGCATGCATCGGCGGGGGGAGACTCAAGAGGGTCTCGAGCGCCTGGGTGAAGCGGCCGGCGTGGCTCTTCTCGGCGCAGGCCGGGTCTCGGCCACTCGGCGATCTCGTCGAAGCCCTCGTCACGCGGTGCAGGCGAAGCCGGTACATCTCGGTGTACTCGTAGGTCTCGCCGGCGACGGCCGACTTCGAGGTTGTCGGCGGTGGCGCCGACGGGCTCGCCGGTGGCCGTCCTCGGCCTCGGAGAGGAAGTCGAAGTGGCCGAGCGCGTGGCCGGTCTCACCCTCGGCGACCGGGCAGAGACCCGCCACGTCGGGGTAGCCCTCGACGTCGGCCTTCTGCCGCGAAGTAGAGTAGCGGCGGTTGGCCTGGCTCTCGCCGGCGAACGCCTCCTTGTAAAGTGTTCTCGTGGGTCTTCAAGTTCCGTTCCAGGTCGGGCATCGGTGCTCCTGTTGTGTGGGTTGGTACCGGATGTTCTTGCTTCGGGCCTTGAGGGGCGTTCTCGGGGTTCTCGATCAGGTGGCGCTGCAGTCGGCGCAGAGCCCGCGGAAGACGACCTCCACCGACTCCACGGTGAAGTCTCCCCGCTGGCTGGCGCGACGTGCAGGTCAGTGACGTCGACGAGCACGTCGCGCACCGCGCCGCAGCGCGATGCACACGAGGTGCTGGTGCGCGTGGTCGACGTTGGGGTCGGCACGCGGGCTGCCGGTGCCGATGTCGAGCAGCTCGACCTCGCCAGGCGACTCGAGGTCGTGCACGGTCTGGTACACGGTGCGGCGCGAGATGGTGGGCATCTCGGCGCGCGCCGACTCGTAGGCGTGTCGACGGTGGGGTGCGTGGTGACACCGTGCAGCAGCCGGAAGATGGCCTGGCGCTGCGGGGTGACCCGCAGGCCCTCGGCCCGGAAGCGCTCGGTGAGCTCGTCGACCGTCTTCATCAGGCGCCCACCTTATCGACAACCATTGTTGATTGGCAACAGTTGCGCCGAGATCCTCCGAGGTTGCGTCACCAGGCCCCCGTATGGCAGGTCTCGTGACGCAACCTGCCGCGGGGTCACTCCGGGGCAGGCTCCGGGGCCGGCGGGGTGGAGCTGCCGGCGGGCGAGCCCTTGGTGAGCTCGGCCAGGAAGATGTCGGTGAAGTTGCCCATCTGCATCATGGTGGTGGCCTCGAGCTCGTAGTGCGCGCCGGTGGACGCGACGTCGAGCACGACCTTCGTCGACAGCTTGCCCTTGGCCGTCTGCACGGAGACGTCGCTGCGGGCCCAGTCGCCCACCTCGTCGACCACCTTGAAGCCGCGGCCCTTGGGCTTCACGTTGAACGCGTAGAGCCGGTCGGCGGTGAGCGCGATGAGCGCCGCCTTCGTGCTGAACGCGCCGTTCTTGCCCAGCCCGCCCGAGCGGTCGTTGGCCGCCTTGCGCCCGATCATCCCGGCGAGGCCGCTCATCTGCCCCATGCCGAACGCGCCCCACGTTCCCGCGGGCTGGAGCACCCCCACCGCCACGACGGGCTCGGGAACGTGCTCCTGCGCCTGGTCCTTCATCTGCTGCACCCAGTCGGCCATTGCTGCCCTCCGTCTCGCGGATCTACTTCTTGCGAATGAGTGTGAGGCCGTCGCCCAGCGTGAGCAAGGACACGTCGACGCGGTCGTCGGCCGCGACCATGTCGTTGAACGCCCGCAGGGCGACGGTGTTGTCGTCGGTCACGGCGTCGTCGACGATGACGCCGCTCCACAACGTGTTGTCGACGAGGATCAGCCCGTTGGGCTTCAGCCGCGGGAGCAGCTCCTCGTAGTAGGCGGCGTACGCCGGCTTGTCGGCGTCGACGAACGCGAGGTCGAGGTGCTCCTCGGCCGGGAGTGCCCGCAGCGTGTCGAGCGCGGGCGCGAGCTTCAGTTCGATCTTGTGGGCGACGCCGGCGGCGTCCCAGGCGCGGCGCGCGATCGCGGTCCACTCCTCACTCGTCATGCGGAGGTGGCCGTCGTCGGGAAAACAACGCGATCGCGATCGCCGAATAGCCAGTGAACGTACCGACCTCCACCGCGTTGCGGGCGCGATCGCCCGCACGAGGAGCGTCATGAACGCGCCCTGCTCGGGTGCGATCTGCATCTGCGCCATCGGCAGCTGCGCGGTCTCCTCGATCAGCGCCTGCTGTGCCGCGTCGGGCGGGGTGCCGTGCGCGACGACGTAGTCGTGGATCTCGGGCGTGAGGAAGAACGACTTGGGCGAGTCGGCCATCGCCGGAGCCTACGCCGGTGACCGGCCCGGCCGGATCGACCGTGGCGCGAGTGTGACCGGTGGCTACCGGCCGTTCGGGTGGGCGACCTCGGACGGCGTCGCGAAGCGGTCGGACAGCCGCTCGAACAGCGACCCTCCCCCACCGCGCAGCGAGTCGACGTACTCGAGCCACTCGTCACGGCGCCGCCAGGTGACGCCCGCGAGGCGCGGCCCGACCGACTTGTGGATCGGTGCGTAACCGAGCTCCCACGGCACGAGCAGGCCCCAGAACGTGAGGTCGTCGCCGGCGCCGCCCGCCTTCACGTGCACGCTGATGCGCATCGAGCCGTGCACCAGGTGCATGAGGCGCTTCTCGATCGCGTCGGCCAGGATCGCCTCGTCGACAGAGATGATGCTCGCGGTGTCGGGTGGGGCCTCCGAGAGGCGGTACACGGCACGGCGCTTGAAGTCGAGCACCCAGAACGGCAACGGCGACGACGGCACCGTGAACACCACCGGCCGCTTGAGCGCGAAGCGCCCGAGCACACCGGGCGGGAACGCGTGCATGAACTTGGTGAAGTACGCGGCGAACGTCGCGTAGTCGAGGGTGACACCCTCCTCGGCCGCAGCCTGTGCGTCGAGCTTGGGCTGCACCTTCGCCTGCAGTTCGTCGAGGTGCTTCTGCTTGTCGGTGTACCAGTCGATGCCGGCGAGGTCGAAGCCGGTCTCGCTGCTCCAGCTGTCGCCCGGGTCCATCACCAGCGCCTCGGTGACGGAGTCGGGACGGTGGCGCTTGTACGCGTCGACCACCTCGGACGGGATCACGAGGTCGGGGTTCAGGTGACGGCTCTGCGGGTGCAGGAACGACACCATGGAACCGAACGGCACCGCGTACTTCGGCTGGAGCACATCCATGGTGAGCATCCAGTCGTCGATGTAGGTGTCGCGCGTGATGAGCTCGAGGTCGGCGGGGTCGTCGGCCGTGTAGCAGACCGGATACGCCTGCGCGAACGAGTAGCTCTTGAGCACGAACGTGGGCGTGCCGAACTCCTCGCGGATCTTCTTGAGCGTGCGGCCGCGGATCTTGCCGTCGTTGATGTCGACGAGCACCTTGTCACCGTCGGCGATCACGAACGCGGAGTCGTCGGGGCCGTTCTGGTACGACGCGACGCGCACGCCGGGCGCGAGCTGCACCACCTGACCGTGCGGGAGCTCCATCACCTCGTGGAAGCCGAGGTTGCGCACCTCGTCGGCGAGGGTGGGCACACCGAACTTGGGCACGAGGATGTGCGCGTCGCGGTGGATCTTGCGCATCGACGGGAAGTGGAAGTGATCGAAGTGGTGGTGCGTGAGGTACACGTAGTCGGCGCTGAGCAGCTCCGCCTCGGGCGGGTCGGGCACCGGCGGGTAGTGCCACCACGAGCGCCAGTAGCACGAGCCGATGAGCCACGGGTCGACGAGGATCGACGGCCCGCTCGTCTCGGCGTACATGCAGCTGTGGCCGATCACCTTGAACTTCATGACTCGCCTCTGCTCGTGGCCGCATTTCCGGTTGCCGCGCCACCCGCGGGGCCGCGCCGCTTGATCGCGTCGTCGGCCAGCACCTGGAGGGTGCGGCGCGCGGTGGACTCCCAGGTGAACTTCTCCGCGTGCTCGCGTGCCGCGCGACTCATGCGCTCGCGGTGGTCGGGGTCGCGCAGCAGCGAGTCGATGCCGCTGCGCAGCTCGTCGGTACCCGAGGCGAGGAGGCCGGTGACGCCGTCGACCACCGCGTCCTCGTGGCCCGACACGCGCGACACCACCGACGGTGTGGCGCACGCGGCCGCCTCGGTGACCGTCATACCCCAGCCCTCACGGGCCGATGCGCTCGCCAGCACCCAGGCGCGGCGGTAGAGGTCGACCTTCACGTCTTCGTCGACCCGGCCGGGCAGCGTGAGCCAGCGCTCGGCGCCGGCCTCGTGGATCTGGGCCTCGAGCTCCTCGCGCTTGTAGCCCTCACCGACGATGACGGCTTCGAGGTCGGGGTAGTGCGGCTTGAGCTGGATGAGCGCGTCGACGAGCTGGTCGAACTGCTTCACCGGCACGAGGCGGCCCACCGCGACCACGAGCGGCGTGGGCGACTTGCCCGCGTAGCCCTCGGGACCCGGCGTGTAGTGCGGGTCGATGCCGGGCGGCACCACGGTGACGCGCTTGGCCTTGAAGCCGAGGTCGTGCACCAGCTCGTGCTTCGACGACTCCGACAGCGTGACGATCTTCGTGCGCCGGTAGATGGGCGGCGCGATGCGCGACTCCAGCGTGTTGCCGAACTTCGCGAGGTTCGGCGGCAGCGTCATCTGCCACATCTCGGCGTGCACGTGGTGCAGCCAGGTGACGTGCGGCGTACGCGACCACAGCGGCGAGAAGAACGGCATGCCGTTCCAGATCTCGACCAGGCCGTCGCGCCCGCCGTGCCACCCCATCATCTCGGAGAACGCCGCCCGCGGGAACACGAGGTAGCGACCCGCCTTGCGGATGACCCGGTAGCCGTCGCGCCAGGTGACCTGTGGGTGGCCCGCCGCGTACGACGTGCGCATCGTGACCTCGATGCCCGCCTC
>JAXLRL010000029.1:0-55416 GCA_046331125.1 Acidimicrobiia bacterium
CCGCTGCGGGCTGGAGACGTCCTACTGACATCCGAAGCCCCCCTAGGCGAAGTTGCCTATCTTCCAGTGGACCTCGAAGCCTGCACCGGCCAGCGACTGTTTGCGCTTCGCGGGAAGGCGGGGAGGCTGCACGGTCGTTTCCTCTACTACTTGCTGCGCTCCGACTCGGTGCAGAGCCAGCTGCATGGTCGCGCAACCGGAACGACCGTTAGTGGTATTCGTCAGGCGGAGCTCGTCAAGGTGCGCTTCGAGCTCCCCGCCATCGACGAGCAGCTCGCGATCGCAGACGTGCTTGGGGCCCTCGATGACAAGATCGAATCGAACCGTCGGCTGGTCGCTACTAGTGAATCCATCCTTGAATCAATGGCGACTCTTCTCGACGGGGATCGGATACGGCTAGGCGAACTGGTCGAGGTAAGCCGTGAGACGGTGAACCCAGCGGCGCTGGGCGATCTCGAGCTTGAGCTGTTCAGCATCCCGGCGTTCGATTCAGGACGCCGTCCCGAGCGTGCCGCAGCGAGCGCAGTCAAGAGTGGAAAGACTCGAGTCGATCGCGAGTCGATACTGCTCTCGCGACTCAACCCGCGGTTCCCGCGGGTTTGGTATGCCGTTCCAGCGGAAGATGTGACTGCGGTCTGCTCGACGGAATTCATGGTGCTCCGGCCCCGGCATGGCCAAACCCCTGCCGATGTTTGGCTTGCGTGCACGCAGCCCGAACTTCGTGACGCGATGACGCAACGTGCGACGGGTACGTCAGGAAGCCATCAACGCGTGCGACCCGACGACGTACTCGCGATCTTTGTCACGGATCCGCGGGTTCTCGACGACGATGCTCGCAACGAGGCTCTTGAGTTGCTTCAGCTTGTCGATGTCGCCCGCCGCGAGAGTGAAGCGCTTTCGGCCTTGCGTGATGCTCTGCTGCCCGAACTGATCTCGGGACGCCTCCGCGCCGAACCGATCGCACGATTGGCCGAGGTGACTTCATGAGCGGAATCACGGAATCCGTCGTGGAGGAAGCGTGCCTGAAGTGGTTCAGGGCGCTTGGGTTCTCGACGGCG
The DNA here is from genome assembly GCA_046331125.1 of Acidimicrobiia bacterium. Taxonomy (GTDB): domain Bacteria; phylum Actinomycetota; class Acidimicrobiia; order IMCC26256; family DASPTH01; genus CAVRGQ01. Next base: position 1,059 of record JAXLRL010000029.1, read on the forward strand.
TACGGCCCAGAGCTCGGACCGGAAGGCTCGGCGGAAGAGCGGTCGTCGTGGGAGGACGTGTTGCTCGTTGATCGATTGCGCGACGCGATTCTGCGGATCAATCCGGACTTGCCGCACCTAGCGGGAGATCAGGCCGTCGCAACGGTGCTGCGTGCCGAGTCGCAGAACGCTCTTGCGGAGAACTTCCGCCTGCACCGTCTCATGACCGAGGGTGTCGCCGTCGAGCATCGAAGCGCGGATGGGTCGATCCGCCACTCCCTCGCGTGGCTGATCGACTTCGAGCACCCCGAGCGCAACGACTGGCTCGCAGTGAACCAGTTCAGCGTGTCGCACCAGGGCAAGACGCGACGACCGGACGTGGTTGTGTTCTGCAACGGCCTCCCGGTGGGTTTGCTCGAGTTGAAGAACCCGGGTGACGAGCACGCCACGGTCAAGGGTGCGTGGAATCAGCTCCAGACGTACCGAAGCGATATCCCCCCGCTCTTCGTGCCGAACGTCGTCTGCGTGGCGTCGGACGGGCTCGGCGCCGTGATGGGCTCCTTCGCGGCGGGGTTCGAGCACTACGCACCCTGGAAGACAATCGACGGTGCAACGGTGGTTACGGACCGGCCCCAGCTGGAGGTGCTGATTCGCGGGGTGTTCGAACCGGCGCGGCTCCTTGATGTGTTGCGGTCCTTCGTGGTTTTCTCGGACGAGCCCTCCGGGCTTGTGAAGCGGGTCGCGAAGTACCACCAGTACTGGGCTGTGAACGCCGCAGTGGCGTCCACGATCGAGGCCTCATCTCCCGAAGGAGACCGGCGGGGTGGCGTGGTCTGGCATACGCAAGGGTCGGGCAAGAGCTTCGAGATGCTCTGTTACTCGGCGAAGGTGATGCGCGAACCAGCGATGGCGAACCCGACGCTTGTGTTGATCACCGACCGGAATGACCTCGACGATCAACTCTTTGGCGAGGTGTTCGCTCCGGCGCGGATTCTGCCTGAGAACCCTCGCCAGGCCGGCAGCAGGGCCGAGATGCGCCAACTCCTGGACCGGGTCTCGGGCGGCATCATCTTCACAACCATCCAGAAGTTCGCGCCCGAGCAGCACGGCGACGCGCATCCGGTGTTGAGCGATCGTCGTAACGTGGTTGTGATCGCGGACGAAGCACATCGTTCCCAGTACGACTTCCTCGATGGCTACGCACGTCACCTTCGGGATGCTTTGCCGAACGCTACGTATCTCGGGTTCACGGGTACCCCCCTGGAGACCGCGGACAGATCAACTCGGCAGGTCTTCGGCGATTACATCGACGTCTACGACTTGACGCGCGCGGTAGAGGACGGCGCGACCGTCAGGATCTTCTACGAGTCTCGGCTAGCGAGGGTCAGTCTCCCTGAGGACGCGCGCGCGCAGATCGACGCTGGCGTCGCCGAAGTCACGGAAGGGCAGGAGCTCAGCGACGCGGAACGGGCTAAGACTCGTTGGGCGCGGGTCGAAGCGATCGTCGGCGCATCGGAACGGCTCGATCTGATCGCGGCTGACATCGTCGAACACTGGGAACGACGCCGAGCGAATCTCTTGGGAAAAGGGATGATCGTCGGGATGAGCCGGCGGATCTGCGTCGAGCTCTACCAGCGCATCGTTGCGTTGCGCCCAGACTGGCACTCTGACGATCCGATGGCAGGGCGCATCAAAGTTGTGATGACCGGCAGCGCAGCCGATCCGCCCGAGTTCCAGCCGCACCTGTACCCCTCGGATGCGCGTCGTGCGTTGAAGGCACGCGCGAAGGATCCGGATGACGAGCTCGAGCTCGTGATTGTTCGCGACATGTGGCTTACGGGATTCGATGCCCCGTCGCTTCACACGATGTACGTGGACAAGCCGATGCAAGGCGCTGGCCTCATGCAGGCCATCGCTCGAGTCAACCGAACGTTCCGCGACAAGCCGGGCGGACTCATTGTTGACTACCTCGGTATCGCGCAGAGCCTCCGTGAGGCCCTTGCCGCGTATTCGCCCTCCGATCGCGAGCAGGCCGGCGTGCCGATCGACGAGATCGTCGCCGTCATGCTCGAGAAGCATGACGTCGTCTGCGGCATCCTGCATCGCCACGACTGGAATTCGGATCCGACGCTCGCCGCCGAAGACCGCATGAGTGAACTTGCCTCGACACTGAACTACGTATTGGCAGATCTTGATCGTAAGAGTCGATTCTGCGACCAGGTGCTCGCGCTGGTGAAGGCGTTTGCTCTCGCCGGCGCGTCTGAGCAGGCGCTTGCGATTCGTGACGATGTGCGTTTCTTCGCGGACATCCGAAGCGCAATCGTCAAGATCGATACCGAGGGCGAGCCTGGCGGACGCGGCGGGACGGGCGAGATGGATACCGCCATCGCGCAGCTTGTCTCTGCTGCGGTCGTCGCAGATGAAGTCGTCGATGTGTACTCCGAACTGGGAATGGACCGCCCGGACCTGTCCATACTCTCGGACGAGTTTCTCGAAGGCCTCGCCGCCGATCCGCGCCCCAATCTTCAGATGGAGCTCCTGAAGCGTCTCCTCAGCGACAAGATCCGAACTGCGCGGCGGACCAACCTCGTTCAGGCGCGACAGTTCTCCGAGCTTCTCGACGAAGCCATCCGGCGCTACACGAACCGAGCGCTCACCACCGCCGAGATCATCGCCGAGCTTGTGAAGCTCGCGAAGGAGATGCGCGACGCCGACAAGCGCGGCGCACAGCTCGGCCTTCGCGAAGACGAACTGGCCTTCTACGACGCCGTATGTCAGAACGAACCTGCGGTGCTCGAGCTAGGTGACGACGTTCTGAAGTTGATTGCTCAGGAGCTCGTTAGAGCAGTGCGCGAGTCCACGAGCATCGACTGGAACCTGAAGGAGTCGGTGCGTGCCGGACTCCGGGCGAAGGTTCGTCGCCTGCTCACTCGCTACGACTACCCGCCCGACAAGGAAGAGCGCGCCATCCAGCTTGTGCTCGAGCAGGCTGAACTCCTGGCCGAGGAGGCTGCATAGGTGGGGGCAGAGAGTGACCGCTGACGGGAGCGGCGGAGGATCTCCGGAAGAGGTCGCGAAGGCCTACAGCGGCTTCATCGGGCGTTGGCGTCAGATAGACGAACCGCCGGAAGGGTTCAGCGAATGGATCCGGAACCTGCACGACGTCTATCTCAACGTCGAGGTGGCATGGCTCGCATCGCTCTTCATACCTCCGTCCGACATTGAAGAGGACCTTGAGGCGATCGGAGGGTCCCGCCGCCAGCGGTTGGCGCGATTCCTTGCTCGAGACGTCTGGGTGTTGTGGGAAGCGTGGGACCGCCGGCCGCAGTTTCACGACGCCTTCGCCGAGCGAGCACCAGAGGCCGTTGCTCGCCTCCGTGAGCTCGAGGCAACGGGGAAGTCGCAGGGCTGGTTCAAGAAGCTCCGTGCCACGCGCGACTACATGAATCATCGCGATAAGCGGGAGTACCGGGACGCCGGCCGTGAAGAACTTCCCGAGGATGCCATCGCATGGATGCAGGCCCTTCGCGAAGCATTCTCCTCCATCCTTCTTGCAGCCATGGGGATGCCGCCGCTGCCTGATGAAGCGGGAGGCGACGCACACCCGCTGTCGGAGACGTCAATGCCTAGGGAGGTGGCGACGAGTGCCGTCGATGATCTGCTCATTGGCACCGTCTCGGCATTCGGCAACGATTCCCAAGAACCTCCGCCGAGCGCCGCCATCGTGGCAGGTCACTTCGGCCGGGCGTTCACCTCGGTGGCATGTGGTTCGCCCGCGTTGTGGAGCGAGACACTGACGGCTCTCATTCGTCGATCGGTCATCGCGTGGTCGCGGCTTGAGCCGTTTCCTCAGCTTCGGGAGGTTGTAGAAGAGCTGGAGTTGGAGCCCGGAAGCAGATCATTCCTGATCGCGGTAACGACCGGAGGTGCTGAGGAGTACCACGACGCTTCGCTCGCAGAACGCAGTCGGCTCGCGGTCTTCCGTGTCACGGCATGGTTCAACGGACATGGCGACTTGAGCGCGACGCTAGGTGCCGCGGTGTCTGTAGCTGGCGTCCTCGTCACATTCGCTGTCTCGCTCGCAGAGGAAGACGAGGATCTTGAGCTCGCTGTTCGGAAGCTGGGCGCCGAGGCCGATGCCCTTCTGACAGCGCCCGACCTTGGCTGACGCGCACTGCTCGACTCTCGGTGACTTACGCCGAACCCGCAAGGAAGAGTGCCTCGAGAGCTTCGGCGGCCGCTTGGTCTGCCTTCGTGGAAGCTTGTGCGTAGACCGCGAGAGTGAGGCGCGGATCGGAATGCCCTAGTCGTGTCTGAGCCGTCTTCAGATCGACTCCGGCGAGAACGAGACTCGTGGCATTCGCGCGACGAAGATCGTGGAAGCCCGGACCTCGGTATCGAGAAGATCCGTTCTCGCCGGTAAGGGAGCCAACTCCTGCCTTGACGCACGCAGGCTGCCATACCCGGCGGCGCCAGTTGTCGTAGCGGAGCGGTCCACCTTCAGCAGCAGGAAACACCAGCTCATCCGAGTCTGCGCCTGTCGTGCCGATACGAGCGAGATGTTCGGCAAGCATCTCCGCCAAGACGGTGGGCATCGCCATAGTCCGCGCGCCAGCTGATGATTTAGGAGCAGTGAATACGGGTCTTCCTTGCCGATCACGCGTTACGGCCTGAGCGACCGTGACAGTTCGCCGCAAGATGTCAACACTGCCCACTCGCAGTCCGGCGACCTCTGACCAGCGGAGGCCAAGCATTGCTCCGAGCCACACCATCGGTCGATACTCCACGGATGTGGCTTCGGCCATCGCGCTGATCTGGTCCGGCGAAAGGTCTTGAGAGCGTGTCGAGGTGACGGGAGGCAGCTTGACGCCCCGCGCGGGGGAGCGCGCGATCCAAAGACACCCCGGCGAAGTTGAACACAGAAGACAAGACGCCGAACCGGCGTCGGACGGTCCTGGGGGCCGCCTTCTGTGCCCAGCCATTTACCAGCGATTGCACGTCGCTCCGGGTGATGGCGCCGATGCGTCGCTCTCCGAGCTCCGGCAGGATGTGCACCTCGAGCGCGCCTTCTTCCGTAGCTCGCGTGGTCGGTCGCTTGTTTGGGTTGGAACCCTGCCAACGCGCTGCTGCCTCGCGGAACGTCATGCCGGCGTCGCGAGGATCGATCCAGGAACCGCGAGCTCGGTCCGCTTCTACGGTCACGAGATATCGCTGTGCGTCCTTCCGTACTCGGAAGGACTTAGATCGCTCAGAACCGTCCGGCGCGCGGTAGCGGACTTCCCAGCGATTCTCGCCGCTCTTGGTTCTACGTCGATCGATCGATGCCATGGAGGTCTCTTCTGAGGCTCATGCTCGGCCGCCATGGCGCTCACGCGCCCATTGCTCGACCTCCGGCCAGGACCAGAGGAGGCCTTGGCGGAGCTCGGCGATGGGCGCTGGAAAGTCTGCGTAACGACGACGCCAGTTGTGCACCGTCTCGCGTCGAGCGAGCCCTAGGCGCTCCGCAATCTCCGCAGCGCCGACGAGATCGTCCACGTTGACCTTCCGAACCATGGTCTCGACGCTAGGCGAGACCGACCGAACAAAGGGGTGACTATGACCGTAGTCAACCTATCACCTGACTCCAGTCGTAGTCAAGGCTCTCCGCTTCCTGTGGGGAGATTCGATGAGTTGAAGACCGCTCTGAAGGAGATCCGTATCCCCGGGTGCTCCGGACTTCACGGTTCTCAAAGGCTCTGCGGAAGAACGCGAGTGTGCGCGCGTCGTGCTGGACGATTGCCCTTCCGATGATCTGCTCCGTGTCGTAGAGGGAGTACTCGAGTTCGTCGCGGGCGCGATCTACGAGCTTCCGGCACGAGTTGCGGGAAGCGCGAATGCCGCGCTCCGGTTTGCAGTGGTCGAACATCCATTGCGCGAGGCGTTGTCGTTCTGCTTCTTCGCGATCAGTCAGTGAGGACGGCTTAGATAACGGATAGGACGGTTCCCCGGACAAGGGTGTCCGACAACCCGACCGGGTTTGTCCGACAACCCCGGCATCTTGTCTGCCAACCCCACAAGGTTCCCGGTCAACCTTGTCCGCCATCGATGCCGGACATGTTGTCCGTCAACGCGCGAATGCAGCTATGGAGTGCGTCGGCCGGGCTGACCGTCGATCGGGGTCCCCGTACTTGATGACTCGAAGTTCCCCGAGCGCCACCAGTTCATCGACGGCGCGCCGCACCGTTCGTTCGCTAATCCGGCAGCGTTCCGCGATCCACCCTTGCGAAGGCCAGCACGTGCGCCATCCTTGTCCGCCCGATCTGCGATAGCGAGCAGTACCAGACGCGCATTGCCTTCGGCCTGGGAGTGCGTCCAGACCCAGTTCGTAGCCGGATGGCTCATCAGCGCCGGGCCCCCCAACTCGCGATCGCTTTCTGCGATCGGACGCAGTTCTCCTCACCTCTGCCGACGTGGTCTGCACCACGGAGGCCGTCTACGTAGGCCTCCAATGCAGCCTGGTACGAGGCGCCGGCGTCCGACGGTGACGGTCTCGATTCGACCGCTGATCTCTCGTAGAGCAGCGTTCGGCCGATGCCGAGCACCTGAGTGGCTTCTGGGATGGGGTACAGAAGGCGCTCAAGCATCGAGTCCGCCCTCCATGACACGCTCGAGCAGGCGCTCGAGAGATTCGGCAGTCACCATCCGCCGGCGACCGACCTTTGCGGATTCCAGGTAGCCGCTCGCGATGAGGCGTCGAACGGTCGATTCGGAAACCCCGCCGAGTGCGTCGCTCACTGCTCGCAGGGATACGAAGGATGTTGCCAAGATGGCCTCCGGTAAGACGGACGACCGGGCACCCCTACTCCGCGCTGGGCGCGTGCATTGCGTGCGATGCAGTCGTCTACGTCCCGCCTAGGCCCTCTTACTGCAGGGGGGTTCGGGTTACCCCATTAGCAGCGGGGGAAGGTCGCAACCTTCCGGCATGCAACGGCGCCCCTGGCAGTCCCCGATCTCGTGGTCGGGATCCTGTTAGTCCAGTGAACGCCGCAGGCCTTCCTGATGTGACAAGTCTAGAGCGTTCGTGAAGCACCTTGGCGGACTTCTCGAGGTGTCACCCAAGCATCGGAATTGTCACCCTCGGAGAACTGCACTGTGTACGAACTGTCATCGCCCGTGGACAATGGTCGTTCGGTTGTCGGCACTCTCGCTGCGCGAACGAAGACGGCGTGGATCTGTGTCGAACACGGACTTCTGCGCGGGCATGCTCAAGTGTCTCGGTCCTCGATTGGGATCTCAATCTTGAGTGCCGCATCGGAGTTCCTGACGCTCGCCCTCACCACCATCCCGACCTTGAGGCGCGCCTGGGTTCGAAGCTCCTCGGAACGCAGCTCAACAGAATCACGCCCATCCTCGCGAAGAAGATCAGGATCCTGTTCGACGGCCAGTCGGGCAGACGCCTCGTCGTAGAACTCAAGTTCCTCGACGAGCGGCGAGCCTGTGTCAGGGTCGGTTTGCCGTTCCAGCCGAACAAAGGCGTCGAGGTCGGCCACGACCAGGCAACTAGACGGCCAGTCGGGCCACTGCAAGGCGATGGAGCCACCGAGCGTTCCTTGTATCCAATGGCGCATGCGGCTGCCAACGTTCGGTGCCACATCTTCGTTCCTGTCACCTCGCTCAAGGCCAAGCGCCCGCCAAGTACGCCAGTCAATGGGGCCTACAACGACCTGAGGCGTGAAACCCCGATCCCTTAGGACCTGCTGCGCGGCGGCGAGGATCTCGGCCAGGTTCTCGCTGTGGGCTGCGAAGTCCGGTGCCGTGGCGAGCGTCCCGCAGATGACTGCCCACTCGCCTCGCCCAACGGTTGCCCCAAGTTCGGTCGCCATGTCGTTCACATTCGCGATGCGACAGTCAGGCATGAACCAATCCTTGGGGATCCGCTGATGCGAACCGACAAAGAAGGCGTCGGTCAGCAGCGAAGGCGAGTCCTCCGTGTCGCTGATGAGAGCGCTTCCCAGTCGGGACTCTTGAACTGCCTTGCGAAGCTCGGCTTGAAACGCCTCGACGCGCTCCGCCGACACGTCTCCGGCGACCAGCTTCTGACGTTGTGCCAGACGGAACTGATCGAGCGCGCGCTCGATGCCCCCCTGTACTGACTCGCGTCGCTCAGTGACGGAACCTCCTGGAACGACGCTGTCCCAGTGCTGCCAATCGTCGGGAAACTGATCGAGCGCTGACTCGAGCTGCTCCGCATGATCGTGGAGCCATTGAGAGGGCTCGAAGTCAATTGGCTCGCCTGTGGCCGGCGCCGTGGCTACCAGCATGAGCGCCAGCCCGCGGAGCGCGAGGGCGCTCCCTCCGACGAAGTGCACACGTCGCTCGGGGAGGGTCACCATGATCCACGTCGAGAGTGACCGGTCTTCCTCCAGTGCGCCGCGCGCGGCGCCGTAGATGTCGGCGAATGAACCGATGTGCCGGCTCAGTGCGACGAAGTCGGACAGTCGCGAAGGGTCTTGGCCTTGCTCAAAGAGCCACAAAGCCCAGCAAGCAATCTCGAAGATCGACTGCGCCCGCGCGGCGTTGAGTCGGCTTTCCATCTCAGCGAGCGGTCGCAGCTTTGAGACACGCTCGTCAAGCGACCGCTGGACGTCTGGCGCGCTGTTGCTGTCTCGGGCGGCCTTGGCCGTCCACTCCGCGTTCTCGAGTTCGTCGGTCGGCGTCCAGAACTCAAACAGACCCTGCCAGCGCGCGATCAGGTCAAGAGCGCGCTGCTGATCGCCTTGCTCGACGAGCATCTTGATGATCTCGCGCAGCGTCGCATAGGTCTCGAGGAGGAAGTCCGCGGCGCTGAGTCGGTCCTCAAGCGAGGCCGCGTCGTCGCGAATCTTCCGAGCCAGCTCGTATTCGGCGAAGGAAAATGGAATCGATCGGAGGCTCGTACAGACTTGGTCAGCGATGTGCGACTGCGGCATCGTTCGGCTGGCTCCCTGGAGCTCAGCGGCGAGGTGGACCATCGCGCCACTCAAAGCGTGGGCACGAAGAGGAACCGCCCGCGAGGCGACGCGGTAGAGGAGCCCATCCAAGACTCGGGTCACTTCGAGGTGATCGTGAGAGACGGCCTGGCGGAACTGCTCAGCAAGATCTCGGGAGACTCCGTCTAGGTCGGTGAACATGAACGGGTGGATGTTCTGCGCCGTCTGGTTGTCGTACTCGAGGCCGTAGATCGCCCATGCTTGGGGGAAGGCGAGCAGAAGTTCCTCGTAGAGATCGCACCATTCCCGATATTGGTCAGCGTTGCCGTCCCTCACAGCCGCAGTTGCACCGCGTCGAAGCTGCGTCATCGCGTCGCCCAGAGGGGCCTCTCCGCGATGATCGCGAATCCGGAAGCACTTTCCGATGTCGAGAAGCGTGGCGTCGCTCAGGCCCTCGTCGAGCTTCATGAGGGCGTCGTCGGTGCCGACGCTGCGACCGATGTAGGCGTTCAGTTCGCGACGGCTCGATGCCGTGGGCGCGTCCAGCTTGCTAAGCGCCTTCTTCAGACGGCGTGCCCTGATATCGGTCACTGTTCCAGCGCTCACTGGCTTCACGACTGCGCCGGCTCGGTCGAAGGAGAACAAGGGGACAAAATCGATTCCCAGTTCGCTAGCAATGCGCTCGAGAAGGTTGAGGGAGATCCTCTCGCGCACGCTCTGCTGCACGGACAGTTCGACAGCGCCCGTGACTTTCCGCTGTACGCCCGTCCTTAGCGAAGCTGCATCCAACGACTGCATCACACGAATGAACAAGATAGGTATGCCAGCGAGCGATACCCCAGTCATGACGGCCGCCCATGTAGCTGACCATCCTGCAGGACTATCGGTTCCCCAATGCAGCAGCACCATCCAGTCCAAGAGCAGCGTCGCGACTCCTAGGTGAACGAGTACCAGGATCGACGTAGCCGAGGCGAACTCGTGGAGTGAGATGCCCCAGCCGGATGAACGCGAGCTCTCGAACGCAAAGAACGCAACGGCTAGGGTGAGAGCAATTGCGGCAGCAAGCACCTGCCACGCAGAAGAGATGAAGGCCACAGCCTGCGCCGGCTCGGCAAGTGCGCCAAGGTGGAAGCGGAACGGGAGGAATGCGATTCCTACAACGAACACGTAGAAGAAGACCGCGGGCCATGTATCGCCGCCGCGAAGTGGCACAAGGATCTGGTTGGTGAGCCGACCCCAAGTCCACCATCGGGGACGCATAGCAGCCTTGTCGGCGGCGCGAGCTACAGAACGCGGGATCTTGTCGGACACTGTTTCGCCAAATCCTGGTGATGTCTCGTCCGCTGGTTATGGACGTACGCCCGGCTCAGAATTTCTGCGGGCCATGAAGATGACAGCTCGGCGAACTATTGCACGGAGCGGGTGCCAAGGGCAGATGCCGAAGCGCTCCCTTGGGCCATGGTCAAGAACGTGTCCTGACGCTGCTAGGCGGCGTCAGGTAACACTCCTCGTTCGAGGGTGAGAACGCTTTGAGGCCCCTAGCTACCTCGGCAAAGCCCCGGTCAGAGGACACGTGCTTGCAGTCTTGGCTGCCAGCGGTGCGCCGCTTCTCCGCCTCTCAGAAGTCGTCCTCGTACGACAAGACTCGAGGCGTGGTCTGAACAGGCTCCGACATCACGGGACCCGTCCAGCCGCCTTCCATGCGCTCCGCCCAGAGGGAGAGAGGAAGAATCGGGCTTGAAGCCCTCGGTCGGCGCTTCTGCAGGTTGTCGCGCAGCTTCTCACCCTCCTCGATCAGCTTGTCGATCGGATGCTGGCGGAGCGTCCGGATCTCCCTTGCCCGCGCCTCCAGGAAGTGCGCCTGTTGCTTCGGGTCCAGAGACCGGACCATCTCCTGCCAGAGGAACAGAATCGTTCGAGAGGAAAGGGGTGCCGACATTCCGATCGCTCCTCCGCGCTTCGATCAACCGCTATGCAGTGAGTCGTTGACGAACTGCACCGCCTTCTCCCATGCAGCGACGAGGCCGTGAGGGCCGAGCACGAGAAGGAAGGCAACAAGCCCGACCGCCACTACCGCGACGATCTGCCGGCGCTGTCTTTGTTCCTGGCGAAGCTCAACGTCGCGCTGCGCCTTGTACGGCGCGAGCTCTTCGTCGGTGAACTTGTAGTGCTGATGCATGGCGCGCCGAAACTCGTGATCCGCTACCGAGAACTCACGCTCTTCAACAACGGCGAGCTCGCGTTCAGCGTCCAGGTATCGGAGCCAAGATTCTGCTTCCCAATCGGCGAGTGACTCCCCTGGAGCGCGGTCGGGGAAGATGATCGTGAGGTTCAAACGCCCGTCGTCGAACGCGGCCCGAGCTTGAGATGCTGCGGCCCGTCTCGCGGCTCGCTCCGTATGCTTCCTCTCCTCGATGCGGCGATCGAGATGCTCGCGATGTTCTTTGAATGCTCGGAGAGCCTGAACATCAGGGGCGCCGGGCACGCGACGACCCCACTCTCGGAGCCAGGCGAAGAAGTACTCGGGACCCATGCCAGTGCTCTCGTACTGCGTTCTCATCGCAGCGCACCAAGCGTCCAGATCCTCGCCGGTGTTCGGGAGGCGGAAGCCGACCTCGTGAAGAAAGGGCTTCCTGCCCTCGAGTATCCAAAGCGGTGGCTCATCACCAGCCTGACTCACCTACACAGCGTAACGAAGAGCGGGTCTGTCGGCCTCAGTCCATGAATCAGATCGATCCCGCGTTGATCCCGCGGTCGCCAGCACTCGCACCCGTCCGCCAGTGTCCGGCGATGCCAACTGACCAGCCGCTTCGCGCCGTCACCGTCCGTCAAGATTCGGCGGATCTGCCTTCGCAACGTAGAAGTCGTGGGTTCAAGTCCCATCACCTCCACTCCAAGCACCACCTCGATGCGGTCCTCGACGTCGCCCCGGCGATCTCGGTGGCCGCATCTCCGCGAGGAGCCGCGGCCGGCCCGCGGGCGCCCGAGCCTTGCCGGCTCACGTGGGGAGCGATGTGCCGGCCAGCGCGGCCAGACGCGGCAGTCCGCGTTCGGTCGCCTGGGCGGCGCGCTGCGCCGCCGTCTGCACCGCGGGGTCGTCGCGTCGGTGCGCCTGGATGCGGCCGGGGTTGAGCGCGCACTCGTTCGCCCATGCCGCGATGTCGGGCTCGGCGCCGAAGGCGCGCCCGGCCAACGTGCCGAGCACCTGCATCTGCGCCCAGTTCGTCACGTTGTCGGGGAAGGTGTTGGGCGGACAGAGGCGATTGCGCTCACGGTCGTCGTCGCGCGTCGCCTCCACGTAGCCGGCGAGCGCGGCGTTGAAGCACGGGAAGCCGGCGCGGATGGTCTGCACGCGGATCGCGTCGGGTGACCACAGCGGCACCATCGGCGGGTAACGGAGGCCCGACGCGGCACAGTGCACCAGGAGCGCGCCCGCCGGGAGCGGCACCGAACCGTGCTGCAGCACGAGCTCGCGACTCGCGACGTGGTCGATGTGGCCGAGGCGCACGACGCGTTCGACGGTGCGCAGCAGGTCGAGCTCCACTCGGCCAGGGTCGGTGCCTTGGCCATCGTCGGCGTGACACCGGGATCGATCCGCAGCATGACGCCGGCCGCCTCGAGGCGGAGGAAGAAGTCGTCGAGCGACTCCGCGCCGGCCGCGGCATCCATCGTGTCGGCGGCGAGACCGAGCGCGACCACCGGGTCGGGCTGCACCACGGCGCGGTTCAACATCCACGGGTCGCGCGGGCGCACCCACACGATGTCGTCGGGCGCCACACCGTTGCGCAGCAGCCACACGATCGCATCGGTCGCGGTCTTGCCCGAACCGACGATCACGTACGCCGCCGCGGTCTCCAACCTCGCCAGCTCGTGCACGGGGATCACGGCACGTCGTCGTCGAACGTGAACGGCGGGGGAGTGGTCGCGGGCACGGTCGGCGACAGGTACGTCGCGTCGACGAAGCGCCGGCGCACGTCGATCGCGACCGTCTCACCCGACACGCGCGACGTCACGAAGTGCGCGGTGCCGCCCGCGCCGGTCTCCACGTGGTGCTCCGAGCCGCCGAGGAAGGTGACGCGCCCCGAGCCGACGAGGCGGCGGTGCAGCACGTCGTCGTAGTAGGCCTGGATCTCCGCCTGGCGGGCGCGCTCCTGGAGTCCGGCCTCGGGGCCCTGTTGCTGCAGTTCGCCGTTGCCGAGGACGGTCGACGCGACGCCGTAGAAGAGCGACGCCTGGTGCAACTGCACGAACGGGTAGGCGTCCTGCCAGTGCCCACTCGCCGCGTGACGACGGTCGACCAGCGTGACGTGCACGTCGGCGTGGTCGACGAGGGCATCGGTGAAGGCCATGCCCATCGCGCCGGCACCGACGACGAGGTAGTCCGTCGACCGCGACCGCATGGCCGGACGCTACCGGGAAACGGTGACCCGCTCATGGGGGCCGGCCCGTGGGTGACTGGCCGGGGGACCCGGAGCGGTCAGGGTGTGACGTCGAGCAGCTGCTCGAGCCGGTTGCTGAGCGAGGTGCCGTCGTCGAGGCGCAGGTAGTACTGGTTCCCCGGGCCGGGGGTGAACGTGTTGGCCCCGGTGTCGTCGATGTGGTTCGTCCCCGGCCCGATCTCCACCATCGCCGCGTCGGCGGGCCGCACCGCGTGGTACACCGCGGTGAGGTCCCACGAGAACCAGGCGGTCGACGGCCCGCGGTAGGCCTCGTAGGAGACGCGCAGCGGAGAGGTGAGGGGGTGGGCGGCCGAGATCGTCGCGCCCGTGACGACGGGGAAGCCGACCTCGGACCCGGCCCACACCACCTTCGTGGGCCAGCTGGACGCGATCGCCTGGGCGGACGCGATGTCGCCCTGCACGTTGTGCTCACCGGTGCTGCTCGGGAAGCCGCTGGCCATGACCACCAGCGTGCGGACCTTGCGGGCGACGAGTTGGCGACCGGTGAGCGGGCTGGACGCGTCGGGGGCGGAGGCGAGCAGCGCGGCGAGGTTGCCCTCGTAGCCGGTGCCGGCGATGACGACGCTGCCGTCGGGTTGCGCGGCGAGCGCCTGCCGGTACACGTCGACCGCGGGCGGCGGCGTCGGCAGCCCCGGTGGCGCGAGGGGCGCGCACGCCGCGGTGTAGTCGACCACGTCGGCCTGCACGCCCTCACGCGGCGGCGCGACACCGAGGGGGACCGATCCGCCGTCGGTGTAGAAGGCGGCGAACGCGGCGGCGCACTGCCACGACGTGTCGGCGACCTGCGTGCGGTCGGCGCGCAGGTCGATCCCGACCGCGAGGATGCGCGCCTCGCCGAGGCGCTGCAACGCGAACGCGACACCGAGGCCACCCGCGTCGTCGACGTCGAGGAACATGTCGGTGTCGACGATCAACGGCACCGACCACGCCGAGCGGATGGCGGCGGCGATCCAGGTGCCCGCGCGTGCCGCGCCGTCGTCGGTGAATCCGATGCCGTCACCGGTGCGCACGGTGTGGAACGCGGCCGCCTCGAACAGCCGCGCGTACGAGAGGGTCGGCTGGTAGCGCCCGTCGACGTCGGTGAAGGCGTCGGTCAGGTTGGCGATCACGAGGCCGTTGGCGCGGCGACCGCGGTCCCCGCATCGGCGATGACCGCTACCGAGGAGGCAATGGGGAGCTCGGGCGCCACCGGTGGGGCCGTGACCCACACGGGGGTCTTGCCGTGGGCGCGGACCACGTCGACGAGCTGCTGTGCCGCGGCCGTCCACGCCGCGGCCTGCCCCGGCCCGGCGTACCCGCCGGCGCAGGTGGCGCAGTGGCCGCTGAACCCGATGACCACCATCGACGTGCCGGGGTTGGCATCGAGGCGGGCACCGACCGCACCCACGATCCCGGCGTCGAGGAGCCGGTGCCCGGCGCGGTGAGGTCGAGCACCTGCGCGCTGACGCCGTTGACCGCGAGGGTGGGCGCCAGCTTCGGGGCGACCCGCCCGAGGAGCTCGTCACCCACCAGCAGGACCTTGTTGCCGCCGCCGGCCGGCGTGAGCTGGGGTTCGGTGCGGCCGACACCGCACCCGGCGAGCGCGAGGGATCCCACCAACAGCGCGGTCACACCGCCGATCAGCCCTCGGCGGGCCCGCCTGTCGCCGCGCACGGAAAAGCAGCCTAACCGTGCGCAATGGTGCTCCGATCAGCGGCCACCTCCCCGGGAGAGGCCGGTGGTACCGTCGCCCGGCCGACAGGAGAGCCCCAGGTGAACGTCACCCGCCGAGCGGTGCAGCTCGGCACGGTCGTCGAGGTGCAGGTCGTCGGACGGCGGCGGGTGGCGCGCGAGGCCGCCGATCGGGCCCTGGCCGAGATCGAACGGCTCGAGCAGGTGTTCAGCCTGTTCCGCACCGACAGCGAGCTGAACCGCTGGAAGCGCGACGAGGTGCCGATGCCGAGCGACGAGATGAGCGCGGTGATGCGCGTCGCGCTCGCCGTGCAGCTCGAGTCGGCCAACGCGTTCAATCCGCTGGCCGGTGCGCTGACCGAGGTGTGGCGCGCGGCGGAGGCCGCCGGCCGCCTCCCCGACCCGGACGACCTCGCGCGGGTGTGCGAGGCGATCCGTTCGCCCCGTTACGAGATCGACGCGTCGGGGCGGCCCGTCCGCACGGGCGACTGCACGGGGCTCAACCTCCACGCGCTGGCCAAGGGGTGGATCGTCGATCGCGCCGCCGAGGCCGCGTGGGGTGACGGCGCGTTCGACGCGGTGCTGGTCAACGCGAGTGGAGATCTCCGCCATCTCGGCGCGGTGGCCGTGGAGGTGGGGATCGAGAACCCGCTGCGCCCGTACGAGGGTGAGCCGCCACTGCTCACGGTCGCGGTCGCCGGTGCCGGTCTGGCGACGAGCGGGCGGGCGCGGCAGGGCTTCCGCATCGACGGGCGGTGGTACGGGCACGTCGTCGACCCGCGCACCGGGCGCACCGTCGACGACGTCGCGTCGGTCACCGTGGTCGCGCCGGAGGCGGCGACGGCCGACGCCACGGCCACCGTGATCGGCGTGGAGTCGCCCGACGCGGCGTTGGCCGTCTTCACGGGCACGCTGCGCGAACTGCGGCTGGAGGTGGCGGCGCTGGCACCCCCCGACCCGGAGGCGGCGATCGCCCTGGCGCTCGGTCACGAGTGACGGTGGCGCTGCGCTACTCTCCTCATCTGAACCGATGTTCAGATGAGGAGCGGTGGGATGGCCCAGGCGGGGGCGAGGGAAGCGGGTGCGGGCGCAGGCCCGTCGGTCGCGCCCGCCGAAGCTGCCGCGGTCGCCGACGTCTTCCGGCTGCTGGGCGACCCGGCCCGGATCCGCTTGCTGTACGCACTCCTCGACGCCGGGGAGCTCTGCGTGGGTGACCTCGCGGCGGTCACCGCCACCCCGGAGTCGTCGGTGTCGCACGCGCTGCGACTGTTGCGGACGGCGGGGATCGTGCGCAACCGCCGCGAAGGCCGGATGGTCCACTACCGGCTCGCCGACGCACACGTGAGGCTGCTGCTCGAGGTGTCGGCCGAGCACCTGCGCCACGGTGCGGAGACCGGCGATGGGTGAGGAGACCCTCGCCCTCGACGTGGCCGTCCTCCTGCCCGACGCGCTCGACGCGCGTGACCGGTGCGTGGACCGGCTCTGCACCGTGCTCGGCGCGGCGGAGGGGATCGAGCGGGTGCACGTCGTCGAAGCCGACGACGCGCCGGCCCGGCTCTGCCTCCACCTCGATCCGGCACGCACGAGCGTGGTGCGCGTGCGGGAGCTCGCCGAGGCCGCGGGCGCGGATCTCACCGAACAACTCGGTCACGCGCTGTGGACCGTCACCGGCATCTCCAACGTGCGGCGGGGGCGCACGGTCGCCGAGGCGTTGCGCCGCCGCGACGGGATCATCGAGGCCGAGGTCGTGCCCGGTCTGGTGCGCCTGGAGTACGACCGCGCGCGCATCGATGCGGCCGAGGTGCGGGCGGTCCTCGCCAAGCTCGGTGTGGTGGTGGCGGGGGCCGAACCCGTCGACGATCACGACCACGACCACGACCACGAGCGGGCAGGGCTCGGCGAGCACCACCACGGCGGCCCCTTCGGCGAGCACAGCGAACTCGTCTTCGCGATCACCGCGGCGGTCGTGTGGACGATCGGGTTCGTACTCGTCGTCGCCACCGACGTGTCCGACACCGTCACCACCGCGCTCTTCGTGGTGGCCGGCTGCTTCGGCGGCTTCTACACGACCCGCGAGGCGATCGAGAGCATCCGCAACCGTCGCTTCGAGATCGACTTCCTCATGCTCGTCGCCGCTGCCGGTGCGTGGATCCTGGGCAAGTGGGAGGAGGGTGCGCTCCTGCTCGCGCTGTTCAGCGTCGGGCACGCGCTCGAGGGCTTTGCGATGGGGCGCGCGCGACGCGCCATCGAGTCGTTGGCCGCGCTCGCCCCCGACACCGCGCTCGTGCGCGACGCCGACGGCGCGGAGCGCACGGTGCCCGTCGGCGAGCTGCGCGTCGGCGACACCGTGGTGGTGAAGCCGAACGAGCGCATCGCGGCCGACGGGTTCGTCGTCGCCGGCGCGAGCAGCGTCAACCAGGCCCCGCTGACCGGTGAGAGCATCCCGGTGGACAAGGTGCCGGTGGCCGACGTGGCGGTCGCAGCGGCGGCGCCCGATCGCGTCGCGTCGTCGTCGCGCCTGTTCTCGGGCACGATCAACGGCGCCGGCCAGCTCGACATGCAGGTCACGCGCCGTGCCGGCGACTCCACCCTGGCGAAGCTCGCGACGATGGTGCGCGAGGCCGAGACGCAGACCTCGCCCACGCAACGCTTCACCGATCGCTTCGAGCGCGTCTTCGTGCCCGCCGTGCTCGCGGCCGTCGTGCTCGTGCTGCTGCTCGGCCCGGTGTTCGGTGCGTCGTGGTCCGACGCGTTCTACCGGGCGATGGCCGTGCTCGTCGCCGCCAGCCCGTGCGCGCTGGCCATCGCCACGCCGAGTGCGGTGCTCGCCGCGGTCGGCCGGGCCGGCCATCTCGGTGTGCTGGTCAAGGGCGGCGGGCCGCTCGAGCACCTGGGCACGCTGCGCGCGCTCGCGTTCGACAAGACGGGCACGCTCACCGAGGGACGCCCTCGACTCGTTGACGTCGTCCCGGCCGACGGTGTGCCCGCCGACGTGCTGCTCGCGACGGCGGTGGCCGTGGAGTCCCGCAGCGACCACCCGCTCGCGGAGGCGATCGTGCGCGACGGTCGCGCCCGCCTCGACGGGGTGGCGGTGACCGAGGCCACGGGGGTGCACGCGATCGCGGGTCGCGGGGTGCGCGCCGTCGTGGCGGGGGACGACGTGCTCATCGGCAACGTCGCGCTGTTCGGCGACGACGGCGGGATCGATCCTGCGATGCTGTCCGTCGTCGAGGAACTGCAGGCCGCGGGCCGGACGATCATGGTGGTGAAGCGCGGTGACCGCTTCCTCGGCACCCTCGGCCTCATGGACACCCCGCGCCCGTCGGCCGAATCCGTGGTGGCGTCGCTGCAGGCGATGGGGATCCGTCGCACGGTGATGTTGTCGGGCGACCACCAGGGTGTCGCCGACGCGATCGCACGCGAGGTGGGCGTGACCGAGGCCTGGGGCGACCTGATGCCCGAGGACAAGGTCGCGGCGATCCAGCGGTTGCTGGTCGAGGAGGGCAAGGTCGCGATGGTGGGCGACGGCGTGAACGACGCGCCCGCCCTCGCGCACGCGACCGTCGGCATCGCGATGGGCGCGGCCGGCTCCGACGTCGCGCTCGAGACCGCCGACGTCGCGCTGATGGGTGACGACCTCTCCGCCCTGCCCACGGTGATCGGGCTGAGCCGCCGGGCCAGCCGCACCATCCGTCAGAACCTGTTCGTGAGCCTCGGCGTGGTCGCGGTGCTGGTGCCGACCACGATCGTCGGCGCGGTGGGCATCGGCGCGGCAGTCGTGTTCCACGAGGGCTCGACGCTCCTCGTGGTGATGAACGCGCTGCGCCTGCTCGGCTACGGGAAGCGCGGTCAGCCGTCGACGGGGATGCGGTGATGGTGCACCGCGTGGTCGAACGACAGGTGCGGATGGGTGGGCGGTCGCGGTGCGGCCGCCGCGTACTCCGCCGCGTCGGGGTGGTCGAGGTCGTCGAGTGACCGGAAGAAGCGCAGGATCCGCGTGAGCGCGCCCGCGAGCACGAGCAGGATGCCGCTCGTGACCACCGCGAAGCTCACCGACACGGTGTCGGCCAGCGCACCGATCGCGAGGCCGCCGATGGGGCCGATCACGCTCGAGAGCGTGCCGTAGGCGGTGAGCACCGGACTGCGCTGGTCCTCGGGCGCGCCCAGCTCCACGAGCGACGACAGCATCGTGAACTCGATGGCGACCGCGAGACCCGTGGGCAGCAACGCGACCAACGAGATCGCGAGCACCACGCCCGCACCTCCACCGAGCCCCACCGCCAGCCCGAGGGCGACCAAGCCGAAGCCCGACACGAAGAGCGCGCGGCGACCGAGCACCGCCCAGCTCTCGCGCCGGTGCAGGCGGCGCACCACGGTGGCGACGAACAGCCCTCCGGCCGCGTAGGCGGCCATGAGCATGGCGAGCGCGTTGGCGCCGTCGTCGATCTGCTTCGCCAGCGCCGGGAACGTGGAGATCACCGGCGTGGCGAGCAGGTAGAGCAGGCCCGCGGTCACGAAGGCGGCGCGCAGGCCGCCCGTCTTCTTCACCGCCTGGATGCCTTCACGGAACCGGTGGCGCGGGTGCACCGGGGTGGGCAGGCGCTTGATGCACGCGCCGATCAGCAGCACCGCGGGCAGGTAGGACACGACGTCGGCGAGGTACGCCCACGTGGGGCCCACCGCGCTGACGAGCGCGCCGCCGACCAGCAGCCCGACGATGATCGCGACCGCGCCGGATCGGCTCAGGCGCGCGTTGAACCCGGTGACCTGGCCGGGCGGCGCGAGCCGACGGGCGAGGAGCGAGTTCGAGGGACCGCTCATCCCCACCACCACGCCGCCGGCCAACTGCCAGAGGAACAGGGTGAGGGTGTCGAGCTCGCCGGTGGCGGAGAGGATCGCCGGTACGAGCCCGAGCGCGGCGAGCACGGCGCCCGCACACGAACGTGCGGGCCGCGCCGAACCGCTGCACGGTGGTGGTGGCCCAGGGCGCGAGCAGCAGCACGGGGATGCCGCTGGCGATGGTGACCACCGCGGTCATGAGCACGGAGCGCGAGTGGTCGTAGACCACGAACGCGGTGGCGATGCCGGCGATCGACGTGCCGAGGCGCGACACCGCCATCGTCCACACGTACCCGGTGCGCATCCACGGGGTGATGTGCTCGCCGGGTACCCCCGTCGGTGCTGTGCCGCCTGCCCGGTCGGTCACCGTTCGCTCAGGTCTCCTCGTACGGCGTGGACGTGAACACGCGGGTCTGCACCCGCCACCCCTCGGGGGTGCGGACCACGTCGTCGCGGTAGCGCCCCGACATGATCCGCCCGTCGCGCCGCATCCCGATGATGCGGAAGCGCACGACGGCGCGGCTCGTGGCATTCGGGTCGTCGGGCGTCGCGTCGGCGTACACGTTGGTCATCGCGTGCGTGCGCGGGTGGTTGCTCTGGCGCATGAACGCGCGGATGCCCTCGAGCCCGTCGAGCACCTCGCCCGGGATCTCGAACGTTGCGTCGTCGGTGAAGATCGTGGCCAGGCCGTCCCAGTCGCGGTCGTCGATCAGGTCGCCGTAGCGGCCGGGCATCTCGTGCAGGGCAAGGCGGTCGGCGAGGTCCACGGGTGCTCCTCCGGTTGGTTCACCGGAGACTACGGGCGTCCCGGGCGAACGGATCGCCCATCAGATCACAGCGCGCGGTTCGCGGGGAAGTGCTCGACGTGCGCTCGCGTGCGTCAGCGGGGGATGTCGAAGAGCAGACGGGCCGCGTCGACCAGGTCGTCGACGAAATTGGGGAGTGGCGGGAGCACGAGGAGGTAGGTGGCGGCCGCGACCGCGGCGATGCCCCGCCCGGAGACCTGCACCCGTTCCGGGAAGGCGGGGGCCGGTCGCTCCTCCAGCAGCACGATTGCGCACGCCGCGAGCAGCGCCGCGAACGTGATCGTCCCCATCCACCGCAGCCAGTCGAAGCCCAAGGCGAAGAGGGCGAGGGTCAACGCAGCGGTGGCCGCGCACCAGGCCCGCCGCGCCGCGCGCGTGGGCAGCACCCGGTCGCAAGAGCCGCGCAGCCATGGCCGGGCACCGTGGCACGCGACGGCGAGCAGGGCGAGCAGCAACGTGCCGACGAGGATGCTGATCTCCGGGTTCGGTCGTTCGAGGACGCGCTGGAAGCTGGAGGAGAAGGTGTCGCCGAGGTACACGAACACGGAGCCGTGACCGCCGATGATCGACGGCGCGTCGAGCTCGAGCGACGTGACCTGGTTCGCGGTCGGCGCGCCGTGGAGCGTGAGCGCGCCGAGGACGAGCAGCGTCGGCGCGACACCGAGCGCGGTGACGAGCAACGGACGTGCGTCCGGGCCGCGTCGTGCCCGGTCGTTGGCGAGCAGCACGAGCACGAGCCACGGGCCGACGATCAGTGGCGCGGCCTCGCTCGCGAGCGTGCACACCGCGAGAAGCGCGCCGGCCACGAGCGCGAGTCGTGCGGGGGCCACGCGCTTCGTGCCGGCCCAGATGCCCACGCCGGCGAGCAGCAGGAACGCGAGCAGGTCGGGCCGGCGTTGGCCGCCGACCGAGTCGAAGGCGAACGGTGCGATCACCAGCGCACCGGCGGCCGCGTACGCGATGGTCGTGCGACGACGACACAACATCACGACGAGCGCGACCATCGCGCCGATCGTCGTGAGCGCGATCACGTTCTGCACGAGGTCGACCTCGGCGATCGTGGGATGGCGGCCGAGGATCGTGCGCAGGGCCTCACCGGCGAGCCCGCGCCGCACGAACCCGTGCTGGTAGGTGACGTACCAGAGCGACCGGCCGTACTCGCTCATGCCGTAGCCGGTGTACGTGAAGCGCTGCACCACCTGGTACGCGATGCCCACGGCCAGCGCCCAACGCACCGCGAGCTCCAGGCGGGGGAGTGGCGCGCGCGACCGGAGTGATCGGGCGGACCGATCGGTCGGGCTCGCCGCGGTGGTGCTGGCGTCGCACGGCACGGGGGCAGCCTGACATCGATCGCAGCGAATGTCCGCGCGCCTCCCGCGGTGCCCGCCACGTCCCGCGGCGACGCCGAACCTCTCGTCAAGTGGGCTCCCGCGGGCGCCGACAACCGTCGGACCAGTTTGCCGTCCGAGAGGTCACCGTGGGCAGGATCCGGCTTCGAGCCACCGTTGCAACCTTCGCCGTCGTCGCCGCGGGCGCGGCCGCCGCGCTCCCCGTCGGCGCCGCGGGTGTGGCCGGCGCCGCCGAGAAGCCGTCGCCCACGACCACCACCGTGCTGGGCGACAACCCGGCTGCGGGCGCCTTCTACCAACCGCCGAACCCGCTGCCGAAGGCGAGGCCGGGCACCATCATCCGCAAGCAGGCGCTCACCGACGCGCCCGCCGGCAGCCGCGGCTGGCGCGTGCTCTACCACTCGACCGGACTGAACGGCGAGGACATCGCCGTGTCGGGGATGATCTTCGCCCCGGCGGCCGACGCCCCGGCGCCGACCACCGCTGCGGGCGCGCCGGCCGCCGTGACACGCGGTCGCACGATCGTCACCTGGGCGCACCCCACCACCGGCGTCGCCGACCAGTGCGCACCCTCGGTGCTGCCCGACGGGCCGGCGACCATCGCCGGCCTCCAGAGCTTCCTCGACGCCGGCTTCGTCGTCGCGGCCACCGACTACCAGGGCCTCGGCACGCCCGGCGTGCACCCCTACCTCGTGGGCATCTCCGAGGGGCGGGGCACGCTCGACGCCGCGCGAGCGGCGCGCAACCTGAAGGCGACCAATGCCGGCAAGCGCGTCTTCACGTGGGGGCACTCGCAGGGCGGTCAGGGTTCGCTGTTCGCCGGCGAGCTCGCGCCGACGTACGCGCCGGAACTGCAACTCATGGGTGCCGCCGCGGCCGCTCCGGCCGGTGAGCTGGCCAAGGTGTTCCACCTCGACGAGAACACGGTCGACGGCATCGCGCTCGGTGGCTGGGCGATGAACGCGTACGACCAGGTGTACAAGGCCAAGTTCCCGAAGATGAGCATCGACCAGATGATCACGGCCTCGGGTCAGGCGGCCCTCCCGCAGCTCATCCCGCTGTGCGACGCGATCACCGCCGACGAGGTGAAGATCCTCGGGATCGCCGAACCGCTCATCGGGTCGTTCTACGCGACGACGGATCCGGGTGCCGTGCCGCCGTGGGGCGAGCTGCTCCTGGCGAACCGTCCGGGGAACCAGCGGACCAAGGCGCCCGTCTACGTCGCGCAGGACACCGCCGACGTGGTCGTGCCCGCGGTGACCACCGACGGGTTGGTGCAGGACCTCTGCACCAAGGGTGACACCGTGGACTACGACGTGTTCCCCGGCCTCAGTCACACGGAGATCGGGTTCGCCTCGGCGCCGAACGCACTGGCGTGGATGCAGGCCATCCTCGCCGGACAGGCCGCGCCCGACACCTGCACCTGATCACCCCGCGGGGTTACGGTGGGCTCCATGACGACCACGTGGATCCCCGACGTCGCCTCGGGTGCGACGGTGCTCCACCAGGTCGCGGCCCTGCGGCCCGCGTACGCCGAAGCCTTGCGCGAGGTCGAGGCCGCGGTGTGGGACCAGGACCAGGTGGAGCCGGAGCTGCTCGAGCTCTGCCGGCGGCGCATCGCGCAGATGCTCGACGCCGACGAGGCGGCATCCCGTCCACCGGTCGCGGTGGCACTCGACGCAGACCTCGTCGCGCAGCTACGGCAGTGGCCCACCTCCGACGCGTTCTCGGAAGGTCAACGTGTCGCCCTCGGCTTCGCCGAACAGCTCGTGGTCGACGCGCAGGGCGTGAGCGACGAGCAGGCGGCGCAGGTGATCGACGTGCTGGGCGACGGCGGCTTCCTCGTGCTCACCTACGCGTGTGGCTTCTTCGAGACCACGCAGCGCGCGTCCATCGTGCTGCGGGGTGACCGATGAGCTCCGAGCCGCGCACCGAGCGCGGCCTCGCCGACGTCGCGCCGCGCCTCCACACTGCGATGATGGAGTTCATGGCGGTCGCGTACCCCGGAACGGTCGACATCGTCACCCGTGAGCTCGTGCGCATCTACAGCGGTCGCGAGTCGCACTGCCGCATCTGTCGCAACTTCCGCCTGCGCGTCGCGATCGACCGCGGCTTCGAAGAGTCGATGGTCGAGCAGATGGACGACCTCGACCACAGCGACCTCGCCCCGCACCAGAAGGCCGCGCTGCGCCTCGCCCACGACTTCCTCGGCGACCCGCGCGCGTTCGACGTAGCCGCGCGCGACGAGTTGCTCGCCCACTTCACGCCGGAGCAGGTCGCCGAGCTCGTGCTCGACCTCGTGCGCTACCGGCCCGGCTCGAAGCTCACTGTCGTCGCCGGTGACGAGCCGGCCGAAGAGGGCCTCATCTACAGCTAGAACGGCGACGGGAACACGTCGAGGTCGCGCGCGTCGTCGGTGCTCGTCATCGCGAGCGGCGCGAAGCGACGTTGCGCGAACCACCAACGGCCGTCGATGCGCACGAACTCGTCGCGGTAGACGCCGTAGAGATGACGCAGGCGGTGCTGCTCGCGATCCTGGTGCAGCTCGTAGAAGTGCATGCGGCCGGTGGCGCGGTCGCCGTCGGGTTCGGCCACGGCACCCGTGATCACGAACTGGAAGAACTCCAGGTGGGCGATGCGCCGGGCCACGTAGTCGCCGAACGCCTGCGGGCCGACGAGCTCCTTCGTGTGCCCGGGCAGCTCCATGAACAGGTGCGCGTCGGGCACGAACAACTCGGCGAGCTCACCGAACGCCTGCCGGCTGACGACGTCGGCGTAGCGCGCCTGCAACGCCGCGATGGCAATGAGATCGGCGGCGTGGTCGGTGCTCGGCATGGTGTGCCATCCTCTCACTCGTGGCGAAGCTCGGCTTGTTCATCGACCTGCGCAACCCGCCGGGGTGGCACCAGGATCCGCACCGTCTCTACTCCTTCACACTCGAACTGTGCGAGGAGGCGGAGCGACTCGGCGCCGACAGCGTGTGGCTGTCGGAGCACCACGGCTTCGAGGACGGCTACCTCACCCAGCCGTTGCAGTTCGCGGCCGCGGTCGCGGCGCGCACGCAACGCATCCGCATCGGCACCGCGGTGCTGATCGCGCCGTTGCGCGAGCCCGCGTCGATCGCGGAGGAGGCGGCGCTCGTCGACATCCTCTCCGGCGGCCGCCTCGACCTCGGCCTCGGCGCCGGCTACCGCCTCCCCGAGTACGAGCTCTACGGCAAGGACCTGAAGCGCCGCTACGACGCGCTCGACGACACGGTGCGCCGGATCCGCGCGCTGTGGAACGAGGGGCGCGTGCCGCCCGCGCCGGTGCAGGACCCCGTGCCGATCTGGATGGGCTACCAGGGGCCGAAGGGCGCGCGGCGTGCCGGGCTGCTCGGCGAGCACCTGTTGTCGGCGCAGCGCGCGTTGCTCGAGCCGTACCAGCAGGGCCTGGTCGACGGCGGGCACGATCCTGCGAGCGCGCGAATGGCGAGCATGGTGCCGGTGTTCGCAACCACCGACCCCGAGCGCGACTGGCCCACGGTGGCGAAGCACCTGCAGTACCAGGTCGACACCTACAACTCGTACGGCGTCGAGGGCACCGGCAACGCCGCGCCGCCGCCGCTCGACACGGAGAAGGCGCGCACCCGCGGTCTCGGTCGCGGGCTCAACGGCATCGTCGTCGACACCCCCGACGTCGTGGGCGCGCAGATCGTCGAGCACCTCGACGGCTTGCCGGTCGACACCGTGTTCATGTTCGCGTCGATCGCGGGCATGCCCGAGGAGATCGTGCTCGAGCACACCCGCGTGCTCTGTGAGCAGGTGCGGCCACTGATCGCCGATCTGTAGACGACGAGCGAACGTACGCTGTGCCGATGGCCTTCGACCTCGCGAACACGGTGGGCTCGTTGCGGAGCAATCCCCACCTGCTCGACGTCGCGACCCGGCCGCTCCTCACCCCCGAGGAGTGTGCCGAGGTGCGGGCTGTACTCGACGACGAGTGGAAGCCCATGCGGGTCGTCGCCGCGCCCTCCGTCCCGGGCGAGGAGCCGACCCACGGCGGCCTGCTGAACGAGCAGGCCCGACGCGGGCACCAGCAGCCGCTGCCCGGGGGTGACACCGGTCCGCTGGCGGCGCGCATCACCCAGACGGTGGTGCAGGTGAACGAGGAGATCTTCCGGTTCCGGGTCGTCGGGATGGAGGCCAACGTGCAGGTCCTCCGCTACGACGGCGAGACCGAGGACCGCTTCGTGCCCCACACCGACATCGGGCCGCTGAACTCCATGCGCAAGCTCAGCTTCAGCCTGCTGCTCTCCGACCCTGCGGAGTTCACCGGCGGCGACCTCTGCTTCGGAGACCCGATCGCCGCCGCGCGGGTCCAGGGCACGATCGCGATCTTCCCGAGCTACCTCACCCACCAGGTCACCCCCGTCACCGGCGGGACGCGTGACGTGGTGGTGGGGTGGATGGTCGGCCCCGCGTTCAGCTGAGGCCGGGCAGGAAGCGGCGCGCGGCCTTCGCGTAGGTGACGGGCGCGGCCGCGATCCACTGCTCGTCGATCGTGCGCGCGTGCACGGCGGTGAAGTCGCGCCGGGTCTCGCTCCACCAGAGGTGGGCCATCAGGTGCATCGAGCACACGCCGTCGAGCGTGACGTCGTGCTCGAGCATGTCGGCGATGCCGTCGGGCGTGGGCGCGAACCGGTGGAACCGCTCGACCGGTTCGAGACGCACGTCGTCGGTCAGCTCGGTGGCGAGGTCGTACCCGAGGAAGCAGCCGTGCCGTCCACGAGCCGTCGAACGCGCCGGTGCTGCGCCGGCGCCACTCCTCGACGAACCGTCCACCCGGTTCCGACATGACCAGCGCGCTCGACGCCGACGGCGCACCACGCCGGTGCGTTCGTCCGCGACGTCGGCTTCGCGGCCGATCACCGCCGGCTCGTCCCACAGGTCGTCGGGCAGCGGCGTCACGAACAGCGTGTCGATGTCGGCGTACAGACCACCCCACGTCGCGAGCGCGTCGAGGCGCACGAAGTCGGCGTGGTGCGCGTAGCTGAACGGCGCGATCGGCGTCTCGTACTCGTGCGCGTCGATCATCGCGACGCGACCGACCCGGTGCAACGTGACGTGCGGCCGGATCAGGTCCCAGTACGCGCCGTAGGGGAGCTCGGCGCAGTGCACGAACACCTCGTCGGGGCGCACGACCTCCAGGCACGACGCGATCGCGAGGTAGTGCACGAGATGGAAGGGCTCGTCCTGCGGGCGCATGCCGAACACGAAGTGCGCGATGCGGGGGATGCGGGGATCGGCCATGGGACCTGACGTTCGCGCTCGGGGGCCTGCGGGGACGAGACCGGTAACGTAACGCCGGTGACGGGCCCGCGAGCGCTGCTGCTGACGCCGCTGGTCCCGGCCCGCACGGGGAACGGCCTCGCGATGCGCGCCGGTGTGCTGCTCGAGGCGCTCGCGGTCGCGGGCCCGGTCGACCTGGTGGTCGTGCCCGTGGCCGGTCGGGTGCCCGGCGCCGCGGGATCGGCGGCCTGGGCCCGGGCCCTGGCGGCGTCGGTCACGATGGTCGAGCTCCCCGACGCCGCCGCGACCCGGGTGCAGCTCACCGCGGTGCTCGGCGATCCCGGGTTGCGCGCCCGGCTCGAGGCCACCGCGCCGCTCTCACCCCTGGCTGCCGCCGCGTCGCCGGCACTGGCCCCGGCGGTGGTCGAACGACTCCGCGCCACCGTGCCCGACGCTTCGCACGACGTGGTCGTCGCGCTGCGCACCTACCTGGCGCCGCTCGGCCACGAACTGGCGCGGGGGCTCGGCGCAGCACGGCTGGTGGTCGATGCCGACGACGACGACGAGGCCTTGCTCCGCGCGCTCGGTGACGACGATGCCGCGGACGCCGCGCACCGTTTGGTGGCGACGTGGCTGCCCGAGGCCGACGAGGTGTGGACGGCGGGCCCGGCCGACGCAGCTTCGCTCGCGACCCGGCACGACCTCCGGGCCGTCCGCGTGGTCCCGAACGCGGTGCGCCCACCGGCCACGACCACCGACCCGCCCGGCACCGACCGGCTGTTGTTCGTCGGCAACCTCACCTACGAGCCCAATGTCGTGGCCGCGCGCGCCCTGGTGCGCGACGTGTTGCCGCTGGTGCGGCGTGAGCGCCCCGCCGCGTCGGTCGACCTCGTGGGCGCCCACCACGCCGGGGCGTTCGCCGATCTCGTGGGTGACGGCGTCACCGTGCACGGCCACGTCGACCGCCTCGACGAGTGGTACGAGCGGGCCGACGTGGTGGTGGTGCCGTTGCGTGAGGGCGCGGGCACCCGGCTCAAGATCCTGGAGGCCGCCGCGCACGCGCGTCCGGTCGTCGGCTCGACTGCCGCGGTGGCCGGGCTCGACGCGGTGGTCGGCGCCGGCGTGGTGGTCGCCGACGGGCCGGAGGCGGCGGCGGCCGCCACCGTCGCGCTCCTCGCCGATGCGCCCGCGGCCCGGGCCGCGGCGCTCGCGACCCGACGCGAGGTCCTCGCCCACCACACCGTGGCCGCGATCGGGCCCGTGCTCCGCCCCGCAGCCTGCGGCGCCCCCGATCCCGTGGTGCTGCACGCCCGGGTGCTGGGTCACGACCTGACCGTCGCCGCCGCAGACGACGACGTGCAGGCCGCGCTCGAGGCGATGCTCCCGACCGCGGCGCACCGGTTCCCGCCCGAATGGCCGATGCACTACTCGGTCGAGGGGCGCCCGGGCGCGTACCGGGTGGTCGAGGAGGGCGACCTCGTGGCGACCGTGGCCACCGCGGCCGAGGCGCGCGACACCGTGCACCTGCGGTGCCACCGACGCGCCTTCGAGTGGGCGTCGCGCCAGGGCTGGCTGCGGCTGCACGGGGCGCTCGTCGATCTCGACGGCGTGCGCGTCCTGTGCACCGGCCCGAGCGGTGCCGGCAAGTCCACCCTCGCGCTGCGCCTGCTCCTCGACGGCGCGGCGGTGCAGGGCGACGAGAGCGTCCTCCTGCGGCCCGGCGCAGTGGTGGCGGTGGCCCGACCGCTCCACCTCAAGCCCGGCACCGACGCGGTCGTCCCCGAGCTCGCCTCACTGCGCGCGTCCCTCCCCGAAATTGAGGAGGTCCTGGTGCTCGATCCCGGTCGGGTGGCCGACGGGGCGCTCGGCGAACAGGTCGTGCCCTGGGTAATCAGCGTCGCGCCGCTCGACCACGTGGTGCTGCTGACCCCCGGTGCCCCGCCCGAGTGCGAGCCGCTCGGGCACACCGCGGCGCTCCCCGAACTGCTCGCCGAGGTGTTCCCGGTGACCGAGCACGCCGGCAGCGTGCTCGCGCGCCTGACGGCAGCGTTGCAGGGTGTGCGCTGTCACCGGTTGGGGCCGGCCGACCCGGCGGCGATGGAACGTGCGCTGCGGCGCGCGCTCCGGTAGCATCACCGTTTCACGGAGGTCGCGGGCGTGCGTCGCGACCGGATCCATCCATGCGGGAAGGACGAGGGCAGCATGAGCGAGCTGGACGGAGCGCTGGAGCACGTCGACGACGGTCGGCGGGCATTCATCAAGAAGGCCGTCATCGGCACCGCGCTCGCGGTCCCGGTCGTCTCGTCGTTCACGATGTCGGGTGTGCAGGCCGTCCACGCAGACCGCCGCCACCAGCTCGAAGGTGAGCGCGGGCAACGTGTCGGCGTCGACCAGCTCGACGACCACGACCACGATCGCGAACCAGAACACCACGGTGCCGACGACGACCACCACCACCACGGCGAACCAGAACCAGCCGGTGCCGGTGCCGCCGGTTCCGCTCGCTCCCTAGCCTCGCGTCGGCGTGAGCCGACCGCACCAGGCAACCGCGCGTGACCGATCCCGCTCCGGACGTCGCCCGCCGGCCGCTGCTCGTCGCCGCGATGATCGTGCGCGACGAGGAGGCCCATCTCGATCGTTGCCTCACGTCGCTGCGTGACCTCGTCGACGCGGTCGTCGTGGTCGACACCGGTTCGGTCGACGACACCGTCGCCATCGCCCACCGGCACGGCGCGATCGTCGACCACATGACCTGGGCGGGCGAGTTCGCCCCGCCGCGCAACCGGGCCCTCGATCTCGCCGATGCCGAGTGGATCCTCTACATCGACGCCGACGAGGAGATCGTCGACACCGACCCCGTCGCCTTCCGCGCGCTGCTCGAGGCCGCCGACGACTGCATGTGCTTCCGGGTGCGGTTCATCCCGCGGGTCGGGTGGACGCCCTACGTGGAGTACCGGGTGTGGCGTCAGCGCCCGGAGATCCGCTTCGGCGGCGTGATCCACGAGTCGATGGTCGGCCCGATCCACGCGGCCGCCGACCGCGAGGGTCGCACCGTCGAGGTCAGCGACGGTCTCACCATCCAGCACCACGGCTACGAGGGCGACCAGCGCCACAAGTACGAGCGTGACGAGCCGCTGCTGCTCCGTCAGCTCGAGCTCGCGCCCGACCGCATCTTCCTCTACGACCATCTCGCCCGCATCTACGAGGGGCTGGGGGACAGCCCGCGCGCGGTCGCCACGTGGAAGCGCGGCATCGACGCGGTACGGATCGCGCCCGTGCCCACGCACGACGACCGCCTCGTGTACATCGACCTGATCTTCCACCTGATCGCGCAGGGCGACACCGGCGACGAGCTGGCGGCGATCGTCGACGAGGCGCTCGTGCGCTTCCCGGGCGTTCCCACCCTCGAGTACGGCGCGGCCGTCGTGCAGTTCGCACGCGGCGACGCGGCCGGCGCGGCCGAGCGGGTGGAGCGGGTCCTCGCGCTGTCACTCGACGACATCGTCGCCACCGGCAGCTCCTACGACGGCCGGCTCTTCGACGAGTGGGCCTGGAACCTGCTCGGCCTCTCGCCGCTTGCGCTGGGCGAGGATGCCGCGGCCGCCGTCGCCTTCGCTCACGCGGAGCAGGCCGAGCCCGGGCAACGGCGTGTACCGCATCCGCCGGCAGCTCGCGGAGTGCGCGCGGCCGCGGCGGCCGGCGAGCCACGCCGCCTACTGGAGGTGGCGGAGATCCTCCGCCCCGAGAGCGGCGTTCCGCGGCGAGCCACGGGTGGGCTGGCCCGCGCTGCTCGACGCCGCCGACGAGCACGCACTCCTGCCCGTTGTGGTCGGCACTGGTCGCCGCCGGGGTGCGGCCGTTGCCGCCGGACCTGCGCGCCCGTGCGCCGCGGCAGCCGCCTGCGGCAGCTCGAGGACGCGCACCTCGCCAACGCGGCGCGGGTCGCCGACCTGCGCGCCCAGGGTGTCGCGTTGCTGCACGCGCTTCGAACCGCGGGGATCGCCGCGCTGCCGCTGAAGGGACTGCACGGCATGCTGGCGGGCTGGTGGCGCGACCCGGCGGCGCGGGTGATGGTCGACGTCGACCTGCTCGTCGAGCCGGCGCACATCGACGACGCGGCGGAGGTTGCGGCCGGGCTCGGCTACCACGACCTCGGCACGCTCGATCCCGAAGGGCTCGCCGCGCACCAACGGCCCGCGCTGGGTCTTCCCGACCATCTCGGCTCGGTCGAGCTGCACGTGGCGCCACTCGTGGTGCGGCGCGCGAGCCTGCTCCCGACGGCCGAGCTCTTCGCCGCCGCGGCGCCCGGCCCGGCCGTGCCGACGCTGCCCGTCCCCTCGGCGACCCACGCGGCGGTGCTCGCCATCGCGCACGCGCAGCTGCAGGACGACGGCGCGCGGCTGCTCCACGTGCCGCTGCGCGCGCTGTACGACGTCGCCTCGATGCACGCGCCCGGTGCGTTGGCCGCCGTCGACTGGGACGAGGTGCAGCGTCGCTTCGCGCAGTTGCGGGCGCACCGCGCTTCGCCGGGTTCGCGGTCGCTGGGCGCAGACGTTCGCGGTGGAGCCTCCCGGTGCCTGCCGCGGTGGGGCCGAGTGGTGGCGCGCCGGCGCTGGGCCGACGACCACCGTACCGCTGCGCAGCGCTACCGGGAGCCGTGAGCCTGCTGCGCTTCCGCCGACCGGATGCGCCGGCTCCACGGCGCCGGATCTGCGGGTGCGGTGTGGCAGGCCCGGGTGCGGCACATGGCCGGGGGCGCCCGCCGCCGACTCGGTCGCTAGACGAGGACGCCCTCGCCGCGCAGGCGCTCGACGCACTCGGTCACGCCGTCGGCGGCCTGGGCGTCGAGGTCCACACCTCGCGCACGAGGGCGTCGATGTCGGCCACGCTCCGGGTACCGTCGCACAGCGTGAACACGAGGGCCGCCGACGCGTTCAGGTAGTGCACGCGGTCCTTGGCGCCGTCGTAGACGACGAGGCCGTCGTCGACCTCGTGGACGTCGAGCCCCTCGACCGGCTTCGGTGCGTCGCTCGTCGGGTCGCTCACGTGGCCTGCTCCTGCGCGGTCCGGTGGCGGTACCGGTACGATCCGCCCACCCATGAGCGGACGACCCCAGTTCGGCAAACCGCTGCGCATGCCCTCCCGATCCCGATCCCGCGCCGGCGCCGGCGAGGCGGCGCCCCTCCGGTACGTCGCCGAGCACGCATGGGCCGGCTACGGCGAGGCGGCCGACCGCCTCGTGCGCGCCGTGCGCGGCCTCGGTGTCGACGTGGCCGTGCGGGGTTGGTCGGGCGGCGACCACGGTGCCGCGCCGGCGCTGGTGCCGTTCCCGGGCGATCACGATCCGCGGCGGCAGGCCGCCGACGGCGCCACCACCGTCGTGCACCTGGTGCCGGAGCACTCGCCGCTGGTGCGCGAGGTCGTGGGGGACGGGTCCTTCGTCGCGCACACCGTGTGGGAGACGGACCGCCTGCCCGCGCACTGGCCCGCACTGCTGAACGCCACCGACACCGTCATTGTCCCGAACGAGTGGAACCGTGAGGTGTTCGTCGACTCCGGCGTCACCGTGCCGGTGGCGGTGGTCGGCCACGTCGCCTGCGATCCCGTGCCCGGCGACCGCGGTGCGCGTCTCGCCCTCCCCGACGACGTCGTCGTCTTCTACACGATCGGCCGGTGGGACACGCGCAAGGCCCTCGACCTGGCGGTGGAGGCGTTCCTCCGTGCCTTCCGGTCGTCCGATCCCGTCGTGCTCGTCGTGAAGACCGGCACCACCATCGACTCGGTGCCCGATCCCACGTTCCTGCCCGACCACCCGCTCGCGTCCACCGTCGGTTGGCAGGTCGCCGCGCTCGTCCGCCATCACGCCGATCCCCTGCGGTGCGGGTCGAGACCGACCCGTGGACCGGTGCCGAGATCGCGGGCTCCACC
This sequence comes from Acidimicrobiia bacterium, assembly GCA_046331125.1. Lineage (GTDB taxonomy): Bacteria > Actinomycetota > Acidimicrobiia > IMCC26256 > DASPTH01 > CAVRGQ01. The sequence continues at coordinate 34,309 of JAXLRL010000029.1, forward strand.
GACGTGGCGACGTGTACGTGGCCCTGCCCCACGGGGAGGGGTGGGGCCTCGGCGCGTTCGACGCTGCGCCTACGGCAACCCGGTCGTGATGACCGGTTGGGGCGGCCAGCTCGCGTACCTCGACCCCGCGACGAGCTGGCTCGTGGACTCGCGGCTCGTCCCCGTGGTGCACCCCCAGCCAGCGTCGTACACGCCCGACCAGCGCTGGGCCGCGCCCGACCTGGACCACGCGGTCCAGCAGCTGCGGGCGGTGTACGCCGACGTCGCCGCCGCGCGCGAACGTGCGGCCCCGCAGCGCGAGCGTGTCCTGCGCGAGTTCGCCCCGGACCGCGTGGCCCGCACCTTCCTCGCGGCGCTCGGCATCGAACCGCCACCCCCGGAAAAGAGCTAGAGGATTTCTTGCCCGCCGGGGGATGGCTCCGTAGGATCCCCGCCGCATGACGACGACCGACATCCCCCTCGCCGGCCCGGGCGAACCGTTCGAGATCGTCGAGGACGACGTCCTCGGCGAGCGCATGGCCGTGTACCGGAACCGCCCGCGGTCGCTCCGGGAGGTGCTGGTGGGCTCGGCGGCCCGCGGCGACGCCGAGTACGTGGTGTGCGGCGACGAGCGCCTCACGTACGCCGACCACCTGGCCCGGGTCGCCGCGTTCGCCGCCGCGCTGCGCGACGACTTCGGGGTGGCCAAGGGTGACCGCGTCGCGATCCTCGCGGCCAACTGCCCGGAGTGGATCGTGGCGTTCTGGGCGACGGTGAGCCTCGGCGCCATCTGCACGTCGATGAACGCGTGGTGGGCCGATCCCGAGCTCGAGTACGCGCTCGGGCACAGCGAGCCGACCGTCGTCGTCGGCGACGCCGAGCGCCTCGCGCGCGTCCGTGCCGTCGCACCCGACGCGCCGTTCGCCACCATCGAGACCGGCGAGGAGTTCGCCGCGCTGGTCGCGAAGCACGCGGGCGCGGCGCTCAGCGATGTGGACCTCGCGGAGGACGACCCGGCCGTGCTCCTCTACACGAGCGGCACGACGGGCCGGTCGAAGGGTGCGCTCGCGTCGCACCGTGCGGTGTGCGGGATGATCAGCACCAGCATGCACGGCGGCGCGATGGGGATGCTGGCCGCGGGGCCCAACGCACCCGCGCCCGGTCCCAACGTCGCGCTCGTCACCGTGCCGCTGTTCCACGCGTCGGGCCTCTACGGCTTCGTCGTGCTGCAGCTCACCACCGGCGGCAAGGTGGTGTTGCGCCGCGGCCGCTTCGATCCCGACGACGTGCTGCGGCTCATCGAGGAGGAGCGCGTCACCGCGTGGTCGGCGCTCGGCAGCATGGGGCCCCGGGTCGCGGAGCGCGCGCTCGCCTCGGGGCGCGACACGTCGAGCCTGCGGGTGCTCGCGGTCGGCGGCGCCCCGGTGAGCCCCGCGCAGCAGGACATGTTGCGCGAGGCGTTCCCGCACGCACAGAACGCGGTGAGCATGGGCTACACGTCGAGCGAGGCGGTGGGCATGGTCACGCGCATCGGTGGCGAGGAGATGCGGGCCAACCCCACGTCGGCGGGCCGGGTCGTGCCCACGGTGCAGATGGAGATCCGCGGGCCCGACGGCACCCCGGTGCCCGAAGGGGTCGACGGCGAGATCCACGTACGCAGCCCGTACCTGATGCTCGGCTACTGGCGCGACCAGGAGGCCACCGACGCGGTGCTGCTGCCGGGTCGCTGGCTCGCCATGGGCGACATCGGCGCGCTGCGCGGTGGGCTGCTGCACATCAACTCCCGGGCGCGCGACATGATCCTCGTGAACGCCGAGAACGTGTTCCCCACCGAGGTGGAGTTCCGCCTCGACGAGCACCCGGCAGTGCGCGAGTGCGCGGTGATCGGCGTCGACGACGTGATGACGGGACAGGCCGTGTGCGCGGTGGTCGTGCCCGCGTCCGGCGCCACGGTCACCGAGGACGACCTGCGCGCGTGGTGCCGGGAGGGCATGGCGGGCTACAAGGTGCCCACCCAGTGGGTGTTCCGCGCCGAGCCGTTGCCGCGCAACCCGTCGGGCAAGGTGCTCAAGCGGGAGCTGCAGGTGGAGGTGGACGGTGCCTGAGGTCGTGGGCGATCCGTGCGCAGGGTGGTTCGACGGTCGCGTCGCGGTGGTCGTGGGCGCGGGCAGCGGGCTCGGCTCCACGCTCGCCCGTCGCTTCAGCGCCGCGGGCGCGGGCGTGGCGCTGGTGGCGCGCAGCGAGGCGTCCCTGGCGGCGTCGTCGGCCGCCGCTCGCGCCGCCGGCGGCGACCCGGTGGCCATCGCGGCCGACGCCACGTCGGTCGACGACATGCGCCGCGTGGGTGACACCGTCGGCGAGCAGCTCGGCGGCGCCGACGTCCTGGTGAACACCGCGTTCGCCGCGTTGCCCCGGCGCAACATCGTCGACCTGGACGATGCCGGCCTCGAGGCGTGGCGCCGGGCGGTGGAGATCGGCGGCTTCGGCACGCTGCTCGCCTGCCGCTTCCTGACTCCCGCCATGGTCGAGCGCGGCCGCGGCGCGGTGGTGAACGTCACCTCGATGTCGAGCCGGATCGGCTTCGCCGGCCGCAGCGAGTACAGCGCGGGAAAGGCGCAGGGCCACAAGATCGCGCAGTCCCTCGCCGACGAGCTCGGCCCCCACGGCGTGCGCGTGAACTGCGTCGCGCCGGGGCACATCTGGAGCGACGTGCTCGAGCACTTCTACCGGGGCCTCGCCGAGCAGCGGGGCGTGCCCTACGACGAGATCCTCGACGAGTTCACCCGCGAGATGGCGCTGCGCCGCATCGTCACCGAGGACGAGGTCGCCAACGCGATCCTGTTCCTCGCCTCCGACCTCGCCTCGGGCATCACCGGCGCCCTGCTCGACGTGAACGCCGGCCACCTCTTCACGCCGTAGCCTCGCCCCAGTCATCCAGGGCGGGTGATGCTCCCGCGGGTGCGCTGGGCCAGGATGGTGCCCGCCGATCGACGACGAGAGGAGCCCGCATGGGCCTGCGTGACCGCATCGAGGAACGCCGTGGTGGTGGCGACGACGGGCCGGGCCCGTCGCACTACCAGATGCGCGAGAAGATGTTCGCGATCGGCGACGACTACTGGATCGAGAACGGCGACGGTCAACGCGTCGTCAAGGTGAACGGCAAGGCCCTGCGCGTGCGCGACACGCTGATCCTCGAGGACACCTCGGGCAACGAGCTGCTCAAGGTGCAGGAGAAGGAGCTGCGCGTCCGCGACACGATGGACATCGAGCGCGGCGGAGACACCGTGGCCACGGTGAAGAAGGCGCTGGTGTCACCGGTGCGCGAGCGGTTCTCGATCGACGTGCACGGCGGGAGCGATCTCGAGGCCCACGGCAACATCGTCGACCACGAGTACAAGATCGAGCGCGACGGCGACCACGTCGCCGAGGTCTCGAAGCGTTGGTTCCGTGTGCGCGACACCTACGGCATCGAGATCGCCGGCGGGGAGGACGTCGCGCTGATCCTGGCGATCACCGTGTGCCTCGACCGCATGACGCACGACTGAGCGTCAGCGGCGTGCGAGATCGATCACGCCGGAGGCGATGAAGTAGACGCCGAACACGAGCAACGGCACGTAGGTGGCCGTCTGCTTGTGGTCCTTCCACCAGGTCTGCACCCGGGCGGTCCACTCGCCCGCACGCGAGCCCCACACCACCGCCAGCAGCACGGGCACCCACACCAGCACGGTGGCGAGGGCCACGTAGACGGCGACGAGGGCGGTCTCCTCCGTGGTCGACACCGACGCGGTCGCGATCGTGGCCGCGGTGACCAGGGCGAGCAGCAGGCGCTTGGGCCCTCCGACGCCGAGCAGCGCCCCGGCCCCGAGGATGGGGCCGCTGTCCATGGCGCCGATCCGGGCGAGGACCGCCTCCTGGCGGGCACGCATCTTCTCGGCGAGCGGACCGCGGGTGCGGGCCACCACCGGGTGCTTCGGGTGACGCACCCGCTGGGCCGCGAGCAGCAGCGCGGTCCCGAGCAGGATCTGGAGGATCGCCTCGATCAGGAGGTGCGACGACCGCGTGGAGGGCAGGGAACCGTCGCCGATGAACAGTGCGAGCAGGATCACGAGCAGCTGCGCCGCGACGAACCCCACGGCGAAGGCGATGCCGTGCAGGCGGCTGTGCTCCGACCGGAGCACGACGACCACGGCCGCGGCGGCCAGGGCGCTCGCCCCGGCGATCACGCCGTACAAGATGATGTGGAGGACGATCATGGAGCGCCGACCACGGTAGGCGAGGCCGCGAGGGAGCGGATTCACCCTCCCCGGATGATTCCCGCGCCCCGGATCGTGCGACACTCCTCGGGTGACCTCGATCGTCGACTGGCTCGCCCGGCAGCACGCGTTCGTCCTCTTCCTGGTGATCCTCCTCCTGATCCTCGTGATCGCCGCGGTGTTCGTGTTCGTGGCGGAGCGGGTCTTCGACGAGGATGCACGTGGGCGCACGAGTGGCAGCGTCACCACCGCGGTCGGGGTGGTGGCGGCGATCTACGCGGTGATCGTGGCGTTCGTGATCGTGAACGAGTGGGCGGCCTTCGCCGATGCCCAGACCACGGTGTCCGACGAGTCGGCCGCGCTGGTGGCCGTGTACTCCAGTGCGAGCGTGCTGCCCGAGCCGGGCCGTACCGAGATCCAGAAGGCCGTGATCGCGTACGACCGCAGCGTCGTGTGCTTCGAGTTGCCGCGCCTGGCCACCCACGACGGGCCTGCGCCGGAGTCGGTGGCCGCACTGCACCACCTGTACGAGACGGTCGCGGCCAATCCGGCGGACTCCCCGTTCTACGGCAACGTCGTGTCGTCGCTCGACGACCTGGTGACCGCGCGCCGCGAGCGCATCAACGCCGCGGTGTCACCGCTGCCAAACCTGCTGCTGGTCGTGATCGTGGTGATCAGCCTCGCGCTGCTCGCGACGATCGCCGCGCTCGACACCCGGCACCGGCGATGGCACTACCTCATCACCGCGATCGTGGGACTGATCGTGGCGCTGAACCTCACGCTCGTGATCAGTCTCGACCGCCCGTTCTCCGGCGCGGCGAAGGTGAGCGACGCGCCCTACCGCGAAGGCGTGCTCGACTCGCTGCTCAACTGCTCGCCGGCTCGCAGCGCCTCTTGAGGCCGGCGGCCTCCATCGCGAGGTAGCGACGGGTGAGCCCCGCGTACACGCGGCCGATCACCCAGCCCAGCGGGCCTTCCTGCGTGAGTGACGAGTCGACGGTCGTGCTGCCGTCGGTCCCGGGCGTCGCCGCGATCGCATGGGTCGCGGTGGTGCGGGCGCCGGGCGCCGTGGCCACCCACGTCCAGCTCCGGCCCGGCTCGATGGCGGTGACCTCCCACACCGCGACCGGGAGCTTGGCTGACGGATACGGGCGCGCACGCCCATGGCCAGCGTGGTCGCCCCGTCGAGGAGCTCGACCGACGTGATCGACTCGGTCCACTCGGGCCAGCGGGCGACGTCGGCGTAGACCGCCCACACCGCTTCGGGTGGCGCAGTGACCGTGATCTGCTCGGCGAAGCGCATGGCCGCGACGGTACCGTTGCGCACGCCGCGGCCGCGGCGAATATGCCGATCGCGAGGTGCCATGACGGAGCTGGCCGGGGGAGTGTGCGTGGTGACCGGCGCGGGCGCGGGTCTCGGCCGCGCGCTGGTCGACGCCTTCGCCGCGCAGGACATGCGGGTGGTGCTCGCCGACGTGAGCGCCGAACGGCTGGCGGTCGCGGCGGCGGAGCTCGACGCGGCCGGTGTGGAGTGCCTGACGCGCGTCGTCGACGTGCGTGACCTCGCGCAGGTCGACGCCCTCGCCGAGGCCACCGTCGAGCGGTTCGGTGGCGTCAGCGTGATCTGCAACAACGCGGGCGTGTCGGTGATGGGCAAGCAGTGGGAGATCACGGCCGCCGACTGGGACTACGTCCTCGACGTGTGCCTGGACGGCGTCATCCACGGCATCCGCAGCTTCGTGCCGCGGATCCTCGCGACGCGGGAGGCGACGGGTCGCGCCGGCCACGTCGTGAACGTCGCGTCGATGGGTGGGCTGCTGAGCAGCGGCTACATGGGCCCGTACGGTGCGGCCAAGCACGCGGTCGTCGGCCTGTCGAAGGGCCTGCGCGTCGAGTTGCAGGGCCGCGGGGTCGGCGTGTCGGTGGTGTGCCCGGGCCTGATGCGCACCGAGATCGCCGAGGGCATGCGCGACCACATGGTCGAGAGTGGCGTGCGCACCGAGGCGGAGGCCGACCACATGGTGTCCAACCTGCGTGTCGGGATGGCGGCCGCGGGGATGGACGCGTCGGCCGCGGCGGAGATGGTGGTGCGGGGCGTGCTCGCCGACCGCTTCTGGATCCTCCCCAACGGCGCCTCGCACCTCGAGTCGGTGCGCGCGGACATGGACGAGCTCTTCGCCGCGGGTGACGACCCGGGCGCGCAGGGCTGACGCGCTATTCGGCCTGCCGCCAGCTGTCGGGCACGCGGACCGCACCGACGGTGGCGCGGGCCCGGGGCTTGCCGTCGGCGTGCAGCACGCACTCCACCGTGGTCGTGCGGTCGTCGACGGCGACCACGCGGCCCTCGAGCTCGATCGACGCGTCGATCGGCGTGGGGCGCAGGTACTCGACCTGCAGCGACGACGTCGCGTACCAGATCTCCGCGCCTTCGCCGACCGCTCGGCCCTCGCGGCGGTACGCGTCGGCGACCGCGGTGCAGATGCCGTGGCAGTCGAGCACCACGCCGATGATGCCGCCGTTCAGCACGTGACGCGGCCCGGCGGCGTGGGCCGGGCTCGCGACGAAGCGCGCCACCGCCACCTCGGGGTCGGCACCCGACCACTCGCTCTTCAGGTGCAGGCCGTCGGGGTTGTCGGCCCCGCACCCCCAGCAGAAGTTGTCGTGCATGCGGTCCTGGAAGGCGTCCATGGCCGAGATACTGGCACCGGTGGCCGGTAGCGTCACCACGATGGCGACCTCGCGGCTCGGTGCCGCCCTCCTACACGCGACGCTCTGGGTGACGCCCTACCCCATGGCCCGCGCGGTGCGCCGGCAGTTCGCCGCCTCGGGTGCGGCCACCAACCAGGCGTTGGAGGCGCACGTGCCCGACGACGTCGAGTGGTGGTTCGACGAGCCCTACGGCACTGCGCCCCACGAGGTGTACGACCTCTACCGTCCCTTCGACCCCGACGGCACCCGGCCGGTGCTGCCCGCGATCGTGTGGGTGCACGGCGGGGGGTTCGTCGGCGGGGACAAGGGGCACCTGCGGGGCTGGTGCTGCATCCTCGCGTCGCGAGGCTTCGCCGTGGTCGCCCCGCGCTACACGCTCGCCCCCGAGGTCGCGTACCCCGCGCCGGTGCAACAGGTCGTCGACGTGCTCGGCCACCTCACGCGCGACGCTGCTGCGGTGGGCGTCGACCCAGACCGCATCGTCGTGGCGGGCGACTCCGCGGGCGCGCAGATCGCCGCGCAGGCCGCGGCCGTGGTCGCCGATCCCGCGTACGCCGACGCCAGCGGTGTGGTCGTGGCCGAGGGGACCCCGGTGCCGGCGGGGGCCGTGTTGTGCTGCGGTCCCTACGACCTGGCGCTGGTGCGCCCGGGCAAGGGGTTGTTCGCCGACTTCGAGACGTGCTGCATGTGGTCGTACGCGGGGACCCGCTCGTTCCGCACCAGTCGCGACTTCACCACGATGTCGGTGGTCGACCACGTGTCGCCCGCGTTCCCGCCGACGTTCGTCACCGTCGGCAACGCCGATCCGCTCGCGCCGCACACCGAGTCGCTCGTGCGCGCGCTGGAGGCGCAGGGCGTGGCGGTGGAGCAGGCGTGCTTCGCCGCCGACCACCAACCCGCGCTCGAACACGAGTACCAGTTCGACCTGTCGCTCGCCGACGCGCGCGACGCGCTGGCGCGGATCGTCGCCTTCGCGGAGGCGCGCACGCGTTGAGCCGGGCCGCCCGAGCGGCCGGGACTAGCTGCGCAGCTTGGCGAACAGGCGCAGGAACTCCAGGTACAGCCACACCAGCGTGAGCATGATGCCGAACGCGCCGTACCACTCCATGTACTTCGGCGAGCCCGCGGCGGTGGCCTGGCGGATGAACTCGTAGTCGAGGAAGAGGTTGAAGGCGGCGATGCCGCACACCAGCACGCTGATCCCGATGCTCAACGGCGACGAGTCGTTGAGGAACGTGACGTCGACCCCGAACAGCGAGAGCATCAGCGCCATCAGGTACATCACGACGATGCCGAGCGTGGCGCCGATCACGATCATCTGCATGCGGCGCGTGACCTTGACGATGCCGAACACGTAGAGCGCCAGCGTGACGAAGAACGTGGCGGCGGTGGCGAGGATCGCCTGGAACACGATGCCGTTCCAGTTGAGCTCGAACAGCGCCGAGATCGCGCCCAGGAAGACTCCCTCGAGCACGGCGTAGATCGGGCCGGCGATCGGCGAGGCCTTCGGGCGGAAGATGCACACCAGGGCCACGAGGAACGCGGCGATGGCCGCGATCCAGATCCAGCCGGGGAAGTCGACCTGCTGGAAGTTCTGCACGTTGCCGGGCGCCGGCGTGACCTGCGACCAGCCGAACGCGCCGCCGGCGAGGACGAACAGGAACAGGAAGAAGGTCTTGGCGAACGTGCCGTTCGCCGTCATCAGCTTGGTGCCCGGACGGGGGACCGCGACGCCGCCCGACGCCGCCGTGTTGCCGGGGCCTGACCCGCCGGGGCCCGTGGCGGCTGCGGTGTCGAGACCGGCGGCCGCGGCCGGGGACGCCCAGCCGGCGTCCTCCTCGCGGACTTCCTTGAAGCGCTTTTCGGAGAGTGCGGGGTTCGCCATGCCGATCAGCGTAGCGACCGGCTCACCGCACGAGTTGCGCGGCCCCGGTGATGGGCGGCAGGTCGGCGGGGCCGAGGACGCCGCCGGCGGCCGCCACCACGGCGGGGATGGCGTTCACGCAGCGGTTCGCCGCGGACGCATTGCCGCCGCCCGCCGCGCCGGGCTCGCCCGGTTCGGTGCCGTGCACCGTGACCTCGAGGTGCGGGTGCCCCGACATGACCACCTTGTGCTCGCCGCCGGGCGACATCGGGTACGGCCAGTCGGGGGCGCACTCGTCGTCGATGCGGGTGACGTGCTCCACCACGAGCGGCACGCGCCCACCGATGTGGGCCTCCACCGCGAAGCGGAAGGCCCCGAGGGTGCCGGCCTCGAAGGTGCCCATCCCCGGCACCTCGATCGTGCGCTCGAGCGGGAGCCGCTCGACGGAGGTGGTGATCTCGTCGATGGTGATGCCCATGAGGTCGGCGACCACGCGCAGCATCGGCGCCCACACCATCATGAGCGACTCCTCCTGCAACATCTGCGGGAGGACGTTCATCGGGCCGCCGAGGCCGATCACGTTGCGCACGACGTCGGGTGCGTCGTAGAGCGCGTAGTTGAACAGCTCCTGCACGCGGATCTCGGTGATGCCGGCGCCCACGCCGCTCACCAGCGCGGGGAGGATGTCGAGCGCCCAGCCCGGGTCGATGCCCGACACGAACACCGATGCGCCCGTCTGTGCGCAGGCGGGCTCGATCAGGTCGAGGAGCTCACGCGGCGCGCTCGGCGGGTGGAGCAGGGGATAGAAGGACGTGGACACGACGTTGCGGCCCGCGCCCAGCAGTGTGAGCAGGTCGCCGTAGGCCTCCATCGGCCGGGTGTCGGCGGTGGCCGCGTAGAACACGCAGTCGACGTCGTCGGCCAGCGCGATCGACGTGTCGTCGGTGGCGGCGACGCCGAGCGGCGCGACGAACGCGAGCTCACCGGCGTCGTGCCCCACCTTCTCCGGGTTGGCGACGACCACACCCGCCAACTCGAGATCGTGGTGCGCGGCGATCGCCCGGATCGCCGGACGCCCCACATTGCCCGTACCCCACACGACCACCCGCAGTTTGTGCTCCGTCATGCGGGCGGACGCTAGTCCGATGTCGCGTCGCTGTCGCCTGTGGCGCCCGTCTTCCAGTAGCCCCGGATGATCGTGCGCCGGCGGTCGATGCCGCGTTCCTCGAACAGCTGACGACGGATGCGCTGCATGCCCGCCGCCTCACCGGCGGCCCACACCCGCGCGCCGTCGTCGAGTGTGGCCGCGCGCACCGCGTCGAGCAGGGTGACGCCCGGGGCGTCGTCGGACGCGCGACGGCGCCACTCGACGTCGCCCGTGAGCGCGAGGTGGCCGTCGTCGTGCGCAGCTCCACGACCACCCGCACCGATGCCGTCGGCGGGCAGGCTGCCCAGCACCTGCTCGATGGCCGGCACCGCGCTCGTCGCCGAGCAGCAGGTGCGTGGTCGCGCCGGCCGGTGGGGCGGATGCGCCCGGGTCCGGACAGCGCGGAATGGTGCCTGCGCACCCGGGGTCGCGGTGAGGCCCACTCCGACGCCGCGCCGTCACCGTGGTCGACCACGTCGATTGCCAGCGTGTCGTCGTCGGCGTGCGCGCGCCACGGGGTGAAGGTCCGCAGCACCGGCCGGGTGCCGTCCGGCAGCAGGAACTCATTGCCCGTCCACGTGGGGATCACGAGGCCGGCGCCGGGGAGAGCAGCAGCCGCACGCTGGCGGCCGCGTCGGGGACCGGCATGCCGACCAGTTCGGGGCCGCCGAGCACGACACGCGGAGTCGCGGGGCGTGGTTGCACCGCGCACCTCCACACGCCGGAATCGCGGTGGTTCGCGCCGAACCCGTTGGGTGCCCGTCGTCGTCGTCACAGGGCCAGGGTAAGTTCGCCGGAGTGCCTCCCACCGGAACGACCTCATCCGGAAGTCCAGCGGTCGCCGACCGGCTCGAGCCCCACCGCGCCGAGTTCACGGGCTACTGCTACCGCATGCTCGGCTCCTCCACCGACGCGGAGGACGGTGCAGGAGACGCTCACCCGCGGCGTGGCGTTCGACCGCTTCGAGGAGCGCTCGTCGTTGCGCACCTGGTTGTTCCGCATCGCGACCAACGTGTGCTTCGACGCGCTGGATGCGGGGAAGCGCCGCGCCTGCCCGATGGACCTCTCGGGCCCGTGGGCGCCCGACGGCCACGTCCCCGAACCGCTCCTCGAGTTCGCGTGGCCTCGAGCCTGCTCGACGCGAGCGTGCTGCCCGACCGTCGCGACCCGGGCGACGTGATCGTCGCGCGAGTCGATCCGGCTCGCGCCTGTCGCGGCGCTGCAGCACCTGCCGTCGCGCCAACGCGCGGTGCTGATCCTGCGCGAGGTGCTCGCGTGGTCGGCGCAGGATGTCGCCGACCTGCTCGACACGTCGGTGCCGGTGGTCAACAGCGCCCTGCAGCGGGCGCGCCACCCTCGACGGCGTCGACTTCGCAGCCACCGAGCCCTGGCTCCCCGACGACGACGGACAGCGCGAGCTGCTCGACCGCTACCTCGACGCCTTCGAGCGCTACGACATCGAGGCGCTCACCGCGCTCGTTCACGAGGACGCCACGCAGTCGATGCCGCCCTACGAGCTGTGGCTGCGCGGCCGCGACGACATCTTGCAGTGGTGGACGGGCCCCGGTGCCGCGTGCGCGGGGTCGCTCCTCGTCCCCACCGTGGCGAACGGCTCGCCCGCGTTCGGGCAGTACCGCACCACCGGTCCCTGGGCGCTGCAGGTGCTCGAGATCGAGGACGGCCGCATCGTGGAGTTGTCGTTCTTCCTCGACACGGCCACACTCTTCCCGCGGTTCGGGTTGCCGATGACCCGCGCCGAAGCAGAGTTGCTCCCCGGGGGGATCGTCACATGAGCGAACAGGGCATCGCCGACCGCGTGATCGTCGTCACCGGTGCGGGCAAGGGCGTGGGCCGCGGCCTGGTGCGCCACTTCGGCCGCAACGGCGCCAAGGTCGTGGTCGCCGAGCTCGACCCCGACACGCTCGAGGACGCGGTCAAGGAGCTCGAGGGCGAGGGCGTCGACTGCATGGGCTACGGCCTCGACGTCGGCGACCGCGACGCGATCTTCGCGATGGTCGACGCCGTGGTCGAGCGGTACGGGCGCGTCGACGGGCTCGTGAACAACGCGATGAGCATCCCGCCGCACCAACCCGTCGCCGAGATCGAGATCGACCGGCTCGACCGCGCGCTCACCACCGGGCTCAAGGGCACGTTGTGGACGATGCAGGCGGTGTATCCCCACATGAAGGCGGCGGGCTGGGGGCGCATCGTGAACGTGGGCTCGGCCGCCGGCGTGTTCAGCTTCGAGGGGATGGGCACCTACGGCGCCACCAAGGAGGCCATCCGGTCGCTCACCCGCACCGCGGCTCGCGAGTGGTACGGCGACGGCATCACGGTGAACCTCTACTGCCCGGTGTCCACCCGGCACTACGAGGGCACGGGGCAGCTGTCCAAGCCGTACCAGAAGAAGGGCATGGCGGTGGTGGCCGCGCTCAGCCCCACGGGCTACGACGGCGACGCCGAGACCGACCTCGGGCCCACGGTGGCGTTCCTGCTGTCGGACGCCTGCCGGTACCTCACCGGCCAGACCCTCATGCTCGACGGCGGCACCTACGCGTCGGCGTAGACGCGCCGGCTCAGTTCTGGCCCTTCTTGGGCTTCCCGTCGGGGATGGTGTCGGGCACCGTGGTGGTCGTCGCCTGCCCGCGCGTCGCAGGGGTCTGCAACGAGTCGGGGAGTTGGACGAGCTCCGCGAGGTCGGCGGGCCGGTTGATCCGGGTCGCCATCGGCCCCAGCAGCTTCTGCGCCTCCTGCAGCGTGATCTTCGGGAGCCGGCTGTAGCCGGTGATCTCCCGGAGCTGCGCGTCGGTGAGGTCGTCCTTGTTGCGCAGGATCTTCAGTCCCTTGTCGATCGTCGCGGAGACGCCCGACACCTTCGCGATCGCTGCGTTGTACTGCGCCACCGCGCCGTGGATGTCGCCGATCGAGGTGAAGTCGACGGCGAGGGCGGTGACCAACGCGTTGCGCTGGGCCGTGCACTGCTGGAGCCGTTTCAGGAGCTCCTCCTCGTCGTTCACGCTGCCGGCCTCGACCGGGTCGGGCGGGCCGTTCGGGCGCAGCCAGTGGTTGACGACGAAGAACGGCTTGTTCGTGCCGCCGCGGTTCACGTCGCAGTTGAACTGCGAGATCTTGTCGAAGGTGAACGGCGTCTCCTGCGAGAGCGCGTACGTGCCCGGGAGCCACTTGTCCTCGCCACCGTGCTTCTCGCTCATGAGGATCACGCGGCGCGGGTTCTCGGTGGCGTCCTTGTCGTGCGGTGTGACCATCTCCTGCAGGGTGGGGAAGTACTGGCCGGGCTTCAGCCGGTACACCCGGTCCCACAGGCCGCTCTCGATGAGGGTCTTCTTGACGTCCTTGGGCTTCACGTAGTCCTCGAGGTCGAGGATGACGACGTCGGTGAGGTTGCGGTCGAGGAAGGCGTCGATGTCCTCGAAGACCTGCTCGGCGCGCACCGCGCCGAGCTCGCAGTAGTCGTGGCAGAAGTAGAGGTCCTGCTTCTTGCCCGACGTGTCGGCGACGCCGGTGAGCGCGTTGAGGCGGTCGAGCTCGCGTACGGCGTCGGGGCCGCGCTCCTTGCGCAGCTCCTCCTTGGTGAGGCCGCCGGTGAGGTTGGTGCGCACCAGGCCCTGGTCGTCGTAGCCGTAGTAGGCGTCGAGCATGAAGAAGCGCACGCCCGCGTTGAGCTGCTCGGGCACGGTGAGGATGTGCTCGGCGCTGAAGAAGTCGTAGGCCGCCGACGACATCGCGTTGTGACTCGCCGGCCACAGCACCTGGTTGATCGGCATCGGGCACAGTTCGAGGTAGTTGTTGCAGCCCTCGTTGGTGGGGTCGGCCCGGGCGTCGGTCTGCGCGCTGGCGAGGAGGCTCGCCGCGGCGGTGCCGGTGAACAGCAGCGCCCCGACCAGGATCGCGAAGACCGCGAACACCTGGCGCTTGTGCAGCTTGGGGATGGTGTGGTCGGTGACCATCACCTTGAGCGCCCGTAGGATCACGACGATCCCCACGTACACCACGAGCAGCGCGGCGAGGTCGAGCAGGGTGCCGAACAGCCCGACCGGCACGGTCAGCGCCAGCACGCCGAACGTGATGATCGCGGCGCCGCCCGCGACCCGCCACGCGGTGCGCTGGCGCTTGGCCGTCACCCAGTTGCGCAGGCGCTCCCAGCGGCTGCGGAGGTCGCCGCCGTCGTGCCCGGGGGCGAGGGCGAGCAGGAGGCCGATGATGAGCATCGCCTTGCCCGCGCCGGCCAGGCGGCCCACGAGCACCTCGATGAAGGTGGAGATCGCCTCGCCCCGACCGACGTCGGCGGTGGCGGTGATGATCGCGAACGCCGGAGTGGCGGCGCTGACCCCGAGCAGCAGCGCGCCACCCACCGCCATCGACACGCCCACGATGCGGATCGCGTGCACGCGGTCGCGCGCCTTGAACACCGCGAACACGAGCAGGCCGATGCCGAGCAGCAGGGTGGGCAGCCACAGGTCGTCGACCCAGCGGCTGACCTTGAAGAGCGTGTCGACGGCGTCGGACTGCGAGATGGTGGTGGTGGCGTCGAGCACGTTCGCCGGCAGCTTCTTGGCGAGCGACGGATTGGCGACCTCCAGGGCGCTGCGGATGGTGATCGCAGCCTGGGCGGAGTCGACGTCGACCCGCTGTGCGCCGGCGACCTGGAACACCTGGCGGTGGGCGCGGTAGGCGAAGTCGTAGATGGCCTCGCGCACCGGCGGCGTGGCGATCGCGGCCGAGATCGCGTCGGTGACCACGGGCCGGGCGGCCGACACGAAGTTCGAGGTGGGCGCGAGCTTCAGCGTGGCCTGGTCGGCGATGTAGTCGCGCACGGCCACGCGGTCGCTGGCCTTGGCCACGACGTCGGCGAACCCGTCGGCGTCGAGCACCCGCGTGGACATCCACCAGCCGAACGAGCCCAGCACCACGAGCAGGGTGCCGAACGCGGCCATGAACCGCACCGGCCAGTTCCCGTATCGCTTGCGCTCCCTCGACATGAAGGGCGCATTCTTGCAGGCGTCAGGCTTCGGAACGGGTCGGCTCCCCGGCCGGCTCCCGGGTCGTCGCGGTCGCGGCCGCCGCCGCGACTCGGCGGCGCTTCACCTCGCTCGCCACCACGGCCGCGCCCAGGATCACCACGATCACCCCCAGGGAGATCGGCGTGGCCAGGTGCCACCAGTGCGAGACCACCATCTTGAGGCCCACGAACACCAGGATCGCCCCGAGGGCGTGGGCCAGGTAGTGGAAGCGCTCCTTCGCCCCGCCGAGGAGGATACAGGGCGCGGAGGCCCAGGATGGCGAAGGCGTTCGGCGCAGACACGATGAACGGCTCGCAGGAGACGGCGAGCACCGCCGGCACGCTGTCGACGGCGAAGATCACGTCGGTGATCTCCACCACCACCAGCGCGGCGAGCAAGGGGTGGCGACCCACTTGACCGCCTGCGCCGCGCCGGTGCCGTTCCGCTCCCGCACGAGGAAGTGGCGGCCGTCGAGCTCGCTGCGTACCGGCAGGAACCGGCCGAGCAGCTTCACGGCGCGGTCGTGGCCGTGGCTGCCCTCGTCGTCGCGGTGACGCACCACCTTCAGCCCCGACCACACGAGCAGGGCGCCGAAGACGGGCAGCAGCCACCAGAAGCGCTCGATGAGCGCGGCGCCGCCCACGATGAACACCGCGCGCAACGCCAGCGCGCCGAAGATGCCCCAGAACAGCACGCGGTGCTGGTACCTCGCGGGGATCGCGAACGACGAGAAGATCACCGCCCACACGAACACGTTGTCGACGCTGAGCGACTTCTCGATGACGTAGCCGCTCATGTACTCGCCGAAGGCGGCCCCGCCCCAGAGGGCGAGCACCACGAATGCGAAGCCGATGCCGCACGCGATCCACACGGTCGACTCGATCGCCGCACTGCGCAGGGTGGGCTCGTGGTCGTCGCGGTGGAGGAGGAGGTCGATCCCGAGCAGCACCGCGACGAGTGCCAGGAGCCCGGCCCAGTGCCACCACGCCACGTCGAGGTCGGCGAAGGCGCCCAACGGGGGAGCGATCGTGGGGAGGGTCAGGGGCATCGGTGGTCCTTCGGTCGCGTGTCGTCACGGTTCCGAAGGTCTCTCCCGCACCGGTGCGGTGCCACGGCGACCGGGACGCATGCGTCCGTGATGACGACCGGCCGTGTCGAGGGATACTCCCCTTCCGAAAGGAAGATCCTACCCGTTCCGGGCGCTCCCGGTCGCGAGCCGCACGACCTCGACCTCCACGTGGGCGACGACATCGCCCGAGGCGTCGAGGTCGAACCACTCGATCCCCTCCTCGACGGCGGGGGCGTCGCCGCCGAGGGCCACCGAGATCTTGTTGGCGGCGTTGCGGGTGACGTCGAGGACGAGCTCCACGATCTCGGCGTCGGTGAGGTGGGCGCGCACGTCGGCGACGAGCTCGGCGTCGATGAACGCCGGCTGCGTGACCACCGCGTCGGCGAGGCGCAGCGCCGCCTTGTGGCGCGGCGTGAAGTCGGCGTGCTCGTAGTCGTCGAGCGCGTCGAACGGCTCGGTGCTGCCCGCGGCGTCGACCGCGCGCACCGAGAGGCGTGACTGGCACATCCGGCACTGGTGGAACCGGGCGCCGCGCAGGCGCACGGCTCGGTGGTGAGCGGGTCGAGGTGGTCGCCGCGGCGACGACCCGCATGAAGTCCTCGATCGCCGGCCACAGCGCGCCGTCGCCGGTGCCGTTCGACAGGCCGTCCCACGAGGTGGCGAAGATGCGCTCGAGCGCGATGCGAGCGTTGGAAGACGTCGGTCACGTAGAGCGCAGCCACGAACGGAAGGTGGCGTCACCCATGGCCGCGCCCAGCGCGGCGAGTTGCGAGTCGTCGACGGCGGAGACGTCGACCACGAACTGCTCGGCGAAGGCGACGCAGACCGGTACGCGCTCGTCGCCGTCGCCGTCGTCGTCGTCGTCGGCCGGGTGGTGCGCGAGCTCCTCCGGATGCTTGAGGGCCCCGGCGACGGCGCGGCGCGCCGGTGCGAGCACCGCGGGGCGACGGCCGAGTCGACCAGCGACTCCACGAGGTCGAAGGCGCGGGTGGCCTCGGAAGCGTGCGTGCGCCAGGCGGGGGTCGAGGTCTCGTCGGGGTGCATCCCGCCACGGTAACCCCGCGATGGATCCGCTGCACCGGGGCGAGACGTACCATTCGCCCCATGGCGGGTGACGGCGCGGAGCCGGCGTTCGGGGAGCGGGTGCTCGCGGACCTCCCCGTCGACGTCCTGCGGAAGGTCATCGACGACGCCCCGGTGGGCATCGTGCTGTCCGGCGCCGACGGCCGCTACCTGTACGCGAGCGCCCAGGCCTTCGTCCTGATGGGGGAGGCGCCCCGTTCGGTGGCGGGGGACACGAAGGTCGACGTGTTCGACCCCACGGTGGCCGCCCGGCTCACCGCCATGGAGCAACGGCTCGCCGATCACGGCGGCCACGTGCGTGAGGTCATCCAGGTGTCCACCGGCCTGGGGCTCCGCACCGTGCTGTTCGACAAGTACCGCATGGGTGGCGACGGGTCGCTGGTCTGCACCTTCGTGCACGACCTCACCGAGTTCCACCGGCTGGAGCAGGCGCTGGTCGACAGCCAACAACGACTCCTCCACGTGCTCGACGACGCCAAGATCGCCGCGTTGCGCATCACGCGCGACGGCACCATCACCGACCTCTGGTCGGGCCCGATCGAATTCGACTTCACCATCGCACCGCGCGATGCCGTGGGCCGACCGATCACCGAGTACTTCGGTGGTTCCGACGAGCTGCAGGCCATCTTCGAGCGTGCGCTCGCCGGCGAGCACATGGTGCAGGTCGTCGAGTTCTTCGGGCGCTGGCTGCAGATCCACATCCAGCCCGAAGGCGACCCCGTCGCGCCCGAGGCGATCAACCTCGTCGCGATCGACGTCACCGAGCGGGTCGCGGCGGAGCTCGAGCTCGGCCGCACCCAGGGTGTGCTCGAACGGCTGCTGTCGCAGAGCCCGGTGGGCATGGTCGCGGTGCAGCACGCGCACCCCGAGCGGCCGTACTACGTGAGCCCCAACATGGCGCAGCTGTTCGGGTACACGCCGGGCGCCTACCCGTTCACGGTCGAGTGGATGATCGCGCAGGTGCACGCCGACGACCGCGACGCGGTGGCCGGGTTCCTCGCCACCATCACCGAAGTGCGCGGCGTCCCGCACGCCATCGAGTTCCGCTTCCTGCACGGCGACGGCACCTACCACTGGATCCGCGCGCGCAGTGAGCCCATGTTCGACGACGCGCAGCACCAGGTGGGCGTCGTGATGTTCAACACCGACATCACCGACGAGGTGCGCGCCGAGGACGAGCGGCGTCGGCTCGAGGCGCAGATCCGCCGCACCGAACGGCTCGAGTCGCTCGGTCAGTTGGCCGGTGGCCTCGCCCACGACTTCAACAACCTGCTCGTGGTGATCGCCAACTACGCGCAGTTCGTCGACGCCGCCGTTCGTCGCGAAGCAGAGCGCGGCGCGCCGTTCGACGCCGACGCCGCGCAGGCCATCGCCGACGACCTGCGCCAGATCGGTCGCGCCGCGGAGACCGCGTCGGAGCTCACGCGCCAACTGCTCGTGTTCGGCCGGCGGGAGCCGATGAGCCACAGCACGTTCGACCTCGGTGACGTCGTGCGGGAGATGCGCGACATGCTCACGCGCACCTTGGGTGAGGCGATCACGCCCACGTTCGCACTGAGCGACGACGAGTTGCCGGTGAGTGCCGACGCGGGCCAGATCCAACAGGTCCTCCTCAACCTCGTGGTCAACGCCCGTCACGCGATGCCGGCGGGTGGCCGCATCGAGGTGACCACCCGCCGCGGCAGCGTCGACGGCGGCCGGAGCGGCGACAGCGTGCTGGCGCCCGGCCCCTGCGCCGAGCTCACCGTCAGCGACACCGGCCACGGGATGAGCGACGAGGTGCGGGAGCGGGCCTTCGAGCCGTTCTTCACCACCCAGGCGCCGGGGGAGGGCACCGGGCTGGGGCTCGCCACCGTCTACGCGGTCGTCGCGGAGTGCGGCGGCGACGTCGAACTGGTGAGTGCCCCGGGCGTGGGCACCACCGTGCGCATTCGGCTGCCCATCAGCTGCTCGGAACCGTCGCTGCCCGCAGTCGCCGCCGACCCGGTCGACGCCCGCGCCGGGGAGGCCGTGCTCGTGGTCGAGGACCAGGACGCGGTGCTCGAGCTCACCCGGCGTGTGCTCGCCACGCACGGGTACGAGGTGCACGTCGCCAGTTGCGGCGACGACGCGCTGGCCCAGCTCGACGCCGGCCTGGGCATCGACCTCCTCCTCACCGACGTGATGATGCCGGGCATGCTGGGCAACGAGCTCGCCGGGCACGTGCGGGCGCGCCGGCCGGGCACGAAGGTGCTCTACATGTCGGGGTATGCCGACGCGTCGGTCACCGACGACCCCGACTCCGGCGGGGTGCTGGTCAAGCCGTTCACGCCGGGTCAGCTCCTCGCCCGAGTGCGCGACATACTCGACGCGTGAGCGCTCCTCTCAGTCTCGGCATCCACCTCCCGCAGTTCGGGCGGGCGTCGTCGCCCGAAGCCATCACGCGCGCTGCCGTGCTCGCGGAGGAGCTCGGCTTCGCCGACGTGTGGGTGAGCGACCACGTGGCACAGCCGGCGTCGCAGGGCTACCCGTCGCCCTACCTCTACGACCCGCTGCTCACGCTCGGGTGGGCCGCCGCCGCGACGAGCCGGGTGGGCCTGGGCACGAGTGTGCTGGTGCTCCCGCAACACCACCCGCTGTACCTCGCCAACGTGTTGGCGAGCCTCGACAACCTGTCGGGTGGCCGGCTCACCGTCGTCGGCGGGGTTGGTTGGTCGGAGGCGGAGTTCGTCGCGTTGGGGCAGGACTTCCACAACCGGGGACGCCGGACCGACGAGATCATCGACATCCTGCGCGCCTGCTGGCGCGACGATCCCGTCACGTTCGAGGGCGAGTTCTACCGCCTCGACGAGATGCGGGTGCTGCCGCAGCCCGCGCACGACATCCCGATCTGGATCGGCGGTCGGGCCGAGGCGGCGTACGTGCGCGGCACCACGCGCGGCGACGGCTTCCAGACCATCGGGCTCGAGCCGGCCGAGGCGGTGCCGATCGTCGAACGGCTGCGGCGTGACCGCCCCGAGTCCTCGTACACGATCTCGCTGCGCACCGGCTGGGACCCGCAGGGGATGGAGCACGACCGCATCCGGCGCGAACGCGACGAGTTCGCCGCCGCCGGCATCCAGCACGTCGTCGCCGCGCCGTGGCGCGACAGCATCGACGACTGGCTCCGCTCCATGGAGATCCTCGTGGAGCTGGTCGAGCCCGCGCCGCCGGCCGGCCGCACCGGCAACCGCTGACGCGCGGGCCCGACTCCGTCTCCTCCTGCGGTCGGGTCAGGCCACACCCAGCCGCGTGGTGAGCTGCGCGTAGTCGGCGGGCGCCAGCGCGCCGCGCGCCACTGCGAGCATGCCGGCGAACACCTCGGCGGGCGCACCCTGCTGCGCGCCGCCGAGCAGCTCGGCGCGGTCGTCGGCGTTCATCGCGGGCAGCATGAGCCCCAGCGCGACGCCCATGCGGTCGGGCGGGATGCTGGCGACCAGCGCCTGGTCGACGGCCAACAGCTCGTCGGGGCCGAGCGCCCGGCTCAGCTCCACGTTCACCTCGAGCTCCTCGAACGCGAGGTGCTCGGTGTACGCGGCGGTGAAGTTCGCCAGGCCGAGGTACAGCTGGTGGCCCAGGAAGCGCGCGCTCGCGCCGGTCGCACCCGCGGCGCGGTCGGCGAGCACCTCGAGCTGCGCCATCTGCTGCTCGAGCACTTCGTGCTCGCGCACGACGACCGGCGCGAGCTGCGGCGCGTGGCGCTCGATCACCGGTTGCACGAACTCGTCCTCGTGCTCGGCGTGCTCGACGAGGAGCGCGACGGCCTCGTTCCAACGCGTGGCGACGGCGATCCGGGCGTCGGCGTCGCCGGGGTCGGTGCTCCCGGCCTGTGCGGTGACGCCGAACAACTCGGCCCGCAACGCCTTGTGGATGTCGCGGTACAGGTCGAACGCGACGACCTCGAGCCCGGCGAGCTCGACGGTGAGTGCGGGACTGGTGGGTTCCGTGACGGTCATGGTGTTCTC
>JAXLRL010000030.1:0-49687 GCA_046331125.1 Acidimicrobiia bacterium
GCGCTCGCCAGCTTCGGCGTGACCGTGCGAGAAGTCGACCCGGACGCAGTCGAACGGGAGGCGGTGCTGGAGCTGCTCGCCCACGTGCCGCTGGGTGCGGACCTTGCCGCGGTGAACCGACACGTCGACGAGATCTGCCACCGACGCCGACTCGTCGTGCTCACGCCGTGAGCGCGCCGTCACGCGGGTCTCGCCCGGCACATCCGGCCAAGGCCGCCGCGGTGCTGATGGTCGGCGTCACCCTGGCGATCGTCGTGCTCGCGGTCCTCGCCGCGCGCGGCTGACGCAGTCAGCCGTGCGCGTGGGAGCGCGAGCGGGGCGGCTCAGGAACCGCGAGGACGCGGCTCGACATGGGCGACGAGCCGGCACCCGGCACGACGCGGGTCGCGTGCACGGAGATCGTCGATCACGATCCGCCCACCGGTCGCCTCCGCGACGCCCTCGACGATGCCGAGATGCAGTGCGCACACGGTGTCGGGATCGACCATGGCGGCGGACTCGAACGGGCAGTGGCGCAGCACCACCTCGACCCGGTTGCCCCGGACCCGCACCTCGGGCGCGAAACCCTCACGTTCCATGGCGTCGACGAGCGCCGCTACCGGCTCGTCCTCGCGGTCGCCGACGCGCCCCGCCTCGACGGACCGGAGGGCCGAGCGCCGACCCACGTCGACGGGGGCCGCACCGGTTCGGGTCACTTCGGCGAGCAACAGGCTCAGGCGCTCGTAGGGGCCGGTGGCACCCCAGCGGCTGTCGACCGCGGGATCGACGCGGTACAGGAGGCGTGGGCGACCCCGCCCGCCGGCCGGTGCACGGCTCTCGACCACGAGCCCGGCTCGCACGAGCTTGGCGAGATGCTGGCGGATCGCGTTGTGGTTGAAGCCGAAGTGCGCGGTCAGTTCCGCGACATCGACCTCCGCATCGGCGTCCGCGACGTAGCGGAAGATCCGGTGGCGCGTCGGGTCGCCGAGAGCTCGGGCCTGCTCCTGCAAGAGGGCGGTCGTGCCTGACATCGTCACGAGTGTACGGAACTGTCGAGCGCCGGGGTCGCGGGCGGCGCGGGTGCCGTCCAGTCGGCCCCGAGCAGCCGATGGGCGAGCACGCGCGCAGTGCGTGCCGCGTGCCGCTTCGCGCGCTCCGCGTGTGGACCCTCCCAGGTCGCGTCGACGCACTCGACCCAGAGCGAGTACCACCGGTCGAACAACATCGGCGTGAACGACTCCAGGTCGTGGACGTGCTCGTGCGCGGCGAGCACGTATCCGTCGTACCCGTGCTGGCCGAGCACGACTCGGCTCCAGTAGTCGATGAGACGCGGGATGTGCACCGTCCAGTCGACCTCGGCGACCTCGTCGAACACCGGGCCGAGCAGGTCGTCGAACACGATGGCCCGGTAGAAGTCGATGACCAGGTCGTGGACCGCGGCGCGGGTGTCGAGATCGTGTCGCGGCCGGTCGGAGGCTCGACCGTTCAACGGCCGAGTGCCATCGGGAAGAGGCGGTTGTTCTCCTTGTGCACGTGGAGGTGCGTGTCGCGCTCGAGCTCCTCGAGAGCCTCGTAGCACGCACGATAGGAGGCGCACCCGTCGTCGGGGACCACGTAGTCGTCTTCGCGGCCGCGCGCATCCGTTCGAGGAGCTCACCCACCTCCTCGTGCTCCTGGACCAACGTTCCACCGGTTCGGAGGACTGCTCGACGCCGCTTCCGCGAGCATCGGGAACACGACGGTCTCCTCGTGGTGGAGATGGGGCTCGAGCGCCGCGCACCGAACCGCTGTTGCACCTCGCCCAGCTCCGGATGGCGCAACCCGTGGACCGCGGATGACTTTCGCGAGGAGGGTGTCGAGGCGCGGTAACTCGCCTCGAAGGTAGGCGTGATGGGTGGAGACGATGTGTTCGGCAAGGTGCAGCATGTCGAACTGCGCCCAGGCCTCAGGTTCGTCGTCGGGAGCTGCGACGATGCCAGGAACGCTGCAACCTCCGCGGACTGAGACTGCGCGAGCGACAAGCCTCTTCGAGCGTCGCGGTGCCCCCACAGCAGTAGTCGAAACCCTGGCGCCTCGAGGCTTCAAGCGAGTGACGGATGCTCGGTGACGAGGTCGCCGAGCGTGGTACGTGGATCGAGCGTCGTCATCATGTTCCTCAGCTCCTGCGCTCGGGTGCCAATCGGCGTTACTTCTAGCTTAGAATAGAAGAAAACTCTAGGGTTGTCGTGGTCGGCATCGGGGCGAGGAGAGGTCGACCGGGACGACCCGGCCCGATGACGCCGGTTCCGTCGGAATCCACGTGACCGGGAGGCTTTTCCAGTCGCCGGTGAGACGCCCTTCCTCAAGTGCGCGAAAAGTGCGCGAGGTGAGGGTTCCCACGGTTGACGAGGGCAACCGTGGTGATACATTTCCGCAGGTCAGAGCGCATTTCGGGCTGCTGACGAGGGTGGACGAACGGGCCCGGCCGGATTCACACGGCAGAGGTCAGCGGTTCGAGTCCCGTATCGCCCACCACGAAACCGCAGGTCAGCGCTCCGCTGCCTGCGGTTCGTCGCGCCTGGAGTCGCAGGAATCGGGATGCGCAGTGACGAGGCTGCTCCCGCTCGCTCGCTCTAACCCCGATAACACCGAACGCCACCGAGCACACGACCCGACCCATATTTTTTGGGCACCACCGATCGTGATTAGTGAAGCCGAGAGCCTGCGGTCTCGCCGCCACGCTGGCACCCAGAAGACTCGCCAGGCTTGGTCGAACCGAAGGACCGATGGCTTTCCGACCCCGCTCTTGTAACCCTCGGAGGCGCGGCGAGTCGCGGCTCGCCCGTCGGCAGTCTCCATGGGGTCTGAGCGGAAGTTCGGGCGTCATGTCGAGACTTCGGTCTCGGTCCAAGATCTCAGACCATTGCACTCGTCGTGACATGTCGTGGGGCTTGATTCGGCACGAAACTCGGATAAGTGTCACACCCCTGGCGTACGGTGATCAGCAATACAGGCTAAGCGCAGGGAGACGACATGGGCAGGAAGTGCTTTTTCAGTTTTCACTACGATCAGGATGCATGGCGGGCATCTCAAGTCCGCAACATGGGGAAGATCGAGGGCAATGCGCCGGTCTCCGATAACGACTGGGAGACGATCAAGGCCGGTGGAGCCCCCGCAATCAAGAAGTGGATCGGCGATCAGCTCGACGGGAAGTCCTGCGCAGTCGTACTCATCGGCGCTCAGACCGCAGGCCGGAAGTGGATCAACTACGAGATCGAAACCGCCTGGAACGCCCGTAAGGGTGTGGTCGGTATCTACGTCCACAATCTGCTAAACGCCGCCGGAAAGCAGAGCCCGAAGGGGAGTAACCCGTTCACCACGTTCACCTTGAAGAGCGGCCTCGCGCTGTCACAGGTCGTCAAGGCTTACGACCCTCCCTACTCGACGAGCAAGAGCGTCTACTCCCACATCTCGGACAACCTTGCGGCTTGGGCTGACGAAGCCGTCACGATCCGAAACAACGTGTAGGACGCTCATTCGATGAGCGATCCCGACAAGATCAAGCATCTGGAGTTCATCGAGGCCGTCGTCAGCAGGCAAGCGACGAACTCATTTCTGGTCAAAGGATGGGCGCTTACGGTTGCTCTCGCTCTCTACGGCTTCTCGGCCGCTCATCTGAATTGGTACCTCGCAGCTCTGGGGCTCGTGCCGGTTCTCGTCTTCTGGCTGCTTGATAGCTACTTCCTTCGGCAGGAGAGACTCTTCCGGTGTCTATACGACGAGGTCCGCCAGCCAGATTCAGAGGTGGAACTGTTTTCGCTCAATGCCCAGGCCTACACGGCGGATCCGAGGAACAGCCTGAAGTCCTGCTTCAAGTCTCAGACTCTTGTCCTGTTCTTTGGGGCCCTCTTGCTGGTGGGCATCGGACTCGTGGTCGCTGGGCTAGCTCATGACTCGACACCGGCAAAGGCGGAGCGTACGGCGTCGGCCAAGGCGTCCTCCACCTCCTCAGGCCACGTTTGCTTGGGTGGCCAAATCGCACCGATCGCATCTGTCGACCAGCGAGGAACCACATGAAAGTGGACGTGGAAGATCGTCTGCGATGCAACCCCACCAGATGAGTTGATGAGGTTCAGGCCCTCTGGATGCAAGGCCACGCGGATCGCCTGGGCGACCCGCAGAGACGCTCTCCCGAGATCACCTGCGGTCGATGGGTCGAGGCTCCAGAAGTCAGGGAAGTGAAGCTTTGGAATCACGAGCGTGTGGCCCGGCGTCGCAGGATTGTGTGGGAAGAATGCAAGTGTTGTCGCAGTCTCGCCCACGATTCGAGCGTCACTCGTCCCGTTGAGGATCCGGCAGAACTCGCACGCGCTGGCCCGGTCACCGCTCACGAAGAACCAAGGATGCTGGAGAGCGCTTTCGCCTCGGCCACCCAATCACGTTACTTGGGCAATATGGGGTTGAGACAGAGGACGACGAACGCAGTTTGTCGGTGCAGCGTTGCAACGCTCGAACACTCGGGGGCCTTCGGGCCGCTCATTCTTCGCCAGTCCGGTTCGCTCTTGACGGCTGACCGATCTGAACCCCGACGGGTAGAGATGCGTGGTACTCCCAGACGCTCCTAGCCTGAGCCGCAATGAGCACGCCTTGCGCCACCTCCTCCGTGTACTCGGGTGTCACGCCGACTCCGGTGCAGAAGGCGAACACTCAGGCGCCGTCGGGGAACGAGGGTGACGTGCACGCGGAGCGGATCGTCATCCGGCCGCCGGCGCACGACGACACTTCCGCCGGTGCCTACACGCACGAGCCGATCCAGATCGGGTTCTTCGTCGATTACGAGCCGGGTGAGCTCCTCTGTGACCTGCTCGACCCGCTGATCCTCGCCTTCGAGGACGCGATGAACTGCGGTCGCCTCACCAAGGCGGTCGAGCTCGTCACGCGGGTGGCCGTCGGCCTGCCGACGCGGGCGGCCCGCTACCCGGTGGAGGAGTACCACCGCCTCGTCGACGAGGGCGCGCTGCTCGTCATCGGTCCGGGGGTGAGCGACAACTCGGTGGCGCTGAAAGAGCACGTCGAGGCGCGGCGGGTGCCGACGGTGGGCATCGTCGGGTCGTCGCAGTTCCACGGTGAGTACTGCTTCACGCTGCCCAACGGCGGTCACGGTGAGGAGGCGGCGCTCGTCGCCAACTACGTCGCCCAGCAGGGATGGAAGCGCATTGCCCTCTTCGGCGAGCACGGTGGCACCGGCGACATCGAGTACCGCTCCTGGTTCGCCGATCAGGCCCGCATGCAGGGCCTCCACGTGGTGTTCGAGCACCTTCTCGAACGACGTCCCGCCGACGGCGAGCTCGACCCGATCCTCGCCGACGTGCGTGATCGCGTCGCGCCCGACGCGCTCGTCTACATGGGTACAGGCTGGACCACGCCCGCGTTCAATGCCGCGCTCGACCGCATCGGGTGGGACCCGCCGCGCGTGTGCAACGCCGCGTTCATGTGGGCGCCGCACGACGAGGCGTGGATGCGCGCGCTCGAAGGGTGGACCGGCGTCGACCAGCTCACCGGGCCCGACGGTCCCGACGCCAACCCCAACTACAACGCGCTGCTCGACCGCTTCGAAGCGCGCTTCGGCCGTCGCGTCGACCACGTGGTGATCGCGCTCATGTACGACATGGGGCGCGTCGTCGCCGAGGCGATCGTGAACGCTCCGATGATGAACGGGCACGGCATGAAGCTCGGCCTCGAGCGCATCAAGATGTTCCCCTCCGCGATCGGCGGTGCCCGCACCAACATCACCTTCGGCGCGCAGGACCACCGCGGCTACAAGGGCGACTTCCTCGTGATGCGCCAGCTCGTGAACCAACGCTACGTGTTCAAGGGCGGTCTGCAGCCGCACTTCCGCGTGGGAGACGCCGCGGGGGAGTAGCCGGCGTCAGCGACGCGGCCACGAGATGACTGCGCCGAGCACGATGCACGCAATCGCGACGGAGCCGAACAGGATCGTCAGCACCCAGAACACGGTGCTGGAGAGCACGGTCGCGAAGATGAACATCGGGATCGTCGCCGCGATGAAGAACACCGCCACGATCCAGATCAACGCGGTCGAGAGGCCGCGCAGGCATCCCGTGCGCTCCGGTCCGGCTGCCTCGGGTTGTGGCGCTGCGCTCGTCATGGGCGAAAAGGTATCTGTGGTGCAAGTCGTCAGTGCGCATTTCGTTCGCTGAAATTGTCCGGCGAGGATGTCGAGATCCGGGGATCGGCTCCGTCCTCCGGGTACAAGTGGCCGCACGGGCCGCCCCCTCAGGAGGAACCACCATGGCGAAGTACCTGTTGCTCAAGCACTACCGCGGCGCCCCCGCCCCCGTGAACAACATCCCGATGAGTGAGTGGGCCCCCGCCGAGGTGAACGCCCACATCAAGTTCATGCAGGACCTCGGCGACCGCCTGGAGCAGACCGGCGAGCTCGTCGACGCGCAGGCGCTGTCGATGGACGGCGCGTGGGTGCAGTACGGCGGCGAGGGCAAGCCCGCGGTGGTCGACGGCCCCTTCGCCGAGACCAAGGACCTCATCGCCGGCTGGATGTGCGTGGACGTCGACACCTTCGAGCGGGCGGTCGAGATCGCCGGTGAGCTGTCGGCTGCGCCGGGCGCCAACGGCGAACCGATCTACGAGTGGCTCGAGGTGCGCCCGTTCATGAGCGAGCCGCCGACGATGGACGAGTAGCCGGCCTCCGGTGATCGACGACGTCGAGCTCCGGGCGCTCGTCCCGCACGTGTTGGGCGTCCTCGTCCGTCGCGGTGCCGACTTCGCGACGGCCGAGGACGCCGTGCAGGACGCGCTGGTCAAGGCGCTCACCGCGTGGAGCGACGACCCACCCGCTGATCCCGCGGCGTGGCTCGTGACCGTGGCGTGGCGTTCGTTCCTCGACCGGGCCCGCTCGGAGTCGGCCCGGCGCGACCGCGAAGTGCGCTACGACACCGAGCCGGCCGCGGGTGACGTGCCGAGCGACGACGACACGCTGCGCCTCTACTTCCTCTGCGCACATCCGGCGCTCACGCCGTCGTCGGCGGTCGCGCTCACGTTGCGGGCGGTGGGTGGCCTGACCACTCGCCAGATCGCGCAGGCGTACCTCGTCCCTGAGGCGACGATGGCGCAGCGCATCACTCGGGCGAAGCGCACGGTGAACGACGCGGGGTTGCAGGGTCCGGGCGACGCGCGCACGGTGATGCGCACGCTCTACCTCGTGTTCAACGAGGGCTACTCCGGTGATGTCGACCTCGCGTCGGAGGCGATCCGTCTGACCCGCCAACTCGCCGCGCTGACGGATGATCCCGAGGTGCAGGGCTTGCTCGCGCTCATGCTGCTGCACCACGCGCGACGAGCGAGTCGCACGCGTGACGACGGCAGCCTCGTACCGCTTGCCGAGCAGGACCGCACCCAGTGGGACTCCGCGCTCGTCGCCGAAGGGGTGGAGATCCTGCAGGCTGCGCTCGCGCGTGACCGGCTCGGCGAGTACCAGGCGCAGGCGGCCATCGCCGCGCTGCACGCCGACGCGCCGCGTGTCGAGGAGACCGACTGGGTGCAGATCGTCGAGTGGTACGACGAGTTGCTGCGCTTCGCTGACACGCCGGTGGTGCGGCTCAACCGTGCCGTGGCCGTGGGGGAGGCCGACGGCGCACCCGCGGGCCTCGCCGCGCTCGCCGAGGTGGGGGAGGGTGTGCCACGTCGTGAGGCCGTCGCCGCCTACCTGCACGAGAAGAACGGCAACCTCGAGCTCGCCGCGCGCCTCTACGCCGACGCCGCCCGCAACGCGCCCAACACCGCGGAACGCGACCACCAGACCCTGCAAGCCGCCCGCGTCAACGCCCTGCTCCGGTCAGGCGCCTGAGCGCGTCCACTCGGTGTCGGGCGCGTCGAACCCACCGCCGCCGGGGCACCGGTCGTCGTAGAGCGTCGACCCGAGGGGAGTGGCGGCCGCCTCGGTGCCCGCGTGCCAGAAGAACGTCTTGCCGAGGTTGGGCACGCTGCTCTTCGGAACGGTGAAGGTGATCGTGGAGCCGTTGACGACCGGTGCCACGGTGAGATCGGTCTGGTGCTCGCGGCCCAGTCGTACACGCAGACCTTCCACCCCTCCTTCTTCAGCACCGCGCCGATCTGGCGGGTGGCCGCGCCTGACGCCCTTCGTGTCGGTGGCGGTGTCGACCACCAGCGCAGCGCGCCGAAGTCGCCGAGCGCGAGGCGCGGCGCCTGCGGGGAGGTCGGCGGCCAGGTGGTCTTCGACGACGACGTTGCTCCCGCTGCGCTTCACCGACGCGGTGACGATGTCCTCGGCGGGGTGGTCGGTGACCGGTCCCACCTGCTCGGCGATGCCGTCGCCGACGGGGTCGTCACCACAGGTGCTCACCTTCGGCGCGGCCGGCTTCGTCGGCTTGGGGGGCTTGCTCGCGGCGGTGGCCGGCGCGGCGAGGAGCACGCCCACCACGATCGCGACGACCGCCTGCCCGGCGACCAGCCTCCGCAACATCCGCGCAGTCTCGCCACCGCCCGGAGCCGGTGCAAGCACTTCCCCGGCCACCTCTTGACATGTGACCAAAGAGTCACGTATCTTGACCGGGTGAACGACGACGACCTCGTCTTCAAGGCCCTCGCAGATCCCACCCGGCGGTACCTGCTCGACCAGCTCTTCGTGCGTGACGGCCGCACGCTCACCGAGTTGGAGTCGGAGCTCGAGATGACGCGCTTCGGCGTGATGAAGCACCTGCGAGTGCTCGAGGAGGCCGGTCTCGTCGTGACCCGGCGTTCAGGCCGCGAGAAGTTGCACTTCCTGAACCCCGTGCCGATCCGGCTGATCCACGACCGGTGGATCGACAAGTACACCGAGCGCCAAGTGTCGGCGCTCACCGACCTCAAGCACTCCCTGGAGGAAGCGCAATGACGAACGCGACGCAGACGACCGTGACCGTGCACCGCATCTACATCCACGCGCCCATGCAGCAGGTGTGGGACGCCATCACCGATCCCGCGTGGAACGGCCGCTACGGCTACGGCGCGCCGAGCAATTACGACCTGAAGCCCGGCGGGCTGTACGCGGTGCCGTCGACCCCCGAGATGCAGCAGTTCGGCGCGCCGCCGGTGCTCATCGACGGCGAGGTGCTCGAGTGCGACCCGCCCACGCGTCTCGTGCAGACGTGGCGGGCGAACTTCACGCCCGACACCACCGCCGAGGGCTTCACCCAGCTCACCTGGGAGCTCTCGGAGGAAGACTCGGGGATCACGCGCCTCACCGTCACCCACGACGTCACCGACGCGCCGAACGTGCTCGCCGCGACCACGAGCGACGGCAAGCTCAACGAGGGCGGCGGCGGTTGGGCCTGGATCCTCAGCGACCTCAAGACGCTGCTCGAGACGGGCAAATCCTCGCAGGGCTGACGCGATCCGAAACGCCTCGTCGGGACGGGCGGGCCGGGGACACCCGGCTCGCCCGCCTCGTCATGCGACGAGCGCGTTGAGCTTGTCCATCACCACTTCGCCGTGCCACTGCGAGCCGATCGGCGCGTCGTGGTACTGCGCACCCTCGACCGTCGTGAACTCCACGTACTCCTTCTTGCCGGGGAGTGCGTCGTAGAGCTGCTTCGCCTGACCGGGGTAGAACGCCTCGAGCTCGTAGTCGATCACGAGCGTGGGCGTGCGCACCTTGTCGGTGAGATCGCCGAGGGTGAACTCCTGGATCTTGCGCGACAAGCCGTACCAGTCGGTCGGCACCTGCCCGGTGCGGGCCTGCGCGAGCGCATCGGTGGCGAAGATCTCCAGTCGCTTCTTCAACTGGAACGTCTCCTGCGGGGTGCTCCCCGGGATGATCAGGTTCGCCCATGTCGCGTTGACGGTCTGTGCGTCACCCTTCGCCGCGACGTCGCGCAGCGTGGAGGGGAACGCGGCGTACTCGTCGACCGAACCCGGGTCCGACACGACCGCGGCGAGGCGGTGCTCCTCGGCCGCGGCGCGCATCACGAGCGATCCGCCGAAGCTCACACCGATGAGCGCGACCTTCTTCGGATCGACGTCGTTGCGCTTCAGCACCGTGTCGACGACCGGCGTGATGACCCCGGCCCAGTCGGGCGTGAACGGCATCTGGTCGACGAACAGCGCGCGTCCCTGGCCCGGGCCCTCGAACAACACGACGTTCCACCCGCGTGCGAGCGCGGCCGCGCCACCTTGGGGGAGCATGTCGACGTTCTGGCCGTCGCTGCCGTTGTTCATGATCAGCGTGGGGCGCTTGCCCGTCGCACCCGGGGCGCGGAGGAACCA
This sequence comes from Acidimicrobiia bacterium, assembly GCA_046331125.1. GTDB lineage: Bacteria > Actinomycetota > Acidimicrobiia > IMCC26256 > DASPTH01 > CAVRGQ01. The sequence goes on from JAXLRL010000030.1 coordinate 10,261, forward strand.
GCCGTGCAGATCTTGCTTGCCGTACGGGATGGTGAGCGGCTCCCACGCCGGTGCCTGACGCTTCGCCGACTCGTGGAACGCCGCGTCCATCGCGAGGTACACGTCTTCCTCGCGGTCGGGCGTCGACGTGCCGAGCACCCAGAACAGCGCCTGGTTGTAGTACTGCGCGGCGCGGAGGTAGCGGTCGCGCGCGGTGACGGTCTGCTTCGCCTTCGCCGCGTCGGCCGCCGCCTGCTCGAGCCGGTTGCCCTGCGCGACGAACGCGTCGAACAGCGACTGGTACGTCGCACCGCCGGGTGCCGCGCCGGCCTGCGCGACGACGGTCGTGACCTCGCCCACCTGCGAGTTGATGCCCGCGCCACCGAGGGCGATGAGCGTCTGGAAGTTCAGGTCGCTCTGCTCAAACAGCGAGAAGGTGCCCTGGCCCAGCGTGTCGGCGCCGGTCGGGAGGGTCAGGTCGGCGGGGACGGCGGGAGCGGCGAAGGCAAAGCGGCTGCCGGCGAGGAACGCCGCGGCACCGGCGGCGCCGATCGCGCCTGCGCCGAGGAAGGAACGTCGAGTGTGCATGTGTCGCTATCGGCGTCGTCCGCCTGCCTGTACGCCAGGCGATGATGCCGATGATCGCAATCGCATCACGAAGATGGTCCAGCCCGTGGTGTCCATCCCGGTGGAATACCCAGCCGGTCGCTGGTCCCCAACCCAAATATCAGGTACGCCAGCGGTAGGCCCTGAACGGGCGGGGTGTGACGACGCTGGCGGCGCCGCGAGCACGTCGGGGATGGCGGCAGCACTCCGGTCATCGCCACCGCGAGCTGGCCGCCCGTGGTGTCGGGCAGGTCGGGGAGCGCGCTGTTCTCGATCTGGAGGTCGACCTGCATCGCGGGCGTGCCTCGATGATCACGCGCAACGAGAACTGCCCGTCGGCCACGTAGTCCCACTCGGGGATGCTCGTGACCGTCCAGTACTCCTCGGCGACGAGCGCGGCGACGCCGGCGTGCCGCGCCGACCATCGCATCACCTGGCCCACCACGGTGCCGGGGGCGAACGTGAAGTGCGGGGTGGTCACCTCGTGGTCGACGGTCGCGGTCACGAGATCGGTGACGATCTCGTCGATCTCGAGTCCGAGCAACTCCGCGGTCGTGGCCAGCGCCTGCTCGTACTGGACCGACACCGCGCGGAACATCGGCGAGTCGACCGTCACCTCGGCCGGTGCCTTGCCCATGCCCATGAGCTCCACGAGCATCTCGGCCGCGCTCACCGGCGAACAGTCCACGAACTCCTGCACAGTGATGCGATCCACGCGCTGTGACAGCGCCGTGAGCCCGGTGGCGAGCCGCTCGAACATGAAGCCCGGGTTCTCACCCGCGGCGTGGAAGCACACACCTGCGGCGTCGCACGCGGCGGGGATGAGCGTGTCGGCATCGTGACCGTAGGTCGCGAGGTGGTTGTACGACGTGGTGGTGATCACGCTCTTGCCCGACGCGAGCAACGCCACGATGTCGTCGAGGTTGGAGTTCTCGGCGTAGCCCTTGCTCGCAGCGTGGAGCACCACGTCGGCGTCGAGGGCGAGGATCTCCTCGCGACTCGTGGTCGCACGCACGCCGGTGGGTGGGCGACCGACGAGATCGCCGGCGTCGACGCCCGCCTTCGCGTCGCTGAACACGAACAGCCCCACGAGCTCGAGCACGGGATCGTCGATCACCTCGCGCAACTGCGCCGAACCCACCGACCCGGTTGCCCACTGGATCACTCGCGTGGGGCGCGACACCGGGCTGCTATCAGCCCTCGTACGGCGGCACGAGGCCCTGGATGGTGCCGTGCATCACGATGGCGCTGCCGTCGGACAGCACCCGCCGGGCCACGAGGAACTCACTGCCCATCCAGCCCTGGCGGATCCACTTGCCGAAGCGGATGCGGGTTCCCGGCGCGCCGCACGAGGCGGGGAGCATCTTGATGCGCTCGAGCGACTCCTTCACGCCGGGACCGGTGAGCGGCCGCGCCTGCGAGAGCGCCAGCATCAGCACCCGGCCGATGTCGAAGCACACGAGCGGGAAGAAGTACTCGGGTCGCTTGCCGTACTTCGCCTCGAACTGGTCGAGGAACTGCTGGGCGATCTCGTTGCGTTCGTCCCACTGATCGAGGCCGATCCAGTCACGCAGCTCGTTGCGCCACCAGTCGCTGGTGGCCGCGAACTCGAACGCGGTCGTGGTGTAGCGCGGCGGGGCCCACCCGATCTCCGCGAGCGCGGTGTTCACGCCCACGAGGCCGAGGCCGAAGCCCACGTGCATGAGTGCGTCGGGATTGCCGGCCGCGAGCTCCTTGACCGCGGCGAGCTTGTCCGCCTCCACCTGGGGAATCGCGGCTTCGCCCGTGATGCGCAGACCCTCGTTCGCGCACGCCCGCCGGGCCGAGCGCAGGTACTCGTGGCCGATGTGCGAGTCCTCGAACGCGATCGCCACCGACGTCGCGCCGTCGAGTGCGGCGACGCGCGCCATGATGATCGGCTCCTCGTCGAGCGACCCCGACGGCAGCGCGAACGAGTACTCGTTCAACATGCCCTCGGTGGCGGCGAGGGTGATGGTGGGTACCTGCGCGGCATCGATGAACGGCGCGAGCGCGATTCCGTTCTCCGACACCTGTGGGCCGAACACGATCACGCAGTCCTCGTCGACGAGCTCGTGGTACGCGTCACGCACCGCACGGAACGACCCCTTGGGCAGCCCCTGCACCGCGCGCACCACGAACTCCACCGGGCGCTCCACCACGCCACGTGCGACGAAGTCTTGGGCGACCATCTCGAGCACGGGCATGATGTTCTCGTCGTACTCGTCGTTCTCGCCGAGCCAGTCGATCAACACGCCCACGCGGGCGGGGCTCACTCCACTCACTGCTTCCCCCTCAGGTCTCGCGTTGACTCGCGACGTTCAGAACGGACGGCCGACGAACGCTCGCACGTCGGCCAGGTCGATCACCCCGGGCGCCGCCGCGTGCACCACCGGGACGGCGTGCACGGCATGCATGGCGGTGCCGAGGCAACCCATGTCGGTGTGGTCCTCACCCTGCGTGCCGAGCACGAGGTTGGCGCGCATGGTGGGCGCACCGTCGAACTCGATCTCGTAGCCCTCGCGCTGCGACCACTCGGGCGCGACGTCGGGGCCCATCCAGGTGACGTGCTCGACGGTGATCACGAGCGGGCCGCAGTGCGCGCGCAGCCCGAGCTTCATGGCGCCGACGGTGCCCGCGGGAATCGTCCCTGCCGCCACCTGCAGGTCGGTGTCGGTGACGACCGTCTCGCGGAACGGTTCGATGCGCTCCACTGTGGTGCCGAGCGCCTTGGCGAGCACCGTCGCGGTGCCGACGAACGCGGCCGCCGCGTGGCTCGGATCGCTGAGGCGCGCGCGGGTGGAGTCGGGCGGCTGGCCGTAACCCATCACGTCGAACATGAGCGGTGCGCTGTCGTAGCCCGCGTAGTTGAGGGACTCGCGCACGACGATGTTGCCGGTGCGGAACGCCAGCCGCGACAGCATCGGTGCGATCACCTCGCCCCAGAATCCGGGGAAGATGCCGAGGCCGAGAAAGGTGCTCCGCCCTTCGGCGCACGCGGCGGCGATGGGTGCGTGCCGCGCCGGATCGAACGCGCGGATGTCGACGAACGACGACCCGGTGGCGACCACGTCGATGCCGGCGCGCAGCAGCTCGACCACGTCGGCGAAGCAGCCGTCGGGGTTGCTCTCCACGCCACCCATGTACACGACGACGTCGGGGGCGAGGGCGAGGATGTCGGCGGTCTGGTCGGTGGCGACCACGCCGGTGTCGGCGAGGCCGACGAGCGCGCCCGCGTCCTGGCCGACCTTCTCGGGTGCGTACACCCGCACGCCCACGAGCTCGAGGTCGTCACGCTCGATCAATGCACGCAGCGACGCCTTGCCGGTGGTGCCGGTGGCCCACTGCACGACGTGCAGCGGCGCGCTCACGGTCGCACCGTCGCCGTGTCCCATGAGAGCTGCAGGTCGGGCACGAAGCGCAGCGGCGGCTTGTAGGTGACCTGGTAGCCGGGGGAGAGCGAGTACTCCGGGATGCGCCTGTGCCACTCGCGCAGTGCCACCCGCAGTTCCCGTCGCGCGAGGTGCGAACCGAGGCAGCGGTGTACGCCGCCGCCGAAGGAGAGGTGGCGGTTCACGTCGCGGTCGAAGCGCACCACCATGGGGTCGTCGTACTCGGCGGGATCGAGGTTCGCGGCGCTGATGTTCACCAGCACGTGGTGACCCGCCTCCACCGGGCAGCCACCGACCTCGGTGTCTTCGCGTGCCCAGCGCACGCCCGACGGCACCGGCGTCTCCCAACGCAGCAACTCCTCGACCGCGTTGGGGATGACGCCCGGGTCGTCGACGATTGCCTGCCGGTGCTCCGGGTGCTGCGCGAGGTAGGCCCAGAAGCAGGTGAGGCTGTCGGTCACGGTGTCGAGACCGGCGGTGAGCATCACGAAGCAGATCGAGAGCATCTCGTCGCGCGTGAGGCGCTCGCCGTCGGCCTCCGCAGTGGTGAAGTGGGTGAGGATGTCGTCCTGCGGGTGCGCAGTGCGCTCGTCGAGGACGGCGTCGAAGTAGCGGTACACCTGCTGCGCGGTGTCGCGCTGGATCGCCGAGCGCTCCTCCGGTGTCATCGCGCGGGTTCCCGGGCGCAGGATGCCGTCGCGCATGGCGACGAGCGCGTCGAGCTCCTCCCACGGCAGGCCCATCATCCCGAGGAACACCGACGACGGGAACAGCTCGGCGAACTCGGCCGTGAAGTCGCACGAGCCGCGCTCGACGAACCGGTCGAGGAAGTGGTTGACGCGCGCGGCGATGTCGTCCTCGAGCACATCGATGCGGCGCGGCGCGAACAGGGGATCGAGCAGCTTGCGGTAGCGCACGTGCTCGGGCGGGTCGATGTTGAGTGGCACCAGCCGGAGCGTGTTGCCCTGCTCCACCACGTCCTCCGAGGAGAAGAGCAGCGGCTGCTTCAACACGTCCTCGATCAGGGCCCGGGTGTTCACGAGCACGGATCCGCCGAGGTCGAGCGCGGGGGAGGCGAGGAGGCCGGAGTTGATCGTCTGCGACGCCGGGTCGTCAGGGCTGCCCGGCGGTGACTCGAAGTTCGCGAAATCGAGCTTGGCGACGGGCTTGTCGGCAGTGCGCTTCACGCCCGGCAAAATATCTGACTTTTCTGGAGCCTGCATGGGGGGCAGGCGGTGAACGACGGGAAGGGGTCGGAAGGCTCTCGCCCCGGCAAGGGAACGGGCGCACGATCGGGTCGTGGGGAACGACGAGATGATCTACGGCAACGACGGAGGTCCGAGCCTCTCCGGTGGCGGGTGGCCGTCGCGCCGCACCGGGCTCCTCGTCCTCGCGATCGGGTTCCTGATGACGGCCGGCGGTTGCGGCGTGATGTCGGCCGTCGACACCTTCGACGACCTGGGTCGCGTGGTCGCGGTCGTCGTTGTCGGTGTGGTCGTGATGCTGGTCGGCGCTGTGATCGCTGCTTTCGGGCAGAAGGACGGCTGAGTCGGCCAGTCGCCCCGGGCGACCCCCCCAGATCTGGGCATTTCTCCGCGGTTCCTCCAGCACCTCGAGGCGTCCTTGTACGTTCGGCGCGCTGCAGGAGCGTGCGGAGGAGAAGTCATGGGCAGGATGCGTCGGGAACTGCGCGGATCGTTGACACGACTGGCGGTGGGTGCGGCGCTGCTCGGTGCAGTCGTGCTCGCGCCGACCACAGCACTCGCGCAGTCGTCGTCCGACGTGCCGTTCCCCCAGGAGTCGGTGCTCGGAGTGGTGCACGCCGACTCGGGTCGCTACGCCGACGGCAAGCTCACGCTCAGCGGTGTCGACGCGCCGGTGTGGTTCGCCGACCGCCCGGGCCGCGAAGCGGGCACGCTCGACCTGAAGGAGTTCACGAAGCTGTTCTTCCGCGGTGACGACCCGCCGAACGCCGCCGTGGTGATCGACGGTGCGCCCGCGTCGCACGACGTGGTGATCGTCGAGCTCTCACAGCCCAAGGTGAACATGAAGGCGGGCACGGTCACGATCGCGGCGAAGGAGATCCCCGAGGTCGACAAGCTCCTCGTCGTCGACCACCCGCATCTTGCGCCCTACGCGGCCGACGCCGACCCGAAGCTGCCCGCGAAGTTCGGCGCGGTCTCGATGTTCGTGGACGACGCGGCGAACGTGCTGCCGCCGCCGGTGGTGCAGACCACGCCCGACGCGCAGGACGTGACCAACCTGGTGAACCAGGCGGACACCCTGTCGAACGAGTACATCCAGGAGATCCCGGTCATGAACCAGTGGATCGAGCAGCCGGGCGACCTCGACAAGAACTGTGTGATGGCCCTGCGCGACCAGGCCAACGACAACGAATACGAGATCCTGCAGACGGTGCGGCCGGCGCTCCAGGCGCTGCAGGCGATCGTCGCCCAGAACGACGGGATCCTGCCGGTGAGCGCCGACGGCCAGTACCAGACCGTCGCAACCCAGGTCTCCGAGCTCACCACCGCTGCGCCGGAGTTCACCCCCGACTACGTCTCGCACTACTGCCGAGCGTCGACGCCGTGACACCGCTCAGGCGGGGCTGAACTCCAGGGGCAGGTGCTCCACCTGGCGGAGGATCGGCGTGAACGCGAGCTCCACGCCGTCGGGGACGCGGTAGTGCGGGATTCGGCGGTGCCACTCGGCGAGCGCGATGCGCAGCTCGAGCCGCGCCAGGTGCGAGCCGAGGCAGCGGTGGATGCCCACGCCGAACGCGAAGTGCCGGTTGCCCTCGCGATCGAAGTCGACGGTGTCGGCACCGGGCACGATCTGCTCGTCGGTGTCGGCGGAACCGAGCAGGCACACCACGTGATCACCCTTGGCGACCGGCACGCCGCGCACCTCGGTGTCGCCCGTGGCCACGCGCACGATGAACGGCACCGGCGACTCGTAGCGCAACAGCTCCTCGACCGCCGCGGGGATCACCGACGGGTCGTCGACGATGCGCTGTCTTTGCTCCGGGTGCTCGGCGAGATACGCAAAGAAGCACGTGAGGCTGTCGGTGACGGTGTCGAGGCCGGCGATCAGCATGATGTGGCAGATGCCGAGCAGCTCCTCCTGCGTGATCGGCGTGCCCTCGATCTCCGCGTCGACGAGCACGGAGAGCAGGTCGTCCTGGGGCTCTGCCCGCCGTTCCTCGATGAGCTGCTCGAAGCGTGCCGTCGACTCCAGCTGCGCGGCGACGCGCACCGGGTCGTCGGGGGAGAGTGAACCGTCGCCGCCGCGCAGGATGCCGTCCTTCCAGCGCACGAACGTGTCGAGCTCGGCCGAGGGCAGGCCCATCAGGTCGAGGAACACACCGCACGGCAACGGCACCGCGAACTCCTCGGCCACGTCGCACTCGCCCCGCGCCGCGAACGCGTCGATCAGCGCGTTCGCCCGTTCGGTGATGGCACCCTCGAGGCGCGCCATCTGCTTCGGGCCGAAGAGCGGGTCGAGCAGCCGCCGGTAGCGGTGGTGGTCGGGCGGGTCCACGGTGATGGGGATCAACGGGAACCCGAGCGTGCTGTTCTCCGTGAACTTCGACGAGAAGCGCTGCGGGTCGCGCAGCACGGTCTCGACGTCGTCGCCCCGGCCGACGAACACCGTCGACCCGGCGTCGCCGAACATCGACGGCGTGCGCATCACCGGGTTGGTGGCGCGCATCTGCCGGAAGTAGGGCTGCGGGGTGCGGGTGAACTCGGGGGTGAGCAGCGTGTCGAAGGTGAAGACCGCGTCGTCGGTGGTCGCCATCGGGTGATGATGGCCGCCGCCGCACCCGGCGGCAACTGCGACGGGCGGAGGGGTCAGTCGGTGATGCGGGTCCCCACGATGCGCGAGGCGATCGCGTCGTACATCGACGGCGTGATGCCGGCGCTGCCCGGCGCGGGGTTCGCGGCGAGCGCCTGGCTCACGGTGTCGACCACCTGCTGCTTCGTGTAGCCGCGTGCCCCGGCGAGCTCCACGAGGCGCTTGCCGGCGGCGAGCTGCGAGCTCACCGCGACGGCCGAGGTGTCGAGCAGGTCGGCCACGCTCGCAACCGCGGTGTGCATGCGGTCCCACGCACCCTGGTGCCCGCCGACCACGGGGCTGGCGCCGGTCCACGTCGACCGGGTCGCGGCACCCGTGCCGTGGGCGCGTGCGGCGCCACTCGTGGCCGCCGGACCTGCCGCACCCCAGGGGCCTCCGATGGCCGCAATGCTCGTCACGCCTGCCCTCATCGACACGCCCGGGCGCCAACCGAGGAATTCGGGCGAACGGGTCGCTATCCGATCCCGTGGCCCCCGGCGAGATCGGCGGCGACGGCCATCGCGATGGCGGCGTTGATGCGCGCGACGTCGACGGGCACACCCTCGGGTGTGGTGGTGGGCTTCACCGGCGGCACCGGGATCGGCTCGGGCGGCTGCTCCGTTGCGGCCGGGGATGCGACCGAGGGCGCGTTCGGCGGCGGTGCCTCGACCGGCACGCGCGGCCAGATGGGGGCGCCGCCGGACCCGACGGCACCGATGCTCATGTGTCCACCGCCGTCGACCCCTCCGCCGTCCGTGGCTGTGCCAGCCACATCGGCGGCCGCCCGGCACAGCTGAGGGTTTTCGCGGGGTTCTCCTCACTTCCGTGGCCGCGGCGCCGATGGGGCGCTCGGGACGACTGTCGACACGGAGTGAGCTGCATGGACGTGCGCGCGATCGGCAACGGGAACGCCTGGGGCCTGCTGGGCGCCGGCAACGGGAACAACGGGCACCGGTTCGGCCGGGTCGACCAGGCGTTCTCGGCGGCGGCGAAGCTCCTCGGCGAGAGCGCCGACCGGCTCCGCACCGAGCTGCGCGCCGGCGGGAACAGCCTCACCTCGCTGGCGGCGACGAAGGGCGTCTCGAAGGACGACCTCGTGGGCGCGCTCAAGCAGGGCATCCAGGCGACCCACGGAGGGGCGAAGCTCTCCGACGACCAACTCACCGCGATGGCGACCCACCTCGCCGACCGGGTCGAGCACGGCTGGCACCACCAGCGCCCCGAGATCCACACCCAGGTGACGCCGACCACGCCGGCTCCCGACACCACATCGACCGCGGCGAACGCGGCAAACGCGGCGAACGCGGCGACCGCGTCGGGCTCTATCCCCACCTACCTGTAACCACGTTCTGGCGCCACTTGCGCGTGATATTCACGCGGAAGGAGCGCCAGAACGGACGAGGTCAGGGACGCGGGCGGGGACCCGCGCCCCTGACGATCGTCACACCGGTCGTCAGACCAGTGCCGTGACCTCGGCCTCGGCGGGGTCGATGTGGCCGAGGCTCTTCGCCACGACGAACTTCCCACCCTCCGAGCGGCCGATGTACATGTTCATCCGGACGTGGTGCTGACCGGGCACCATCTCGGCCGGGCCACCGGGGCCGGCGTCGATGCGGGCGTGGTCGAGCGCCGTGATCACGTCGTCCTGGTCGAGGGAACCTGCCTCCTCCACCGCGACCTGCCACATCTTCAGCGCCCGGTACACGCCGGTGCACGCGCTCCCCGCGGTGAACAGCGCGCTCCCGGGGAAGCGGTGCTCGTAGCGGTTGAGGAACTCGATGCTGAACGGGTCGTCGACGCTGCGGTAGTAGTCGAGGCAGCCGTAGAGGCCGTCGACCTGCTCCGCCGGCACGAGGTTGAGGAAGTTCTCGTCGAAGTACGTGCACACGACGATCCCGCCCCGGTCGTGGAATCCGGCATCGTGCAGCTGCTGCAGGAACGGCGTGAGCCCCGGCGGCACGATCGTGTTGAAGACCACGTCGGCACCCGTCGCCATGATGTCGGCGACGATGTCCGCGTAGTCCTCGTGGTCGAGCGGGAAGTACTGCTCGCCCACGATCTCGCCACCACGTTCGGCGACGACCTCCTTCACCCGCTCGTTCAGCACCTGCGGCCAGATGTAGTCGGCCGACGGCAGGTAGAACGTGCGCGCCCCCGTCTGCTCCATGAGCCACGGGAAGAACGGCAGGATCTGCTGCGCGGGCACGGGGCCGGTGCAGAAGATCAGCGGGTGGCTCTCGCGCCCCTCGTACTGCTCGGGGTACAGGTAGAGCTTCCCGGCCTGGTCGACGACCGGGCCCTTGATCGCCTGACGGGTCGAGCTGTAGATGCCGCCGATCACGACGTCGACGTCGCGGTCGACCATCTTCTGCGCGACCACTGCGGCCACGTCGTCGTCGGTCGCGCTGTCCTCCACGAACAGCTCGACCGGACGACCGAGCACACCGCCGTCGGCGTTGATGTCGTCGACGACCATGCGGGCCACATTGGCGCAGGCGATGCCCATGAACGACAGCGGGCCCGACTGGTCGATGACGAGCCCGACGCGTGCCGGGCGGTCGAGTGAGGTTCCCATCGTCGGCTCCTACGCGCCGTAGGTGCCGAGGAACTCGGCCGACTGGGGCTTGCCGAGGTGACCGGCCTCCTGGAGGATCGGCGGCACCGCGGGGTCGGACACGAAGTTCGCCCAGCCGGCGGCGTCCCAGTCGAAGAGCACCCACACGCGGTTCTCCTCGGACGGGTCGGTGAACACGGTGGCGCCCTTCGAGCCGTGCTCGGCGCGCTTGTCGGCGCCCTTGGTGCCGAAGATCTTCAGGAACTGGTCGACGTTCTCGACCTGCGTGGTGGCCAGGATCATGGGATTCCCCTTCGGGTGCGGACCGGCCGGCGGCCGGTGTCAAGGGCGATTCTCCGGATCTGCCGGCCCCCGCACATCGGTGGAACTACGCATCTTTCGGGGATGCGTGGGTACGTGGGTACGTAGGTAGGCGCGACCCGTACCCACGGTTGGGTACCGGCGGCGCGCCGGGCGGCCTACTCCGTGAGCGCGCCGTGCTCCATGGCCCAGCGGGTGACCTGCGCCCGGCTCGACACGCCCACCTTCGTGTAGATGTTCTGCACGTGGTGCTCCGCCGTGCGGGGCGAGATGAAGAGCTGCGTGGCGATGTCCTGCGACGTGAGCCCGTCGGCCACGAGCCGCAGCACCTCGAGCTCGCGCCGGGTGAGGCCGCCGGGCCGGGCCGCGCGCCGCGTGGGGGCGGGTCGGGGTTCGCGGCGGGCGACGTCGATCTGCTGACGGGCGTACACGGCCGCGTCGCCGAGGCCGAGCGTGGCGCCGGTGGCGAGCAGTTCCTCGGCGCGGTCGTCGCCCACCTCGGCGGTGAGGCGCGCGGTGAGGTCGTCGATCTCCGGCACGTGGTGCGCGCTCGACGGCTCGTTCGCGAGCGCGCCGAGCAGGGTGAGTGCGGGTGCCGGCCGGTCGAGCCGCGCGAACAGCGCCGGCACGCTGGCGAGGGTGATCACGAGCTGCGGCACGTTGCCGGCGCGGTGGAACGCGGCGATGGCGTCGGCGAAGAGCAGGAGCGCGGCCTCGGCGTCGCCGTCGGTGGTGTGCAGACGGGCCGCATCGCGCGCGAGGAACCCCTCGAAGAACTGCACGCGGTGCTGGCGAACGAACGCGGTGCCCTCGTCCCACGCGGCGAACGCGCGCCGCGCGTCGCGGTGTGAGAACGCCATGCCCGCGATCCACAACGAGTACGCGACCCAGTACGGGTTGCCGAGGGTGCGCGCCGCGACCACGGACTCCTCGGCGAGCGCGAGGGCCTCGTCGACGCGGCCGGCCGACTGCAGCCCGTCGACGTACGACGCGAGCCCGTAGCCACGCCGCGCCGTAGCGGGTGGCGACGTCGCCGGTGAGCTCGACGTAGCGGTCGAGGTCGCCGCAGTACACGCTGCCGAGCGCCTCGATGAACGTCGCGCAACCCGGTTCGCACGCCTCGTATCGGGCGTCCTGCTCGAGCTCGGTGGCGCGGTGCGCGTTGGCGCGGGCCGCCTCGGCGCGGCCTGCGAAGCAGGCGTAGCCCGCGGCGGTGTACAGGCGCGGCAGGCGCGACTCGTCGGCCGCGTCGGCGGCGGGGAGCAGCTCCTCGGCCCACTCCAGTGTCTCGAACAACTGCACCGAGAAGCCCATCAACGCGGCGTGCGCAGCGAGGTCGGTGGCGGTGTGGGTGTCGCCGCGTGCCGCGCTCCAGCGGAAGGCGGCCCGCAGGTTGCCGAGCTCGAGTTCGACCCAGTCGACGGTGGAGCGCCAACGCGGGCCGTTCCACTGGTCCCACCGACTCGCGGCTTCGTGGGCGAAGTGCGCCGCGTGCCGGTCGCGCGCGACCTCGAGGCCGGTGCCGTCGGCGCGCGCGGCGAGCCGGTGCTCGGCGAACTGGCGGATGGTCTCGAACAGGCGGTAGCGCGTGTGCGAGCTGGCGAGGTCGGCGATGACGAGTGATTTGCGCACCAGTGAGTCGAGGTGGCGCAGCACCTCCACGTCGTCGTCGACCTGCTGGACCGCGCACACCGCGGCGAGGTCGAACCCGCCGGCGAACACCGCGGTGGCGTCGAGCAGCGCCCGCTCGTCGTCGTCGAGGAGCTCGTACGACCACTCGACCGCGTGGTGCAGCGTGTGCTGACGCTCGGGGGCGCCGGCCGCGCCACGCAACAGACGAAACCGGTCGGCGAGCCGGTCGCGCACGTCTTCGGCGCTCATCGCGGCCATGCGGGCGGCGGCGAGCTCGATGCCGAGGGGCAGCCCGTCGAGCGTGGTGCAGATGTCGGTGACCGCGGCCGCGGTCGCCGGGTCGCGGATCCCGAAGTCGGGACGGGCGGCCTGGGCCCGCTCGGTGAACAGCGTGACCGCCTCCGAGTCGGCGCCGCCCTCGAGCCCGAGCGGGCCGACGCCGTATGGCGCCTCACCCGCCGCCCCGAGCGCCTCGCGGCTGGTGGCCAGCACGCGGCCGGGACCGCCGGCGCCCAGCAGCGCCTCGACGGTGGCGACCGCGCCCGGCAGCACGTGCTCGCAGTTGTCGAGCACGAGCAGCATCCGGCGGCCGGCCAGCGCGTCGACGAGCGAGGCGAGGAGGGGCAGGTCGCCGCGTGGCGTGACACCGAGGAGCGCGGCCACCGCGGCGGGTACCGACCCGTCGTCGGCCACGCTCGCAAGATCGACCACCCACACGCCGTCGGGGAACTCGCCTGCGACCTCGGCCCCCACCTCGAGCGCGAGGCGGGTCTTGCCCACGCCGCCCATCCCGTGGAGGGTGACGAGCGGTCGGCTGCGCACCAGGTCGGCGACGGCAGCGATGTCGGGCTCCCGGCCCACGAGTGATCCGAGCTGCGCGGGGAGGTTGCCGACGAAGGCGACCTCGCTGCGCAACACCGGGAAGTCGGCGGGGAGCCCGTCGGCGACGAGTTGGTACACGCCCATCCGGCCCTGCGACCCGCGCAACCGTTGCTCGCCGAGCGGTCGCAACGCGACACGCGGGCGCAGGAACACCTCGCTGGTGTCCGACACCAGGATCTGGCCGCCGTGCGCAAGCGCGAGCAGGCGGCGCGCGCGGTTGATCTCGGGGCCGACGTACTCGCCCCCGCGCGGCGCGGCCTCGCCGGTGTGCACCGCCATGCGCACCCGGAACTCGACCAGGTCGTCGTCGCGCAGCTCCTCCTGCGCGGCAACGGCAGCCGCCGCGGCGTCGGCCGCGGTGGTGAAGGCGGCGGCGAACCCCTCGCCGCGGGTCGCGAACACGTGGCCGTGGTGACGCTCGATGACACCACGGAGGATGGCGTCGTGGGCGCGCTGCGCGTCGGCGAGCTCGGCCGGCGAGTCGTCGCGCAGCTGCGAGGTGTCGTCGACGTCGGTGCAGAGGAACGTCACCGTTCCCGAAGGTGCCCCACCCGCCATGTGCGCACGGTATCCCGTGCCGCGTCCGTGAGCCGGACCGTCGCCTCGTGGCGGCGGCCGGGCTCAGTCGAGGAACTTGTCGCGCTCACGGCGGAACATCACCGTCTCGGTGACGCGCCGGGAGATCCGCCAACCGTCGTCGCCACGCCGGAGCTCGTCGGTGTAGGTGCCGATCGCGTGCAGGAACTGGAAGCCCTTGTGCTCGGCTTCCAGCATCGCGTCGAAGTACGACACGGCGTGGGCGGTGTCGCCGGTGACGGTGATGTCGTGGTTGGTGATGCGATGCAGCGTGCGCCCGACGGGTGGCCGGTGCATCTCGTCGAACGCGAGCACGAAGGAGTTGCGGTTGTCGTAGCGACCGTTGCGGCCGTAGTCGGCGACGACGTCCTCGGTGAAGCACGACGCGAACAGGTCCCAGTCCCTGCGGTCGATGCCCGACGCGTAGCGATCGAGCACGGCGCGGATCGCGAGCACGTCGTGCCAGGATGGGTCGGTGGCCACGGGTCACTCCGGACGTCGAGCAGTGGAGGTCCCAGCGTGCGTCTCGGCGCCGTGTTCCCGCAAGCCGAGTTCACCCGGGTCGACCCCGACGAGATCGTCGCCTTCGTGCGGGCGCTGGAGGACGCCGGCTACGACCACCTGCTCGTGTTCGACCACGTGCTGGGCGCCGACTCCCGCACCCGGCCCGGTTGGGACGGCGCGTACGACCACGCCGACCCCTTCCTCGAACCGCTCGTGCTCTTCGCGTTCCTGCTGCGCGAGTGCAACCTGGAACTCGTCACCGACGTGCTGGTGCTACCGCAACGCCCGACCGCGCTCGTGGCGAAGCAGGCGGCAACGCTCGAACTGCTCGCGCCAGGGCGGCTGCGCCTCGGCGTGGGCATCGGCTGGAACGAGGTGGAGTACGACGCGCTCGGGCAGGAGTTCGCCACCCGGGCCGCACGGATGGAGGAGCAGGTGGCGCTGCTACGGCGACTGTGGACGGAAGAGACGGTCGACCACAGGGGCGCCACCGACCGGGTCGACGCCGCCGGGGTGGTGCCCCTGCCGGCGCGGCCGGTGCCGGTCTGGCTCGGGTGCGGCGCCGATCCGCGGGCCACGGCACGGGTGGGGCGCATCGCCGACGGCTGGCTCCCCATGCCGCAGGTGCAGCCCGGGCGTGGCTTCGAGGCGGCGTGGGCGGAGGTGCGGGCCGCGGCGGGTGACGCCGGGCGCGACCCCGACGCACTCGGGCTCGAAGGGCACGTGTGGGCGCGCGCCGACAACCTCGACCGGCTGCCCGACGCGGTGGCGCGCTGGCGCGATGCCGGTGCCGGATACGTGGCGGTCAACCCGCTGCGCGGCGGGGCCGAGTGGCCGACCGGTCACCTCGACGTGCTGCGCCGCGCCGCGGAGCAACTGGTCTAGACGAGCCCCACCTGGCGTGCGGTCGTGAGTGCGCGCTCGAGCGTGGGCGCGGCCTGCAGCTCGCCGGCGGTGCGCACGCGGTTCCAGATCGCCGCGATGCCGTCGACGACTTCCACGTATTGGTCGGTCTCATCGAGCTTCTGCCCACCGGGCGGGAACGTGGGCGCGCCCGCGGGCGCGGCGATCACGACCCCCGCCCGCACGGTGTTGTTGGTGCCGCGGCCGTGGGTGGTGAACACGAGGCGACCGTCGACTCCGTCCCAACCCGGGAGCGCGCCGCGCAGCACGCCGTGGGCCGCGCCCGGGATCGGCTGCGCCGGGAAGGCCCGGTGGTACTCGACCGGATCCTCCCGCGTGAGCCCCAACTCCTTGGCCGCCTGGTCGTACATGTCGACCCACGGCCCCCAGGCCCACTCGTACCAGGGGAACTCGGTCGGCGGCTCGGCGCCGGGCGGCGGCAGCGTGGCGGTGAGCGGCTGCGGCCGCAACCACGGTTCGACCGCGGTGCGGAGACCCTCGACCACGCGGCTCAGCGCGTGCGCGAGGTCGTCGAGGCGGTCGTCGTCCATCACGAAGCCGTTGCGGCGCAGCGCCACCCCGCCGTGGTCGAGCATGAGCTCGACGTGCGGGTGGGGCAACGTGCGGAGCACTTCGCCGACCTCACCGCCGACGATCGCCTGCATCACCTCGGGCGGGAGCTTCCAGCCCTCCATGCGGTAGCCCGGCGCGCCCCACTCGCTCAGCTCGGGGTTGCCCGCGGCCACGCGCTCCTTGCGGCGGATCAGCTCACGGGGGAGCAGCGGCGACACGCGCGCCACGCCGGCGGTGACTGGCGCCCACAGTGCGTTGGCCGCGAACGGCTCGTTGGGCGGCGCCTTGTCGAAGATCTCGACGGGCAGGACGGTGTTCCAGAACCCCTTGCCCTTCACCGTGTAGTGGGTGCCGTGGAACTCGCCGCCCCACATGATCCCGCGCGACTGGTCGAGCTCCACCTCCTGCAGCTCGTGCTGCAGCGCGCCCACGGCGCCGCCGGGGAGGACTCCGGTCATCACGTTGAAGATGTACTCGGGGAACGCCGGCAGGATGCCGCGGTACGCGCCGAGCTGGCTCTGCCACGTGAAGGTGAGCCCACGTGACGCCGCGTAGGCCTCGAGCGTGCCGCTCGGTTCGCCGCGCTTCGCGTCGTCGCAGTCGTCCTTCGCGAACGCGCCGTAGCCGTGCTCGGTCTTCTTGTCGCCCTTGCCCATCGTTGTGTGTGCCCTCGTCAGCTCGCGGTGACCTCGACCGGGATCCCGGTGACCTGTTGCATGCAGCTCACCGGGTCGAACGCGTCGGGCCCGGTGGGGGCGAGCGCGTTCACGTTCACCCCGCCGCGGCGTTGCGCGTTGCGCATGCCGGTGGTGGACGCGTTGCCGAACCCGTGGGTCATCGCGACCACTCCGGGCCGCAGGCGCGGGTCGAAGCGCACCGGTGCCTCGATCGTGGCGCGCTCGTTGCGGATGGTCGCGACCGCGCCGGCGGCGAGGCCGAGGCGCTCGCCGTCGCTCGGGTGCATCAAGGGGTTGCCGGCGGCGTCCTCCTCGCCGGCGGGGAGGTTGTGCATCCAGGTGTTGATGGTGCCGAGCGTGCGACGGGTGATCATGCTGAAGCGGTTCGCTCGCTCGGCCGCGGCGTCGGCCTGCAGCTCGGCGAAGATCGAGTGCCCGCGTGCGAGCCGTCGACTCGAGGGCCTCGGGCACGCACACGATCGGACCGGTGAGCCCGAGCCGGTCGAGGGAGCCACCCGGACCCGGCTCCTCGAACTCGACCGTGCCGCCCGCGGCGCGGTCGCGTCGACGCTGAGGTCGCGGTGCGCGAGCTGGCCGTCGTACATGGTGGCGAGCGGGTCGGGGAGCGACGACGGGAGCGCCGGTTCGCGGCCCATCGCGGTGACGAGGTCGGCGGCGATCCGCCACTCCTCACGGGCCTCGCCCTCGGGTGCGACGACCCGGCCCGTCCACTGCATCGACGGTCGCACCTGCACGCCCTGCACGAACGTGTTGAGGTCTTCACGCTCGAACTGGTCGGTGGCGGGAGCACGTAGTCGGCGGGCTCGCCGGTCGCGTTGCGGTAGAGGTCGAGGGTGACGAGCAGGTCGAGGTCGGCGAACGCCTCGGCCAGGCGGTCGCCGCCGCCGATGGTGAGGACGGGATTGCCGGCGACCACGATCAGTGCGCAGAGGCTCGTCGGGATCGGCGACCAGCTCGGGGAGGAGCGCACGGCAGCATGCCGACCGGGCGGCAGGCGCGCCCCACTTGGTCTCCTGGAACGGCGCGGCCGAGCGGTCGACGACGCCCGGCGTGTGCGGGAAGCGCGGGCGGCGAAGTAGCTGCCGCCAGGTGCGTCGAGGTTGCCGGTGCACCAGCAGCATCTGCACCAGCAGGCGCGAGCGCGTTCCTGGCGGCCCATGTTGAGGCCGGTCGAGGCGTGGATCGCCGCGCTCGGGGCCGCGGCCAGGGCCTGCGCCAGCTCGCGGATGCGATCGGCGGGGATGCCGACGATGTCGGCGACGGCCTCGGGGGAGTAGGGCGCGACGAACGCCGCGACCTCGTCGAGCCCTTCGACGCGTCCCTCGAAGGCGCCGAGGCGGAAGCCCACGGTCGCGTGGATCTCGTGGAGCATCGCGGCGAGGAGGTACGCGTCGGTGTCGGGACGGAGCTGCACGACCTCGCCGACGTCGGGCTCCACGTCGAGGGGGTCGACGAACACGACGCGCGCGCCGCGGTCGCGCACCTCCTTGAGCGCGGTGACCGGGTCGGCCACACACATGAACGACGACTTGCTCACGCGCGGGTTGGTGCCGATGAGCATGAGGAAGTCGGTGCGGGCGAGGTCGGGGATCGGCTGCGCGGAGAGCGAGCCGTAGACCAGCTCGGAGATCGGGTACTTGTTCGCGCAGTCCTGCGTGACCGCGGAGAACATGCGGTCGGTGCCGAGCGCGCCGAGGAACGTCATCGTGGCGCCGACGACCATCGCGTTGAACGCGTTGGGATTGCCGAGGTACACGCCGACGGCGCGCGGGCCGTGCTCGGCGATGATCTCGTTCAGTCGCGCCGCGATGCCGGCGAGCGCGTCGTCCCACGACACGTCGACGAAGTGGTGGTTGCCGTCGGCCTGCTCGATGCGCTGCTGCGGTCGCAACACACGGTCGGGGTCGTTGTGGACCTCCACCGCGCGCAGGCCGTTCTTGCAGGCGAAGCCCTGCGTGATCGGGTGCTCCTTGTCGGGGCGCACCTGCACGAGGCGGCCGTCCTCGACAGTGGCGACCATGCCGCAACCGGCCTCGCAGAGACGGCAGTAGGTGCGGACCTGGCCGGTCGGGCCGGACTCGGTGATGGTCATGGGGTCTCCCGCAGCAGGTGGGTCCGGAGGAACTCGCCGGCCTCACGGTAGGCGGCGAGCGACTCGGGGATGTCGGGGCCCGTCACGACCCACATGTGGATCACGTCCTCGTACTCCGAGAGGGTCACGTCGACCCCGGCGGCGCGGGCCCGGTCGGCGAGGCGGCGGGCGTCGTCGAGGAGCGACTCCAGGTGCCGACCTGCACGAGCAGCGGGGGCAGGCCGGTGAGGTCGGCGCAGCGGCGGCGCGGTCGGCGAGTACGGGTCGGCGCCGGCGAGGTAGAGGTCGGCCATCATGCGCAGGGCGTTGCCGCTCACGACCGGGTCGTCGGCGGTGTCGGCCGACGGGCCGGTGACGGCGAGGTCGCTCCACGGCGAGATGCTCACGCCTGCGGCGGGGAGGATGCCGGCGTCGCGCGGCGCGAGCCAGGGCGGCGACCACCAGCCCACCGCCGGCAGGTCGCCCGCGAACGGTGCGCGCCGCGGCTCGCCGTCGTCGAGCAGCGCACGGTGGACCGCGACGAGGTCTTCCACCGGCGCGGGGAACAGGTCCTCGGGCGCGCAGCGGTAGTCGACGCTGAGCAGCGGCACCCGGTCTCGCGCACGAACGCGGCGGCGACCGCGAGGTGGGTCTCGGCGCGCATCCAGATGTACCCGCCGCCGTGCACGTACACGAGCGTGCCGGCCTCGGCACGGTCGGCGGCGCGGTCGAGCGGACGCACGTCGAGGCAGGGCACTCCGCCGAGCACGGTGTCGGTGATGTCGACGTCGTCGATCTCGGGGCGCGGTGCGGCGAGCTCGGAGTCGCGCATCGCCCGGATGAGGTCCACGTCGGCCTGTTCGGGTGTGCGCATCCCGGCAGCGATGATGCGCGTCACCATCTCTTCGTGTTCGGCGCTCGGCATCTCGACCCCCGCTTGCGCTGCCCGATCGGTCAGATGAGAAGGTAGACGGATGGTCGACACCTCGGGAGACAGCCCGATCGAACCCTCGTTGCTGCAGGAGTGGTTGCAGGAGACGGTCGACCCGTCGATCACCACGATCGCCGTGCGGCGACTCGGCGGCGGGCACTCGAGCGGCGCGTGGCGGATCGGCGCGGTGGGCGGGGGCGGCGCCCGGACGATGGTGCTCAAGGCGCCCGGCGACCCGAGCGTGGTGTACACCGGCGCAGTGCGGTGCGGGAGGCGCATCCTCGACAAGATTGCACCGCGCCGGCGGCCCGGTGCCCGAGATCCTCGGCATCGACGCCGGCACCGGCGCGCTCGGTCGGGAGTGCTTCGTGATGGCGCACGTGCCGGAAGCAGGTGGCGAACGACCAGGGCGGCCACGGCTACCACGACGACGAGGAGCTGCGCGCCGGTGGTCCCGACCTGCAGCGTGCGGTGTGGGAGTCGTTCCACGGCGCGCTCGCAGCGATGCACTCCGTCGACGTGGCGCAGGTACCGACCGCGCACCGTCACCGGTGCGGGCGACGGTGGTGGGGTGGGTGACGTGCTCGACTACTGGCGAGTCGTTGCTCGACAGTCGCGGCCCGCGCCGAAGCAACTCGCCGCGCTCGACTGGCTGCGCGCGCACGTGCCGCCCGGCGGCGACGATGCGCCCGCGGTGTGCCTCGGTGACTCCCGGCTCGTCAACGGCATCGTCGACGGCGACACCGTGCGCGCGCTCATCGACTTCGAGGTCGCGTACGTGGGCAACCCGCTCGCCGACGTCGGCTACAGCCTCATGCTCGATGCCCGCTCACGCCGGGGTGCGCCGGCACCGCTCGCGCTGCCGAGTCCGGAGGAGACGTGGCAGCGGTGGAGCCGCGCGACCGGTCGCCCGCTCGAGCACCTCGAGTACTGGACCGCGTTCGCGATGACGATTATCTGCATCACCGCGTCGCGGGCGATGGTGCAGTGGGGCGTGGCCGGCGACGACATCGACGTGAGCAACCCCATGGTCGCCGACTGGCACGCCCTCATCGACGTTGCGTCGAAGAATTCCCCATAGCGGATGCGAGCGACGCAACGTCGCGGGAGAGGTCAGCGGAGGGTGGTGTCGAGCCAGTCGTAGCAGCGCTGGTGGAAGAGGCGGCGGGCGGTGCCCTCGCAGTGGCCGCCGGCACCCTCGGCCGCGGTGAATTGCAGCAACTCCTTCGTGGACGACCCGATCGCGTCGTAGAGGTCGCGAGCGTGCGCGGCGATCACGTCGCCCTCGGCCATGGTGAGCAGGGTGGGGCACTCGATGTCACCCGCGTACGGCGAGAGCTCGAAGCGGCACATGTCGCGGAACAGGTCGTAGATCGTGTCGACGCCGTGCACCCAGCAGCCGCGCTGCACGAGCCGCCAGCGCAACGACGGGTCGGCGTCGGGACCGCGCAACCAGTTCTCCATGTCGTCGAGCAGGTGCGGGTCGACGTCGGGGAACTTCGCCTTGTCGTCGTCGGAGAGCGGGAGCCGTGCGACGGCGGTGCGCTGGTCCCACTGGCCGGGGTCGGCCCACAGCGCCGCGATGCGGTGCTCGAAGCACGCGGCGCGGGGAGCGAGGTAGCCGCCGAAGCTCCACCCCGCGAGCACGACGCGGTCGGGGTCGACCTCGGGGCGGCCGAGCGCCCAGTCGATCACCGGTGTGACGACGTGCTCCCAGTCGGGGCGGATGTGCAGGTCGTCGTGCACGAGCGTGCGGCCCTGGCCGGGGCCGTCGAACAACAGGATGTTCCAGCCACGCGCCACGGAAGCGATCGCCTGCGCCACGAACATCTCGTGCACGTTCGAGTCGTACCCGTTGGTGTGCACGATGGTGGGTGTGGCGCGCCCCGATCCGTCGGCGCGCACGAAGATCCCCGGCAGGGTGACGCCGCCCTCGTAGGGGATCTCGACCAGTTCGACGGGCGTGTCGAACAACGGTGCGGCCTTCGTGAACGCGTCGCACTCGTGGTCGAAGGCGGCACGCAGACGCGGATCGACGGGCGCGCCCATCAGGGGCGCGTACGCGGTGCGGAAGTAGTTGGTGGCGCGGAGGTACGCCTCGCGGGCGCTCACCGCCTGGCCGCGGGCCGCGCAGGTGTCGCCCACGGCGACGAGACCCTCGGCGAGGTCGTTCCACGCACCGAACCACTCGTCGGGGCCGCCGTGATCGGGGCCGCCGTGATCGGGGTCGGCGCCGGCGAAGCGGTCGACCGCCACCCGGCACTCGCCGAAGTCGGCGCCGCCGTAGGTGCTGTGGAACAGGGCGCGGGTGGCGAAACCGTCCCAGAACTCGTCGTCGATGAGCCAGGTCATGGTGGGCACGGTACGCGGGTGGGTACGGTCGCCCGATGATCCCGATGGACGAGGTGGCCGCGCACGCGGCGTCGTTGCCCGACGTCGAGGTGGGCACGCGCTGGGGGAACCGCACCTGGCTCGTGCACGGCAAGGGCTTCGCGTGGGAGCGGCCGTTCAGCAAGGCCGACCTGAAGCGCTTCGGCGACACGCCCGTGCCCGACGGTCCGATCCTGGCGCTGACCACCGAGGACCTGGGGGAGAAGGAGGCGATCCTCGCCGAGGGCCGACGCGGCTTCTTCACCATCGAGCACTTCGACGGCTACCCCGCGGTGCTCGTCGACCTCTCGGTCGCGCTGAAGCGCGACGTGAAGCGCGCCATCGTCGACGCCTGGCTCGCCTGCGCCCCCGACGATCTCGCCCGTGACTACGCCCAGCGCCACCGCCTCTGACGTTCGTGCGTCGATCGCGGCGAAATATCCGCGCTCATTGACGCATGAAGGGAGGGCTCAGCCGAAGGGAGGGGTGAGGGCGGGGGCGGGTTCGCCGGCGGTGCAGAGGACGACGGCCCGCTCGAGCGCGGCGTCGCGGTGGGCGTGGGCCTCCACGTAGCCGGGGTGCTCCACCAACTTGAGGAACGCGCCGGTGTCGGGGTACCAGACCGCGACGACCTCGTCGTACCAGTCGTCGGCGGTGCCGACCGCGAGCATGCGGGCGTCGGTCTGCCAGAGGATGCGGCCGCCGAGGGTGGTGACCGCGTCCAGCGCGACGATCCCGTAGCGGAGGTACGCGTCGCGCCCGCTCAGGCCGAGGTCGGCATCGGGGTGACCGGGCTCGTACTGCGCGACGTCGCGGTAGCGGTTGAGGTTGAGCATCACGATCGGGCCGTCGTCCGCGCGGGCGGCGAGCTCGGCGATCTGGTCGTCGGTGGGGATCAGGTCGACACGCATGGGATCAGGAACCTTTCCGCAACAGCGCAGTGAGGGTGGTGGTCACGACCGCGCGCACCGCGTCGCGGGGGAGTCCGCGGTCGATGCGCAGGTACTCGAACTGTTCGAGGCTGCACGCGGCATCGAGTGCGTCGAGCAGCACCTCGCGTGCGGCACCGTCGCGCCGGGCCAGCTCGGCGGCGAACTGCTCGGCCACCTGGTCGCGGAGCAGCGCCCGCCGGAGCTCGAGCATTCGGCCGAGGGTGGGCGACTCCGGGAAGTTCACGCGCGCAGCGCGGCTCGCGTTGCCGACGGCGTCGTAGAGCGCGACCCGCTGTTCGACGAGGGCGGCGACGCGTTCGGTGCGGGTGCCGGCCGGCGCGGGCGGGGCGAAGTCCTCGTGGTGCAGCTCCCACTGCATCTCGATGGCCGCCTCCACGAGGGCCTCGATGTCCTTGAAGTGCCGGAAGACGGAGCTCTGGGACACGCCGGCCCGTGTCGCGATCGCCGCCGCCCCCGGCCGGAGGTCTCCCTCGGCGTACAGGTCGAGGATGGCGCGCACGACGGCGTCGCGGTTGCGGGCGGCCCGCAGGGTGCGCCCGTCGAGGGGGAGGGGAGCCGTGCTCACGTGCCGCAGCGTAGGTATTGCGAGTGGAACTGTCAATAGATGTTGACAGTCGCACTCCCAAAATGCTTGACTCGCGCGCATGACGGACTCCACGCTCACGCCCACCGACGCCGACCTGGCCGGGTACCGCTCGGTGCAGCGACTGGCCTACGAGATCGCGGAGGAGGTCACCGCCGCGCTCGAGGTGGGCATGACCGAGCGTGATGCCTGCGAGGCAATCGCCGCCGCGCAGCTGGCCCGCGGGGTCGACCAGGTGTTCCACTTCCCGTTCGCCTGGTTCGGCGAGCGCACGATGCTCTCGCCGGGCTGGGCGCAGGCGGGCATGGAGGGCATCAAGGAGGGTCGCGGCGGCGGGTTCTTCCCGACCGACACGGCGATCGCCGACGGCACCGCGGTCATCGTCGACCTCGCGCCCGTCGTCGACGGCTACACCTCCGACATCGGCTTCTCCCACGTCGTCGGTGCCAACGATGTGTACGAGGAGCTGCTGGCCGGGCTCGCACCCATGCGCGACCAACTCCTCGCCGGGGTGCGCGCCGGGCGCACGCTCCGCGACCTCTACCAGGAGCTCGACGTCGTCATCGCCGACCACGGCTGGGTGAACTGCCACCAGGAGTACCCCGACCGCGCGCTCGGTCACCGCGTGATGCGCCTCGGCCCCGAGCCCGACCACGCCGGCCCGATCCCGGGCTTCGGCACCGCCGCGGGCGAGGGTTTGGTTGCCGCGATCGTCGACGCGATGGAGCACGACACCTGCTGGCCGATCTGGAACGACGGCGAGCGCGCTGACCACCGACCGACCCCCGGGGTGTGGGCGGTGGAGCCGCACATCGGCCGTGACGGCGTGGGCGCGAAGTTCGAGGAGCTGATGGTCGTCACCGAGGACGACGCCTACTGGCTCGACGACGACCTCCCGCACGTGCGCCGATGGGCGGCCGCGAGCGCGCCGAAGGCGGGCTGAGCCCGTGCCGAAGCGCAACATCCTCTTCGTCACCACCGACCAGCAGCGCTACGACGCCCTCGGGTGCACCGGCGGCACGGTCGCGCGCACGCCGGTCGTCGACGGTCTCGCCGCGCAGGGCGTGAACTACTCGCGCATGTACGCCAACAACACGGTGTGCATGCCGGCGCGCTGCACGATCCTCACCGGCCAGTACCCGCGCACGCACGGGGTCACGTCGAACGGCGTCGCTCTGCCGGAGGACGCGCCGAGCATCGCCGCGCACCTGCGCGACGCGGGCGGCTACCGCACCGCGCTCGTGGGCAAGGCGCACTTCGAGCCCGCGTTCGACTTCCAGAACAAGTGGGAGGAGAACAAGCGCTGGCGGCGCGGCGACACCGGCCCGTGGCGCGGCTTCGACTACTCGATCCAGGCCGCGCACGTGGCCGCGTTCAACCACAACCCGGTGCAGCACTACGGCCGCTGGGTCGCCGACCACCACCCCGAGCACCTCGAGTCGTTCTGCGAACTGCTCGGCGCGCACCCCGGCGGTGACACCGGCGCGCCCGAGACGAAGCACAACCTGATCCCGCGCGAGTGTTACCACACCGACTGGACGGCCGACCGCACCATCGAGTGGCTCGACACCGTCGACGCCGACGACCCGTTCTTCTGCTGGATGAGCTTCCCCGACCCGCACCACCCGTGGGACCCGCCCGAGTCGGAGATGCAACGCGTCGACTGGCGCGAGCTCGACCTGCCGGCCGGCCACCCCGGTTCGCCCGAGGCGATCCGTGCGGTGCTGGAGAACCGGCCCGCGCACTGGCTCGGCTGGTACGACCGCACCTTCGCCAACGCGGAGGGGGGCCCGATGTACTGGCACCCGGACGAGCTCACCCACGACCAGGTGCGTGAGCTCAACGCGCGTGTGCACGTGATGAACGAGCTCATCGACGAGGCGCTCGGGCGGGTGCTCGACCACCTCGCCGCCCTCGGCCGGCTCGACGACACCGACGTCATCTTCACCACCGACCACGGCGAGCTGCAGGGCGACCTCGGCTTCCTGTTCAAGGGGCCGTGGCACGTCGACTCGCTGATGCGGCTGCCGCTCGTGTGGCGGCCCGCAGTGAACGCCGGTGTCACCCCCGCGGTGGTGGGCGCGCCGGTGAGCCAGGTCGACCTCGCACCCACGTTCTGTGCCATCGCCGGCGTGGAGCCCGCGGCGTGGATGCAGGGGCAGGCACTGCCCGTCGACGACGCCGACGCCGCGAAGCGCGGCTTCGAGCGCGCGCTCACGCAGTGGGACAGTCAGTTCCCGGGCTACGGCATGCACTTCGCGTCGATCGTGCGCGACGGCTTCACCTGCACGGTGTACGACGAGAGCACCGACGGCGTGCCGAACGGGCTCGAGGAGACGTGGGGCGAGGGCGTGCTCACCAAGTGCGGCGTGCACTACGAGGGCACCGAAGGCGAGCTCTACGACCTCACCGAGGACCCGCACCAGTGGCACAACCTCTGGGACGACCCCGCCCGCCGCGCGTTGCGCGACGACCTCGTCGCCGACCTGCGCGCCTCCATGCCCGCCCGGGCGAAGACGCTTCCCGTCGAAGCCCCCGCCTAGTCATCCTCACTCCAGGAGCACACCCGATGAAGGTCCTGCGCACCCCCGACGAGCAGTTCGCCAACCTGCCCGAGTTCCCGTTCGCACCCAACTACGCCGCCATCATCGCCGCGGACGGCACCGAACTGCGCGTCCACTACCTCGACGAGGGCCCGCGTGACGCGGCGCCGGTGCTCCTGATGCACGGCGAGCCGTCGTGGTCGTTCCTGTACCGCCGGGTGATCCCGGTGCTGGTCGAGGCCGGCCACCGCGTGATCGCGCCCGACCTCGTGGGCTTCGGTCGCTCCGACAAGCCGGCGAGCGTCGACGACTACACGTACGCCTCCCATGTGGCGTGGATGAGCCAACTCGTGTTCGACGTGCTCGACCTGCGCGACGCCACCTTCTTCGGCCAGGACTGGGGCGGCCTCATCGGCCTGCGCCTCGTGGCCGCGCAGCCCGACCGCTTCGCCCGCGTGGTGATCGGCAACACCGGCCTGCCGACGGGCGACGGCCACCTCACCGACGCGTTCTTCGCGTGGCAGCAGTTCGCGGCGGAGACGCCGTCGTTGCCCGTCGGCCAGATCATCAACTTCGGCACCACCACCGACCTGGCGGCCGAGGTCATCGCGGCCTACGACGCGCCCTTCCCCGACGACGACCACAAGGCCGGGGCGCGCATCTTCCCGAAGCTGGTGCCGTCGACTCCCGACGACCCCGAGCACGACGCCAACGTCGAGGCCTGGAAGTCGTTGGAGCAGTACGACAAGCCGTTCCTCTGCGCGTTCAGCGACAGCGACCCCATCACCGGGGGTGGCGACGCCGAGTTCCTGCGCCGGGTGCCGGGGACGCAGGGCCAGGCCCACGTGACGATCGAGGGCGGCGGCCACTTCCTGCAGGAGGACCGCGGCCCCGAGCTCGGGCAGGCCATCGCGACATTCATCGCCGCCACGTCGTAGCGTGCGCCGGTGCGCGTCGCCGTCGTGAACAAGACCCCGTCGCACACCACATATGCAGGGCTGGTGTGCGGTGAGCTGGCGGCGCGCGGGCACGACGTCCGCTACCTCGGCCCGCGCCCGTGCGGCGCCGGCGAGTTCCGGGAGATCCGCACACGCGTCCCCAGCTCGCGCAATCCGCTGCGCCGCGCCGCGTGGCACGGCACCGACGTGTTCGACCGCACCCGGTGGAACCTCCGCGCGGCCGATCTCGTGCTGGACCTGCACACCCACGACGCGATGTGGGTCGTCGGGCCGGTGGCGCGCGTGCGCGTCCTCCACCGCACCTGGCACTACGTGCTGGGCAACGGGTCGGCGCGGCTCCGCCGGGCGCGCCTGGCCCAGTTCGCGGAGCGTGGGGTGCACTTCGTGACCCACACCGACACCGCCCGCCGCACGATGGAGGAGTTCCTGCCCGCGTCCGCGGTGAGCACCACGCGGCTCGTCGGCCCCGACCCGGCGCCGCGCCCGGCCCGGGAAACCCGGCAAGTCCCCCAGCTCCTGTTCGTCGGCGACGACCGGTGGGAGAAGGGCCTGCCCGCGTTGCTGGAGGCCGTGCGCGACCTCGACGTCGTGGTCCGGCACCTCGGGGGCGAGTTCCACGAGGAGCCACCGGGGGAGCGCCGGGTGGGACGCGCCCTCATGGTGCGCGAGCGCCGGGTGGACGACGCCAGTTTGCGCCAGGCCTACGACGACTGCGACCTCGTGGTGCTGCCCTACGAGACCACGCGCTACCGCGACCAGGGGTCGGGGTCGCGGGTGCTGGCCGAGGCGCTGGCCTACGCCGCACCGGTGCTGCTCACGCCCGCGCTGTCGGCGAACGTCCCGCCGGGCTACGCGGGCGCCGTGCTCGCGCGGTCGGCCTCGCCCGCCGACCTGCGGGCGGCCCTCGAAGGCGCGGATCTCGCGGCCCTCGCCCGCGGTGCGCGGGCGGAGGCGCCTGCGCTCGCGGCCGAGGCCGCGCCCTCCCGGTACGTGGGCCACCTGCTGGAGTGCGCCGCATGAGCCGTCGTACGTCGACCGCGCCCACGTTCGTGCCGCAGTCGAGCCGCGGGCCCTCGGGCCGGAACTGGTTGTGGGTCCACCTGGGCACGCTCGTGCTCGCGGTGCCGGTGCTGGTGTGGGTGAACCGTGACCAGGGGTTCAGCGGCGACGAGTGGGTCGTGATCACCCCCCGGGGGCTGGGTTCCAACCCGCAGCGCGACAGCATCCTCGCGCCGCACTTCGAGCACTGGACGACGCTCCCCATCCTCGCGTTCAAGGGGATCTACGGACTCGTCGCGATGCGCTCCTACTGGCCCTACGTGGCGCTGCTGATCCTCGTGCAGCTGGTGGCGACACACATGCTCTGGCGCGTGCTGCTCCGCGTCGGCGTGGTGGCCCCGTTCGCCACCGCGGTGGCCGCGCTCTTCGTGGTGATGGCCGTGGGTTGGGAGAACCTCAGCACCGCGTGGCAGATCACCATCATCAGCCCGCTCGCGTTCGGGTTCGGTGCGTTGCTCCTCATGCCGCAACGCGGAGAGCGGTTCGGCCGGCGCGACGTCGGCGTGTGGGTGCTGCTCACCATCGGCGTGATGTGCTCGGGCACCGGTGTCACGATGGCGATGGTCGTCGGCATCGCCACGCTGTTGCGGCGCGGGTGGAAGCTCGCGCTCATGGCGGTGTCGGTGCCGGCGCTCGTCTGGGGTGCCTGGTACCTCGGGTGGGGCACCGAGGGACAACGCAACGAGAGCTCGCTGGGTGACGCGATCACCGGTCTCCCCGGTTTCGTGTGGCGGGGCATGACCGATGCCGTCGGCGGCCTGTTCCGCATCGACGTCCTCGGGCCGGTCGTGCTGATCGCGATCGTCGCGTGGATCGTGTGGCGCGCCCGGCCGCGCGTGGAGCCGTGGCCGCTCGTGATCGCGCTGAGTGCAGGAGCGTTGCTCGGAAGCGCGCTCACCGGCCTGCGCCGCGCCGGCACCGACGGCGGGGCCTCCCGCTACGCGTACGTCGTGGTCGCCCTCCTGTTGCCCGCGCTGGCGCTCGCGCTGCAGGACCTGGTCGGGCCGTACATACGCCGCCACGGTCGGGCCGCCGTGTACGCGGTCACCGGCGTGCTCGTCGCGTGCCTCGTCGTGCAGGTGGTCGCGCTGAACGACGAGATCTCGAACGAGATCTTCGTGGGCCAGATGCGGCCCCGCACCCTGGCCACCGCGCTCCTGTTGCGCGAGGGCCAGCCCGTGATCGCGCCCACGTTGTTCCCGATCATCACCGAGCCCCGGCCGTCGACGGTGAAGCGCCTCGACGCCGCCGGCGAGCTGCCGTCGCTCGACGAGGTGACGCACGACGACGTGCTCAGCGCGGCGGAGTGGGTGCAGATGACCATCGACGGCCCCGGCTCGGTGAAGTACCCGGTGCCCGGCGCGCTCTGCACCACCGTGACGAAGCCCACCGACCTGGCGCTGGCCCAGGCGAGCTCGCTCACCGTCACGAGCGACCGCACCGGACTGTTCGACCTGCAGTTCCGCGACGACCAGGGTGCCGGCGACACGCGGCAGGTGTACGTGCTGCGCAAGGCGCCCGAGGTGCTCAACATCGCCCGCGCGCCGGTGACCGTGCGGATCGCGCCCGTACCGGGCGGCTCGATGTCGGTCTGCGGGATCATCCCCGCGAACTGACTACTCCTCGACCTGCGTGTTCTCCGCGCCGGCGAGGACGTGCTTCATCACCTTGCCCGACGCGGTGCGCGGCAGCGGCTCGTCGGTGATGTCGATCACGGCAGGCACCTTGTACGACGCGAGCTCGACCGCGCAGAACTCCTGCAGCTCGGCGACGTCGACCTCGGCGCCCTCGCGCACGACCACGACGGCCTTGACCTCCTGGCCGTACACCGCGCTCTCGAAGCCGAACACCGCGCACTCGATCACCTCGGGGTGGTCGTCGAGGCGGTTCTCGATCTCGAACGGGTAGATGTTCTCGCCGCCGCGGATGATGAGGTCACGCAGGCGGGTGGAGATGTAGAGGATGCCGTCCTCGAGCCGGCCGTAGTCGCCGGTGCGGATCCAGCGGCCGGGCATGATCGTGTCGGCGTCGGCCTGCGGGTTGTCGTAGTAGCCGAGCATCATCATCCAGCTGCGTGCCTCGATGTTGCCGGGCTCGCCCGCCGGCACCTCGGCGCCGAGGTCGTCGGTGATGCGGATCTGCACGGTGGGCAGCGGCGGGCCCACCGTGTCGGGGGCGAGGCGCAGCATCCAGTTCGACGCCAGGCTCAGCAGGCCCGTCTCGGTGGAGCCGTAGCCGCTCGACGTGGTGCCGGTGAGGTGCGGGAACGTCTCCTCGATGCGGTCGATGACGGCCGGGGGAGTGGCCGAGCCGCCCACGCCGATGCTGATGATCTGCTTCGGGTCGACGGTGTCGACGTCGGGATGGTCGAGCAGGCGCACCACGTGGGTGACGCCGCCGCCCCACATGTTGATGCCCTCGGTCTTGGTGAGCTCGATGACCGTGCCCGCGTCGAAGCGGCCGAGGGGCCACACGCTCTTCGCGCCCTGCATCACGCAGCCCACCACGTTCGACAGGCCCGACACGTGGAACAGCGGGTAGGTCGCAAGCCGCACCGGTGGCTCGCCCCCGGACGGCGCGGCCGCGAGGTTCCCGCCCGTCGCCATGTACATGCCGCGCAGGCCGCCGTAGCCCTGCATGATCAGGTACGACACGACGGAACGGTGCGACAGCACCGCGGCCTTCGGGCGCCCCGTGGTGCCGCTCGTGAAGATGAGCTCGAACGGGTCGTCCTCGCCGATGTCGACGGCCGGGAGTGCGGTGGCGCCGACGGTGGGCACGCTCGCCCAGTCGCGCTCCACGACGACGGTCGGGATGTCGAGGTCGCCCTCGAGGCGGGCGTGGCGCTTCTCGTCCATGATCACGAGCTTCGGCTGCGTGAGCTCCAGCGCGTTGCGCATCTCGCCGCTGGTCCACCAGCCGTTCATGGCCACGAGCACCGCGTCGAGCGCGGCGCAGGCCCAGAACGTGAGCACGTACTCGGGGCAGTTCGCCGCGCACACGGCGACGCGGTCGCCCTTGCCGATGCCGTACTCGGCGGCGAGCCCGTTGGCGACCTCGGCCACCTCGCCGACGAGGCCGGCGAAGGTGGAGCGGCGGCCGTCGGACCACACGTACACGTCGCGATCGCCGAATCGCTCGGCGCCGGCGAGCAGCACGTCGCGGAGCGACTTCGGGCGCTGCTTGAGCACGAGCATGGGCTCGCCGAGCACCTCCTCCTCGACCAGTTCGAAGGCGCCGCCGGGCGCGGTGAGCGCGGCGTCGGCCTCGAGCAGCGCGGCGAGGCGGGGGTCGTCGGCGATCGGTGACGGCATGACGGCGTTTCTAGCGCACCGAGTCCTCAGGATCCCGCTGGTCCGGTCGATGAGGGCCCGATGGCCCGACGCCCAGGGGAGTTGCACGTGCCCGGCCCTTCACGCACCCGTCGGACGAATCGCCTGCTGGTGGTCGTCTCCCTCGCCGCGCTCGCGGCGCTCGCCCTCGTGGCCGCGCCCAGTGCCGGCGCGCAGTCCGGCTGGCCCGGTGCCCCCGGACACGGGGCCGACCACAGCGGCCCCGGCTTCACGCCGCACCAGGGCGAGAACGGCGAGAGCGACGTCAACGTGTGCTCCTACGCGGTGGAGCCCGGGAGCGCGCACTGCAACGCCCGGGTGCGCACCGACGCGGTGGCCCAGTCGCTCGCCGCGACGGCCGACGCGTCGCCCGCGGTGGTCGCACCCGGTTCGGGCGCCTACGGGCCGGCGGACCTGCAGAGCGCGTACGGCGCCCCGACCGACGCGGGTGCCGGCCGCACCGTCGCGATCGTCGACGCCTACGACAACCCGAACGCCGAGGCCGACCTCGCCGCCTACCGCGGGGCGTACGGGCTCCCCGAGTGCTCGACCGCGAACGGCTGCTTCCGCAAGGTCGACCAGAACGGCGGCACTGCGTACCCCGCGGCCAACGCGGGTTGGGCGACGGAGATCTCGCTCGACCTGCAGATGGTCAGCGCGGTGTGCCCGAAGTGCAACATCCTGCTCGTGGAGGCCGCCAGCAACTCGTTCGGCAACCTCGGCACCGCGGTGAACCGCGCCGCCACCATGGGCGCCGTCGCGATCAGCAACAGCTACGGCGGCGGTGAGTTCAGCGGCGAGACCACCTACGGCGCGAGCTACTACAACCATCCCGGCATCGCGGTCACGGTGAGCTCGGGTGACGCCGGCTACGGCGTGGAGTACCCGGCGGCGTCGCAGTACGTCACCGCGGTCGGCGGCACGTCGCTGCGGCCGGCGAGCGGCGGGGGCTGGGCCGAGACCGCGTGGAGCGGTGCGGGCAGCGGGTGCAGCGGCTACGAGCCCAAGCCCGCGTGGCAGACCGACACGGGCTGTGCCCGCCGGAGCGTCGCCGACGTGTCCGCGGTGGCCGACCCCGCGACCGGCGTGTGGGTGTACGACACCTACGGCGGCAGCGGCTGGGCCGTCTACGGCGGCACGAGTGCGTCGGCCCCGATCATCGGCGCGGTGTACGGCATGGCCGGCGCCGCCAACCCGGCGGACTACGTCGCCAAGTACGCCTACGCCAACCGGGGTGCGCTCCACGACGTCACCGCGGGCAGCAACGGGTCGTGTGGTGGCGGCTACCTGTGCACCGCGCTCGCGGGCTACGACGGTCCCACGGGCCTCGGCACGCCGAACGGCGTCGCGGCCTTCGCGCCCGGGGCCCCGGTCACGCCCGTCGCGGACTTCACCGTGGCGGCCTCACCCACGACCGTGAGCGTCACCAAGGGGACGAGCGGGTCGTCGACGCTCACCCTTGCCTCGCTCAACGGCTTCAACGCGCCGGTCGCGCTGAAGGCGACGGTGTCACCCGCGACCGGGTTGACCGCCACGGTGCCGTCTTCGGTCACCGTGAACGGCACCGCCACCGCCGCGCTCGGGCTGCAGGCCACGACGCCCGGGACCTACACGGTGACGGTCACCGCGACGAGCGGCGCGACCGTGCACACCGCGAATGTCACGGTCACGGTGCCGACGCCCGATTTCACCGTCACGGCGTCGCCGACGACGCGCTCCGTCACCCGCGGCAGCACGACCACCTACGCGGTGACGATCACGCGCGTCAACGGGTTCGCCGGCGCCGTCACGCTCTCGGTGAGCGGGCTCCAGACCAAGGACGCGGTGAGCTACTCGGCGAACCCGCTCGGCCCGGCGACCACCACGGTCACGATGACGGTGAAGACGGTGACGACCGACGCGAAGGGCTCCCGGACCCTCACCATCACCGGGGTGAGCGGCTCGCTCAGCCGCAACACCAAGGTGACGCTGACCTACAACTGAGTCCGCCGCCGGCGCGGCGGCTTGGGCGGGAGCGACGCCGCGAACGCGCGTCCCTTCGCCACCCACCCGGCGAGCGCGGCCTTCGTGCGCACCGCGGCGCCGTCGACGACGACGATGCCGCGTGACGGCCGACCGGTGAAGTCGAACTCGCGTGCGCCCTTGCGGGCGAGCGCGGCGTCGTAGGCGTCGGGTCCGACCCGCACGATGAGGTCGTCGCCGAGCACTCCGGCCGCCATGTGGCCGCGGAGGGTCACGCACCAGCCGCCGAACATCTTGATCTCGGCCAGCCCATCGGCGCCCGCGTCGTCGGCAGCGAGGAGCTCACGGACCCGCTGCGCCAGGTGCTCGTCGTAGGCCATGGCCGGCAGGCTACGTTCGCTGCCGCATCGGCCGTTCACGAGGGGGAGTGACATGGCGGCGTTCGTACCCGAGGCCCTGGTCACGCAGGCCCAGGAGGCCACCGGCCTCGTCGACTTCGGCGCCGACGGCTGGCAGGAGGGCCTGGGCGTGTTCTGCGCGGCGCTCGACGCCGAGGCGCAGCTCAACGACCTCGGCGTCGCGGCGTTGGGCGCGCAGGTCACCGGCGCGCTCGCCAACCGGCTGAAGATCGTCGACTGGGCGAAGACCCACCCCGAGGTCACGGAGGTGCCGGTCGAGGCGCCGCTGATCGTGATCGGGATGTTCCGCGGCGGCACCACGTTCCTCAGCAAGCTCCTCGACGAGGACCACCGCTTCCGGTCGCTGCTGCGGTGGGAATCCGCCGACCCGGTGCCGCCGGCCACCCCGGAGAACTGGCGCCAGGGGCCGCGGGTCGACGCGTGCGCGGCTGCGGGCGAGATGATGGAGCAGCTCAACCCCGGCTTCAAGAAGATCCACCACGAGCCGGCCGACGGGCCCACCGAGTGCGTGACGCTCCTCGCCCAGGACTTCAAGAGCATCCTGTGGTCGACGGTCACCAACACGCCGGGCTACACGCGCTGGCTCTTCGAGACCGACGAGACCACCGCCTACGACTACCACCACCTCGCGTTGCAGGTGCTGCAGAGCGGGGGAGTGGGCGGCCCCTGGACGCTGAAGACGCCGCACCACGCGTTCTTCCTCCGCGAGCTCACCGCGCGCTATCCCGACTCGGCGCTGGTGTGCACCCACCGCGACCCCACGGTGCTCGCGGCGTCGGTGTGCAGCCTCGTCACCTCACTCGCGGGCACCTTCACCGACGGCGACCACCGCGAGCAGATCGCGCGCACGTGGACCTGGGTGCTCGAGGAGTGCGTCGGGCGGATGGACGCGTTCCGTGCGGCTCGGCCCGACGTCGAGATCGTCGACGTGCACTACGCCGACCTGGTGCGTGATCCCGTCGCCACGATGACCGACATCTACGCACGTACGGGGATCGAGATGACCGACACCGCGCGCGCCGCCTTCGCGGCCTACGCGGAGGCGCATCCCCGCGGGGAGTTCGGCGCGCACCGGTACGACTTCGCGTCGCTCGGGCTCGACGAGGGGGAGCTGCGCGAGCGCTTCGCCGGCTACGTCGAGCGCTACGCCATCCCCGTCGAGCACGTGGCCTGACGCGCTCAGCTCCCGGCGGCGGTGCGCCAGGTCATCCGGGCGATCTTCTGGGAGAGCGGCACGGCATGCTCGGGGCCGGAGCCGTCCTCGACCGCCACGATCCCGTAGGTGCCGTGCACGCGGTCGATCCACGGGTAGAAGCCGAGGGCGCCGCTGCCGCTCACGACCTCGATGTCGTCGCTGCCGTCGACTTCGTCGCGCCACACGCCCAGCCCGTAGGTGGGAATCCCGGTGATCTGCACCGCGCCGTCGTCACGCGTGTCGATGCCGGCCACCTGGTCGCGCTCGATCTCGGCGACCGACCCGGCGCTCAGCACCTGCTTGCCCCCGGCGACGCCGTCGGCCGCGAGCATCCCCACGAACTTCGCGTAGTCGGCCGTGCTCGACTGGGCCGACGCCGCCGGGGCGGGATTGCGCGTCCGCGAGCCGCCGTACCGGTCGAACCGGGTGTGGTCCATCCCGAGCGGCTGCGCGACGCGTGCCTCGAAGGTGCGCTCGAACGACTTGCCGCTCAACTGCTCGACGATCGCGGCGGCGACCACCGGCCGGTGCCGCCGTAGTGGAACTCGCGGCCCGGGGTGTAGGCGGGCTGGGGGCCGGCGGCGACCTCCTGCGCGCACTGTTGCAGCGTAGTGCGGGTCGCCCTCGCAACCGGGCGACACCAGCCCGTGCGTGTGCGACAGGAGCATGCGGACGGTGATGTCGCCCTTGGCGCCGTCGGCGAATCCCGGGAACCACCGGCTCACCGGGTCGTCGAGCAGGCGGCCGTCGTCGACGAAGGTCATGAGCGTGGCCGCGGTCAGCCACTTGCTCGCCGAGGCGATGGGCACGACCTTGTCGGCGGTCCACTTGCCGAAGGTCGCCTCGTGCAGCGTGTCGGCGCCGCGCCGCACCAGGAGGACGCCTCCGTCGAGGCGATCGGCACTTCACCCGGGCCCGCATCGCGGCGTCGGCCTTCGCCGGGCGTTGCCCGGGTCGGCGGCCCCCGCCGGCGCGACCGCTGCCGGGCCGACCACTCCCAGCCCGACCGCCAGGCAGCACGTGAGGAGCACGAGGAGACGGGAGCGCATCGCCATGACCTGCCGCGCATCGATATCCTGTATGCCGTCGGGGATCGTGAAGGCCGTGGTGCTCGTCGACGACCTGGACGCGGTGCTCGCCGTGCTCGAGACCGTGGGCGCCGAACCGGTGCACCGCTTCGAGTGCACGGGCGCGCAGTCGGCCGTCGGCCTGGGGTGGCCCGAGGAGCAGGGTGCCACCCGCGGCGCGGTGGTCGGCGCCAAGCAGGGCATGCTCGAGTTGGTGGAGATCCCGCCCGCACTGCGCGACACCGTGCGACCGGGGATCGGCAACCTCAGCTACGCGACCCGCGACGCGTCGAGGAAGCGGTGCCGCGTTCGCCGAGCAGGGCCTCGCCGTCCGCGGCCCGTTCGACTTCGACAACATCGGCGGCAGCACGTCACGTTCGCACGTGGTCGTCGGCGGCGTGCCGTTCGAGGTCATCCGCTACGGCGCCTGGCGATTGCCGCGTCTGCGGCGGTCGCCACGGGCATGCTGGGACCGCCGATCCGGCCGATCGCGCCAACCCGGCGCGCCAGCTCACGTGGGAACGTACGCTTGATCAAGGGCCTGTCCTCGCCGTCGTCATCTTCCTCATCCTCGACCCTTCCCGGCGACGTGGCTGCTGATGCTCTTCCTCGGCAGCGTCGACGTGCACGTGTCGTACTGGGGCGCCCCTGCCGCTCGGGATCATCGTGTCGGTGATCCTCGGTGGCGTCACCGCCCGCCACGGTGACGACACCGGTCACCACTCCCGGGCCGCTCGGGCGCTCGGACGGTCCGCACCCGCGAGGGCGGCGGGCCGACGATGCGTGCGGCGCGCCGACGTGCGCTCGTCGCACGCCGGGTGGCGCGCGCCGCCGATCGCCCCGACCCGATCGCCCTGCTCCGAGGCGCGCCGTGCACGCGCGTGCCCGAGCTGGTGCCGATCCGCGTCGGGCGCATGATGGTGTCGCCGTTCACCTTCCTGCGCCAGCGCGGCCGAGGTGATGACGCACGACCTCGCGTCCACCCCCGTGGCCGGGGCTCGGTGCAGCTCTGCGGTGGCGCGCACGTCGCCGACTTCGGGGTCTTCGCCACCCCGAGCGGCATCGTGTTCGACGTCAACGACTTCGACGGAACGCTGCAGTCCCTGGGAGTGGGACGTGAAGCGCCTCACCGCCAGCATGGACATCCGCGTGCCGCACCTTCGGGATGGACGAGCGCGCACGCCATGCGCAGTGCGCACCACCGTGCAGTCATGCCGACCACATGGCGCGGCTGGCGGGGTGCGGGCCACTCGAGGGTCTGGTACGAGCAGGTCGACGTCGACGTGGTGCTCGACCTCGCCCAGGCGCGCGACTACCGTGGCGGCGATCGAGGAGACGATCAGCAGGCCGCCACCGCACCAGCATCCACCGCGCTGCAGATCACCGAGGTGATCGACGGCCGGCGTCACATCGTCGACGACCCGCCTGATCCAGCACGTCGAGCACGTGGAGGCGATCGCATCAGATGATGTCGGGATACCTCGAGTCGCGCTGGCGCCGGAACGTCGCACCCTGCTGGCATCGCGGTCCGCGTGGTCGACGTCGCCCGCAAGGTCGTGGGCGTGGGCAGTGTGGGCACGCACTGCGCCGTCCTCCTCCTGATGGACAGCGACGACGCGCCTCTTCCTGCAGATGAAGGAGGCGGAGGCCGGCGTGCTCGAGCCCTACACCCCGACCGAGCGATTCGCCGCACCACGGCCAACGGGTCGTGCGCGGGCAACGGATCGTGCAGGCCGCGCCGACGTGTTCCTCGGCGGCTGGACCCCACATGCGCCGACCGCGACTTCTACGTCCGCCAACTGCGCGACATGAAGGGGTCAGCGGCGTTGGAGCGGTTCACCCCGGAGGGGCTCGCCGACAACGCGCTCTGCGGGTGGGCGCTCGGCCGCGCCCACGCCGCTCCGGGCGACCCGGTCGCGATCTCGGCCTACCTCGGGTCAGGCAGGCAGTTCGTGGGCGCGATCGTGGAGTTCGCCCACGACTACGCCGACCAGACCGAAGCGCGACCACGCCGCGCTGGTACAGGCGGTGGCCGACGGCCGCGATCGAGGCGGTGACCGGGCGATGACCAGACCCCTCGAGGACCCGGCTGGACCGAACCGGCGCCCGACGCCACGTCCGGGCCGCGCCCGACACCAACGTCCGGGGCAGCGCCGCACCGGTCGCGTCGGGAGCAGGTGAAGGACCAGCAGGCGAAGCTCACCCGTCAGGCGCAGAACGCTCGGGCCAAACTCGAGGCCGCCCGCCCGCGCAACCCCGCGCTCGACGCGGTGATGCGCACCGTCGAGCGCGACACCGCGTCGGGTGGCGGCGTGCTCGCGGGCGCGGTCGCGTTCCGCATCTTCATGTTCATGGTGCCGTTCGTGTTCCTGCTCGTCGGCGTGTTCGGCCTCGGCAGCAGCGCGTCCGACCAGGACCCGCAGGACCTCGCGCGCAAGGCGGGCATCACGGGGATCGTGGCCAAGGCGGTGTCGAGCGTCGGTGACCTCTCGTTCACCGAGCGCATCTTCTACGTGGTCGTCGTCGGGTTCGCGACCTTCCTGGCGACGCGCGCGCTCATCAAGGTGCTGCGCATCGTGCACGCCCTCGTGTGGCACACCCGCGCCGGCAAGCTCGAACGGCCCACACGCGCCGCACTCGCGTTGATCGCGATCGTCCTCCTCGCGATGGGGCTCGCGGCGATGGTCGGCGTGCTGCGGGGACAGTCGTTCCTGTTGGGGCTCATCGCGACGCTCCTCTACGCGGCGATCCCGATGGTGGTGTGGGTGTACGTGTCGTGGCACTTGCCGCGCCCCGACGACCTGCCGTGGACCGCGCTGATCCCCGGTGGCGTGCTGTTCGGCCTCGGCCTCGAGGGTCTCCACCTCGTCACCGTGTACTGGATCGCGCACTCCGTGGAGAGCAAGACGGAGACCTACGGCGCGATCGGCTTCGCGCTCGCGTTGCTCCTCTGGGCGTACCTGATCGGTCGGCTCATCACGACGGCCGCGGTCGTCAACGAGTCGTTGTGGACGCGCAACCAGGAGCGCCTCGCGGCGCGTCGGCGCACGAGTGGTGAGACGCGACGAGGCGGCCCCGAAGGGCCGCCTCGTACGGACGAACGTTCAGCCTGGGAAGACTGAGCGAAGGGTCTAGCGACGCGTCGCCTTCTTGGCGGGCGCCTTCTTCGCAACCGTCTTCTTCGCCACGGTCTTCTTGGCGACGGCCTTCTTCGCGGGAGCCGCCTTCTTGGCCGGAGCCTTCTTCGCGACGGCCTTCTTGGCGGGCGCGGCCTTCTTGGCCGGAGCCTTCTTCGCCGGAGCCGACTTGCCGGTGAGCACCGCGTCCTTGAACGCCTTCAGCGGCGTGATGCGCGCACGACGCGACGCCTTGATGCGGATCGCCTCACCCGTCTGCGGGTTGCGACCCATGCGGGCGGGGCGGTCGACGCGGGCGAACTTCGCGAAGCCGCTGATGACCACGACCTCGCCCTTCGAGACGGTGGCGGTGATCGTCTCGGTCACCGCCGTGA
>JAXLRL010000031.1:0-46859 GCA_046331125.1 Acidimicrobiia bacterium
GGCCGCAGGCGATCTGCCCCGCGTCGCCGAGCATGGCGCGTCGCTGCTCCTGTCGCCCAACCGCACCGCGTACCTCGACCGTCCCCACGGCGACGGCTCCGTGCTCCCCGAGCAGGACGCGGCGCGGAGCCGGCTCGGGCTCCAGGTGTACCCGGCCAGCACCCTCGCCGAGATGCTCGACTGGTCGCCGTTCACTGTCGCTCCGGGCATCCCCGCCGAGCAGCTCGCCGGCGTCGAGGCCGCGATGTGGTGCGAGACCGTCGAGACCATGGACGACCTCGAGCTCCTGGTGATGCCACGACTTCCCGGCGTCGCGCAGGCGGCCTGGTCACCGTCGGCGGCCACGACCTGGGACGACCACCGCGCGCGCCTCGCGCAGCATGCCGCGATCTGGGACCGAGCCGGTTGGAACTGGTACCGGGCCGACTCGGTCGAGTGGCCCGAGCCCGACTGAGCCGCGCCCCCAACTCAGTCGTCGTCTGGGAGGCCCTCGGAGAACGCCGAGTCGAGCATCGGCCCGAACGTCTCGATCCAGCGCTCGGGGTCGGGCACCTCGTTGCCGAAGGCTTCTTGCGCGCCGGTGCCGAACGCGATGGCCTCGATGATGTAGGCGACCACGTGCGGATCACGAGCGTCGCCCGTCGCGTCCTCGATGGCCCGGAACCGCTCCTCGTTGAGCTCGCGCATGCCCGCGGCGACGTCGGGATCGTGGCGCGACGCAGCTGCCGCATCGATCTGCAGCAGACGGGCCTCGCGCCCCGCGGCGTCGATGAGCAATGCGGCGGCGCCGGGTTGCGCCACCGCTTCGAGGTACTCGGGAGCGTGCTCGCGCTCCGCGAGCTTCCAGCGGATCACCTCGACGAGCAGTTGCCCCTTCGAGCTGAAGTGTCCGTAGATCGCGCCCTTGGTCAGCCCGGCTTCGTCGGCGATGTCCTTGAGCGACACCGCGTCGTAGCCGCGCTCGATGAACAGGTCACCGGCCACGCCGATCAGCTGCCGGCGAGTGGCGGCCGCCTTCGGCGTGCGCGGCGGGGTCGGCGGTACGAACCGCTTGCGCGTCGCCTGGCTCATATCGCAGCCGCCTCGCCGCTGCGCGCGATCGCCCGCTCGTCGGTGCCGAGGTACGACGCGACGACCTTCGGATCGTTCCTCACCGTCGACGGGTCACCACTCGCGATGACCTTCCCCGCTTCCAGGCAGTAGACGCGGTCGCTGATCGACATGATCAGCGGCATGTCGTGCTCGATCACGAGCATCGACGCGCCGAGCTCACGGCGGATCTCCTGCATGAGCGGCCCGAACGCCTCGGTCTCGCGTTGGGCGACACCCGCAGTCGGTTCGTCGAGGCACAGCACCCGCGCATCGAGCGCGAGCAGGCCGCACAACTCCACGATGCGCCGGGTACCGGTGGACAGGTCGCTGATGTAGTTGTCGGCGTAGCGTCCGAGCCCGAGGAAGTCGATGAGCTCCTCGGCCTCCTGCTTCTTCACCCGTTCCATCTTGTTCGAGCGCGGGTAGAGCAGCGCCACCGACAGCAACCCCGTGCGCCCCCGCGCCTCGAGCGCGACCTGCACGGTCTCCCGCACGGTGAGCTCGGGGAACAGCATCGCCGCCTGGAAGGTGCGGCCCAGGCCCGCGGCGGCACGCCGGTGCGCAGCGGTGTGCGACACGTCCTTGCCGAGCAGCTCGATCTTCCCGCTGGCCGGGACGAAGCCGCCGATCGCACCC
Source organism: Acidimicrobiia bacterium (assembly GCA_046331125.1). Lineage (GTDB taxonomy): Bacteria > Actinomycetota > Acidimicrobiia > IMCC26256 > DASPTH01 > CAVRGQ01. The sequence continues at coordinate 1,729 of JAXLRL010000031.1, forward strand.
ATCAGCGTGGACTTCCCCGCGCCGTTGGTGCCGATCAGGCCGACGATCTCACCGGGCATCACCTCGATGGACGCGTGGTCGACCGCAGTGAGCCCGCCGAAGCGGACGACGACGTCGGTGGCCGCGAGCGCGGGACCGGTGAGCTCGAGGTCGGGCAGGGTCTTGAGCGCCGCAGTGGTGGAGACGGAGGGCGCCTCCCTGGCGTCCTGCTCGGGGAGACGTCCCTCGGCCCACAAGAGCAGCGCATTGCGCGCGGCGTAGCCGATCTGCACGAGGCCGCCCGGGAAGTAGAGCAGCAGCACGAGGAGGCCGACGCTCGACGTGAAGAGCGGGATGACTGCGTTGTCAGGGAAGAACGACGGGAGACCGATGACCCACAGCGAGCCGAGCACCGGCCCGAACACGGACCCGAGACCGCCGATCACCACGATCGACACGAGCTGCAACGAGCTGTCGACGGTGAAGAAGCGGTCCTGCAGCGGCACGTTGGTGACGAGTGCGCCGAGCATCGCGCCACCGAACGCGGCGATGCCGCCCGCGAGCGCGAAGGCACGCAGCTTCGCCCGCACCGGCGACACGGTGTACGCCGCCGCGGTGTCGGGGTTGTCGCGCACCGCGATGGTGGCTCGGCCGATGCCCGACTTGCGGAGCCTGCGCGACGAGCGCGATCACCAGCACCAGCGCGCCGAGCATCACGTAGTAGAAGGTGCGCTGCGACGCGAGGTCGAGCCGAAGAGCGCTGCGCGGCAGCGGCACGCTGGTGAAGTTGCCGCCGTTGAACACCGGCCGTCGGTACACGTACTGCTGGCACGCCGCCGCGAACGCGAACGTGGTGACCGCGAGCAGCAGCCCCTGCACGCGCAGCGCGCCCACGCCGATGAGCGCGGCGATGCCCGCGACCACGAGGGTCGCCACCAGAATCGCGACGAACGTGGGCATCGAGTCGAGGTGGATCGAGAACAGCTCGTCCTTCTGCCATCCGATCCCGAGCTGGAAGCCGCGTTGGAACGCGGCGGCGAGGAGCGCGCCCATGCCCGCGAACGCCATCTGCCCGAGCGACAGCTGGCCGGCCCAGCCCGTGAGCACGGTGAGCGAGAGCGCGCAGATCGCGAACGCGAGGATGCTCGCGTAGAGAAGGTGCCGCGACGGCTGGGTGATCACGATCGGGATCACCACCGCGACCACTCCCAGGACCGCCCAGGTGAGTGGCCCCATCCAGCGCACCCACCAGATCCCGCGCAGGCGCTCCGGGACGGCCTTCACCTTGGGGGCGAACGAGAACGACTGCGTCTCCGAGGTGCCTCGGCTCTGGAACCACACCGCGACCACGACCACCAGGAAGAGCAGGAAGTCGATCATGCCGATCTGGTCGAGGAAGTTGAAGCGGATGAGCGCCTCGACCACGCCGATCACCACGCCGGCGACCAGGGCACGCGGGAACGAGACCATCTTGGCGATCACCGCGGCAGCGAGCGCGCGCACCAGGGTGCTGGGACCGAGGGTGGTGAGCTGACCGGTCGAGCCGTTGGCGCCGGCCACCATGATCATGGAGATCGTCGCCAGGAAGCCGGCGATGGTCCACACGAGCAGCGACACCAGCTTCGGGTTGATGCCCGAGAGGCGCCAGGTCGCCGTTCTCGGCCGCCGCCTTCACCGACTTGCCCACCAGCGTGCGATTGAGGAACCACGCGAGCACGCCGGCCATGAGCGGCACCACGATCAGGATCGTGGCCTGCGCGCTGGTGACGTCGACGTCGCCGATCGTCCAGGTGTCGGTGAGCGCGAGCGGGTAGCGGGCGCCGATCGCCTGCAACTCCGGCAGCGAACCGACGATGGCGAGTGAGAGCTGGGCGACACCGATGGTGGCGACGAGCACGATCACACGCGGCGAGTTGAACAGGCGGCGGATCACCGCCACCTCGATGATCGCCCCGTAGAGCGCACCGATCGCCAGGCACGCGATCAGCGACAACCAGAACGGGATGTTGTAGTCGATCACCATGATCGCCAACAGTGCGGTCCCGATCAGGCCCATGTTGCCGACGGCGAAGTTGATCACGCGCGTCGAGCGGTAGATCAGCACGATGCCCATCGCGAGCAGGCCGATCACGAGTCCGTTGATCAGCCCGTTGAAGACGAGTTGGTTGGTGATCCAGGTGGCGACCGGCATCTCAGCCGCCTTCCCGGCCGAGGAAGATAGCGCGGGCGAGGTCGTCGCGCTCGGCGAGCTCCGGGCCGGGCCGCTGAAGCGCACCTGGCCCTTCTCCATGAAGATGGCGCGGTCGGCGATCGCCAGCGCGACGTTGAGCGACTGCTCCACGATGATGATCGTCATCCCCTCGGACTTGAGGTGCTCGATGGTCGCGAGCAGTTCCTGTACCACCACCGGCGAGACCGAGCGACAGCTCGTCGATGATCAGGATCTCCGGTCGTGCAGCAGCGTGCGCGCCAGCGCCACCATCTGCTGCTCACCTCCCGACAGCGACCCGGCCAGTTGCTTCTGCCGCTCGCCGAGCCGCGGGAACAGGGCGAACATCTTGTCGATGCGCGCCTTCATGTCGTCGGCGTCCTTGCGGTAGGCGAAGGCACCCATCTCGAGGTTCTCGCGCACCGTCATGTTCGGGAACACACCCTTGCCGCCGATCAGCATGTGGATGCCGAGCTGCGCACGCTGTTCGGGCGACACGTAGGTGATGGTGCGCCCTGCGAGGCGCACCACGCCGCGCGACGGCGTGCCCAGCCCCGCGATGACGCGCAGCACCGTCGACTTCCCCGCGCCGTTGGTGCCGAGCAGCGCCAGCACCTCGCCGCGTGCCACCTCGATGTCGACGTCGAACAGCACCTGCACCGGGCCGTAGGAGAAGTCGACGTTGCGCACCTGCAGCACCGGGATGGTCTCGGGCGCCGCCTGCGCGCGCCGGTGCTCCTCCATCTCCTCCTGCAACTCCTCGACCACCATGGTGAGGTCGTTGCGGATGAAGCCCGAACTGCGCAGGATGAGGATGCCGCCGATCACCGTCGTGGGGACCGAGAGCAGGATGATCGTCCACTTGGTGCCGATGGCATCGCTCAACACCGCGGCGAGGAGCGCGCCGCCGGTGGCGCCGATGAAGAAGATGTAGATCGCGGCGAGCGCGGAGCCCATCCCGCGCAGGCGGTACGGCACCACGGTCTGCATGATCGGCCCGACCATCGTGAACGACGCCGACAGGAGGATGGCGCCGGGGATGCCGAAGATCACGAACAGCACGGGGTTCGGCATCGAGTACTGGATCGGCGTGAACAGCGCGGCCGGCAGCACGAGCAGGCCCACGAGCCGCAGCGCCTTGGCCGGGCTCTCGTGGTACATGCGGTCGTAGTAGCGCCCCACGAAGGGGAGCGTCAGCAACACGCCCACCCCGATGCAGGTGCCCACGACACCGCGGTCGAACGTGCCGAGGCCGAAGTGGTCCTCGAGGTAGAGGTTGGAGAGGATCGGCACCGTGAACAGGCCGAAGCCCATCGCCGAGAAGGCGATGATGCAGAAGCGGATGGTGCGGATCTGCATCAGGCGGCCGAATGCCGCCTCGGTGGAGATCGGTGCGGGGTTCTCGTCCTCGATGATCTCCCCGAGCACGTCCTCCTTCTCGTGGCGGCCGCGCACGGGCTCGGGCAGCTTGAACGCGAAGCCCGCCATCACCAGCACGGGGAGACCCAGGATCAGGAAGGCCCACCGCCAGCCGGCGACGCCCCCGGCCGCGGCCGCGATCCCGCCGACGATCACCGGGCTCAACACGCCGACGAGTCGCGCCGAGCTGTCGCGCGCCGCGCTCACGCGACCGCGGATCCCGATGGGGTAGGTGTCGGCGATCAGCGAGCCGTGCACCGGGAGGTTGCTCGACTTGGCGATGCCGACACCGAACTGCGTCCAGAAGAGCATGAACGCGTTCACCGCGAGTCCCGAGAGGAACACCATCGACGAGAACAGCAGCGTCGCGAACCCGATGATCGGGCCGCGCCGGAACTTGTCGGCGAGCCAACCCATCGGGAGCGACCCGAGCACGATGAAGGCACCGGCCGCGGTGGCGATGAAGACCATCGTGCCGTTGCTCACCCCGAACGAATCGCGGATGTCGGGCGCCAGCGTGCTGAGGGTGGCGCTCGACAACTCGTCGAGCGCGACGATCATCAGCAGCACCCAGAACACGTAGCTGCCGTTCTTGCGCAGTCCCTCGCGCAGGGTCGTGCGTTCCTCGCCGACGCCCGGCAACTGCGCATCGGGCAGGATCAGCGCCTCGATCTCGGCCTGCTCCGCCTGCCGGCGGGCCTCCTCCTCGAGGACCGCGGCCGTGAGCTGCGCCGCCGAGGCACGGCTCACCTGCTCGTCGTCGACGCTCACGCCTCTCCCCCCATTACCTTCGCCGCACTCGGCTGGCGCGTGCGAAAGTTTCTACCAGTGGTATATCTTGCCGGACGAACCACCGGTCAGGCAAGGGGGGACCATGCACCGGCTCCGCGGATCGATCCTGCTCACACTCGTGATCGCGCTCGTCGGATCGCTGTCGCTGACGGCGGCCGCCCAGACGTCGACCTCGTCGTCGGGGGCGGCCTCGAAGGCCCAAGGGGTGACCGACACCACGATCAAGGTGGGCTTCCCCACCATCGACTTCGAGAAGCTCAAGGCGCTCGGGGTGAAGATCGACCGGGGTGACGAGCAGAAGATCGTCGACGCGCTCATCGCCGGGGTCAACAGCCGCGGCGGCATCAACGGCCGGAAGCTCGAGGGCGAGGTCGTCAAGTTCGACATCAGCCAGCCCGCCAGCACCGAGGCCTCCTGCATCCAGCTGACCGAGGACGACAAGGTGTTCGCGGTCCTCGGCGGCTACGGGAACCTCGCGGCCTCGGCGAACAAGTGCGTCGCCGACCACAAGGTGGCCCTGGTGCTCGAGTCGGTCGACTCCGACACCCTCGCCCGCAGCAGCGCGGCGAGCCCGGTGATCAGCGCGGGCGCCAGCGCGGCTCGCCAGATCCCGCTCTTCGCCGAGCTCCTGGCCAAGAAGGGTGTCTTCAAGGGCAAGACCGTCGGCATCGTGTCCGACACCACGACCGCCGGTGACGTCAAGCAGAAGCTGCTCCCGGCCCTGAAGAAGTACGGCGTGAAGCCGAAGGTCGTCCTCGTCGACGATGCGGCGGCGGGCGACACCAGCGCAGTGGACGCCAACTGGGATGTGTTCGCCGAGAAGCTGAAGGCGGAAGGCGTCGACCACGTCATCCTGGTCGGGAGCGAGATCGCCGCGGGGTACCCGCGGATGCTGCAGCGCGGCTACGACGCGCAGGTCTCGACGCCGAACGACCTCAACCTCGGCGGGCTGGGCCGGGCCGCATCACAGCTTCCACCCTCCTCCTACGACGGTGCACTGACGGTGTCCGCACTCACCGACGGCCAGCGGTTCCCCCAGCCCGACAACCAGCAGTGCATCAAGGACTTCGAGAAGGCCAACCCCTCGATCAAGGTGAAGAACCCCGACGACCTGACCGAGGGCGAGACCGACTGGGGCGTCGGCATCAACACGACCTGCACGGCGCTCGGTCTCTTCACGAAGATCGCCACCGCCGCCGGCAAGGACCTCGACAACGCGAGCTTCTTCAAGGCCGCCCAGGGCCTCACCCAGAACTTCACGACCGCACTGAGCCCGTACAACACCCTCGGCCCGAACAAGTTCGACGCGAACAACGGTCTCACGATCGCAGTGTTCGACCACACGATCGGCGAGAAGGGCGGCCTCAAGCCGCAGGGCAAGCCGGTCAACTTGGGCTAGCGGCAGGCATCGGGGAGACTCCGCGCATGACGAACAAGATCCGTTGGGGAATCGCCGCGACCGGCGGCATCGCCCGGTCGTTCACCGAGGCGCTCGGGCGCGTGCCCGACGCCGAGGTGGTCGCGGTCGCGTCGCGCACGCAGGCACGCGCCAGCGAGTTCGCCGCCGAGTGGTCGATCCCGCACGCGCACGGTTCCTACGACGCGCTGGCGGCCGACGACGACGTCGACATCGTCTACGTGGCCACGCCGCACTCGCTCCATTGCGAGGATGCGGTGCGGTACCTCGAAGCGGGCAAGCACGTCCTCTGCGAGAAGCCGCTCGCCCTGAGCGCCGCGCAGGTGCGCACCATGGCCGACGCAGCGCAACGGAACCACCGCTTCCTCATGGAAGCGCTGTGGTCGCGCTTCCTCCCCTCGTACCAGGCGCTCACCCAGACGATCGACGACGGCGCCATCGGGGATCTGCGCCTCGTGGAGGCCGACTTCGGGTTCCGCGCACCGTTCGATCCCGAGCACCGGCTGTTCGACCCCGCGCAGGGTGGCGGCGCGCTCCTCGATCTCGGCATCTACCCCCTGCACATTGCGTTCACGCTCCTCGGCCACCCCGTCGACGTGCAGGCCGTCGCCGAGCTCGGTGCCACGGGCGTCGACGAGCAGGTCGCGATGGTGCTGCGCCACGAGCACGGCACCCTCAGCGTGCTGAAGGCCGCGTGCAGCACCTCGATGACGTGCACCGCGCGCGTGGCAGGCACCGCCGGCCACATCGACGTCCCGGCGTTCATGCACTGCCCCGACCACTTCGTCGTGAACACGATGGCCGGTCAGCAGCGCGTCGACGCGCCGCTCGAGGGCAACGGCCTGCACTACCAGGTGCACGAGGTCCACCACTGCCTGCGCGCCGGACTCACCGAGAGCCCGGTCATGCCGCTCTCCGAGTCGCTCGCGCTCGCCACCACGATGGACCAGATCCGCGCGCAGGTCGGCGTGCGCTACCCGGGCGAGTGACCCGCCCCACACGGAGGAACCACCGATGACCGAACGAGTCGACAAGCTCATCGCGGAGCTGACCCTCGACGAGAAGGCGTCGCTCACCGCGGGCGCCGACATGTGGACGATCCCGGGCGTGGAGCGCGTCGGCATCCCGGCCGTCACCGTCACCGACGGGCCCAACGGCGCGCGCGGCACGGCACTCTTCGGCCTGGGCAACGAGACGGCGGTGTGTGTCCCGTGTGGCTCGGCCCTCGGCGCCACATGGGACCCCGCACTCGTCGAACGGGTCGGCGTCATGCTCGGCGAGGAGGCGCTCACCAAGGCCTGCCGCGTGCTGCTCGCGCCCACGCTCAACCTGCACCGCTCCCCCACCGGCGGCCGCAACTTCGAGTGCTACTCCGAGGACCCGCTCCTCGCGGGCAAGACCGCGGCCGCGTTCGTCCGCGGCGTGCAGTCGCAGGGTGTCGCCACCACGCCGAAGCACTTCGTCGGCAACGACGCCGAGTTCGAGCGCAACACCGTGAGCTCCGTCATCGATCCGCGCACACTGCGGGAGCTGTACCTCGTACCGTTCGAGCTCGCGGTCAAGGAGGGCGGCGCGCTCGGCATCATGACCGGTTACAACCGGGTCAACGGCACCTACAACACCGAGCACGTCGGACTGCTACGCGAGGTGCTGCGCGACGAGTGGGGGTTCGAGGGCTTCGTCGTCACCGACTGGTTCGGTGCTCTGTCCACCGAGCGGTCGCCCATCGCCGGCGTCGACGTCGAGATGCCCGGCCCGGGACGCGCCTACGGCGCGGCGTTGGCGCAGGCGGTGCGCGACGGCGTGGTCGACGAGGCGCTGCTCGACGAGCGCGTCGCCCGGTACGTGGGAACCCTCGAACGGCTCGGCGTGCTCGATGCCGAGCCGTTCGGTCCCAGCACCTCGGTCGACCGGCCCGAACACCGTGCACTGGCGCGGGCTGCCTCGATCGGTTCCATGGTGCTGCTGAAGAACGAAGGCGTGCTGCCGTTCGACCGCACGCAGGTGGGCACCCTCGCGGTGCTGGGCCCGAGCGCCGAGCGCCCGCAGATGATGGGCGGCGGCTCGGCGTCACTCGCAGCCCACTACGAGATCAGCCCGCTGGACGCCCTCCGCGAGGCGTTCGGCGACGGGGTGACGATCGCGTACGAGCGAGGGTGCGTGATCGACAAGACCACACCGCCCGTCGCGCCGGCGCGCATCACCGCGCCCGACGGCCGCCCCGGGCTCCTGCTCGAGCAGTTCGAGGGGGAGACCTGCGAGGGCGAGCCCACATCGACGCGCATCGTGCGCGACGGCACCATCGTCGTCGCCGGCGACCTCACCGCCGGCATGGATGCGCCCCCCACCGCCCTCCGGATCACCGGCACCTTCACCCCGGCCGAGACGGGGCCGCACACCTTCACCTTCGTCCAGATCCTCGGAGAGGCACGCGTCACGCTCGGCGGCGAGGTGGTGTTCGACGGGATCGCCGACCCGCCCGGGCCCGGCAGCGAGTTCTTCGGAATGGCCAGCGAGGAGCGCGCCGCGACCCTCGACCTCGTCGCCGGGGAAGCCGTCCCCATCGTCGCCGAGTACCGCGCCCGCCAGGGGCTCGGCATCCTCCGTGGCCTGAAGATCGGTCTCCGCCTGCCCGAGGCCGCCGACATGCTGGACCGGGCGGTGGCGGCCGCCGCGGCCGCCGACGCGGCCATCGTCGTGGTCGGCACCAACGCCGACTGGGAGTCGGAGGGCCACGACCGAGCCTCGATGGATCTGCCCGGCGACCAGGCCGAGCTCGCCCGTCGAGTGTGCGCGGCGAACCCGAACACGGTCGTCGTGGTGAACACCGGATCCCCCGTCACCATGGACTGGGCCGACGAGGCGCCGGCAATCCTCCAGGCCTGGTTCGGCGGCCAGGAGATGGCGAATGCGATCGCCGCCATCGTGATCGGCGACGCGGATCCCGGTGGCCGACTGCCCACCACGCTGCCGCTGCGTTACGAGCACAACCCGAGCTTCGGCAACTTCCCCGGGGAGAACAGCGAGATCCGCTACGGCGAGGGTCTCCTCATGGGCTACCGCTGGTACGACTCACGACACCTGCCGGTGCGCTTCCCGTTCGGTCACGGGCTTTCCTACACGTCCTTCACGATCGGTGCGCCGAGCGCGCCGGCATCGTTCACGCCCGGCACCACGGTCACCATCGAGGTCCCGGTCACCAACACCGGCGACCGCACCGGTTCCGAAGTGGTGCAGTGCTACGTGGAGCCGGTGGCGCCGCGTGCCGTGCGTCCCCTGAAGGAGCTCCGCGCGTTCGCCAAGGCGGAACTGGCACCGGGCGAATCGACGACGGTCCGCCTCGAGCTCGGCGACCGCGCCTTCGCCTACTGGGACGAGGGCGATGCCTGGTGGGCATCGACCGCGGAGCAGCGGGCCACCGGCATCGTGCCCGTCGGCGGCGACGGGGCGCTCCACCGTGAAGCGCCCGGGTGGTACGTCGACCCGGGCGAATACCGCATCATCGGCCGCTCGTCGGCCGACATCGCACACCGTCACGGTGGAGGTCACGAAGTGAAGCGTTCCCTCGGCATCGGCTGGTTCCTCGCGGCTGACCTGGTCGGCATCTCCACCGACGGCGGTGGTGCGAAGACCACCACCACGACGGCTTGATCGAAGGGTTCGAACGTCGCGCTCGGCAGCTCGGCCCGCGCGGCTCGGGCATCCTGGCAACTCGGTGGCACCTGCGGTGTTCCGGCCAAGAACTACGCACACCTCGCGCACCAAGCTCGGACGCAGCTCACCGAGGCTTCGTGCGGCCAGCGCGGTCACCGCGAACCTGCTCGACACTGCGCAGGGCGACTCGCCCGGTCAAGATCGACTCGATCGCCCGACACCAACCGTGACGCTCACGGTCGGCGGCAACGACGTCGGCTTCGTCACCCGCGTTCGGCTGCAGCAACCCCGACGCCGAGTGCTGCGCGCGATCCCGCCGAGCTCGACCAGCAGTTCACGCCCTCGACGGGCAATTAAACAAGATCTGTACGGCATCCGGCCAAGCTACAAGGCGAAGATCGTGATCGCCCGCGTACCCGCGCGTATCGTCGGCCTGTAGCCGCTCTCGTTCAGCGACCGAGGAGAAGTCGTTCGTGCGGCCTGCCGCAGCGCCTCGAGGACGTCACCGTCGCCGCGGCGAAGCGCAACAAGGTGCTGGTCGCCGACCTGTTCGAGACGGCGAGACGCACGGACAATCATCGCGGCGGCCGACCAGGCCTGGATCACCGGCAATTCGCGATCGGCACCAACACCTGATCACCCGACCGCCGCGGGTCAGCGCTCGCCTCGGCCGCGCTGATCGAGAAGGCGCTCGCCGGGCGCGAAGAAGAGCAAGTAGTCGCGATGCGCCCGAACCTGCTGCTGTTCATGACCGACCAGCAGCGTGTCGACTCCATCGGCGTTCCCGGGTCGCCGGCCGCGCACACCCCACCTCGACGCGGTCCGCGGCACGGGGCGTGCGCTTCGCAGCGCGTTCTCGCAACTGGCGCGTGTTCACCAGAGCCGGATCGCCATGGCGACAGGTTGGTACCCGCATCGCGGAGCACCGCACGCTCGACTCGCTGCTGCAACCGTGGGAGCCGAACGTGCTGCGCACCTTCTGGCGCAGGGTACTTCGTCGCGCCCAGGCCGGCATCCGGGGGTGACCTGTTCGCCGCAGGGCGCAGCCGTCGAGTCGTTCGACTGGTTCAGTTTACACGGCGCCGCCCGGCGCCAGGCGCGATGGCCGCGCACTACCGCAGGGTGTACCCCGGAGGTCACGCCGGCCGCCGTTCCTCACCGGACGAGTGGAGGGCGACTCGCACTTCGGGCCCGACGACGCCGCGATCCGCACACCGCGATCGACCTGCTCGAACACGGACTCCCCGAACCGTTCGTGCTCACCCTCGCCTGTTCGCCGCCCCATCCGCCTGGCCGCGGTCGAGGACGTGGTACTCCCTCGTCTTCCACGGATGTGGCTGCGCATCACCCCGGCAGACAAGGCCGGCTTCATGGCGGAGTGGAGCGCCCGTGCCGGCCTCCACCGACTCGGACCCGAGGACTGGGCGAGATCCGCGCCGTGTACCTCGGCATGGTGGCCAAGGTCGACGACCAGTTCCGGCCAGGTACAGGCGGCGCTCGGCGCGCCGGTGTGGCGATCGCCTGGTCACGTTCTTCCACACCGATCACGGCGAGTACCTGGGCGACGGCCTGGTCGAGAAGTGGCCGTCGGACTCGACGAGTGCCTCCTGCGCAATCCGCTGATGATCGCCGGTCCCGGCGTGGCCGAGCACGGTGTGCGATGCCCTCGTCGAGATGGTCGTCCCGCAACCCTCGCCGAACTCGCGGAGACCGAGCTCGAGCACGTGCAGTTCGGACGGAGCATCACCCCGCTGTTCGCCGATCCGGCACTCGCGCATCGAGACCACGTGTACAGCGAGGGCGGCTTCCGCGTCGACGAGGCCGTACAGAACGAGCAGGCCGACTTCCACCCGTACGCCCTGAAGTCAGGTCTCCAGCAGGAGCGACCGGATCTCGTCGGTCGGGCGGTGTGCCTGCGCACCCACGCGTGGACCTACGTGCACCGCCTGTACGAGTCCGACGAGTTGTACGACCGGGTCGCCGATCCGCACAGACCACGAACACGATGCGCGGAACCGGCACGCCGACGTGGCGCGCAGGTTTCGGGACGAGATCCTCGACTGGCTCGTCGCCACCCAGCGACGTGATCCGCCAGCCTGCGCGACCCGCGCATGGAACCCGACACGCAGGCCTTCACCACCGCGACGCTACCGCTCCCCGGGTGAATCGGGTCGGGCGGGTCAGGCCGTCTCGACCTCGGTAGGCCTCCGGGTCCGCGAGGAAGCCGACCGCAGTCCGCCTCCGGGGTGCACCCACCGGCGACTCCTGCACCGTGGCACCCAGCGTGACCGCACGCTCGAACAACGGTGATGTCGCTGGTGGTGATCCCCACGATGACCTCGCCGGGCAACGCTGCGGGACGGTCGACGTACTGCAGCACGATGATGCCCGGCGCGCCGTCGCCGCCGAGATGATCTCGTCGATCGGCTCCCCCAGGATGTCCGACTGCACCCATGCGACTACGAGGCGCGGTTCGCCGTAGAACGATGCCATCGCCTCGACGTCGTCGACGACGAGCTTGGTGAAGGCGAGCGTCCTCGGAACGGCATGCGGCGAGCATGGGCGTCACGCACGGCATGTGCATCGACGGCCGCGTCGGGCTCCACGACCTGGGTGTCGGCCGGCGCCCGCGGCGGCGACGTCGAGCATCCGCGTCCGTGGAGCACCGCGGCCGCCTGCGCCGCCGCACCACGCCACGTACTCCGCCGTCGGCGGCACGTGCACCGGACGTTGCAACAGGTCGGCGACGACCGCTGGTGAACGATCAGCGCCCACCGCCCACGAGGAACGGCGCAGCCCGCGTCGGTCGGCGCTTCCGCCCGACTCCATCGCGCGTCGAGCGCCTCGAGCAGGTTGCACACCACGCCTTCATGCGCAGCCCGGGCGAGTTGCTCCGGCGTCGCGTCGGGCGCAAACCGCCGATGGTTCCGTCGCGTTCGGGAAGTTCGGCGTGCTCACCGTCGAAGTACGGCACGACAGTCACGCCGCCCGCACCCGTGGAAACGGTGAAGAGCCAGGCCTCGACCTTCCTCGATGCCGGCCAGCATGCCGCCGCGCACCGTGTCGGTGGCCTTCGTGGCGATAGGTGCACACGAGGGTAGGTAGCGACCGGTCGCGTCGGCGAGCCCGGCGACCGCGCCGGTGTCGTCGTGGGTGGCGTGGGGCGACACCGCGAACACCGTGCCCGACGTCCAGGCGAGATCGCGACGTCGCCTGCACGCAGGCCGATGCCGAGGGCAGCTCCATGTTGTCGCCGGTGCCCAGTCCCACCGCGGCCTCGCGGTGCCGGCCGGCTACGTCGTGAGCCGAGCACCGTGGGCGACATCGGGATCAGGCGGAGATCACGACTGCCTCGAGGCCTTGTCGCGCGCCGCCTCGGCCGACCAGTGCCGGTGCGGCGACTCACCGCGATCGGTCACCAGGTTGCCGGTCAGCTGGAACGTCCAGCCAGTGGTAGATGCGTGGGCGACCCGGGCGAGGCGTCGGAGTTCCTCGTGCTGGCCGCGAGCCGTGGCGGTGAACGACGCCACCAGCACCGAGCCCTGCACGTCGGCCCACCAGCGAGGACCCGCTCCGCCACCATCGCCGCGGCCTGTGGTGCCGACTCCGTGTCGTTCCAGAGCTTCGCGGGCCGCAGCACTCGGCACTCGTCGTCGAGCACCACCATGCCGTGCTGCTGGCCCGCGACGGTCGTAACACCCCCGCGCCGTGCTCGGCGAGCAGCGACGACAGTGCCTCCCACCACGCAGCCGGGGTCCTGCTCACCTTGACGGTGTGGTGCAGGTGGGGTCGGTGCCCCGATCGGACAGGCTCCCCGGTGTCGGCATCCGCACCTCGGTTGCGGACTGCGTCGACAGTCGACGCCGGCGACGGGGAGCATCAGCGCACGCCGAGCAGCAGTTCGGTGAGCAGGCGTCGAGGCGCTCGTGGCCGTAGCCCTGTGCAGCGAGTGCAGCCTCGTCGAACGTGGCGGCGCGCACGTCCGCCAACGCCGGTCGGCTCGTCGATGCGCCCGGCCTGGGCGACCTGCAGCGCATCCTGGATCTCGCGTCGTGCGCATGCATCCGCCTTCTCCTTGAGGATCAGGTAGGTGCGCGTACGGCCGCTCGCGAACTCCCACACGCCGGCTGCGTCCTCGGTGCGGTACGGGTGCGCGTCGAAGTGGCGCATGCCGCCTCCCAGCCGGAGTCCTCGAGCAGCCGAACCAGGTAGAGCATCCGCGGATGCCCTCGAGACCAGGCGGAAGTCCTGGTCGTACTTGCCGATGCGCTGGGCGTTGAGGTCGATGTGGAGAAGAGCTTGTCCGTGCCACATCGTCTGCCGCCCACCACCTGCGTGGGTGAACGGCTGTAGCCCCGACGCTGTCTCGTGTACGACTTCCAGGTTGAGGCCCACCATCTCGAAGTGCAGGCTCGTTGATGAAACGCGAGCGCGTGCCCGACCGTCGGCAGGAACATGTCGCCCCGGGGCTCGTTGAGGCTTCGGCTCCAGCGCGATCTTCAGGTTCGTAGCCCGCTCGCGGATGTGCTCGCAGGCGAGGTCGACCGCCTCCTTGTAGCGGTCGGCGCGCCGCGCCATCCTTCGCGGCGTCGGCCTCCACACCCTCGCGACCGCCATCACGTACGTCGCGCCGCCCAGTTCGGCGCCCAGGGTCGATCGAGTCGAGCGTCTTGCGCACCGCGAACCGCCGCACCTGCGGATCGTTGGCGGTGAACGCGCCCTCCTTGAAGATCGGCAACGAGAACAGGTTGGTCGTCGCCATCGGCACCTTCATGCCGGTCTCGTCGAGCGCGGCGAGGCCCTTCAGGATCTTCTCCCGCTCCGCCGCCGACGAGCCGTGCGGCACGAGGTCGTTGTCGTGGAAGTTCACGCCGTACGCGCCGAGTTCGGCGAGCCGGCGCACCGACTCCACCGGGTCGAGCGGCGGGCGCACCTCGTGGCCGAACGGGTCACGGCCCTGGTTGCCGACGGTCCAGAGACCGAAGGTGAAGTGGTGCTCGGGACGGGGCTGGTACTGGTCGCTCATGGCGGGCTCCGGCTCAGGCGGACCGCGTTGCCGCGGTCTCGGGGACGACTTCGGGAACGAGGGTGGGATCGGCCACGACGCGGTCGAGGACCCGCGTGGCCGCGCCGACGAGTGCGGCATCGGGGCCGAGCTCCGAGCGGCGCACTTCCACCGGCTCCCGCCCACCGGCGAGGGTCACCGCGTTGAGGAGTGCGTGGAGCATCGTCGCGACCTCGGGATCGGCAGCGAGGGTGCCACCGAGGATGATCGCCTGCGGGTCGACCAGGTGCACGACGGAGCGGAGGGCGGCGGCCAGGGCCCGGGCGGTGCGGCGGGTGGCCGTCGGGTGCCCGGCCCCGACCACCTGCTCGGCGCCGACGTACACCTCGAGCATCGCGCGCCACCGCGCGCAGGACCGCCAGGTCGAGCCATCGCGTGGCCGAGCTGCAGCAAGCCATGCGCGCCGCGCACTGGTCGGCCGTCGACCACGATCGCGCCGCCGATACCGAGCACGCGACACGTACACGGGCGATGCGCAGGTCGCGAGCCGCGCCGTGGCGCGCCTCGCTGCGCTCGGCGTCGCCCTCTTGTCGATCGCGTCGAAGAAGCGCCCGCCGGCGCATCCAGGGACCGAGGTCGACGGCGTGCCACCCGAGGTTGAACACCAGCGCCTCGTGCGGCGACGGTCGAGCAGGCCAGGCGCGCAGGCGTGCCGCCGCTGCCCACGGCATCATGCGTTCCAGGCTCTGCGCAGACGCTGCAGCCGACGTCGTGGACCAGCACCCAGCGCGTCAAGCCGAGGTCGACGTCGCGGTTGTCGGCGGAGTCCGGTGCGCGTGGCGGATGCCTGCGTGGAAGTCGACCACGCAGGCGGCGACCCGGTCGACGTCGACCTGCAGACCGAGCGCCCACGACACGCCCGCGGAGCGCGACCGCGATGCCCGGACGGCCGGCTTGCCCCGACAGCGCTACGCCTCTTGTTCCTCGACGAGGCCCCGCTCGACCAGATCGATCGCCAGCGCGGAGACCGTCGCCTTCGTGGCCCCTATGTGCTGTGCAAGCTGAAGCGCGTCGGTGCCGTCGCGCAGCGGCGACTCCAGCACCAAGGAGAGGTGGTGACGGCGGACATGCGCCCAGGTCCATCGCCGCGTCGAGGGCGGCGGCTCGCTTGCCTGCGGGCGCCATATTCGTATAGATATCAAGCCGGCCAGGGCACCGCAGAGCGACGACGGGGGATCCATGGAGCGCACCTCCTGCAACGACAGCTGGCGGGTCCGCCCGCGTACCAGCCCGTTCGCCGAGATGTTCATGCGTCGAGGACATCGAGTGGAGGAGGTCACGCTCCCCGACTGTCCTCGACGGCGAGCGGGCCCACGAGCACCGGCACGACTCGAGTACTTCCCGAGGGCAGCTGGCTCTACGAGCGCCGCCTCGGCGCCGTCGAGTGGCGGGGCAAGACCGTGCTGCTCGAGTTCGAGGGCGTGTACCGCAACGGTCGTCTCCATCGAACAGCGCGCGGGTGGCGCGCTGCCCTACGGCTACTCCGAGTTCACCGTCGCTCGGCGAGCACCTCCGCTACGGCGAGTCGAACGATCCGCGTCGGTGATGGCCGCCGACAGCCGCTGGTACTCGGGATGACATCCTGCGCCGGTACCTCGTGGTCGCCGATCCCGTGCACGTCGCGCTCGCTGGCGTGGTCGTCACCACGCCCGCCGTCGTGCCGAGGTCGCGACCGTCGTGGTCGCCACCACCGTGGAGAACGCCACCAACGTCACCGCGTCGCTCACCCTGACCACCGAGCTCGCCGACGACACGGGCGCCGTCGTCGCGCCGCGCGCGTCTCCCCCCTCACCGTGATGCGGATCCGGAGGGCTCCTCGGGAGCGCACGCACGTCGTGGCACCCCGGTGCTGGAGCGTCGACTCCCCCGCCGCAACACGCGTGCGCCATCCGCTCGGCGAGGGTAACGGCGATCGACACCGCCGTCGCCACCTTCGGGATCCGCACGCTCACCGTCGACCCGCCCAGGGCCTGCGCATCCAGCAGCGAGCCGGTGAAACTGCGCGGTGCGTGCATCCACCACGACGACGGCGTGCTGGGCTCACGCGATCACGCGCGCCGACGAGCGTCGCGGGTGGAGATCATGAAGGCGGCCGGGTACAACGCGCTGCGCAGCGCGCGCAACCCGATGAGCCGCTCGATGGTCGAGGCGTGCGA
Organism: Acidimicrobiia bacterium; assembly: GCA_046331125.1. Taxonomy (GTDB): domain Bacteria; phylum Actinomycetota; class Acidimicrobiia; order IMCC26256; family DASPTH01; genus CAVRGQ01. The sequence continues at coordinate 18,420 of JAXLRL010000031.1, forward strand.
CCGGCTCGGCATGCTCGTCATGGACGAGTCGTTCGACATGTCGGCATGCGAGGAACGACGACTACTCGCGCTCGTTCGACGACTGGTGGGAAGCCGACGAGCCGCGATGGTCGTGAAGGACAACCACCCGAGCGTGATCATGTACTCCATCGGCAACGAGATCCCCGAGCACGAAGCTGGTCGGTGCACGCCTCGACGGCGATGACCGAGCACATCCGCGCGCTCGACCTGCGCCTCGTCACCAGCGGTGTCAGCCCGATGTTGTCGTGCTTCGACTCGATCCCTCCGCGCCCTTCATGCTGTCGGCGACGCCTCGGCACTCCCGGCCGCCGAGAGCGGTGCCGAGGGTGACGAGCAGGGCGACGTCAACACGATGATGACGATGTTCGAGCAGTACCTGCCGATCCTCCTGCAACAAGAGGTGGTCGGCACCCAGACCGCGGAGGCCTTCGCCTACCTCGACGTCGCCGGGTACAACTACGCGGAGTCGCGCTACGCGATGGACGGCGAGCTGTTCCCCCAGCGGGTGATCGTCGGCACCGAGAACCGCCCGCCGTTCGTCGCGGAGGGCTGGAAGCTCGTGCAGGAGCTGCCGCACGTCCATCGGTGACTTCACGTGGACCGGGTGGGACTACCTCGGCAAGGCGGGCATCAGCCGCATCGCTACGACGAGATCGTCACCATGGACGCCGCCGAGATCATGGGCCCGTTCTCCGTACCTCTACGGCCGGCGGCGGCGGCGCATCGACATCACCGGGTTCCACTTCGTCGATGTCGTACTGGCGCGAGATCGTCCTGCAGGCACCGCGACGAGTGTACCTGCTGATGCTCGGCCGGTGCAGGATGGCACCGATACCGGCGTGGGCCTGACCGATCACCACGTCGTGAACTGGCCAGCGATGACGGCCAGCCGGTCTGCCGGTCGAGGTGTACGCCGACGCCGACGAGGTGGAACTATCGTGAACGGCGAGTCGGCGGGGTGAGCGCCTGGGGTGCGAGCACGAGTTCCAGGCGCTGGTCAAGACCGCATGCGCCTTGGCGAGCTCACCCTTGTCGCCTACCGGAACGGCGCGGTGATCGCACGGTCGTCACTCACCACCGCGACGGGGGCGGTGCACCTGCAGGTCGCGGCCGACCGCACGGAGCTCCGGGCCGACGACACCGACCTCGCGTACGTCACCGTCACGCTCGTCGACGATCACGGCACGACGTGGACCTCGGCCGACTGCGCGGTGACCGTCTCCGTCGACGGGCCCGGCGAGTTGCTCGGCCTCGGCAGCGCGAACCCGTGCACCGAGGAGACCTTCGGCGCATCCGCGCACGACACGTTCCGCGGCCGCGCCCTCGCGGTGGTGCGCCCGACCGGCACCGGAACCGTCACCGTCACGGTGTCGGCGCCAGGATGTGCCGAGCAGTCGGTGACCATCGCTGCCCGATGACCTGGGAGCTGCGCCACCACCCGTTCCGCGACGAGTGGGTGCTCTTCACCGCGCACCGCGGCGCGCGCCCGTGGATCGGCGAGACGATCGAGGACGACGAGCCCGAGGTGCCGGCCGACAACGCGCTGGCGCCCCTCGGTCGCCGGGTCGACGGCACGACCAACCCCGACTACCGCGGCGTGTTCGTGTTCACCAACGACCTCCCGGTGTTCGGGCCCGACGCGCCCGAGCCCACGCATGAAGACGCCTTGTACGCCGCGCGGCGAGCGGTCGGCACCGCCGAGGTCGTCTGCTACCACCACGACCCGCGGCGATCGATGGCCGACCTCACCGACGACGAGGTCGCGGCGGTGATGCGCACGTGGCGCGACCGCACGATCGCCCTGCAGACGAACCCTGACATCGCCCATGTGTTGATCTTCGAGAACCGCGGCGCGGCCGTCGGCACGTCGAACCCGCACCCGCACTGCCAGATCTACGCCGGCGCGCTCGTGTACGGCACCATGGCGCAGGAGGCCCGCGTCGCCGACGAGCACTTCGAACGCACGGGGCACGAGATCCTCGCCGATGTCGTCGAGCGCGAGCTCGCTGGACCACGGGTGATCAGCGAGGGCGAAGGCTTCGTCGCCTGCGTGCCCTGGTTCGCGCGCTATGCATACGAGGTGCACGTGCTCCCCCGCCACCCCGTCACCTCGCTCGCCGACCTCGACGACGAGCAGTGCGCCTCGCTCGGGCTGGTGCTGCGCGACGTCGTGCGCCGCTACGACGCGTTGTGGGGCATCCGCATGCCGTACGTGCTCGCGGTCCACCAGGCGCCGGTGGGCGAACACCCGCACTTCCCGTTCCACGTCGAGCTGCACCCGCCGCTGCGCGCGCCGGGCCTGATGAAGTACCTCGCCGGCCCCGAGGTGGGCGGCGGCTCCATGACCAACGAGTCCGACCCCGACGAGAAGGCCGCCGAGCTCCGTGCCGCACTCACCTGACACCACCACACCGGACGAGGCCTGCGCCCGTCGCGCTGGGCGACCACATGTGCGACCTCGTCGTGGGCGCGTCACATCGACATGGCCGCGGTCGAGGGCGCCACCGTGGCCGACACCATCTACGCGATCGACAAGATCACCGACGACGCGCTGGTCGACTGGTTCGAGCAGCACTGGACCGGCGTCGAGCTCGTGTCCGAGGGACTCGACGAGCGTGTCGTCATCGGCACCGACCCGCAGTGGACGGTGATCGTCGACACCATCGACGGCACACGCGGTCTCATGTACGACAAGCGCGCGGCTTGGTGCCTCGCCGCCGTCGCCCCGCTCGGTGGTTCCCTGCGTGACATCACGGCCGCGGCGATGACCGAGCTCCCCACGACGAAACAGACGCTCGCCGACCAGTTGAGCGCGGCGCGCGGCGAAGGACTGCGTGCGACGCGTGCCGACCTGCGCGACCGTTCGACCTCGCCACTGGCGGTGCGCCCGTCGGAGGCAACCGATCTCGAGCACGGCTTCGCCACCGTCGCCAAGTTCTTCCCGCCCGGCAAACCTCGCCTCGCGGAGCTCGAGGGCGAGCTCTTCCGCCGCCTCGGCGCGACCACGGTCTTCGACGACGAGTACATCTCGTCGGGCGGGCAACTCCACGAACTGATCACCGGGCGCGACCGCTTCGTCGCCGACCTGCGCCCGCTCGTCGACCCCGCCGCGTTCGCATGCCATCCGTACGACGTGTGCACCGCAATGCTCCTGGAGGAGGCCGGCGGCGTGGTCACGGATCCGTTCGGCGCGCCGCTCGACGCGCCGCTCGACACCACGACCGGCGTCGCCTGGGTGGGGTACGCCAACCGCCGCCTCGCCACCCAGATCGGCCCGGTCCTGCGCGCGCTCGTCGATGAGCTCTGAGGGCTGGGCACCCGGGCGCCTCGACCTCCTCGGGGGCGTCGCCGACTACTCGGGATCACTCGTGCTCGAGGTACCCACCGCCCTCGGCACCACCGTCACCGCGACGCCGGCCGACGCGCTCGTCGTCGGTGACGTCGTGCTCTCACCGCCTGACGTCACCGCGCTCGCAACGCGCCCCTACGAGGAGATCCGCGCCGCGCTCGCCCCGCACCCGCGTTGGACGCACTATCTCCTCGGGGTCGCGCTCGGACTGGTCCGACACGGCGTGATCGCACCGCCCTCAGTCGCGCTCACCGTCGCGTCGGACCTCCCGCAGTCGGTCGGCGTGTCGTCGAGCGCGTCGTTGGAGGTCGCCACCGCCCGCGCCCTCGGCGGTGATGCAATCGACCCGCTCGAGCTCGCCCTGCTGTGCCAGGAGGCCGAGAACCACGTCGTCGGCGCGCCGTGCGGCGTGATGGACCAGGTCACCGTCGCCGTGGGCCGCCCCGGTGCCGTGCTCCCGATCCTGTGCCGCCCGGCGTCCGTGGGAGCGTCGATCGAGATCCCCGAGGGTGTCGAGGTCGTCGGCTGGCCGACCGGCGCCGAACACGACGTGAGCGGCGTGCCCTACGGCCGGGCCCGCGTCGCCGCCTTCATGGGCAAGCGGATGGCCGAGGAAGCGCTCGGCCATCGCGTCGATTGGATCAGCGAGCTGCCGTCCCATGCAGTGGCAGAACTGCCCGAAGCCATCGACGGCGTGGCGTTCCTCGACGGGTGGGGCCCAACGGCCGACACCGTGACCGTCGTCGACCCCGACCTGACCTATCCCGTGCGGGCCGCCACCACCTTCGGGGTCGAGGAGCACCTCCGCACCACCGAGGCAACTGCGGCGCTGGCCGGCGGCGATGTCGGACGGGTCGGCGAACTGATGCTCGAGAGCCATGCCGGGTACGACGCCATGGGTCTCGGCCACCCGGCGGCGACCGCTGCCCAGGAGGCGGTACTCGCCCGGCCCGGCGTGCACGGCGCCCGGTCCAGCGGTGGCGGCTCCGGCGGCACCGTCGTGGTGCTCTGCGAGCGCGGCGCCCTCGACGACGTCCCGGACCTCATCCGCTGACCCGAACGTGCCCTCCGCACCGTAACGGTGTTACGATACGGGGATGGCTGACTACCTCGAGCAGATGTCGCAGATCCTGCGCCCCGTCGCACCGCCGCAGGTGCTCGAAGGCGTGTACACGGACGACCAGTACGAGCGTCTCCTCGGCGTGGTGAAGCGCGAGGGCCCGTGGCCGACGATCGCGGCGCACCACTTCGACACGGTCGACGAGCTGATCGCCACCGTCACCGGCGTGGTGCCCGAGAACCACGGGCTCACCCTCGACGACATCGCGTCACCGATCTTCCGGGGATTCCTCGCCCAGAACTCCGTCCTCTACTACCCGGAGCTCTTCGACTGCTTCTACAACCAGCGGTTCGTCGACCTCGCGAAGGACTACTGGGGCGCGCAGTACGCGAAGCCCACCATGATGTTGTTCAACATCTGCGGGCCGGCGCCGTCCGCCGCACCGCAGGCGCCCCACCTCGATGCCGTCACCTTTCGGGGTGTGCGCATCGAGAACGCACCCGTGTGGTTGCAGAACTGCATGGCCAAGTCGGGCCTCTTCACCGACTACCTCCTGAAGATGGCCCAGGTCATCACCTGGTGGTACCTCGGCGAGAACGGCACCTTCACCTACTGGCCCGACGGCCCCCTCGGTGAGCCGGCGGTGCTCGAGCACCCGCTCTGGAACAAGGGCGTCGTCGTGCAGAACGAGATGATGTTCCACCGCGGCGACCCCGTCGGCGCGTTCGACTCCCCCGCCATTCCGAACCTCAAGCACCGCTCGATGATGGGCTGGGACGAGGGCGAAGGCCGCTGGTACATCAGCACCGACGACGAGAAGGTGTTCTGGTACGAGCCCAACCAGCTGCGCTTCCTCGTGCACTGGAACGCCGAGGTGTACGCCGACCTCGACGAGGCCAAGCGGGTCATGGACCACAAGGACGACCTCACCATCGACCGTGCCGTCGAGATGCTGATCGCCGACATGCGGAGCAAGGGCCGCAAGCTCGCCGATCCGTCCGACCCGCTCCACGACGCCGACTTCGTGCGCGCGCTGATCGAGACCTACACGATCGCTCCGACCACGGAGTGGATCCACATCCCCGCGGCCTGAGACGCATGAGGCGGAGTCGACGGCCGGGAACGACGTCTGCGAGAGTGCCCCGATGACCGGACGATTTGCAGGACGACGCGTGGTGGTGACGGGCTCCAGCCGGGGCATCGGCGCCGGGATTGCGGAGCGGATGGCCGCGGAGGGCGCCGACGTGGTGCTCACCGCGCGCACGCTCGAGCAGCACGACCACCTCCAGGGCTCACTCAAAGAGACCGCCGCCCGTCTGGAGAAGTACGGCACGCGGGTGGGCATCGTGGTGGCCGACCTCACCGACGAGGCCGACCGCGCCCGGGTGATCCCCGAGGCCGCGGAGTTCCTCGGCGGCCACGTCGAGATCCTGGTGAACAACGCCGCAGCCTCGATCCAGAAGCCACTGGTCGGCTTCTCGGTGAAGCGCCGCAACATCATGTTCGAGGCCAACGCGAATGCGCCGCTCGACCTCTCGCTCGCCGCACTGCCGGGCATGCAGGACGCAGGGGAAGGCTGGATCGTCAACCTGTCGAGCCGCAGTGCCGCGCTGTGGGCAGGACCGCCCGCCGAGTTCACGCCGACGTCGATCAACATCTCCGCGTACGGCGCGTCGAAGGCTGCCCTCAACCGGCTCAGCAACGGCCTCGCCATGGAGGTCTACGGCTCCGGCGTGCGCATCAACACGGTCGAGCCGCGCTCGGCGGTGCTGAGCGAGGGAGCGGCCGAGCTCGTCGGCGGCATGCTGCGCCCCGACCAGATCGAGTCGATGGAGGCCATGGTGGAGGGCACGGTGTTCCTGTGCGACTGCCCCGCCGACTTCACCGGCCAGATCACGGTGAGCCTCGACAACATCGAGAACTTCGGCCTCACCGTCCACAACCTCGACGGCACCCCCCAGTCCTGACGCTTCATGCGTCAATCGTGCGCCCATATCCGCGCCGATTGACGCATGAACGAGTGAGTCAGGGGAGGAGGCCCCAGTCGCGGGCGATGTCGGGGACCTCGATCGTCGCGCCGTTGGGGAAGTCCCCTTCGACGAGGATGCGGGCGAAGGCCTCGCCGATCACCTCGACGGGGGCGGCGTGCTGCGCCACGAACTTCAGGTCGCCCTCGGCCTGCGCGCGGACACGCTCCGTCGCGACCGCGCCGGGCTGCAGGTTCCAGAAGTTCAGTTCGGGGTGCTCCACCGCGAGCTGCTCGGCAATGCGGTTCATACCCGCCTTCGACACGCCGTAGGTGAGCACCCAGCCGCCATCGCCCGCGGCGCGGGTCACCGGGAAGTAGCCCGCGCCGCTCGTGGTGAACGCGATGGTGCCGCTCCCCCGCTGCGCCATGTGGCGAAGCAGCGGCTGGGTGAACAGCAGTTGCGCAGTGACGTTGCCGTACATGCGCGCCGCGATCTCGTCGGGTGGAGTGTCGAGGAAGCGGGTGATCCCCGACGGCGCGACGTAGATCGCGTTGTTGAGCACCACGTCGACGTGGCCGAACGCGGCGATGGCCGCCTCCGCCGCGGGCGCGAGCGAGTCACCGTCGAGCAGGTCGAGCACGAGCGGCGCGGCACGGCCGCCCGCCTCCTCGACGGCGGCGACGGTCGACTCGAGGCTCCCGGGCAACGGCACGTCGCCCTCGGTGCGCGTGCGACCGGTGACCACCACGTCGCAGCCGCGCGCGCCGAGTGCGATCGCGGTGGCGCGGCCGATGCCGCGCGTCGCGCCGGTGACCAGTGCGACGGTCACGACGGCATGTCCTCGAAGCGCTCGGGTAGGTCCATCCGCCACGGCACGCCGTTCACGTGCGTGCCACCACCCACGAACATGGTGTTGCCGGTCACGTAGGCGGCGTCGTCGCTCGCCAGGAACAGTGCCGCGCCACCGATGTCGGACTCGGGGTCACCGAACCGGCGCATCGGATTCGCGTCGAGCATCTTGTCGAACATCTCCGGATTGCGCTCGCGCATCGCCCGCGACGACTCGGTGAGCGCGCCGGGGCAGATCACGTTGCAGCGGATGTTGTGCCGGCCCCACTCCACCGCCGCACTGCGCGTGATCGTGCGCAGCGCCTCCTTGGACACGTTGTACTCGAGCGAGAACATGTGCGCGTTCACGCCGTTGAGCGAGCAGATGTTGACGATCGACCCGCGCTGCTGGTCGCGCATGTACGGGAACGCCGCGTTCATCGTCCAGAACGCCCATCGCGCCCATCTCGAAGTCGTGACGCAGATCCCCGTCGTCCTTCCACTCGAAGCGGAGTCGGCGGCTCCCCACACTCGAGTACGCGTTGTTCACCACGATGTCGACGGTGCCCCACCGCTCGGCCGCGGCGTCGACGCACCCGATGGCCTGCTCCTTGTCCATCACGTCGGTGGCGACGAAGTGACCCTCGCCGCCGAGCGCAGCGAGTTCGTCGACGGTGGCCTGGCCGCTGGCGGCGTCCCACTCGGCCACCAACACGCGGCACCCTTCACGGGCGAAGCGCCGGGCGATGCCCTTGCCGATGCCCGCACCCGCGCCGGTGACCACCGCGACGCGTCCCTCCAACCTGCCGGTCATGTCGTGTCCTCTCGTCGGTTCACGCGTGCGGTTGCACGTGCGGGAGCACTTCGCGCTCCACCAGGCGCAGCATCTCCCACGCCGAGTCGGGGTCGATGCCCGCGAGCAGCGGGTTGAAGTGCAGTTCGCCGGTGGGGCCGAGTTGCTCGACCAGCGCCAGCACCTCGTCGGGTGTCAGCACGTCGTAGGCGCCGCCCTGGCGCAGGTTCTCCACGTCGCGCTCGGGCACGAACGGCCCCTGCGGTTCGCCGTACGCGTCGGCCGTCCACCCTGCGTAGGAGTCGATCTGGTGGCGCACGTGCGGGGCGAGGCGCGCCCACACGTCGTCCTTCGCCTCGTGGGTGACCCACAGGAAGATGGGACCACGCGGCGCGAACTCACCCGGGTCGGGGCGGCCCTCGCCCACCAACATCGACCGGTACTTCTCCCAGCCGATCGGCAGGCCCGGTGGGAAGTAGCCGTCGGCGAGGCGCACCGCCCGCTCGATGCCCGCACGCGACGCACCGCCCACGTAGATCGGCATCGGGTCCTGCACCGGCCGCGGCGTGACCCGCACCGTGGTGCCGCGGTACTCGAACGGCTCCCCCGTCCACGCCTGGCGCAACACCGGGATGAGCTCGTCGAGGAGCTTGCCGCGGCGGTGGTAGTCGACGCCGAACATGTCGAAGTCGTGCTCCACGTACCCCACACCGAGGCCGACGTCGAGGCGACCGCCCAGGCACAGGTCGGCGACCGCGATCTCCTCGGCGAGGCGGATCGGGTCGTACAACGGGGCGAGCAACACCGAGAGCCGCACGCGCACGTTGCGGGTGCACGCGCCCACGCCACCGGCGACCACGAGCGGCGCCGGGATGTAGCCGTCGCGCGACTGGTGGTGTTCGCCGAAGCCGATGCGGGCGAAGCCGTGGTCGTCGGCCCACGCGCACATGTCGAGCGCGGCCCGGTAGACGGCGGCGCCGTTCGCCCCCAGGTGCTCCGGGTGGCGCAGGTCGAAGTTCATCACCAGCTTGGTCACGAGCCAGTCCCTCGTCGGTGCGGCGAACAGAACGTTGTTACAGTGCGGCCGATGGCCGACGACCAGCTCACGACGTCGACGCGCGACCGCGAGTTGCTCGTCGGCCGGTTCACCGAGTGGTTCCGGGCCACGACGGGCGACCGTACCGCAATCGTGCGCGACGTCGGGTCGCCGTCGGCCAGCGGCTTCTCCAGCGACACCCTCCTCCTCGACCTCGCGTGGACCGCCGACGGCGGGCTCCACGAACGAGCGGTCGTCGTACGCCTCCCCCCGCCCGCCGATGCGTGGCCGGTCTTTCCCGACTACGACCTCGGCCGCCAGGTGGCCGCGATGCGCGCGGTGTGCGACGGGTCGACATCTTTGGGGCCCGTGCCGGTGCCCGAGGTGCTGTGGTTCGTCGCGGACCCCGCAGTCCTGGGCGCGGAGTTCATGGTGATGGAGCGCATCAACGGCGAGGCCGCGCCCGACGTGATGCCGTACACGTGGGGCAGCTGGGTCACCGAGCTCTCCGCCGCCGACCAGCAGCGCCTCGCCGACGCGTCGATCGACCTCCTCGCGGGCATCCACGCCGTCGACGTGACGCCCGAGGTCGCCGACGCCATCACCTACCACCAGTACGCGGGCACACCGCTGCAGCGCCACTTCGCCCACGAGCTCGCCTACTACGAGTGGGCGCGCGAGGGCCGGCACTTCCCCACCATCGAGCGCGGCTTCGCCGTGCTGCAGGCGCACTGCCCTACGAGTGCGCCCGAGGCGCGCATCGGCTGGGGTGACGCCCGCATCGGCAACATCCTCTTCGTCGACGCGACCCCCACCGCGGTCCTCGACTGGGAGATGGTCGCCCTCACCCCACCCGCGGTCGACCTCGCGTGGATGGTCTACTTCGCCGAGCACCTCCAGCGGTCCGCCCTCCGGCGCGACCTCCCCGGCATCCCCGGTCTCCTCGCCCCCGACACCGCACTCGCCCGCTACGAGCACACGAGCGGCACCACCGTCGACGACTTCGCCTGGCACCTCTGCTACGCCGGCGTGCGCGAAATGGTCATCTCGATCCGCACCATGGGCCGCGCCGTGCACTTCGGGCAGATGCCCGCACCCGCCGAACCCGAGGGACTGCTGCTCGGCCTCGACTATGTCGACGAACTCATCGACGCCCTCGACCGCTCCTGACCTCGACGCACCAGACCTCGACCCACCACCCGAGAGGAACCACCGTGGAGCACGCCATCGGCCAGTTGCTGCCCGCAGACGAGATGTTCTGCCACCAGATCACGGAGACCTTCGCCAACGTGCAACAGTCCGACCCGTCGTGGACGGAGAAGGTCTGCGCGATGGCGTGTGCGAAGGACGGCAGCCTGCAGCTCGGGTTCGGCCTCGGCAAGTACGTCAACCGCAACGTGATGGACACCTACGCCGGCGTGTCGCGTGGCGTGGAGCAGATCACGGTGCGCGCCAGCCGCCAGCTCGCGCCCGAGCCGGAGCTCACCGTCGTGGGCCCGGTCCGCTACGAGGTGGTGGAGCCCCTCCAGCAGATCCGCTTCGTGCTCGAACCCAACGACGTACAGCCGATCGCGTTCGACTGGCTGTTCCAGGGAGTCGTGCCGGCCCGTGCGGAGGACCGCACCCACATGCGCACCGGGTACCGCACCTCGGCCGATCTCGTGCGCTTCCACCAGATCGGGACGTGCTCCGGTTGGGTGGAGGTCGACGGCGTGCGCACCGAGATGCACCCCGACACCTGGGTGTCGACGCGTGACCACTCGTGGGGCGTGCGCTACGGCGTGGGCCTCGAGCCCACCGACACGCAACCGCGGGCGTCGCACCCCGACATGACGTACCACTTCATGTGGTCGCCGATCCTCTTCGAACGCCCCGACGGCTCGCGGTACGGGATGTTCCTCAACTTCGGCTTCGCCGGCGGACCCGGCTTCCTGCACAAGGACGTGATGGGCGGCGTCGAGCACCCCGACGGCACCTTCGAGCGCGTCCTGATGATCGATCCCGAGCTCGCCTACCACCCCGAGAACCGGCGGCTGGAGGGCGGCGCGATCACCCTCACCATGCACGACGGTTTGTCGCGCCGCCTGGGCGTCGAGGTGGTGTCCGACACCGGCTTCCACCTCGGTACCGGGCTCTACTTCGGCCTCGACGGACACCATCACGGCGAATGGCGCGGTGAACTCCACTCCGACGGTGAGCGCTTCGCCGACTGCTCCGACCCCGCGACCGCTCGGCGCGTCCACCAGATCCGCGACACGGTGGTGCGCATCACCGACCCGGTGGGCGGTGGCGTGGGCATCGGCAACTGGCAGCCGATGGTGACCGGCGCGTTCCCCGAGCTGGGGCTCGACGCCGAGTCGTCGTTCAGCTGACGATCCGCGCGCTCAACGCCGGCGCGCCGGGTACACGGTCGACAACAGGCGCTCGACCGTGCGCTCCCACGCCGAGGGCTTGGGCAGGTCGACCCCGATCGACTCGAGCATGCCGAGGCCGAGCTCCGCGGCGAACAGCATCACCATCACCGTCTCCATGTCGGCGTCGGGGTCCATCTTCTCGCTGACCTGGAGGTCGTGGTAGATCACCCGCCACTCGTCGAGCCTGCCGTCGAGCAAGGCCGCGAGGTCATTCCGCACCTCGTCGTCGACCCGCGCCGCCGCCGCGCCCTCCACGAGCAGCGCTCGCATCGCGGACCGGGAGCGGTAGTTGCGCCACTGGTGGCCGATCGACTCCCGGAAGGTGCGGGCCTTCGAAGTGCGGTGCGACGGACCTTCGAGCTCCGCCTCGATCCGGTCGTCGATGGCGGCGACGAGCAGCGCAGCCTTGTTGCGGTAGTGACCGTAGATGGCACCGGTGGTGAGCCCGGTGCGACGAGCGAGGTCGCGCACCGACACCGCGCCGTAGCCCTTCTCGACGAACAGATCGGTCGCCGACTGCACCAGCGCCGCGCGGGTGGTCGCGCCGCGGTCGCCGTTGGTTGCTGCTTGCTTCGCCATGCCCCGGAGGCTAACAACGTCATGCGCACAACCCCGGGAGGTTCGATGAGTGAGCAGTCGGAACGCAACAAGGCCCTCGTGTTGGAGTACATGGAGGCGTTCCGCACCTTCGACCCCGAGCAGTACTACCCGTACCTCGTGGAGAACCCGACTTATATGGCGGGTGCGAACCTGTACCACGGGCGCGAGGCGTTCAAGGCCAACACCGACGCGGGCAGGCTCCTCTACCCCGATCCCGACAGCGCGACCACGGAGTACCTCGCCATCCTCGCCGACGGCGACTGGGTGTCGATCCTCCTGCGCCGCACGGCGATCACCAACAAGGGCGAGGACTACGAGAACATCTACACGATGTTCTACGAGGTCATCGACGGCAAGATCGCCACCCAGGTGGAGATGCTCGACTTCCGCGTGTCGGGTGACAAGTTCGACCTCAGCGTGCTCCCGCCGCGCGGCTGACCGTTCAGGCGACGGTCAGCTCACCGGCTCGGCGAAGCGCGCGGCGCCCGGTCCCACCTCGGTGCGGGTCCCGCTCGGCAGCACCACCGTTGCACGCGTCCCCGGCGGCACCGTCACCTCGAGGCGGAACTCGTCCCCGACGATCGTCCACGACGACTCGATGCGCCCATACGGCGAATCGTGCGCGGCGCGCGCCCAGGTGAGACCGCCGCCGGGCTGGGGCGCAACCGTGAACCGGCGGTACCCGGGGCCGTCCCCGCCGACGCGGATGCCCGCGACGTTGCGGTGCAGGAACGAGATCACCGCGCCCTTGCTGTAGTGGTTGAGGGACGCGTACGCCTTACCGTCGGCGTCGATGCCCTCCCACTCCTCCCAGATCGTCGTCGCGTCGCGGTCGATCATCGCGAGCCACGACGGCTGCGTGCGCTGGAACAGGAGCTCGTACGCGAGGTCCAGGTGCCCGTGTCCCGCGAGCTGCGGCAGGAGGTCGGGCGTCGCGAGGAAGCCGGTGTTGAGGTGCGTCCCGGCGTCGCGCACCATCCGCGCGAGCTGCGCGGCAACGGCGGGTCGCTCTTCGTCGTCGACGAGATCGAAGGCCAGCGCGCGCACGCAGTTGGCCTGGCGGTCGGTGCGGATGGTGCCGTCGTCGGCCACGAACTCGGTACGCCACGCGTTGCGCACGTTCGTGGCGAGTTCGCCGTAGCGGGCCGCGTCGGCATCACGCCCGAGTACGGCGGCGATCTTCGCCAGGACTGCCGTCGAACGCGCGAAGAACGCGGTGGCGATGATCGCCGGGTCCCACTGACCGATCGTCGCCCAGAACTCGCTCTGGTCGACGTCGGGTTCGGTCCACTCGCCCCAGTGGAAGCCGGTGTCCCAGAGGTACTGCTCATGGGGCGCCGGCTCCGCCGATGCCTCCTTGCGCGAGGCGAGGCGCTCCTTCGCCGCCGTGGTCTCCATGAACGCGACCCACGCGACCATCGAGTCCCACTGCTGATCGAGCAGCGCGCCGTCGCCGTACGCGAGCCACATCGCCCACGGCACGAGCACCGCCGCGTCGCCCCAGCCCGACGACCCCTCGAGGAAGCGCTTGATCCAATTCTCGTCGGCACCCTCGGGGGCGACGTCGGGCGCGAAGTTGCGCACCGCGCCGTCGTCGCGTTGGTCGGCGGCGAGGTCGCGCAACCACTTCGTGGAGAAGCCGGCCACGTCGCAGACGAAGGCCGCGGTGGGCACGAAGAGTTGCCAATCACCTGTCCACCCCGCGCGTTCGCGTTGCGGGCAGTCGGTGGGGATGTCGCACGCGTTGCCGCGGAAGCTCCACACCGCCACGTCGTGCAGCCGGTTGAGGTCGTCGTCGCTGCACGCGAACCATCCGGTGCGAGCGAAGTCGGTGTGCACCACCACGCCGGCGACGTCGTCGGCCGACAGCGGCCCGGGATGCCCCTCGACTCGCACGTACTGGAACCCGTGCGTGGTGTGGCGCGGCTCGAATGGGCGGCCTGAGCCATCGGACACCACCACGTCGATCTGACCGGCCGGGAGGTGGTTCATGTCGGGGTATTCCGTCGGGCGGAGGTGATCGGTCGTCACGTCACCCGATGCCGGGTCGAGCGCTTCGCCGTGGGTGAGGGTGACCTCCGTACCCGCGGGACCGGCATCGGTGAGGCGCACCCAGCCGTTGATGTTCTGCCCGAGGTCGACGACGTGGTGGGCGTCGCCGAGGCGCGTGACCGAGCGGGGGCGCAGCAGTTCGACGCGCCGCACCGGCGGCGCCGGCGATGCGCACAGCGCGTCGAAGCCACCGTCGACGACGCGGACGGCCTGCCAGTCGAGTGAGCCGGCGGCAACGCGCTGGTCGACGGTCTCGCCGCCGATGAGGTCGGCGCGTGTGATCGCACCGACGGCCGACTCCCAGCCCTCGCCCGTCGCGACCACGACCGCACCGTCGACTTCCACCTGCGCGAGCAGACCGACCGATGTGCCGAACACATCGGCGATTCGGTTGTTGCCCTGCTGGCCTCGCCACCAGCCGTCGGACACCACCGCCCACAGCTCGTTGTGGCCGACCTGCAGCAACTCGGTGACGTCGTAGGTCTGCACCTGCAGCCGGTGCCGGTACGACGTGGTGCCGGGCGTGAGCTCCTGGTCGCCGACGCGCACGCCGTTCAGGTACAGCTCGTAGAGCCCGTGGGCGGTCGCGTAGGCCCGCGCCACCGAGGACCCGGCGACAGTGAACGAGGAGCGGAACAGATGGGCGGGTCGTTCACCAGGGGCACCGTCATCGGCGGCGGCAGGCTCGATCCAGCGCGCCGACCAGTCCGTCGGCGCCAGCAACCCGGTCTCCCACCACGACCAGTCGGACCAGTCGGACACGCCGAGATCGGTGCGCACGCGCACCCGCCACGGCACCCGGGTCCGGCTCGCCGTGGCCGGACCGCCGAAGGGCACCAGCACCGAGTCGGCCGACTCCACCCAGCCGCTGTCCCAGACTCCGTCCCTGAGGCCGGCCTGGAGCCGGTACGCCGACTGCGACGTCGACGTCGCGGGCAGGCGCCATGACAGCCGTGGCCGGGCGACGTCGATGCCGAATGCATCGTCGAGGTGTTCGACCCGCAGGTGGTGTGGTCGCGACATGTCCCCTCCCGATGGGTCGGTCCGCCTGACGAGCGTGGGCGTGTTCGATCTTGTAATATCACAACGTTACTTACTTTGGAGCCCCGGGGGACCCCATGAAGAAGTTCCGATCCGCCATCGCCGCCGTGGTCACGGCCGGCCTCCTCACCACGGTGTTCGCCACCGCGGCCACGTCGGCCGGCGCGGCCGGCTCGGCGGCGAACGGTGTGACCGACACCACCGTGACCCTCGCCTACCCGGAGATCGACTTCGCCGCCCTGAAGGACGTCGGCGTCAACCTCGACCGGGGGAACACGCAGCAGATCTTCGACGCGCTCGTGGAAGAGATCAACAGCAAGGGTGGCATCGACGGCCGCCAGGTGAAGGTGAACGTCGTCAAGTACAACCTGCTCAACCCGGCGTCGGCCGAGAGCGCGTGCATCACGATGACCGAGGACCAGAAGGTGTTCGCCGTGCTCGACGCATTCGCCGGCACGGTGGCGTCGAGCAACAAGTGCATCACCGACCACAAGACGTTCCTCGTCGGCGGTGACCCCGACCCGGCCATCGCGGCGAAGACACCCTGGGTGGGTCAGTTCCCCTCCACGGCCCGTCGGTCCACGCTGCTCGTCGACCTCCTCAAGAAGGGCGGCAAGCTCAAGGGCAAGACCATCGCGGTCATCAGCAACCAGACCGACGCCGAGATCGCCAAGAAGGTGATGGTCCCCGCGCTCAAGAAGGCCGGCACCCCGGCGAAGGTCGTGCTGGTCGACGACGCGCCGGCGGGCGACGTCGCCGCGGTCGACGCGAACTACCAGGTGTTCGTCGAGAAGATGAAGGCCGAAGGGGTCGACCAGGTGATCTTCGTCGGCAGCGAGGTGTCGGCCGGGTTCTCCCGCCTGATCACCAACGGCTTCGACGTGCCCGTCGCCACCCCGAACGCCGACCAGCTCGAGACGATCGGCAAGAACCAGACCCAGAACCCGCCGTCGTCGTACAACGGCGCGCTGACGATCGGCGGGATGGCCGGGCAGGAGACGTTCAAGCAGCCCGAGATCCAGAAGTGCGTGAAGACGTTCAACGCCAAGCACCCCGACATCACCGTGAAGTCGCCCGAGTTGGTTCCCGAGGGCCAGCCCGACTGGGCCACCGGCATCATCATCGCCTGCAACCAGCTCGAGCTGTTCCAGGCCATCGCCGACAAGGCGGGCAAGGACCTGAACAACGACACGGTGCTGGCGGCGATCAAGTCGATGACGCAGAACTTCGCCTACGGCTCGAACCCCTACAACACGTTCGGCCCCACGAAGTTCGACGCCCCCAACGGCTTCCGCCTCATGAAGTACGACGCCGCGGTCGGCAAGACCGGCGGCCTCGTGGGCATCGGCAAGATCCAGAACCTCGGCTGACGCGAGGCCAACCTCCTCCCCGATCTTGCGTCGCTGAGATCCCCATAGCGGATGCAGGTGACGCAAGGTCGAGGGAATGGTCGCTACGGGCGGGGGCTGTGCCCCCGCCCGAAGTCGTAGCCGTTGGGCCAGCCGCGCTCGGCGAGGTTGGCCTCCTGCGCGGCGATCTTCGCGGCGAGGTCGGCCGGCTGCCAGCCGTCGACGAGCGACTCGCCGTGCAGGTCGAGCACCGGCCGTCGCAGTTCGAGCAGCAACTGCAGGCTGTAGGCGATGCGCGCGGTGAGCACGTCGGGATCACTGGTCATGAGCGCGAGCGCGGCCTCGGCCATCGTGTCGAGCGGCTCGAACATCACCTCGTCGATCCACCCTGCGGCGATGAGCGCCGGGGTTGCGATCGCGGCCTGCGGAGCGAGCGCGTTCACCGAGATGCCCTGCCCCTCGCACTCACTCGCGGCGGCGACGGTCAGGCGGTTGAGCGCGGCCTTCGACGCGCCGTACTGGAAGCCCGCCTTCCCCGGCTTGTTGGTGGGGAAGGGCGGACCGGGCGGCAACTCCGCGGCAAAGGACGTGAGGTTCAGGATCGCACCACTCCCCCGCTCGCGCATCGGGCCGATCACGTCGCGCATGAGCTCCCACGGCGCCCACACGTTCACCTGCATGCACAGTTCGAGGTCCTTGGGCCTGACCTGTTCGAACGGCACGTAGCCATTGGCGGCGGCATTGTTCACCAGGAGGTCGACGGGGCCGAAGGCTTCGGCGGTGCGCGCCACCAGTTCCTTGCGCCCACCGTCGGGATCGGCGAGGTCGCACGGCAGCACGAGGCACTCGGCGCCCAATGACTCGACGCGATCTCGCGTCTCTTCCAGCCCCACGACCGTGCGGGCGGTGATCGCCACCTTGGCGCCCTCGGCCGCGAGCCGCACTGCGATCGCGGTGCCGGTGCCTCCCTGACTCGCGCCGGTGACCAGCGCGACCTTCCCCTCGCACGCGCCAGTCATCGGTTCACCACTTCGCCATCCGGTCCTTCACGAAGTCGACGGTGTGGAACTCGGCCGACTCGATCGAGTCGAGCACCACGTCCTTGGAGACCACCAGATACTCCCCGTCCACCCGGCGCAGCGTCCAGTGCACCAGGCCGCTCGACAGCGGGCTCGGCTTCATCTCGATCACCTGGGTGACGAACAGGTACGACTCCGCGTCGACCTCCTCGCCCCGCTCTTCGCGCACCCACACGTTGAGGGCCATGTGCCGCAGGGGGTAGGGGCTGTGCTCGCGGTGGTCCTTGGTCCAGGCCATCGCCGCCTCCACGCCACGGTTGTCGGAGCCGATGAACTCCTCGTACGGGTGGGTGCCCAACTCGGTACGGGACACGAGGTGGCAGTCGTCGGCCAGGTAGCCGCGCAGCACGTCGAGGTGGCCCTCGTCGTAGTGGAACCAGTACCGCTGGATGAATTCCTGGATCGCGTAGTGGTCGTGGCCGGCCATGGCTCCCCCTCGGTTCGGATGACAGCCGGATCGTAACGCGGTTACATTCTCCGCATGGCAATCATCGACGTCGACACCCACTTCGAGCCGGGGCGCGGTTGGCTGGCCGACTACCCCGAGCTCGACGCCCGGCTCCCCGAGTACTCGGTGGCCGACGCCACCATGCGCGCCCAGGTGGGCGAGCTGCTCGCCGGCGTCCCCGAGGACCAACGCCCGCCCCGTGCCGAGCTCCTGCCGCCCAAGCTCGCCGCCATCCTCGGCGAGATGGAGGTGGAGGGCTACGGGTTCGCCGGATCCGCGATGCACTCCCCGTGCGACCCCGAGGGCCGCCTCGCCTGGATGGACGAGAACGGCATCGACGTCACCAACGTGCTGTGTCTCGAAGGCGCCGGGTACGCCCGTACCCTCACCGACCGGGCGTTCGCCCGTGACGTGATCGGCGCGTGCAACACGTGGCTCGCCGACCAGGTGGAGGGCCAGACCGACCGGCTGATGCCCGCGACCGTGCTCGAGCTGAGCGACGTCGACTGGGCCGTCGCCGAGATGACCCGCATGCGCGAGCGGGGCAGCCGCTCGTTCCTGCTCGGGCCGCTGCCGACCGCCGACAAGCCGGCCATGCACCCCGACTTCGAGCCGGTGTGGGCCGCGGCCGAGGACCTCGGGATGATCTGCGAGGTGCACGTGGGCTCGGGCGGCAACGCGTTCGACCCCGCGTGGGCCAACACGCCCGACACCACCGTGATGCGTCAGCTCGGCGCGGCCGGCGGCTGGCAGGGCGCGCTCCTGATGATGAACGGCATGGTGTTCGCCGGCGTGTTCGACCGCCACCCGAACCTCACGGTCTTGTTCGCCGAGTTCGGTATCCACTGGTTCGCCGGGGCCGTGGAGCACATGGAGGCCCGCGGCCCCGCGGTGCCGGAGTCCGACATCTACATGGGCCCCTACCCCTTCGCCCTCACCCCGGCGGAGACGGTGCGCAGGAACATCCGCATCACACCCCTCCCCCGCCACCACCAGCCGGTGCAGCGCACGCTGGAGCTGTACCCCGAGTGTGTGGTGTTCTCGTCGGACTACGCGCACAACGAGAGCAACCCCGAGCCCACCGCCTACTACGACGAGCAGCTCGCCGGCGTCGACCCGGCACTCAAGGCCTCGTTCCTCGGTGGGAACATCGCGGAGTGCTTCGCCCGCACGGGTGACGCGTTACCCGTGTAGCGTCAGCACTCCCAGAGCCCGACCCTCGCCCCAACGGAGCATCCCCACCCATGGAATTCGGCATCTTCCTCAACGGCTACATCCCCGGTCCCGGTGCGCACGACACCGACTGGGAGCACCAGCAGCTCATGCAGGAGGCGGAGTACGCGATCTTCGCCGACAAGCACAACTGGAAGTACGCCTGGTTCGGCGAGCACCACGCGCTCACCGAGTACAGCCACATGTCGGCCCCCGAGGTGATGATGGGCTACGTCGCCCGCAGCACCGAGTACATCCACCTGTCGTCGGGCATCAACAGCCTCTCGCCGCGCAAGGAGCACCCGGTGCGCTACGCCGAGCGCGCCGCGATGCTCGACCACGTCACCGGCCGTCGCTACGAGTGGGGCACCGGCCGTGGCGCCGGCAGCCACGAGCTCGCCAGCTTCAACATCATGGACACGTCGTCCACCAAGGCCGAGTGGGACGAGGTCGTGCGCGAGATCCCGCGCATGTGGGAGCAGCTCGACTACATGCACCACGGTGAGAGCTTCACCGTGCCCACGCCGCACAACATCCTCCCGAAGCCGTGGGGCCCCGGCCACCCGCCGATCTGGGTGGCGTGCGGCAACCCGCCCACCTTCGAGAAGGCGGGCCAGATGGGCATCGGCGCGATCGCGTTCAACTTCGAGCCCATCTACAACCTGAAGGGCCGCATCGAGGCCTACAAGAAGGGCATCTCGGAGTGCACCGAGCCCGTCGGTCAGTTCATGAACGACAACATCATGATGACCAACGGCGCGATCTGCATGGAAGACCGTGACAAGGCCCGCGCCATCGCGCTCGACCGCATGAACAGCTACCTCGTGACGATG
This sequence comes from Acidimicrobiia bacterium, assembly GCA_046331125.1. Lineage (GTDB taxonomy): Bacteria > Actinomycetota > Acidimicrobiia > IMCC26256 > DASPTH01 > CAVRGQ01. The sequence continues at coordinate 38,505 of JAXLRL010000031.1, forward strand.
GTGAACCTGTACCACGACACGATGCCGCCCAACGAGACCATGTCGCGTTGGCCTGTCGCCCCGAACCCGCTGCATCTGCGCGACATCGCGGGCAACGACCCCGACGCGTTCCTCGACGCGCTGATCGAGGGCGGCTTCATGATGTGCGGCACGCCCGAAGAGGTGTGCGAGCAGCTCGAGGCGTACAAGACCGTCGGCTGCGACCAGCTCTGCATCGGCATGCCGCAGGACCTCCACCCCGACGAGAACCTCGAGATCATCGAGCTCTTCGGCGACAAGGTGATCCCCGAGCACGACGGCGACCGCGTGCACTCCACCGACAAGTACCGGGCGACCGCGAAGCCGAAGTACGCCCGGGTGAACCACCCGCTGCCCGACATCGAGTGGCCCACGGAGCTGCCGACCACCGCGATGAAGGTCTGACGCGGGCCTGACACCAGCCCGACACTCACGGGCCGAGGGGGAACCGTGCACGAGTCGATCACCATCGTCGACGGCGACCAGCACTACTACGAGCCGCTCGACTGCTTCACCCGCCACCTCGAGGCCAAGTTCGCGGACCGCGCCTTCCACTGTGTGGAGGTGGAGGGCAGTCCGCTGCCCGAGTGGCGCATCGGTGACCGGCCGGTTGCGATCGAGAAGCACCCGCGCCTGATCACCATCGCGCCGGGTGAGCTCGAGCGGCACCTCTCGGCCAACGAGCGCAACGAGCACTACCAGGTGCAGCTGATCGACGGCACCCGCTCGAGTACACCGACCGCGACGTGCGCCTGAAGCTCCTCGACGACTGGGGCATCTCGCACACGGTCATGTACCCGAGCGCGGCGCTGTCGTTCGACATCGAGATGAAGGAGTGGCCCGACGCCGCGGCCGCCACGGCGCGGGCGTTCAACCGCTGGATCGAGGAGGACTGGGGCTACGCGTACCAGGACCGCATCTTCTCGGCGCCCTACATCTCCTTGATCCTCGTCGACGAGGCGTGCGCCGAGCTGGAGCGGGTGCTCGCTCTGGGCGCCCGCATCGTGCAAGTGCGCCTCGGCGCGATCGACGGCCGCTCCCCCGCCCACCCCGACTTCGACCCGTTCTGGGCGCGGGTGCAGGAGGCGGGCGTGCCCGTCGCCTTCCACATCACCGGCAACGGCTACGAGGAGGTGCTGTCGCGCTTCTGGGGCGAGAAGCCCGACGCCGATCACCCGGAGCGCTCAGCGTTCCAGTGGTACGCCAACTTCGCGACCCGCCCGGCGATGGACACGTTTGCGGCGCTGATCTTCCACAACCTGTTCGGCCGCTTCCCCGGTCTGCAGGTGCTGAGCGTGGAGAACGGCTCGCGTTGGGTGCCCACGCTGCTCGACGAGCTCGACACCGCCTACCGCTTCGTCGCCGACTCGCAGACCGCGCTGTGGGTCGGCGGGCGCGTCACCGAGAAGCCGAGCGAGATCTTCAAGCGCCACTTCTCCATCGCGCCGTTCCTCGACCACCGCCACGAGGCTGACGTGCAGGACCTCGTCGACCTGCTCGGCGCCGACCACGTGTTGTTCGGCTCCGACTGGCCGCACGGCGAGGGGCGCGACACGCCGCGCCACTTCGACGAGGAGATGGCCGATGTCGACGAGGCCGCGGTCGCGCCGATCCTGCGCGACAACATGGCGAGGCTGTTGGGGCTCTAGCCCCTACTTCATCATCCCGCCGGAGACGGAGATGTCGTCGCCGGTGACGAAGCTCGACGCGTCGCTGATGAGGTAGCAGACCGGACCGACGATCTCGGTGGGGTCGGCCACCCGCTTCTGCATCGTGCCCGCCGACACGAGGTCGAGGAAGCCTTCCTGGGTGGCGGCGCCGCCCGCCATCATCTCGCTCATGAACGGGCCCGGGGCGAGGAAGTTCACCCGGATGCCATACTGCGCCCACTCCATCGCCTGGCTCTTGGTGAGGTTGAGCAGGCCGGCCTTCGACGAGCCGTACGCGCACACCGCGCCACCGCCGGAGTAGGCGGCCATCGTGCCGATGTGCACGATGCTGCCGCTCCCCTGCTCCTTCATCACCGGGAACACGCACTGGCTGGTGCGCAGCGGGCCCTCCAGGTTCACGTTGAAGAGCTTGCGCCAGAACTCGAGCGTCATGTCCTCGGGCTTCACGCGCGCGGGGTTGATACCGGCGTTGTTCACCAGGCCGTCGATGCGACCGAAGCGCTCGACCACCGCGTCGACGAACGCCGGGATGGCGTCCCAGTCGCCCACGTGGCACGCCTTCGGGAACACGTCGCCGCCGGTGGCGTCGGCGATCTCCTTGGCCACCTCGTCGCACAGCTCCTGCTTGCGGCTGCTCACCACGACCGAGGCGCCCGCGTGGGCGAGGCCCTCGGCCATGGCCCGGCCGATGCCCTTGGTGGAGCCGGTCACGATCACGACCTTGCCGGTGAGGTCGAACTGCTTCGCGGTGGGGTTCGTCATGCTCCAGAACCTAACACTGTTACGGTTCGATCTCAGCCCTTCACCGGCTGCCAGCTCGGGTGCCGGTCGATCGTGAGCGTGCCGCCCGCCGGGGTGGTGAGCGGCTTCGAGCCGGTCCCGTCGGCGTTCATGACGTAGATGGAGCTGTCGGCGCGCTCCCCGGAGGGTTGGAGGCGTAGATGATCTTCGTGCCGTCGGGCGAGGGGACGGAAGAAGTAGATCTCGTCGGACACACCGGCGGTGATGTTGTCACGGGATCGCCGCCAGACGGCGGGACCACGTAGGTGTGCGCGAGGACGTCGGCCGTCGTGGACTCGAAGATGATCTTCGTGCCGTCGGGCGACCACGTCGGGTTGGAGGGGGTACCGGTCGTGACGATCGCGTGGGCGCCCGACCCGTCGGCGCCGATCACGTCGATGGTCACCGCGGGCTCCGAGCCCCGGGGATGCAGGCTCGAATAGGCGATCTGCGTGCCGTCGGGCGACCAGGAGGCCTCGTCCTCGTCGAGATCGAGCGTGTCGGTGAGGTTCCGCTTCCCGCTGCCGTCGGCGTTCATCACCCAGGGGTCGGCGCCGTCCTCGTAGTGCGTGTAGACGATCTGCTTGCCGTCGGGCGACCACGACAGCGCCCCGTCCGTCCGCTTGGCCCTTCATGGTCAGCTGCCGGGGTCGGCCGTTGCGTCGGTGACGAAGATCTCCTCGCTCCCCTTCCCCGCCGACATGCGATCTTCTTGCGTCGGGCGACCACGAGGGCGGGCGTCGGCGCCGCTCTTGCCGATCATCTTCAAGCCCGAGCCGTCGGCGTTCGCCACGTAGACCGCCGGGACGCCGGTGTCACGCGAACACGATCTTGCCGTTCTTCCGGAGAACGTGGGCGCGCCAGCAGCCAGGTGAGCCACGGGAACGGCAGTGCGAACAACGCCCACGAGCACGGCCGGGGATATCCTCCAACGCATGTCGTGACGGTAGCGTCCCCGTCCGTCGGCTGCGGGTACGTTGCACCGATGGCCCCCAACCGCCTCGCGTCCGAGACCTCGCCCTGCACTGCGCTTGCGCCGACAACCCGGTCGACTGGTATCCGTGGGGCGACGAGGCGTCGCGGAAGGCCGCCGGCGCGACGTCGATCCTCCTGTCGGTCGGGTACTCGTCGTGCCACTGGTGCCACGTGATGGCGCGAGTCGTTCGAGAACCCGCGCATCGCCGGGTTGATGAACGACCAGTTCGTCAACGTGAAGGTCGGCTACGAGGAGCATCCCGACGTCGGCACGGTCCTACATGCTCGACGGTGCAGGCGATGACCGGCCAGGGCGGCTGGCCCATGACCGTGTTCCTCGCGCCCGACGGCCGGCCGTTCTACGGCGGCACCGCCCGCCCGAGGACCGCACGGGCATCCCGGCTTCGAAGCTGATGGAGGCCGTCACCGACGTGGCGCAACCGGCGTGACGACCTGCTGCAGTCGGCCGGAGCAGCTGCAGGAGGCGATCGAGCAGGCACGGCGATCGGCCTGCGGGGCGAGATGCCGCTTCCGGCCGGGCTCCCTGCGCGCTGCGGTCGGCAACCTGCGCGAGCAGTTCGACCGCTTCGGCGGATTCAGGCGCGCCCAAGTTCCGCAGGCCGCTGACGCTGTCGTTCCTGCTCGACTGCGTGGCCGCCTGGCGCGACGAGCACCCTGGGCATGGCCCCGACCGCGCTCGAGATGGCCACGGTGTCGCTCGGCGCGATGGCCGCCGGCGGCATCTACGACAGGTCGGCGGCGGCTACCGCTACTCGGTCGGCGCGCACTGGCTCGTCCCCCACTTCGAGAAGATGCTCTACGACCAGGCCCTCCTCGTGCGTGCCTACGTGCACGGCTGGCGTCACCCGGCCACGACGCTACCGACGTCGTCGAGGAGACGGTCGACTACGTGCTCGACGTGCTGTGCCACCCCGACGGCGGGTTCTTCTCCGCCGAGGACGCCCATTCCGAGGGCGTGGAGGGCAAGTTCTACTGCTGGTCGTACGAGGAGTTGCAGGCGCTGGCCGGCGACGACTTCACCGAGCTCGTGCGCCACTTCGGCATCACGATGCCGCGGCAACTTCGAGGACCCGCACACCGGCTTCGCGGCCTTCTCTCGCCGTCGGCGCCACCGACGAGCGCACCCGGGAGTGTTCGACCGCATCGACCCCGGCTGCGGGAGATCAGGCCCAGCGGGTGCGGCCCGGCCTCGACGACAAGGTGCTGCTCGGCTGGAACGCACTGTTCCTGCGCGCTGGCCGAAGCCGCCGGCGCGTTCGAGAACGAGACTGGATGGGGCTGGCCCGCACCAACGCCCGTTTCCTGCTCGGCTCCATGCGGCGCGCCGACGGCCATGCAACTCCGTTCGTGGCAGGACGGCCGCGCGCGCCGACATCCCGCGTTCGCCGAGGACCACGGCGCGCTGCTCGAGACCCTGGTCACCCTCGCCGAGGTCGACGCACCACAGCACGACCCCGGCTGGCTGGCCGAGAGCTTGCCGCGTCGCCGACGACCTGATCCGGCTCTTCGCCGACGACGAGCGCGGCGGCTTCCGCACCACCGGCGCCGACGCCGAGTCGCCTCGCGCTCGGCCCAGGCCCAGGATAGCGCGACCCCGTCGGAGAACTCGCTCGCCGAACGGGCTGCTGCGCCTCGCCGCCCTCACCGGCGACCACGACCTCGGCGAGCGCGGGGCCCGCTGGGTGCGCACGCTCGCGCCGGTGCTCGGGGAGCACCCCACCGCGTTCGCCCACCTGCTGGAGGGCGCGCCGGGTGTTGGGCCCGTCACCGAGCTGGTGCTCCGTGGGCGACCCGGCCGACGCCCGCACCGTCGCCCTCCGCGGCGCGCTGCGCTCGACTCTCGTGCCGCCTCAGTGCGGCTCGTGGCCACACCGACGACCGATCCTGCCGTCAGCCCCCTGCTCGAGGGCCGCGTGGGCGCGTCGGCGGCCAGACGCTCGCCTACGTGTGCGAGGGCGCGGCCTGCCAACTCCCGGCGAGAACCCCGAGGAGCTGCAGGCGCAGCTCTAGACCGTTTTGGCGCTCCTGCCGCGTGAATATCACGCGCAAGTGGCGCAAGAACGGGAGGGTCAGGCGGAGACGGACTTGGGCTGGGCGAGGTCGTCGGCGAGGGCCTCGGCCATCGCCCACCCGTACAGCGATCACGGCCTCGCCGCTGCACGGTCGACGTTGCCGAGAACAGCTCGATGACGACCTTGCCGCCGCCCTTCACCGCACTGGCGTGGAGCACGGGCTCCGAGGCGCCGTGGGCGGTGAGGCGGAAGCCCCGGTCGTCGTAACGACCGTCGCAGCCGAAGCGCCGGGCGAGCCGACGGCCCCATGCCCGCTCCTCGCCGTTGGGCGAGTACTTGGGCCGGGGGCACACGTCGTCCAACGTTGAACAACGTGTGGGCCGCCGGATGGGCCACCCGCACGACGAGGACGTCCTCGTCGGGAAGGAAGATGGCGGCCCGCCAGCTCAGCCACCAGGGAGTCGAGGCTCGCCCGGGCGTTCTTGCCCTTGCGTACGCCACCGAGACCCCAGAGGATGCGGCGTTCCACCGATGCGCTCCAGCGACCCGAACAGGAACCCTTGGATCTCCCCGTCGACCTCGGCGATGGCCACCAGCAGGAACTGCTCGACATGTGACGGTCGAGCTGCTCGTCTTGGAGCAGCAGTCGGCCGGAGATCAGCTGGCCGAGCTCATCGAGCTCGGCGCGGGCTTCAGGGAGACGGAATCGCGCGACTCGACGTCCATCGGGTACTTATTTGGCCGATGCAGGCGCGCGCTGCGGTGGATCGGAACTTCCTCCGGACGCTTGTCCCCACGAGTCCGCAAACCGGTCGCGGAACGACATTTCCGCTCCCCGGCGGGGTTCGCGGGGCCTCCCCCGGTACTCCGGCTAGGGCACCACGATCCCCTCGAGCCCGGGTTCCGGGTCGGGGATCTGCGGGTCGAGGCCTTCCAGGACCCGGATGAGGAGCTCGGCGATGGCGACGTCGCGCACCCACTTGCGGTCCGACGGCACCACGTACCAGGGCGCCCACCCGGTGGACGTCTCGGTGATGGCCTCCTCGTAACGCACCTGGTACTCGTCCCACTGGGCGCGGGCCTCGAGGTCGGACTTCTGGAACTTCCAGTTCTTCGCCGGGTCGTCGATGCGGGCCTGCAGCCGCTCGCGCTGCTCCTCCTTGGAGATGTGCAGGAACACCTTGACCATGTGGGTGCCCTCGTCGTGCAGCATCCGCTCGAACTCCCGGATGTGGCGGTAGCGGCGCCGGCACCAGTCGTCGTCGATCAGGCCGATCATGCGGGCAGCGACGACGTCCTCGTAGTGGGAGCGGTTCCACACCCCGAGCAGACCCCGGGCCGGCGCGTCGTTGTGGACCCGCCAGAGGTAGTCGTGGGCCCGCTGGAGCTCGGTGGGCACCTTGAAGTTCGTGACGGTGCAGCCCTGCGGGTTGAGGCCCGAGAGCACCCGGCGGATCGTGCCGTCCTTCCCCGAGGCGTCCATCCCCTGCAGCACCAGCACCACGCTGCGCTTCGCCTCGGCCCAGAGCCGGTTGTGCAGCTCGTTGAGCCGGACCAGCAGCTCCTCGCTGCGGGCCTGCCCGGCCGCCTTGTCGGCGAGCCCGAGCGTCTCGGCGGTGGCCCGCTCCCGGAGCTTCGCCTTCGAACCCGGCTCGACCCGGAGCTTGTCGGTCTTGCGCTGGTGGTTGCCCATCGGCGGGACCCTAGCGACAGACGACGGCCCGGCGTGGGAGCCGGGCCGTCGCGTGGTGTGCGTGGGTGCGTGGTGGACGAGCGGTGCTCGCTACTCCTCCTCGGGCGTGGTCACCAGCTTCCAGATCCCGGCGCCGATCAGGCCGCCGATGATCGGGAACACGATGAACACCCACAACTGCTCCCAGCCCCAGCTCTGACCGAAGATCACGGTCGAGAACGAACGGGCGGGGTTCACCGACGTGTTGTCGATCGGGATGCTGATCATGTGGATCAGGGCCAGCATCAGGCCGATCGGGATGCCCGCGAAGCCGGCGATGGCCGACGACCGCGTGGTGCCCGCGATCACGAGGATGAAGAGCGCGGTGAACACGATCTCGGCGATGATCACCGCGCCGAGGGCGAAGCCCGACGGCGAGTGGCTGCCGTAGCCGTTCGAGGCGCCGCTGAACAGCAGCTCGATCGTGCCCTTCTTCGGGATGGTGTTGTCACCGCTCTCGAGGATCGCCCAGAGGACGAACGCACCGAGTGCGGCGCCGATGACCTGCCCGATGATGTAGACGGGGACCTCGCTGCCCTTCGTGCGCTTCAGCGCCCACATCCCGATCGTGACGGCCGGGTTGATGTGGCAGCCGGAGATGTGCCCGAACAGGTACGCCGCGCACAGCAGGCTGAGGCCGAACGCGAGGCTCACGCCGAGCACGCCGATGTCGAAGCCGAGGAACTGACCGAAGATCACGGTGCCCGGTCCACCGAGAATGAGGATCATCGTGCCGATCAACTCGGCGACGAAGATGCGCGCTGTCCTGCTCATGGAACCCTCCCTGGGCGGTGGGTCGTTCGCACGCCGCCCGGATGTCGTCTGCCCGCGTGTCCCGCGGCCCGTCGATCGTGTCACGTTTCCCCGCGCGAGCGATGGATTCCGGCCCCGGGATGGGCACGAATTGACGAACGCCGCGATCGCCGGCGCGCGCGAAAATCCGCGGAAAATCTGGCCAGGATGCGCGCGATCGCCCGGTTGCGGTGGCATGCTTTGCGCCCGTCGTTCGTGATTCGACGACTCGCAACCACTCCCCGACAACAGCAGGAGCACCCCACAATGAACCGACGTGAACTCGTCGCCGCACTGGCCGAGCGCCTCGACACCGACAAGCGCAGCGCCGACGCCGCCCTCACCGCGGTGACCG
>JAXLRL010000032.1:0-41541 GCA_046331125.1 Acidimicrobiia bacterium
ATCGAGCGCAGCGGCTCGCACAACTTCATCGCCGACTCGTAGCCCAGGCGCGTACCGGGAGCGAGGCGCGGCTTCTTCGTCGCATACCAGTCGTCGAGCTGCTCGCCAAGGTTGACCGCCGTGGTGCCGCGGGGCTCGCGACCGGCCGCGACCTGGCGCTCGAGCTTGCGCAGCTCCCGCTGAGCGGCGGCTTCGGTCTTCGCGTGGATGGTCCGCGCCGCGTAGCGCCGCGCGCCGGAGACGGGATCGAGACCGTTGTAGACCCGGGCCTGCCACACACCCGGCGAGCGTTCCCGCAGTGAGCCCATCGGCGCACGGTACATCACTTTGATGGCCTGGATGATGGACACCTGGTCAGGACGCGAGTCAGGGGCCCTCAAAAAGGGCCCCTGACCTGCACTTTCACCGTGGGCGATAGCAGATTTGAACTGCTGACCCCTTCCGTGTCAAGGAAGTGCTCTCCCCCTGAGCTAATCGCCCGGTGAGCGGGCCAGGATAGCAACCGACCCCGGCCGCTCCCCCACCAAGCGCGCTACTCGGTCGCGATGGCCTCGAGCACGTCGAGGCGCGACGCCCGCCACGCGGGGCCGACGGCCGCGACCACGCCCGCGAGCATCGAGCCGAGCACGAAGATCACCAGCTCCCACACGGGCAGCGAGAACACGCTGATGCCCTGGCCGCGCAGCGACCGGCTGAACGCCCAGCCCCAGAACACGCCGAGGCCGAGCCCGATCACCCCGCCGAGCAGCGCGATCACCACCGACTCCCACCGCACCATGCGCCGCACCTGCACCCGCGACATGCCGACCACGCGGAGCAGACCGAGCTCCCGCGTGCGTTCGAACACCGACAGCGCCAGCGTGTTGACGATCCCGAGGATCGCGATGATCTCCGACAGCACGAGGATGGCGACGATCACCGCGAGGAACTGGTTGACCTGCTCCATCTGCTGGTCGCGGAACTGTTCGAGCGTGAGCACCGACAGGTTGGGGAACTCCTCGCGGAGCGCGGCCTTCAGCGCCGCGCCCACCTCGGCGACCTGGCCGGGCTCGGCCTTCACCAACACGATCGAGTCCTGCTGGTCGCCGCCGGCGCCGATGCTCATGGCGGTGTTGGTCACGAGGAACGGCACCGACTGGCCGAACAACCCGATGAAGTTCTTGTTGTCGTAGATCCCGCGCACCTGGAGCGGGGTGAGCGAGTGCGTGAACGACAACGTCACAGTGTCGCCCACCTCGAGCCCGAGGCGGCGGGCGGTGTCGGCGGCGACGAGCACGCCACCGTCGTCGAGCGCGTCGAGGCTGCCCTGGCTCATCCCGAGGTCGACGACGTCGCCGAAGATCGCGGGGTCGGCGTTGCCGGCGGTGTAGATGTCGCCGTTCACGAGCACGTCGGAGAACCGCATCGGCATCGTGGCGGCAACGCCGTCGACCGCGGCGACCCGGGCCGACGCCTGGCTCGAGAAGCCGGCGAAGCCGTCGGCCTTCACCACGTAGTCGGCCCGCATGCCGCTCGCGGTGTCGTGGTCGACCGACGCGCGCGCCGACGCACCGAACGACGCGGTGAGTCCGACGAGCGCGAGGCCGATCACCAGCGCCGACGCGGTGACGGCAGTGCGGCGCGGGTTGCGGATGGCGTTGGCGCGGGCGAGCGTGCCCGGTGTGCCGAACCGCCGGAGCGGCGCGCCGATCACTCGCACGACCGGCCGCACGATCGCGGGGAGCAGCAGCACCACGCCGACGAGGATCGCGAAGGCGGCGAGCGCCACCACCTCCACCTGCTTGTCGATGCCGTTCACGCGGTCGGCGCGGTCGAGCCCCCACACCAGGGCAACCGCGCCGGCGACGATGACGACGACGCCCGCCGCGACGCGCCGGCCGAACCCACGTTGTGCACCGCTCTGCGGCACGTCGTTGATCGCGGAGATCGGCGGGACGCGCGCGGCGCGCACCGCCGGGAGCACCGACGCGAGCACGGTGACGACGACCCCGACGATCAACGACACCACGATGGTGCGCGTCTCGAGCACCGTGGTCGTGTCAGGGAGCCCGAGGCCGAGCGCGCGCAGCAGCTCGAGGAGCCCGACGCCGAGCAGCACGCCGAGCACGAGCCCGAGCGCCGACGCGACGACGCCGACGACGAACGCCTCCAACACGACGGAGCGCACCACCTGCCCGCCCGTCGCCCCCATGGCGCGCAGCAGGCCCAGCTCACGGGTGCGCTGCGTCACGAGGATGGTGAAGGTGTTGAAGATGATGAACGCGCCGACGACCACACCGATCGCGGCGAAGCCGAGCAGCGCGTAGGTGATGAACCCGAGCGCCTGGCGCACCGTGCGTCCGGTCTGGATCGCCGCCTCCTCGGCGGTGAGCACCTCGTACCCGCCGCCGAGCGTCTGGGTGATGCGGGCCTGGAGCTCGGCCAGGTTCTGGCCCGGCGTGGCCTGCACGTACACGGCGTTGAGCGCACCCTGCGCGTCGAACGCGCGCTGGGCGGTGGCCAGGTCGAAGGCGGCGCCGGTGACGACCCCCAGATCGGGCCGGTCACCCACCTGGAAGAGGCCCACGATGCGGAACTCCTCCGCGGGGCCCTTCAGGAGCACCCGCACCTTGTCGCCGACGCGGTACCCGTTGTCGCGGGCGGTCCCCACGTCCATCAGCACCTCGTCGGCGCCGTCGGGGGCGCGGCTCGCCGCGCCCACCAGCCGCAACGGCCCGCCCTCGGCCCACGAGAACCCGAGGGTGGGCGGCCCACCCCCGCCGATCGGCTGCCCGTCCCGGTCGACGAACTGCGCGTAGCCGCGCACGAACGGGATGGCCCGGGCCACCCGGGACCGCGGCCACCTGGTCGGTGACCGCTTCGGGGATCCGGCCCGGGTCGAAGTTGCCACCCACGGTGTTCGCCGCCTGGACCTGGAGATCGACCCCGGCGACGGTCTGGCGGAACACGTCGTCGAAGGACCGCTTCACCGTGTCGGTGAGGACGTAGGTGGCGCTGACGAAACTGACCCCGAGGAGGACGGCGAGCGCGGTGAGGGCCAGGCGAAGCCGGCGGGCCAGCAGGCCCCTGATCGTCGCCTTCCACATACCGGTGCTCGCTCCTTCCCTGCCCCATCTTGGCCGAGGACCCGGCCGCAGCCGGGGCACCCGGCCCGCCGAGCCCGGGAACGGCTGGATTTCGGACAAGACGGGCGGCCCCGTCCAGAAGTTGTCTCGGCCGGTGCCAAGAATTGCTCAAGGGCCTCCCCTCGACCTGCCGAAGAACTATTGACCACTCACAGTGACAATGGGCGTTCGGGAGTAATCATGAGGGTGCATCACCTGCTGAAGCGGCGAGTCGCACTGGTGGCGGTGGCTGCGGCCATTGCCCTGGGCGCCAGCGCCTGCGGCTTCGCCAACACGTCGGCCACGCCGCCCACCGATGCCGTGCAGAACGGCGTGCTGCAGGCAATGAACGCGGACCGCCAGGCCAACGGCGTGCCGCCCCTGCAGTGGAGCCCGAAGCTCGCGAACACCGCCGGCAACTGGGCCGCGAACGAGTCGCGGGTCAACTCGATGTACCACCAGGACCTGTCGGCGCTGCTGTACTCGCCCGACTACGCCGGCTGGTACACGCTCGGCGAGAACCTCCTCGTGGGCCCCGGCGGCATGTCCGTCGCCCAGATGGAGCAGGCCTGGATGAACTCGCCCGCCCACCGGGCCAACATCCTCAACCGGTCGTTCAACGCCGCAGGCGTCGGGTACGTCCGTGGTCCCGACGGCCGCCTCTGGACCGTCGTCGACTTCGGCGGCGTCTGATCCCGACCTCCCACCACTCCCCCGACGAGGACCCGCGGCGCAGGCCGCGGGTCCCGTCGCGTCAGGGCCCGGAAGGGGTCGGCCGAGGTCCGGCTCCCGCGGTCTGGACACGTCATTCCGCGTCACTACACTCACTGGGAGTGGCGGAACGGGCAGCCCCGAGCGGCGCCCGGCAGGGGCGATCATGATCGGACCGCGTTTCGCGGAAGTGCTCGAGGGGGCGTGCGCCGGCGACGAACCCTCGTTCGCCACGATCTGGCGCGACCTGAACCCCGCACTCGTGCGCTACCTCCGGGTCGTCGCCCCCCACGACGCCGACGACCTCGCGTCGGAGACCTGGGCGACCGTCACCACCTGCTCGACCGGTTCACCGCGACGACGGCCTTCCGCTCGTGGGTGTCGTCGCCGCCCGCCGGCGCTTCGTCGACCACTTCCGCCGTGAGCGTCGCCGCCCGGCGACGCCCGTCGATCCCGAGACGCTGCGCGACGCGATCGTGGCGGCGCACCCCGTCCGACGACGTCCTCGACGCGCTCGGCACCGAGGAGGCGCTGGCCATCGTCTCCACGCTGCCGCCCGACCAGGCCGAGGTCGTGGCCCTGCGCACCATCGGCGGTCTCGACGTGCAGCAGGTCGCCGAGGTGATCGGCAAGCGCCCCGGCACCGTGCGCGTGCTCGCGCACCGCGGGCTGAAGAACCTCGCGAAGACCCTCGGCGCACCCGTCGCACTCGACCTCGACACCGACGACGGCAACGACGACGGTCAGGACGACCACCCCGTGCGGGAGGTGTCATGAGCCAGATCCCTCCCCCGACCCCGAACGGTGACGACATGACCCCCGACGTCCTCGACGACGCACGCGTCGACGCGCTCCTCGCCGGACCTCGCTTTCCGCCGAGGCGCCCGCGGGCTACGGCGCCGTCGCGGTCGTGCTCGACAACTGCAGGCGCCCGCCACCGCCGACGAGCCTCGCCGACGAGGACGCTGCGCTGGCCGTGCTCTGCGCCAAGCGCAACGGTGGCGCGGCTCTTCGCCACCTGATCACCCGTGCACCGTCGGCGATGGTGGCGCCTGTGCCGGTGCCGGCGAACGGGGTGTCGTCGAGCGAGCAGACGGAGCGTCGGCCGCACCGCACCCGGCGCGGCGTGCTGGTCGCGCCGCTGGCCGCGGCGTTCGTGCTCGTCGTCGGCGGCTCCGCGGTCGCGGCCTCGAACGGGTCGCCGCCCGGACCGGTGCAGACCTCAAGCACGACGCGCTCGACGTCGTCGGGGTGCACGTGCCCACGAGCGACGGCGACAGCGGCACCCCGGCGTCCGACACCGGCAACGGTTCGAAGGGCCCGGGCGCGACGGACGCGACCGACGGCAGGGGCGGCGCCACCGTCACCACCGGCAAGGCCAACGGCAACCTGGCCGGCCACTCGACCGGCAACTCGACCGGCTCCGACCCGACCACCCCCGCCAACCCGGGCGGCGGCGCCGACAACCCCAACGCGGGCGGCACGGCGAGCGGCAACGCGAACGCCGGTGCGGGCAACAACAACGCCGGCGGCAACGGCAACGGCAATGCGGGCGGGAACGCGGGCGGGAACAACCCGAACGCCGGGGGCAACAACCCCAACGCCGGATCCGGCAACAACAACGCCGGCGGCAACGGCAACGGCAACGCGGGCGGGGAACAACCCGAACGCCGGGTCCGGCAACAACAACGCCGGCGGCAACGGCAACGGGAACGGGAACGGCAAGTAGTCGGGAGCCGCCGCGCTCAGCGGGCGCGGTTCCGCGGTGACGGGCGGGTGATCAGTGCGCGCCGGACGGCGCCCAGGCGCACGCCTCGGCGATGTCGAGCACGGCCATCACGCGACCGCTCGCCATCCACCCAGCAGTGAGCACCGTGAGCTCGAAGATCTCGGGGTCGGTGAACTGCGCGCGGAGGCGGTCGAAGTAGGCCTCGTCGATCGTGCGGTGGTTCGTGGCGAACCGGCGGGCGAAGTCGATCGCCAGCGCCTCCTGGGCCGAGTACGAGCCGTGCTCGGGGTCGTCGACGTGGGCGTAGAGCCCTCGTCGACCCCTCGGCGGCGAGCTCGGGGATGCGCCACCCGAGGCACACGTTGCAGCCGCCGACGTGCGCGATGGTCATGCGCACCGCCTCTTGCACCCGGGCGGGCAGGATCCGCTGGGGTGGTCGTAGATCGCCGCGGAGCAGCCGCCGATGGCGGCACCGAGGTCGGGGATGACGCCCCAGATCGTCTCGATAAAAAAAAAAAAAAAAAAAAAAAAAAAAAAAAAAAAAAAAAAAAAAAAAAAAAAGTCGGGCCGGGTGTCGTCAGGGTCGAGAGGGCCATCGCACGAGGGTAGCCAGATTGCCCTCATTGCTGTCGTACCCATCCGGCATGATGGCCGGGTGGACCCTGGTGCGCCTGCCGATCGACTCCGCCCGAGCCGGACCCGCGTCCGGCGGCGGCCGGCGCGGCCGACGAGCCCGTGCGGTGGCGGTCTCGCTCGAGGAGTTCCACCTGGCGGCGGCCGAGTGGTTCCGGCGCCAAGCCCTCGGAGGGACCCACCGCACCCTCAACGGAGTGGCTGCCCCAGATCGCCGCGGGGCGCGACACGCCGATCGCCGCCCCCACCGGGTCGGGCAAGACCCCTCGCCGGCTTCCTGGTCTGCATCGACCGCCTCTACCGTGCGCACGAGCAGGGCCGGTGGTGGAGGGCATCGCGCGGGTGGTCTACGTCACCACTCAAGGCCCTTGCCGTCGACATCGCGGAGAACCTCGAACGGCCGCTGCGCGAGATCGCCGAGATCGCCGCGGAACTGGGTCTGTCGGCGCCGAACGTGCGGTGCCGCGGTGCGCACGGGCGACACCCCCAACCCGCGCGGCCGCGATGCTGCGCACGCCGCCGAGCTTCGTCGTCACCACCCCGAGTCGCTCTACCTCCTCGTCACCGGCGCGCAGCCGCGAGATGTTGCGCACGGTGCAGACCGTCATCGTCGACGAGATCCACGCCGTCGCGCGCGACAAGCGCGGCGCACCTCGCGCTCACGTTGGAACGGCTCGAGGCCCTCGCCGAGCGTCTCGCGCGCGGGCCTGTCGGCCACGCAGCGCCCAATCGAGACCGTCGGCAAGCGCTGTTGGTCGGCGACCGCGTAGCCTCCCGCGATCGTCGATGCCGGCCACCAGCGCGCCGACTCGCACCTTGTTCTCCCGACAGCTTGTTCCTCGAGGCCGTCGCCCTCGGCGAGCAGATGGCCGAGGTGTCGCCCGCATCGCCGAGTTGGTCACCGAGCACCGGCACCACGATCGTGTTCGTGAACACGCGGCGGCTGGGCGGAACGGCTCTTCGGTACACAACCTCGGCGAGGCCTCCTCGGCGACGTCGTGGCCGCACACCACGGCAGCCTGTCCGCTGAACGGCGGCACCGGGGTGGAGATGGCGCCTGCGCCGGCGACCTGGTGGTGCGCCGTGGCCACCGCGCCGCTCGAGCCTCGGCATCGACATCGGCCCCGTGGAGCTGGTGTGCCAGATCGGTTCGCCCTGCAGCATCGCCACGTTCCCTGCAGCGTGCCGGCCGGTCCAACCACTCGGCGCTGGCACGCCCAAGGGGAAACGCCTCTACCCGTTGACGCGCTGCACGGTTCGTCGAGTGCGCGGCGTTGCTCGCCGCCGTGCACGCGGGACGCCTCGACACGCTGGAGCTGAAGGCAGCCCTGCTCGACATCCTCGCCCAGTGATCGTCGCCGAGACCGCCGCCGAGGAGGAAGACCGACGACCTCTACGGGCTACGTTGCGCCGCGCGGCCCTGTACCACGCGCCCACCAGCAGTTCGACGCCGTGCTGCAACTCGTGAGCGAGGGCATCCAGACTGCCATGGCACGCGGCGCGCATGTGCACCACGACGGCGTCAACCACGAAGGTGCGCGGGCGCAAGGGCGCGCGGCTCGTTGGCGGTCACGTCGGGCGGCGCCATCCTCGAGACGGGCGACTGGTCGCGCTCGCCGAGCCCGACGACACGTTCATCGGCACGCTCAACGAGGACTTCGCGGTCGAGTCGATGGCGGCGACATCTTCCTGCTCGGCACCCACTCGTGGCAGATCCGCCGCGTGGAGATGCGGTGTGGTGCGTGCGCGACGCCGGCGACGCACCGCCCACCATCCCGTTCTGGATGGGTGAGGTATCGCCTGCACCGCCGAGCTGTCGGCGGAGGTGTCGGCCCTGCGCGGCAGGTCGACGCCTACCTGGCCGCAGGCGACGGCGACGGCGCGCCGGGCACGTGGAGTCGGTGTGCGGCATCACCGCCGACGCCGCCTCGCTCATCGTCGACTACCCTGCCGTGCGGGCGGCGCTGGCCTCGGCGCGATGCCCACGCAGGAGCGCATCGTCGTCGAGCGGTTCTTCGACGACACCGGGGCATGCAACTGCTGGTGCACTCCTCTACGGCGGGCGCATCAACCGCGCCTGGCCTGGTGCTGCGGGCAAGAAGTTCCGCCGCACGTTCAACTTCGAGTTGCAGGCCGCCGCGCCCGACGACGCCATCGTGCTGTCGCTCGGGCCCCACCACAGCTTCCCGCTCGACGAAGTGGTGCGCTACGTGAACAGCCGCACCGTGCACGACACGTTGGAACAGGCGATCCTGCCGTCGCCGATGTTCCAGTCGCGGTGGCGCTGGAACCTCAACCGGTCGCTGATGGTGCTGCGCTTCCGGTCGGGCAAGCGCAACCCACCGCCGATCCAGCGCATGGAGTCCGACGACCTCATGGCCGCGGTGTTCCCGGGCGCGGCCGCGTGCCAGGAGAACATCTCCGGCCCGATCGAGATCCCCGACCACCTCCTCGTGCGCCAGACCATCGACGACACGCTCAACGAGGCGCTGGATGCCGACGGCTTCCAGTCCCTCATGCAGCGCATCGAGGGCGGCGAGGTGGAGGTGCACTGCGCCGACACCACCGAGCCGTCGGTGCTCTCGCACGAGATCCTCACCGCGCGGCCCTACGCGTTCCTCGACGACGAGGAGTTCCAGAACCGCCGCACCAACGCGGTCGTGATCCGCCGCGGTCTGCAGGTCGACCTCGCCACCATCGGCGCCCTCGACCCCGACGCCATCGCCCAGGTCCATGCGGAGACCACCCCGGAGCCCACGTCGGCCGACGACCTCCACGACCTGCTCGCGTCGCTCGTCGCCACCCGTCCCCGCGACGCGTGGGCCGACCTGTTCGGGGAGCTCGCGTCGCGCAACCGCGTGGTGCTGGTGCACAACCCCGCGGGGGAACCGCTCTGGGCCACGGCGGAACGGGCCGAGGAGGCGGGGCGGGCGTTCGACGGCGAGGAGGAGGCGGTCACCGCAGTGGTGCGCGGTCACCTCGAGATCAGCGGGATCACCACGGTGGCGCAGCTCGCCGCGGTCACCGGCCTCGCACCCACGCGCGTCGAGGTGGGTCTCGCGTACCTCGAGCAACGCGGCTTCGCGATGCAGGGGCGCTACACGCCTGCCACGCGCACCTCCCTCGATGCACTCGGCGACGACGCGCCCGTCGAGTGGGTGTCGCGCCGGCTCCTCGCGCGGATGCACGCCGGGTCGCGCCGGTCGCGGCGCAACTCCGTCGAGCCGGTCACCGCCCAGGACTTCATGCGCTTCCTGCTGCGGTGGCAGCACCTCGCCCCGGGCACGCAGTTGGTCGGCGAGGCGGGCCTCGCCACGGTGGTCGAGCAACTGCAGGGGTGGGAAGCGGCCGCGGTCGCGTGGGAGTCCGACCTGCTCGCCGGCCGCATGCGCCGCTACGAGCCGGGCTGGCTCGATCGCCTGAGCGTGGCCGGCGACGTCGCGTGGCTGCGCGTCACCCCGGGCTCGCGTGATGTCGACGCGCCGGCGGTCGCACCGTCGAAGGCCACGCCCATCTCACTCGTGTGCCGCGAAGACCTCTCGTGGTTGCTCGCCGCTGCCCGGTCCGGGGGCGCGCCGCCCGAACCGGAGGTGGGCGCCACCGCCGAGGTACTCGAGGTGCTGCGCGAGCGCGGGGCGTGCTTCGCCGCCGAGCTCGCGGCGCTCACACACCGGCTCCCCGACGACATCGAGCGCGCGCTCTGGGACGGCGTGGCGCGCGGCCTCGTGATGTCCGACGGCTTCGGTGCCATCCGGGCGCGGGTCGCGCGCAGCAGCTCCGCCTCCGCGTCGCGCCGCTTCTCCCGGCTCGCGCGCGGTGCGCGCTCCACCGCCACCGCCGCCGCCGGCCGCTGGTCACTCGTGCCGGGGGTCGATCCCGACGCCGACGACGCCCCCGACAGCGAAGACCTCGCCGAGGCGGTCGCCGAGGTGCTGTTGCGGCGCTACGGCGTGGTGTTCCGCGGGCTCGCCCTGCACGACTCGCTGCGGTTCCCGTGGCGCGACCTGCAGTGGGCACTGCGGCGGCTCGAAGACCGCGGCCTGGTGCGCGGCGGGCGCTTCGTGGCCGGGTTCCCCGGCGAGCAGTACGCACTCCCCCACGCGGTCGAGCAGCTCGCGCAGGTGCGGCGGGCGCCGCGCACCGGCGAACGGGTGACGGTCAACGCGGTCGACCCCCTCAATCTCGTGGGCCTCGTCGTGCCCGGAGCGAACGTGCCGTCCGTCCGCACCCGCTCGGTCACCTACGTCGACGGCGTCGCCGAGCAGGGCGAGGCAGTCGGGTAGGACGGGTCTCGAGGGCACCGAGGTCGACCTCGCCGCCGAAGTCACCGCCTGAGCGGGGGCACCGGCGCGGGTCAGGTGATCTCGTGCGGGCGGCACACCAGCACGGGGCACGGCGCGGCGTGCACCACGCTCGCGGCGACACTGCCGAGCGTCATCCGCGAGAGCCCCGACCGGCCGAGGGTGCTCATCGCAATCGCGGGGGCATGGCGGTCGCGGGCGACGTCGAGGATGACGCCCACCGGGTAGGAGTCACGCACGGTCTCGACGACCACGTTGCCGCACGCGGCGAGCTGCGCGGCGGCGACGTCGATGACGGTGGTCGGTTCGTGCGCGGCCTCGGTGTCGAGCGGGTGGAACACGTGGAGGAGCAGGGCGTCGGTGCCGAACGCCTTCATCCACGCGGCCGCCGCGGGCACCACCGCGCTGGACGCAGGCGCGCCGTCGTGGCACACGAGCAGCGGCCCGTCGCCGACGTGGCGCTCCACGTCGGTGTGGGGACCCACCAGCACCACCGGCGCGTCGACGGTGCGCACCACGTCCTGCGCGACGCTGCCCAGGATCGCCGCCCCCACCCGGCCGCGCCCGTGGGTGGCCATGCAGACGATGGGGTCGTCGGCCTCCTCGGCGACGGCCCGGATCCCGTCGACCGCCCACTTGGTGTCGACGATGTCGGTGCGCACGTTGGGGGCCCGCAACGTGCGGGCGGCGTCGACCAGCCACGACGGCGGCACCAGGCGGTCGTCCTCGAGCGTGGCCGGCGTGTTCACCAGCACGACGTCGGCGCCGTGCGCCGCCGCGAGCGTGTCGGCGACGGGCAGTGCGCGCTGCGCGACGTCGGAGCCGTCGAGGGGGACGATCACAGTCCTGGTCACCGGCCCATCGTCGCGCAGCAGCCGGCCCCGGCAAGGGAAGGAGGTCCCGCTCCCGCCGACGGGGTTAGTGTCCCCGGAGGAGGAGCCCGTGTGAAGGAGCCGGCATGACCACACTCCATGCACCCGCGCACGAGTACGCCGACGAGGCCGCGCTGCTCGACGACTACCACGCCAAGGGGGCTGGACCGACGGGCTACCCGTGGTCGCGCCGACCCCGCCCGGGTCGAGGCGTTCCTCGCCGCCGCGCAACTCGCGCCCGACACCGTCCTCGGCGAGGTGCCCACCCGCCAGGTGGTGGTGACCGCCGAGCACGCGGCGATCAACGCGGTGATGGCGGGCTGCCGGCCCGAGTACATGCCGGTCGTCGTCGCCGCGGTGCGCGCCCACCTGCACGAGAAGGGCAACTGCCACTCCACCACCGGCACGCTCTCGGGCGCGGCCCAGGTGGTGATCATCAGCGGTCCGGCCCGCACCGCGCTCGACGTGAACTGCACCGCCGGCTGCTTCGGCCCGGGCTGGCAGGCCAACGCCACCATCGGGCGGGCGCTCCGGCTCGTGATCCGCAACGTGTGCCGCGCGGTGCCGAACTTCCTCGACCGGGCCAGCTTCTCCACCCCGGCGCGCTACACGTTCTGCTTCGGCGAGGACGAGGAGGGCAGCGACTGGGTGCCCCTCTCGCAGGAGCGCGGCATTCCCGCGGGCACCAGTGCGGTGACCGTCGCGTCGATGATGAACATCGAGTCGGCCACCGACTTCACGAGTCGCGATCCCGAGGGTGTGACCGCGTCGATCGCACGCGGGATCCGCAAGCGCGGCACCGCCGGCGACGTGTGGCTCGGCGACGACACCAACGTGGTGGTGGTCGTCGGCCCCGAGCACCGGCGCTTCTTCACCGAGGCGGGATGGTCGAAGGCCGACGTGCGCGCCGCGCTCTGGCCGTTGCTCACCGCGCCGCCCCTGCCCGGCGAGGGCACGGTGAAGATCGCCAAGCCCGACAACGTGCTCCTCGTCGCCGCGGGCGGCCCGGGCATGGCCGAGAGCTGGATCATCTTCCCGCACCTCGCGTGGGCGATCACCGAACCGGTGATCCCCGACGTGACCCCCGTGACCCCGGGCAGTGGAGGCGCACCGTGAGCATCACCGGACTCGACCCCACGAGTGGGCCCCTGCCCGAGGCGGAGGGCCGGCCCGCACAACGCGCGCCCGAGGTGCACGACGTCGTGCTCGGCCTCGTGTCGAACGGCCTCGGCCGCAGCGACGACATCCTGGCCGCGGTGGCGAAGGAGATCGAGCTGCGCGCGCCGGTGGTGCGCGTCGTGTCGGTGCGCAAGCCGAGCGTGTCGGTGCCGCCCGACCCGATCGACTGGGAGAAGCTCATCAACGAGGTCACCGTGGCGGTGGCCGGCTTCGGTGGCTGAGGCTCCTGCAGTGCGCGCAGTCTGCGCGACGCCGTGGAGCTCGAGTGGGCCGGCATTCCCAGTGTGGCCGTGGTGCACCAGGCCATGTTCGGGAGCGCGAAGGCCGTCGCCCGCATCAGCGGGATGCCCGACTACCCCTACCTGACCGTCGACTACCCCCACGTGCCGCTGGCGATCTGGACCGACGAGGAGATCGCCGAGGTGGCCGCCGACCTGGCGCCGAAGATCCTCGACCTGCTCACGAGCAGCGGCTTCGAGGCGGCGAGCGCCACTGAGTGAGGAGCACCGTGAGCAACGGCACGACGAACGAGACGCCCGTCGTCATCGAGTGTGCGATCAACGGCGAGACGAAGCCGGAGCGCAACCCGCACGTGCCCCGCACGCCGGAGGCGATCGGCGCCGACGCGCGTGCGTGCGTCGACGCGGGCGCGACGATCATCCACTCGCACACCGTCGACATCGGGCTCACGGGCGAGGACGCGGCGAACGCCTACCTGGAGGCGTGGGCGCCGATCCTCGCCGAGCGTCCCGACATGCTGTGGTACCCCACCCTCACGTCGGGCGCCGGCTGGGAGCTGAAGAACGCGCACCTCGCGCTGATCGACGCCGCGGTGCCGTTGCGCATGGCGGTCGTCGACCCGGGCTCCACCAACATCGGCGTGCCCGGTCCCGACGGCCTCCCGGTGGGAGGTGTGTACGCGAACGGGTACGACGACAACCGGCGCTCGTTCGAGCTGTGCCGCGACCTCGGCCTCGGCCCCGCGCTCGCGATCTACGAGCCCGGCTTTCTCCAGTGCGTGCTGACCTACCACCGCGCCGGGGCGCTGCCGCCGGGCGCGATGGTGAAGCTGTACTTCGGCGGCGAGTGGGGCATGACCGCGCGGGCGAAGGGCGTCACCTTCGGCCTGCCGCCCACCCGCAACGCGCTGCTCGCCTACCTCGACATGCTCGAGGGCACGGGCCTGCCGTGGTCGGTCTCCGTGTGGGGCGGCGACATGATGGAGACGCCGGTGGCGCGCCTCGCGCTGGAGCTCGGCGGGCACCTGCACGTGGGCCTCGAGGAGCACTTCGACCCCGACCGCAAGCCCACCAACCTCGAGCTGGTCGAGGAGGCGGTGGCGCTGTGCGCGGAGGT
The DNA here is from genome assembly GCA_046331125.1 of Acidimicrobiia bacterium. Taxonomy (GTDB): domain Bacteria; phylum Actinomycetota; class Acidimicrobiia; order IMCC26256; family DASPTH01; genus CAVRGQ01. The sequence goes on from JAXLRL010000032.1 coordinate 13,886, forward strand.
GGGGCGCCCGGTGGCCACCACCGCGCAGGCCGAGGCGCTGCTCGCACTGCCGCCGGCCAACACGCCGGCCGTCGCCGTCTGACCGTCCGACCGACCGAATCCGTCCGACCGCTGGTCAGGCCGGCGTCATCGCCCGCGTGAACCACGCGGCGGCCAACGCCGCGGCCTGCTCCAGGGTGCCGGGCTCCTCGAACAGGTGGGTGGCACCGGGGATCACCTCGATCCGGTGCTCGCAGCGCAACTGCGCCGCGGCTCGCTCGTTGAGGCCGAGCACCACCGTGTCGTCACCGCCGACCACGAGCAACGTGGGCGCCTGCACGTCGCCGAGCACGGCGCCGGCGAGATCGGGCCGCCCGCCACGCGACACCCCCGCGGCGATCGTGGGATCCGCCGCGGCCGTCGCGAGCGCGGCCGCGGCACCGGTGCTCGCGCCGAACAACCCGAGCGGCAGCGCGGCGGCCTCGGGGTCGCGTCGCACCCAGTCGCACGCGGCACGCAGCCGCGTGACGAGCAGGTCGACGTCGAACACCTGCGCGTGCTCCAACTCCTCGTCGGGGGTGAGCAGGTCGAGGAGGAGCGTGCCCAGGCCCGCCTGCACGAGACGTTCGGCGACGTAGCGGTTGCGGGGACTGTGGCGACTGCTGCCGCTGCCGTGCGCGAACACGACCACGCCCACCGCCACCGGCGGCAAGGTGAACGTGCCCGCCAGTGTGAGCGGACCGACGCGCACGACGTCGACCTCCTCGCGTCGCGTGCCGCGGTCGAACGCCGCGTCGAGCAGTTCCACGACCTCGTCGTCGGTGGTCTGCGAGAAGTCGTCGTACCACTCGCCGATCGCGGCGAAGCCGGTGGGGGTGGCCACCGTCACCACCTCGTCGGCCTCGCGCTCCAGGAGCGCGACGGTGTCGGGCGGCGCCACCGGCGTCGCGACGATCACGCGCGCCGCACCGTGGGCGCGGGCCACCGCGATCGCCGCGCGCGCCGTGCCGCCGGTGGCGATGCCGTCGTCGACGATCACCACCGTGCGCCCCTCGACCGGGAGCATCGGGCGCGCGCCACGGTACGCGCGGGCACGACGATCGATCTCCGCACGCTCCCGGGCCTCCACCGCCGCGAGCTGATCCTCCGTGGTGCCGGTGGCCGCGACGATCTCCTCCGACACCACCCGCACGCCGCCTTCACCGATCGCGCCCACGCCGAGCTCGGGTTGGCGGGGCGCGCCCAACGTGCGCACGACGAGCACGTCGAGCGGGGCACCGAGCGCGCGGGCCACCTCGTGGGCGACCGGCACCCCGCCGCGCGGCAACGCGAGGAGCACCGGCCGTTCGTCGCGCCGCGAGACGAGTCGCTCGGCGAGCCGGCGTCCCGCGTCGCGCCGATCGCGGCGCGTCACGAGTTGGTCACCGCGGGCACGTGGCGCCCGGGTGCTCAGCCGTCACCGGGGACGATCATCCCGTAGTGACCGTCGTACCGGCGGTAGCAGACGCGGCCCCGGCCGTCGTCGGGGTCGACGAAGAACACGAACGGCAGGTCACCGAGATCGAGGATCTCGATGGCCTCGTCGAGCGGCACCACCGGCGGTGACACCGGGCTGTGGTGCACCGGCTCCACCACGTCGGCGAGCGGGCAGCGGATGCGCGGCTCGAACAGCTCGTAGCCGTCGTCGGCGCGTGCGACCACGTTGTCCTCGCCGGTCGCCGCATTGCGGAACAGGAAGAAGTCGTGGTCGAGCAGTTCGAGATCGCCCACTGCCTCGTCGACGGTCTGCTCGCCCACCGCGAACGACTTGTGGGCCACGACCTCGCGCTCGTCGGCGGGCCGCGCCGCGAAGGCCGGCCGCACCTCACGGACCGACGGCCGCGGTGCGGTGTGCACCCGGGTCTCCGCCCGACCGCTCAGCCGCGCCAGGCGCTCGCGCAGGCGCGCGTCGAGCAGGTCGACCGCCTCGGTGACGGTGTCGGCCGCGACGTGTGCACGCACCAGGCGTCCGTTCACGTCGATCGACGCCTTGGCGTCGACCGGACGCTCGCGGGCCGGGTCGGTGGACCACCGCAGGTCGACGCGCGCGAAGAGGACCGGCGCGCCCGCCAGGCTGCGCAGCCGGTCGACCTTGTCGCGGGCGTACTCCCGCTCCCAACCGTTCACGTCACCGTGGGTCTGCACGACCACCTCGACGACCTGCTCGTTCGTCGTCACCATGGGCACTCCTCTCGCAGACGGACCCTGCCCTCATCGTCGGACCGCGCCATGGGCGCACGTAGGGCCGAACGTCATCTCCCCGCCGGGAACCCTTGCCACACCTCGGTTCGACGTCGTTCGGGGAATCGATGACTTCCGGCCCTTTGACCGGAACGCTCCGATACCCCAAAATTGTGCAGGCTCATCGGGTGATGGGTCGGCCCACGGGCCGTGGGGGACGGAGCGCACCATGCGGACGCACGAGCGACCGACCAGTGGAATCTGCGACGACTGCGGCTACCGGTTCGCGCCGATCGGCCCCACCGAGGCGATCGCCGTGCTGCTCGACCTGCCCACCGTGTACCGCGCCGCACTCAACGCACCCGACGACGACCTCCGCCGCACCACCGACGCCGACGGCTGGACCGCGATCGAGTACGCCGCCCATGCGGCCGAAGTGCTGCACTCCACCCGCAAGCGGCTCGTGCTCGTGTTCGAACGCGACGACCGCCCGGTGTCTCCGCCGCACCTCGAGGCCGTGCGGGCCTCGGCGCGGGGCGCGCAACCGGAGCTCGTGCTCGCGTCGGTGTCGGCTGCGTGCCGCGACCTCGCGCAGCTCGTCGGCGGCGTGCCCGACTCCGTCTGGGACCACACCGCGCGCATCGGCGACCGCACCGACGGCGAGACCCTGACCGCGCGCGAGCTGCTCAGCGACGCCTTGCACGAGGCACAACACCACGCGCTCGACGCACGTGCCGTCAGCGGGGCCACCACCACCGGGCCCGTCCTGCTGGCACCCGCGTAGCGACGTCGCGTCGCCGCCGCTCCTTCGCTGCCGCGCTACCGGTAGGTGACGGGGATCGAGTCGACGCCGTGCACCAGGGTGTTGGTGCCGGTGTACACGGGCACCGCGCCTTCGGTCATGCGGATCGCGGGCAGCTTGCGCGCCAACTCCTCGAACACGACGCGGATCTCGAGCCGGGCCAGGTTCGCACCGAGGCAGAAGTGCGGGCCGATGCCGAACGCGAGGTGCGCGTTCTCCTGCCGGTCGATGCGGAACTCGTCGGGAGCGTCGAACGCGGTCGCGTCGCGGTTGGCCGACTGGTACATGAGGAGCACCTTCTCGCCCTTGGCGATCGGCTGGCCGAGCAGCACCGTGTCCTTCGTGGCGGTGCGCACGAAGTTGAGCACCGGGCTCACGTAGCGGGCGATCTCGTCGGCGGCGCGGTGGGTGAACTCGGGGTCGTCGACGTTCGCCTTGAACAGCTCCCACTGCTCGGGGTTGCGCGAGAACGCGATCATCCCGCCGCTCATCGCGTTGCGGGTGGTCTCGTTGCCGGCCACCACGAGGAGCACGAGGAACATGAGGAGCTCGGCGTCGTCGAGTTGCGCGAGGTCTTCGCCGACGTGGTCGCTCAGGACGCCGTCGTCGTGCGCGGCGACGAGCACGCTGATGAGGTCGTCGGCGCGGGCCGGCGGGGCCGGCTCACCCTTGGCCTCTGCCTCGGCCTTCGCCGCGGCGTACTCGGCCCGGCGCTGCGCGACGAGCTCGGCCGCGAGCGTGGTGTACTCGGTGAACGCCACGGCGGCCTTCTCCATGCGGTCGGCGTGGGCCACCGGGTCGTAGGCGCCTTCGCCGCCCATCATGGCGTCGGACCAACGCCAGAACTGCTCGCGGTCGTCCATGGGCAGCCCCATGAGCTCGGCGATCACGATGAGCGGCACGTGGATCGCCACGTCGGGGACGAAGTCACCGGTGGTCTTCCCCGCGATCGAGTCGATCACCTCGTCGGCGATGTCGCGCACGTGCTGCTCGAGGTTGCCGACCGCGCGCGGCGTGAAGCCCTTGTTGATGAGTCGGCGCTGCCGGGTGTGCTGCTCGCCGTCGAGACCGATGAGCGACAGGTCGACCGAGCTCACCGGGCGGATGCCCTCACCCGAGATCCAGGTGTCGGCGTCGCGCGAGACCTCGAACACGCCCTCGAAGGTCGACACGACCCAGACCTGGTTCTTCTCGTCCCAGGCGACCGGGGCGTTCTCCCGCAACCACCGGTACTTGTCCCACGGGTCGAGATAGAAGGCGGGGTCGCACACGTCGAACGGCGTGGTCGGACGGGCGGCGGCGTCGGTGGTGACGGTCATCACTTGCTCCTGGGGGATCGGGAACGGCTCGGGCCGAGGCCCGCGATCAGGTGGTCGGCGAGGAAGGCGCGCAGGTCGGCGGGGTCGGTGCGGTCGAAGGTGACCGACGGCGTGGTGACGAGCGACAGGATCATCCGCATGATCCACTCGCTCGCGCGGCGCACGTCGAGGTCGGCGCGCACCTCACCCCGGCCGACGGCGGCCTCCACGTACGGCGAGAGCACGTCGACCCAGCGGCCGAGCATCGGGCCCGCACCACTCGTGAGCATCAGCGCGACCACTTCCGGTTCGGTGTCGCGCAACTCGAGCAGGGCCTCTTCCTCGTACGCACGGATGTGCAGCGCGAGGGCGACGATCTGCTCGAGCAAGGTGGGCTGCGGGTCCATGGCCGCGGTGATCTCGCGCACCATCTGCGAGTCGGCGTGCGACAGCACCTCGCGGACGAGCGTGTCCTTGTCGCGGAAGTAGCGGTGGACGGTGCCCCGGCTCACACCGGCGAGGCGGGCGACCTCTTCCATCGTGGTGCGCCGGAGGCCGTAGCGGCGGACGCAGCGGGCGGCGGCGTCGAGGATGGCCTGGCGGGTGCCGGTGTTCTCCTCGGTGGTCGCCACGTCGGCCATGGCAGCACTATAGAACAGATTTCGCTATCTGTTACATCGTCCCGGTCAGGCGCGGGGCCTGGTCCACCCCTCGGGGAGCCGCTGGGTGCCGGCGGTCGTCGTCACGTACACCTGCCAGGCGTGGTAGCCGTCGTAGGCGCGCGGGTCGGCGGCCATCACCGCGGCGTAGTCCTCCACCGCGGCCACGTAGTCGTCGCTCGGGTTGTAGGCGAACAGGGCCCGGGCGATGTCACCCCGCGCTCCCCCACTCGCCGCGAGGTAGCGGCCGGCGGCGAGGATCGCGTCGTGGTCGCTGCGCACGTCGCCCCCGGCGCCGTACTCCTCCCAGGTGGCGGGCATGAACTGCATCGGCCCCTGTGCACCGACGGTGCTGTTGCCCTGGATCCGGCCCATGCGCGTCTCCGTGAGGTGGATCGCGGCGAGGTACTGCCACGGCACGCCGGTCGCCGCTTCCGCCTCCCGGTACCAGGCCATCAGCGTGGCGGCGGGCGCCGGGGTGCGGATCGTCCAGTCGGGCGGCTCGGTGGGCGCGGGGCCGAGCGACGGGCTGGTGAGGTGCACGGCCGCGTCGTGGTTGCGGGCGACCGGGTCGGCGACGTCGGCCGGGAGCGCGGCGACGACCTGGGCGTACCACTCGGGATGTTCGGCCAGCGCGCCGTACGCGTGCTGCTGCGCCCACCCGAGGGCCTCGCGCTCGGCCGGAGTGCCGATGTCGCTGCGCAGTGCGCGCTCGACCCGCACCAGCTCGGCGGCAACGGCCGCGGGCGTGGACGGTCGCTCGAGCGCGTCGGGATTCGTGGGCACGGTCGTGGTCGTCGTGGTGGTGACGGTCGTGGTGGTGGTGCGCGCGACCACCTCACCCGCGGTGCGCGTGGCCCCGCCGTCACCGCCGCACCCCGCGCCGGCCACCGTCGCGATGACCACGCCGGCCACCACGACCATCATCCGTCCCGCGGTGCCCGCCCGCGCCTGTGTCACGCGTGTCAGCCTGGCACGCGCCGGGAGCGAAATGGCGTACGTTTCCCGCCGTGACGGATCTCACCAACGTACGCATCGGCTGGTTCGCCGGCGCCGACGCCGTGACCCTCGACGACGCGGTCGGCCGCACCGCCCGCGCGGTCGACGAGGGCTTCGGTGCCGTGTGGTTCCCGCAGACCGCGAGCCTCGACGCGCTGACCGCGCTCGCGGTCGTGGCCCGGGAGGTGCCCGAACCGCATCTCGGCACCGCGGTGGTGCCGGTGCAGGGTCGCCACCCCATCCCCCTCGCGCTCTCGGCGCTCACCGTCGCGGATGCCGCCGGCCCCGGCCGCTTCACGTTCGGCATCGGGGCCACGCACCGGCCGATCTCCGAAGGCTGGTTCGGCATCCCCTACAAGGGCATCGTCGACGTGTGCGCGGAGACGATCGCCGCGGTCAACGGCATGTTCTCGGAGTCGCGCACGGCCAACGTGGAGGGCTCCACGCTCACCGCCCGCATCACCACGTCGATGCCCACCCCGGCGCCGAGCCTCATGCTCGCGGCACTCGGGCCGCGCATGGTGGAGCTCGCCGGTGCGCACACCGACGGTTCGATCACCTGGATGACCGGCCCGCGGGAGCTCGAGCGCCTCGTCGACGGCCTGCGCGCCGCGGCCGCGGGTGCGGGCCGGCCCGCACCACGCGTGGTCGTGGGCATCCCCGTGTGCCTCACCGACGACGTCGCGGGCACGCGCGCCGCGCTCACGCCGCAGATGGAGATGGTCGCCCGCATGCCCTCGTACGAACGCCAGGTGGCGAACGAGGGCGTGGACCACCCCGTCGACGTGGTCGTGCTCGGCGACGAGACCGCGTTGCGGGCCCGCCTTGCCGAGCTCGCCGCCGTGGGCATGACCGAGCTCTGCGCCCACGTGATCGGATCACCCGCGCAGCAGGCCGACACCCGCCGCTTCCTCGGCGCGCTGTCGCGGGAGCTGGGCACGTGAGCATGTACGAGGAGCTGCAGGCGCTGATCGGTAAGCCGATGAGCGACCGGGGCCCCACCACCGGGCCCGATCCGGTGAACCTGCCGATGATCCGCCACTGGTGCGCGGCGTTCGACGACTGGGACCCGGTGTACACCGACGAGGCTGCGGCCGCCGCGTCCCGCCACGGCGGGATCGTCGCGCCGCCGCTGATGTTGCAGACGTGGTCGTTCCCCACGCCGATGCTCGTGGGCATCGCCGAACGGGGCGGTCACCCGGTGCCGTCGACCGGCCGCAGCCCGCTCGCGGTCCTCGACGACGCCGGCTACGTCGGCACCCTGGCGTCGAACTCCGAGTTCGAGATCGAGCGCTACCTGCGCGTCGGTGACACGGTCACGACCGAGACCACGCTCGACGAGGTGAGCGAGGAGAAGCAGACCCGCCTCGGCGCCGGCTTCTTCGTCACGTGGCTCACCACCTACACCGACCAGCACGGTGAAGTGGTCGGGCGCCAACGGTTCCGCGTGTTCAAGTTCAAGCCGCCCTCGACGGACCCCACCACCGACGGAGGTTCCGAGTGAGCACCCGCCTCGCCCCCACCGTCGCGCACGACACCGAGTTCTTCTGGAACGGGGTGCGCGACCACAAGCTGCTGATCCAGCGGTGCGCGCAGTGCGGCACGTTGCGCCACCCACCACGGCCGATGTGCGCACAGTGCCGCTCGGTGGAGTGGGACACCGTCGAGGCCACGGGACGCGGCGAGGTGTTCAGCTTCGTGATGCCACACCACCCACCGTTCCCGTGGTTCGAGTACCCGTACATCGTGGCCCTGATCGAGCTCGAGGAGGGCACCCGCTTCGTGAGCAACCTCGTGGGGTGCACGCCCGACGAGGTGGAGATCGGCATGCCCGTGCAGCTCGAGTTCGAGCACCACGACGACGACGTCGTGCTGCCGGTGTTCCGGCTCGTGCGGTGAGCGGCCCGGTGAACGGCCCGATGAACGGCGTGCAGTTCTCGACGTTGCGAGTCGGCGACGCGCTGCCGCCCCTCGTGATCGAGATGACCGCGACGCTGGTGGTGGCGGGAGCCATCGCGACGCGCGACTTCATGCCCGTGCACCACGACCGCGACTACGCGAACCAGCAGGGCGCACCCGACATCTTCATGAACATCCTGAGCGACACCGCGTACGCCAGCCGCTTCCTCACCGACTGGGCCGGGCCCGACGCGATGATCCGCCAGATCTCCGTGCGGCTCGGCGTCCCGGTGTTCCCGGGCCACACGCTCACCTACACGGGCGAGATCACCGGGCTGTCCGAGGCCGACGGCGAAGGCGTCGTGGAGATCGCGCTGCGGGCGCAGAACGAGCTGGGCGACCACGTGAGCGGCACCGCCACGCTCACGCTGCCCCTCGCGAACGACACGGTGGGCGGACCGCGATGAGCAGGTGGCAGCCGAACGGCACCGCGATCGCGGGCATCGGCCAAACCGAGTTCTCGAAGGACTCCGGGCGCAGCGAGCTCCAACTCGCGTGCGAGGCGGTGTCGGCCGCGCTGGACGACGCCGGTCTCTCCCCCGCCGACGTCGACGGACTCGTCACGTTCACGATGGACGAGAACGAGCAGACCGCGGTGGCCCAGAACGTGGGCATCGGCGACGTGCACTTCTTCACCAACGTGCCCTACGGCGGGGGCGCGGCCGCGGGCACCGTTGCGCAGGCCGCGTGGGCCGTGGCCGCGGGCGCGGCCGACGTGGTGGTCTGCTACCGCGCGTTCAACGAACGTTCGGGCGCGCGCTTCGGCGACGCCGGACGCACCATCGCGCGCATGCCCCCGTGGATGTCGTGGCACGGACCGTTCGGGCTGCTCACGCCGGCGTCGTGGGTCGCACTGCACGCGCGTCGCTACATGCACACGTACGGCGTGACGAACGCCGACTTCGCGCCGGTCGCGATCGTCGATCGCAAGCACGCGGCGAACAACCCGGCCGCGTGGTTCCACGACCGCCCGATCACCTTCGACGACCACCAGGCCTCGCGGTGGATCGTCGAGCCGGTGCTGCGCCTCCTCGACTGCTGCCAGGAGAGCGACGGCGGCGTGGCCATCGTGGTGACCAGCGCGGAGCGGGCGCGCGACCTGCGCCAGACCCCGGCGCTGATCAGCGCGGCCGCGCAGGGCTTCGCCCACGGCGCCGAGATGATGACCGCGTACCACCGCGACGACCTGCTCGGCCTCCCCGACATGGGCGTGGTGGCCCGCAAGCTCTGGAACGACTCCGGCCTCGGCCCCGCCGACATCGGCACCGCCTTCCTCTACGACCACTTCACGCCGTTCGTGCTCATGCAGGTGGAGGAGCTGGGGTTCTGCGGCCCCGGCGAGGGCAAGGACTTCTGCACCGTCGAGAACCTCTCGGTGGGTGGCACGCTCCCGCTCAACACGAGTGGCGGCCTGCTCGGCGAGGCCTACATCCACGGGATGAACGGCATCACCGAGGTGGTGCGCCAGCTCCGGGGCACGTCGGTGAACCAGGTGGCGGGTGTGGAACACGGCCTGGTCACCGCGGGCACCGGCGTACCCACGAGTGGGTTGGTCCTCACCCGGGGCTGACCGATCTGGGATCATCTTCCCCCATGTGGAACGACGACCCCGACGCCACCCAGGCCAACACTTCGGCAGGCACCCCGGCAGACACCCCGGAAGGTGACGCCACGCAGGCACTGCCGACCCAGGACGCGGGTGCCCCCACGCCACCTCCCACCGGACCACCGCCCGCACCGGGCAGCGCGGGCGACGGTGACGACGGCGGGAACCGGAAGAACGTGCTCCTGTGGGTGCTCGGCGGCCTCCTCGCGATCGCGGTCGTGGTGATCGCGGTGCTCCTGATCACCGGCGGCGACGACTCCTCCGACAAGAACGCGAGTAACGACGCGACCACCACCACCGAGGCGGCGTCCACCACCACGAGCAGCACCACCACGTCCACCACCGCGGCGACCACCACCACCAAGCCCGCGACGTCGACCACCACCGCGCCCACCACCGCGCCGCCGGCCACGGGCCCGACGCTCACGTCGTTCACCGCGAGCGCCACGAGCTTCACCTGCAGCTCCGTGCCGGTGTCGACCACGCAGCAGCAGCAGCTCACGCTGAACTGGTCCACGCAGAACGCGACGGGCGTGACCCTCTCGGTCGACGGACCGGGCAAGTACGGCGACTACGGGCCGAGCGGGAGCGTCACGTTGCCGGCGCCGTGCGACGGCAACTCGCACACCTACACGATGACGCCGACCAACGGTTCGCAGTCGGGACCGTCGAAGACGATCACCGTCACCACCACCAAGACCTGACCCGTCAGGGTTCGACGATCGGGAAGAACATCTCGAACGGGGTGAGCCGTTCGAAGATGCCCACGAGCGCGTCGACCGCGCCGGTGTCGCCGTCGACGGTGAAGGTGCCGTCGTCGATCGCGGCGCGCAGGTTGCCGCTCGTGCTGACGAGCCGGTGGAGATCGGTGAGGGTGCCGCGCACCGTGGCGTCGGGCGGAGGTGATGCCGCGGCGAGTGCACCCACGCGCGAGTGCAACGTGCCGTTCGAGAGCTCGGTGGTGGCGGGCTCCGCACCGGTGAGCTCCCACCGCACGTGCAGCGTGCCCAGCTCCAGCGCGGCGGGGCCGTCGAGCCGCACCGCGAGGTAGTCGAACACCTGGGCGAGTGTCATCCCCGCGATCACCTCGCGCGTGGGGCGCACGGGCAGCGAGAACGGCGGGGTGCCGTGGCGCAGGTCCTGTGCGCCCGAGAGGTAGACGTCGCGCCACGGGCCCGCCTCGGCGACGTAGCCGAGCTGCTCGAACGCGTCGGCCTGCAACAGGCGTGCCTCGCGGTTGGTGGGGTCGGCGAACACCGCGTGGCGCATCACCTCGGCGACCCAGCGGTAGTCGCCCTCCTCGTAAGAGCGGCGCGCGTTGGCGAGCAGCGCGTCGATGCCACCCATGAACTCCACGTAGCGCTGCGCCGCCTCGACCGGCGGGTACGGCTCGAGGCTCGACGGATGGCCGTCGTAGAAGCCGAAGTAGCGCTGGTACACCGCCCGCACGTTGTGGCTCACGGTGCCGTAGTAGCCGTGGCAGGTGAAGTCGGCCCAGAGGCCGGGCGGCAGCTCGACCGTCGCCGCGATCTCGTCGGGTGTGTACCCGAGGTTGGCGAGGCGCATCGCCTCGTCGTGGATCCAGCGGTAGAGGTCGCGGTGGTTGCGCAGATGGGTGACGACCTCGTCGCGCCCCCAGAACGGCCACGAGTGCGACGCGATGCAGACGTCGGCCACACCACCCCACCGGGCGAGCGACTCGTCGATGTAGTGGCTCCACGCGAGCGAGTCGCGGATGAGCGCGCCGCGCAGCGTGAGCACGTTGTGCTGCGTGCCCGTGCAGTTCTCGGCCATGCACAGCACCCCGAAGTCGGGGAACCACATGTGCATCTCGGCCGGCGCCTCGGAGTCGGGGGTGAGCTGGAACTCGACCCGCACCCCGTCGAGCACGAGCTCGGTGACCGACGCGTCGACGTCGATGGTGGGCGCGACCAGCGAGCCGGTGCCGGTGGGGATGCCCTTGCCGAGGCCCTGGTCGACGTGGCCCTGCGCGTCCCACGGCAGTGTCATGCCGTACTGGTAGGTGGCACGGCGGCCCATCGCGCACTGCGCGACGACGTTCTCGGCGACCGCCGCGTGCATGAACCCCTCGGGGGCCACCACCTCGCAGGCACCCGACAGCACCTCTTCACGGCTGACGATGCCGAGGATGCCGCCGTAGTGGTCGACGTGTGAGTGGGTGTAGAGCACCGCCTTCACCGGGCGCACGCCGAGGTGCTCGTCGACGAGCGCCTTCGCGGTGGCGGCGGTCTCGGTGACGGTGAGCGGGTCGATCACGACCCAGCCCTCGTCGCCGCGGATGAAGGTGACGCACGACGTGTCGTAGCCGCGCACCTGCCAGATGCCGTCGACCACCTCGTAGAGACCGTGCTCGCCGTTGAGCAGGGCCTGGCGCCAGAGCGACGGGTTCACCGTGTCGGGCGCGTCGCCCTCGACGAACGCCCAGCGTCCGGGATCCCACGACGTGCTCCCCAGCGCGCCCTCCGCCCGCTGCGCGATCGGGCCCTCGTGGCGGGCGACGAACCCGCGCCGCACCCGCTCGAAGTCGGCGCGGTCGTCGGCGGGCAGGCGCGACGCGAACTCGCGCTGCCGGGCGGCGGTGTGCGCGGTGGCCGGCTTGCGGGCCGCCTGCTCCGCGTACCGGTCGTCGCTGGGTGCCTCGGTCACGATGCCTCCGGTCGGGCGCGTTCGAGCCAGGTGAGCAGTGCGGCGACACCCTCGGTCTGCGTGGTGCCACCGAGCGCCGCACCGAGGCCGGTGTCGCGCGTCATCAGGAACTTGTGCTTCTCGCCGTCGGTGAACTCGAGGCGCAGCGCGATCGACGTCATGTCGGCGAGGACCATCGACGCGGTGATCCACCCGCCGCCGGCGCCGTCGACCGACGCCGCCCGGATGTCGGAGGGCACCGCACGGCGCGCCTCGCCCTCGGGCTGCAGCTTGCGGGAGAGCGGCACGAGCCACAGCGCCTCGTCGGTGGTGACGATCCCCCACATGCGCCCGCTGAACGTCTTCTGCTCGTTCACGACGCAGAGGGGCTCGCTCGGCCCTCCGGTGACGGCCGACAACGCGGCGAGCAGCGCGTCGTAGGCATCCTGCCTTCGTCCCATGCGCGCATCCTCGCGCGTTTCCTACGACTGCGCGAGATCCTCGGCCCGGGCCGGACGACCGAGTCGGTACCCCTGACCCTCGACGACGCCGAGCCCGCGCACGACCCGCTCCTCGGCCTCGGTCTCGATGCCCTCGGCCACGGTGACCGCGCCGGTCTCCTCGGCGAAGCGCACGAGCCCGGCGACGAGCGTCTGGCGCGGCGGGTCGAGGTCGATGGCGCGGATCCACGAGAGGTCGAGCTTGATGACGCCCGGCGCCAGGTCGAGGATGTGCCGCAGACTCGCGAAGCCCGCACCGGCGTCGTCGACCGCGAGCACCACGTCGACGGGGAGTCCGGCCTCGATCGCGGCCAACCGCTCGCGCACCGCGTCGTAGTCGTCGACGCGCTCATGCTCGGTGAGCTCGAGTACGAGGGGGCGGTCGACGCGACGCAGGACGTCGACCAGGTCGTCGCTGCCGAGCAGGGTGCACGACACGTTGACGCTCAGTGCCCGTCCCGCGGGCAGGTGGCGGGCCCCCGCCACCGACGACAGCAACGTGGCCATCTCCAGCGCGCCGCGCACCCCGGCCGCATGGGCCTCGTCGAACCAGACCGCCGGACCGCGACCGTCGTCGAAGCGGCTCAGCGCTTCATAGGCGGTGACGTGCCGATCGGCGAGCCGCACGATCGGCTGGAAGACCGGGTGATGGGCGCGCTGCTCGATCACCGCGTGGATGCGGGCCACGGCCGACGAGTCGGCGGTCACGTCATCCGGGGTCGCCGCCACGACACGCCGGAGTTGTGCACGGACGCGCGCCACCAACTCGTCGACGTGCAGGGGCTTGGTGACGTAGTCGTCGGCGCCGGCCTCGAGTCCAGCCACGCGGTCGTCGAGATCACCCGAGCCGGTGACCATCACCACCGCGATCCCGCGGGTGGCCGGATCGGCCCGCAAGCGCGCGAGCACCTCGAGGCCGTCCATGCGTGGCATGCGCGAATCGAGGAGCACCACGTCGGGCTCGTGCACGTGCACCGCGGCGAGGCCCTCCTCACCGTTCGTCGCTTCGCGCACGTCGAGGCCCGCCGCAGTGAGCGCCCGCACGAAGAGCCGGCGGATCATCTCGTCGTCGTCAACGACCAGGACGCGCGGCACCGCCTCGTTGTTCACCGGGCTGCGCCGACTGCCGCCCGCACCGCAGCCGCGAGCTCGAAGGGCCGGAACGGCTTGGCGAGGAACGCCTCGCCCTCGAATTCGGGCGCGAGGACCCCTTCGGCGTACCCCGACATGAAGAGCACCGCGATACCGGGGTTGTGGGCCCGCACGGCCGCGGCGAGGGCGGGGCCGCGCATCGACGGCAGGACCACGTCGGTGAGCAGGAGGTCGATGCGGCCGCGTTCGCTCTCCTCAACGGCGAGCGCGGTGATCGCGTCGTCGGCCTCGAGCACGGTGTAACCGCGCCGGCGCAACGACTGCACCGTGAGCCGGCGCACCGCTTCGTCGTCCTCCACGACCAGCACCACCTCGTCGCCGTGCTCGTCGGCGGCGTCCGACGCGACGACGGGCGCGGAGGCGTCGGTGCCGGCATCGGGCAGGTACACGCGGAACGTGGAACCCTGCCCCGGCTCCGAGTACACGGTGATGCGACCACCGGCCTGCGTGACCGCACCGTACGCCGTTGCCAGGCCGAGCCCGGTGCCCTCGCCGATGGGCTTGGTGGTGAAGAAGGGCTCGAAGATGCGCGCCTGCACGTCGGCGGTCATGCCCACCCCCGTGTCGGACACCGAGAGCACCACGTAGGGACCCTCGAACTCGTTGCCCCGGTGCGCGGTCTCGAGCAGCAAGGTGCCGCCGTCGGGCATGGCGTCGCCGGCGTTGACCACCAGGTTGAGCACCACCTGTTCGAGCTGGTCGCGCGAGCACCGGGCCACGGCCGGTTCGTCGCCGTACCGGGTCTCGATCCGGATGTGGGCGGGGATCACCCGCTCCAGCATCGGCCACATCGTGGCGACGACCTCGTGGATGTCGACCGCCTCCACCGCGAGCACCTTGCGCCGGCTGAACGAGAGCAGCTGGTCGACGAGCGTGACCGCGCGCTGTGCGGCGGCGTCGACCTGGGCCAGGTCGTCGCGCCGCGGATCACCCTCGGCCAACTCGGCCATCACGAGCGTCGTGTAGCCGGTGATCGCAGTGAGGATGTTGTTGAAGTCGTGCGCGACCCCGCCCGCGAGCCGGCCGAGGGCTTCCATCTTGGTGGCCTGCACGAGCTGCTCCTCGAGCCGCCGGACCTCGGTGACGTCGGCGAAGGAGGTCACCACCGCGTAGGGCTCGTCGTCGACGGCCCGGCGCAGCGGTCGGGTGTTCACCGACACCCAGCGCCGCTCACCCGAGTGGGTCGTGATCCCCTCAAGGACGTTGAGGCGAGGGCGACCATCGGCCAGGGTGAGGTAGGTGGGGAGGTCGTCCACGGTGAACGGCGAGCCGTCGGGACGCACCGGGACCTCGAGCATCGACTGCCGGTGCTCGACCAGGGCGTCGGCATCCATGCCGAACACCTCAGCGGCGGCCTGGTTGGCGGCAACAACCCGACCGTCGCGATACGTGATCAGGATCGCCTCCGCGAGCGCGTCGACCACCGCGTCGAGCTGTGCCGTCGTCTCCGCGAGGGTGGCCTCGGCAACCGACCGCTCGTCGGCGATCGCGAGCACGTCAGCCACGGCCACCACGTCGCCGAGGGGTACCTCCTCGGGCGCGCCCCCGGCGCGCCACGAGCAGCTGAGGTAGCCGCGCACGGCGCCGGCCTCACCGACGGGAACGATGAGCACCGACTGCACCCCCACCCGTGCCATCGCCCCCCGCTCGGCCACGGCGTCGCGCGCGATGAAGTCGGCGTCGCGTATGAACTGCGTGCGCGCCGACGCGAGCAGCTCGAACAGGAACGGCAACGACCCGCGATTGACGCTCGTGCGCGGGGCCAACTCCGGATCGGTGGCACCGTCGCGCCGCCAGGTGTAGGAACGTTCGAAGGTGTCGTCGTCGACCCGCCGAGCGAGCACCGCGACGTCGGCCCCGAGTTCCTGTGCCACCCGTTGCAACGCGGCTTCGATCGCCAGGCCCGCGCCACCCACCGGCGCACGGAGCAGCGAGCGCGCGACCGCGGCTGCCAGCCCGATCTCCGTGCTGCGCCCGCCGTCGAGCTCCACGACGCCTCCCCTGACAGAGACGTGGTCCGAGGACCGCTGCCTGGATCGTACGGAGCGCGCGCGCGGATTACCACTGAACGTGGTTCGGTCCGTCACGACACGCGTTGGAGTGGACTGGCCCCGCGTGCGCCCGTCTGCTTGCCTGTGCGCATGGCCTTCGACGTGACCCCCGTCTCCGGCGCGCTGGGCGCCGTCGTCACCGGTGTCGATCCCCGTACCGTCGACGACGCGACCCTCGCCGAGGTCGTCGACACGCTGCACGAGTACGAGGTGGTGTTCCTCCCCGGTGTCGACCTCTCCGAGGACGAGCACCTCGCGTTCGCACGGCGCCTCGGCACCTGCAGCCCGTTCCCGCTCTCGAAGCTGCGCGGCGCGACCGAGCCGACGTTCCAGGTGATCACCGACGGACCCGACAGCAAGCCCGAGGCCGACGACTGGCACACCGACGTCACCTGGACGGCCGAGCCACCGAAGTACGCGCTCCTCCACGCCGCGGTCGTCCCCGCGCGCGGCGGCGACACCTTGTGGGCGTCGACCACCACCGCCTACGACGCGCTCTCGCCGACGATGCAGGCGTTCGTGGCGGGCCTGCACGTGACGCACGACAACGAGAGCTTCATCGCGGGGATGTACCGCAAGAACGGGCGCAACGAGGCGACCGACACTTTTGCGGCGATGCTGCGCGAGCAGTACCCGCCCGTGACGCACCCGCTCGTGCGCACGCATCCCGACACCGGCCGGCGTGCACTGTTCCTCGGCGGCCGCTTCATGCGGCGGGTGGAGGAGCTCACCCCGGCCGAGAGTCGCGCCCTCCTCGACTTCCTCGAGCAGCACGTGGCCGATGTGCGCTTCCACTGCCGATGGCGCTGGTCGCCCGGCGACCTCGCCATCTGGGACGAACGCTCCACCAACCACCGGAGCGCGGCCGACCACTGGCCGCAGAACCGCTCGATCCGCCGCATCGAGGTCGACGGTGACCGTCCGTCCTTCGATCCCGACGCGGTGGCCCGCCCCCGCCGCGACGTGAACGTGCCCGTCCCCGCCAACGACTTCCGCTAGCGCGCGGTCGCACCGCCGACGTCAGGGCACGAGGTACTCACGGGTCATGCACTCCATGCCCTCGTCGAGGGCGAGGAACCGCGGGATGTCCTCGTAGATGAGGCGCTGGCCCTCCTCGGAGTCGAACATGCCGGTGAGGGTGTCGCCGGCGCGCCGGAAGTGCAGCTCGCCGATGCCGTCCCAGTAGGGCGAGTCGTCGGTGAGGGTCTCGGACACCTGGTTCTGGACGTAGTGCCAGAAGCCGGGTTGGCGGGCCACCGCGAGCGGGCCGTGGTTGTGCTGCCAGTGGTGGCAGAACTCGTCGTGGGTGATGTCCTTGCGCCGGTGCACGAAGCACAGGATCTTGGTGCCCGGTGAGGGCTCACCCGCGCCCCACGTGCGCTCGTAGGACTTCTGCTCGACCTCGTCGACCCGGTACACACCGACCTCGCGCACGCCGTCCGGCCACGCGAACCCCAGTGCGGTCGCCGTGTCGACGCCCCAGAGCTCGACCATGCCGGCGACGCCCCGCGCGGTGTCCTGGTCGCGGATCTCGTCGTAGTCGTCGCCCGCGTAGCGCACGTTGACCGCCGCACGCTCGGCCGCACCCGTGTCCACCAACCGACGGGCCTCGGCGACCAGCGCGTCGGTGTACGGCGGGGCGGCTCCGCGCTCGCCGTCCGCGTCGAACGTCAGCACCACCTTCATCACGATCCCCCTCGTGTGTCGTCGTGCGCCGGTCGCGGGACCGACGGTAACGTGCGCGCCATGACCGGCACCAGATTCGTCCCCACGTTCTGCCGGATCTGCGAACCGTTGTGCGGACTCGTGGCCGAAGTCGACGGCGACACCGTCGTCGACCTGAAGCCCGACCGCGACCATCCGGTGTCGGCGGGGTTCGCGTGCCACAAGGGCACGTCGTTCCACCACGTGCACCACTCCCCCGACCGGCTCGACCACCCGCTGCGCCGCACCAACGCAAAGACCGCGCCACGGGGCGAGTTCGAGCAGGCGTCGTGGGACGAGGCGATCGCCGACATCGGCGAGCGCCTGCGCGCGCTCCGCGAGGAGCACGGACCCGAGGCGGTCGCCTGCTACTGGGGCAACCCCCTCGCGTACACGGCCGCGGGCATCCCGACCGTCTACGGCTTCTGGGAGAAGATGGGCTCGACCCGTCTCTTCGGCGGCCTCACACAGGACCTGTCGAACAAGTTCGCGGCTATGGACGCGATGTTCGGCGTGGAGTCACGCTTCCCGGCGCCCGACCTGTTCCACACCGACTACCTGCTGTTGCTGGGCAGTGACCCCACCGGTGGGCACATGACCGCGGTGTCGGTCCCCAACGCGGTCGACGCGCTGCGCGGCATCCGCGAGCGCGGCGGTGCCGTCACGTTCGTGAACCCGCGGCGCATCCAGGCCGTCGACCTCGGCCTCGGCGACCTGCTCCAGCTGCGCCCCGACACCGACGTGTACCTGCTCGCCGCGCTGCTCACCGAGATCGACCGGCTCGGCAAGTGGCGCGACGACCTCCTCGCCGAGCACGGCCGCAACGTCGACGGGCTGCGTGCGTTCGTGCACGCCTACGAAGCCGACAGCGTGGCCGGGGTCACCGGCCTCGCGGCCGACGACATCCGCCGCGTCGCCCGCGAGTTCGCGGACGCGCCCACCGCTGTCGCGCACATGGGGACCGGCGGCAACATGGGCCGGCAGGGCACGATCGTCTACTGGCTCCTCACGATGCTCAACCTCGCGACCGGCAACCTGGGGCGGGCCGGCGGCGGCCTCCTGCAGGGCCAACCGCCCACCGAACGTTTCGACGAACTGCCCGAGCGGTTCTTCGACTCGCCGGTGGGGCCGGTGCGCCACACGTGGGGGCACCTCCCCGCGAACCTGATGCCCGAGTTCATCGAGGCCGACCGCGACCCGGTGCGGGCGATGCTCGTCGTCGGGGGCAACCCGATCATGGCGGTGCCGGGCGAAGAGCGCCTCCGCGAGACGTTCCCGCAACTCGAGCTGCTCGTGACCATCGACCTGTTCCGCAGCGCCACCGCGGAGCTGTCCGACTACGTGCTGCCGGCGAGTGACTGGCTCGAGCGCGACGACCTGCGTCGTGGCGGCATGGCCCTCGTGCCGAGTGCGCAGTACACCGGCGCGGTGGTCGCCCCGGTCGCCGAACGGCGCGAGGAGTGGTGGATCCTCGCGCGCATCGAGCAGGCGCTCGGCCTGCCGAACGCGATCGACCAGGGCTACGACTTCGCGCAGGTCGTCATCGAGGGCACCGCGCAGCACATGGGCACCTCGCTCGACGAGCTGCGGGCGCAGCCGCGCGGCCTCAAGCTGCTCGGCCCGCCGCAGAACATGACGATCGCCGAGTCGGTGGCGTTCACCGACGGGCGCATCGACTGCTGCCCGCCCACCTTCGCACCGTTGCTGGCGCGGGCCCACGCGATCTTCGCCGAGCTGCGGACGCGCCCGGCCGACCAGCTGCAACTCGTGCAGTGGCGCAACCGGCGCCAGCACAACACCTGGGGTCGCCGCATCGTGCCCACGCTGCGCCGCGGCGAGCACGCGCGCAACCCTCTCTTCTTCCACCCTGACGACGCCGCCCGTCTCGGCATCGGCGTGGGCGACGAGGTGGAGGTGCGCAGCGCCGCCGGTGCGGTGCGCACGGTGGCCGGCATCGACGACGCGCTGCGCACCGGCGTGGTCGCGTTGAGCCACGGCTACGGCGAGCGCTCCGCCGACGACCCCGACGACCTCGAGGTGGGCGTGAACGTGAACCGGCTGCTGCCCACGGGGCCGGGCAGCTTCGAGCACTACTCCGGCATGGCGTTCATGCAGGGTGTGCCCGTCACCGTGGCACGCGTGTAGCTATCGGGCGTCGGCGTCGCCGAGGATCCACTCGTCGAGGTTGCGGTGCAGGTTGATCACGCGGCACTCCTCGGCGGACAGCGCGAGGTGCTGCAGTCCGGGCTGGTGCAGGCCGCGCTGCGCGGTCGTCATGATGCCGATGTCCTGACTCATCACCACACCGAGGTTCGTGCCCGTCGGCACCTCGACCGTCATCGGGTCGGAGCGGGGCGCGCCCGCGGGTGCGGGCTCGAACGTCATCATCACGAACTGCGAGTCGTCGGGTGTGAGTCCGGGTCGCGCGGTGAGCACACTGACGAGGTCGGGCGCGCACAGCACCGTGGTGTTCGGGAAGAGGTTGTACTGCGACAGCGCGGTGATGCGATTGGTGTCGTACATCGAGATGTCGACCCCGCGCGCGGCCTGGTGGTCGACGATGCACTGCGCGATCACGTCCTGCACGGTCTTGCCCTCGGGGATCTCCGGCATCGGCGTGCCCACTGCCTGCCCGGCGCGGTCGCCCTGGCAGTACAGGTAGGAGTCCCACACGCTCTCGGGGGTGACCTCCTGGCCGAGGCGCCCGAGCCGGGGTGACGGCACCGCGTACTGCTGGTACGAGACGCCGTGGCGCGACCACAGCCTCTGCCGCGCGTCGATGTCGTCGAGGTGGCCCAGCATCTCGCGGTGGATTCCCTGGATGTGGTACGTCTCCGAGAACCCCTCGGCGACCACCTTCCAGTTGGCGGGCATCGCCATCGTGAGTTGCGCCTTGCAGCGGTAGTCGTCGAGCGGCAGCCACGAGAGATCGTCGGGCACGCCCTCGAGCCACTCCGCGAGGGGCATGGCGCCCATGTCGAGGTTCACGAACACGATCGGGCCCCAGGTGTCGACCTGCGCGGGGAGCAACCCGTACTCGTCGTTGTCGAGCTTGCCGAACCCGCGCCGCGACGGCACCTCGCGCAGCCGGCCGTCGGTGGACCAGGCCCACCGGTGGTACGGACAGCGGAGCTCTTCGAGCCCCTTGCCGGTGCCCTCGCAGATCGCGTTGCCGCGGTGCCGGCACGCGTTCTGGAAGGCGCGCAGCTCGCCGTCGTCACCCCGCACGATCAGGATCGACAGCCAGGCGGCGCGGTACTCGTAGAAGTCGCCCGGCTCGGCGACGTGGTCGACGCTGCACGCGACCTGCCACACCTTGGGCCACAGCCGCTCCTGCTCCCGTGCCATCCACTCCGGCGAGATGTAGCGGTCGACGGGGACGATGGTGGGCTCGCTCCGGTCGAGGCCCGACGCGGTGATCGCGAGGCCCTCCCACTCGGCGCCACCCTGTTCTTCGAGCACGGTCATGCGGGCATCCTCGCGCACCGGGGCCGGCGGGTTCCGGTGAACGTCCGGTGAACTCGTCCCCCGAACGGGGGTACCCATTGTGAGGGAACGTCCGCCAGCGAGCAAGATTGGTGACATCGATGCACTGACCGATGCCGTTCCGGGTGCGGGCCCGGCTGGATCGACCGCGGAGCCCGTGACGGCCGACGTGGTCGCGCGGGCGCGCGTGCGCCTCGACGCGGTGGCGCTCGATCTCCGCTGGGCCTGGCACCCGGAGGCCCGCTCGCTCTTCCGGGAGCTCGATCCCGACGCCTGGGCCGCCTCGGGCCACAACCCGGTGTGGCTGCTCGCCCACCTCACCGACGGACGCCTCGCCGCCCGCCTCGCCGATCCCGCCTACGCCGCCCGCCTCGACCGGGTGACCCGCGAGTTCGCGCTCGTGCCCGACCTCGGCTCCTGGTGCGCCCGCCACCACCCCGGGCTCACCACCGGCGCGGCGCCCGGCGTGGCCCTCTTCTCGGCCGAGTTCGCCCTGGCCGACTGCCTGCCGATCAGCGCCGGCGGCCTCGGCGCGGTCGCGGGCGAGCACCTCAAGACCTCGAGCGAGCTCGGTCTCCCCGCGGTCGGCGTAGGCCTCCTCTACGGCGAGGCGTCGCACCAGTGGCTCGACCGCGGCGGCGCCCAGCACGAGACCTGGGAGCCGCTGACCACCCGCGACCGTCCGGTGACCGCGGCGCGCGACCGCATGCGCTTCGCGCTCGAGGTGCACACCGCGCTCCCCGACGGCCCGGTGCGCGCCCGCGTGTGGGAGGCACGCGTGGGTCGCTCGCGGCTGCTCCTCCTCGACACGGTGCTCGCGGGGAGCCCGCCCGAGCACCGGGAGATCACCCGCCGCATCTACCCCTCCGACCCCGAGCTGCGGCTGCGCCAGTACATCGTGCTCGGCCTCGCCGGCTACCGCGCCCTCGCCGACCTCGGTCTCGAACCGCGGGTGGTGCACTGCAACGAGGGCCACACCGCGTTGGCCGCACTCGCACGAGTGGCCGCGGTGATGGACCGTCACGGGCTCACCTTCGAGGAGGCGCGCCTCGCGGCGGCGCCCGGCATCGTGTTCACCACGCACACGCCGGTCCCCGCCGGCCACGACTACTTCCCGCCCGCGTTGGCGGAGGCGCACCTGCGTCCGGTGGCCCTGCGCCTCGGCATCGACCCCGACACGCTCCTCGCGCTCGGCCGCTACCGCCCCGACGACCCGACCGATGCCTTCTGCCCCACCGTGCTGGCGATGCGCCTCGCCGGGCACCGCAACGGCGTGAGCGCGTTGCACGGCGCCGTGACCCGTCGCATGTGGGCCGGACTGTGGCCGCGCATCCCGGTCGACGAGGTGCCGATCGGCCACGTGACCAACGGAGTGCACCTGCCCTCGTGGGTCGCGCCCGAGACCCGCGCCGTGCTCGACCGCGCGCTCGGCGAGCCGTTGGAGGGCACCGGCGACCAACCGCTGCAGTGGGCACGCGTGCGCAGCGTGGCCGCACGCGACCTCTGGGACGCGCGCACGGCGCAACGGCACCGCCTGGTGGAGCGGGCCCGCGCGTGGCTCTCCCTCCAACAGGTGCGCCGGGGGAACACCACACCCGGCGGACGGGACGCGAGCGAACGGCTCGACCCCGAGGCCCTCACGATCGGCTTCGTCGGCCGGTTCGTCGCCTACAAGCGACCCACGCTGTTCCTCGAGGACCGCGAACGACTGCAGCGCCTCCTCGGCAACGACGAACGCCCGGTGCAGATCGTGTTCGCGGGCCGGGCCCACCCCAACGACTTCAACGGCAAGGCGCTGCTGCGCGAGGTGGTGTCGTTCGCCCGCAAGGCCGGGCTGTCGCACCGGCTCGTGTTCCTCGAGGACTTCGACATCGCGATGGACCACTGGCTCTCGCAGGGTGTCGACGTGTGGCTCAACACGCCGCGCCGCCCCGACGAGGCCTGCGGCATCGCGGGCATGAAGGCCGGCATCAGCGGCGCGTTGAACTTCAGCACCGTCGACGGCTGGTGGGACGAGGTGTGGCGCGACGACGGCCCGCCGATCGGTTGGGCCATCGGGTCACGCGCGTCGTTCGCCGACGTGGCCGACCAGGACGTCGCGGATGCCGAGTCGCTGTACGAGACCCTCGAGCGCGAGATCGTGCCGGCGTTCTACGACCGGGGTCCCGACGGTGTGCCGCAGCGGTGGGTGTCGATGATGCGCGAGTCGCTCGCCACCCTCGGCGACCTGTGGACCTCCGGGCGGAGGCGGCGCGTGTACCCCGACGCTTTCTCCGGTCCGGGTGCCGCCCGCGCCGCGCAACTCGGCGAACGACGCGCGCTCCGCGCCCGGCGCATGGCGCGTCACCTCGCGCACCTGCGCGCGCACTGGGACGCGGTCCGGGTGCACTCGGTGCGCACCGGTTCGCTCGGCGTGCAACATGTGGGCGTGCAGGTCGAGGTGTCGCTCGGCGACCTCGGCCCGCGTGACGTGACCGTGGAGGTGTGGCTCGATCCGCCCGACGGCCCCGCGGCGCCGGCGCCCATGACGTTCCGGTGCCGCCCGGCTGCCCGCCACCAAGCCCGGCCGCCGTGTGTTCGAGGGCGCGCCTCGACCCACGGCCCTCGTGCCGCAGCGCCTGTGGTCGCCGCCCAGGGTGATCCCCGGCGCGGCTCGCTCGACGACTGGGCGTCGTCGGGCTATCCGCGTGGTCAGGAGCGGCGGGACCGACGTGGACGAGCACGAAGCACTCCGGGATCCGCGCACCACCCGCAGCGTGGAGACCGCGTACGTCGACCACGGGTGAGCGCGCACCCGGCAACCGCTCGTCGCCGTGCTGCGCGCCGTGGGCATCGCGATCGGCCGGCCCGCCGACGCTCCCCGCCTGCTCGCCGACCTCACCGACTCAGCCCACCCCGACGACGCCGCTGGTGCCGCCGTGGTGGTCGCGGCCTGGACCAGGCCGGTGCGCGCCCGGTTGCGGGTGCCGTCCACGCCGAACCGCGTGGTCGAGTGCGGCGTGCGGCTCGAGCGGCGGCAGCGTGGAGTGGCGCACCCGCGTGTATCGGAGCTCGGATGCGCGCACGTGGACATCGATGCGTGGTGCTCGGTGCGAGCCCCTGCCGTGGAGCGCACCACCTGCGCGTGGTGGTCGGCGACCACGCCGACAGGTGCATCGCTGGTGGCCGCGCCCCACGCGCGGTGCACCCGCTCCGGCAGCCTCGCCGACGGGCGGCCTGGGAACGCCTTCATGCCGCTCCACGCCCTGCGCACCGGCTACAGCGGTGCCACCGGCGACCTCGGCGACCTCGGCACCCTCACCGGACGTCCTGGCCGGGAACGGCGCGCGGGTCGTCGCTCTGCCCCTGCTCGCGGCGTTCCTCGACCCGCAAGCCAGGGCGAGCCCGTACAGCCCATGAGCCTGACGCTTCTGGAACGACTTCTACCTCGACCTCGAGCAGATCCCCCGACCTTCACCTGCCGCTCTCCCCGAAGCACCGGCCCTGGTCGCAGGCGTTCTCCGCCGAGTACCGCACGCTGCGCGAGCAGCCCACCGTCGACTACGAGCGCGGTGCCGCGCTGCGCCGCACGGTGCTCGAACGACTCGCCGCCGGTCTGGCCGACGGTCCGCCCGGACGCATGGCCGCCTTCCGCGACTTCCTCGCCGACCGCCCGGAGCTCACCACCTACGCCCGGTTCCGCGCCACGGCGGAGCGTCACGGACGTCAGTGGCGCCAGTGGCCGGTGCGCATGCGCGACGGCATCATCGGCTTCACCGACGTCGACCCGCTCGCCGACCACTACCACCGCTACGTGCAGTGGATCGCGCACGAGCAGCTCGGCGACCTCGCGACGCGCCTCCGCCGCCGGGGCCAGTCGCTCGCGCTCGACCTCCCACTCGGCTGCCACCCCGACGGCTTCGACGTGTGGGCCGATCCGCGGCGCTTCGTCGCGGGAGTGAGCGTGGGCGCACCGCCCGACCAACTCGCGCCCGACGGGCAGGTGTGGGGCTTCCCGCCGGCGCACCCGGTGCACGCCCGCGCCGACGGCCACGCCGACTTCCGCCTCGCGCTCCTCCACCACATGCAGCACGCCGGTGTGCTGCGCCTCGACCACGTGATGGGCCTGCACCGCCTCTGGTGGGTGCCCGACGGTCTCCCTGCCTCGGCGGGCACGTACGTGCGCTATCCCGCCGAAGAGTTGTGGGCCCTCGTGTGCCTCGAGGCCTACCGCAGCGAGGTCGACGTCGTCGGCGAGGATCTGGGCACCGTGCCCGGCGAGGTCACCGACGCGATGCGTGAGCACGGCGCGTTCGGGATGTACGTGGGCCAGTTCTCGGGTGCGGCCGACCGCCGGCCGCCCCTGCACCCGCCGAGCGCCGACCAGGTCGCGATGTGGGGCACGCACGACATGCCGACCCTCGCGGGCTGGTGGGCAACCGCCCCCGCCGACGAACGCAGCGCGTGGCGCGAGACCGCAGGTGACGACACGCCGACCCCGGACGACGCCGCCCACGACCCCGGCCCGTCGCCCGCCGTCGTGGACGCAGTGCACGGTGCGCTCGCGGGCTCCGACGCCGCACTCGTGACGGTGAACGTGGAGGACCTCTGGGCCGAGACCGAGCCGGTGAACGTACCCGGCACCGTGGAGGGCAACTGGTCGCGGAAGGCCGCCCGCACGGTGGAGCAGCTCCGCGACGACGACCGCATCCAACGTTCGCTCCGCGTCCTCGAGGAGCGACGTCCCCTGGTGGTGCGCGGCCCCTCCCGGTCGGTGACGTCGTCGACTGCCCCCACGAGCGACGGTCGGGAGCGGTTCTCCGATCTCGACCTGCACCTCTTCGCCGAGGGCCGTCACCATCGCCTCTACAACCTGCTCGGCAGCCACCCGGTGCGCGACGCGGGTGGCGTCCGCCACGCGACCGCGTTCGGAGTGTGGGCGCCCGAGGCCGTCGAGGTCTCGGTGATCGGCGACTTCAACGACTGGCGGGCCGGCGCGCACCCGCTCGTGCCCGTCCGCGAATCGGGCCTCTGGTCGGGCGTGATCGAGGGCGTCACCAAGGGCGACCGGTACAAGTACGCGATCCGGCCGCGCAGCACCGGGTACGGCGATGCGGGTCGCGCCCGGATCCTCGAGAAGGCCGACCCGTTCGCATTCCGGGCCGAGGAGCCGCCGCGCACCGCGTCAATCGTGTGGGACCTCGACTACCAGTGGCGCGACGGCGCGTGGATGGGCCGTCGCTCGACACTGCAGGGCGCCGACCGCCCGTTGTCGGTCTACGAGCTGCACCTCGGGTCGTGGCGGCGCATCCCCGAGGAGGGGAACCGCCGGCTCACCTACCGGGAGCTCGCGCCGCTGCTCTCCGACTACGTGCAGCGCATGGGGTACACGCACGTGGAGTTGCTCCCGGTGATGGAGCACCCGTTCTACGGATCGTGGGGGTACCAGACCACCGGCTACTTCGCACCGTCGTCGCGGTTCGGCACCCCGCAGGACTTCATGTACCTCGTCGACCACCTGCACCGCCGCGGCATCGGCGTGATCCTCGACTGGGTGCCGTCGCACTTCCCCAACGACCCGCACGGCCTCGCCGAGTTCGACGGCTCCCACCTCTACGAACACGCCGACCCCCGCCAGCGCGTGCACCCCGACTGGCACACCTACATCTTCAACTACGGCCGCAACGAGGTGCGCGCGTTCCTCACCAGCTGCGCACTGTTCTGGACCGACGTGTTCCACGCCGACGGCCTGCGCACCGACGCCGTCGCCTCCATGCTCTACCGCGACTACTCGCGCAACGAGGGCGAGTGGGTGCCGAACCGGTTCGGCGGCCGCGAGAACCTCGAGGCGATCGACTTCCTCCGAGAGTGCAACGCGGCCGTGGGGCTCCACCACCCCGACGTGCTGACCTTCGCCGAGGAGTCGACGGCGTGGCCCGGGGTGACGAAGCCCGCCGACCACGGCGGCCTCGGGTTCTGGTTCAAGTGGGACATGGGCTGGATGCACGACACGCTCGAGTACTTCCGACGCGAGCCCGTGCACCGCGGCTGGCACCACGACGAGCTCACCTTCCGCGCGGTCTACGCGGAGTCGGAGCAGTTCACGCTGCCGCTCTCGCACGACGAGGTGGTGCACGGCAAGGGCTCGTTGCTCGGCCGCATGCCCGGCGACGACTGGCAGCGCTTCGCGAACCTGCGTCTGCTCCTCGGCTACCAGTGGACGCTCCCCGGCAAGAAGCTCCTCTTCATGGGCGGCGACTTCGGCGACCCGTGGGAGTGGTCACACGAGGCGTCGCTCCCGTGGCACCTCCTCGACGAGCCGCCGCACGCCGGCGTGTCGCAGTGGGTGCAGACCCTGAACCGTCTCCACCGCGAGATCCCTGCGCTCTACGAGCGCGACCGTGCGGGCGGCTTCGAGTGGATCGACGCCAACGACCGTGACGCCTGTGTGCTCACCTGGCTGCGCAAGGGTGAGCCCGACCGCCCGCCCGTGCTCGTCGCCGCGAACTTCACGCCCGTGCCGCGCCCGGGCTACCGCGTCGGCGCGCCCGTCGGCGGCACCTGGACGCTGCTCGCCAACAGCGACGACCTCGCCTACGGCGGCTCGGGATACCCG
>JAXLRL010000033.1:0-41284 GCA_046331125.1 Acidimicrobiia bacterium
GCACCAAGCCGCTGTTCCTGCTCGTCGGGTTCGTGTGGGGTGTCGTCGGCACCTTCGTGTCGCAGTACTACAAGTACCGCGCGCGCAGCGAGGCCCTCGACGCCGGCAAGCCCTGGGCCCGCGACAAGGCCGTCTCCTCGGGGGACGCCGCGTGAGCGACGAGTTCGTCACCGAGGACGGCATCGTCGTCCCCGAGATCACCGTCCCCAGCCCCGACGGCATCGAGAGCCGCATCGCCAAGGACATCGCCCGTCACGCGATGTGGGTGGCGCCGGTGTGCGTGATCGTGGCCGGGATCATCTGGGGCATGCCGGGTGCGCTCGGCATGCTGCTCGCCTTCGCGGTCGTGCTCGCGAACTTCCTCGTCACCGCGGCGGCGCTCGGCTGGGCCGCGCGCATCTCGCCCGGTGCGATCATGGCCACCGCCCTCGGCGGCTTCCTGATCTGGCTCTTCTTCATCTTCGGCACCGGCCTGCTCGTCGAGCAGACCGACGCCGTCAACCTCACCGTCTACGTCGTGTCGGTGTTGGTGCTGCACCTCGGTCTCCTCGCGTGGGAGACCCGTTCGATCAGCTTCTCGCTCGCCTCACCCGGGCTCAAGCCCCGGAAGTCATAGGAGCACCCCGCGTTGATCTTCGCCGATCTCCTGCCCAACGTGAACGAGCTCTTCGAGTGGAAGGGCATCCTGTTCGAGCACACGTGGTACGAGGTGAACAAGACCGCCATCATGGCGTTCATCTCCACCATCATCTGCATCCTCCTCTTCTTCGTCGGTTCGAGGAAGAAGAAGATGGTGCCGACGGGCCTCCAGAACGCCGCCGAGCTCGGCTACGAGACCATCGAGACCATGGTCGCCGTCGAGGTCATGGGTGAGGACACCGGTCGCAAGTGGGCGCCGTTCCTCGCCACGCTGTTCTTCTGGATCTTCTTCATCAACATCTGGTCGACGGTGCCGTTCGTGTACTTCCCGGCCACGTCGCGGATCGCGATCCCGATCTTCCTCGCCCTGCAGACCTGGGTGATCTTCATCTTCACCGGCTTCAAGCACCAGGGCATCCACTACATCAAGAACTCGCTGTTCCCGCCGGGCGTGCCGAAGGCGCTGTACCTGCTGGTGACGCCCATCGAGTTCGTGTCGAAGGTGTTCGTGCGGCCCTTCTCGCTGGCCGTCCGACTCTTCGCCAACATGACCGCCGGCCACGTGCTCCTCGGCATCTTCGCCATCATGACCAGCCAGCTGATCATCGAGCACAACTCCGGCGCCTTCCAGATCCCGCTCGGCATCCTGCCGTTCTTCGCCCTCGTGGCGATGACCGCCTTCGAGTTCCTGGTGGCGGTGCTGCAGGCCTACATCTTCACGATCCTGACCGCGGTCTACGTGAACGAGTCGATCCACCCCGAGCACTGATTCGCAACACCAGCTAGATCGGCAACACCACACCACCTTCTCTAGACACCAATACAAGGGAGACACCAAGTGAGCCAGTTCGTGAGCCTGGCAGTGACCACGGGCGACGCCCTCAAGTCCGGTCTCGGTTCGGTCGGTTACGGCCTCGCCGCCATCGGCCCCGGCATCGGTATCGGTTACCTCGTGGGTCAGTCGGTGCAGGCCATGGCCCGCCAGCCCGAGATGGCCGGCCAGGTGCGTACCACGATGTTCCTCGGTATCGCGTTCGCCGAGGCCCTCGCCCTCATCGGTTTCGTCCTCAAGTTCATCTGATCCGCCCGGTCGCCGCGTTCGACGCGGGACCGGGACGACCAAAGGAAGGAAGGACGCGCTATGCGCATCCGCAGGTTGCTGGCAGCAGCCCTCATCGCCGGTGGCGCGCTGTTCGCAGTGGCCCAGCCGGCGTTCGCCGAGGACCCGGGTACGGCCGCGGGCAAGGAGCTCCAGGAGTGCCTCGAGAAGGCGCTGGACTCCTACAAGGAGAACAAGAACGGCACCGACCTCAAGAACGCCGTCGACGACTGCCACAAGGCGAAGTCGATCGTCGTTCCGGCGGCGCCCGAGATGCTCTGGGGCTCGATCGCGTTCCTGATCGTGCTCGGTGTGCTCGTGAAGTTCGCCTTCCCGACCCTCAAGAAGACGATGAAGGACCGGTCCGACAAGATCGCGTCCGACCTCGAGGGTGCGGCGTCGGCGAAGGCCCAGGCCGAGGAGGAGCTCGCGAACTACCGCGCGCAGCTCGCCAACTCCCGCAACGAGGGCTCGCAGCTCATCGAGACCGCCCGGGCCGATGCGGAGCGCGTGCGCGCCGACATCATCGCCCGTGCGGAGGCCGAGGCCGCCGACATCAAGTCCCGTGCCAACGAGGACATCCGTCTCGCCACCGAGCGGGCCCAGGCCGACCTCCAGGCGTCGGTCAAGGACCTCTCGATCGAGCTGGCCGAGAAGGTCGTCGAGCACAACCTGGACGCCGAGACCCAGCGTGCGCTGATCGACAGCTACATCAGCCAGGTGGGGAGCAACTGACGTGTCCGACCGTGTGGAGTCCTACGCCCGCGCGTTCCTCGAGATCGCCAAGGCCGAGGGCCACGTCGGTGAGGTGGAGGACGAGCTCTTCCGCTTCGCCCGGTCCCTTGCGTCGTCCGACGAGCTGCGGCTCGCGCTCACCGATCCGCAGCTCCCGGCCGCCCGCAAGGTGTCGGTAATCGACGACCTGCTCGGCAGGAAGGCCCTGGTCACCACCGAGGCCCTCGTCCTCATGGTCGTGGTCGCCGGCCGCGCGTCCGACCTCGAGGCGATCGTCGACCGCTTCGTCGAGCTGGCCGTGGCCGAGCGCGACAAGGAGGTCGCCGAGGTCCGCAGCGCGGTGCCGCTCAGCGCCGAGGACATCGCCAAGCTCGAGCAGGCGCTCGGTCAGGCGACGAAGAAGAACGTCGAGGTCAAGGTCGTCGTCGACCCCGAGGTGCTCGGTGGCATCGTCACCCGCATGGGCGACCTCGTGATCGACGGCACCGTCCGCCACCGTCTCGACCAGCTGCGCGAGCAGCTGTAGTCCGCAAGCTTTCGACACGCTCTCTTACGGAAAAAGGATCCCGATGGCAGAGCTCACCATCAACGTCGAGGAGATCGCCGCTGCGCTCAAGGCGCACGTCTCCACGTACGCGCCTTCGCTCGAGTCGGCCAACGTCGGCCAGGTGCTCGAGGTCGGTGACGGCATCGCGCGTGTCGCCGGTCTCCCCGAGACCGCGGTCAACGAGGTGCTCGAGTTCGAGGGCGGCACGCTCGGCCTCGCGCTGAACCTCGACGAGGACAGCATCGGTGCGGTCGTCCTGGGCGAGGCCAGCCACGTGGAGGAGGGCGGCGCGGTCAAGGCGACCGGGCGCATCCTCTCGATCGTGGTCGGCGACGCCCTCATCGGTCGTGTGGTCGACTCCCTCGGCCGCCCGATCGACGGCAAGGGCCCGATCGCCAGCGACCAGGTCCGTCGTCTCGAGGTGCAGGCGCCCGGCATCGTCGGCCGCCAGCCCGTGCACGAGCCGCTGCAGACCGGCATCAAGGCCGTCGACGCCATGACCCCCGTCGGTCGTGGCCAGCGCGAGCTCATCATCGGCGACCGCAAGACGGGCAAGACCACCGTCGCGATCGACACGATCCTCGCCCAGAAGGGCCAGGGCGTGAAGTGCATCTACGTCGCGGTCGGCCAGAAGGGCTCCACAGTCGCGCAGACCGTCGCCACGCTCGAGGAGCACGGCGCCATGGACTACACGGTGGTGGTCAACGCGCCCGCCGCCGACGAGGCCGTGTTCAAGTACCTCGCCCCCTACGCCGGCTGCGCCATCGGCCAGCACTGGATGGACAACGGCGAGCACGCCCTCGTGGTGTACGACGACCTGTCGAAGCAGGCGGAGTCGTACCGCCAGCTGTCGCTGCTGCTGCGCCGCCCGCCGGGCCGTGAGGCGTACCCCGGTGACGTCTTCTACCTCCACTCGCGTCTCCTCGAGCGCGCCGCGAAGCTGAGCGACGCGCTCGGCGCCGGGTCGCTCACCGCGCTGCCGATCATCGAGACGAAGGCGGGTGACGTCTCGGCGTACATCCCCACCAACGTGATCTCGATCACCGACGGCCAGATCTACCTGCAGGAGAACCTGTTCCGCTCGGGTGTCCGCCCGGCCGTCGACGTGGGCATCTCGGTGTCCCGAGTCGGTGGTTCGGCGCAGATCAAGGCCATGCGTTCGGTCGCCGGTACCCTCAAGGTCGACCTCGCGCAGTTCCGTGACCTCGAGGCGTTCGCCACCTTCGCGTCCGACCTCGACGCCGTGTCGAAGGCGCAGCTCGAGCGTGGCTACCGCCTCGTCGAGCTGCTGAAGCAGCCCCTCAACTCGCCCATGCCGGTCGAGCTGCAGGTGCTGTCGGTGTACGCCGGTACCGCCGGTGTGCTCGACGACCTCGAGGTGAAGGACATCCGTCCGTTCGAGGCCGGCCTGCACGAGTGGTTCCAGGCCCGCCACGCCCAGATGCTCGACGACATCCGCAACAAGGGCACTCTGCCGGAGGGCGACGCGCTCGCCGACGCGGTGGCCGAGTACAAGGAGTCGTTCGTGGCAGCCCTCGCCGCAGGCGCGAGAGCGAGACGATCGCGGCGACCGCCGCCGAGGCGGGCGAATAACCCGATGGCAGGTGGTCAGGAGCGGCTGCTGCGGCGACGCATCCGCAGCATCCAGTCGACGCAGAAGATCCGCGTGCGCAGGAGCTGATCGCGGCGAGCCGCATCGTGCGCGCGCAGGGTCGCGTCCACGCCGCGCAGCCCTACAGCGACTCCATCACGCAGGTCGTCGCCGACCTCGCGGCCGGTGGGGCGCAGAGTGCGCTGCTCGCGCCGCGGCCGGAGGTGCGCCGCGTCGCGCACATCGTCGTCACCGGCGACCGTGGTCTCTGCGGCGCCTACAACTCCAACGTGCTGCGCACCGCGGAGCAGGCGGTCAAGGACGACCTCGCCGCCGGGCGCGACTACTCGCTGATCACCGTGGGCCGGAAGGCGGAGGGCTACTTCCGCTACCGCGACTACAAGATCGACGCGGCGTTCAGCGGGTTCTCCGACCAGCCCCGCTACGAGGACGCCAAGCGCATCGGCATGGCCGCCACGCAGGCGTTCGTCGCCGAGGAGACCGACCTCGTCGAGGTCATCTACACGCGCTTCGTCTCCGCCGGTGTGCAGCAGGTCGAGCGCCTCACGCTCGTGCCGCTGGTGCGCGACGAAGAGGAGAGCACTCCGGGTGAAGCCGAGGGTGTGCGTGCGTCGTACGACTTCGAGCCGTCGCCCAGCGCGATCCTCGATCTCCTCCTGCCGCGCTACGTGGAGTCGCGTGTGTTCGCGTCGCTGCTCAACGCCGCCGCGTCGGAGCACGCCTCGCGTCAGCGGGCCATGAAGTCCGCCACCGACAACGCGCACGACCTCATCGTGCACTTCACGCGTGTCATGAACCGAGCCCGCCAGGACAGCATCACCACCGAGATCATGGAGATCGTCGGTGGCGCCGAGGCGCTGCGTTCGGGCAAGAATTCCGGGAACGACCTCCTCGCCGACACCATCGAGGGGCGCGTCTCCGACCTGTTCGAGAACCGCACGGAATCCGAATAACGGGAGTCCAGCAATGACTGTCACCGCCGACACCACCTCGACCGACCTGAAGGACGGCCGCGTCGTCGCCATCGCGGGTCCCGTCGTCGACGTCGAGTTCCCGCCCGACGCGCTGCCGGAGATCAACTTCGCGGTCGAGATGGACGCCGAGCTCGAGGGCAACACCATCAAGATCACCGCCGAGGTCGCGCAGCAGATCGGCGACAGCCGCGTGCGCGTCATCTGCATGAAGCCGACCGACGGCCTGAAGCGCGGCACCATCGTGCGCAACCTCGGCCACGGCATCACCATGCCGGTGGGCGACGGCGTGCTCGGTCACGTGTTCAACGTCATCGGCGAGCCGCTCGACATCTCGAAGGACGAGCTCACGGGCATCGACGACCGGTGGGAGATCCACCGCGACGCCCCCGGCTTCGACCAGCTCGAGCCGAAGGCGCAGATGTTCGAGACCGGCATCAAGGTCGTCGACCTCCTCGAGCCCTACGTGCAGGGTGGCAAGATCGGCCTCTTCGGCGGCGCCGGCGTCGGCAAGACGGTGCTCATCCAGGAGATGATCCAGCGCGTCGCCACCCACCACGGTGGTGTGTCGGTGTTCGCCGGCGTCGGGGAGCGCACCCGTGAGGGCACCGACCTCTGGCTCGAGATGCAGGAGTCGGGCGTCATCGAGAAGACCGCCCTCATCTACGGCCAGATGGACGAGCCGCCGGGCGTGCGCCTCCGCGTCGCGCTGAGCGCCCTCACCGTCGCCGAGTACTTCCGCGACGTGAAGAACCAGGACGTGCTGCTCTTCGTCGACAACATCTTCCGCTTCGTGCAGGCGGGTTCCGAGGTGTCGACGCTGCTCGGCCGCATGCCCTCCGCCGTGGGGTACCAGCCCACCCTCGCCGACGAGATGGGCGAGCTCCAGGAGCGCATCACCTCGACCAAGGGTCACTCGATCACGTCGCTGCAGGCCGTCTACGTGCCCGCCGACGACTACACCGACCCCGCGCCGTTCACCACCTTCACCCACCTCGACGCGACGACCGAGCTCTCCCGTCAGATCGCGGCCCTCGGCATCTACCCGGCCGTGGACCCGCTGGCGTCGACCTCGAACATCCTCGCCCCCGAGATCGTGGGCGACCGCCACTACACCTGCGCCCGTCGTGTGCAGGAGGTGCTGCAGCGGTACCAGGAGCTGCAGGACATCATCGCCATCCTCGGTCTCGACGAGCTCTCCGAGGAGGACAAGGTGACGGTGAACCGGGCCCGCAAGATCCAGCGGTTCCTGTCGCAGCCGTTCTTCGTCGGCGAGGTGTTCACCGGTCTGCCCGGCATCTTCGTGCCGATCGAGGAGACGGTGGAGTCGTTCGAGGCGCTGGTCGACGGTGAGCTCGACGACGTGCCCGAGCAGGCGTTCTTCAACGTCGGTGGCGCGGAGTCGGTGCTGGCCAAGGCCAAGGCCCTGCAGGAGAGCTGAGCCCACCGATGGCCAACACGTTCGCGGTGCAGCTGGTCAGCCCGGAGGAGATGCTCTGGGAGGGCGAGGCCGAGATGGTCGTGTGCCGGTCGACCGAGGGCGACATCGCCTTCGCCGCCGGGCACGAGCCGTTCCTCGGCGCGCTCGCCGACCACGCGGTGCGCATCATCAACGGCGACAGCGAGCAGGCCGCCGCGGTGCACGGTGGGTTCGTGCAGATGAGCGGGACCAGCCTCGTGGTGCTCTCCGACCTCGCGGAGCTCAAGGAGAACATCGACAAGGGCCGCGCCGAGCACGCCAAGCGCTCGGCCGAGGAGACCCTCGCGAAGAGCCCCGACGACGAGGAGGCCCAGGCCGCCCTCGCCCGCGCCGAGACGCGTCTCGCCGTCGCCGGCTAGGCGCCGCCGCATGCGACGACTCTGGGTCGTCGCGCTCCTGATCCTGTGCGTCGCCCCGGCAGTTGCCGGGGCGCGTGGCGCTCCGGCGGGTGCCGCCTCCGACGAGCCGTTCCGGGGCTCGGCACGTGGGTCGACGTCTTCGACTACGCCCCACGGTTGCAGGCGAACGGCGCGCTCCGCCGTTCACCCCCGGCGCGGTCGACGACGTCGCCTCGCTCGGGGTGCGGACGATCTACGTGCAGGTGGCGAACCCCGACACCGACCCGGCCACCAAGCTCACCGACGCCAAGGAGCTGCAGGCGATCCTCGACCGGGCCCAAAGCGCGGCCTGCAGGTGGTGGCCTGGTACCTGCCCTCGCACACCGACCCCGCTCGCGACGACGAGATGATCCGCCGCATCGTCGCCCTGCGCGCCGGTGGCGACCGCGTCGACGGCATCGGACTCGACCTCGAGTCCAGCGAGGTCGCCGACGTCGCGCTGCGCTCCCGGCGGGCGATCGCGTTCGCCAAGGCGGCCCGTCGCAGTGCGGGAGCACGGATGCCGATCGCCGCCATCGTGTACCCGGCGGTGCAGCTCGAGCAGCTCAACGCCGCGCTGTGGCCGCAGTTCCCCTACAAGCAGGTGAACCCGTACGTCGACGCGTGGATGCCGATGGCGTACTACACGTACCGAGACGGCGACCTGCGCAGCCCGGAGAAGTACATCGGCGACAGCGTGAAGATCCTGCGCAAGCGGGTGGGCGACGACTCCGTGCCGGTCCACGTGATCGGCGGCATCGCCGACCTCACGACCTCGAAGGACATCGTCGACCTGCGCGCCGCGGCGAAGGCCACCGACGCCATCGGGTACTCGCTCTACGACTACGTGACCACCGGCTCCGCCGCCTGGCCCTACCTGCGGGGCAAAGCCGGCTGAGGCGTCAATCGAACTTGAGGGAGCTGTAGGTCATCAGCTTCTGCCAGCGGTGCGTGGCATCGACCTTGCGGATGGTGCCCGACTTCGAGCGCATCACCAGCGACTGCGTGCTCGCGCCGGTGCCCCAGTAGCGCACGCCCTTGAGCAGGTCGCCGTCGCTGATGCCGGTGGCGCTGAAGAAGCAGTCGTCGCCCGACACGAGGTCGTCGGTGGTGAGGACCTGGTCGAGGTCGTAGCCGGCGTCGAGCGCGGCCCGCTTCTCGTCCTCGTTCCGGGGGTAGAGGCGACCGAGGATGGCGCCGCCCATGCACTTCAGTGCCGCGGCGGCGATGACGCCCTCGGGCGTGCCGCCGATGCCGAAGAGGATGTCGGCGCCGCTGTCGGGCTGCGCCACCGAGATGGCGCCGGCGACGTCGCCGTCGGGGATGAGACGGATGCGGGCGCCGGCTTCACGGCACTCGCGGATGATGTCGGCGTGGCGGTCGCGGTCGAGGATGACCGCGGTGACGTCGTCGACGTCCTCGCCGAGCGCCTTGGCCACGGCCTCGAGGTTGGCCTTCACCGGCGCGTCGATGTCGACGACGTCGGCGGCCTCCGGCCCGACGGCGATCTTGTCCATGTAGACGCAGGGCCCGGGTCGAACATGGTGCCGCGCTCGGAGATGGCGATGACCGAGATCGCGTTGTTGCGACCGAGTGACGTGAGCGTGGTGCCGTCGATGGGGTCGACGGCGATGTCGCACGCGGGACCGCCTGCGCCGATCTCCTCGCCGTTGAACAGCATCGGGGCCTCGTCCTTCTCGCCCTCGCCGATGACGACGACGCCCTCCATCGACACGGAGTTGAGGATGACGCGCATCGCGTCGACGGCGGCACCGTCGGCACCGTTCTTGTCACCCCGGCCGAGCCACCGGCCGGCCGCGAGCGCGGCGGCCTCGGTGACCCGCACCAGCTCCATGGCGAGGTTGCGGTCGGGGGCCTGGGTCTGCTGATCCATCACTGCTCCTGTCCAGAATTGGAGGAAGGGTACCCGGAAAGTCGCGGCGAGGAGCCCTTGGGGCCGACCCCGGGAGCCGGGGCGGGCGCATGCGAGAATGGGCCGAATGGACGCTTCACTCCTGGCCGCCGCGCGTGCCGCCGAGGGCTTCATGCCCGACGACGAGGGCCTCGCGCTCTACGAGGCCGGCGTCGCCGCCGCACCCCTCGGTCCGCTGCTCGAGATCGGCACCTACTGCGGCAAGTCGGCCACCTACCTGGGGGCCGCGGCCCGGGCCGGCGGCTCCGTGCTCTACACGGTCGACCACCACCGGGGTTCCGAGGAGAACCAGGCCGGTTGGGACCACCACGACGAGCGCCTCGTCGACCCCCGCACCGGGCGGATGGACACGCTGCCGTGGTTCCGCCGCACCATGGAGGACGCCGGGCTCGAGGACGTCGTGATCGCGGTCATCGGCTCGTCGCCGACCGTCGCCGCGCACTGGGCCACCCCGCTCGGTCTGCTGTTCGTCGACGGCGGCCACGCGTTCGACGTCGCGCTCGCCGACTACCGGGGCTGGGCGCGCTTCGTGGTGCCCGGCGGGACGCTCGTGTTCCACGACATCTTCGAGGACCCGGCCGAGGGCGGCCAGGCGCCCTACGAGGTCTGGAAGCAGGCGGTGGCCGACGGCTTCGAGCCGGTGTCGACCACCGGCTCCCTCCGCGTCCTGCGCCAGCCCATCTGATCGAACTTGCGTCGCTCGTCCCGACAGAGTCGGGATCCTCGACGCAAGTTCGGGTCTATGAGGACTTGCGGGCCTTCTCCGCGCGCTCGGCGCGGGCCTTCTCGATCTCCACGCCGGCGGCGAGGAGCTCGCCGGCCGAGAGCCCCTCGGGGAGGCGCTCACCGCGGAACAGGCCGGCCGTGGGGCCGTCGCCCGCGAGCGCGTTCGCCGCGAGCACGACCGCCGCGGAGTTCCACGTGGGCTGCTCGACGGGGTAGAGCTCGCCGTCGAGGTGGAAGGCGTCGCCCTCGAAGTTGGAACCGGTCCAGTAGCCGCCGTTCTCGGCGCGGAGGAACTGCACCGAGCGCAGCAGCATGTGTGCGTGCTCGTGGCCGCCGACGGCGTCGAGGGCCATCACCAGCTCGCAGGTCTCCGCCGCGGTGATCCACGGGCGGTCGGACACGCAGCGCGAACCGCGCGTGTCGACGACGAACGTGCCCCAGCCCTTGGCGAGGCGCGCGTGGGCGGGGTAGCCGCGCAGCACGCCCCCGAGGATCGGGTAGTACCAGTCCATCGCCCAGCGGTCCTTGTCGAGGAACACGTCGGGGCGGTGCGCGATCGAGATGGCGAGCGAACCGAGCGACAGCTCCCAGTCGGGGCGCTCGTGGCCGAGGCGTTCCGCGATCGCGATCGCGCACTTCAGGCTGTGGTGGATGCTCGACGAGCCCGTGAGCAGCGCGCCGTCGTCGGGGTCGTCGCCGCGCCACGCGATCTCACCGGTCTCGCGCTGGAAGTCGAGCGCGAAGTCGATGGCGGCCTCGACGACCGGCCACTGCCTGCGCAGGTACGAGGTGTCGCCGGTGACGAGGTGGTGGTGCCACGCGCCGGTCGCGATGTAGCAGGTGACGTTGGTGTCGAGGGTGGGGTCCTCGATCTCCTCGCCGAGGTAGTAGGCGTGCCACGCACCGTCGGCGCGCTGCTTGCCCTCGAGCCACTCGAAGCCCGCGCGCGCCTCGTCGATGCGGCCCCCGAGCGTCATCGCCATGAGCGCCTCGACCATGTTCCACGGGTCGGTGTGCTGGCCGGGCGTCCACGGCACGTTGCCGTTCGGCAGCTGCACCTCGGTGATCGCGTCGATCGTCTGCGCGATGTCGGCGCGCGTGATCACGCCGGGGATCTCGGGGAGCTCGTGCACCCCGGTCATCGGTCGACCTTCTGCGTGTAGACGATCAGGCTCTTGCCGAGCACCGGGTTGAGGGCACGGTCGACACGGTCGAGCCACTTGGGCTGCTTCACGATCTGGTACGTGAGGAAGTCGTGGTACTTGCGCACCGGCAGCGCCTCGGTGTTGTCGATGCCGTACGCGCACTTCAGCCACCAGTAGGGCGAGTGGAACGCGTGCGCGTGGTGGCTGCCCTTCATGATGAGGCCGGCGCGCTCGAGCTTCAGCTCCAGCTCGTGCTGGTGGTAGATGCGCACGTGGCCGCCGGGGGTGTCGAAGTACTTCGGGTTGATCGCCCACGACACGCGCTCGGGGAAGCGGGTGGGCACGGTGACCACCAGGCGGCCGCCCGCGCAGCTTGCGCGCACCAGCTCACTGATGGCGCGCTCGTCGTCCCAGAGGTGCTCGAGCACCTCCGGCTGCGATGATGCGGTCGAAGGTGTTGTCGGGGAACGGCAGCCGCAACGTCGCCGTTCACCTCACCGCAGCCGCTATCGGCCGCGATCTCACCCGCGTCGGTCATGGTGCCGCGCACGTACGCGACCTCCTTGAGCTCCGACGCGTCGTAGTCGAGGGCGGTGACGATCGCGCCGCGGCGCATCGCCGCGAACGCGTGGCGCCCGCCGCCGCAGCCCATGTCGAGCAGGCGCATGCCGGGCTGGAGTCCGAAGCGGTCGAAGTCGACGGTCAGCATGGCGTGCCTCTCAGACTCGTGCCGGCAGACGGCCGGCGGCCTTGTCCTCGAGGAGGATCCGGTAGTTCTCGACGGTGCCGATCGCGGTCTGGCGCCACGTGAAGTTGTCGAGCACCCGCTTGCGGCCCGCCGCCCCGATGCGGGCGCGCAGCTCGGCGTCGCCGAGCGCACGCTTGAGCATGTGGGCGAGGGCCTCGGGGTCGTTCGGCGGCACGAGCAGGCCGGTCTCCTCCGACGTGCCCACCACCTCGGGCAGTGCGCCGCCGGTGGTGGCGACGAGCGGCACGCCGCACGCCATCGCCTCGATCGCGGGGAGCGAGAAGCCCTCGTAGAGCGACGGCACCACGGCCACCTCGGCCTCGGCGTAGAGCTCCACGATGCGCTCGGTGGACACGCCCGACACGAAGCGCACGCAGTCCTGCAGGCCGAGGCGCTCGATCACGCCGGGGATCGTGCTCTTGTCCTTGGGCTTGCCGATGCAGACCAGTTCGATGTCGTCGCGCTCGGTGCGGATCTTGGCGATGGCCTCGAGCAGCGGCACGAGTCCCTTCATCGGGACGTCGGAGCTGGTGGTCGTCATCAGCCGGCCGGGGACGCGCGCGACCTCGGGCATCGGGTGGAAGATGTTCGGGTCGACACCGACGGGCACGATGTGCAGCCGGTCGGCGTCCACACCCATCTGGGCCACGATGTCGCGCTTCGACGAGTTCGACACGGTGACGACGCGCGGCATCTGGCGCGCGACCTCCATCTGCATGCCGAGGAAGCCGTACCAGCGGCGCAGGGTCCAACGGCGGTACGCACTCTTCGCGTGCTCGAGGTCGAGGTCGCGGTCGACGGTGATGGGGTGGTGCAGGGTGCACAGCACGGGCCAGCCGTCGTCCATCATGCCGACGAGGCCGGAACCGAGGCACTGGTTGTCGTGGATGATGTCGAAGTCGCCGCGGCGGTCGGCGAGCATGCGCCGGACGCGCAGGCTGAACGTGTAGGGCTCGGGGAAGCCCGCGCTGCACATGAGGCCGAATTCACGCAGGTCGATGGAGTCCTTGAACTCCCACGGCCACGGGATGCGGAACGGGTTCTCGGGCCGGTAGAGGTCGAGGCTGGGCACCTTGGTGAGCTGCGACATGTCGTCGAGCTCGGGGTACGGCTGCCCGGAGAACACGGTGACCTCGTGGCCCAGCTCGGCGAGCTCGCGGGCGAGGTACCGGGTGTAGACACCCTGGCCGCCGCAGTGGGGGTTGCCGCGGTAGACGAGCCAGGCGATGCGGAGATGCTCGGGGGAGGAAGTCATGAGTCGGCAAGTCTCGCAGAAACCGGCTACCCCCGTCGAAAGTTACCGGGCCGTAACCGGGAGGAACCGGACATCCGCGCCCTCCGGGGGCGCGTCGTTAACCTGACGGCAATGACTGCAGCCGCCTTCGAGATCTCCGCCGCGGCGGTCGCCCGCTCCCGGGGCCTGGGTGAGGCGCACTGGGCGCCCGACGGCGAGCGGCTCGGCTGGCTGGAGGTCGTGGGCGGCCGGGTCGACCTGGTGGTGGCGCCGGCCGACGGCTCGGCGCCGCCCCTCACGGTGACCGCGGCGGCCGCGGTGACGAAGCTCGGCTCCTACGGGGGCGGCGGTTGGTGCTGGGCGCCCGACAGCCGCCACGCCGTGTACGCCGCGGTCGACGGGCGCCTGCTCGTGATCCCCGCCGCGGGTGGCCCGGTGCGCGAGCTGTCGACGACGGGCACCGCCGCCGCGCCGGCCTGCTCGGCGACGACGGTCGCGTTCGTGCGCGAGACCGACGACACGTGCCGGGTCGCGGTCGTCCCGCTTGCGGGCGGGGAAGCGGTCGAGATCTCCGACGCCGACTACGCGTGGGATCCCGCGTGGTCGCCCGACTCGTCGGCCGGCGAGTGGCTGGCGTGGCACGAGTGGGACCTGCCGGCCATGCCGTGGGACGCGTCACGCGTCGTCGTGGCGCGCGCCGACGGGAGCGCAAGACGCGTGGTCGCCGGTGACGGCACCCATGCGGTCGCCCAGCCCCGCTTCTCGCCCGACGGCACTCGCCTCGCGTGGGTGTCCGACGCGAACGGGTGGATGCAGGTGTGGGTCGCGGCATTCGACCGCGACACGGGCGAGGTGCACGACGCGCGCCCGCTGCTCGACGAACCGTACGAGCACGCGGAGCCGTCGTGGGGCCCGGGGCAGCGGTCGTGGTCGTGGTCGCCCGACGGCGCGTCGATCGCACTCAACCGCAACGAGCGCGGCTTCGGCCGGCTCGTCATCGTCGACGCCGCGAGTGGTGACGTGCGCGAGCGGTCGAAAGGCTGGCACCACGGCGTCGAGTGGGGCGTGCCCGGGATCGTGTGCGTGCGCAGCGGTGGCCGCACCGCGCCGCAAGTGACGGTGTTCGACCCTGCGGCCGAGGGCAGCGCCGGTCGCCGCTCGTTGGCGCGCGGCGCGCCCGCCGAGCTCGACGCGCTCGACCTCCCCGAGCCCGATCCCGTCACGTGGACCGCCGCCGACGGCGCCACCGTCCACGGCATCCTGTGGCGACCGCTCACCACCACCGGTGCGGGTCCGCCGCCGTTGCTCGTCGACGTGCACGGCGGGCCCACGGGTCAGGCCGTGGTCGGCTGGTCGCCGCGCACGCGCTGGTTCCTGTCGCGCGGGTGGGCCGTGCTGGCGCCGAACCACCGTGGTTCCACGGGCTACGGACGCGCCTTCCTCCGCGGCCTCGACGGCGGTTGGGGCGACGTGGACGTGACCGACACGGTGGCCGGTGTCCGCGCGCTCGCAGCCAACGGCGACATCGACGGCGACCGCGTCGCGATCATGGGCGGCAGCGCCGGCGGCTTCACCGCGTTGCTCGTTGGCGCGGCGGCGCCGCCGGTCGTGCGCGCGGTCGTGAGCCTCTACGGCGTCACCGACCTGCTCGACCTCGCGGCCACCACGCACCGCTTCGAGTCGACCTACCTCGACACGCTCGTCGGTCCGCTCCCAGCGTTCGAGGCGCGCTACCGCGAGCGGTCGCCGTCGCACCGCGCGCACGAGATCACGGTGCCCGTGCTCGTGCTGCAGGGCGACGACGACAAGGTGGTGCCGCCCGCGCAGGCGCAGGTCGTCGTCGATGCGTTGCGCGTGGCGGGCACGCCGGTCGAACACCACGTGTACGCGGGGGAGGGCCACGGCTGGTCGCGTCCCGACACCGTGATCGACGCGCTCGAACGCACCGAGGCGTTCCTCGAGAAATGGGTGTTGTCATGAGCGACGAGCCGAAGCCCGACAAGCCGAAGCCCGACAAGCCGAAGCCCGACAAGGTGGTGACCGAGTACGCGTGGCAGGGCGCGAAGCGCGGGGTCGCGAAGCGCACCGACCGCGCGGTGCTGCTCGCGCACGGCGCCGGCTCCGACATGCACGGCGCCGCGTTGCTCGCCGTCGCCGACGCGCTCGCGGCCGCCGGCGTTCCGTCGCTCCGGTTCAACTACCCGTACCGCAGCGCGGGCAAGAAGGCGCCCGACCGGCCCAAGGTGCTCGAGGCCGCCACCCGGGAAGCGGCGGCCGAGTTGGCGAAGCGGGCCAAGCTCCCGGCCGACCGCCTCGTGCTCGGTGGCCGGTCGATGGGCGGTCGCTACTGCTCGCTGGTCGTGGGCGCGGCCGAGGACCCCGTGCCGGCCCTCGGGTTGCTGTTCCTCGCCTATCCGCTGCACGCCGCCGGCAAGCCCGACCAGCCGCGCGTGGAGCACTTCCCCCGCATCCACGTGCCCACCCTGTTCGTGAGTGGCACCCGTGACTCGCTCGGGTCGAAACCTGCACTCACCAAGGCCGCGAGGAAGGTGCGGGGTCCGGTGGAGTTCCACTGGCTCGACACCGCCGACCACGGCTACCGCCCGCTGAAGTCGAGCGGTCACAGCACCGACGACATGCTGGCGGAGACGGCGGCCGTCTCCGCCGAATGGGTCGCCCGCCTCACCTGACCGACGGGCGGGTGCACCGACTGGGCGAATTGGCCAACTGTTGGACCGAAGCCCCTTGACGCTGCCGGTCCGGCGCGCGTCAAATGACGGACCGGAGCAACGGCGCCCCGGCAGCGAATCACTCGAGCGGACGGGACCCCTTCGGGGTCCGGGACGAGGAGGACTGCCATGGCCGGTTCCACGTTTGGGGCCAATTCCGGAATCGTCGGAACGGGAGACCTGATGCGTGCACACGAACGGGTCGGTCCGCAACGGGGCCGTCTCAACGACGCCTCCGGTCGCTTCCGGGCCGCGCTCGACGCCCCGAGCATCGAGAGCCCCGAGGGCGACCACGAGTGGTGCACCGCGGTCGCGGCGGCGCTCGCCGACCTCCAGGACGCCTGGCAGGCGCACGTGCGCTTCACCGAGGAGGAGGACGGCCTGTTCGAGGAGCTGCTCCTCGACAACCCCGAGCTCGCCGCGCCCGAGGTCGACCACCTGCGCCGTGACCACGCGGTCGTGTCGGTGGCGATGAACCGGGCCGGGGAGCTGCTCGGCGCCGAGGGCGCCGGCCCGGGGGAGGCCAAGCTCCGCGACTCGCTCACCGCGGTCGCCAAGCAGGTCGACGCCCACCGCAAGCGGGGCTATGCGTTGCTGTCCAACGTGTACAGCGTCGACCCCACCGGCGGCGGCTGAGGCGCCTCCCCGCTGAACCGTCTCTGACGCCTTCGCGTCGGCCACAATGGGGCGATGC
Organism: Acidimicrobiia bacterium; assembly: GCA_046331125.1. Taxonomy (GTDB): domain Bacteria; phylum Actinomycetota; class Acidimicrobiia; order IMCC26256; family DASPTH01; genus CAVRGQ01. The sequence continues at coordinate 16,670 of JAXLRL010000033.1, forward strand.
GCGTCCTCCGGTGCTTCGCCTTCGTCGACATGTGCGGCTTCACCCGCATGAACGACACCCTCGGCGACGACGAAGCGCTGCAGGTGCTCACCACGTTCCGCTCGGTGGTGCGCGGGCTCTCGCCCGACCACGCCACCCGCGTCGGCAAGTGGCTCGGTGACGGTTGCATGTTCGTCGCCACGGACGTGCGGCCGATCGTCGACACCGTCCTCGACCTCGTCGAGCGCATGGAGCACGCCGACATCGTGCTGCCGTTGCGGGTCGGCATCGCCGCGGGCAAGGTGATCATCTTCGAGGGCGACGACTTCATCGGGATGTCGATCAACCTGGCGTCGCGCCTGTGCGACGCCGCCGCACCCGGCGAGGTGCTCGTGTCCGAGGAGGTGCGCACCGCGCTCGGCGACGACTACCCGGTCGTGTCGCTCGGCGAGCGCCAACTGCCCGGCATCGTGGCGCCGTTCCCGGTGTGGCGCCTCGACACCACGCCCGAGCTGGAGGACGACCTCCCGCTCAGCTTCGTGGAGTAGGAGGCCGCGATGGTCGACTCCTTCGTCGTGCGCGCGGGCGCGCCGCTGCACGGTTCCGTGCGCGTGTCGGGCGCCACCAAGAACTCCGGCACCAAGCAGATGGCCGCCGCGCTGCTCGCGCCCGGCCGCACCACGGTCGCCAACGTCGATCCCGTCGCCGACCTCGACGTGATGATCGACGTGCTGCGCGCGATCGGCGCCGACGTCGGCTGGGCCGACGACCGCACGCTCTGGATCGACGCGTCGGCCGATCTCCAGCCCGAGGCGCCCTACGAGCTCGTCACGCGCATGCGCGCGTCGGTCAACGTGCTCGGCCCGCTGCTGGCGCGCTGTGGCGAGGCACGTGTCGCGATGCCGGGTGGCGACAACATCGGTGCCCGCAAGCTCGACATGCACTTCCGCGGGCTCGAGCTCATGGGTGTCGAGCTGCAGGTCGTGCACGGCTTCATCGAGGCCCGCACCAACCGGCTCAACGGCGCCCGCGTCGTGCTCGAATTCCCCAGCGTGGGCGCCACGGAGAACCTGCTCACCGCCGCGGTGCTGGCCAAGGGCCAGACCGTCATCGAGAACGCGGCGCGCGAGCCGGAGATCACCGACCTCGCCGCCATGCTCAACCGCATGGGCGCACAGGTGCTCGGCGCCGGCACGTCCACCATCGAGGTGGAGGGCGTCGAGGAGCTGCACCCGGTCGACACCGAGCTCATGGGCGACCGCATCGAGACCGGCACGCTGCTGATGGCGTGCGGCATCGCCGGCGGCGAGATCGAGATCCTCGGCGCACGGCTCGACCACGTCGAGACCGTCGTGATGAAGCTCACCGAGATGGGCCTGAAGGTGTCGCCCACCCCCGACGGGCTCTGGGCACGCGCGGAGGAGCGGCTGCACGCCGTCGACCTCGCCACGCTGCCGTACCCCGGCTTCGCCACCGACTTCATGCCCACCGCCGTTGCGCTGCTGTCGGTGTCCGACGGCACCGCGATCGTCACCGAGAACGTGTTCGACAACCGGCTCGGCTTCGTCGGCGAACTGGCGCGCATGGGTGCCGACGTGCGCCACGAGGGGCGGCACGCGGTGATCCGCGGGGTGGCGCGCCTCTCGGGGGCCCCGGTGCGCGCGCTCGACGTGCGTGCGGGCGCGGCGCTCGTGCTCGCCGGGCTGGCGGCCGAGGGGGAGACCGTCGTGCTCGACCCGTTCCACGTCGACCGCGGCTACCCCGACCTCGCGGGGTCGCTGCGCGCGCTCGGTGCCGACGTGACCCGCGTACGCGAGTAACCGGGTTTTTGCGTACGCTCTGGGCGTGCGCGACTCCGTCACCCTCCGCATCGACGCTCCGCCGGCCAAGGTGTGGGAGCTGGTGAGCGACGTCACCCACATCGGGCGCTTCAGCCCCGAGACCTTCGAGGCGGAGTGGCTCGACGACGCGACGGGTCCCGCGGAGGGCGTGCGGTTCCGGGGGCACGTCCGCCGCAACGGCCGCGGTCCCGTGTACTGGACCACCTGCACGATCGTGCGCTGCGAGACCGAGCGGGAGTTCGCCTTCGTGGTCGGCAAGCCGGGCAAGCACCTGATGACGTGGGGCTACCGGCTCGCCCCGGCCGAGGCCGACGACGGGTCGCCCGCCACCGACGTCACCGAGTTCTACGAGTCGGCCGACAGCAAGGCGATGGACCTGTACTGGAAGCTGTTCAAGGGGCGCCGCCGCACCAACGCCGAGGGCATGCGCACCACCCTGGAACGGTTGAAGGTCGCCGCGGAAACCTAATTCCGCTCTTGCTGCTCCGCAGCGGGCCGCTGGGCCTTCCCTCACTGCGCCGCAGGGTACCTGCGGCGCGGACGTTCGGCTCCCGTACACTGGAGGGAGTCACCTGATTCGGAAAGGGACTCCGCATGTCGACCGACACCGATCTCTCCCCGGCCGAGCGCGAGACCGCCGTGCTCGAGGCGATCGACCTCATCCGCCCCGCGCTGCAGAGCGACGGCGGCGACATCGTCTTCCAGGAGCTCGACGCCGACGGCGTGGTCCACGTGAAGCTCCTCGGCGCCTGCGGCACCTGCCCGGTGTCCACCCAGACGCTCAAGGCCGGCGTCGAGCGCATCATCATGGACCGCGTGCCCGGCATCACGTCGGTCGTCGACGACTCCCTCGCCGAGCTCGAGTAGCCGGCTCCACCCACCCCGCCGGCCGTGAACGGATCCGCGTCGCTCCTCGACGCGGCGCGTGCCGGTGACCGCGTCGCCCTCGCCCGCCTCCTGACCGTCGTCGAGAACGGGGGCGAGGCTGCCCGCACCGAACTGGCGGGTCTCGCCGCGGTTGCGGAGCACCCGGCTGCCACCGTCGGCATCACCGGCGCGCCCGGCGCGGGCAAGAGCACGCTCACCGACCGCCTCGTCGGGCGCTGCGCGCCACGGGGCGCGCGCCGCCGTGCTGGCGATCGACCCCACCAGCCCGTTCTCCGGCGGCGCCATCCTCGGCGACCGCGTGCGGATGGCGGGTCACGACACCGACCCCGGCGTCTACGTGCGGTCCATGGCCACCCGTGGTCATCTCGGTGGCCTCGCCCGCAGCACGCCGCAGGCGGTGCGGGTGCTGGAGGCCGCCGGCTTCGACTGGGTGCTGGTGGAGACGGTCGGGGTGGGGCAGGTCGAGGTCGACATCGCCGGCGCGGCCGACACCACCGTCGTGGTGCTCAACCCGGGCTGGGGCGACGGCGTCCAGGCCACCAAGGCGGGCCTCATGGAGATCGCCGACGTGTTCGCGGTGAACAAGGCCGATCGTGACGGTGTGGCCGCCACGCTGCGCGACGTGCATGCGATGTTGTCCCTGGCCGCCGGCCGGGGCTGGGAGCCGCCCGTGGTCGAGACCGTGGCCACCACCGGGCGGGGCACCGACGAACTGCTGACGGCGATCTTGCAGCACCGGGCGGCCGCCGAGGCCACGGGCGCCCTGGCCGCCCGCCGCCGCCAGCGGGTGGCCGACGAGCTGCGGGCCCTGGTGGTCGAGGCGGCCGTGGTCCGGGCTGCGGCTGTCTGTGACGGGGCCGGGTTCGCTACGGTGAGCGCCAAGGTTGCCGATGGTGACCTTGATCTCTACACAGCGGCGACCCGTCTGCAGGAGGAGCTCCTGCACGAGGGCGCCGACCGCGGAGGAGCGAGATGAGCGAGGCCATCGAACGAGTGGGCGTGGTCGGCGCGGGCCTGATGGGCGCCGGCATCGCCGAGGTGGCGGCGAAAGCCGGCTCGTCGGTCATCGTCTGCGAGATGAACGCGGCCGCGGCCGCCGCCGGTCGTGACCGCATCGAGTCGTCGCTCAACCGGGCCGTCGACCGCGGCAAGCTCGAGGCCGAGGCCCGCGACGCCGCGCTCGCCCGCATCTCCTTCGTCACCGACCTCAACGAGCTCGCCGACCGCCAGCTCGTGATCGAGGCCGTGCGCGAGATCGAGGAGGAGAAGGTCGAGATCTTCTCCACGCTGAGCAAGGCGTTCGTCGACGACGAGGCGATCATCGCCTCCAACACGTCGTCGATTCCGATCATGAAGCTGGCCATGGCCACCAACCGGCCCGACCACGTGCTCGGGCTGCACTTCTTCAACCCGGTGCCGGTGATGCGTCTGGTGGAGCTCATCCCGTCGATCGTCACCGACGTCGACGTCGTGAACCGCGCCGAGGACTACATCACCCACGTCCTCGACAAGCACGTCATCCGTTCGCAGGACCGCGCCGGCTTCATCGTGAACGCGCTGTTCGTGCCCTACGTGATCTCGGCGATCCGCATGCTCGAGTCGGGCTTCGCCTCCGCGGAGGACATCGACGCCGGCATGGTGGAGGGCTGCTCCCACCCGATGGGACCGCTCGCCCTCGCCGACATGATCGGCCTCGACACCATCAAGCACGTCGCCGACTCGATGTACGACGAGTTCAAGGAGCCCCTGTACTCGTCGCCCCCGCTGCTGTCGCGCATGGTCGAGGCCAACCTGCTCGGTCGCAAGACCGGCCGCGGCTTCTTCTCGTACACTCGCTGACCTCCGCCGTCGGCGGACCGTCCGCTGATCCCGCCGCAGGAGTTGCCGCGCATGTCCGAGTCCTTCGTCGTCCGTGAGTCGCGCCCCGGTGGCGTGGAGCTGCTGCGCCTCGACCGGCCGCCGCTGAACGCGCTCTGCATCGCGCTGCTGCAGGAGCTCGCCGGGCACGCGCGCGACATCGCCGCCGATCCCGACGTGAAGGCGGTCGTCGTCACGGGCAGCGAGCGCGCCTTCGCCGCCGGCGCCGACATCTCGGAGTTCACCGGCCAGGACGCGGCGCGTGCAGCGAGTGAGGCGTTCCGCGCCGCGGGCGACGCGCTCGGCGCGATCCCGCGTCCGGTGATCGCCGCGGTGAACGGGTTCGCGCTCGGTGGCGGCTTCGAGGTCGCGCTCGCGTGCGACCTCCGCGTCGCCGGCGACACCGCCCGCTTCGGCTTCCCCGAGATCCAGCTCGGCATCTTCCCCGGTGGTGGCGGCACGCAGCGGGCCACGCGTCTCATCGGCCCGGCGAAGACCAAGGAGCTGGTGTGGAGCGGCCGGCACGTGCGGGCCGACGAGGCGCTCACGATCGGCCTGGTCGACAAGGTCGTGCCGGCGGCGGAGTGCCTCGACACCGCACTCGAGTGGGCGGCGTCGCTCGGCACCGGTGCGGTCGTCGCCATGGGCCTGGCCAAGGAAGTGATCGACGGCGGCCTCGACGGCTCGCTCGCCGAGGGCCTCGACCTCGAGACCGAGAAGTTCGTCGTCGCGTTCGGCACCGAGGACGCCGCCACCGGCGTCGCCAGCTTCCTCGAGCACGGCCCCGGCAAGGCCACCTTCTCCGGCCGCTGATCCGTTCGTGCGTCAATCGCGGGGCCATATCCGCGCCGATCGACGCATGAAGGTCAGTGCAGGGGAGAGAGGGCGGCGGCGAGGGCGTTGATCTCGACCTCGTCGGCGGCGAGCAGGTGGCCGCGGGCGACGGCCTCGGCGCACGAGGCTGCGAAGCGCGCGACGTAGTCGTCGTGGTCGCGGTACAGACGGCGTAGCCGCTTCGGTGCGAACTCGAGGGTGCGGCCGCACAGGTGCGCCATGGACCACCCACGTTGCCGAGTCCGGTGAGGACGGCGACGGGCACGTCGACGTGCAGGGTGCGCACACCAGGCGTTGCCGGTCGTCGGGTTGGAAGTCGACCTTGTCCTTGCCGATGCGGATGGCGAGGCGGTCGCCGCCGTCGGGCGGACGAATATAATCGCGCACCCAACGGTCGAGGTGCTTGACCGCCGCGTTCATCACGTAGTGCTGCGGCCGCGTTCACCGGCGCTTTGAGCTTCGTGCCGAAGGGTCCGGCGCTGGGCACCCCGCGGCGGCGAGCTGCTCGATCAGCAACAGGCCGGTGTCGATCATCCCGCGCCGAACGTGTACACGTCGGCGTGTGACCTGCCCGCGATCTCCCAGGTGACGAGCATGTCGTCGTCGGGCTGCCGGGCCGGGGTAACCGAGGACGATGAGGTCGGTCTCGGCTTCCACCCGCTGGCACCGGCGCGCAGGTCGCCGCGGAACGGCACGGGCGGGCGCTCGGACGAGATGGCGGGGGAGACGTCGTCGAGCGGCGCATCCAGGCCGCCGCGCGCGTGCACGAGAAGAACCCGTCGAAGACCTGCGCTTCCGCGTCGATGTCGTTCACGTAGGTCGTGAGCCGGAACGCCGACTGCGACTCGCCGATCGCGAGCACGCTCGACGGCGAGCCCGGGGAACAACGTGGCTGCGTGGGCGCGCACCGCGGCGCCCGCCTGGGGTAGATGTCGTAGGAGAAGCGGTCGCGGATGTACGGCGCCTGCCGTAGCGCTCGGGGCTGCGCCGCCGGGAGGTCGTAGTATACGCCATGCCGTCGCCGCCGTGGACGCCCAGTTGCTGGCACGACGCCGATCCACGCCGCGCCGGCGCATGAGCTCGGTGTGCGCGAACGACCAGTCGGGGCCGGCGTCGAGGCCACCGCTCACGTTGAGCCACTCCACCCACACCATGCCGTTGAACCGCCGCCGCGTCGGCGGGGCGGTACACGGCACGCGTGGTGAAGTCGGCCTGCTCGACGGCGCGCACGTCGGCGTGGTGGTGCTCGTACGCATCGGCCGTGCCGGCGAAAGCGAACTCGGCCTGCTCGTAGCCGAGCGGCGCGCGGAGTCGAAGATGTGGTGCGACGACGGGCCCGAGCCGTCCGGTGAGCTCCACCGTGAAGCGAGGTGGCCGACGTGGCGCTCACGAAAACCGACGGTCGACTGGGCGGCGGCCTGCTTCAGGGCGCCGCGTCGTCCTTCATAGCTGATGAACCCGGCCTTGACCGTCGTCGACGGCCTTGCTCCACTGCTTGGAGAACGCCGCGTGCGACGGGTAGAGCTGCGCGATCTTGGCGGCGTCGAACGGCACGGTGGTGCCGAAGATGCCGCAGAAGCTCTGCCCCGACTGGCCGAGGCCCGACAGCTTGGCGACGGGCACGTCGACCTGCGGGGTGCGGATTACCGCCCAGCGTTGCCGTCGGGATCGACCTTGAACTGCACGGGGTCGCTGCCGCTGACCGTCTGCAGCCGCGGTGCCTTCGGCGGCGCGGTGCCGCTCACGATCCACGTGTTCCAGGTCGTCGATGCGGTGCGCAGCACGTAGGTCATCGGGCCGCGTTGATCGGCGTGTCGCACGTGATGAAGCCGCCGGCCACCTGGTTCGGCGGCGTCAGCGTCGTCTGGGATTGCTGCTCGAAGAACTCCGGGCTGCCGGTGTCGCCCGGGCCGACGGTGAGCGTGTAGGTGTCGGCGTGAACGGTACCGGCCACCTGCCACTTTCGCGGTACCACTTCGAGTCGGCCTGCTGCTTGACGCAGCGCCGAGTGCGGGATGCGCAGGGTCGGTCTCGGTGAGGAAGGTGAGCACGCGGCACCGAGGTCGGTGCGGATCAGCGTGCCCTTGGGCGCCTGGACATCAGCCTGTGGGGCCTGCGACAGCGCGGCGGCGTTGCCACCCCGGCTGTACACGAGGAAGCCGTCGTAGGGGTTGTCGGCGTCCTTGCCAGGCGCGTCGACGTAGGTGACCATGCGGGCGCAGCTCTGCGACTCGCCCTGCCGCCATCACGTGCTTGGGCTTCAGGCCCCCGAGCAGCGTGGCGGCGTCGTTGCGCACCGCGTCACCGGTCTGCGTGTACATGTCGTACGAGCTGTCGCCCGGGTGCACGAGCGAGCCGTACCGCTCGGGGTCGGCGTGCTTGAGGTCGAGGTTGGGCACGACGGCGCGCCCGCCGCCCTCGACGCCCACGATCTGTGCGCTCACTCCCACCCATGCGTAGCCCTTGCGGATGAGCTCGGTGTGGGCGGCGAGCCAGATCGGTGCGGAGTCGAGGCCCGCGCTCACGTTGAGCCACTCGACCATCACCGTGCCGTTGAACTTCTTCGGGTCCGACGGGCGGTACACCACCAGGCGTGTCTTGTACGGCGCGCTCGATGCCGGCGTGACCGTCCACTTGCCGTCCACGGTGAGCGGCTGCGCGCTGGTGTACGACTGCGCGGTGCCGCCGAGGAAGTACTCGGAGCCCTCGTAGCCCACCGACGCGAGGTCGAAGTTGGTGCCGGCCATGGTGGGGCCGCCCTTGCCACCGGTGGCCTCGGTGACGGTGGCGGACTGGGACTGGGCCGCCGCGGCGGTCGCGACCAGCGCGACGACGGCGAGCAGGGCGGTGAGGGTGAGGATCAGTTTGCGGCGCACGCCGTCACGCTAGCGAGGTGCGCTCCACCTTCGCCTTCAGGCGCTTGAGGTTGCCCTTCCAGATGCGCTCGAGCACCGGCTTGCCCGCGACCTCGCCGACGGGGCCGCCCATCCACCAGGGGAAGGTGAGCACCTCCTCCCAGGTGAACTGGGTGGCGGCGCCGTCGCGCATCGGTGCGAGCGTGAACTCGCCGGTGCCGGTGACCGCGCCCCGGTGCTCGATGCCCATCGCCACGCCGGGCTCCCAGCGGGTGACCACGAAGTGGTCGGTGGTGCGCAGGGGGCCGACCACCGTCAGGCAGTCGAACGCCGCACCCACCCCCGAGTGGGCCTCGCTGCGGAATGTGATCTTCTCGGCGTCGGCCATCCACTCCACGTGGGTTTCGATCTCCTCGACGGCCTGCCACACGTCGGCGGGCGACGCGTCGATCATCACGGCGATGTGGATGCGGACACTCATCGGGTCATGCTCCGGGGACGGCGGTGCGGATGGCCTCGGCCGCCTGTTCGGGCGGCACGGTGTTCACCAACACCCCGGTGCCCTGTTCGAATCCCGCGATCGTGGAGATTCTCGGTGTGATCTCCACGTACCAGTGGAACCGGTCGTCCTCGGCCGGGGCCGTGTGTACGACGAGGTTGTAGGGCGGGTCGTGCATCCATGCGCTCAGGCGGGCCAGCACCTCACGGACTGCCCGGCCCATGGCGTCGGCCTGCGCGTCGGTCGCGTCGCCGAAGCTCGCACCGGCGTCGGCGAGGGCGAGGCGCACCATCCCCGGTGACGCCGCCGCGGGGGCTCCACGCGAGTACGCTGGTGCGCGCGGCGGCCGTGCCGTCGAACAGTGACGTGCCCGCGCGCGCCGGCGAGCACGAGGTCTTCATCGGCGCCGCGGAACCGTTCGATGCGGTGGCCGAGCGGCGGCACGAAGTCGAGCGGCGAACACCTGCGCGGATGCGCGATCGACGCTCTGCGCGCCGGTGGTTCACGATCGCGGCGAACGCGGCTGGCATCGAGGTGCGCGCGCCGCGCCGCGCAGGACGCAGAACACCTCGGCCGCGCCCTCGTCGCTCAGTGCCGCGAACGGTGGAGTGGTCGGGGAGAGCGCGACCACCTCGTGTGCTCCGGTCGCGCCCGAGCCGGCGTCGGGCCCGCCGACGATGGGGAACTTGCCGGGGAACACGCGCCATGCCAGCCGGGCTCGCCGGCGTTGCCGCTCCCGCGAGCAGGCCTGGGCGCAGGCTCGCCCTCGTTGCCGGGGCAGTGAAGGACACTCGCCACCGCGCTCCTCGTCGGGCGCGGCAGTGAACTGGTGCGGCCGGGCCGCCCGCCCCGCGGCGACGATCACCGCACGGCCTGCGAGCCGGTCGTGGCGCAGTTCCGACATCGCCAGCAGGTTACGCGTGCCGGGAAGGCCCGGAATCGCCCCTACCATCGTGGCCATGCCCCGACTCGTGATCATCGGTGGCGGTCCCGCCGGCAACACCTGTGCCAGCGTCGCCGCGACCCTCGGCGCCGACGTCACGATGATCGAGCGCGACATCGTGGGCGGCGCCGCGCACCTCTGGGACTGCATCCCCTCGAAGGCACTGATCGCGACGGGTCGTGAGCTGGTCGAGCTGCAGCGGGCGCGGTCGATGGGGCTCGAGGCCGAGGGCCGCCTCGACATCGACGCGCTGCGCGAGCGGGTGGCGTCGATCGAGGAGCACCTCCACCGCAACATCTCGTCGCAGCTCGAGTCGCAGGGCGTGCGCGTCATCAAGGGCACGGGCACGTTCAAGGGTCCGCACCAGGTGGTGGCCGACACCATCGACGGGCTCGAGGAGATCGAGGCCGACTACGTGCTCATCAGCACGGGTTCGCGTCCGCGGGTGCCCGACTTCGTGCCCGTCGACCACGAGCGGGTGCTCACCACCCGCGACGCGTACCCGCCGCCCGAGATCCCCGAGCACGTGGTCGTCGTCGGTTCCGGCGTCACCGGCGTGGAGTTCACCCACCTGTTCGAGTCGCTCGGGTCACGCGTGTCGCTGCTCGTGTCGCGCCAGCAGGTGCTGCCGATCAAGGACGCCGAGGTCGCGGCCGCGCTCGAGGAGGCGTTCCTCGAACGCGGCATCGCGCTGCTCAAGGGCGCTCGTGCCACCGGCGTGGAGCGCGACGGCGACGTCGTGCGCGTGTCGTGCGAGGACGGCCGCGTCGTCGAGGGTTCGCACGCGCTGCTCGCGGTCGGGTCGATCCCCAACACCGACAACCTGGGTCTCGACGTCGCCGGCGTGCAGCTGAGCGACGGTGGCTACGTCAACGTGAACCACAACTGCCTGTCGAACGTGCCGCACATCTACGCGGCGGGCGACGTGTCGGGGAAGCTGCCACTGTCGTCGGTGGCGTCGATGCAGGGGCGCAAGATCGCCGAGCACCTCATGGGCCTGCACAACCGCCCGCACCGTCACCTCGACTACGACAAGGCCGCGAGCGCGGTGTTCACCGTGCCCGAGATCGCCGACGTCGGTCTCGCCGAGGCCGAGGCGTTCGCGAGCGGCCGCAAGATCCGCGTGACCAAGGTGCCCTACACCGCGAACGCGAAGGCGTTCATCAAGGGCGACACGCGCGGGTTCGTGAAGATCGTCTCCGACCCCGCCACCGGCGTGGTGCTCGGCGGGTCGATCGTGGGCTCGGCCGCGGCAGAACTCATCGCGGTGGTGGCGGTGGCGGTGACCAACGGCCTGAAGGTCGAGGACATCGTCGACTCGCTCCTCGTGCACCCCAGCCTCAGCGAACTCCTCGCCGACGCCGCCAGCTGATCAACGATCGAGCGACTGCGCGATCGCGAGGAACTCGTCATCCTGGATCCCCCGTGCGGTGATGCTGACGTACCGACCACGATCAGCCCAGAAGACCGTCCCGGACGAGTCGACGGCGCCATTCGCGCCGCAGGGTTCGGGTTCCAACGTTTCGGTGACCACGCGGCCGTTGCCGAGGTCGACGGTTCCGATGTCGGTACGAACCTGCCCGTCGCCGACCCGCGCGAGCCGCTGGCGCACCATGAGAAAGGGACTGCACGTCAGCGATACGGGCCGGGTCGCGACCGGTGGAGATCCCGGCGGTGCCCAGGTCTGGACGAACTCCGCTTCTCCCGGAGACGGCACCTTCAAGCGCGAGGGTTGCTGCACCCACCCCTCGGGGATGTGCTGCGGCACCCGGGGCTTGAAGCTGAGGTACTGCTGCGCTCGCTTGGCCGTCATCTCGCACCCCGCGTAGTTGCTGAGCGTGATGACGCACTTCGCGGGCACGGTGTCGGACCTGCCGTCGATCGACCGGGCGATGTCGGTCAGTTGGCCGGGGGTCATGTTGGTCCCTTCCACCACGAACGACCGGCCGTCGCGCACCCAACCGAGCGAGCCGTGGTAGCAGCCGACGTCGGGAGCCTCGCCGTACGCGGTGGTGCCGTTGCCGAGGGGGTACGGCGTCCCGCTCCGTGACGGATCCTCGCCGGAGAAGGCCGGGCGTTCGCGCGTGACGACATGCGGCGCGCAGACCTCGGGCGCGCTGAGGTCGGTGCCGGGCGGTCCCCACGCGCGCACGTACAGGGGCACATCTTCGAAGACTCGGAGCCGTGCGCCCAGCGACACCCAGCCGTCGGGCAGACCGGCCGGTTCGCGTACCTCGAAGCCGAGGATGCGACTGGCGTCGGTGGCGCTCATCGCACATCCGTTGCGATCCATGCACTCCGCGGGGATCGCCGCGGGCGTGGTCTGCGCATGGTCGGCGGTGTCGTCGCGCAGCAACGCCGCCAGGCCGACACCGATGACGACGACGAGCAAGACGGCGGCCAACGCAACGGCGACGCGGGTGCGGGGCGAGCGGGTGCGCGGCGGAGTCGTGTGCGCGCGGATCTCCGCGAACGTCGGGGTGTCGACCGCGTCGACGACGGCGCGCAACTGGTCGGACAACGTGTCGAGACTCATGACACCTCCAGTGCGTTCCGCAACTTCGCGAGCCCGCGTTCGACGTGGTTCTGCACGCTCGTCACCTTGATGTCGAGGATCTCGCCCACTTCCCCGAGCTCCCAGCCGAATCCGTGCACCAACACCACGGCGACGCGCTGCCGCTCCGTCAGCGCAGCGAGCGCTGGCACCAACGCCGGCTCGATCCAGGGATCGGACCCATCGGGCACCTCGAACACCACGCGTCGCTTCCGCCACCGTGTCCGGCTCTGTCCGACGCGGTACAGGTACGCCACCGGATGCTCCATCGCCAGCACCCGCTCCCGGTGTTCCCACGCATACGCAAGAGCCTCAGCCGTGGCTTCCGCCCCGCGTTCACTCCCGTACGCAGCGACGAGCGCGCGCTTCAGCCGGTCCCCATGCGCGAGGAGAAACCCCTCGAACCCCGCCTCGACCCGCTCGCCCTCGAGCACCAACGCCTCTCCCGTCAACGGCCTCAGGAATTGAGACCACCGACAGGCGAGTCGTTACCACAAGACGCCCCGACGCGCTCCGGCTCCGCTGCAACACAGCGGAGCCGGGGACGAAGTGTGGCGCCGCAGGCGCATTCGAGCTGCGAGCGAAGCGAGAACTCGACCGCGCCGAGGACGGCATACGCAGTCCCCGGCGCAGCGAAACGCAGTGCTACTCGATGACCGCCAGGACGTCGCCGGTGCCGACGGTGTCGCCCTCGGCCACCCGGATCTCCTTGACGGTGCCCGCGACCTCGGCGTTGATGTGGTTCTCCATCTTCATGGCCTCGAGCACCACGATCGCCTGACCGACCTCGACGTCCTCACCCTCGGCGACGAGCACCTTGACGATGGTGCCCTGCATCGGGGCGGCGAGGGTGCCGCTGCCGTGGGTGCCACCGCCGCCGGCGGCCGCACGCGGCTTCGACGCCTTCTTCTTGGCGCCGCCACCCGACACGACGGGTGCGTCGGGCATCCAGAGCTTCACGGTGAAGCGCTTGCCGTCGACCTCGACGGGCACGGTGCGCTGCACCAGTTCCTCGAGCTCCTCGCCCTCGGCGGCCGGCGCCACCGGAGCGGCGCGCGCCACCGGTGAACAGATCCTGGTCGACCTCGTCCTCGACCCACTTGGTGGAGTGGTTCACCGCGGCGAAGTCGGCGGTCTCGAGCAGCGCGATGTGCGCCGGGATCGTGGTGTGCACACCGTCGATCTCGACCCGACAACGCACGCAGCAGACGCTTGCGGGCCTGCTCGCGGTCGGGTGCCCACACGATGAGCTTGCCGACGAGGTTGTCGTAGTGCTGCGACACGGTGTCGCCCTCGGCGTAGCCGCCGTCCCAGCGGACGCCGGGACCACCGGGGAGCCGCAGGCGCGTGATGGTGCCGGGCGACGGCATGAAGCCCATCGCCGGGTTCTCCGCGTTCACGCGCACCTCGATGGAGTGACCGAGCTGCACGATGTCGTCCTGCGTGAACGAGAGCGGCTCACCGGCCGCGACGCGCAGCTGCTCGGCGACGAGGTCGAGGTTGGTGACCTCCTCGGTGACGCAGTGCTCCACCTGGAGACGGGTGTTCATCTCGAGGAAGTAGAACTCGCCGTCCTGGTAGAGGCACTCGACGGTGCCGGCGCCGACGAGCCGCACCTGCAGGTGACCTTCACCGCGGCCTCGCGCATCTTGGCTGGACCTCGTCGCTGATGGCGGGGCGGGCGCCTCCTCGATCAGCTTCTGGTGACGACGCTGGGTGGAGCAGTCGCGCTGCTCACGCACACCGTTGCCGTGGGTGTCGGCGAAGACCTGCAGCTCGATGTGGGCGGGCGTGAGGTAGCGCTCGAGGTAGCACTCGCCGCGGCCGAAGTAGGCGACGGCCTCGCGACGCCGACTCGAACGCGGCCTCGGCGTCGTCGGCCGAGAACGCGACCTTCAGGCCCTTGCCGCCGCCGCCGTACGCGGCCTTGATCGCGACCGGCCAGCCGTACTTGTTGCCGAACTCGATGATCTCGGAGACGTCCTGCACCGGGTCGAGGGTGCCGGGCACGGCCTCGACGTCGGAGGCGGCGGCCGCCTCCGCGACGAGATCTTGTCGCCCATGATCTCGATGGCTTCGGGCGGCGGGCCGATCCACGCCACGCCCTTGGCGGTGATCGCACGGGCGAAGTCGGCGTTCTCGGCGAAGAAGCCGTAGCCGGGGTGCACGGCCTGGGCGCCGCTGCGCTCGATGACGTCGAGGATGGCCTCGGTGTTGAGGTAGCTCTCGGCCGCGGTCTGCCCGCCGAGGGCGTAGGCCTCGTCGGCGTAGCGGACGTGCATCGCGTCGCGGTCGAGCTCGGAGTACACCGCCACGGTGGCGATGCCGAGCTCCCGGCAGGTGCGCATGACGCGGACGGCGATCTCGCCGCGGTTGGCGATCAGAACCTTGGTGAACATGGATCCTCTGCGGGTCTCGTTCCGGATGTCCTGGCGATGGTCGCCGTATCCACGGCCATGGCGGAACCTGTAGACACTTCGGCTCCAAGGCGCTCCGCCCCGATGGCAGGTCTCCCGGTTCGAGGAGCTCGACTCCACCAACCGGTGGGCGCTCGACCGGGCCCGCAGGGTGCGGCCACCAGGCTGGTCGTGGTCGCCGACCACCAGACCGCCGGTCGGGGTCGCCTCGACCGCACCTGGGAGGCGGCGCCGGGCTCGTCGTTGCTGGTCTCGGTGGCGCTCCACCGGCTCGACCATGCGCACGCGGCCACGGCCACGGCCGTGGCCCTGGCCAGGCGGTGCGGTCGGTGGCGGGGATCGACGCGGGTGAAGTGGCCCAACGACGTCGTCGTCGGTGACCGCAAAGCTCGCCGGGATCCTGGCCGAGCAGGAGGGCGACACCCTGGTGGTGGGCCTGGGCGTCAACGTGAACTGGGAGGCGTTCCCGCCCGAGCTGGCCGACACGGCCACCGCCTGCAACCTCGAGGCCGGCCACGACATCGACCGCGAGGCGTTGCTCACCGCCTTCCTGGTGGAGCTCGCCGCCGCCCTCGACGACCCGACTGCCACCGAGCAGGCCCACGGCGACCTGCTCGTCACCCTCGGCCGGCGGGTGCGGGTGTCGCTCACCCGGGGCGACCTGATCGAGGGGAGGCCGTCGGCCTCGGCGTGCACGGCGAGCTCGAGGTCCGCACCGACGACGGCACGGTCCACGCCGTCACCACCGGCGACGTGGTGCACCTGTCCCGCCTAGTTCGCTCCGCTCACGCCCAGGTTGCGTCAGCAGACCAGGTCATGGCTGGTTTGGTGACGCAACCCGGAGAAGTCGGGTCTAGGGGTCGAGGTTGGAGGCGATGAGGTCGTCGAAGGCGGCGGCGAGGGTGCGGGTGACGGGGCCAGCGCGTCGTCGAACTTGTGACCCCAGCCCGCGATCTCGGCGATGCCCTGCACCTCGCGCACCGTCGACGTGAGGAAAGCCTCGTCGGCCTCGTCGACGAGGGCGCGCAACGGCAGCGGCGTCTCCTCAACCCGGAGACCGAGCGACGGCCCGAGCTCGAGCACGAGCGCGGGTGACGCCGAGCAGGCAACCCGACTGCGGCGGGGAGTGCGCACCACGCCGTCGCTCACCACGACTACGCTGGAGCCGGTGGCCTCGCACAACTGGTGCTGCGTGTTCGAGGATCGCCTCGGTGGCACCGAGCTCGCGGCGTACGCGAGCGCGCACGTTCTCCGCGCACGACGTGGTCTTGAGCCCGCGGTCGCGCCGTGCCTGTTGCGGGGCCACGGCGAGATGGCGACCGTGGTCGCGTCGGCACCGGCGACGACCTCGCTCGCGGCGACCACCAGCGTGGGCGGTGCCCGGCCGCATGCTCCGAACCGAGCGGAGAGAGCCCGCTCGTGACGGTGATGCGCAGGCGCGTCCAGCAACCCGTTGGCCTCGAGCACGGCGGTGGCCGCGGTGCGCAACTCCTCGCGCGTCGGCAGTCCCAGCCCGAGGCCGGCGGCCGAGTGCTCCAGCCGGTCCAGGTGACGGCGCCACGCGAACGGTTGCCCGCCGTACACGCGCACCGTCTCGAACACACCGTCGCCGACGAGCAGCCCGTGGTCGAACGGCGAGATGCGGATCTCGCTCGCCGCGCACAGGCCACCACTCGGCCCGTCCGCTGACCCACCGGCGCCGTTCCACCACACGAACGGATCGGACGTTCCCACGCTCATGCCCCCACCAGTGCCGGTGCTCCTGTGCCCGCGGCCTCGAGCAGCCGCGCCGCCTTCAGACAGGTCTCGTCCCACTCCGCCGCCGGCTGCGAGTCGGCCACGATGCCACCCCCGACGCCGAGCCGGGTGCAGCCGTCGTCGCCGCGGCCGTGCACCGTGAAGGTGCGGATCGCGCACCGCGAGGTCGACCTCGTGCAGTCGTGTGTCGATCCAGCCGAACGCGCCGCAGTACACGCCGCGGCGCACCGGTTCGAGCTCCTCGATGACCGACAGCACGCGCGGCTTCGGCGCGCCGGTGACCGACGCGGGCGGGAACGTCGCGGCGAGCAACTCAGCGGTGCCGACGCCGCCGCGCAACGTGCCGCGCACCGTGGTCAGGTGGTGCAGGCCGGGGTGCGGCTCGACCGCGCACAGCTCGGGCACCGACATCGTGCCGGGCACGCACGCGGCCGAGGTCGTTGCGGGCGAGGTCGACGATCATCACGTTCTCGGCGCGGTCCTTCGCGTGGCGCGGAGCGTGCCGGCGCCCGCGGTGCCGCTCGGTGCGGTGCCCTTGATCGGCCGGGTCTCGGCGCGGTCGCCGAGGCGCCGCAGGAATCTCGGGCGACGCCGACACCACCGCGAGCGCGCCGGCACCGCCGTCGTGGCACCAGCGGGCAGCCGGAGCATCCCGGCGTGGTGCGGGGTTGGCGCGGCGAGCGTGGCGTGGAGGCGACGGGGTCAGTGCGCCCGCGCGTCCTCGAGCCGGCGGGTGAGGTTCACCTGGTAGCACTCGCCGGCGTGCAGCAGTTCGAGCACGGCGGCGACGCGGTCCTCGTACTCGGTGCGGCGCAGCGACGACCGCCAGCGACCGACCGGGCCGAGCGTCGCGGGCCCGCCCGGTGCCCGCACCGCGGCGTCGAGCAGGACCCGGCCCGGACCCTCGCCGCGCACGGTGACCGCCCCCGACGGCCCACCGCGGCGAGGGCGTCGAAGCGGGCGAAGAGGACATCGGGCACGCTCGGTGCCTCCCGCGACGCCGACCGTACCGGGACCCGCTCGAGGGCGTGGCCGAGCTCGAACGAGCAGGCGCCGATCCAGAACCCCGGCTCGAGGCCGTCGAGGGCCGCCAGCCCGACGGCGCCGTCGGCCAGCGACGATCCGGCTCGGGGCCGCCCCCACCAACAGGTGGTCGCCCCGGCGCACCACCGCCACGCCCACGTCGTCCGGCAGCGCGCCAGGATCGAGGTGGCGGTCGGGTCGGGCACGCCGTAACGGTAGGAGACGGGACACCGCCGCTGGCAGTGAATCCCGGGATCGCCGGCGGATGACCGGGCGCCGGGGGCGCGCAGGTTTCGAGGGACCCTCGGTACCATGACCGGACCGTGAGCTCCCCCTCCCGTGCATCCTCCCGCGCCCCGTTCCGGTGGCTGCGGACCCTGTCCGGCCGCGTCCTCATCGCCGTCCTGGTGTGCGCCCTGGTGATGGCCTTCGCCGTCTACCGCGCCAACCAGTACATCGACGAAGAGGTCGCGAAGATCCCGCGCATCCAGCTCACGACCGCCGAGAACGCGTCGTCGAGCGGTCAGAACTTCCTCATCATCGGCTCCGACACGCGGTCGTTCGTGCAGAGCGAGGAGGACAGGAGCGCCTACACCGACTCCGACACCACCACCGACGGGCCGTCGCGCTCCGACACGATGATGGTGCTGCACGCCGACGGCAAGAACAGCTACGCGGTGTCGTTCCCGCGCGACCTCTGGGTGAACATCCCCAACCGCGGCAACATGAAGCTCAACGCCGCGTTCAACGACGGCCCGCAGGCCGTGATCGACACCATCTCCTCCGACTTCGGCGTGCCGATCAACCACTACCTCGAGGTGAATTTCGCGACGTTCGCCTCGATCGTCGACGCGGTCGGCACGGTGCCCGTGTACTTCCCGTACCAGGCCCGCGACCAGCTCACCGGCCTCAACGCGCCCTACCCCGGCTGCTACCACCTCGACGGGGCGGCATCGCTCGCGTACGTGCGCTCCCGCCACCTCGAGTACTTCGAGAACGGCAAGTGGGTCGACGCCAGCCCGCTCGCCGACCTCGACCGCATCCAACGCCAGCAGGCGTTCATCAAGAAGCTCGGCCGCATCGCGGTGGCGGGCACGATGGACGACCCCACGATCGCCCCCGATCTCGCCGACAAGGTGATCCCGAAGCTCGCGGTCGACGACTCCTTCGACCGGGCCTCGTTCAACGCGCTGATCCAGGCGTTCCTCGGCCTCGCCGACGGCGACGGCGGCCTCACCTTCGCCACGCTGCCGTGGGACGGCCCCGCCACCCGTGACGGCCAGTCGGTGCTGCTGGTGAAGCAGCCCGACGCCGACCACGTGTTCTCGATCCTGAAGGGCGAGACCCCGGCGCCCACGCCCACGTCGACGACCACCGCGACCAGCGACAGCGGGAGCTCCGGATCGTCGGGCTCCTCGTCGGTGCGGCCCGTCGACGTGCGGGTGCAGGTGCTGAACGGCTCCGGGGTCCAGGGTGCGGCGGGCGAGGCGTCGCAGGCGCTCACCCAGCTCGGGTTCCCGTCGGGTGGCATCGGCAACGACACCCGCGGCACCGTCGCCAAGACCGAGATCCGCTACAAGCCGGGCCAGGAGAGCCACGCGGCACTGGTGGGCCAGGCGGTGCCGGGCGCCACGCTCGTGGCCGACTCCTCGCTGTCGGGCACCGACGTCGTGCTCGGCGTCGGCAAGTCGTTCCCGGGCGTGGCCAAGAGCCTCACGCCGGCCACCACGGCGGCCCCTGGTGGCACCGCGCCGGTGGCCCCGGCCGACCCTGCAGCCGCCTGCGACGCGTCCTAGCCTGCCCGTGATGTCCAGGTCGTCCGGCTCCGGTCTCCGCGCGTTCCTCGGGCGGTTCCTGATCTCGCTGGTGATCGCGTCGCTGGTGATGACCGCCGCGGTGTTCTCGGTGAACAAGGGCATCGACGACCGCGTGAAGAAGATCCCCCGGGTGGAGCTGGCGCTGGCGACGCCCCCGCCGGAGGGCGCGAACTTCCTCCTCATCGGTTCCGACACCCGCGCGTTCGTCGACAACGAGAGCGACGCGAGCGCGTTCGGCGACGCGCAGTCGGAGGGCGGCCAGCGCTCCGACACGATCATGGTCGCCCACGTGGAGCCGAGCTCGCAGAAGACGTTCGTGGTGTCGTTCCCGCGCGACACGATCGTCAACATCCCCGGCTACGGACGCGACCGCATCAACGCGGCGTACAGCCTCGGCGGTCCGCAGCTGCTGATCGACACGCTCGACGCGAACTTCGGCATCAAGATCAACCACTACGTCGAGGTCGACTTCAAGAGCTTCCAGGCCGTGGTCGACACGATCGGCAACGTGCGGGTGTACCTGCCGGGACGCGTGCGCGACGAGGAGACCGGCCTCAACACGCCGTTCGGCGCCGGCTGCTACCCGCTGAACGGCCCGGCCGCGCTCGCCTACGTGCGCTCGCGCACGATGCAGATCTTCGACCCCGAGGGCCCGATCGTCGACGAGAACGGCGACCACTGGCGCCTCCTCGACATCCGGGCCGACCTCGACCGCATCCCGCGCCAGCAGGCGTTCATCCGCAAGCTCGCCGGCCTCGCGATCTCGAAGAGCCTCGGCGACCCCTTCCTCGCCGTCGACCTCGCCGACAACGTGCTCAAGTACGTCACCGTCGACCAGAACCTCGACCGCGGCGACGTCAACGAGCTCATCCGCGCGTTCCGCACCGTCAACGTGAACGACACCAACTCGTTGGAGATGATCACGCTGCCGGTGGCGGCCGACCCGAACAACCCGAACGTCACGCTCGTGCCGGGGGACGGCAGCGACGAGGTGATCGCGCGGCTGAACACCTTCGGCGCCAGCGGGCCCAAGGCGCTGCCCGCGCCGTCGCAGGTGACGGTCGAGATCTCCGACGCGTCGGGCAAGGACCTCGGGCCCGGTGTGGTGAAGGCCATGACGAACGAGGGCTTCAAGGCGACGGCGGGCGCGTCGGCGCCGACGGTCGCGGTCACCGAGATCCGCTACGCGCCGAACCAGCTGGCGTCGGCCGAGACGGTGCTCAACTACTTCCCCGACGCCAAGTTCGTGCCCGACCCCACCGCCACGAAGGCGGTGAAGGTGGTCGTCGGCTCCGACTTCAAGGCCCTGGTGGTGCCCGCCACCACCACCACGCTGCCCCTCGCGCCCGGCCAGACGGCCCCGCCCACCACCACGACGGTCGCGCCCACGACCACCACGCTGCCGCCCGACCAGTGCGGCTGAGCGGGTGCGTCTGAGGGCGGCGGTCGCCCCGTAGACTCCTCTCCTCGTGCGAGTCCTCGTCACCGGTGCCGCTGGCCAGGTGGGTGCCCGTGTCGCCGGGGCCCTCGCAGGCCATGAAGTGTTCGCGGCGTCGCGCGCCGATCTCGACCTCGCCGACCGCGACAGCGTCGAGGCGGCGGTGGCCGGCTTCGGGCCCGACGCGGTCGTCAACTGTGCGGCCATGACGAACGTCGACGGCTGCGAGACCGATCCCGAGAAGGCCTTCGCGGTGAACGCCCTCGGGGTCCGCTGGCTCACCCGCACCGCCGAGCGCTTCGGTGCCCACGTGGTGCACGTGTCCACCGACTACGTGTTCGACGGCGAGTCGGCGCGCCCCTACGACGAGTGGGACGCCGTGCACCCGGTGTCGGAGTACGGCCGCTCGAAGCTCGGTGGCGAGCGCGAGGTGGTGGAGCACTCGTCGTCGTGGGCGATCGTGCGCACGTCGTGGGTGTTCGGCAACCGGGGCACCGACCTCGTCACCTGGGCGTTCGACACCTTCGACAAGGGCGAGCTCGAGGGCGTGCTCGCCGACCAGGTGAGCATCCCCACCTACGCGCCCGATCTCGCCGAGCTGCTGGCGCGCTTCGCCACCCAGCGCCGCGCCGGCCTCTTCCACGTCACGAGCGGCAGCGAGGCCGTCACGCGGCACGAGCTGATCTGCCACGCGCTCCGAGCGCGCGGAGTTGCCAGCGACGTGGTCGCCGCGATCGCGCCGATCGACGCGTCGCACCTCGTGCGTCCCGCCCGCCGGCCGGCGATGAGCGCGATGGACAACCGGGCGCTGCGCCTCGGCGGCCTGCCCGGCCTCCGCCCGTGGCGCGACGCCGTCGACGAGTACGTGAAGGAATGGGGGAGCGCGTGAGCGACGTCGCCGTCATCGGCGCCGGTTACGTCGGGATGACCACGGCCGCGTGCCTCGCGCGCCTGGGCCACCAGGTCACCTGCGCCGACGTGAACGAGGAGCGGGTCGCGCAGCTCTCGCAGGGCAAGGTCCCGATCCTCGAGGAGGGCCTCCCGGAGCTCGTGGCCGAGGGCCTCGCCGCCGGGCGCCTGCGCTTCGTCGTCGGCGCCACCGCGGCCGCCCGCGACGCCGAGTTCGTGTTCCTCTGCGTGCAGACCCCGCAGTCCGAGAACGGCGCGGCCGACCTCTCGGCGGTCGAAGCCGTCGCGCGTGAGATCGCCCCGGTCCTGCGCCGCAACGCGGTGGTCGTCAACAAGTCGACGATGCCGGTGGGTTCCACGCTGGTCGTCGCGCGTGAGCTCGCGCTGGCCGGCGCCTCCACCGACGTCGGTGTCGCCTCGAACCCCGAGTTCCTCCGCGAGGGCCAGGCGGTGCGCGACTTCCTCGAACCGAACCGCGTGGTCATCGGGTGCAGCAACACCGAGGTCGCCGTGCGCGTGTCGGAGCTCTACGCCGGTGTGCAGGCCCCCATCCTCGTCACCGACGCCGCGTCGGCGGAGATGATCAAGTACGCGTCCAACGCGTTCCTCGCCACCAAGATCTCCTTCATCAACGCGATCGCGAACATGTGCGAGGCGGTGAACGCCGACGTGCGCGAGGTCGCGCTCGGCATGGGGTACGACACGCGGATCGGCTTCGAGTTCCTGCACCCCGGTCCGGGCTACGGCGGGTCGTGCTTCCCCAAGGACACCGCCGCGCTCATCCACACCGCGTCGGAGTACGGCTACGACTTCAGCCTGTTGCGCGGCGTCGTCGAGGTGAACCGCGAGCAGCACAAGCGCACGGTCGACAAGGTGCGGGCCGCGGTGGGCGGCTCGCTCGACGGCGCCACCGTCGGGATCTGGGGGCTCACCTTCAAGGCCAACACCGACGACCTGCGTGACTCGCCGGCTCTCGCGATCGCGTCGGCGCTCCTTGCCGAGGGCGCCCGCGTGCTGGCCTACGACCCGGCGACGGGTCCCGAGGCCGAGGCACGCGTGCCCGGGATCACGATCGTCGCCGATCCGTACGAGGCGATCACCGGGGCCGGCGTCCTGGGCCTGCTCACCGAGTGGGACGAGTTCCGCTGGCTCGACTTCGGCCGCGTGCACGACGCCATGGCCGCACCGCGGGCCGTGATCGACGCCCGCAACCTCCTCGACCCGGCGGCGATGCGCCGCCGCGGCCTCGTCTACCAGGGCGTCGGTCGCTGATGCGCGCCGTCGTCACCGGCGGCGCGGGCTTCCTCCCGTCGCACCTCTGCGATCTCCTCCTCGCCCGCGGGTACGACGTGATCGCGGTCGACAACTTCCTCACCGGCTCGCCGGCGAACGTCGCGCACCTCGCCGACGATCCCCGCTTCACGCTGGTGGAGGCCGACGTGAGCGCGGGCATCCCCGTCGACGGTGCCGTCGACGCGGTGCTGCACTTCGCGAGCGCGGCGAGCCCGCCCGAGTACCTCGCGCACCCACTCGAGACGCTCGACGTCGGTTCGAACGGCACGCGCCACGCGCTCGACCTCGCGCTCGCGCACGGTGCGCGCTTCCTGCTCGCATCCACGAGCGAGATCTACGGCGACCCGCTCGTGCATCCGCAGCCCGAGACGTACTGGGGCAACGTGAACAGCGTCGGGCCGCGGTCGGTGTACGACGAGGCGAAGCGGTTCGCCGAGGCGATCACGATGGCGTACCACCGGGTGCACGGCCTCGACACCAAGATCGTCCGCATCTTCAACACCTACGGCCCGCGGCTGTCGGCGGCCGACGGCCGCGTCGTGTCGAACTTCCTCGACCAGGCCATGCGGGGCACGCCGCTCACCATCTTCGGCGACGGCACCCAGACGCGGTCCTTCTGCTACGTGGAGGACGAGGCGAGGGGCATCGTGGGCCTGCTCGAGTCCGACCACGTCGGCCCCATGAACATCGGCAATCCCGACGAGTTCACGATGCTCGAGCTGGCCGAGCTCGTGCTGGAGGTCACCGGCTCCGACTCGGAGCTGGTGTTCGAGGCGCTCCCCACCGACGACCCGAAGCAGCGCCGTCCCGACATCACCCTCGCCGGGCAGGTGCTCGGTTGGCGTCCGGAGATCGACCTCCGCGAAGGTCTCGCCCGCACGCACGACTGGTACCGGAGGTCCAGTGAGCAACGTTGACGAGTCGCCCCGCTACGAGAAGCTGTCGGTGATCGTGCCCGTGTTCGACGAGCGCAACACCGTGGTGGAGATCGTGCGGCGGATGCGCGCCGTCGATCTCCCCGTCGACCTCGAGATCGTGATCGTCGACGACGGCAGCTCCGACGGCACCCGCGACGTGCTGCGCCAGCTCAGCGACAGCACCGTGCGGGTCGTGATGCACGAGCGCAACCAGGGGAAGGGCGCGGCGATCCGCACCGGCCTCGGCAAGGTCACCGGCGACCTCGTGCTCATCCAGGACGCCGACCTCGAGTACGACCCGGAGGACTGGCCCAAGCTGCTCGCGCCGATCATGCGCGGCAAGGCGCGCGTGGTCTACGGCTCGCGGTTCACCGGGGAGCGGCGCAACATGCTGTTCCTGCACTGGGTGGGCAACCGCTTCCTGTCGCTCGTCACCAACGTGCTCTACAACACGACACTCTCCGACATGGAGACCTGTTACAAGCTCTTCGACCGCAAGGTGATCGAGGGCATCCCGATCAAGGCGTCGCGCTTCGAGTTCGAGCCCGAGATCACCGCGAAGATCCTCCGGCGCGGCGTGCGCATCTACGAGGTTCCCATCTCCTACACCGGACGCGAGTTCGAGGAGGGCAAGAAGATCACCTGGCGCGACGGCTTCATCGCGCTGTGGACCCTCGTCAAGTACCGCTTCACCGATTGATCACCCTCGCTCGCTCCGCTGATGGTCGACTCCGCTCCGTCGTCCCGCTCTCCGAGCACGACTCCGCTCCGTCTCCTATTCGCTCCGTCCTGG
>JAXLRL010000034.1:0-38889 GCA_046331125.1 Acidimicrobiia bacterium
ACGGTCACCATCCACACCGACACGGAGACCTTCGCCCGCCTCGCGGTCGGCCGGATCGACGGCGACGCCGCGGTGGCGGCCGGCGCGGTCACCTTCACGGGCGACGCCGGGCTCGGCCGGCGCGTCGTCGACAACATGAACTACCTCTTCTGAGGAGCGATCCATGGACCTGATCACCAACGTCGTCGAGGGTGCGAACGCAGAGCGGCTGTTGCTCCTCCTGCACGGCTACGGCGCCGACGAGCGCGACCTGGGGGGCCTGCTCCCGTACCTCGACCCCGAGGGCCACTTCGTCACCGTGTTGCCGCGTGGGCCGATCGCGGCGCCGCCCGGCTTCTCGTGGTTCGACCTCACGAGTCAGGACCCGAACGTGGCGCAGCAGGGCTTCGTCGACGCGCTCGACGCGATCGACGACCTCCTCGACCAGGTGTGCGAGCAGCATGGCATGGCGCGCGCCACGGCCGTGGTCGGCGGCTTCTCCCAGGGCGGCGGGCTCGCGCTCGCGCTCGGGCTGGGGCGCAGCGAGCGCGCCCACCCGGCCGCGGTGCTGGCGATGAGCCCGTTCATCCCGTTCGCCCCCGACGCCGTCGACTGGGACGCGGCCACCGACATCGCGGTGCTGCTGCAACACGGCAGCGACGACCCGATGGTGAAGCCGCTCGGGACCCGCCGGTTCGCCGAGGTGCTGGCCGAGCGGGGCGTGCCGGTCGTGTTCGGCGAGTTCCCGATCGGCCACGAGGTGAGCCTGGAGAGCGTGTCGCAGGGCAAGGCGTGGCTCGACGCCGTGCGCGCCGGGGAGAAGCCCGCCGCGCCCATCGCCGAGCCGCCGCCCGAAGGCCCGGTGAAGAGCGTCACCACCGCCACCTGGGAGGCCGAGGTGCTGCGCTCGGAGCTGCCCGTGATCGTCGACTTCTGGGCGCCGTGGTGCGGCCCGTGCAAGCAGGTCGGCCCGATCGTCGAGCAGATCGCGGTGATGCGCGAAGGCTCCTACAAGGTCGTGAAGGTCAACATCGACGACGAGCCGGCGCTCGCGCAGCAGTACGACGTGCAGAGCATCCCGCTCATAGGGATGTTCCGCAACGGGCGCATGGAGCGCGCCGCGCTCGGCGCCAAGCCGCGTCCGCAGCTCGAGGCCGAGCTCGGCATGCTCGTGATCCCGTAGCGACGGGCCGTTCCCGGCCTCAGTCCTTCCGGAACTTGTCCTTCACGTCGTCGATCATCTCCTTGGCCTCGTCGCCGAGGTCGTCGAGCGCGTCCTTCGCCTTCGCGCCCACCCGGTCGGCCTTGCCCTCCCGCTTCAGGTCGCGGTCGTCGGTGAGGTCACCCACCGCTTCCTTCGCTCGGCCCTTGATGTCGTCGGTCGTGCCGTCCATCGTGTGCTCCTGTCTGTCGGTGTGGTCGGTGGGTGCGTGCGTGCCGGAGATGGAGGAGCAGCCAGCCCACGAGGGCGCCGAGGATCGCGGCGACCAGCAGCACCACGAACAGCGGAGCGTCCGTGTGACCGAACACGTAGCCGACGCGGATGCGGCGCCGGTTGTCGACGGCGACCGCGACGATCACCACGAGCAACACGACGCCCACCACGACCTTGGCCTGGTGCGAGCGGTCGACCGGCGGTGCCGACTCCCGCTGACGCGCGTGCCCGCGCTGCGACTCCATGCATGCGGTGTACCCACGGCTGGCGTCGTTTCACGCCACCCGTCCGTGGGGATCATGCGGCCATGGCAGACGACAACACGGACGAACGCACCGACGACGACAAGGCGAAGCTCGTCGCGGCCCTCAACCGCGATCTGGAGACGGAGTTCCAGTCGGTCGTGCAGTACACGCAGCACGTGGCGACGGTGACCGGCGCCGAGTACATGAACATCGTCGACGAGCTCAAGGTGCATCTCGGTCAGGAGCTCGCGCACGCGCAGGTGCTGGCCGAGCAGGTCTCGTTCCTCGGCGGCGTGCCGAGCACGAACGTGCCGGAGATCCCGCGCGCCGACGGCCCGCGCGAGGCGCTGCTCGCCGACCTCGCACTGGAGCAGGACCAGCTCGAGCGCTACCGCTCACGGGTGCAGGACGCCACCGATCTCGGGCTCGTCGACGTGGCGGAGGCGCTGCGGCCGCTGCTCACCCAGACCCAGGAGCACGTGCGCGACCTGCAGACCGCACTCGGCCGGTAGCGCGCTCAGACGATCGTGACGTGGCCTGGTTCGCCGGCGCGGGTGTGACCGACGATCACTAGCGGCCGCTCGCGCACGAGGTCGTCGGCAGCATCCGGTGCCACCGCGACGAACGGCCCGCCCGACGTCTGGGCGTCGGCGAGGAGGTACTGCTCGTCGAGGGTGAAACGCCCCAGTCGACGGTGTCGCTCACGAACGCGTGGTTGCGCTGCGTGCCGCCCGCGACCATGCCGTCGGCGACGAGCGCCCGCACGCCGTCGATCACCGGCACGGAGTCGGCGCGCACGTCGGCCGCGAGGCCCGACCCGGCGAGCATCTCGCGGAGGTGGCCGAGCAGCCCGAAGCCGGTGACGTCGGTGGCGGCGTGCACCCCGTCACCGAGCGCGAGCGCGGCGTCGCGCGCACCCGCGTTCAACGTGGTCATCAGCCGCACCGCCTCGGCGAGCAGTTCCGGTGAGCCGGCGTCGCGCTTGAGCGCGGTGGAGATCACGCCGAGCCCGATCGGCTTCGTGAGCACGAGCGCGTCGCCCGCGCGCGCGGCGCGGTTGGTGAACACCCGGGCCGGGTCCACCGTGCCGACGACGGCCAGGCCGAACTTGGGCTCCGCGTCGTCGATGGAGTGGCCGCCACCGACGAGCGCCCCGGCGTCGCGGAGGACGTCGCCACCGCCGTCGAGCACGCGGGCGAGCAGCTCGAACGGGAGGCCTTCCCGAGGCCACGCCACGAGGTTGAGCGCGAGCAACGGGGCGCCGCCCATCGCGTACACGTCGGACAGCGCGTTGGTGGCGGCGATGCGGCCCCAGTCGTAGGGGTCGTCGACGATCGGGGTGAAGAAGTCGGTGGTCACCACCACGGCGAGGTCGTCGCGGAGGCGGTACACCGCGGCGTCGTCGGACGTGTCGAACCCGACGAGCAGGTTCGGGTCGTCGACGGCGAAGGGCCCGCGCACGAGCCCGAGGACGGTACGGAGGTCGGCCGGGGAGAGCTTGCAGGCGCAGCCGGCGCCGTGCGAGAACTGGGTGAGCCGGATCGGGTCTGCCACGTCGCCCAGACTACGGGCGACGCCGGGGGATCAACCCGGGCGGGCGGCGCCGATGACGCCGGGCCAGATGCCGGTGATCTGGACGTTCGTGCCGGTGTGCGGGGCATGGAGCACCGAACCGCCACCCACGTAGATGCCCACGTGACCGTCCCAGAAGACGAGGTCGCCGACCTGGAGCTGGTCCATGGAGACGGCGGGGAACATCGCCTGCTGGGCGTACGAACCGTGCGGCATGGAGACGCCGGCCTGCGCCCACGCCATCATCGTGAGGCCCGAGCAGTCGAAGCAGTCGGGACCGGAGCCGGCGTAGCAGTAGGGCTTGCCGAGCTGCGCGTGGGCGTAGGCCATGACCGCACCCACACCGGGGCTCGGCGACGGCGGCGGCTGCAGGTTGTCGGGGTTGCCCTGCACGCCGTTGCTGCCGGTGCCGTTGGCCGGGTTGTTCTGGGGGAGGCTGTAGCGCGCCGCGGCCTCGGCGGCCTCGCGTGCCTTGCGCTCCTCCTCGGCCTTGCGGACCAGATCGCCGATCTCGCCCTTCACCTGCGCGTTGAGTGCCTGGAGCTTCGCCTGACCGGCGTCGAGCTCGTCCTTCTGCGCCTGGATCTCGTCGCGCTGCTTCTGCGCCGCGTCGCGTGCCTTCTCGGCCTCGATCTTGCGGCTCGCGACCTCTTCCTTGGCGTCGCGCAGGTCGTTGACGATCTCGTCGTCGCGCTGCGCGGCGAGCGACGTGTACTTCTGCTTGCTCGAGAGGTCCTGCGCGTTCTCGGCGTCGAGGCTGTCGACACCACCGTTCGTGCCCGACTGCATGTAGACGGCGGCGGCGCGGCGGGCGACCTCGGCCTTCAGCTCCGCGGTCTTCGCCTTCGCGGCGGCGACGAGGGCGTCGGCCTGCTTGATGTCGGCGAGGGAGGCCTCGAGCTCGGTCTGCGCGGAGTTGATCTGCTCGTTGAGGGCGCTGAGCTTCTCGGCGTTCTGGTTGATCTGCTGCTCGAGCTGTGCCGCCTGGGCCTGGAGGTCGTCGATCGGCGCGGCCTGCGCGGCCACGGGTGCGAAGAGTGCTCCTCCTGTCATCACCGCGAAGGCGAGGACGATGGGAAGGAACTTCACCGATCGGCGGTTCATGTGGGGACTCCTCCGGCCGGAGCCGTCTCGGTCCTTGCTGAACACGTCTGTGTGAACAACAGGCGGGTCTGACAAGAGCAGTGCCCGCACGGTTTGGGCCGTGAGGGCATTGGGGGAGACCCTAGCGAACCGGCAGGGGGTGGTGGGGCATCCTGACCCCCCGGGGACTTCAACGGAACATCAAATCCCCACTTCAGAGGGGAATTCCGGAAAATCCAGAAACTCGTTACCCGGGCTGGTTCCCCAGGCTGTCGTCAGACGGGCCAGCCGGGGGTGCCGGGCGGGTCGTTGCGCCCGGCGACCGTCGGGCTCATCCAGCCCATCGCCTTGGCCAGGCCGTCGGCGACCCGCTGCCAGGCCTCGGCATCCCAGCCCTCGGCGGCGTCGACGAGGGTGGTGTCCTGGCGGAGGTGCACGAACGCCGGCAGGTGGGTGAGGCCGAGGCTCTTCACGAAGCTGCCGTCGGTGTCGCAGAGGACGAGGGCCTCCTGCTCCGCGTCGCCGACCACGCCCTTGGCGATGAACTCGTCGCCCACGACGCAGTAGAGAGTGCGGCAGTCGGCGTCGCCGAGCACCTGGAAGATCCGGCGCGCCACGGGCACGAACATGTTCGCCTCGGGGCGCGGCGGCAGCACGACCATCGCGAGGTGGAACATCGTCGCCCAGTCGTCGAGCGTGCGGGTGACGCCCTTGCTGCTCGTGAGCTTGATGTTCGGGTCGGGAGACTTGGCCACGGCGGGACCTCCTGGAACGCCCCGAAAGTAGCGCGTACCGTGTCGCCAACTTGGTTCCGCGCGACGAGAGAAGGCCCCTGATGGGTGAGATTGTCAAGTTCCCCTCGAACGGCTCGGAGGGGCAGGGGTACCTGGCGCTGCCCGACGGCGGCGCCGGCCGCGGCGTGGTCGTGCTCCAGGAGTGGTGGGGCATGAACGACCAGATCAAGGAGACCTGCGACCGCTTCGCCGCCGAGGGCTTCGTGGCGCTCGCCCCCGACATCTACCGCGGTGAGATCACCCAGGAGCCCGACGAGGCCGCCAAGCTGATGATGTCGCTCAACATCGAGCGCGCCGCGAAGGACATGCGCGGCGCGGTCCACCACCTCGCGACCCACGAGGCGGTCACCTCCGACGGTGTGGGCGTCGTCGGGTTCTGCATGGGTGGCGGCCTGGCCCTTTGGCTCGGCACCATCGCCCCCGACGAGGTCGCCGCGGTCGTGCCGTACTACGGCGTGATCCCGTGGGAGGCCGCGCAGCCCGACTACTCGCAGATGCGCGCGCCGGTGCAGGGGCACTACGCGGAGATCGACGACTTCGCCGGCGCGCCCGCGGTGGCCGCGCTGGAGGAGACGTTCACGGCCGAGGGCGTCACCTACGAGTTCTTCCTCTACGAGGGCACCGAGCACGCGTTCGCGAACCACCACCGTCCCGAGGTGCACAAGCCCGAGGAGACGGAGGTCGCGTGGCAGCGCACGCTCGCGTTCCTGCGGGAGCACGTGAAGTAACGCGGTCGTCACGGGTCCCGCGCCCGCGGGATCGCCGCGGCCCCGTACCCTCGCTGCGTGCGCCGTCATGTCGTCGCCGCGGTGTTGCTGATCGCAGGCAGCCTCGTCGCGCTCCCGCCCGCATCGGCGGTTGAGGGGGGCGGCGCGCGGCTGGCGCCTTCTGAGTTGCCGGCGGGTTGGTACGTGTGGGGCGCCCACGCGCCGGCGGCCGGCACCGCGGCGACGGGCGGGTTCACCTTCTACGGGCAGGAGGCGAACGCGGGGAAGGGGCCCGCGCTCGCGGTCGGCAGCATGAAGTGCAGCGACGGCTTCACCTCGCTGTCGTCGTCGTCGCCCCGCGCCGTCAAGGGCCTGCCCGGCGGGCGGCTCGCCCGCAACGGCGACTTCGTCTGGGTCACGTGGCTCGGCGACGCCACCGACACGGTGCACGTGGTCGCGGCGCGCGGGCTCGACGACGACGCCGTGGTGAAGGCGGCGCGCGCGGCGCGCCTGGGCGGCGACGCGGCGCCGTCGATCGCGGCGTCGGCGCTCCCGCGCGGCGTGACCCAACTGGTGCGCGACGCCGGCATCACCCCCGACGACGCGTACCCGGCGGAGCAGGTGGTCCTGGTGGACGCAACCGGCGAGCAGCGCATCACCGTCGACGCGTTCGCCGCGACCCCGGCCGAGCGCGCGTTCACGAAGTTCTGGGTCGACCAGGCGGAGCTTCGCGGCACGGGGTCGTCACCCGAACGCGCGGTCACGACCACCCGTGACGGTCGAGTGGTGGTCGCGCGCGGGCAGGCGCCGACGTCGCTGCTGCGCACGGTGGCGAAGTCGTTCGCACCCGTCGACGACGCGGGCTGGACGGCGTTCGGCAACCGCGTCGCCGAGTTGCCCGTCGCCGCGTTCTTCCCGCAGCTCGCGCAGGCGAACGGCGCCGTGCTCGACGGTGCGACCGGTGACACGCGCTGGGCGGTGGGCTGGGACCGCGGCAGTGCCACGCCCACCGCGTGGAACATGGTGCTCACGCCCGACGGCACCCAGGGCGGTGGTGGCGGCGGCGTGCCCGACAGCGGGCTGCCCGCCGTCGCGTCGTCGGGGTCGATCATCGCCCACAACGGGATGCTCCTCGCCGGCATCGTGCCCGCGGCCGCGGCCTCGGCGCAGTTCCAGCCCGCGGGCCGTCCCGCGGTCGACGCGGTGCTCGGCCCCCTCACGCCCGACGGCGCGCACCGCTACGTCGCCGCGTGGATCCCCGGCCTCGACGGCACCGCGCCGCTGGAGGTGCGCGACGCCGCCGGCACCGTGATCGCGCAGGTGCCCCAGTTCGGCTGCAACACCTGCTGACCGAACTTGCGTCGCTCGTCCCGGTCATACCGGGATTGTCGACGCAAGTTCGGGGTCACTGTCCGGTGATGATCCTCACCATGGTGGGCGGGAGCTCGTCGCGGCCCTGGGCGACGAGCACGGCGCGCTCCACGTTGATGGCGTCGCGGTCGCGGTCGAGCCACGAGTCCCACGGGCCCGGGCCGATGCGCGCCGGGTCGCCCTGCGCGGCCACGCACGCGCGCAGGTAGGCCTGCAGCTCGCGCACCTCGCGCTCACCACCGATCGGGCCGTGGCCCGGCACCAACACGTCGGCGAGCTCCACCACGACGTCGAGCATGTCGGCCCACTCGGCCGGGTCGCCCTGCCACGCGAGCGGCGTGACGCCGAAGAAGCACAGGTCGCCGGTGAAGCAGAGGTCGGCGTCGGCGACGAGCACGAGGATGTCGCCCGGCGTGTGGCCCGACGCGGGCAGCACCTCGATGCGCCCGGTGAGCTGCGCGGCGCCGTCGATGAGGTGCGTGACCTGGCGGGTGCCCACCTCGGCGAGGTCGTCGAACTCGTCCTCGAAGTCGGGCATGAAGCGCTTGTACGCCTCGATCGGCATCTCGAGCTCGAGCGTGTCGCTCGTGTAGCGCGACGCGTAGATCGCCGACATGGGGAACGCCTTGGTGCCGCCCACGTGGTCGACGTGCGAGTGCGTGAGCAACGTGCGCCGCACGGGTGGGCCGAGCTTCGCCACCGCGGCGGCGAACGGTTCCCACTGCGAGCGCACCATCAGCGTGTCGATCACGGTGATGCCGTCGTCGTCGACCACCACACCCGCGTTGGCGACGCCGGTCACGCCGCCGGGCTGGATCCAGGCGAACACCCCGTCGGCGAGCTCCTCGAGCTTCGGATCGGCCATCCGCCAAGGGTATGCCCCGCCCGCGGCGCCCCGACCGGGCCGGTTTCGGCGCCTCCGGGGCCCTCGGTTACCCTCCGGTACATGTCCGAACGCAGCCGCAACCTCCCCCGTCGTACCTGCCTCGCCGTGCCCGGCTCGAGCCAGAAGATGATCGGCAAGGCCCCCGGTCTGGGCGCCGACATGGTGTTCCTCGACCTCGAGGACTCCGTCGCCCCGCTCGAGAAGGAAGCGGCGCGCGACAACGTCGTCGCCGCGATCAACGACCTCGACTGGGGTGACACCACGCTGTGCGTGCGCGTCAACGCGTGGGACACCAAGTGGACCTACCGCGACGTCATCACCGTCGTCGAGGGCGCGGGCGAGCGGCTCGACGAGATCATGCTGCCCAAGGTCCAGTGCGCCAGCGACGTGATCGCCCTCGACATGCTGCTCACGCAGATCGAGGAGACCACCGGCCGCCAGGGCACGATCGGCATCGAGGCGCAGATCGAGACCGCGCAGGGCCTCATCAACGTCGAGGAGATCTGCAAGGCGTCGCCGCGCATGGAGACGATCGTGTTCGGCCCCGCCGACTTCGCCGCGTCCACCGAGATGCCCGTGCTCACCGGCGGCGTGCAGATCCCCGAGTACCCGGGTGACCACTTCCACTACACGTTCTCGAAGATCCTCATGGCCGGCCGCGCCGCGGGCCTGCAGGTCATCGACGGCCCGTTCCTCAAGATCAAGGACACCGACGCGCTGCGCGACTACGCGATGCGCACCCGCATTCTCGGCTACGACGGCAAGTGGGCCCTCCACCCCGACCAGGTCGCGGTGATCAACGAGGTCTTCACGCCCACCCAGGAGCAGTACGACCACGCGTTCGACATCCTCGAGGCCTACGAGAAGGCCACCACCGAGGGCGACCGTCGCGGTGCCGTGATGTTCGGCGACGAGATGATCGACGAGGCGTCGCGCAAGATGGCGCTGAAGTTCGTCAGCCGGGGCGAGCGCGCCGGGATGTCGCGCAGCTCCGACTGATCCCCGCTCGCGCCGCCGCCCTCACCCTCGGCTCGCGACGTCTCCGCATCGCTGCGCTCGCTCCGGCGAAGGCTTCGCCGACGGCGATGCCGACGTTGCTCGCTGGCGCTTGCCGCGACTGGCTCAGGAATTCTGAAGGGCCTGTTCGGTGAGCTTGCGGATGATGACGCGGAGGCAGAGGGTCTCGTCGGCGCCTTCGAAGATGCTCAGCACGCGGGCGTCGACGAAGTAGCGGCTCACTGAGTACTCCTCGGCGTAGCCCATGCCGCCGTGGATCTGCATCGCCTCGCGCGTGACCCACTCGGCGGTGCGGCACACGTAGGCCTTCACCATCGACGCGGACAGCGTGCCCTCGCCGCGACCCATACGGGCGGCGACGTCGTAGGAGAACTGGCGACCCGCCGCGATCAGCGCGGCCATGCGGGCGAGCTTCATGCGGGTGAGCTGGTAGTCGAACACCGGCTTGCCGAACACGTTGCGGTTCTGCGCGTACTCGAGGCCGGCTTCGAACGCGGCCTCCATGAGCCCGACGGCGCGCGCCGCGGTCTGCAGCCGGCCGTTCTCGAAGCCCTCCATCTGGAGGTAGAAGCCCTTGCCGAGCCCGCCCTCGCCGCCGACGAGGTTCTCGGCCGGCACGAACCAGTCGGAGAACGACACCTCGTACGAGTGCATGCCGCGGTAGCCGAGCGTGTCGATCGCGCGGCCCTCGATGGTGCCGCCCTCGGGCTGGCTCAGCGCGAACGCGTGGCCGTCGGACGGCTCCTTCTCCACCACGAAGAGCGAGAGGCCACGGTGGCTCTTGCTCTTGTCGGGGTCGGTGCGCGCCAGGAGCATGAGCAGGTTGGCGCGGCCCGCGAACGTGGCCCACGTCTTCACGCCGTTGATCACGTAGCCGCCGTCGACGGCGGTGGCGCTCACGCTGACGCTCGCGACGTCGGAGCCGTAGTCGGGCTCGGTGACCATCACGCCGACCATCAGCTCACCGGCCGCGATGCGCGGCAGCCAGCGCTGCTTCTGCTCCTCGGTGCCGCCGGTGACGAGCGCTCGGGTGAGGATCTCGGGCCGGGTGATGAGCGAGCCGCCCACACCGAGCGAACCCCACGAGAGCTCCTCGGTGGCGACGACCATGCCGAGGTAGTCGGCCTCGCCGCCGCTCGCGAAGCCGTCGTACTCCTCGGGCACCGACAGGCCGAAGCCGCCGATCTCGGCGAGGTCGCTGATGACCTGCTCCGGGATGTCGCCGTTGGTGCGGTGCACGTGCTCGGCGACGGGACGGATCTCGTTCTCCGCGAACTTGTGGAACGTCTCCGCCGCGAGCTGGAAGTCGTCGGGGAGGTGACGCGGGCCGGTGCCCGACGTCTCGAGCGTGGCCGCGATCTCCTCGAGGAACGCGGGGGAGCGGTGCTCCTCCACGAACGGCATCGCCGCGTCGAGCGCGCCGCGCTCCACACCCCACAGCTCCTCGCGCCCGAACAGCTTGGCGCCGAGGTCGGCGAGGCAGTCGGCGATGTACGCCCGCGACAGCTTCGACTCGAGCTCGCCGTGCTGCGCGTAGTCGAGCATCACCTTGCAGCCCTCGACCGCGCTGGCGGCGTGCGCCAGGTCGTAGCCGAGCACCTGCTGCTCGTCGAGCTTCGACACGGAGATGCGGCCGTCGACCGTGGCGGCCCGGGCGAGGTTCCCGGTCGCGGTGGTGACGACGGCGGCGGCGAGGTCGACCGCCGAAGCGGCCGCGGCGAGCTGATCGGTCATGGCGAGTCACCAGGACGACCCTTCCGGAAGGCTCCAAACCTGGCGTTCATGCCGCCGGTGGCGCCCGCAGGTTGGTTCGGCGGCGCGCTCGTGGTGGTGGCCGGCGGCGCGGTCGTGGTCGTCACCTCGGGGACGGTGGTGACCACGGGCTGTGTCGTCGCCGGCGGCGCGGTGGTGGCGGGCGAGGTGTAGGGCGGCGTCGTCTGCACGGTGCCGTTGCCGGAACCGGAGCCGTTCGCGACCTGCGTGGAGCCCTCGGTCTGGATGGTCTGCTTCGTCTGCCCGTCGACCTTCTGCGCGGTGATCCGGCACTGCTCGTCGAGCGGCTTGAACACCGCCCGCGCCAGGTAGTCGCCACCGTCGACCGTGAGGTGCACGCCGTCGCCCGCACGCATCGTGACGAGCTTGCCGGTCTCGTCGGGCAGGTTCTGTGCGTACTTGCCGTCGCTGTCGGAGAACAGCTTGCGTGCGTCGACGTACACGACGCCCTTGTGCTTCGCGATGACGTCCTGCGCCACCGCGTTCACCGCCGCCGCGCCTCCTCGTCCATCTTGTCGTCCTTGAGGCGGCGCCGACCCAGTAGACGGTGCGGCCCTGGCCGGCGCTGTCGGTCTCGAAGACGGTGAGCATCTCCTCCACCTTCTTCGGTGCAGGTCGGCCTTCCAGGAGTCGTCGTTGGCGCCGTAGGTCATGGTGCCGATGATGAACACCGGCCAGACCTTCGGGCTTGAGGTGCGCTATCTCCCCCCCTTCTCGGCCTGCTCGGGCCAGTCGAAGAACCCGGGGTTCGACAGCCCGCTCGACACGCGGAGTCATAGGCTGCACGACGCCGGTGGCGCCGGTGATGTTGCTGAGCGACGGGCCGAGCGAGCCGGCGAGGGAGTCGCCCCCGATCCACAGCCGCAACGGGTCGCTTCGGTGAGCGCGGCAGTGGCTCCCGGTGGTGGTGGTCGCCCCGACGGTCACCGTGGTGGTGGACGGCGCGACCTGCACGCTGCCGGCCGCCGCGGACTGCCCGCCGCCAGAGTCGAGCGCCGCTCATCACGACGGCGCCGGCGCCGATCACCAGCGCCACGAGCACGCCGACGACCACGTAGACGGTGCGGCGGTTGCGCTGTCGGTCGCGCCGCACGACGTCTCGGTGCCGGCCGCCGGGGTTGAGGCATGAGGATCTCGTCGGTCCGGACGGGGAAACGGTGATGGTAACCGTGGCCACCAGGGCCGCAGGGGTCAGCGCGGCTGCGAGGCCCGCTCCCGGCCGAACGCCACCCGCAGCAGACGCCTCGGGCCGCCCCGGCGCACCGTGCCGGCGACCGCGGCGGGGACAGCCCGGGATGATGCGGCGCGATGCGCACGCGCAGGGCGCCCGGGCGTTCCACTCGAAGCGCACCGGCGCGCCGAGCACCACCGCCTCGCCGTCGATGCCGGCCTCGACCGGCTTGCCGGAGTCGACGACGATCGACCGGTCGCTCCACTCGTGCCACCCGCGGAACGACGAGCCGCGTCCGGCCGTCTCCAGTGCGACGAGCTCGGCGAGGTCGCGCGCCGTGCACGTCGATGACGATCACGCCGAGCACACCTTCGTCGAGCCGGGCGCGTACGAAGCCCCCGATGCCCGACAGTTGTACACACGTTGTTCGACACGAGCACGAGGTCGGGGTGCGCCTCGTCGACGCCCGACGGTCCGTGCACGCGGAAGTCGAACGGGTCGTAGTCGTTGCCGAGCAGCTCGGGCAGCATGCGCGCCGCGGTGCCCACCTTGTCGTCGCGGTAGTCGTCGGACTGCACGATGCGCGTAGAGGCCGAGCGACACGTTGTTCACGAACACGCGGTCGCTGGATGGTGGCGAGGTCGACGCGCGCCGCTCGAACCCCGGGCGAACGCGCCGAGCGGCTCCTGGTGACGTCGTCGCGGTCGACGCCGAGATCGAGGGCGAAGTGAACAGGGTGCCGGCGGGGATGCACACGAACGGGATGTCGCGCTCGGCCGCCACCCCCGCCACCAGGGCCTGCGAGCCGTCGCCGCCCGCGACGCCCACCACGTCGGCGCCGTCGTCGATCACCGAGTGGGCGAGCTGCACGAGGTCGTCGTGCCGCGTGAGGTCGACGGCCTGGATGCCCCGCCGCCCGGCCTCGGCGACGAACTCGGGGTCGGCCTTCCTGCCGCCCGACTTGGGGCCAGAGGAGCACGCCGCCGGCCGGCGCTGCGGGCACACCGCGGCGCGGCGGCGCGCAGGCTCTGGGCGTCGACGCTGAGCGCGTAGCGGGCCAGCCCCGCGGTGGCGAGCGCGAGCGCCACCACGACCACGATCATCAGCACGCCGTGCTCGCCGACGAGGAAGGCGATCGCGGCCCCGACCGCCACGACCACCGACCGCTGCGACGACGCGGGTCACGCCGGCGCGGCTGAGCACGTACCAGGCCAAGTACTCCACCACCGCGAGGCACGCGAGTGCGAGCGCGAGATCGTCCCAGTGGTTCCACAGCGTGACCGCGGACGCGACCACGGCGGCGATCGCGGCGACGAGTGACGCGATGGCGGCGAGCTGGCGCTTCACGGCGATCAGGCGGATCAGCCGGCCTCGGCGGCGGTCGGGTGGCTGAGCTGGGTGCGGTAGAGGTCGGTGTAGAGACCGCCGGCCATCAGCAGCTCCTCGTGGCGACCGCCTCGACGACCCGCCCGTTCTCCAGCACGAGGATGCGGTCGGCGGCGACGATCGTCGACAACCGGTGCGCGATCACGAGCGAGGTGCGGCCGGTGAGCGCCTCGGCGAGCGCCTGCTGGATGGCCAGCTCCGACTCGGAGTCGAGGTGCGACGTGGCCTCGTCGAGGATCACGACGGCGGGGTCCTTGAGCAGCATGCGGGCGATCGCGAGGCGCTGCTTCTCGCCACCCGACATGCGCAGGAAGCCGGCGCCTTGCCGACGAGCGTGTCGTAGCCGTCGGGGAGCGAGGCGATCATGTCGTGGATGCGCGCCGCGCGGCACGCCTCGACGAGCGCGTCGTCGGTGGCGTCGGGGTTGGCATAGCGCAGGTTGTTGCGCACCGTGTCGTGGAACAGGTGCGGGTCCTGCATGACCATGCCGACGGCGCCGCGCAGCGACTCGAGCGTGAGGTCGCGCACACGTCGTGGCCGTCGACCCGCACCGCGCCGGTGGTGACGTCGTGGATGCGGGGCACCAGCAGCGCGGTGGTGGTCTTGCCCGCCCCGGAGGGGCCGACCAGCGCGACCAACTCGCCGGGCTCCACGGTGAAGCTCACGTCGTGGAGGATCCAGGCGCTCTCGTCGTCGAGGTCGGTGGCGCCGTGCGCCTCCTCGAGCGAGGGGATCGACGTGACCGCGGCCGCGGGGTGGCGGAACCACACCTGGTCGAACTCGATGCGGCCGGTGGCCTTCTCGGCCGGCGACAGATCGACGGCGCCGGGGCGTTCGGCGACGAGCGGCGGGAAGTCGAGCACCTCGAACACGCGCTCGAACGAGACCAGCGCGGTAGAGCATGTCGACGCGTGCTCGCGAGCTGCGTGAGCGGCTGGTAGATTGGCTCACGTACACCGCGAACGCGGCGATGGTGCCGACGCCGATCGTGCCGGAGATGGCGAGGTTGCCGCCGACGAAGTACACGATCGCGGTGCCGATGGCCGTGATGAAGCCCAACGCGACAAGAGCACGCGCTGGTACATCGCGGTCTGCACGCCGATGTCGCGCACGCGCCCTGCGCGGCCGGCGAACGTCTCCTGCTCGGCGCGGTGCTTGCCGAACAGCTTCACCACGAGCGCGCCGCCGACGCCGAAGCGCTCGGCGATCGTGCTGTTCATCGACGCGCTCAGCTGCATCGACTCGCGCGAGCTTCGCAGCTTGGCCCATGCGCCTGCCGGAACGATGAAGAACGGCAGCACGACGAGCGTGAGGAGGGTGAGGCGCCACTCCAACGCGAGCATGAACGTGAGGGTGACGACCACCGCGATGAGGTTGGAGAACACGGTGCCGAGCGTGTTGGTGACGGCCTGCTGCGCGCCGATCACGTCGTTGTTCATGCGCGACATGAGCGCGCCGGTCTGCGTGCGCGTGAAGAACGACAGCGGCTGGCGCTGGATGTGGTCGAACAGCGCGGTGCGCATGTCGAAGATGAGGCCCTCGCCGATCTTCGCGGAGTACCACCGCTGGGCGAGCTGCAGTGCGGCGCTGAACACCGCGAGCGCCACCGCGGCGAGCGCCAGGCCACCCACCAGCGTGCGGTCCTTCTCGGGGATGGCGGTGTCGAGCAGCGATCGCAGGATCAGCGGCGGGATGGCGCCGACGATCGACGCCAGGATCACCGTGACCACGAACCCGACGAGCTTGCCCCGGTAGGGGCGGGTGAGCCCGAGGACCCGCCTGAGCAGCTCGCGCTCGACCTTCTTGCCCTTCAGGGCCTTCGAGTCGCGGCTGAATCCGTGGACGGCGGGGTGCATCATCGGGGGCTCATCTCCGGCACCAAGGTAGCGAGAGGCGGTCGTTTATCGTTGCCCGCATGACGATCCACGACAGGCAGTTCGGCCGCTACTACGAGGACTTCGTCCCCGGCGACGTGTACAAGCACTGGCCCGGCAAGACGATCACCGAGGCCGACGACCACCTCTTCTGCATGATCACGATGAACCACCACCCGCTCCACACCGACGCGTGGTACGCCGAGACGCAGACGCAGTTCGGCAAGAACGTGGTGGTCGGCAACTTCGTGTACTCGTTGGTGCTCGGCATGAGCGTGGCCGACGTGAGCGGCGCCGCGATCGCCAACCTCGAGGTGGAGTCGCTCAAGCACACGAAGCCCACGTTCCACGGCGACACCATCTACGCCGAGACGTTGGTGCTCGACAAGAAGGAGTCGTCGAGCCGCAACGACCGTGGCGTCGTCACCGTCGAGACCCGGGCGTTCAACCAGCGCGGCGAAGAGGTCTGCTACTTCCGGCGCAAGGTCATGGTGCCGAAGCGCGAGGCCGTGAAGCCGCGCATCCGGCCCTACACGTCGCCCAACGAGTCCGCCGGCGAGACCGCCGAGGGCTGATCCCGCGTGGTCGACGCCGGCTGCCCCTTCTGCGCGATCGCGGCGGGGGAGCAGCCGGCCCACGTCGTGCTCGACACGCCGACGGTCGTCGCGTTCCTCGACCG
Source organism: Acidimicrobiia bacterium (assembly GCA_046331125.1). GTDB lineage: Bacteria > Actinomycetota > Acidimicrobiia > IMCC26256 > DASPTH01 > CAVRGQ01. The sequence continues at coordinate 15,973 of JAXLRL010000034.1, forward strand.
CCGCCCGCTCTTCCCAGGTCACACCCTCGTGGTGCCGCGCGCCCACGTGGAGACCCTCACCGACCTCCCCGCCGACGCGCTCGGCGACTTCTTCGCGGAGGTGCAACGGGTGACCGGGGCGGTGCAGGCGGCCACGGGCGCGGCGGGGTCGTTCGTGGCGAACAACAACATCGTGAGTCAGTCGGTGCCGCATCTGCACTTCCACGTCGTGCCGCGCAACCGCAAGGACGGCCTGCGCGGGTTCTTCTGGCCCCGGCAGCACTACGAGGACGACGCCCACGCGGCGCAGGTGGCCGAGGCCATCCGGGAGGCACTTGCCTTTCGTTGAAACCTTGTAATAGTGTAATCACCATGACACCGCAGAAGTCCGAAGCCACCCGAGAAGCTCCCGACGTCGACGAGCAGCTGGCGGGCTGGTTCGCCGGTCGCCTCCCCGACGGCTGGTTCACCGGTCTCCCCGAGGTCACCCACGACCGCGACGAGATCATGGTGATCGGCACCCTCCCGGCTCCCGCCACGGAGGGGCTCGAGCCCGCCGCGGTGGCCACCGCCGAGGCGGCCCGCATCCAGGGGTTCCGGGAGGACACCCGGGCGCTGCGCATGCGGGTGGCCGACGAGGCCGAGGCGCGCTTCGGCCGCAAGGTCGCGTGGGGGGCCCGCTGCGGCGCCACCGAGGAGCTCTTCACCATGCTGAGCATCCCGGTGATGACGCGTCTGCGCCTCCCCGAGCGCCAGGTGCTCGACACGCTCGTCGACGCCGGCGTCGCCCGCAGCCGCAGTCACGCGCTGGCGTGGTGCGTACGGCTGGTGAGCGACCACGAGGGCGACTGGATCACGGAACTGCGCGAGGCGCTCGTGCACGTGGAGAAGGTCCGGAGCAAGGACCCCACGAAGAAGAAGTAGCGGCGATCCCCGAAAACGTTAGGCACCGAATGATTCGTGTGCTAAGCATTCGGAGGTCATGACCAGCACCACGCTCGGCCGCCACCTCTTCCTCGCGCACCGCGCCGTGCACGACGAGCTCGACGCGCGCCTGCGCGAGCACGACGCCAGCGTGTGGACGTGGGTGCTGCTGCGCGAGGCCGCCAACGCGGGTGGTGCCAGCCAGCGCGAGCTCGCCGAGCTCATGCGCATCGAGCCGCCCACGCTGGTGCGGCACCTCGACAAGCTGCAGGACGCGGGGCTGGTCGAGCGCCGGCCCGACGAGCACGACCGACGCGTCATGCGCGTCGTCGTCACCGCTGCCGGCCGCCGCCGGCTCGCGAAGCTGCACGGTGTCGTCCACGAGCTCGACGCGGAACTGCGGTCCGTGCTCACCACCCGAGAGGTCGAGGTGCTGCTGCGCGCGCTGCCGCGCGTCACCGCCTACTTCTCCGAGAACCCCGAGGAGGTGGCCCGTGCCCGCGCGGTCTGACACCGTCGTGATGCGCACCGAGGCGCTCACCAAGATCTACAACGGCGAGGTGAAGGCCGTCGACGGCCTCACCCTCGAGGTGTACGAAGGCGAGATCTTCGGGCTCCTCGGGCCCAACGGCGCCGGCAAGACCACCACCGCCGGCATGCTCACCACGCGGGTGATCCCCACCAGCGGCAAGGCGTACGTGGGCGGCATCGACGTCGTCGAGCACGCCACCGCGGCCAAGCAGGTCATCGGCGTGGTGCCGCAGAGCAACACGCTCGACCGCTCGCTCAACGTGTGGGAGAACCTCTACTTCCACGGCCGCTTCTTCGGGATGTCGGCGAAGACCGCGAAGGCCGAGGCCACGCGCCTCCTCGAGCAGTTCCGCCTCACCGAGCGGGCGCAGGCGCCGGTGGCCGCACTCTCCGGCGGCATGGCGCAGCGCCTGATGGTCGCCCGGGCGATCATGCACCGCCCGGCCACGCTCTTCCTCGACGAGCCCACCGCGGGCCTCGACCCGCAGAGCCGCCTGGCGCTGTGGGAGATCCTCGGCGAGCTCCACGCCGAGGGCCAGACCATCCTCCTCACCACGCACTACATGGAGGAGGCCGACGAGCTCTGCGACCGCCTGGCGATCATCGACCACGGGCACCTGCTCGCGCTCGGCACGCCCGAGGAGCTCAAGCGGGCGACGGGCGCCGACACCATCGTCACGGTGATCGCCCAGGGTGATCTCGACCAGCTCGCCGACGTCTTCCGCCAGGAGGTGCCCGGCATCGAGTCGGTCACCCGCGTCGACCACCACCTGCTGCTCGCCACCAAGGCGCAGACGGGCCTCCTGCCCACCGTGTTCGGCATCGCCGACAGCCACGGGTTCGACGTGTCCGACGTGTCGGTGTCGGAGCCCTCGCTCGAGACCGTCTTCATCAACCTCACCGGGAAGGACCTGCGCGAATGACCACCACACCGGTCTCCATGCCGTCGGCGCGCGCGCTCGTGCCCCAGCGCAAGCCCACGGCCGCGGCACGGGTCGCGTTCCGCTCGCTGCTGCTGCGCGACCTCGTCGTGCTGCGCAAGACGCTGAAGGAGTTCATCCCGCGCACGTTGCTGCAACCGCTGCTGCTCGTCTTCGTGTTCACCTACGTGTTCCCGAAGATCGGCCAGGGCGTCGGCGGCACCGCGAACGCGGGCGACTTCTCCACCGTGCTCGTCGCCGGCGTCGTCGGCCTCGCGATCATGTTCCAGGGCATCCAGTCGGTCGCGCTGCCGATGGTGCAGGAGTTCGGCTACACGCGCGAGATCGAGGACCGCGTCCTCGCGCCGATGCCCACGTCGATGGTCGCGATCGAGAAGGCGATCTGGGGTGCGCTCAGCAGCCTGCTGTCCGCGCTGCTGGTGTTCCCGATCGCGGCGATCGTGCCGGCCACGCCGGTCAGCCTCGACATCAACTGGCCGGTGCTGGTCACGCTGATCCCGCTCACCTGCTACATGTGCGGCGCGCTCGGCCTCACCTTCGGCACCCGGTTCGACCCCCGCACCGTGCCGCTGCTCTTCGGGATCGTGGTGATCCCGATCACCTTCCTCGGGTGCATCTACTACTCGTGGTCGTCGCTGGAGCCGATCCGCTGGCTGCAGGTGCTCGTCCTGTTCAACCCGCTCGTCTACATGTGCGAGGGGTTCCGGGCGGCGCTCACCACCACGCCCCACATGAGCCTCTGGGCGGTCTACGGGGCCCTGATCGCCTTCTCGGTGCTGTTCACCTGGTTGGGGGTCAAGGGCTTCCGGCGCCGGGTGCTCAGCTGACCCTCGACCGACCCTGACGTGACCGCGGTCACGGAAATGGTCGTACGTCACATGTGTCATGAGGATGGGATCGCGGTCCCGCCACTGGGGATAACCTCTCCCGCCTATGTCATCGCCGGCCGAGGTGATCTTCTGGGGTGTCCGGGGCTCGACCCCGTGTGACGGCCACCAGTTCAGCCGCTACGGCGGCAACACGTCCTGCGTGGAGTTCAAGGTCGAGGGGCACGACCCGATCGTGTTCGACCTCGGTACCGGCCTGCGCAACTACGGCGAGCACCTCGAGGGTGAGGGCAAGGTCGAGGGCTACAAGGCCACCGTGCTGCTCAGCCACCTGCACTGGGACCACATCCAGGGCCTGCCGTTCTTCCAGCCGCTCGCCGCGGGTGGTGGCACCGTGCAGGTCGTCGGTCCGCACCAGGAGGGTGGCACGCTCGCCGAGGTGTTCCGCGGGGTGATGAGCCCGCCGTACTTCCCGATCACGCCCGAGCAGCTGCGCGGCGAGGTCGCCTTCGACTCCGTCGGCCGCGAGGACTTCGCGCACCAGGGCGCCAAGATCCGGTCGCGCTGGGTGCGTCACACCGACCCCACCCTCGGCTTCCGGGTGGAGATCGACGGCAAGTCGGTCGCGTACCTCTCCGACCACGGTCCCGGCACCGTGCCCGACGACCCCGACGACTACGTCCCCGACGACGTGCTCGAGCTCGTCGACGGCGTCGACCTGCTGATCCACGACGCGCAGCACACGGCCGACGAGTACGACATGAAGCGGTCGTGGGGTCATTGCACGGTCGAGTACGCGATCCACGTCGGCCGCCTCGGCGGGGCGAAGCAGCTCGCGCTGTTCCACCACTGCCCCACGCACGGCGACGACCGCATGGACACCATCCTCCGCGACGCCCGCGACCTCGTCGCCCGCGTCGGCGGTCCCGAGGTGTTCGCCGCGCACGACTGCATGCGGCACACTCTCTAGTCACGACGCCATTCGGGCGTCCGTTGCCTCAGGAGCCCCCAGCGTGACCGAAGAAGTGATCGTCCCCGACGACAAGCGATTCCGCGACGTGCTCGGTCACTTCGCGACCGGCGTGACGATCATCACCGCCATCGACGACGGCGAGCCCGTCGGTCTCGCGGCCAACTCCTTCACGTCGCTGTCGCTCGACCCGCCGCTCGTGCTGTTCTGCGTCGCCAACTCGTCGAGCACGTGGCCGCGCATCCAGAACGCCGGTACCTTCGCCATCAACATCCTCGGCGAGGGCCACGAGGAGCTGTCGAACCTGTTCGCCAAGAAGGGCGCCGACCGCTTCTCGGCCACGCCGTGGCACACCGGCGTGTCGGGCGCACCGGTGCTCGACGAGGCGATCGCCTACCTCGACTGCCGCTTCGAGGCCGAGTACCCCGGCGGCGACCACGTGATCGTGGTGGGGCGCGTCCTCGACCTCGACCTGCGCGAGGGCGCCCGCCCGCTGCTCTTCTTCAAGGGCAAGTACTCGAAGATGGGCGACCTGTAGCACCGTCGTGACCGCCACCGATGTCGCGGTCGCGGCGCGCGTCGTCATCGCACTGGTGCTGTTGGCGTCGGGGGTCGGCAAGCTCGTCGCCCTGCCGCGCAGCACGGCGGGGTTCCGTCAGAACCTCGGCCGGTATGCATTCGTCGCGTACGGCGTCGCGCTCTCGTTGCCCGTGGCCGAGCTGCTCGTGGCCGCGGCCCTCCTGTTCGTCGATTCGGTGTGGCCTGCCTACGTGGCGGTCGCGCTCTTCGTGGTGTTCACCGCGGTGCTGGTGCGGCGGATCGTGAAGGACGACCGGCGCCCGTGCAACTGCTTCGGGGCGGCGTCGTCGAAGCGCGCGGTGTCCACGTTGTCGCTGGTGCGCAACGGCTGGTTCCTGGTGCTGTCGGTGCTCGCCACGGGTGCGGCCTCGGTGCACGAACCCACGGCGACGGTCGAGACCGTCGTGCTCGGTGTGGTGTTCGCCGGCATCTCCGCGTGGTTCGTGGTGAAGGCGTGACCGCGTGAGCGCCGAGCGCGACAAGGTCGTGGTGCTCACCGGCACCGAGGCGCAGGCCGCGTCGCTCGGCGCGACCGCGCGCGAGCTCGAGGCCCAGGGGCACCGCACCGTCGTGTTCGTCGGCGACGTCACCGCCGACGCCGGTCGCGCCGCGCTCCAGGAGCTCCTCGCCGAGCTCTTCCCCGACCCCTGATCCGTTCTTGCGCTAGTTGCGCGTGATGTTCACGCGCAAGTAGCGCCAAAACGGGAGAGAAACGGGAGAGAGAGGGGGAGGGGTCAGACGAGTTCGACGGCCGGCTCCAACCGGTGGGCGAAGCGGCGGAGGCTGCGCATCAGCACGAGGCCGACCACGAGGATGATCACCGCGTTGGTGAGCGCAGCGGCGGCGTCCCACGGCAGCGACGTGGCCACGTAGAACTGCCAGTACCGGTGCAGGGTGGCGCCGAGCGAGAGCCCGGGGTGCCAGTCGAGCGCGCCGCCCCGCTCGAACGGCCAGAACCACAGGTTGAGGATCGCCCCGTAGAGGAAGCCGACGATCCAGCCGTAGGCCGCCAGCACCAGGATCTCGAGCCGAGGGTCGAGCCGCACGGTCAGGCGCCCGAGCAGACCGGCGCCGCCACCCATCCAGCCCAGGGCGAGCATCTGGAACGGCAACCACGGCCCGATGCCGCCGGTGACGATCGCGGAGACCGCCATCGCGCAGAGGCCCAGCAGCAGGCCGAAGCGCGGACCGAACGCCGCGCCGGCGAGCACGACCAGGAAGAAGATGCCACTGCCGCCGCCGGGCAGGTCGATGAGGCGCAGGAGGCCGGCGCACGCGGCGAGCATGCCGAGCAGCGCGACGGTCGCGCCGTTCATGGTGCCGCGCCGGAGCTCGAGCATCACCGCCACGATCACCAACGCGCCGACCACCGCGGCCACGAGCGGCGCGTCGCCGTTGTGGGCCTGGTCGGTGAGCGCGGTGGACGGCAACCAGAAGGGGTACAGGAACGCGGCCGCGCCCACGACGACCATCAACGTGTAGATCATCGCGGGACGGACGCGGCTGTTCGCGACGGCGGTCATCGGCGTTGCAGCTCCGCCTCGACCTCTTCCACCGTGAGGAACGGCGGGAGCACGCGCAGCACCTGGGGTGCGAAGAGCGACCCCGCGAGCACGGTGCGGGCATCGCCGTCGGCGACGACTTCACCTGCGCCGAGCACCACTGCGTGGGTTGCGCAGCGTGCCGCGAGCTCGACGTCGTGGGTGGCGAGCACCACGCTGCCGCCGCTCGCGGCGTGGGCGCGCACCGCGTGCTCGAGCGCCGCGCGCGAGGGCGCGTCCATGCCGCGAGTCGGCTCGTCGAGCAGCAGGACCGGCACCCCGCCCACCGCCACCGCGGCGATGGCGACGCGCTGGCGCTCGCCGCCGGAGAGGCTGCGGGGGTGACGGTCGGCCAGCGCGTCGAGGTGCAGCGCGTGCAGCCAGTGCTCGATTGCGCCGTCGTCCTTGCGGCCCAACAGCTTCAGCGTCTCCTGCAGCTCCTGACGGACGGTCGGCGCGAACAACATCGTGTTCGGGTTCTGCGGCACGTAGGCGACCCGCGCCTCGCCCACGTGCGTGACGGTGCCGGTGGTCGGCGTCTGCAGCCCCGCCAGCGTGCGCAGGAGCGTGGTCTTGCCCGAGCCGTTGCGCCCGAACAGGGCGATCACGTCGCCCGCGCGCAGGTCGAGATCGAGGTCGTGCAGGGCTCGGTGTCCGCCCACGGTGACGCCGACCCCGCGGGCGTGGAGCACGTCGTCGCCCGGCGCCGCGAGGTCGCGCGGTGCGGGGGCCGGGAGGTCGACGGGTGTGCGCGCCGCGAAGCCGCGTGCGTCGCGCACGGTGAGCGGCGGCGGGTCCCAGCCGAGGGCGCGACCGAGGCGGGTGACACTCGGTGCGCCCGCGTACGCGGCGAGCAGCGCCGCAGGTGCGGCGGGCGCACCCACCACGCCGCCCTCCACCAGCACCGCGCGGTCGGCGAGGGGTGCCGCGCGCTCGAGTCGGTGCTCGGCGAGGAGCACCGTGGTGCCGAGATCGGCGTTCAGGCGGGTGAGCGCGCCGAGCACGTCGTCGGCGCCCTGCGGGTCGAGTTGCGACGTGGGCTCGTCGAGCACCAGTGCCGACGGTGCCGCCGCCAACGCGCCGGCGATGGCCGCGCGCTGGCGCTCGCCACCCGACAGCGTGGTGGGGTCGCGGTCGCGCAGGTGGGCGATGCCGAGCGCGTCGAGCATCTCCTCCACCCGCCGGCGCATCGCCTCCTGCGAGTAGCCGAGGTTCTCGAGCACGAACGCGATGTCGCGCTCCACGTGGTCGACGACGGTCTGCGCCTCGGGGTCCTGGGCGACGAAGCCCACGACGTCGGCGAGCTCACGTGGGTGGTGGGTGCGGGTGGACCGCCCGAAGGCCACCACCTCGCCGGCGAAGCGCCCGCCACTCGTGTGCGGGACCAGGCCGTTGGCGCACCGGAGGAGCGTGCTCTTGCCCGAGCCCGAACGGCCGACGACGAGCAGGATCTCGCCGGGCTCGACGGCGAGCGACACGTCGCGCAGGGCCGTGGCCTGCGCGTCGGGGTAGGCGAAGCCGACGCCGTCGAAGTGCAGCGCGCTCACGAGCCACCCCGGGCGCGCACGCCGATCGGCACCAGCAACGGCAACAGCGCGAGGAGCGGCGCCACGTGCAGTGCGGGCCACGCCACTGGTGAGGCGATCCACACCAGGCTGTGGTCGCCCGCCACGGACACCGCGGCCATCGCGACGGGCGCGAGGAGCGTGGCCGCGGCCGCGGCCCAGTCGGGCGCGGTCATGCGGCGCGGGCGGTAGCGCGTGCGCTGCGTGCCCGACGACGCGAGGGCGACGGCGGCGCCGAGCCCGGCGGCGCCGCCGATGCCGAGCACCGCGGCGGCGGTGTCGGCGTGCCCGACGAGCGCCACGAACGCGCCGCCGAGCGCGAGCAACGACACGAGGCCGCACCACCCGGCCACCTTGTCGCGCGGCCCCGCGCCCGCGCGCGCGAACCCGCGTGCGTCCATCGACTCCGACAGGGTGACCGCGCGTTCGAGCCCGAGCTCCAACACGGGCACGAGCTGTCGCAGCAGCCGTCCGCGGCGTACGACCCGACCGCCGGTGCGGGCGCGGTCGGCGTCGCGCACGTCCTGGATCGCGCCGAGCGTGGACGGCACGAACGCGAGCGCGACGACCACGACGAGGCCCACCTCGTAGAACGCACGCGGCGTGGATTGCACGAGCTCGGAGTGCGAGATGACCGCGTTGAACGCGCCGAACACCGCCATCACCCCGACGATGGCGAAGCCCTCGGCGAGCGAGTGCAGGAGGATCGGCAGCGACACCGCGCCGCCCACCGTGAAGCCGCCGAGCAGCCGCGGGAGCCCGAAGTGCGGCGTGGTGAACAGGATGTCGGTGTTGGCGTGCGTGGTCGCGACCGTGAGCAGCGTGCGCACCAACGCGAACAGCACGCCGATGCCCACGAGGATGGGGAAGGCGCGGGCATACGGCCCGGGGCGCGAGTGCAGCGACACGGCGAGCGCGGCGATGCCGATGACCAGCGCCACGTACACCGGGCTCGGCGCGATCTCGATGCAGGCCGCCGCGGCCATCGCCCACACCAACCAGGTGCCGGCGTGCCACGTGGCCCGGGCGGCCGGGGCGCGACCGCCTGCATCATCCGTCGGAACGGGCGACGTGGGCGCCGCGGTTTGCGTCGTGCTCGTCACGTCCGTAGGGTCTTCCTCGACAGCGACAGGGGAAGTCGGTGAGAGACCGACGCTGACCCGCAACTGTGAGCGGCTCTGCGGCGTACCCCGTCGCACTCCGCGAGCCAGGCTACCTGCCGTCGTCCACCGGACCACCGGTGCTCCCATCGTGGAGTCGTCCCTCCGGGGGCGGCAGAGAGGCCCTCGTGGTCAGGGGCCGTGGAGGAACACCATGTCGCACGCCCGTCGTGCGGTCGCGGCCGTCGCAGTCGTCATCTGTGCCGGCGTGATCGCCTTCCCCTCGCTCTTCCCGTCGTCCGCGCGCGCCTCGAGCCCGACGGTCGGCGCAGCCGTCGGATACCTCGGCACCCAGCAACTGGCCGGCACCACGCCGGCCACGGGCAGCGGCGCCTGGGACTCCGACCCCACCTTCGCGTTCGTCACCCCCGAAGCCGTGCTCGCCGTCGCCGAGGCCGGCCAGACCGGCTCGTCCTGGAGCACCGCCGACGCGCTGGCGGCGGTGCAGGCCGTGAAGAACGGTGACGGCCAGGACCCGCTCGCGTTCGTCGACCTCATGCAGGCCGCGGCCGCCACACCCGGCGCGGCGGGCAAGTTCATCGTGCTCGTCGCCGGGCCGTTGGGCCGGGACACGTCGGCACTGGCCGCGCTCGTCGGCGACCCGGCGCCGAACGGCTCGTTCGACGCCGACCTCTTCTTCAACAACACGCTCTACGCCGGGCTGTCGAAGCAGGTCACCGAGGGCAGCATCCCTGCGTCGACCGTCGCGTACGTCGCGAGCAAGCAGAAGTCGTCGAACGGTGGATGGTCCTACGACGCCGACACCGGCACCACCACCGACGCCGACATCGACACCACGGGTCTCGCCCTCCAGTTGCTCCTCGCGGGCGGCACGCCGCCCACCGATCCCGTGGTACAGCGCGGACTGGCGTTCCTCGCGTCGCAGCAGAACGCCGACGGCACGTGGTCGTTCTTCGGCGACGAGAGCGCGGAGAGCACGTCGCGCGCGCTGCTCGCGGTCGCGGCGGCGGGCTACGACGTGAACGACCGTTGCTGGCGCGACACCGTGTACCCGGCGGGCAAGGGCGCACCGTTCGGTGGTGGCGACGCCGCGCTCACCTCGCTCGCCAACCCCGACGGTTCCATCGCCGGCCCCAACGTGTTCAGCGCGTCGTTCGCGACCGCGCAGGCGCTGCAGGGGCTCGAACGCACGTGGCTGCCGCTCGTGCGGGCGCCCGCGCAGAGCTGCGTGGTGGTGTCGCCGGTCGAGGTCGAGACCCCCGTCGCCGCACCGCTCGCGCTCACGCCGGCGTTCACCGGATGAGCGTGATGCGACGGCTCGTCGCGACGCTGTGTGCCGTCACCGGCCTGCTCGTGGTCGCGTCGGTCGTGCCGGCCATGCCGGTCGCGGGCGCGCAGACGACATCCCGCGCGGTCGTCATCGTGTCGACCGGGTCGGGGGTGCAGACGCGCGTGATCGAGTTCTCGGGCACCGTCAGCGGGCTCGAGGCGCTGCAGCTCGCGGGCGCGTCGCCGGAGACCATCACCTACGGCCCGCTCGGCCAGGCGGTGTGCAAGCTGTACGGCGTTGGCGACGAACCGGTCCCCGGGCAGTGCCCGGGCGGCTGGGTGTACTACCGCGCGGTCGGCGGCGCCGGTGGCTGGAACCAGTCGAGCCTCGGGGCGAGCGGCACCACGGTGCACGACGGCGACGTCGAGGGCTGGGGCTACGGCGGTGCGCCGCCGTTCTCCTCGTTCTGTGCCGTGGTCGGGTGTGCGCCGCCGCCGACCGAGGCCCCGCCGGCCATCGCGCCGCCGAGCGGTGGATCGAGCGGTGGTACCGGCGGTGGAGCAGGCGTCGCGGTCGCGGGCGAGACGGCGACCACCGCGCCCGGCGGCACGGCATCGGCCCCGGGGGGCGACACGCCGGCCACCACGGCACCCTCCGCGACCGGCACGACCCTCGCCGGGAAGGAAGCCACCACATCGGGGCCGCGCTCGGGCCGCACGCTCGCCGCGGGGGTCGCCGCCACGAGCTCCTCGGGGAGCGACGGCGGGTCGCCGGTCGGCGTGATCGTCGCCGTCGTGGTGGTGGCGCTGCTCGTGGGCGGGGGAGTGGTGCTCCGCAAGCGTCGCAGCACCGGCTGAGACGGCCTGAGACCGCACTCGACGAGACCGGTAACCTGCCCCGATGGCCACGCGCACTCGCGAGTTCGGTGCCGGGAACCGGGAGAGCCACGACGCGAGCGACTTCTACGCGCGGTTCACGCCGCCCACGGTGTCGAAGGACGACACGGTCAACCCGTGCACCGCGGCCGACTCGATCATCGTCGGTGACTCGCGCGACATGGCCGCCGTGCCCGACAACTCGGTCGCGCTCGTGGTCACGTCGCCGCCCTACTTCGCGGGCAAGGCCTACGAGACCGCGCTCGGTGTGGGCCACGTCCCCGCCGACTACCTCGAGTACCTGAAGATGCTGCGCGACGTGTTCGCCGAGTGCCTGCGCGTGCTCGAACCCGGCGGGCGCATCGCGGTGAACGTCGCCAACCTCGGGCGCAAGCCGTACCGTTCGCTCGCGGGTGACGTCACCACGATCCTGCAGGACGAGCTCGCCATGCTGCTGCGCGGCGAGATCGTGTGGGTGAAGGCGAAGGGTGCGGCGGGATCGTGCGCGTTCGGTTCGTACATGAAGGCGTCGAACCCGGTGCTGCGGGATCTCACCGAGCGGGTGATCGTCGCGTCGAAGGGTCGCTTCGACCGCGCCGTCCCGGTGAAGAAGCGCGAGGCGCTCGGCCTGCCGTTCGAGTCCACGATCGACAAGGAGGAGTTCCTCGCCTCCACCCTCGACGTGTGGGAGATCCGCCCCGAACGGGCCCGGCGGGTGCAGCACCCGGCGCCGTTCCCGGTCGACCTGCCGGCCCGGCTCATCCGCCTCTACACCTACGCGGGCGACGTCGTGCTCGACCCGTTCATGGGGTCGGGCTCCACGGCGGTGGCCGCGGTCGAGAACGGGCGCCACTACGTGGGCTACGACACCGACCCCGCCTACGTGGCGATCGCCGAGGGCCGGATCGCGGAGGCCCGGGAATCAGGACTTTCGGCCCCGTCGCCCGGCTGACGGCAGGGCCGCGGGCGGTCGTACCATCGAGGTCGTGGCTGCACCCCTGCTGGCGACGAACGTCTCCAGCAACCTCTATCTCCTCACCGCGTTCGGCGCCGGGGTGATCTCGTTCCTCTCGCCCTGCGTGCTGCCGATCGTGCCCGGCTACCTGAGCCTCATCACCGGCCTCTCCGTCGGTGAGATCCGCGAGGCGAACCTCCAGTCGCACTACCTCAAGCGCATCGCCTTCTACACCGGGCTGTTCGTCGCCGGCTTCACCGTGGTGTTCGTGCTGCTCGGCCTCATCACCACCGCGGTGGGGAGCGCCCTGTTCCGCAACCAGGAGACGCTCACGCGCATCTCCGGCGGCCTCGTGCTGTTGATGGCGCTGTACCTCGCGGGCACGCAGATCCTCACCACGCCGCGCCTCTACCAGGAGTTCCGCTGGCATCCGCGCCTCGAGCGCTTCGGCCCGATCGCTGCGCCCATCGCCGGTGCCGCGTTCGGTCTGGGCTGGACGCCGTGCATCGGTCCGGTGCTCGGCGCGGTGCTGGGGTTCGCCGCGGGCGGCCAGGACATCGGCCGCGCCGTGCTGCTGCTCGTCGCCTACTCGATGGGGCTCGGAGTGTCGTTCCTCGCGGTCGGCCTCGCCATGGGCAAGCTCACCCGCGCCATGGACTGGTTCAAGCGGCACTCGCGCGCGATCACGCTCGTCTCGGCGGGGATCCTCGCGATCCTCGGGATCATCCTGCTCACCGACAACCTGTCGACGGTCACCGCGCGCATGTCGAACGGCCTGCGCGACCTCGGCCTCGGTTGGCTCGTCGACATCGGGTAGCCGCGCTCAGCGGGTGCCCTCGGCCCGCGCCTTGATCCCGCGGAGCATCTTCTGCTCCATCACGAAGTGCGGGACATCGAACGCCGCGTGCCCGACGGCACCCCCGGACCCGCGTGCGATCAGGCGCGTCTGCCGTCCGTCGGCGGTCGGTTCGAGCACGAAGGTCCACGCGCCGGTGGCGCGACGACCGGCGACGAGTGCGTCGTGGTCGGGCGGCGACACCATCGCGAACACGCGACCCGGCTCGATGCGCGCGACCACCTGGCGACCCAGCTCGCGGTAGCGGCGGGCCAGCCACACCGTCTCGCCGGCCTCGTGGTGCTGCCACTCGGGATGGATCCAGTCGGCGTTGTGCATGTCGCACCCCGCGAGCCGCTCGAGCCAGGCGTAGCTGTAGAACCCCGCCCGGTCCTCGCCGATCTGGGCGACCCACGGCCACACCCGCTCCGGCGGGGCATCCACGGTGACGGCCCGGGTGGTGCGGGGGCCGGTCCCGTCGACGAGCTCGTCGCCCGGGAGCTCGGCGTCCACCTCGTCGGGGATCGCGCCCCAGTGGAACATCCACGGCTTGACCCAGGTGCGGTAGGCGACGACCTTCACCGCAGCGATGGCCGCCACCGCGATCAGGAGTCGTCGGCGCGTGCTCACCCCTCGACGGTACGCCGGCAACCGGTGGGAGCGGCAGGGCCGGAGGTCAGGGACCGGGCCAATATCCTCGTCGCGATGGAGACCACCGTCCTCGAGGTCGACACGTCGAACACCCGCGTGCTCGACCTCACCCGCGAGGTGGCCGCGTTCTGCGCCGGGCGGGGTGACGGACTGGTGAACGTGTTCGCGCCGCACGCCACTGCGGGTGTCGCGCTGATCGAGACCGGGGCCTTCTCCGACGACGACCTGGTCGACACCCTGGAGCAGCTCCTCCCGCGTGACGACCGCTACCGCCACGCCCACGGTTCGATCGGGCACGGCGCCGATCACGTGATGCCGGCGATCGTGAGCCCGAGCATGGTGGTGCCGGTGCAGGGCGGCAAGCTGCTGCTCGGCGTGTGGCAGAGCATCGTGCTCGTCGACCTCAACCGCGACAACCCGCGCCGCAACGTGCGCCTGACCTTCCTGGCCGGCTGACGTGGGTGAGCCGACCTTCGTCGCCCGTCGCCCGCACATGCCCGGCTACGGCGTGGTCGGAGCCGACGAGGGGAGCGGACTGCTCCCCTGGAGTTGGGCCGACGCCCACCTACGCGCCGCGCACGACTTCTGGCTCGCCACCACCGACGCGAGTGGTGCACCGCACGTAATGCCCGTCTGGGGAGTGTGGGACGGCGCCGCGCTGTGGTTCTCGAGCAGCCGTGGCTCGCGCAAGGCCCGCAACCTCGAACGCGACCCACGCGCGACGGCCACCACTGACAACGCGCAGGAGCCGGTCGTGGTGGAGGGAAGCGTCGAGCGAGTGGTCGACGCCGACGGGATCGCCGGGTTCCTCGCGGCGATGAACGCCAAGTACGACGTCGAGTACGAGGCCGACTTCCTCGATCCCTAGGTGAACGGTACGTACGCGCTGCGACCGCGCCGAGTGTTCGGTCTGGTCGAGGCCGACTTCACCGGTTCGCCGACCTGTTGGGAGCCCGCATCGTGAGCGAATCGCCGTACCTCGCGTCGCGGTTGCACGGCTTCGGCACCACGATCTTCGCCGAGATGTCGGCGCTCGCGGTGGAGAAGGCGGCCATCAACCTCGGGCAGGGCTTCCCCGACACCGACGGCCCGATCGAGGTGTTCGACGCCGCGGTCGCGGCGATCCGCGGCGGGCACAACCAGTACCCGCCGGGCATCGGCACGCCGGAGCTGCGCGCCGCGATCGCCGCGCACCAGCGGCACTGGTACGGCCTCAGGTTCGACCCCGACACCGAGGTGCTCGTCACCGCGGGCGCGACCGAGGCGATCGCGGCGACGATCCTCGCGCTGTGCGAACCGGGCGACGAGGTCGTCACGTTCGAGCCGTACTACGACTCGTACGCGGCGTCGATCGCGATGGCCGGTGCGCAACGCAACGTGGTGCAGCTGCGCGCGCCCGACTGGTCGTTCGATCCGGAGGCGTTGCGGGCCGCGATCACGCCGCGCACGAAGTTGCTGCTGCTCAACTCGCCCCACAACCCCACGGGCAAGGTGTTCACACGCGAGGAGCTCGCGCTCGTCGCCGAGTTGTGTGTGGCGCACGACCTCGTCGCGATGACCGACGAGGTGTACGAGCACCTCGTGTTCGAGGGGGAGCACCTGCCGCTCGCGACGTTCCCGGGCATGGCCGACCGCACCATCACCATCTCGTCGGCGGGCAAGACCTTCTCGTGCACCGGCTGGAAGATCGGGTGGGTGTGCGCACGGTCGGAACTCGTCGCCGCGGTGCGCACGGCCAAGCAGTTCCTCACCTACGTGAACGGCGGGCCGTTCCAGCCCGCGGTGGCCGTGGGCCTCGGCCTCCCCGACGACGTGATCCGCGGCATCGGCGCCGAACTGCACGAGAAGCACGCCCGGCTGGGTCACGGCCTGGCCGCCGCGGGCTTCGACGTGTTGCCGGCGCACGGCACGTACTTCGTCACCGTCGACATCACGCCGT
Source organism: Acidimicrobiia bacterium (assembly GCA_046331125.1). Lineage (GTDB taxonomy): Bacteria > Actinomycetota > Acidimicrobiia > IMCC26256 > DASPTH01 > CAVRGQ01. The sequence goes on from JAXLRL010000034.1 coordinate 31,476, forward strand.
TCGGTGAGACCGACGGCCTCGCGTTCTGCCGCTCGCTGCCCGATCGCTGTGGTGTGGTCGCGGTGCCGAGCGTGGTGTTCTACGACGACAAGGCCGCCGGATCACCGCTCGTGCGCTTCGCGGCGTGCAAGCGACTCGAGGTGATCGACGAGGCGGTCGCCCGCCTCGCGAAGCTGGCGGGTTCGTGACGTGGGCATCGTGAAGGTCGCGGCGCTGCAGCACGACATCGTGTGGGAGGACCCGGCCGCGAACTTCGCGCGCCTGGCGCCGCGCATCGAGCACGCCGTGGACGACGGCGCCCGCCTGGTGCTCATGAGCGAGATGTACGCCACCGGGTTCTCGATGGACGCGGCGCGCATCGCCGAGGCCGACGACGGCCCGAGCTGCGCGTTCATCGCCGAGCAGGCCGCCGCCCACGGCGTGTGGGTCGGGGGGTCGGTGCCCGCGCTCGCGCCCGGGGCCGAGCGGCCGTCGAACTGCTTCGTGCTCGCCTCGCCGACCGGCGCCGTGCACCGCTACCGCAAGATCCACCCGTTCTCCTACGGCGGTGAGCACGAGGTGTACGACGCCGGCGCCGAGCACTGCGTCGTCGTCGTCGACGGCCTGCGCGGCGCGCTGTTCGTCTGTTACGACCTGCGCTTCGCCGACGAGTTCTGGGCGCTCGCACCGGGGGTCGACTGCTACCTGGTGCCGGCGAACTGGCCGTCGTCGCGCCGGGAGCACTGGCGGACGCTGCTGCGGGCCCGGGCGATCGAGAACCAGGCCTACGTGGTGGGCGTCAACCGGGTCGGCCACGGGGGCGGCCTCGACTATGCCGGTGACAGCATGGTCGTCGGCCCGTTCGGCGAGATCCTCGCCGAGGCCACGCAGCCGGTGGAGGTCACGCTGCGGGCGGAGCTCGACCCGGCGGTCGTCGCCGCCACCCGCGGGCGCTACCCCTTCCTGGCCGACCGCCGCGACGCCTGAGTAGTCTCCCGCTCCATGTGTGGATGCTTCGTGGCACTCGCCGCGTTCCTGTCGCCCCGACTCGCGATCTTCCTGGTGTGGCTCTTCGACAACGACCGGATGTCGGCGGCCTTCAACTCGTTCTGGATCGCGCTGCTCGGCTTCATCTTCCTGCCGTGGACCACGCTGGCCTGGGCGGTCGCCTACGCGCCGGTGCGCGGCGTCACCGGCTTCGGCTGGTTCCTCGTGGCCTTCGCGTTCGTCGCCGACATCATGACCCACGTCGGTGCGGCCCAGGCCCGTCGCAACCAGCGCCAGCAGACCGCGTCTTGACCGCGTCCTGAGCCACTCCACTCTCTCCCCGGGAGCAACACTGTGATCGACATCGGTTGGTTCGGCATCGGTTCGGGCGCGTACGCCGACCCGGAGGGCGTGATCGAGCTCTGCGTCGCCGCGGAGGATCTCGGCTACGAGTCGGTGTGGGTGGGGGAGCACCCTGTGCTCATCGACCCGCACGAGTCGCCGTCGCCCCTCCCGCCGCTGAGCGACCTGCTCGACCCGGTCACCGTGCTGTCGTACGCGGCGGCCCGCACCGAACGGATCGGGCTCGGCACCGGCGTGATCCTGCTGCCGCTGCGCAACCCGCTGATCCTCGCCAAGCAGCTCGCGTCGCTCGACGTGCTGTCGAAGGGCCGCGTGCTCGCCGGCTTCGGCGTGGGCTACGTGCCCGGCGAGAACGCGGCGATCGGCACCGACTTCACCAAGCGCGGTCGCATCACCGACGAGTACCTCGACGCGATGCGCACGATGTGGGACGACGACCAGCCCGAGTACCGCGGCGAGTTCACCAACTTCGGCGGCATCCAGTCGCGGCCGCAGCCGCCGCGCCGCCTCCCGATCCACATGGGCGGTTTCTCGGAGCGGGCGCTGCGCCGCGCCGTCACGAAGTGCGAGGGCTGGTACGGGTTCTTCCAGGACCTCGCCAACACCGAGCGCGTGCTCGGCGAGCTCGCCCGCATCACCGACGAGGTGGGCCGGCCCGAGCACCTCGGGCCGCTCGAGATCACGGTCACGCCGCCCGGCGACGTCGACGCCGACACCGTGGCGAAGTTCGAGGCGCTCGGCGTGCACCGGCTGGTGCTGCTGCGCGACTTCGGCGACATGGCCGGCGGTCCCGACGTCGAGAAGCGCGGCCTGTTCCTCCGGCACATGGAGGACACCGCGAAGTCACTCTCCATCGGATGAACGGAGCAACGACATGGCGACGACCGAGGAACTGATCGCCGGGTTCGACCGGGGCATCACCGGTGAGCCCGACGCCATGGTGGCGACGTTCGCGCCCGGCGCGATCGTGTGGCACAACTACGACCGCAAGGAGGTCGACGCCATCGAGAACATGGCGTCGGTGACCGTGCTGTCGCAGATCGTCAAGGACATGTCGATGGACCACCTGCGCGTCGAGGAGTTCGACGGCGGGTTCCTCTACCAGTTCGCGCTCAAGGGCACCGTCATCGCGAGCGGCAACCCGTTCGAGATGCACAACGTGATCATCGCGAGCGTCGCCGACGGGAAGATCACCCGGATCGACGAGTACGTCGACCCCACGGTCGGCGCTCAGCTCTCCTGACCGGACAGGTCGAGGATCTGCTCGACGCGACCGAGGAGGTCGCGCTCGGTGAAGGGCTTGCCGAGCACGTCGAGCTCTGCGGTCGCGCCGTCGCCGGCTGACGCGGCGTAGCCCGACATGAGCTGCACCCGCAGCTCCGGGTGGGCGGCGACCGCCGCGGTGGCGAGCTCACGACCCGACATGCCGGGCATCACCACGTCGGTGAGCAACAGGTCGAAGGGACCGTCGCGCCCGAGCACCTCGAGCGCCTCGGCCCCCGAACCGGCGACCTGCACGTCGTAGCCGTGGCGGGCGAGCAGACGGCGCGTGAGCTCGCAGATCGCGGACTCGTCGTCGACGACGAGCACGTGACCACGACCGGCGTTGCCGCCCCCTTCGGCGGGCAACGGCCGCAACCCGCTCTCCTCACTCGTCGCGGGCAGCAGGATCGTGAACGCCGCGCCCGCGCCCGGTGTGGACTCGACCGTGATCTCGCCCCCCGCCTGGGAGATCGTGCCGTACACGCTGGCGAGACCGAGCCCGGTGCCCGCGCCCGCCCCCTTCGTGGTGAAGAACGGCTCGAACGCGTGGGCGAGCACCTCGGCGGTCATCCCGATGCCGGTGTCGCGCACGATCAGCCCTGCATAGTTCCCGGGCTCGACGCTGTGGCCGAACTCCTCGGGCGTGACGACGACGTCGCACGTCTCGATGCAGAGCTCGCCGCCGTCGGGCATCGCGTCGCGTGCGTTGATGGCCAGGTTCACGAGCACGTTCTCGATCTGGTTGCGGTCGGCGACCGCATGCCACGGATCGGTGGCGAGCTCCGTGCGGAGGACGACGTGTTCACCCAGCGTGCGCTGCAGGAGTGACTTGACATCGAGGACGACGTGGTTCAGGTCGAGCGGCTCCGGGCGGGCCGGCTCGCGTCGGCCGAACGCGAGCAGCTTCCGCGTGAGCGCCGCGGCGCGCTCGGAGGCTCGCAGGATCTGCGCCAGGTCGGCGGCCGCCGTGGGCGAGGCGGCCTCCACCTCCGCGCGTGCGAACTCCGCGTAGTTCGTGATCACGGTGAGCAGGTTGTTGAAGTCGTGGGCAACGCCACCGGCCAGTTGGCCGAGCGCCTCGAGTCGCTCGGCGTGCTGCCGCTCCTGCATCAGTCGCGCGTTCTGTTGTTCGGCCAGTCGTTGATCGGTGATGTCCCCGCCGACCGCCACGGTTGCGATCACTTCGCCCTCGGCGTCACGGATCGGGAACTTCAGGTTGGTGAACGTGCGCGGTCGACCGTCGACCTCGATCACCACTTCGTACTCGATCGAGTCGCCTCCTCGGACGAGTCGGTCGGTGGAGTCGCCGGCATAGGCCCATTCGTTGTCGAAGATCTCGGCGGGTCGCCGGCCGAGCAGCACCCGTTCGTCGGCGAACCCCATGTTGTCGAGCCCCTTGCGGTTGACCGCAACGAAGCGACCTTCCATGTCCTTCACGACGGTGGAGAACGGTGCGTTGTCCATGATCTGGCGGTAACGCTGGTAGGTGTCGCGCTCCGAGCGTTCCGCCGCTTCGCGCTCGCGCACGACGTGGCGGATCACGTCGGCGGTGCCGATGAGCACCGCGATGACGCACACGGTGCTCGACGCGATGGCAAGAACGAACGCGAACCGGACGTCGTACCACCCGGCCTCGTGGCCGAGGAGACACACGGCCCCGATGGCGGGGAAGGCGATCAGGATCGTCGGCAGCAGTCGCCGCACGAGGATGCCGCTGGGCCCGGGGTCGGCGATCAACGAACCGGGCACGGTCTCAGGCTGCGCGAAGAAGGCGGCGGCGCCGATCACGAGCAGGCCTGCGGCGGTGACGGGCGACGTGTTCATGAACGCGCCGAGCGGTGAATCGTGCAGGCCGCCGTAGAGGTGGCCGAGCGCCCCGACGAAGCCGACGGCAAACGCCAGGCCGAAGATCACCTGCCGCAGGATCGGGGCCCCGAAACGCGCGGCGAGGAGGACCAGGCCCACGCCGAGCATGACGTAGCCGAACGCCGAGGCCTCGGCCATGCGTGGGACGCCATGGCCCACGAGGACACCGTCGATCCCGAACGACTCGTCGAAGGCGTGCTCGAGGAAGGTCGCGATCCCGATGACGAGTACGCCGATGGCGGCGACGGTGGTGATCGTTCGGTTCTGCCCCGGCCGCCGGACGACGAACGCGACGGCGATCGACCCCAGCATGAGCGCGAGCGCGGAGTTCGGCGAGGTGGCGGGTTCGTCGGGGAACGGCTTGCGCAGCACCGCCTCACCGACCCACCAGCCGACGAGCGACAGCACGGCGATGATCCCGAAGGTGCCGGCGCAGACGACTGCCCAGAGGGAGAGTCGTGACTCCCACCGGGCCTGCCGTTCGGCGGCGTCCTGTTGCCGCGTCTCCTGCGCCATTGCCGCTCCTCGTCCCGGAGGAGCCTACGACGACGGCGGGCCGGGGCTGCGTCCGGCGCGCACGCCGCCGATCACGGCCGCGCCCGCGCCGACGACGAGCACGAGCCCGGCGGCGAGGAGATAGGTCGTGGTGTCGATGGACTCCATGAGGTGCACGAGCTCGGTGTTCAGATCCGCGAGCAGCGCGTCGGCGAGGCGGGCGCCCACGACGCTGCCGAGGAGGATGCCCACGAGGAGGGCGCCGAGCACCTCGAGTACGAGCTTGAGTACGCCGTGGCGCACGCGCGTGTGGGCCTGCAGGAGCACCGCGCCACCGACGCCGAGCGCGGCGACGACCACGCCGAGGATGATCAGCGCTCGGATGATGTTGTCGAAGATCGGGCGAACCGCGGCGATCGAGCCCAGGCTCGCCCCGACGGGCACGTACACCACGACCGACGGGAGCTTCTGCACCTGCGCGGCGATGGCGTCCGCGTCGGCGCCCGGTGCGTAGCGCAGCGTCGCAGTGGTGAACAGGCCACCGGCGAACGCATTGGCGTCGGGCCCGAGCGCGTCGCGCAGCGTGGAAGTGTGCATGAAGACGAGGTTGCCGAGCGTGTTCGACGTGTACGCGGCCACCGGGATGTGCATGGTCTGCACGCCGGCGCCCGGGAGCTCGAGCTCGAGGACGTCGCCCGGTTTCGCGTCGAGCAGCTTGCCGAGCGACTCGGGGATCAGCACGCCGTCTGCCGGGAGCTGCTGCGGCTTGCCCTGCGGTGTCTCGAACGTCTGCATGGTGGTGTTCTCGGGGAACGCCTGCAGCTGCGTGGCGTAGCGCCGGTCGCCGTGACGCACGTACACGTTGGCCGACGGCACGGGCTCCGCCGCGATCACGCCGGGGATCTTCTCCACCGACGCGAGCTGATCGGCGGTCGCGGGCACGACGAACGCGATCTGCGCGTCGACCGGTTCGAGCCGTGCCGCCGCGTCGAGGGTGGCCTGCGCGGAGTCGACGACACCGAGCGGGCCCACGATCATGACCATCGCGGCGGCCGCGGCGAGACCGCTGACGATCGCGGGACCGCCGCCGAGGGAGCGACCGGTGCCGCGCAGGAGCAGTGAGCCGAGTCCGAAGGCGGCGAGGCCGGCCAATGCGGTGAGACCGAGCGCGCCGAGCGCCGGCAGGAGATGGCTCGCGCCGAAGTGGTTCGGGATCGACACCGACCGCGTGAGCTTCGGCCCGACGATCGCGGCGCCGATCAACCCGAGTCCCACGCCACTCAGCGCGCCGATCACCGTGGTGCGCACCATCATGAGGTGGCGGCGCTTCGTGTCGTCGACGCGCGCGCAGGCCACCGCGGCGACGAACATCGCGGTGAGGAACGCGAGCAACGGGATCACGAAGCTCGCCTCGACGAAGCCGGTGCGTTCCTCGTCGATCAACGCGTTCGACGGCTGGTTGTCGCGCACCACGACCAACTCCGCGCCGGTCTCGTGGGCGAGGGCGCGCAGCTTGTCGATGACGGGACCGGTGTCGTCGGCGCGCGACGCGACCAGGACCTGCGGCACGGTGGCCGGCCCACCGAGTTGCTCGGCGACCGGTTGCGGCACGAACACGATGGCGAAGCTGCCGGGCGAGCTCACGATCTGCTGCTGGCTCTGCGCGGGGAGCAGGTACTCGGGGGAGAGGCCGATGCCCACGACCTTCAGCGGTGACGGCGTGCCCGGGCCCAGGGCCGTGAGGGTGTCGCCCACCTGAATGCCGAGGTCGTCGGCGGTGTGCTGCTCCACGACGGCGACCGGCTCGGTGCTGCCCTCGGGGATGTCGGTGCCGGCGGTGATGACGGGACGGCTGACCGACGGGCCGTCGGCCGGCACGCCGAGCACGGTGCCCTGCAGCTTGCGGGCACCGTCGTCGGCCCAGATCGACAGCGTGGTGTTGCCCCGCTGCTGCACCGTGGTGACGCCGGGTACCGCGGCGGCCTCCTGGGCGAAGCGGGCGGCGTCGCCACCGGTGGTGGTGACGACGGCGAAGTTGGTGCGGTCGTAGAAGCGGTCGAGCGAACGGTCGAGATCACGCACCGCGCCGCGAAGCGTGACGAACACCCCGGCGGCCAGGGCGAGCAGCACCGCGGTGACGACGAATCCGAGGCGGTGGTGACGTTCCCGCGTGTTCTGCCCGGCCACGGCGGGAGGCTACGCCAGTAGCAGGGGCGCGGATTCGATGGGCACTCCGTGGAGGGCCTCTGCTATCGTCATTGGTCCGCCGCGGGGTGGAGCAGTCTGGTAGCTCGTCGGGCTCATAACCCGAAGGTCGTGGGTTCAAATCCCACCCCCGCCACCACATAGCTGCAACCGAGCGTCGACGGTCTTCGGATCGGAAACGACGTCGAGTTGGAGCTCGAGCCCGAGGGTCCGGTACAGCCGGGCCCTCGGTTCGCGTTCAGCGTCGGTCAGGAGC
>JAXLRL010000035.1:0-38107 GCA_046331125.1 Acidimicrobiia bacterium
ATGACCTCTGTGTCGGGTGCGGCGCTCGACGCGGCGGTCGCGGCGGCGGTGAGTCCGGCGAGTCCGCCGCCGATCACGACCACGGTGTGGGGAGGATGCTGCTGCATGGGGAGTCTCCGATCGTCCGGTTCCCACCCCAGACGGGACAGCGTCCGGAAGTGTGACAGCCTTAACCTGTCCGCGGCCGCGGCAGCACCGGCAGGAAGGCGGCACGATGACCGACGAGTTCCGGGTCCGGGGCACGAACCAGGACGCGCCGTTCCACCTCACCGTGCACCGCGGCGAGGGCATGGCCCTCCTCGCGATGAACTGGCGCCGGGGTCGCCCGCCGCGTGACTTCGTGGGCTTCGGCATCGAGTACGTGCCGCCCGGCTGGACGAAGGCGCCGTTGCCAGTGCCGAACCGGCTCACATTCGACGGCACGCCCTCGTTCCACGATCGGAAACCGTCGATGGACGCGCCGATCCAGAAGTTCCGCTGGGTGCACTTCCCGTTCGACGCGGATCGTCCCGGCAAGTTCCGCTACGTGGTCACGCCACGCTTCATGAACCCCGACGAGTCGCTGCGCAGCGGGCCCGCACAGCAGGTCGAGCTGGAGCTCGCGCGCGAGACCCATCCCGGCCGGCTGAACGTGAGCTTCACGCGCGGCTTCATCTGCTCGCAGGCCTTCGTCGACAACTTCGTGAAGGACCACCCCGACGACGTCGTGACCGACGCGCAGTTGCAGGCGGCCACGAACTCGCTGCTGCCGAGCGATGCCGACCGGGGCCTCGACTTCACGCCGACCCACCGCGACGCGGCGAAGGCGCACGAGTGGATGGGGTTCGAGGCACGGCGCACGATCCTCGAGGTGCTCGACGGCGCGATCGCCGACACCGCCGCCGAGGTGCGCGTCGTCGCGTACGACCTCAACGAACCAGAGGTCGTGTCGCGCCTCGAGCAGCTCGGCGACCGGTTGCGGGTCGTGATCGACGACTCGGGCACACACGGGCCCGCGGGCTCGGGCGAGTCGCAGAGCGCGCAGCGTCTCCGACACTCCGCGGGCGACGACCACGTGCGGCGCCAGCACATGGGGAACCTGCAACACAACAAGACCATCGTGGTCACCGGCCCGAACGGGCACGTCGCGGTGTGCGGTTCCACCAACTTCAGCTGGCGCGGGTTCTACGTGCAGAACAACAACGCGGTGACGATCCGGGGCGAGGCCGCGGTTGCGCCCTTCGTCGCCGCGTTCGAGCAGTACTGGGCCGGCAGCACCGCCGGGTTCCGGGCGTCGGACGCCGCGCAGTGGCACGCGCTCGATCTCGGCGGCCTCGACGTCAAGGCGACCTTCTCGCCCCACAGCGGCGGCGCCAGCGGCAACAGCGTGCTCGCGTCGATCGCCGCCGACATGCGCACCGCGAAGTCGAGCGTGCTCTACTCGCTCGCGTTCCTCTACCAGACCACGGGCGTGGTGCGCGATGCCGTCACCGACCTCACCGAGGACGACGGCGTGTTCGTCGCCGGCATCTCCGATCGCGCGGTGGGCGGCATCACCGTGCAGACCCCCGACGGCAACCGTCAGCCGGTGCGGCCCGAGAACCTCTCGGAGCACGTGCCCGCGCCGTTCTCCGCCGAGCCCACCGGTGGTGCGGGCATCCGGCTGCACCACAAGTTCGTGGTCGTCGACTTCGACAAGCCGACCGCGCGTGTCTACCTCGGCTCCTACAACTTCTCCCGGCCGGCCGACGGCGACAACGGGGAGAACCTGCTCCTCGTGAAGGACCGGCGGGTCGCGACGGCCTATGCCATCGAGGCGGTCCGGCTGTTCGACCACTACCAGTTCCGGGTGCGCCAGGCCGACGCCGCGACCGCGGTCGACGAGTTGAAGCTGCACAAGCCGCCGAAGACAGCGGCGGAGCCCGCGTGGTTCGACGAGGACTGGACCGACCGCAACAAGGTCCTCGACCGCAAGCTGTTCGCGTAGACCCGCCCGCGGATGCCCCGTACCATCGCGCCCATGCGAGCGGTCAGCCTCGTCGACCACACCCGGAAGCACCCGCCCGGCGCGGGTGACCTGGATGCGATCGCGGCGGCGCTCACCGTGCAGGTCGAGCGCGACTTCGCGCCGGCGTGGGGTGTGCGACCGGTGCCGGTCACCGTGGGCGGGCGCGGCGAGAAGCTGCACTTCTTCGACAGCGCGCACGCGGCCGGCGACATGGGGTGGCACCAGGTCGACGCGCACGGTCGGCCGTACGCGCACGTGTACTCGTCGCCGTCGATCGCCGCGGGGAGCGGATGGGTGCAGGGTCCCGACGCGATCTCCACCACCGCGTCGCACGAGGTGCTCGAGCTGCTCGTCGACCCTGGCGCGAACGCGTACGTGTTCGACGGCGAGCGCCGGCTCTGGGCGCAGGAGGTGTGCGACGCGGTGCAGGCCGGCACCTACGGCATCCGCGTCGGGCACACCACCGTGGCAGTGAGCAACTTCGTGTTGCCCGCGTTCTTCAACCCGTGGGCCCCGCCGCCCTACGACCACCTCGGCGTGCTGGAGCGTCCCTTCTCCATCGCCAAGGGCGGGTACGCGATGGTGGAGCGGGCGACCGCCGACCTTGAGCTCGACGCGCGCACCGGTCGGCCGACCCGGGCCCGCTTCGAGGTGGTCTTCGACGCCGCCGTGCCCGAGTGGCAGCGCGCCACCAAGCTCCACGGCTTCGGGCGCACCTGGTGGCGCCTCGCGCTCGCCCCGTGAACCTTCGGCGGGTGCAATCCCTCCGGCGGGCCGATCCGTAGACCCCTCGACCAGGGGTACGGATCACAGGAGGCACCGAGGTGCGAGCGAAGACCGGACGACGATTCGCGCGACTGACCGCAATGCTGGCGATCGCGCTGGCGATGGTGGCGACGCTGGCGCTCTCCGCCGGCGCTGCGGGGAAGACCGCCGACGAGATCGACACCACCCAGGACGCCAAGCTGGGCACCATCCTCGTGGCCGGCAACACCGTGTACACCCTGAAGGGCAAGAGCTGCACCGGTGCCTGTCTGAAGGCGTGGCCGCCGGTCGTGCTGCCCGACGGCACCACGAGCGCGACCGCGGGTGACGGCGTCGACGAGGCGAAGCTCGGCACCAAGGACCTCGCCGACGGGTCGGTGCAGGTCACCTACGACGGCAAGCCGCTCTACTGGTACGCCAAGGACAAGCAGCCCGGCCAGGTGAAGGGCAACACGACCGACAAGTTCGGCAAGTGGTCCACGGTCGTGGTCGCCAAGGCGGGCGCCGACAGCGGCAGCTCCGGCGGTTCCGGCGGTTCGGGCGGTTCGAGCCCGAGCACCGGCGGCGCGGCGTTCTAGGCCGCACCGCGGATCTCGCCATGGTCGCCATCGGCACCAGGGCAACCCTGCGCGTGTCGCAGGCGCGTACGTACCGGCCGGCCGTCGCACTGGCGGCCGGCACGGTCGCGCTCGTCGCCGCGGGGTGGGCGCTGCACTGGGGCGGCGCGTCGTTCGACGCGTCGTCCACCGCGCTGCGCTCGGTGCTGGCGGGTCCGGCCACGCTCGTGCTGCTCGGCGTGTTCCTCGTGGTGGAGCGCGTGTGGCCGGCGCAGGAACGACCACTCGTCGCACGCGGGCACAAGCAGGACCTCCTCTACACGGTGGTCAACGCGACGGTGCTGGTGCCGCTGGTCACCGCGCTCACGTTGTCGTTCGTCGCCGTGGTGCGCGAGGTCGCGCCGTGGGTCGTGCTCCCGCGCATGGGGTGGCTGCCGCGCACGGCCGCGATCGTGGCGCTGCTCGTGCTCATGGACGCATGCAACTGGTACGTGCACCTGCTCAACCACAAGGTGCGCGGCCTGTGGCGCTTCCACGAGCTGCACCACTCGCAGGAGGACATGAACACGCTCACCGTGTTCCGCACGCATCCCCTGATCCACTTCTCGTACCTGCTCGCGGTGATCCCCGGGATCGTGCTGCTCGCCAACGGCGACCTGTCGATCACCGTCCTCGCCGCGTACGGCGCGATGGTCGCGTTCGCGCACTCGAACACGCGGCTCGGCTTCGGACCGCTCGAGCGGATCTTCGTGAGCCCGAACTTCCACCGCATCCACCATCTGCGTGACGGACCGCAAGACGTGAACCTCGGGTTCACGCTCACGATCTGGGACCAGCTCGCCGGGCGGGCGGTGTTCCCCACGCCTGCCACCGTGCGCGCCGCCACCGGACTACCCGGTCGGCCGCTCGTCGTCGAGCAGGAGGGCGACCGTCCCCACCACCTGCGCGTGTTCGCGCAGCAGTTGCTCGCGCCGTTCCGGCCGATGCACGAGGCCACCGACCTGCCGCCGGCACGCGACCGGATGGCAGCCCGAGGAGGATCATGAGCTCGCAATCGGGAACCGGGCCGCGTGCCTGGCTCGCCGCCCTGGTGGGGACGCGCACCGCGCCCAAGGTGGCCGACACGGTGTTGCTCGTCGCGCGGGTGATCCTCGCGTGGATCTTCATCTACCACGGCGCACGCCGGCTGTTCGGCTGGTTCGACGGTCCGGGCATCAAGGCGTCGGCCGACTACTTCGCGAACGTCGCCGGGTTGAAGCCGGGCACCTTCTTCGCGGTGAGTGGCGGCATCATCGAGTTCTTCGGCGGCATCGCGCTCGCGCTCGGGCTGCTGACCCGCCTCGCGGCCGCCGGCATCGTCGTCGACATGGTGATGGCCATCGTCACGGTCACCTGGGCGAACGGCATCAACGCGACGGGCGACAAGGGCGGGTACGAACTCAACCTCGCGCTCGCGTGCCTCGCGCTCGTCCTCGTGGGGTTCGGCGCCGGACGCATCAGCCTCGACGCGCTCGTCGAACGGCGCCTGCTGCGAGCGACCCCGCCGGTCACAGCGACAGGTACGGGCTGAACCAGCGCACGTCGCCGCCCTCCGACCCGGTGCCCTGCAACCCGGCGAGGAGCTCCCGGCTGGGCACCCCGAGGAGCTCACCGTCGACAGTGCCCGTTGCCAGGAGCGCCTCGAGCAGCTCGCTCCCGATGTTGGCCCTGTGCTGGATCAGCGCGTCGGAGTCGCGGTAGCGCCCGATCACGACGCACTCGCGGCGGTCGTCGTCGAAGTAGAGGTCGTACTGCAGGGTGCCGGGGTCGCGGGTGCGGACGATGTCCACGCACCGGGCCGAGAGCCGTTCGAACTCGGCGAGGCAGCCGTCGTGCAGCCGGAACCGGGCGATCCCGAGTAGTTCGCTCACACGGAACCTCCCGTCGTCATGGCCGGCCGGACGGCCGCTCGACCGGAAGGATGCCCGCCCGGGCCGCCTCTCCACCCTCGACCTGAACCGGGTTGGGCGACCTGACGTCCTACGACGTCAAAATGCTTGTACGCTGCGCCCGCTCGGATCGACAAGGGGGGACATCCGATGTTCAAGCGTTCCGCACGCACCCGCGTGCTCGTCCTGGCGACCGTCGTCGCCGCGCTCGTCGCCGGCATGGCCGTCGGCGGCTCCGGTGCCGGCGCCGCCCGCTCGGTGCGGGGCTTCGACGGCTCCACCGTCACGGTGGCGGGCTACGGCATCAAGTCGCAGCTGCCCACCGCGGAGACCGGTGCCCAGGCGCGCATCAAGCGGTTCAACGACACGAACGAGATCAAGGGCATCAAGATCAAGTACGCCGAGTTCGCCGACGACAAGCAGGACCCGGCCACCGCGCTCACCGAGGCCCGCCGCCTCGTCACGCAGGTCGGCGTGTTCGCGATCGTGGGAGACATCTCGCAGTTCAACCCGAAGGACTACTTCACCCAGCAGCAGGTGCCGTACTTCGGTTGGGGCTTCGACGACAGCTACTGCTCGCACACCCCGAGCACCAAGGTGTGGGGCTTCGCCTTCTCGGGTTGTGGCGTGCCGTCCGACCCGTCGTTCGTGGGCGACTCCGCTCGCGCGATCTACCAGTACGCCAAGGAGAAGACCGGCAAGTCGAAGCCGACCGTCGCGCTGATCGGCAACGACACCACGTCGAGCAAGAACGCGGCGAAGTTCTCGCAGATCTCGTGGACCGGCGCCGGCTTCGACATCGTCGGCAACTTCACGAACATGCCCATCCCGCCGATCGCCGACTACACGCCCTACGCGCAGCAGGCGCTCACGGCCGACAACGGCAAGGCGCCCGACGTCATCGGCTGCCTGCTGGCGACCGACTGCATCCCGCTGTACGCGCAGATGCAGGCGAACAACTACCCGGGCATCTTCATGAGCTCGCTCTACACCAACCTGCTCGTCGGTACGTTCAAGGGCAGCGCGGTGAACACCGCGTTCGTCAACCCGACGACCGACTCGGCGGGCATGAACCAGATGAAGAAGGACCTGGACGCCTACAAGTCGGGCGAGGGTGACAAGGTCGACTCCGGCACCATCGCCGGATACACCTCCACCGACATGTTCATCCAGGCCCTGAAGACGGTGGCGAAGAAGGGCAAGAGTGCCATCACGCCCGCGGCCGTGCAGGCTGCGGCGGCCAAGCAGACCTGGGAGCTCAAGGGTGTGGCCGGGCCCACGCAGTACCCGAAGGCCACCGTGAACAGCTACCCGAGCTGCAACAGCCTCTACCTGAGCGACGGGACCGCGTGGAACACCGTCGTCGACTACGGCTGCTCCACGAAGACGTACCCGGTCAAGTAACCGGGTCAGGTACCTGAGAACGTGAGAGGAGGGCGGGGCTCAGGCCCCGCCCTCCTCCACTTCACGGATCAGGTCGTGGATGAGCTGCGTCTCCGCGCCCACGGTGGTGGAGTCGCCGTGGCCGGTGTGCACGACGGTCTCGGCGGGCAGCGTGAGCAGCCGGGCGCGGATCGTCTGCAGGATCGTGGGGTAGTCGCTGTGGCTGCGCCCGGTCGCGCCGGGGCCGCCACAGAACAGCGTGTCGCCGCTGAACACGTGGCCGCCCGAGCCGAGCACGAAGCAGCAGCCGCCGGGGGAGTGGCCGGGCGTGTGGAGCACGCCGAGCTCGTCGCCACCGGTGACCAGCGCGAGGCCGTCGGCGAGCGGGGCGTCGGGCCTGCGGTCGGGGTAGACGTCGCCAGAACATCGTGTCGTCGGGGTGCAACAGGATCGGCGCGTCGACCGCGTCCTGCAGGGCCACCGCGGCGTTGATGTGGTCGTTGTGGCCGTGCGTGAGCGCGATGCCCACCACGCGGCGGCCGTTCACCGCCTCCACGATCGGGGCGGCGTCGTGCGCCGCGCCGATGACGAGCACCTCGCGGTCGTTGCCGACCAGCCAGATGTTGTTCGTCACTTCCCACTCGCCGCCGTCGAGGCGGAACACACCGTCGGTCGTCACCAGTTCGATCACGCCGGCGAGCGTACCGGCCCGACAACCACCTGATCGGGGGGTGGGTGTCGCGGCGGGGGTCGGGCAGGCTGCGAGGGTGTGCGGGGACCGAGCGGACGGCGAGGGCAGGGAGTCAGCCGAGGTGGAGTGCCGACGGGCGACGGCCCGGTCCTCGTGCGCGCCCGGGGCGAGATCGACCTCGCGGCCCGCCGGGCAGCTCGCTCGTGCGCTGGCGCCGTTCACCGACCGTTCGGTGGTCCTCGACCTGTCACAGGTTTCGTACCTCGACGCCGCGGGTATCAGGTGCTGGTGGAGACCGACTGCCGCCTGCGCCGCCGGGACGCGCTCGTGCTGCACGTGCTGACGGCACTCGTGCGGCGGCTGCTCGAGATCACCGGCGACGACGACCTGATCGGGCAGGCCTGACGTGGGCGACCGGCGCGTCCGCGTCGCCGCGGTCAACGACTACGAGCTCGTCGCAGCGGGGCTGGCCGCGCTGCTCGGGCGCTATCCCGAGCGGGTGGTGTGCACCGACGCGGTCGTGATCGGCGAGCCCATCCGCCACGAGGTCGACGTCGCGCTCTACGACACCTACGGCCGCGTCGGCATCGGGGCCGAAGCCCTGCGCGCCCTCGCCGCGATGCCGCAGATCCGCTACGTCGCGGTGTTCAGCCTCCTCGTCACCGAGGGGCTCGTCGCGCAGGGCTTCGACGCGGGTGCGAGCGGGGTGATCTCCAAGGGCGCGACCGGCGAGCAGATCGTCGACGCGATCGAGGGGATCGCGCGCGGTGAGCGGGTGGTCGTCGGCGCGTCGCCGTCACACCCCGTCGACGGCGCGCTGAGCTGGCCGGGGCAGGACGACGGCCTCACCCTGCGCCAGAGCCAGGCGCTCGCGCTCGCGGCCGAGGGCCTCACCAACCGCGAGATCGCCGACGCGCTCTACCTGAGCCTCGACACGGTCAAGGGCCATCTGAGCGAGGCCTTCGCCCGCCTCGGGTTGCGCAACCGCGTCGAGGCGACCGCCTACGTGCACCGGTCCGACGGGTTCCGCCGGTCGGGGTGACGCAGGGTGCCGGGCCGGGTGTCCGGTCAGGTGCCGGGCCAGAGCGGCGTGTCGACCTCGAAGCCGACCGGGCTGCCCCACTGGTTGCGGTACGCCACGCTCTGCACCGGGGCCCGCTTGGCAACGCCCCACTTGCCGGTGGGGTAGCCCATCGGGATGCAGCACGCCATGTTCCAGCCCTCGTCCTTCGGCACCCCGAGCAGGTCGACGACCTCGTCGTAGCGGAAGAACATCACCGACGTGAGCGACGAGCCCACGCCCTCGGCCCGGGCGGCGAGCATCGCGCTCCAGATCGCCGGGTAGATCGAGCCGCCCGACGTGTCGCCCTGCGCGAACCCGAAGAGGAGCAGCGGCACCTCGGCGAAGTGGTCGGCGGTCCACTGCGCCGACGCCCGCATCGTCACGAAGTCCTTGCTCTCCTGGGCCTCCGGGTCGGCCTCGGCCGCGGCGACCCGGTCGGCGTAGATCGAACCCCAGAGGCGCGACAGGCAGTCGGCGTAGATGGGCGCGATCTGCGCGCGCAGCGCCGGGTCGTCGACGAGGAGGAACCGCCAGTTCTGTGCGTTCCCGCCCGTGGGGGCGCGCACGGCGGCGTCGAGGATGCGCGCCTGCACGTCCATCGGGATCGGGTCGGGCTTCACGCGCCGCATGGCGCGGGTGGTGTAGAGGGCTTCGTACACGTCCATGGCGCGCACCCTAGCGAGGTGCGAGGATCGGGGCATGTCTGCGGCCCCCGCCCCTCGTCCCGCGTCCGCGCCCATCTCCGGCGTGTCCCACGTGCAACTCGTCGTCACCGACCTCGTCACGAGCCGTGAGTGGTACGAGGCGGTGCTCGGCCTGCGCCGCTTCGCCGGCGGCGGGCCCGACGACGACTACGTCGCGCTGTTCCACAAGGGCGCCGACCTCGCCATCGTGCTCAGCCGGCGGGCGCCCGATGCCGACGCGCTTCCCCGCGTGCCGATGGACCACCTCGCGTTCGCGGTCGCCGACGCGGCCACGTTGCAGACGTGGGCCGAGGAGCTCACGGCACGAGGCATCGCGCACGGGGGAGTGGTCGACGAGCTCGGCAAGCCGTCGCTGCAGCTGCTCGACCCCGACGGCATCTCGATCGAACTGGTCGCCCCCGACGGCAGCTGGTGACCCCACCCTTCATGCGTCAATCAGTGCGGATATGACGACCCGGTTGACGCATGAAGGGATCTAGGCCTGGCCGATGGCGCCCGCGGCGATGAGCGCGTCGATGCGCTCGCGCGGGTAGCCGATCTCTTCGAGGATCTCGACGGTGTGCGCGCCGGCAACCGGTGGCGCGCTCTCGGGCGTGACCGGCGTGCGGGAGAACTCGAAGACGCGACCGGGCTGCTGCATCGCGCCCCAGATCGGGTGCGGGTAGTCGACGACCCACTTGCGGGCCTGCGCCTCGGGGTCGTCGAACCACGTCCAGCCGCGCGTCTCGCGTGACACCTCACACGGCACACCGCGCGCGTCGAGTCGCGCGAACCAGTCGTCGGCCGTCGCGGTGAGGAACGCCTGCTCGATGTCGGCGACCGCGGCGTCGGTGGCAATGCCGAGCACGGCGCACACCGCGTCCCAGTCGGCGTCGGTGGGCGCCACCACCGCGAGCCAGTCGTGCGCGGTCTCGTAGAGGCGGTACCGCGGCGAGATGCCGGTCTGGCGCGCGTCGCTCGCGGGACGGCGCGGCAACGAGTCGGGGCCGTCGAACCCGTCGGACGAGAAGAGCACGCCGGCATCGAGGATGCACGACTCCACGCGCTGGCCGCGCCCGGTGCGCTCGCGGTCGAGCAGCGCCTCGACGACGCCGATCACGCCGAGCATGCCGCTGCCCGCGTCGCACATGCCGTAGCGGTACCAGTTGGGATCGCCGCCGTTGCGGGTGCCGCCGAGGTCGTACTCGAGCCCGCTGAGCGCCTGGCCCATCTGGTCGACGCCGGGCCACGACCCGAGCGGCCCGCTGCTGCCGTACGACGTGAGGTGCGACGAGATCGCACGCGGGTTCAGCGCCTCCACGTCGGCGGGACCGAAGCCGAGCCGGTCCGACACGCCGGTGCGCATGTTGTTGTGCACGACGTCGGCGTGACGGATGAGGTCCTGCGCGACGGCGCGGCCCTCGGGGTGCTTCATGTCGATCGCGATGCTGCGCTTGCCGCGGTGGCCGGCGGCGTAGGTGATGTCGACCGCGGATCCCGTCCACGCGATGTTGTGCACCGCCACCACGTCGGCGCCGAGTCGCCCAGCACCATGGTGGTGACCGGCCCCGCGCGCGCGAGCGGGAAGTCGAGCACGCGCACCCCGGCCAGCGGCCCGCGCTTGTCGACCGCCGCGGGAGCGTCGGCCGCGGCCGGGCGCGCCGGGTCGAGTGCACCGAGCACCGACTCGGTGTCGTGGCCCGCCGGGACCGGCGGGGTGGGCGGGCGCATGCGGTGCTCGGAGATGTGCACCACCTCGCCGACCTGGCGCACGGTGCCCAACCCGGGGAACTCCACGTCGGTGGCGGCGCGGTTGTGCTCCACCTGGAAGTGGTGCAGGCCCTCCTCCACGGGGAGCACCGGCTGCGCCGGCTCCATGTGGGCCTGCATCAGGTCGACCCACTCCTGCATGGGCCGCTCGAGGTAGAGCGCCTGCACCGCCTCGTAGTAGCGGACCTTGTCCTCCGCGGTGCCGAACATCGCCGAGAACCCGTCGGCGCCGAGGTCGTACCCGATGTGCTCGCACGCGAGCGGGATCGCCATCGGCATCGGGTGGAACCACTTGCCGTCGCCCGCGGCGAAGTTCGGGGTGGGCCCGGGCGCGCGGTCGCCCCACATGCGTTCGAGCTCCGGCGTGGGGCGCTCGGCGCGCGTCCAGATCTGCGTCATCCAGAGCAGCGCGCCCTGCATGAGCGACGTGTCGACGTGCTGGCCCGCGCCCGATGCGTGGCGCTCGACGAGCGCAGCGGTGATGCCGCTCACCGCGAGCAGCGCCGCGCCCATGCTCGGCAGGGGGGCGTGCAGGTAGATCGGGCCGGGCCGGTTGCCGATCTGCTCCCACTGCATGCCGGAGGCGGCCTGCACGAGCAGGTCCCACCCCGGACGGTCGCGCCACTCGCCGTCACGGCCGTACGCGGTGATCGAGCACGTGACGAGGCGCGGGTTCGCGGCGCGCAACGTGGCGGCGTCGTAGCCGAGCGCGTCGGCGGTCGCGGGGGCGAAGCTGTCGACGATCACGTCGGCCGACGCCGCCAGCGCGTCGAAGCTCGCGCGGTCGCCGGGGTCGCGCAGGTCGAGCACGACACTGCGCTTCGACCGGTTCCACACCGTGTACGCCGCCGACGTGCGGAACGGGTCGCCACCCGGGCGCTCGATCTTCACCACGTCGGCACCGTGGTCGGCGAGCAGCATCGTGGTCACCGGCCCCGCGCTGCCCTCGGTGAGATCCAGCACGACGAGACCATCCAGCACCGGCACGCCCGGCATCCTGTCACCCCCAACGAACCGGCGTCAGTTCTGAGGGAATATGCGTCACCATTGACGCCGGTTCGTGAAGAGATGGGTCAACCGAGGGGGTGGCCGCCGACGCCGGACGCGAGCTCCTCGGCGCGGCTGACGACGCCGTCGGGCGCGAGGGGCACGGTCGCATCACCGGCCCCGTGGCGAAGACCCTCGACGAACTCGGTGATCGCGTCGGTGGACCGGCGCCGCGGCGTCCATCCCAGCTCCTCCCGCGCGCGGGTGGTGTCGAGCAACGGGAGCCGGCACACGAGGTCGAACAGCGCGGGTTCCGCCGGTGCGACGCGCGCGTGCCAAGCGGTCGCGATCGCAGTCCGCACGACGCGCCGCGGAACCTCCACGAGACGTGTGCCGAGCAACTCGGCGACACGAGCTCCGTCGAGCACGGGCTCGGCCGCGAGGTTGAATGCGCCGCGCGCCCCACTCGTCAACGCACGCGCGAACGCCTCGACCGCGTCGTCGGTGTGCAACGCCTGGAACTCGAGCCCCCGCGGGTACGGCAGCACCGGCAGGTTGGTGACCAGTGCGCGCGGCACGAACGGTCCCGCGAAGATCCGTCGTTGCTCGGTCGCCGCGCCCCGCCGGAGCATGAACGACGGTCGCATGCGCAGCACGCGCACCGTCGGCCACTCCACCTCGAAGCGGTCGAGCAGGCGTTCCACGTAGGCCTTCTCGCGTCCGTACGCGGCGGTGGGCGTGGAGTGCGTGGGCCAGAGCTCGTCGACCCGCCGGCGAGCACCGTCGTCGTCGACCGGCGGGCCGGGGGAGTAGGCCCCCACCGACGACGCCACCATCACCGTCGCCACCTCCGCGGCGGCGGCCGCGGCCAGCACCCGCTCGGTGCCCACCACGTTGTTCTGCCACGTGACCGCAGGGTCGTGGGTGGGCTGGAAGAACCACGCGAGGTGCACGACCGCGTCGGCACGGTGTAACACCGCGGTGAGGTCGTCGATGCGGACGTCGGCCTCGTGGAAGTCGCCCGGCCAGTCGCCACCGGGCGACCGCCGGGCCACCCCCACCACCTCGTGGCCGGGCTCGGTCACCAGCCGTTCGACGAGCGCCTTGCCCACGTTGCCGGTTGCCCCGAGCACCACGATCTTCATGCCTGCGTTTGCCCTTCGCCCGCCGCCGGGAAACGCCGACCCATCCACTCATCCACCTCTCACGGACGACCCCGTAGACACGTGCCGATGAAGCGTGCGGGCGTGTGGACCATCGTGGGCCTCGTCGCGCTCCTCCTGCTGCGGGTGGCGGTGGTGGGCATCGCCCTCGACTCCCGGGCCACCTCCCCCGGCCGTCACGTGCACCGCCACGGCGCCCGCGACCACGCGACCGTCCTCCCCGGCGACGTGCGCCGCTACCACCGCATCGCCACCCGCAAGGGCGTGCCCTACCGCGACTTCGAGGTGGAGTACCCGCCGCTCACCCTCGCCGCCATCGACGCGCTCAACGGCCACAACGTGCGCGAGTCGACGGTGAACCTGATGTGGAGCCAGCTCGGCCTCGATGTGGCGATCGCCGCGGTGGTGGCGTGGGCGTGGGGCCGCCGGGCGATGTTCGCCTACCTCGTGCTCGGCCTCGCCTTCCTCTGGTACCCGTTCCTCTACCTCCGCCTCGACCTCCTGTCGGTGCTGCTCGCCGTGCTTGCCCTCGCGCTGGTGAAGAAGCGCCACACGATCGCCGGCGGCGCGGGCCTGGCCGTGGCCTGCTTCGCCAAGTTGTGGCCGGTCGTGCTCGTGCCCCGGATGCTGACGAAGGGGAAGCGGGCCGGCGTCGCCGCGTTCGGCGTCGTGGGCGCGATCGGGGTCGGGCTGTGGGTCGGCCTCACCGGCACCGGCGGCCCGGAGCAGGTGCTCACCTTCCGCGGGGCCGACGGCTGGCAGATCGAGAGCACCATCGGCTCGATGGTCCACACGTTCGGCTCGGCGCCCGCGCGCATGGAGGAGGGCGCGATGCGGGCGGGGATCGTGCCCGACGTCGCCCGGCTCGGGCTCCCGGTCCTCGGCATCGCGCTCGTCGCCCTGGTGTGGTGGCTCGCCGCCCGGGCCCGCAGCACTGACGCCACCCTCCTCGACGGCCTCGCGCCGCTCGGCGCGATCACCGCCCTGCTCGTGACCGCCACCATCCTCTCGCCGCAGTACGTGTCGTGGCTCCTGCCCTTCGCCGCCATCGCCTGGGCCGGCGGGGAGAAGGCCGTCGCCGGGCTCACCGCGACCGCGGCCTTCCTCAGCACCCTCGGGCTCAACCTGGTGAAGGAGCTCAACGCCGGGCAGTCGTTCCCGGCCGCGGTGGTGCTGGGCCGCAACGTGGCCCTCCTCGCGCTCCTCGTGGTCGTCATCGCGCGGATCGTCGAGATCGGGCGGCGGGAGCGGCGTGCATCCGCGGCGGTGCCCCCGTCAGAAGTCGTGCAGAGAGAGGTCGTCGGGGTCCGGCGTCCCGAACCGGTCCCCGCTACGATCACGGCCAGATCCCTCGGCCCCAATGGCGGACTCCTTGCTGCTCGACGCGATCGAAGGTCCTGAAGATCTCCGGCGGCTGAACGCCGATCAACTCGCCGCGCTCGCGGAGGAGATCCGTCAGTTCCTGATCGAGGCCGTCTCCGTCTCCGGCGGCCACCTCGGCTCCAACCTCGGGGCCGTCGAGCTCACCCTTGCCCTGCACCGGGTCTTCGACTCGCCCCGCGACACCATCGTGTGGGACACCGGCCACCAGGCCTACGTGCACAAGCTCGTCACCGGGCGGCGCGACGGCTTCGCCCGCCTCCGCCAGGGCGGCGGCCTCTCCGGCTACCCCAATCGTGCAGAGTCCGAGCACGACCTCGTCGAGAACAGCCACGCGTCCACCGCGGTGAGCTACGCCTTCGGCCTCGCCGTCGCCCGGGACGCCAAGCAGTCGGGCGAGACGGTCGTGGCGGTCATCGGCGACGGCGCCCTCACCGGCGGCATGGCCTACGAGGGCCTCAACAACTTCGGCTTCACCGGCCGGCGGGCCGTGATCGTCCTCAACGACAACGGCCGCACCTATGCGCCCACGGTGTCGCACCTCTCGGCCACCGGCCCCGGCCACGACCCCGCCGGCGACCTCAGCGGCTTCTTCACCGCGCTGGGCCTCGGTTACGTCGGCCCGGTCGACGGCCACGACATCGCCGCGCTCGAGCCGGTGCTGCGCGACGCCGCCGCGGCCGACGGCCCCGTCGTCGTGCACGTGATCACCCGCAAGGGCGAGGGCTACGAGCCCGCCGAGACCGACGAGGAGAAGCGCCTCCACGACGTCGGCGCCTTCGACCCCGAGACGGGCGTACCCCTCGGTGAGAAGAAGGTGTCGTACACGGCCGCCTTCGGCGACGCGCTCATCGACCTTGCGGCCGAGCGGCCCGAGATCGTCGCGATCACCGCGGGCATGCCCGGGTCCACCGGTCTGCTCGGGTTCGCGGAGCGCTTCCCCGACCGCTGCCTCGATGTCGGCATCGCCGAGCAGCACGCGGTCACGTCGGCCACCGGCATGGCGCTCAAGGGCCTGCGCCCGGTCGTGGCGCTCTACTCCACGTTCCTGTCCCGCGCCTGGGACCAGGTGCTCTACGACGTCGGCCTGCACGGCGCGCCCGTGGTGTTCTGCCTCGACCGCGCCGGCATCACCGGCGACGACGGCCCGAGCCACCACGGCCTCTACGACATGGCGCTGCTCACCAAGGTGCCGGGCATGACGATCTTCGCCCCGTCCTCCTACGAGGAGGTGCGGGTGATGCTCGACGAGGCGCTGCGCACGAGCAACGGCCCGGTCGCGCTGCGCTGGTCGAAGACGCCCGCGCGTCACGTCGACGCCGGCGGCACCGGCTCCGGCCGCAACGCCCGCAAGCTGCAGGAGGGCGAGGACGTCTGCTTCCTCGCCGTCGGCAAGATGGTCGCCGCCGCCGAGGAAGCCGCCGCGCTGCTGCTCGCCCGCGGCGTGCACGCCACCATCTACGACGTGCGGGTGCTGCCGCCCGATCCGCGCATGATCGCGGATGCCCGCCGTCACCCGCTCGTGGTCACGGTGGAGGACGGCGTCGCCGAGGGCGGCGCGGGTGCGCTGCTCGCCGGTGCGATCGCCAACGAAGACGTCGGCAAGGTCGGTCCGCCCGTGGTGGTGCTCGGCACGCCCAACGCGTTCCTCGCGCAGGGCAAGCCCGCCGACATCCTCGCCAACCTCGGCCTCGACGGCCCGGGCATCAGCGCCACGGTGCTGAAGGCGCTCGACCTCCCCGCCGCGGAGTAGCTCCAGCCGACCTACAGGGTCACGCCGGCGACGGGGGCGGGAGCACCGGAGAGCACGTCACCGGGAGCGACCCCGAGCCAGTTCGCCATGGTCGCGAGGTACTCGCCCATGGTGACGGTGGCCTTGAGGTTGCCGTTGGTGTCCATGTTCTTCCAGCTCGCCGGCGTGCCGTAGAGCCCGGGGTGCACCGCACCGCAGAACATGCCCATGGTCGCGGTGCCGTGGTCGAGACCGGTCTCGTTCTGGTCGGCGCGCCGACCGAACTCGCTCTGCGTCGCGACGAGCACCCTCTGGTTGAGGCCCACCTGCTCGAGCTCGGTGAGGAACGCGGAGAGCGCGCCGTCGAGCTCGGTCATGATCCCGTCGTGCGTGGACCGGTGGTTCTCGTGCGTGTCGAAGCTCTGCCCGAACGGCACGTGCACGATGCGGATGCCCGCACCCGCGCGCAGCAGGCGCACGGTGGCGGAGAGCTGCGCACCGAGCCCGGTGTCGGGGTACGTGACCGTCGACGGCGGGATGGCGGAGATCAGGTCGCTGAAGTGCAGCGCGGTGCGGATGCCCTGGCGACCCGCGAACATCATCGTCGCCTCTGCCCGGTCCTCCTGGCTCATCGCCCGCTGCGCGGCCTTCCACGCGGCGTCCATACCGGTGTCGCCGTAGGTCGGGTACTCGCCGTTGCTGTACGGGTCCTGCGACAGCGTGACCGCGTTCGCCGCCGACAGCGCGGGCGTCGGGCCCCAGCCGAGCGACACGCCGGTGGCAGCGTCGTTGGGTTGGGCGATGATGTCGCAGATGCGCCCGAGGAACCCGTACTGCGGGAACACGGTGCCGGTCGTGTCGCCGAACCACCAGCGCCGGATCGACTCGAAGTGCGAGAAGTCGGGGTTGGGGTGGCCCACGCCGTTCACCAGCGCGATCGGGTGGTTCTTCACGTTGGCGAGGTTGGGGTGCAGGCCCATGCCCGTCGCGAAGGGGAGCACCTGGTTCGCCGGCACCGACACGTTGGGCCGGCGCACGTAGTAGTTCGTGTCGGTGTAGGGGATCGCCATCGAGTAGCCGTCGTGACCGCCGGCCATGTCGATCACCACGAGCAGCCGGTCGTTGGCCGGCGGCGGGGGCGGCGGCGGTGCCGTCGTCGTCGTGGTGGTGGTCGTGGTGCTCGTGGTCGTCGTCGACGTCGTGGACGACGGCGGCGGCGCCTTCGTGGTGGTCGTCGGGTCGGGCGCGGGGGCGGGCGGCGCGCACGCGGCGAGCGTGGCAACGCCGGCGGCGCCGATACCCCACTGGAGCACTTTGCGGCGGGGGATCTCGTTCATGCGAGCGCGAACTCCGGTGAGGTGACGGCCGAGGCGAAGAGGATCCGCGAGCGCTGCCACTTGGCGAGCGTCGTGGTGTTCGAGATCGCGTCGAGCGCCGCACGGGTGGCGGGGGACACCTGGTAGATGGAGCACTGCGCCAGCGTCGTGTCGACCATCGCCGCCGGCGTGGCCGCGTTCGTGATCTGCGTGAGCGTGGGCCCGTCGATGGCGAGCGCCGCACGGGTGAACGCGGCGCTCGCGGCGAGCCAGCGCGTGCCGCCGGGCCACCCTGCCACGGAAGGCGGGTCGAACGGGAGCTGCCCGAGGTCGTTCGCCACGCTCGTGGCCCAGCCGGGGTTGCTCGCGCCGGCCGCCGCGAACGCATTGGTGACCCACTCGACCGGCTGCTTGGCACGGTTGTAGCGGGTCGACGGGTCGAGGAACAGCGGGTCGCGCAGGATCGCCTCGACCAGCGGCTTGATCTCGAGGTTGTTGTTGCGGAACACGGTGGCGAGCTCGGTGACCCGCTGCGCCGTCGGCTGCTGGCCCACGAAGAAGCGGTAGAGCTTGGTGGAGATCCACGGTGCGCACGCCGGGTGGTCGACGACCGCGTTCACCACGTCCTGCGCGGTCTTCACGCTCTTGCCGAGGTATGTCACCGGGGTGGTGAGCGCGTACTCGGGGTAGAAGGTGACGACGCCGTCGGGCCAGCTCACGTCGTACCCGGCGAGCGCCTTGGCGCCGTTCTTCACGTCGGCCTCGGTGTAGTTGCCGATGCCGAGGCAGAACAGCTCCATCAGCTCACGGGAGTAGTTCTCGTTCGGGTTCTGCACCACCGAAGGGTCGCCGTCGAGGTACACGAGCATCGCGGCGTCGATCGTGATGGCCTGCACGAGGGTGCGGAAGTTGCCCAGCGCGTTGTCGCGGATGAGCTTGTGCTGCGTCCACATCCACGGCCACTGGCCGACCTTGGAGATCGACGACGTGAGGTGGCCGTGCCAGTACCACGTCATCTTCTCGTGGAGGCCGACGGCCGGATCGGCCATGCGGGCGATCCACCACTTGATCGGCTCCCACCCCTCCATCGCCGGATCGGCCGGCACCGGGGGCGGGGTCGCCGCGAGCACGCTGTTCAGCGCGGCGGCGATGCCTCCGGCGTTGAGAGTCTCCACCTGGCCGGGTGCCGGACCGAAGGTCGCACGCCGGAGCAGGTGGGCGATTGCTGCCCTGTCGTCAACTGCCACGGGGGGTCTATCGGCCACATGTCACAAAAATCTGGAGCGCGCCAAGGTAAAAGTTTCGGACATCGCCCGCCGAACGAAATCTGCTCGTCACCTTTCGGCGTCGTGGTGGTCGTAACCTGGCTGCAGGCCACCGCGCCAGGAGGCCCCCGACACCTCGAAAGAAGGTGACGACGCGTGTTCATCGACGGCTTCGTCCACCAACTCCCCGACACGGATCCGCAGGAGACCGGTGAGTGGCTCGACTCGCTCGATGCGGTGCTCGACGGTGGTGGGGGCCGGGTGCGGGCCCGTTACCTCATCGCCCGCCTCATGGAGCGGGCCCGGGAGCAGGGCGTCGGCGTGCCGGCGATGGTCACGTCCGACTACATCAACACCATCCCGCCGGAGCAGGAGCCCTGGTTCCCCGGCGACGAGACCATCGAGCGGCGCATCCGGGCGTACATCCGCTGGAACGCGATGGCGATGGTCGACCGCTCGAACCACCGCTTCGACGGCCTCGGCGGGCACCTCTCCACGTTCGCGTCGGCGGCCGCGCTCTACGACGTGGGCTTCAACCACTTCTTCCGCGGCAAGGCCAACGGGCTCGCCGGCGACCAGGTGTACTACCAGGGCCACGCCGCGCCCGGTGTGTACGCGCGTGCGTTCCTCGAGGGGCGTCTCACCGAGGACCACCTCGACCGCTTCCGTCGTGAGGTGGATGGCGACGGCCTGTCGTCGTACCCGCACCCGCGGCGCATGCCCACGTTCTGGGAGTTCCCCACCGTGTCGATGGGCCTGGGCCCGATCAACGCGGTCGCGCAGGCGCGTTTCAACCGCTATCTGCTGCACCGCGAGATCGCCGACACCAGCCAGTCGAAGGTGTGGGCGTTCCTCGGCGACGGCGAGATGGACGAGCCCGAGGCGATGAGCGGCCTGTCGGTCGCGGCGCGCGAGCAGCTCGACAACCTGATCTTCGTCGTCAACTGCAACCTGCAGCGCCTCGACGGTCCGGTGCGCGGCAACGGCAAGATCATCCAGGAGCTCGAGGCCATGTTCCGTGGCGCGGGCTGGAACGTGATCAAGGTGATCTGGGGTCGCGGCTGGGACGAGCTGCTCATGCGCGATGTCGACGGCGTGCTGCTCAACAAGATGAACTCCACCGTCGACGGCGAGTTCCAGAAGTACGCGGTCGAATCGGGCGCGTACATCCGGGAGCACTTCTTCGGTCCCGACCCGCGCCTGCAGCGCATGGTGGAGCACCTCACCGACGACGACCTGCGCAACCTGCCGCGCGGTGGCCACGACTACCGCAAGCTCTACGCCGCCTACAAGATGGCAGTGGAGCACCAGGGCAGCCCCACCGTGATCCTCGCGAAGACGGTGAAGGGGTGGACGCTGGGCGAGGGCATCGAGTCGCGCAACTCCACGCACCAGATCAAGAAGCTCGGCCCCGAGGAACTGCGGGTGTTCCGCGACCGGCTGAACCTCCCGATCCCGGATGCGGAGATCACCGACGGTGACCCGCCGTTCTGGCACCCGGGGATGAACTCGCCCGAGTTCGAGTACATGATGGAGCGCCGGCGTGCGCTCAACGGCTCGGTGCCCGAGCGCGTGAACCGGTCGAAGACGTTCGTGCTGCCGGCGCGCGACGACACGTCGCCGTTCAAGGACGTGTTCGCGGGCACGGGCGACAAGGTGCAGGCGAGCACCACCACCGCGTTCGCCCGACTGCTGCGCAACCTGTTGCGTGATCCGGCGATCGGCAACCGCATCGTGCCGATCATCCCGGACGAGGCGCGCACGTTCGGTCTCGACGCGTTGTTCCGCGACTACAAGATCTACGCGCCGTTCGGTCAGCGCTACGAGCCCGTCGACGCCGCGCTGCTGCTGTCGTACCGCGAGGCGGCGAACGGTCGCATCCTCGAGGAGGGCATCAACGAGGCCGGCGCGATGGCTTCGTTCACGGCCACGGGCACGTCGTACGCGACGTGGGGCCAGCCGATGATCCCGTTCTTCATCTTCTATTCGATGTTCGGGTTCCAGCGCGTCGGCGACCTCATCTGGGCGTTCGGCGACCAGCGCGGCAAGGGCTTCCTGCTCGGCGCCACCGCGGGGCGCACCACGCTCGCGGGTGAGGGCCTGCAGCACTGCGACGGTCACTCGCCGTTGCTCGCGTCGGTGGTGCCCAACTGCAAGGTGTACGACCCGGCGTTCGCCTACGAGATGGCCGTGATCGTGCGTGACGGCATCGAGCGCATGTACGGGCCCGAGGCAGAGGACTGCTTCTACTACCTCACCCTCTACAACGAGAACTACCCGATGCCCGCCATGCCCGAGGGCGTGGAGGACGGCATCGTGCGCGGCCTGTACCGCTACTCGCCGGGGCCGGGGGAGCGGGCGCACCGCGCGCAGATCCTGGCGTCGGGCACCGCGATGCTCGCGGCGTTGGACGCGCAGCGGTTCCTCGCCGAGGAGTACGACGTGTCGGCCGACGTGTGGAGCGCCACCTCGTACAAGGCGCTGCGTGAGGACGCGCTGTCGGTGCAGCGGTGGAACCGTCTGCACCCCACGGAGGCGCAGCGCACGCCGTACGTGAGCGAGCTGCTCGGCGATGCCGAGGGTCCGATCGTGGCGGTGAGCGACTTCATGAAGGCGGTGCCCGACCAGATCGCGCCGTTCGTGCCGCGCCCGTTCACGTCGCTCGGCACCGACGGCTACGGCTACTCCGACACCCGCATCGCGCTGCGTCGCCACTTCGAGGTGGACGCGCCGCAGATCGTGTGCACGGTGCTGCACGACCTCGCCGCGGTGGGGGCGATCAAGGCCGAGGTGGTGGCCGAGGCGATCAGTCGCTTCGACATCGACGCGGATCGTCCGGATCCGCGGACGCTGTAAGGCTGCGCGTGGTCGACGACCTTGGAGGGAAGGTCGCCGTCGTCGCCGGTGCGACACGAGGCGCGGGCCGCGGCATCGCGGCGGCGCTCGGCGAACGCGGCGCGACCGTGGTGTGCACGGGTCGGTCGAGCAGTCGCGGCGGCATCACGTCGGACTACGGCGATCGCACCGAGACGATCGAGGAGACCGCCGCGCTGGTGACCGAGCTCGGTGGTGTCGGCGTTGCCCATCAGTGCGACCACCTCGACCAGGAGCAGGTGGAGGGGCTCGCGGCGATGGTGCGGAGCGACTTCGGTCGGCTCGACATTCTCGTGAACGACATCTGGGGCGGCGAAATGCTCATGGGCCCGCCGTCGATGTGGAACAAGCCGTTGTGGGAGACCGATCTCGACGACGGTCTGCGCATCGTGCGCCTCGGGGTGGAGACGCACCTGCGCACGTCGCACGCGTTGCTGCCACTGCTGGTGGAGCAGCCGGGCAGCCTCGTGGTCGAGATCAACGACGGCACCGCGGAGTACAACGCGACGACCTATCGGATCTCGATGTTCTACGACCTGGTGAAGTCGGCGGTGCCCCGGCTGGCCTGGGCGCAGGGCCACGAGCTCGAACCGTTCGGGGCGACGGCGATGGCGGTCACGCCCGGGTTCCTGCGCTCAGAGATGATGCTCGAGGCGTTCGGCGTCACGGAGGACAACTGGCGCGACGCGCTCGCGGGCCTTGCGCCGGCCGAGTTCGCGCTCTCGGAGTCGCCCCGGTTCGTGGGGCGGGGCATCGCCGCGGTGGCGGCCGATCCCGATCGGGCCCGCTGGAACCAGCGCTCGGTCGACGCGGGCGAGTTGGCGCGGGAGTACGGCGTCACCGATCTCGACGGATCCCGCCCCGACTGTTGGCGCTACATCCGCGAACACCGGGAACAGGGCACCGAGGGCGACCTGTCGCAGTACCGCTGACCGCACTGCCTGCCAAGCGTTAGTTTGGGTCGCGCAGGGTGGCACGCCAGCGGCGCAGCGCGAACAGTGCGAGCACGGCCAGGCCGATGCTCACGATCGCGGCGAGGGCGAGCCCTCCCTTGCCGAGCAACGCCCCCGCGTTCGCCTGCCACAACGACAGGTACTTGCGGTGCGAACCCGTGCCCGCCTGCGCCTGGTCGGTGAGATGGTCGGCGGTGTAGCGCGCGGTCGGTTCGATGAGCTCGTACTGGCGCACGATCGCCGGGCTGGTGTGGAGGCCCGCGTCGAGTTGCTGCGCCTGGGTGGGCACGAGGAGCGCGGGGAACGACACCACGAACCCCACGGCGAAGGTGGCCGCGACGGCCCACGTGCGCCACGGCGCGGTGCGCACCCACGGTGCGAGCGACGGGAGGGCGACGATGATCCCGGGGAGCAACAGCCGTGGCTCCCACGCCCAGCCGCCACCCCAGTCGTGCCAGAAGATGGTGGTGACGAACCCGATCGCGAGGTTGGCGGCCATGAGCACGGTCACGTCACGCGCCCGCCGCCAGAGCGCGACGAGTGACCACGGCAGGAAGATCACCGCGGGCACGAAGAGGAGCAGGCTCTTGTCGGGGTCGAGGAACAGTTCTCTCGTGGCGTGCAGCGGGTCGCCGCTGAAGTCTTCGCCCGGATAGCTGAAGCGGAACGCGTCGCCGTAGCGCGCCAGGTTGTACGCGCACATGAGCACCACGAAACCGGCGAGTACCGCGCACGCCTGCCACACGCGCCGACGGTCCGTCACGAAGATCACGACCAGGAACACGGGCACGAGCAGCAGCATCTGCGGTCGGGTGAGGCACGCGTAGCCGAGCGCGGCCGCCGCCCATGCGGGGCGCTTGGCCGACACCGCGAGCAGGCACAGCAACAGGCACAGGCACACGAGCGGTTCGGAGAAGAACTCCTTGGAGTAGGCGAGGAGGAACGTGCCGAGGGTGGTGCCGAGCGCGACGAGGGCAGCGGTGCCGGCGCTCCCGCCGAGGCGCCGGCCGAGTGCGTAGGCGGCGACGGCGATGCCCGCACAGATCAACGGCATCAGCGACGCGGCGGCGAAGCTGCCGAGCTCGCGGTCGTGGCCCACCACCGCGGCCACCACCTGCGACGCGGCGTACGGCGCGGCGGCGAGGAGCGGCAGCCCGAGCCCGTACTTGCTCACGGTGGTGCCGTCGGCGCCGGGCACGCCGGCGTTGCGCGGCACGGTGACGGAGCCGTGGTCGACGAGGGAGCGGGTGACCTGCAGCGAGGAGTTGCCGTCGGAGGAGGTCACCTGGCCCGACTGCACGAGGAGCAGCAAGCAGGCCACCCCGACGAACAACCACACCAGACCCCGCCGCCCCACGCGGCGGAACCTACTCCGATTTGGGCACTTCGGCGCAGGCTCGGCCGAAAGGGATGGCTGCGTTTACGTCCCGCAACGAGAAGAGCGGTCCCGCGGGACCGCTCTTCGGTATGTGGAGACTGGGTGTGACTACGGGACGCGGTGGTCGTCTTCCTTGAGCGGGTCGTCGTCCCACTCGTCTTCGAAGTCGTCTTCGTCGTCGTCGAACTCGTCGTCGTCGGCACCCTCGGCGTCGAAGTCGACGTCGGCAAGCGTGCCGGAGCCCTCACTGAAGAGACCGTCGTCGAAGCCCTGCTTCATCTCCCGCGCTTCGCGGAATCGACGGGCTCGTCCTTTTCTCGCCAAGGTGCTCACCTGCTCTCGGGTGCGCAGTGGTCCGGACCGCTCAGTTTACCGGATCTGTCGGAACGGGCGATGCCCGTAGCGGTCCAGATGGACGAGATCCCGGACCGGCCGGCGGGTGGTGGGACCGTACCTGCCCTGGGGCCATCCGAGGGGGATCACGGCGATCGGAGTGATCTTGCCGGGGAGGCCCAGGGTGCGCCGGGCGAGGGTCACCGACCACAGCGGGAGGGTGGTGAGGGTGGCGCCGAGGCCGACGGCCCGGGCGGCGAGGAGCAGGTTCTGGACGGCGGGGAAGATCGAGCCGTAGTAGCTGGCGGCCTTGATGGGGGAGTCGAACAGGGGCGGGCGGCCGTGGAGGCAGGCCACGATGACGACGGGGACCTCCTCGAAGTGGTCGGCCTGCCACTGGACCGCGTCGTGGATGCGGGCCGCGGCGGCGTCGCCCCGGGTTTGGCGGCGGCGCTTGCGCTTGTAGAGCGACCAGGCCTGGCGGTTGAGGCGGGCGAGCTGGTGCTTCACCTCGGGGTCGCGCACCACGACCCACTCCCACGTCTGCCCGTTGGAGCCACTCGGCGCCTTCACCGCGAGCTCGAGGAGGCGCAGCACGAGGTCGTCGTCGACGGGATCGGTGGTGAGGCGACGGATCGCCCGCTGCGTCTCCATCGCCTGGGCGAGGGGCATGGCGAGCGCTGCGTCAGCGACGGTGGGCGTGGTGCTGGGGGTGTCGCTCGGGTGCTCGGCCACGCCTGCCTCCTCGCCGGGCTCGGTCGGTCGGGCGAGGCTACCGGGATCGAGCGGTGCCGGGCGGGTGGCGTTCGCTATCCTGCACAGCGCTAGGGCGATTGGCTCAGTTGGTTAGAGCGCTGCCTTCACACGGCAGAGGTCATGGGTTCGAGTCCCGTATCGCCCACCACGAAACCGCAGGTCAGAGGCAATTTGGCCGGCAGTTCGCTCGTCAGACTCCTCCGCGAGTGCGCGAAAAGTGCGCGGCAGGTGCGCGGAAGTGCGCGGTGCCGTGGCAACGAGTGCGGCGCGCAGGGGAGTTCGCGAGCGTGGCCTACATCGTGAAGCGCCGCCTCAAAGGCGGGAACCACGCCTATCTCGTCCGCTACCACGGCCCCGACGGCCGGACGCACTCCCGCCAGTTCGCCAAGCGGGTCGACGCCGACCGGTTCGCCGGCACGACCGAGGTCGCGAAGCACGACGGATCGTGGATCGACCCGGGGCGCGGCCGCATGGTCCTCGCCGACTGGGTCGCGATCTGGGAACCCAGCCAGGTACACCTGCGCCCCTCGAGCCGCGCCGCGACGAGAGCTACCTCCGTGTCCATGTCCTGGGCCGCGCTTCGGTGACGTGCCTCGCGAAGATCCAACACGCCGACCTGCGCCTGGATCGCCGAGCTCTGCGCGGCGGGGCTCTCGCCCTCGACGGTGCACAAGGCCAAGCAGATCGTGTCCA
Source organism: Acidimicrobiia bacterium (assembly GCA_046331125.1). GTDB lineage: Bacteria > Actinomycetota > Acidimicrobiia > IMCC26256 > DASPTH01 > CAVRGQ01. The sequence continues at coordinate 25,658 of JAXLRL010000035.1, forward strand.
AGGTCCTCGACGCGGCCGTCGACGACCGGCGCATCCCCCAGAACTCCCGCGGCGGTCCCGGTGCCGCGCATCGAGCGGGAGGAGATGCGCTACCTCACGCCCGCCGAGGTGAATCGCTTGGCCGACGTGATCGATCCGCGCTACCGCGCGCTCGTGTACCTCGGCGTACGGCGGCCTGCGGCTCGGCGAGATGCTCGGCCTGCGGTGGGGAGAGTCAACTGTTGCGCCGCCGCATCCAGGTCGCGGAGATCAGCGTCGAGGTGCGAGGCGAGGTCACCTACGGGCCGCCGAAGACGAAAGCAGGTGCTCGCGCGTGCCGGTGCCAAGCGTGGTTGCCAATGAGCTCGCGACGCTCACCGACGCGAACCCCGACCTGCAGACCCTGGTGTTCCGCAGCCCGCAAGGTGCACCGCTGCGCGCCGGCCTGTTTCGGCAACGCATCTGGCTTCCAGCCACCCGCTCCGCGGATCTCGAAGGGGTGCGCATCCACGACCTGCGCCACACCGCCGTCGCGCTCTGGATCGCAGCCGGCGCCAACCCCAAGGAGATCGCGGTGCGCGCCGGCCACTCGTCGGTCGTCACCGTCCTCGACCGGTACGGCCACCTCTACCCCGAGGCCGAAGACCGCCTCAGCGACGCGCTCGACGCCATGGCGAGCGGCTGACAGCAGCCCGATCTACTCCCTGATCTGCTCCCGCCTCTGCTCCCGGGCGGGTGTCGGCGGTCAGCGGACGGAGGCTTCGCCCGCGGCCTGACGGTCGATCCACTGCTCCACGTCAGCGCGGCGGTAGCGGACGTAGCGACCGATCCGAAACGACGGCGGCCCCTTGCGCTCGTACCGCCACCGGTAGAGCAACTGCACTGGCACACGAAGCAGCTCCGCGATCTCCTCCGGCGTCGACAATCCTCCTCGACCGTCGGCTTCCGAACTTCCCGACTCACTCATCTTCGCCACGGGAGCAGGAAACCACTCGCACGTCCCTGACCTACTCCCGACTCTCGTCCCCCTCGCGAGATCTCGGCCCGGTAGGGATCCGGCGTCGCTGAGGCTCATGCGACGAGCGAACCTATAACGACGAGTCGCCAGCGGCTCGCATGGCTCGGACTGCATCCTGTGATGGCCCGTCCTGAGCGCACACTAATGCAGTCACGGCCTGCACGAGCCCGCTGCGACTGCTACTGCTGCACGAGGCCTCGGCAGCCAGGCCCGCGTCAGCGGACCGTTGATCCCTCAGGACAGCTGCTGGGGAGCTCGCTCAGCCCGCCTGGCGGTTCCGTGCGCAACGCCATCTTGGAGTTGACCCGTTCTTCCGGACACCTACCGTGTGCGGCGAAGGCCGCTGGAAGGAGTCCGTATGCCTGCTCCGCATCCTCCGGAGTTCCGTCGTCGAGCGGTGGAACTTGCTCGTGAGCTCGACGAGGACGGCAACCGCAAGCATCCGATCGCGCAGGTGGCTCGGGATCTGAAGATCTCGGAGTCGTGTTTGCGGAACTGGATGGCCGCGGATGAGATCGAGGCCGGCGACCGGCCGGGCGTGACGAGATCGGAACGCGAGGAGTTGGTCCGGTTGCGGCGCGAGAACCGGCAGTTGCGCATGGAGCGTGATCTGCTCTCTCGAGCGGCGGCCTTCTTCGCACAGGAGAACGTGCTGCCCCGGCAGTGAGGTTCTCGGTGATCGCGGCGGAGAAGGCCGAGAACCCGAGGTTGTCGATCGCAGCGGCGTGCCGGTTCTTCGGCGTGTCGACGAGCGGCTTCTACGACTGGCAACGGGCGCAACGTGAGCCGTGTGCTCGACGTCGTCGGGATCGTGAACTCGCCGCGTGGATCGGCGAGATTCATCGCCAGTCACGCGGGACCTATGGGGCGCCGCGGGTCCATGCCGAGTTGCGACTCGGCCGCGAGATCCGTGTTGCGCGCAAGCGAGTCGCCCGGTTGATGCGTGAGCTCGAACTGCAGGGCATCACGCGGCGGCGTCATTCACGTCGTCGCGGGGAGCGCAGCGTCCCCAACGACGATCTGGTGGCCCGCCAGTTCCGCCCCGCAGGACCCGACCAGTTGTGGGTCGCGGACATCACCGAGCATCCGACTCGCGAAGGCAAGGTCTACGCGGCGGTCGTGATCGACGCGTGGAACCGCCAGGTCGTGGGCCACTCGATCGCCGATCACTTGCGTGCCGAGCTCGTGATCGACGCGTTGGACCTCGCGTGCTGGCGACGTAAGCCCACAGCCGGTCAGACCGTCCACCACAGCGATCACGGCACCCAATACACGTCGTGGGCGTTCGGGCAACGCTTACGCAACGCGGGCCTGTTGGGATCCATGGGCACCGTCGGCGACGCGCTCGACAACGCCGTTGCGGAGAGCTTCTTCGCGTCGATGCAGACCGAGCTCCTCGACCGGCGCCGCTGGGACTCCCGCGCCCAGCTCGCACGAGCGATCTTCGAATGGATCGAGGTGTTCTACAACCAGCAACGCCGGCACTCGACCCTCGGGATGCTCGACCCCGTCAGCTACGCAAACGCCGCCCTCACCGAGACCGCGGCATGATGATCACCACCACACCCAACCCGTCCGGGAAATCGGGTCAACTCCAATCTTGCCCGCACCCGCTCGGGTGAAGACAGCCCGACGCGCGGACAAGCAAAGGCGATTCGCAGCAGACAGCCAATCGGATGCCGGACAGTCGATCCGGACGACACGGAGAAGCGTCCACCGGCATGAAGCCGGCAACTCCGATCGACCTCGACCACCCACTCCCAGCCAGCCGAGAGGGAGTAGCTCGAATCGACCTGCACAGAAGATCACCACAAGTGTGCGCTGATCCTCGACTGCGTTCAGTTGACCGACTCCGCGGCTGGCGAGCTTGGGGTGCCGCCCGACGCACGTTCGCCGGTGCCAGAAGTCTCCGCTCTGCGGTTGACCGTCGCGAGCTCGGCGGCGGCCGACTCTTGCCCCGCCCTCCTCGTGGGGGCCATAGTGCCCTGGTGGCGCGTGGCGCGTGGTGGTGAGACTCGGGGTCTTCGGAGATCATCGGTTTGATGCACTGGATGGAGGACGGGTGTTCGAGGCTGACGCCAGTGGGAGGTTGCTCGTGACGCTCGCGGATCTGGGCGAGATCGCGGCTGCGCTGGCTCCCGAGGAGGCGGCCGAGGCGCTCGATGCGATGGTTGCCGAGGTGTTCTTCCGGGACTGGCCGGCGATTTACGTGAGTGGGCGGAGTCGCTTTGGGAGTACCTCGAAGTCGACCTCGCGGCGGAGGCTGTGCCGGAGTCGGATCGGCGGAGTCCGGAAACGAGGTGTGGTGGATTGACGTCGGCTGTGGATCGGAGGTGACCGCGGCGGTGAGGCAAACGACGCTCCGTCCGGTGGAGCGCTGTGCTGCACGCGGCGGCAGGTATGACGGATGTCGAGATCGGCCGACGGCTCCGTCGAGGTCGGAGCATATCGCGCGGATCCGGTCGCTGACGAGGAGTTCCGCGGCACGACCAGTTCGACGGTTCGGTGTGGGGTCCGCACGTCGACCGTCTGAATCGCTCGAACGGTGCGTGCTGCGGTGGCGGGAGCAAGGGCGCGGCGAGTTCGGAGATCGCGATTCGGCTTCGGCGCACGGCGGGATTCGTGCGTCCGGGTCGAGGATCTCGCCCGCTACAAGCTCGAGCATTGACTGCGCGCGGCCGCGCACGCGAACAGCGCTGCATCGGTTTCCAGGCGCACGGCCGGCTGTACGAGAGGTGTCCAGGTGTTGTCGCGGCGGTTGTCGTCGAGTCGGAGCAGTACTTCGCTGTCCTCGTCGGTGACTTCGGCGCCGTAGGTGAGCACGAGGGTGCCTCGGGATCCGCAGTCGCGGCACGCGACAGCGCACACGGCGAGCATCTCGTCGGGGTCCGATGCGCCTTCGAGTCGTTCGAGTCGCTCCAGGCGCAGGTGCTCGGCAGGAGCAGTGCGGCCACATCGTCCACACTCGACGTTGCCGTGGCCGCGGGCGTGGAAGTCTCCTCCGTATCCCAGGTTGGCGAATGCCTGGAGGAGGCCGACGAGCGATCGTTCATCCGGCGTCTGATTCGGATCCATGGTGAAGGACAGGGTGCAGCAACTGGTTGGCGGTCGCAAGCTCTGCAAGTCTCGTTCACGGTGAAGGCGCTAGGTCCCTGGTGGTGAGCGGCTCGCTGGCGTCGAGGAGTCGGGTGTCAGAGGGTGGAGGTTTGATGAGCGTGGGTCTTCCGGACGAGGTGCGGTCGTATCACACGGCATGGGTCGGTGTCGCGGGTGGGCACGGAGATCGACACCGGGTGCCGGTGCGGTATGCGCTTGCCGGTCAGGCGCTGGTGATGTTCGGCGACGGTGGCCTGACGGCGGTGCCGCATGGGACCCCCGTCTCGGTCTCGATCCATGAGATCCATGACGGGCCGCCCATCGTGAGCTTCACGGCGACGCTCCACGACGTCGCACCGGAGGATGTGGACGTGGACGCGCTGGCGGAGCTCCTCGCGCATGTCTCGTTGGGTCGTGACCTCGGAGAGGTGCGTCAGCACCTCGAAGAGGTTCGGGCGCAGCGTCGGGTGGTGGCGCTGGTCACCTGATTGCCCGATCGCTCCGAGGCGGCGCCGATGCGCAGGTGCGATGAGGCCGACGACCCTTGCCGGTGTTCCACGGCGTCCGCACGGAACAGTCCACGGCGTCCGCACGGAACAGGAAGAAGGCCCGATCCTGGGCGGCGATGCCCGTCGTCTACGACGAAGCCGAAGTCGAGCAGGGCCCAGCCCAGGCATGATGCTCGCTATCAGCGGTCGCGGCATCTACCCCGACAGCGACGGTCTGCGCGCTGAAGACACGGTCTGGACCCGCGCCACCGGCTCGGTCGAGCTCACCGCTCCGACCAGGCTCCCGGCACGTTACGCAAGACTGGCGTCGAACCAGACCGCCCCACATGAAAGAGCAGACGACAACGGATCCGATCCGCGTCGTCCTATCCCGCCGCCGTCCGATCGGCCGCGAATTCAGCGCGATCGTCGGAGTCACGCGGATGCAGATGCTCGCGTTCCTCGGGCCGATCTCCCCGGCGCTCGGTCGGGACAGAAGCAGGTCCTGTTGGCGGTCGAGGCTCCCAGGCGTCGCCCGTGGCTACCTGTCAGCGGGAATCCCTCCAAGCTTCTTCGTGGCGACTGTGGCGTCGGTGACGCATCCGAGGATCGTGGTGCGGGTGAAGGTGGGCACGGTTCGCACGTTGGCGCCCCGTCCCGGCGCAAGCGCGTCGCGTTCCGGGAGTGCGTCGGCGTCGACGACGACGTCGGCATGGGCGCACCGGGTGAGCAGGGTGGTGAGGACGTCTCGGTGTGCGGCGTTGGTCTGGTCGAGGGCGTGGACGACGAGGTCGGCGGTCGATGAGGGTGCAGTGGCCGTCGGTGACGAGTGGGCAGGTGCCGGAGGCGGCTGGATGGTCCGGCGCACGAGGTGACGTCGTAGCCGGCTTCCCGGAGCGTGCGAGGCCGTCGTGGAGTGTCGGTTCGTCGCATTCGACGAGCACGTTGGTGACGGCGGGTCGACGCTGGGAGGTCTCGTTCATCGGGATCACCTCCGGGTGTCTGTTCGTTTCCCGGCCGCTTCCGGCCGTGTGGCTGTTCGGACAACGATCGCGCCATGGGCCGAATGGCCCAGGGTCGAAGGTCCCGAATCGGTCCCCACGACGCGCGGGTCAGTGACTCATCGTGGAAGTCGTGTCGCCCACCTGGAACACGCCGACCGCGCCGCGTGCGGCGTCGTTGAACTTGTGGGTGACGAAGGCGTAGCTGCCGGCCTCGGCGGGCTGGAATTCGACGAAGCCACCCTGGGCGGGGAGCAGGTCGAGTGCCTGGGAGCCGCCGTCACCGGGGCGGAGCAGGTAGGCGCCTTCCTTGTAGACGGTGTCGAAGATGGTGCCGATGACGTGGAACGACGAGACCTGTGACGGGCCGTCGTCGATGACCCACACGCGGACCCGCTGGTTCGGCTCGATGTGGATGGGGGCGTACTTGTATTGGAAGACGTAGCCGTTGAACACGACCGCGTCGTACTGCGCAGCCAGGAGGTTCGGGAGCTCGGGCACCGCGCCGTCCTTGCCGAGGTAGAGCTCTGATTGGACGAGGACGTATTCGTGGTCGACCGGGGCGAGGTCGGGTGGGTCGATGATGACGGCGCCGTACATGCCGGCGCCGATGTGGAGCAGGACCGGTGGTGTGCCGCAGTGGTACATGAAGATGCCGGAGTGGTGCGCGACGAACGTGTAGAGGTGTGACTGGCCGGGGTCGATCGACACCATCGCGACGCTGGGTGAGACCATGCCGGCGTGGAAGTCCATCGAGTGGGTCATCTTGCCGTCGTTGTAGATCGTGAAGTTGAAGGTGTCGCCGACCTTCCCGCGGTAGATGGGTCCGGGTACCTGCCCGTCGAAGGTCCACATGGTCTGCTTCACGCCGGGCGCGACCTCGAGTTCGACCTCCTTGATGTGGATCGTGATGTCGTGGACGGTGCCGGGAAGCGGTGCGGGGGCGGTGGGGTCGCGGGGGGTGAACCCGTCGGGCGCCTGGGCGTCGAAGTTGATCTTCGATGCGGTGGCCGCGGGTGTCGCGGACGAGCCGGTCGAGCTGACGGTCGTGGTCCCGGGGTGCGAGACGACGATCGCGACGACACCGAGCGCAACGGCGAGGATGGCGATCGCCGAGATCGACCAGGTCCAGAACCGGAACTCGCCGCGTTCCCAGGGCGGCAGCCGGCGGGGGTTGGAGGAATCGACGGGCGTGGTCGACATGGCTGTACCTCCTGGGTTGCGACTTCAAGCGTTGCGACGCACTCCTCGTGCTCGCGGCGCCGGTGTTCCGGTCCGGGTGGACGCAACGGAGGTCGCGGCGAACTCGGCGAGGAGTTGGCCGCGGGCGCGTTGCCAGGCCTCGTGCAGGGCGCAGGGACTACCGCCGGAGCATTCGCGGGCTTCGAGGACGCACCGGCTCACGTCGGTCGGGCCCTCGACCGCTTCGATGACGGCGAGGACCGAGACGCGCTCGAGATCGGTGCCGGCTGCGTACCCGCCCGACGGTCCGGGCACCGAGCGCACCCAGCCGCGGGCGACGAGCGGGGACATCGCCTGGGACAGGAACCCGGGTGTCGTGTCGAGGACACGTGCAAGTTCCGACGCCTTCATGCGCTCCGTCGTCTCCGAGAGCGTCACGAGCGCCCGGGTCGCGAGATCGGCACGACGACTAATCTCTAGTCTCATACTCAAAGACTAAAGATTGCGTCCGGCGTGTCAACCCGCGGCGGTCGGCCGTGCCTGGATCGACACGCGGCCAGTGCGACGGGGAACAGGACGGTCTCCTCGAGGCGGATGTGGTCGCTCACGGCACGCGCGAGCTCGGCGAACACCTCGGCCTGTCGCGACGGGTCACCCTCGCTCGCGGTCGTTGCGCGCAGGGCCCGGTCGATGCGTTCGTGGTCGTCCTCGAAGGATGCCACGAGGCGGGGATCGACGAGTGCGCTGATAGCGGCGTACGCGTCCGCCTCGTTGCGCAGATGCCGCGCCGTCAACGACCTGATCTCCTCCGCCCGCTCGGGATCCTCCTCCCGGTGCGCTCCCGTGAACGCCTCCCGCAGCTCGTGATGGTCGTCGCAAAGCCCCTCGAGCAGCGAGACCACCGCGTCGTCGCTACGGGCACCGTGTGCCCAGTCCTTCAGATCGGCGGCGCCCACCGCGGTCCCGCCGACGCGCAGGGTGATCGCCTGCATCGGGCAGGCGATCACGGCATGCACGATCCTCTCCTCGGGTTCGCCAAGTGGATCGGTGACGACGGCCTTGGCGTCGTGGTCCTGGTCGAACACGCCGGGCGCGAGGAAGACGCACTGTCCCGACCCGATGCAGCGGGCCCGGTCGACACGGATCTCGACGTCCATCCGGCACTCCTTCGACGGTGGCAGGTTCTTCTAGTATTATCTAGAAATAACGCGGCGGCAACGGCAACAAGAGCGTCGTCGACCGTCGTCGGTGGAGGTGCGCGGTGAGTGCACGAGCCTGGATCAGGCGGGCCTACGAACCGCCGACCCGTCACGACGGTCGACGCGTGTTGGTGGATCGGCTCTGGCCACGCGGCGTCTCGAAGGCCGCGGCTCGTTTGGACGACTGGGCGCGTGAAGTGGCGCCGAGTGACGAGCTCCGTCGATGGTTCGACCACGATCCCGCTCGGTGGGACGAGTTCCGTCGCCGCTACCGGCGCGAGCTCGCCGACCACTCTCGGGAGGTCGCTCGACTCGTCGATGCCGCGCGGCAGGGTCGCCTCACCCTCGTGTTCGGCGCGCACGACACCGCCCGCAACAACGCTGTCGTCCTGCGCGGAGTGATCGAGGAACGCCTCCGCGGTTGACGGGCGCCTACGGCGGCGGGAGCCGGGTGAGCAGTCGATCGGCCGCGTCGCGTCCGGACCCGATGCAGGCGGGGACGCCGACGCCACCGCACGCCGCGCCCGCGAGCTCGATCGTCCCGAACCGGACCACATCGCTGCGGATCGCGGCGATGTGGTCGAGGTGGTGCACGGGGTACTGGGGGAGCGACGCCGGCCAACGCGTCACCGACACGTGGAGCGGTGCGGGCATGGCGCCGAGGAGCTCGTCGAGCTCGGTACGGACCACACCCACGAGCTCGTCGTCGGTCATCGCGGCGGGGCGCTCGTCGTCGATCCGACCCACCGACGCGCGAAGGAGCACCTGCTCGGGCTGGCGCACATGGGGCCACTTCCGGTCGAGGAAGGTGAGCGCGGTGGTGAGCCATCGCTGCCCGCGCAGGCTCCCGTGCGTGTGCGCGACGCCGGCGGGGACGAGGACGCCGGTGCCGGTCGCGGGGAGTCGGACCCGGTCGGCCGGGAACGCGAAGGTGACGACACCGACGCTCGCGTAGACGATGTGCTCGAGCCGTTCCGCGGCCTCCGGTGCCACCGGTCGGAGCAGGCGTGCCGCCGGCCCGCCCGGCACACACACGATGATCCCGTCGGCGCCGAACTCCCGGTCGCCGGTCTCGACCACCCAACCCGCGCCGGTGGGGTCGGCGGGACGCAGCGCCGTCGCTTCGCAGCCGGTCACGATCTCCACGCCCCTCCGGTGCAGTTCGTCGGCGACCAGCCCCGGGAGCGAGTGCATCCCGCCGACCAGCGACACGAACGCGGGTCCCGGAGCCGAAGGACCGGTGGGGATGGCCCCCGCACGGGTGCGGAGCGCACGCATGAGGCTGCCGCGTCCGGACGCGGCCGGGAGCAGTGCCGGGTGGACGGTGGCCGCGCCGAGACCGCTGACGCGGCCGGCGTAGATCCCGCCGAGCATGGGGTCGACCAGCATCGAGACGACGTCGCGCCCGAGCTTGGCGGCCACGAGCGCACCGACGGACGCGTCGCCGTGGTCGAGGGGCGCGGGGCGACGGGGCGCGACCTCGTCGAGCAACGCACGCGCGAGCGCGCCCGGGCCCAGCACGCCGCTGCGCCGCAGGCCGCGCCACGAGGTCGGGATGCCGAGCTGGAGATCGGCGGGAAGGGGTCGCAGGCGACCGCGCGCGTAGACCGTCGCACCTGATGCCGCGACCGGCCGCAAGAGATCGGCGTGCCCCAGGTCCTCCACGAAGCGGCGTGCCTCCGGGCGGCGTGCCAGCACGCCGTCGGCGGCGCCGTCGAGGGGCTGCCCCCCGAGCACGGTCGAGCCGAGCTTGCCGCCGAGCCGGTCCTCGCGCTCGAGGATCGTGACCCGGGGACGTGCGCCGCCGGTCGGGGTGGTGCCGCCGGCGAGGGTGGCGCCACCGGTGAGCTGGTGCGCGGCGGCGAGGCCGCTGATGCCCCCACCGACGATCACGACGTGCGCGCGTGGACTCATGCGGCATCCTCGGTCACCGACGCCAGCAGTGCGATGAACGCAGGGTCGTCGTCGAGCGATCGCGTGCGGACCATTGCGACGCCGTGCGCGTCGGCGACCTCCCGTGCGGCGATGTCGATGTCGTAGCGCACCTCGAGGTGCTCGGACACGAAGCCGATCGGGCAGATCACGACGCGGTCGACGCCGCGCCCGGGGAGACCGCCGAGCACCTCGAGGATGTCGGGCCCGATCCACGGCTCAGGGGTGCGCGCGGCGCTCTGCCATGCGACCTCGAACCGGTCGATCCCGGCGGCGGCCGCGACCGCAGCTGCGGAGTCGGCGACCTGCTCAGGGTAGGTGTCGCCCTCGTCGAGGATGCGCGCAGGCAGTGAGTGGGCGGTGAAGATCACGAGCGTGTCATGCGGCGGCGCGGGGAGGCTCGCCATCGCCGCGTGGACCCGGCCGGCCAGCAGCCGGTCGAACCCCGGCGCGTCGTACCAGTGAGGGATCGGCACGAGGATCGCGTCGCCGAGCGCGGCGCGCGCCCGCGCGAAGTACTCGCCCGTGCTCATCGACGACCCGTGCGGGGCGAGCACGAGACCGACCACCCGCTCGATACCGTCGCGCATGAAGCCCGCGGCGGTGTCCTCGATCGAAGGGTCCGCGTACTTGGTGCCGAGGCGGACGTCGAAGCCACCGGGATGGCGCCGCTCGAGCTCGGCGGCGAGGGCGCGGATCTGCGCGTCGGTCCGCTGCGCGAGGGGCGAGATGCCACCGATCGCGTCGTAGCGCCGCACGAGGTCGTCGAGCTGCTCGGCCGACGGTGGCCGCCCGTGACGGATGCGGGTGTAGTAGTCGGCGACGTCGGCGCGGCTCGCCGGGGTGCCGTACGCCATCACGAGCACGCCGGTCCGGTCCACGTTCATCGGGTGCCGGCCTCCCGCCGCAGGGCGAGACCCTCGCGATGCACGAGGTCGACCACCGCCGCGAGTGTGTCGGGGTCGGTCTCGGGCAGGACTCCATGGCCGAGGTTGAAGATGTGCCCGGGCACGTCTGCCGCATCGCGCAGCACGTCGCGTGCCGCGTCGAGCACGACGTCGCACGGCGCGAGGCACACGGCGGGGTCGAGGTTGCCCTGCAGCGGTAGCCCGCCGGTGCGTTGCGCCGCGTCGGCCAACGAGACGCGCCAGTCCACTCCGATGATGTCGGCGCCCGAGGTCGCCATCAGCGGCAGGAGCTCGCCGGTGCCGACGCCGAACAGTACGCCGGGCACGCCGAGCCCTTGCACGGCGGTGAACACCTTCTGCGTCGCGGGGAGCGCGAAGCGGGTGTATTGGGCGCGGCTGAGGGACCCTGCCCAAGAGTCGAAGAGCTGGATCGCCTGCGCGCCGGCGTGCACCTGCGCCGTGAGGAACGCGATCGCGAGGTCCGCGAGCCGGTCGACCAGACGGTCCCACAGGGCGGGGTCGGCGTACATGAACGACTTGACCTTCGAGAACGTCTTCGACGGACCACCTTCGACGAGGTAGCTCGCCACCGTGAACGGGCCGCCTGCGAAGCCGAGCAGCGTGCACCCCACCGGATCGAGCTCCCCGCGCAACAGACGTACCGTCTCGATCACGTGCGGGATGTCGGCTTCGGGTTCGAGCGCGCGGAGGCGGCCGAGATCCGCCGCCGATGTGATGGGTTCGCCGACGACGGGGCCGCGGCCGGGGACGACGTCGACGCCGAAGCCGATTGCGTGGACGGGCACGACGATGTCGGAGAAGAGCACGGCGACGTCGACTCCGTAGCGGCGGACTGGTTGCAGCGTGACCTCGCACGCGATGTCGGGGCGCGCGATCGTGTCGAGGATCGAGCCGGTGCCCCGCAGTGCCCGGTACTCCGGCAGGGACCGGCCGGCCTGGCGCATGAACCAGACGGGCACGCGCGACGGCTCCTCGCCGCGCGCGACCGCGAGGAACGGGTTGACGCCGTCGGTGTTCACGATGTCCTCCCGGTGGACGATGTGGCGGCGGCGCGCAGACGCAGGGCGCGCCACGTCAGGTCGCCGGCCCAGAGCACGAGCGCGACGAGCATGAGGGTGGTGGCGCCGGCGAGTGCGGCGACGGCCGCAAGGTTGCCGAGCACGAGCCCGGGATACGACCGCGTGACGGCGAAGCCCGCGCCGAGTTGCGCGTGGCCACCACCGCGGAGCACCGGTGCGAGGTAGGCGAACGAGGCGACCAGGATCTGCGCGTACGCACCCACGACCAGTGCCTCGATCACATGCACGGGGAGCGGGTCCCCGCGGTACGCGCTCGCGGCCAACAGGCCGACGGTCACGACCCACCAGAGCAGGCCGGCGAGGAGTTGCACGAGTCGGGCCCCTGCCCAGCGCAGCTGCTGCGGGCCGACCCGCGGGACGAGCGCGAAGAGCGCGGCGACACCGAGCGCGTAGGCGGTGAGGCCGCCGCCGGCGAGGACCGGTCGGTCGCTCACGAGCCCGAGACCGGCGACGACGGTGGCGCCCGCGAGCCAGGCGGTGGAAGCGCGCAAGGTCGTCGTGCGCGCACGTCGAGACATCTTGCTGCGGGCCTGGGTCGCTACGAACC
>JAXLRL010000036.1:0-37424 GCA_046331125.1 Acidimicrobiia bacterium
TCGCACTTCGCGTGGGTGCACGACGGCACCCTCGGTGACCGCGCGCAACCCGTGCCCCCGATCCCGGTCGTCCGACGCGAGGCGGCCGAGCTGCGCTTCGAGTACGACCCGCCCGACCTCGTGCCCGAGGACGAGGCACTGTTCGGCTTCTCCGAGTACCGCATGCCCGTGCCCTGCACCGTCGACATCTCGTTCCACCTGGCGTCCGGCGCGCGTCGCCGCCTCTGGATGACCGCGTCGCCGCTCGACGCGGCCCGCTGCCGCACGTTCTGGTCGGTCGCGCGCGACGACGACCACGACGGCGACGACGCCGAGTACCTCGCGTTCCAGGACCTCGTGCTCCGGCAGGACGAGCCCGTGGTCTGCAACCAGGACCCACCCGAATTCCCCCTCGAACCCCTGGAGGTGTCCGTGCGAACGGACCGTGTGTCGATCGAGTACCGGCGTTGGCTCCGCGAGCTCGCCGCCGTCGCGGTGGAGGGCGACGGCGGCGCCCGCGTGGGCACGGCGCTGCGTGCCACGTTCCCGGCGTCGGTGAGCACGCCGATCAGCACGCCGATGAGCACGGAGGTGCAGGCATGAGTGTGACCATCCTCTCCGGCGGACGGGTGCTCGACCCGTCGACGGGCCGCGACGAGATCGCCGACGTCGTCGTGCGCGACGGCGTGGTCGTCGCCATCGGCGCGGGGGCGGGTGCCCTCGCGGCGTCGGAACCCGGCGCCGAGGTCGTCGATTGCACCGGGCTGCTCGTCACCCCCGGCCTCATCGACCTGCACGTGCACGTGTACCCGGGTCTGGGCGACTTCTGCCTGCACCCCGACCGCGTCGGCGTGCGCCAGGGCGTACCCATCGTGATCGACGGCGGCACCAGCGGCTCCGCGACGTTCGGCCTCGCGCGCAAGTGGATCGACGACCCGACCGTGCAGACGAAGGTGCTGTCGTTCCTCGACCCGTGCGCGATCTACTTCGCGACGAAGGACTTCATCTGCCACAAGCTCGAGATCGCGAACGACGAGCGCAACCTCGACATCGACCTCGCCAAGGCCACCCTGGCCGAGAACGACGACGTGATCATCGGCATGAAGGTGCGGGTGTGCTCCACCGACGACCCGAACCACTCGCCGTTCCTCGACGCGGCGAAGGAGGTGGCGGGCGACCGGCCGGTGATGGTGCACCTCGGGCGCTTCCCGTTCACGCCGACCATCCCCACCTCGGTGCTGCTGGAGGAGCTGCGCGGCGGCGACGTCATCACCCACGCGTTCCGGGGTGCGTCGGGCGTGCTGAACGAGGACGGCACGGTGAAGGCCGAGTTCCGCGACGCAGTGGAGCGCGGCGTGTGCCTCGACATCGGCCACTCCGGCACCGACTTCCGCATCGCCACTGCGCAGCGGATGTTCGACCAGGGCTACCTGCCCACCACGATCTCCACCGACCTCAACGTGTTCAACGTCGACCACCCGGTCGTGTCGCTGGCGGAGACGATGTCGAAGGTGTGGGCGCTCGGCGTGCCGCTCGAGGACGTCGTCGCGATGACGACGGTCGCCCCCGCGACGGTCGTGCACCGGGAAGACGAGTACGGGGTGCTGGCCGAGGGGCGGAGCGCCGAGGTGTCGGTGCTGCGCATCGAGGAGGGTGCCCACGAGCTGTCCGACGGCTACGAGAGCATCACCGCCGAGCAGCGGCTCGTCCCGGTGGGTTGCCTGCGGGCGGGCACCTGGATCGCAGCCGATGCGGCGTGACGCGGGCGCGGCGTAGCTTCCTGCTGTGAAGCCGGCACCGTTCGACTACCTGCTCGCCACCTCGGTGGAGGAAGCCGTGGCGGCACTCGCGGCCGACGACGACGCCAAGGTCATCGCCGGCGGCCAGAGCCTCACGCCGCTCCTGTCGTTGCGGTTGGCCCGCCCCAGTGTGCTGGTCGACGTCGGCCGGCTGCCGTTGACGGGGATCACGGTCGACGGCGACGTGCTGGAGCTCGGTGCGCTGGTGCGCCACCGCACGTTGGAGTCCGACGCGCTCGTCGCCGCCGAGGCCCCGTTGCTCGCAGTGGCGGCCCCCCACATCGGGCACCCCGCCATCCGGGCACGCGGCACGCTCGGCGGCAGTCTCGCCCCCGCCGACCCCGCCGCCGAGTTGCCGGCCGTGCTGGTCGCGCTCGACGCGGTCGTCGTGGTGCAGGGGCCCGGCGGTCGCCGTGAGGTGCGCGCCGCCGAGTTGTTCGAGGGGTACTTCACCACCGCACTGGCACCCGACGAGCTCGTCGTGGCGGTGCGCGTGCCGCGGGCCACCGATGCCGACCGCTTCGCCTTCGAGGAATGGGCGCCGCGCCACGGCGACTTCGCCACGGCCGGCATCGCGTTGGCTGCGTCGGTGGGCGCGTCGGGCGTGCACTGCGGTACGGGCCGCCGCGCTCGCGGTCGGCGCGGTGCCCTTGGACCTAAAAAGCGGTCGTCGCCGACGCCGGCGTGCTCGGCGCCACGGGCGCAGACCGCGGCTCGCCCGCAGCGTCGCCGCGGTGACCGGCGCAGTCGCGGGCGATGCCGACCGGGGCCGAGCTCGTGGGCCTGCTCGCGGCCCGTGCGGTCACGTCGCTGCTCACCGCAACGAAGGCCGCGGCATGATCGGCGACCGCGCGCTCCGCAGCGAGGACGCGGCTCCTCAGCGGCCGCGGGCGCTGCGCCTCGATGACCACGACGTCCCCGGTCTCTGCCACGTCGCGCTGTTGCGCAACCCCGTCGCTCACGCGCGCATCGTCGAGATCGACGACACCGGCGCAGCCGCAGCGGCCGCCCGGGGTGGTCGCGATCGTCACGCAGGACGACCTGGACGCGCGGGGTGCGCCGACTCGGCCACCTGCTCGAACTGCCCGGGTTGCAACCCTGGAGTGGGGCGTGCTCGCGCAGGGCACCGTGCGCTTCGTCGGCGAGCCGATCGTCGCCGTCGTGGCTGAATCGCGCTCGAGCCGAGACGCGCTCGAGCTCGTCGAGGTGGTGTACGACGAGCTCCCCGGGGTGATGGGGGCGGTGGCGGCACTCGCACCCGACGCCCCGCTGCTCTACCCGGAGTGGGGGACCAACGAGTTCCTGCACCTCGCGGCGCGCTCACCGGGGCTCGACGACGCGCTCGAGCACGCGCCGCACGTGTTCACCGAGACCTTCGAGAACCACCGCATCTTCGCGTTGCCGTTGGAGGGCCACGGCGCGCAGGCGTCGTTCGACGGCGCGTTCGGGCGGCTGCAGCTGATCGCGTCGTCGCAGCAGCCACACCAGTTGCGCACCGTCGTCGCCGAGGTGTGCGGCCTCACCGAGGCGGCCGTGCGCGTGGTCGCGCCCGACATGGGCGGCGGCTTCGGCAACAAGCAGCACTTCCTCCGCGAGGAGTGCCTCGTGTCGCTGCTCGCGATGATCACGGGTCGCAGCGTGCGCTGGTCGGAGGATCGCACCGAGGCACTCACCGCGTCGGTGCACTCGCGCCCGCAGACGCACCACGTGACCGTCGCCCACGACGACGAGGGCAAGGTGCTCGCGCTCGACGTGCGCGTCATCAGCGACGTGGGCAACCCCGTCCTCTACTTCTCCGGCATCGGGCCCTCGCTGGTCACCGTGGGCGCGCTGTGCGGCGCCTACGACATCCCGGAACACGGCTTCGAACTGTCGTGCGTGGCGACCACCACGTGCCCGATCGGCGCGTACCGAGGGTTCGGGCAACCCCAGGCGCACTTCACCACCGAGCGGGTGATGGACCGCATCGCGCAACGCACGGGCATCGACCCGGCCGAGGTGCGCCGGCGCAACCTGTTGCCCGACGCGCCCCGACCGTTCATCGCGCACGGTGGCGCGCGCGTCGACGTCGGCCCCCTCGCGCCGCAGCTCGACCAACTCCTCGAGGAGGCCGGGTACTCACAGTGGCGCGAGCGTCAGGCTGCCGCGCGAGCCGAGGGGCGCCACGTCGGGATCGGCCTGTCGTCGCTCGTCCAGGGCACCTCACCCACGCAGTGGGGCGTCGCCGGGCGGTTCGGGTCGTGGGAGACCGCCACCGTGTCGGTGCTGCCCGACGGCACCGTCACCGTCGCCGTCGGCACCAAGTCGCAGGGCCAGGGGCACGAGACGGTCTTCGCGCAGGTGGCGGCCGACGCCCTCGGGATCGACCGCGACCAGGTGGTCGTGCGCGAGGGCGACACCGACCAGGTGCCCTACGGCATGGGCACGTGGGGGAGCCGAAGCGCGGTGATGGCGGGCGGCGCGGTGCTCACCGCGGCCGGGCGCGTGAAGGAGAAGATGGACCGGCTCGGCAAGGAGATGCACCCCGACGCCGACCACCGGGCCGTCGCCGAGGAGGCGTGCTGGCACACCCACCGCCTCGTCGCCGGCGAGGAGCCCGGGCTCACCGAGACCGCGGTGTACACGCCGGGCGGCACCATCCCCGTGCCGAACGCCGACGGCCACACCAACTTCGACGAGACCTTCGGCTCGCACATGACCATGATCGTCGTGGAGGTCGACCCCGCCACCGGGCACGTCGAGGTGCTCGACGCGGTGCTCGTGTCCGATTGCGGCGTGATGATCAACCCCACATTGGTGGAGGGCCAGCACGTCGGCGGGTTCGCGCAGGGCCTCGGCAACGTGCTGCACGAGGAGGTCCGGTACTCGGAGGAGGGCCAGCCCCTCTGTGCGACCCTGCTCGACTACACGCCGCCGCTCGCCACCGACGTGCCGCCGCTGCGGATCGTGCACCGGGAGACGCCGTCACCGACCGCCGGCGGGTTCCGCGGGGTGGGGGAGGCGACCATCATCTCGACCCCCGCAGCCGTTGCGGGGGCGGTCGAGGACGCGCTCGCTCCACTCGGGGTGGCGGTGACGACCACCCGGCTGCAACCGCACCACGTGCGGGCGCTCGTCCGGGCGACCGGCTGGGCCCCGGATCCGGCGGCATTCGCCGGGTTCGACGGGGGCCGCGACTCGCCGTGACCCCGCTCGTCGACCTCGGCGCCGCGGGGTCGGGCGCGGCGCTCGTCGACGCGCTGCGCGGGCACGGGCACGCAGCGCTGCGCGGGCACGGGATCGGGAGCGCACTGATCGACGAGATGCGGGCGGTGTCGCTCGAGTTCTTCGCGCTCCCGCGGGCGGAGAAGGCTGCGGTCGAGTACGACGGCGTCGGGCCGTGGCGCGGCTGGCAGCCGGTGCACGAAGGGAGCGCGATCTACGGCGGCGACACCCGCCCCACCGAGCTCCTCGAACGGCTCGAGGAGAACCTGTGCCCGTCACAGGGCGGGATCGATGCGCCCACGAACCGCTGGCCGACGGCGCCGAGATCGTTGCGCGGTGTCTGGGCGACGTACCACGATGCCGCTTTCGCGCTCACCACCCGGCTCATGGGCCTCCTTGCCGCGGCGCTCGAGGTCGACGACCCTTCGCTCGACCGCTGGTGCACCGAGCAGTGGTCGAACCTCGTCGTGAACCACTTCCCGCCGCTCGCCGGCGAGCCCGCGCCCGGGCGCGTCCGCGTACTGCCGCACACCGACCATGGCGGGCTCACCCTGTTGTGTGCGGACGACCTGCCCGGGGGTCTGGAGGTCGGCTACCCCGACGACCGTTGGGAGCAGGTCGACGCCCCGGCCGACGCGGTGCTGGTGCAGGCCGGCGACCTCCTCGAGCGGTGGTCGGGCGGCCGCGTCCGGGCCACACCGCATCGGGTCGTGAACCCACCCGTGGCTGCCGGTGCCGCCGGGCGTCGCACGTCGATCGTCTACTTCCATCACCCGCGGATCGACCACGTCGTCGCGCCCGTCACCGGGGACCGCGCGGCATATGCGCCGGTTGCGGCCGGCAGCTGGTTCGAGGTGCGCCAGGACTCGTACCGTCGGGGCGAAGCGTCCCTTCTCTGAAGCCCCCTGTGGGGCCGCGTACGAGTTCCGGGCCGGGCGGCCGGTAACCTGGGGTCCTTCCTGGCTGCGCCGACGACCCCTGCCGTCGGGCGCGCCGCCACATCGATCGCCGAGGAGGCCTGACGTGGGTGCCGAGACCTTCCAGAAGCGTGAACGCGAGCGCAAGCGCAAGGAGAAGGCCGAGCTCCGCCGCGAGCGGCGTGACAACAAGGCCGAGCCCGGTGAGGACGGTGCGGATGCCGTCGACACCGACGAGCTCATGGAGCAGTTCCGGATCCTGAGCGAGAAGCACGCCGCGGGCGAGATCGACTCCGAGACCTACGAGGCCGAGCGCACCACCATCTTCGAGCTCCTCGGGATGATGTAGCCGGACGGTCCCGCGGGACCGTCCGAGGCGTTCCACGATGGCAGGGATGGATCCCCTCACCCTGGCGGTGCGCGAAGCGCGCCGCCTGGTGCGACCTGGTCTGCCGGCTCCACCGCTTCTCGCCGGAAGGCGACAGGCGCCTGTGGTGGTCGGCGACGCACGCCCGACCTCGTGCCCGACGATCACCCTCGTGCCGGAGGTCTCGGAGATCGACGTGCTCGTCCGCATCCACGATGCGGCGGGAGCGTCGGTGGAGGACTCCTTCGCGATGCTCGACCTCGCCGACCAGGACTGGTCGGTACGGCTCGACGCGACCTGGATCGTCGCATCCACCCGGCGCCGGCGACAACGGCGCGAGCATCCGCGTTCGCCGTGGTGCGCGAGCGGTTCCCGTTCCTGGCGTGGTGCCGCGGCCGCAGGCGATGCCGCCGGGACGCTCCCCGCCGGTCTGCGACGGGCGGCCGGCGTCACCGTCCTCGGACGGGAAGGTGGGGGAGGGTTCACCGATGGTGCGCTCGTCCACTCCACCGAGATCGGCGGTACCGCCGTCGTCGGCATGTGGAACGCCTTCGGCGACTGGGGCGCGGTGACCGACGCGGTGTCCTCCCGTCACCCGGGCGCGTGGATCGTGGGGTGCGAGCACGGCACGCGCCTCGACGCCGCACTGGCGGCTGGCTTCACCGCGGCCGGCCCGCTGCGCATCTGGCGTCGCTGAACTTCTTCGGGCTGTTGGTCCGGTTCGGGCGATAACTGTCACACCCCTCTGTTTGGATGGGTTCGTGAGCAAGTTCAACGACCTGCTGTTCGAACTGAGGACCTGGCACACCGACCAACTGCGCGTCGAGCGCGAGCGGGTGATCGTCGAGCGTCGGAAGTTGCGCACCCGCGAGTTGGCGTTGACCCGGGTGCTCGACGAACGCGACGCGATCCCCGAAGACCAGGCCGCGAAGGACGGCGAGACCGAGACCCAGTCGCGCCGCAAGCGCGACACCGCGAAGAAGCTCGAAGAGCTGCCGAACCTGGGCGACGCCGCGATGAACGGCGAGTTGAGCGACGAACAGTTGGAACCCGCGGCCGATCTCGCCGACGAGGACACTGACGAAGAGATCGCTGAAGCCGCGAAGCGCACCTCACCACGGGATCTGCAGCGCATGGCACGGGAGAAGCGTCGCGAACGCGACCGCGACGAGGCCCGTCGCAACTCCCAACGGCGCCGCAACCAACGAGCGTTCTGGAAGCGACGCGACGACGACGGCTTCCTCGTCGGCGGCTTCGCCCTCCCCATGGAACACGGCGGCGCGATCGTCGAGAACTTCTTCGACCTCGTCACCAACCGCATGCGCCCCAAGACCGGCGAAGCCTGGGAACCATTGGAGCGCCGCCAGGCCGACGTCCTCATCGGGTTGTGCCAACTCGAACACGACGAACACGCCGAAGCATCAGCCCGCGACGAAGAAGACCGCGCCACCGCACCCACCGCCGGCGCGCGCGTCGATCTCCACGTCGACATCGGCCTCGACGGCGAAGCCACCCTCTGCGGCGTCCCGTTGCCCGACGAATGGGTCGACGCCGCCCGCGCCAACGCCCGAGTGCACCTCCGCGTGCTCGACGACAACGGCAACATCATCCACGAGGAACGGGCGAGATCATTCGTGTCGCAGAAGCGCCGCCGCGCCGTGATCCGCCGCGACGGCCACTGCCGATGGCCCGGCTGCCACCGACGACTCAGACTCCAGGTCCACCACCTCCACCCCAGCTCGTGGCACGGACCCGACGACCCCACCAACCTCGCAGCCGTCTGTCCCTACCACCACGGACTGCTGATCCCCCACGGCGACCACGTCCTCGAAGGCAACCCCAACACGCCCGACGGCCTCACCCTCCGCACCGTCACCAGCGAAGAACGCGCACAACGGCGAATCGTGGTCGCCGCATGAAGCGCCGCGTTCAGGAAGCCAGCGATCAGGGGAGAGGGGGCACCGCGGCTCGGGCTCGGGCCGCGATGTGCAACTCGTCGATGCGGGTCGGTGCGCCGCGCTCGACGAGCACTTCGCCCTCCACCATCACGAGTGAGGCACGCGACGACAAGCCGGTGAGCAGCAACCCCGCGACAGGATCGTGCACACCCACCCGGTCGACGGTGCGGAGATCCCAGCCCGCGAGGTCGGCGCGCATGCCCGGCGCAATGGCACCGAGGTCGTCGCGGCCGAGGCAGGCGGCCGAGCCTCGGGTGGCGGCGTACAGCAGTTCGCGTGCAGTCGGCCAGCGGGTCGGGTGGTCGGGGTCCGCCGAACGGTGGGCGAGCGCGGCGAGGCGCAGGTCACCCAGCACGTTGGCGCCGTCGTTCGACGCCGAGCCGGTGGTGCCGAAGCCCACGGTGCAACCGGCGTCGAGGAACTGCCGCAGGGGCGCGAGCCCCCAGCCCATGCGCAGGTCGGGGGCGATCAGGTGCGCCACCGCCACGCCCGCGGCGGCCATCTCGGGGATCTCGTGATGGGGGACGTCCACCACGTGCGCGATCCAGGTGCGGTCCTGCGCCCAACCGTGCTCCTGCAGGATCTGCCACGGCGTCTTGCCGTAGCGCTCGCGGCAGGCGTCGGTGTCGACGTGCTCGTAGAGGTGGGTGTGGAGCCGCACTGCCTCGTGGTCGGCGGCGAGCGCCGCGAGCTCATCGAACAGCTCGAGCGCGTCCACGTGGGGTCCGCACGGCGCGAGGGCCACTCGCACACGCGCTCCCGGCGACGGATCGTGCACCGCGTCGATCAGTGCGGCCGAGTGGGCGACCACCTCGTCCACGCGCTGGGTCACGTCGGGATCGGGACCCATCGTGATGGAGCCGCGGCACGCGTGGATGCGCACTCCCACCTCGGACGCCGCGGCGACCTTCGCCTCCACATAGGGCAGCGACGGTCCGGCGGGGAAGAAGTAGTGCTGGTCGGCCACCGTGGTCACCCCGCCGAGCAACGACTCGGTCAGCACCGCGGCGCTGATGGCCTGCACTGCGTCGGGTTCGAAGCGGCCGTCGGTGTGCCAGCCCTTCACCAGCGCACCGAGACCTCCGAGCCACGGACCGATCAACGCGCGTTCCAGGTGCGGCACGGCGCGGCACGCCCCCTGGTAGAGGTGCTGGTGCGCGTTCACCAGACCCGGGATCACCACGAGCCCGGTGCCGTCCACGGTCACGTCCACCGGCCCGGGCGGGGGAGTCCCCGCCGGCGCGACCTGCTCGATCACGCCGTCGACGACCGACACCTGCGCGCCGCGGATCTCGGTCCCTGCCGACCCGGGAGCCGTGTCGTCGAAGGTGCAGAGATGCTCGATGTCGCGGACGACCGTGCGCACGAGGCCGCGCTACGAGCTCGTCGTCGCCGAGGTCATGGTGGAGGGCGTGGGCGCAGCCTCACCCAGCGCGGCGCGCCGCTCGAACAGCTCCTCGGCCGCGGCCTGCGCCTCCGCCCGCACGGAGGCGACGTCGAACGAGGTCGGCACGCCGTCGGCCACCACGCGGCGCCCGTCCACGAACACGTCGCGCACGTCGGCACCGCTCGCGGAGAACACCAGGTGCGCGGCCGCGTTGAAGTCGCTGCCGTGGAGCAGCGGCGTGGTGTGGAGACCGGTGAGGTCCACGGTCACCACGTCGGCCCGCTTGCCCGCCTCGAGCGAACCGGTCACGGTGTCGAGCCCGAGTGCGGCCGCACCCTCGATGGTCGCCATCGTCAACACGTCCCACGGGTCGCCGGTCGTGGGGTCGAGGGTCGACACCTTCTGCAGCAGCGACGCGAACTTCATCTCCTCGATGATGTCGAGGGTGTTGTTCTCCTTCTCGCCGTCGCTGCCGAGGCCCACGGCCACACCCGCCCGGCGCAGGTCGCCGATGCGCGCCGGCCCCGACGAGAGCTTCATGTTCGAGCACGGGCAGTGCGCGACGGAGGTGCCGGTCTGCGCGAGCAGTTGGATCTCCCGGTCGTCGAGCCACACGCAGTGCGCCACCACCGTGCGCGACCCGAGGATGCCGCGCTGGTGGAAGACCTCGATCGGGCGCCGGCCGAAGCGGGCGAGCGACTCCTGCACCTCCCAGATCGACTCCGACGAGTGGGTGTGGATGCCGGTGTCGAACTCCTCGGCCAGGCCGACGGCCGCCTCGAACGCCGCGGGCGTGCAGTAGAAGAGGTGCTCGAGGCCCACCCACGTGCGCACCCGCCCGTCCGAGGCGCTGAGGTGCGACTCCAGCAACGCGCGGTTCGACTCGATCGACTCGAAGTAGTCGTAGCCCTCCTCGTCGGCCACGTAGGGCACGAGGGTGGCACGGATGCCCAACTCGGCGGCCACGTGCGCGGAGCCCTCCATGTAACGCCACATGTCCATCACGCTCACCGTGCCCGCGAGCAGGCTCTCGGCGTAGCAGTGCAACGACGCCGCCCGTGCGATCTCCGGGGTGAGCGCGCGGTGCGCGGGGTCCACGTAGGCGCGCAGCCAGTCCCACAACGACATCGACTCTGCGGTGCCGCGCAGCAGGCCCGAGTGGAGGTGGCAGTTGTGCAGGCCCGGGATCACCGCGTGCCCGGTGCAGTCGACGACCTCGGCGCCCGCGGCACGCGGGTCGGCGTCGACCTCGGCCACCGGGCCCACGGCGACGATGGTGTTGCCGTCCACCAGCACCGATCCCGGGTCGAGTGCGGCCGTCGCCGAGCGGCGGGCGCCGTCGGGTCCGGGGCCGCCGGTCATGGGCAGCACGATGCCGTTGCGCAGGAGCGTCGTCATGGGGGCGAGCTTCGCAGGATTCAACAAACTGTCAACGCGATCCGGCCCCGGTTCACGGAGCGGTCACACAGTGTTCTCGCCGTGAACTCGGTAGCCTCCCGCCCGTGACCGCAACCGAGCCACCCTCCCCGGCCGGCGCCGAGCCCGGGACCGAACCCGGCCCCATCGGCCTGATCGGGCTCGGCATCATCGGGTCGAAGATCGCCGAGCACGTCGCCGGCGTGGGGTACCGCATCGCAGTCCACGACGTGCGCCCCGAGGCGGTGCAGGAGGCCGTGGCCGCCGGGGCCCGGGGCGCGGCGAGCGCCGCCCAGGTCGCGTCGGTCACCGAGACGGTCCTCGTGTGCGTGCAGAACGACGCGCAGTGCGAGGAGGTGCTCACCGGTCCCGACGGCATCCTCGCCGGGGCCCGGCCCGGGCTCGCCGTCGCCGTGCTGTCCACCGTGCACCCGCACACCATCACGCGCCTCGCCGCGGTGGCCGCCGAGCGCGGGGTCGTCTTGGTGGACGCCCCGATGGTGGGCCAGGGCCGCGACCACATCCCGCAGGGACTGCTCTGGGTGGTGGTCGGGGGCACCGACGACGAGTTCGCCCGGGTCGCCCCCGCGCTGCGCACGTTCGCCGGACGCGCCCTGCACACCGGCCCGCTCGGCAGCGCCGCCGTCCTGAAGCTCGCCCACAACGTGATGGTCTACGGCGGGTACCTCGCCACCATCGAGGCACTCGAGCTGGCGCGCGTCGCGGGAGTGGCCGACGGGCTCGTCGAAGAGGTCACGTCGCACACCGGCACGCTTTCGCCACAGTCGGCGATCCTCGCCGAGATCTACGAGCGCCGTCGCCACACCCCGGGCGATGCGTTCGAGGAGCACCACATGCGCATCGCCGCCGAGGTGCTGGAGAAGGACCTGCGCATCGCGGTGGAGGTCGCCGCCGAGCACGGGCTGCAACTCCCCGGCGCCGCCGTGCTCACCGGGCGCGGCGCCGACGTGTACCGCGCCCGCTTCGAGGCCCCGTCCAACGAAGGGAACTGACCGATGGAACTGCACGACGCCCGCATCCTCGTGGTGGGCGCCACCTCGGGCATCGGCCTCGCCGTCGCCCGCCAGCTCGCCGAAGCCGGCGCGCACGTGGTGCTCGCCGGTCGCCGCGAGGACAAGCTCGCCGGCGCGGTCGCCGCGATCGGCGAGCGCGCCCACGCAGTGCGCTGCGACGTCCGCGAGCCCGCCGATTGCGACGGCGTGGTCGCGGGCACCGTCGACCGCCTCGGTGGCCTCGATGCCTTCGTGTACTCCACCGGCATCGACCCGCTGCGGCGCATGCGCGACACCGACGCCGAGCTCTGGCACGACGTGTTCAGCACCAATGTCACCGGCGCCAGCCTCGTCACCCGTGCGGCGTTGCCGCACCTGCAGGCGTACGCCGGCAAGGGTGGCGGACGCGCCGTCTACATCTCGGCCTCCGCGGTCGGCCGCCCGCTCCCCGGCATGGGGGCCTACGACGCGAGCAAGGCCGCGCTCGACGAGATGGTGCGCGCCTGGCGCGCCGAGCACCCCGAGGTCGGGTTCTCCTGCGTCGCAGTCGGCCAGACGCTGCCCACCGACGTGTACGCCAACTGGGACCGCGAGCTGCTGGGCGAGCTGTCGGCCGACTGGATCGGCCGGGGGTACACCCACGACAACGGCCCCGGCGCGATGACGGTCGACGACTGCGCCGCCGCAGTGATCGGATCGATCACATCGCCGGTCGACCTGCGCTACGTGCTCGCCCTGCCTGCACCCGGCTCCACCATGCCGGGTTCCACCACGGAGAACGACGGATGACCGACCTGCCCGAATGGACCGCACCCCTCGGCGGCTGGCTCACCGCGCACCTGCCCGGCGTCGAGGCGGTCACGGTCACCGGGAGCACCGGCGCCAGCTCCGGCTTCTCGGCGGAGACGCTCGTGCTCGACCTCGCGGTCACCCGTGAAGGCAACGAGCAGGCCGAGAAGGTCGTGCTGCGCCGTGAGAGCCCGGAGCCGCCCGTCTACCCGGTGCAGGTGCCCGGGTGGCAGGTCGAGATCGAGTTGCAGTACCGGATCATGGAGTCGCTCGGTCGCCACTCCGCGGTGCCCGTGGCGCCCATGCTCGGGTACGAGGCCGACCCGTCGGTGATGGACACGCCCTTCTTCGTGATGGGGTACGTGCCCGGCGACGTGCCGGTGGAGGACCCGCCCTACGTGGCATCCGGCTTCTTCGTCGACGCCAGCCCCGCGCAGCGCACGCAGCTGCTCGAGCGCGGCCTGGCCACCGTGGCCGCGGTGCACGAGGTCGACTGGCGCGCCGCCGGCCTCGACTTCCTCGTCGCGCCCGGCACCACGCCCGGCATCGAGCACCAGCTCGCGCTCTGGGAGCGCTACGGACGCGACGAACTGCGCGACCGCGTCCACCCGGTGATGGAGCGCGGGTGGGAGTACCTCCGCACCCACGAGATCACGCCGAGCCCGGTCGGCCTGTGCTGGGGCGACCCGCGGCCCGGCAACATGCGCTTCGTCGACTTCGAGTGCGTGTGCGCCACCGACTTCGAGGCCGCCTCGATCGCGCCGCCCGAGCTCGACGTGGGTTGGTGGATCATGTTCGACCGCACGATGCACGAGTGGCCGGGCCTGCCGCGCCCCGAAGGCGACCTCACGCGTGAGGAGCAGCTCGCGGTGTACGAGCGGGTCTCCGGCCGCACGGTGCGCGACATCGAGTGGTGGGAGATCTGCGCGGCGGTGCGCTACTGCGCCATCGTCGTGCGGGTGATGAACCGTGCGGTCGACCGCGGCCTGATGCCCGAGGACCACACCATCTGGCGCGACAACCCGCCGGCCATGGTGCTGGAGCAACTGCTCGACGAGGTCTGACCACGGTGGAGGACGTCGCGCTCCTCGCCGACCTGCGCGCCGAACAGCAGGCGCTCGACGACCTGCTCACGTCGCTCGACGGCACGGACGAAGGGGCACAGTGGGACGCGCCCACCCCCGCGGAGGGCTGGTCGGTGCGCGACACGGTGGAGCACCTCTGCCTCTCGGAGTTGCTCGCGTACGGGAGCGTGGTCGACGACCGCGACCCGGTGGGCAGCGGTCCGTTCACGTGGGTCGCACCCGCCGACGCCGACGCGCTGCTCTCCGAGTGGCGTGGCGCACGCGAGGCCACGGTCGAGGCATTCGCGGCGCGCGGCGACCGCGACCGCGTGCCGTGGGGTCGCCGACGCATGGCGGTGCGGTCACTGGCCACCGCGCGGCTGATGGAGACGTGGGCGCACGGACTCGACTGCTTCGCTGCGGTCGACGTCGAGCCGGTCGACACCGACCGCCTCGTGCACGTCGCGCGCCTCGGCTGGCGCTCGCTCCCGGTCGCGTTCGCGGTGGCCGGCGAGGACCCGTCGGCGCCACCCGAGCAACTGCGGGTCGAGCTGCGCTCGCCATCGGGCGCACCGTGGGAATTCGGCCCGGCCCCGGGCGCCGCCGCCGCAACGGTGCGCGGCGACGCCGGCGTCTGGTGCCGGGTCGTCACGCAACGCTGGCTCGATGTGCAGTCCGCACCCCTCGAGTGCGACGGCGACCTCGCCCACGGCGGTGCGGGTCGCGCGCGCGTTCCTCTGATCAGGCCTGTTCCATCACACCGTCGCGCTGCAGCGCGTCGAGCTCGGCGGGGGAGAGGCCGAGCACCTCGCCCAACACACCCCGGGTGTGCTCACCGCGAGTGGGCGCGGCACCCCGCACCCCGATCTCCGCGTGCCGGGACCGGAATGGCGCGCTCGTGACGCGGGTGCCCGGCTCGACCTCGGTGAACAGCCCGCGGTGCACGGCCCACTCGGTGTCGGCGAGCTCGGCGACCGATCGCACCCGGCCCGCCATGTTGCCGCTGGCCGCGAGCCGGGACTCGAGCGTCTCGAAGTCGGGCATCGCCGCGCACAACGAACGGATGACGCGCATGGCCGCGTCGCGATCCGCAGGCTCCTCGACCGGCGCATCGCTCAGCGCACCCGCGAACGTGGCGAAGAACCGGGTGGGGTCGCCCACCAGCGCGACCTGCGTGCCGTCGGCCACCGTCACGACCGGATAGGTCCACTGGTCGGGCATGCGCGGGCCGTCGTACCCCGCGAGATCGGTGGACGCCCACTCGTCGGCGTAGACGACCGCCTCGGTCATGGCCACGTCGAGGTGCTGCCCCCGCCCGGTGCGTTCGCGCTGGAACAGCGCGGCCAGCACCGCACTGACCGCCATGAACCCGGGGACGAGGTCGCCCTCGACGTGCACGGGCTGCCGGGGCTCGTCGCCGTACATGCGCGCGTCGAGCTCCACCCGGCCGGCCTCGGCCCACGCCACCGGCGCCACCACCCGGCGGTGCGCCCAGGGTCCGTCGACCCCGAATCCCGTGATCGAGCAGTACACGAGGCGCGGGTTGCGCTCGAGCAGCGCGTCGGCGCCGAGCCCACGCTTCTCCAGCACGCCGGGGCGGAAGTTCTCGAGCAGCACGTCGCACTCGTCGGCGAGTCGCGCGACCAGGGCGGCTCCGGCATCCGTGCGCAGGTCGATGCACACGTCGCGCTTCCCGGCGTTGAGGTGCGAGAAGTACGGGCCCGGTCGCTCCGCACCCGCGGCCGGCGGGCCACCCGGCGGGAACAGGCGCGAGCCGTCGCCCTTGGGCGCCTCCACCTTCACCACCTCGGCCCCGAGGTCGGCGAGCACCCGGCCGCAGATGGGCCCGGCGACGATGGCCGACAGGTCGAGCACGCGGACGCCCGCCAGCGGAGACCCGAGCGAGGCCGCCACGGATCAGGCGCTCAGGTGTTGGAGGCGAGGATGTGGTTGCGCACGAGCGGGTAGATCTGCGTCTCCCACCGGCGCCCGTTGAAGACGCCGTAGTGCCCCACGCCCGGCTGCAGGTGGTGGCGACGGTGCATCGGCCGGATCGACGAGCAGAGGTCGTGCGCGGGGTAGGTCTGCCCCGGGCTGCAGATGTCGTCGCGCTCGCCCTCGACGGTGAGCAGCGAGGTGCGCTTGATCGCCTTGGGCTCGACGAGGCGCCCCTGGAACTCGAGCTCGCCCTTGGCGAGGAGCTGGCGCTGGAACACGACGTCGACGGTGTCGAGGTAGAACTCGGCGGTCATGTCGAGCACCGCGAAGTACTCGTCGTAGAAGTCCTCGATGACCTGGGCGCTCTCCTCGTCGCCGTCGACGAGGTGCTGGTACAGCTCGCGGTGCTGGCTCAGGTGGCGCTCCGGGTTCATCGACACGAACGACGCGACCTGCAGGAAGCCCGGGTACACGCGGCGGAACCGCCCCGGGTATCGCATCGGCACGCACGTGATGAGGTTGCGCTCGAACCACTCGAGCGAGTGCTCCATCGCGAGGTCGTTCACCGCGGTGGGCGCGATCCGCGTGTCGATCGGACCGGCCATGAGCGTGAGGCTCGACGGCTGCGCCGGGTGCTTGCCCTGCGCCATCACCGACGCGGCGACCAGCGCGGGGACGCACGGCTGGCACACCGCCATGAGGTGCGTACCGGGCCCGAGCACCTCGAGCCAGTCGATGATGTGCTGCACGTACTCGTCGAACCCGAAGCGACCGTGCTCGAGGCCGACGTCGCGCGCGTTGTGCCAGTCGGTGATGTAGACGTCGTGCTCGGTGAGCAGCGTGCGCACCGTGCCTCGCAGCAGCGTGGCGAAGTGCCCCGACAGCGGCGCGACCAGCAGCACCTTGGGCTGGGGGAGCTTGTTGTCCTTCTTGAAGTGCAGCAGTGTGCCGAACGGGCGGACGTCGACCGCTTCCTCCCGCACCTTCATGGTGCGGCGCCGCCCCTTGATCGTGTCGATGCCGAAGGGAGGCCGCTGGTGCGTGAGATGGGCGCGCCCGACGAGCTCGCTCGCCGCCGCGACGTTGCGCGCGACCAACGAGTCGGCGAAGGGCGCGGGAAGCTGACGCACACCTTGCCGCATGATGTCGGCCATCGCGCGCACAGGTGTCATGAGGTCTGCCTGAGCCTGGTACGCCATGTACAGCATCAGCGCCTCACCGCCCTGGGACCGCGCAGCTCGCAGCCCCGTTTGCGTGGGGAGCACAGTAGACAATCTCGGCTCCGAAGGGCACGATCCGAGCATTACCCCTCGCCATCGGCCACAATTCGCCTTCGCACCCCGACTCCCCCCGAGGTGACGCCATGGCCACGGCCACGTTGACCATCAACAGCAGGAACTACGGCGCGTGGTCGTTGCGCGGCTGGTTGCTCTGCAAATTCTCCGGCATCGAGTTCGAGGAGCAGGTCGTCGCCCACGACGACCCCGACACCCGGGCCGAGCTCCTGATGCTCTCCTCGTCGTTCCGGGTGCCCCGCCTCGAGTTCGGCACCTTCTACGTGTGGGACACCCTCGCCATCGGCGAGTTCCTCCACGAGCGGTTCCCGAAGGCGCGGCTGCTCCCGGAGGAGGCCGGCATGCGCTCGCACTGCCGGTCGATCAGCGGCGAGATGCACGCGGGGTTCGCCAACCTCCGGGCCGGACTGCCCATGAACATCCGGGCGCGGTACAAGGACTACCCGGTGTGGGCCGGCGTGCAGGCCGACATCGACCGCATCATCGAGGTCTGGCACGGCGCGCTCACCCAGTGGGGCGGCCCCTACCTCATCGGTGACCACCTCACGATGGCTGACGCGATGTACGCGCCCGTGTGCACGCGCTTCCGCACCTACGACGTGAAACTCGAGGGCGCGGTCGCCGACTACTGCGCGCGCATCCTCGCCCTCCCCGAGATGCAGGAGTGGGAGCACAAGGCCCTCGAGGAACCCGAGGAGATGGAAGAGCTCGACGTCGAGTTCTAGGGCCGCAGTCTTCCCGCTCTCTCGCAGGTTGCGTCACCAAACCAGCTCATGCCTGGCTTGCTGACCCAACCTGGACGGGTCAGCCGAGGATGGCCTCGGCGAAGGCGCGCATCTCGCGCTCGATGTCGCCCGCGGGGGTGAAGAGGATCTCCTTCGTGCCCGCGGCCTCCGCGGCGTGGGCGCGGGCGCGCAGCTCCTCGCGCGTGCCCACCCAGCCCGTGGTCGCGAGCGCGTCGCCCGCGGCGTCGAGCGCGTCACGGTCGCGGGGCATCACGTTGGTGACGTGACCCTCGTGCACCGCGAGGTGGCGCTGCCCTTCGGGCCGCTCCGCGTTCACGCCGGCGAGCCAGGCCTCACCCTCGGGCATCCCGGCGACCCCGTCGGGGAACATCTGCCACACGCCGTGGTAGCGCACGACGTACCAAGGCCCGAGCGCCTGCTTCACCCGCTCGTCGGTGATCGTCTCGCCGTCCTCGAGCACGGTGCCCGCGGTCATGACGATCCGCCAGTCGATCGGCACGTCGACGTCGGCCATGGCGAAGATGCCCTGGATGGTGCCGGCCGCGGCCATCTCACCCGCGATCTCCAGGCCCTTCGGCCCGAACGCCGACACCAACAGCGGCACGTCGAGCGGCCGGGCGGGGGCCCAGTCGGGGTGGTGGACCATCTGGCACTGCTCCCCGTCGATCTCGACGACCTCGCCCCGGAGCAGACCGTGCACCTGCTCCATGTAGCGGCGGGTCGTCGCCCATGACAGGGCGGGCTTGTTGAGCACCCAGCGCGCGGTCGCACCGGTGCCGAAGCCCACTGCCAGACGACCGGGCGCGATGCCCTCGATGGTCGCGATCGCCGACGCGGTCGTCATCGGGTGGCGCAGGTTCGGCACGAGCACCGCGGTGCCCACCTGCATCGAGGTGTGCTCGACGATGCGAGCGAGCCAGATCCAGATGTCCTCGTAGAGCGCGGCGGAGTCGTAGAGCCAGATGCGCTCGTACCCGAGCTCGTCGGCGAGTCGCGCGTACTCGAGTGCGTCGGGCCCCGGCGGCATGCCGACGGACAGCTTCACCGAGTGGTCTTCCATGACGGGTCTCCTGCGGGTGCGGCTCAGAGGTCGGGGATGTGCATGTCGAGGTTGGGGTGTTCCAGGCCGCCGTCGACCTCGAGGATCTTCCCGGTCATGAACGCGCCGGCGTCGGACGCGAGGTAGAGCGCGGCGGCTGCGATGTCGTCGGCGACCCCGAGGCGCTTGAGCGGCGTCTTGACGATCATCTCGTCGCGCAGCTCGTCCATGGTGAGCACCATCTCGAGCGCCGAGGTGGCGATGGAGCCCGGCGCGATGCCGTTCACCCGCACCTTCGGCGCGCAGTCGGCCGCCAAGAGACGCGTCATGTGCGCGAGCGCGGCCTTGGCCGTGCCGTAGGCCGCGAAGCCCCGGTCGCTCAGTCGACCGACGAGCGACGTGATGTTGATGATCGAGCCGTTCCCCGTCGCCACGAGGTGGGGGAGCGCGGCCTGTGTGAGCGCGAACGCAGTGCTCACATTGAAGTGGAAGGCCTGCTCCAGCGCGCGCACGTCGGTGGCCGTGAGCGGCGCGGGCATCGACCCGCCCACGTTGTTGACCACGATGTCGATGCGCCCGAACTCGTCGGCGGTCCGCTGCGCCAGCGCGTCGAGGTTGTCGAGGTCGTCGAGGTTCGCCGGGATCACGAGGCACCGACGCCCGAGCGCCCGCACGTCGGTGGCAACCTCCTCGAGCTGCTCCGCGGTGCGGGCCGAGATGGCGACGTCGGCGCCGGCCTCGGCGAAGGCACGGGCACACGCGGCGCCGATGCCGCGGCCACCGGCGGTGACGACGGCGACCTTGCCGTCGAGGCGGAACAGGTCGAGGATCACGGGCACTCCCGGGGCATACGTGGGACGGGTGGGACGGGCGAGAAGCTAGCCCGGCGACCTCCAGCTGTCGTCAGCCACCGTCACCCGCCGTCGCGCTCGAGCGTGCCACGGTCGATCGACTCCTGCTCGATGACCTCGGCGGCGAGCTCCGCGGGATCGGCCGCCTCCGGGAAGCGGTCGACCCGTGCGAGCGCCGGGAAGATGCGGAACCACAGGCCGGCCACCGCGAGAGTGCCGACACCGCCGAGCACGACCGCGGCCGCGGGGCCCAGCAACTGGCCGACGACGCCCGACTCGAACGCGCCGAGCTCGTTCGACGCGCCGATGAACACCATCTCCACCGCGAGCACCCGGCCGCGCATGTCGTGCGGGGTGACGAGCGGCACCAGCGTCGACCGGATGAACACGCTCACCGCGTCGGCCCCCGACAGCACCATCAACGAGAGGAACGCGATCGCGAAGCTGGTGGTGACGCCGAGCACGATGGTGCCCACGCCGAAGATCGCGACCGACGCGAGGAGGATCGGCCCGACCCGCCGGTGCAGCGGCTTGAACGCGAGCACGAGCGTGACCGCCGCCGCGCCGATGCCGATCGCGGCGCGCAGCCAGCCGAGGCCGACCGCACCCACCCCGAGACGGTCCTCGGCGATCGCGGGCAGCAGCGCCACCGCACCACCGAAGAGCACCGCGAAGAGGTCGAGCGTGATCGCACCCAGGAGGATCGGCTCGGAGCGCACGAACCGGAGACCGGCCATCGCGTCCTTCATGCTCGGGCGGGTGCGCTCGGGCTTGTTCGCCACGGGCCGCGGCTGCACGAGCAGGATCACCAGCGCGCCGACCACCACGAGCGCGGCGCCGAGGGCGAAGGGGATGCCCACCCCCGCCACGTAGAGGAAGCCGCCGAGCACGGGGCCGAAGATCCCGGCGACCTGCCAGGTGATCGACTGGCGGGCGACTAGCCAGGGGAGCCGCTCCGCGCTCACGGTGTCGGCCGGGAGGGAGCGGGTGGCCGGGTTGGCGAACGCCCGGAACGTCCCGAAGGCGACGACCAGCACGAAGATCGGCCCGGTGGAGGTGGGGTCGGAGGCGGCGTAGAGCGCCATGGCGCCGATGGTCGCGGCCTCGAGCAACAGGGCGACGCAGGCGACCTTGCGGCGGTCGAGACGGTCGGCGACGGGGCCGGTCACGAAGATGAGCAGCGCGGCCGGGGCGAACTCGGCGAGGCCCAGGAGCCCGAGTGCGAGCTCGCTGCCCGTGAGGTCGAACACCAACTTGCCGAGGACGGTCGTCACCATGGCGACCGCGGTCGACGAGCAGGTCATCGCCGTCAGGAGCGCGACGATCGAGCGCTTCTCGTTCGGCTCCCAGGGCGGCGATGACACGGGCGCAACGTAGCCCCGTCGGTACCATTGCCGCCGTGGTTCACCCCTCGGGTCCGGGCAGGCCGGGCGAACGCGCCCGTGTCCCGGCGCGATCCTCGTCTCGGTCGGCGTCGCCCTGGCGCCCCTTCGCCGTCGCCGTGGGCGTGACGGTGGTGGTCGTGCTCCTCGTGGGCGCGGTGGTGCCGTCGCTCGGTGGCGGTTCGGGCAGCCCGCACGCCGCGGTGGCGCTCGCCGGCGACGAGTCGGGCACCAGCGGCACGCAGGCGCCCGCCGTCACCCAGGCCACCACCGCCACCACTGCGGCCCCCACCACGACGGTCGCGCCGACGACCACCACCAAGGCCCCGAAGTACGGGTTCGGGCTCCTGCCGCGCCCCACACCTACGCCGGTCCCGTTGCCGGCCACCAACCTCGCACCCGTCTTCAGCCGGATCCCGACCACCGACAAGGTGATCTTCCTCGGCATCGACGACGGCATGATCCGCGATCCCGCGGTGCTCGACTACCTGCGCGAGGCCAAGATCCCGTTCACCAACTTCCTCGTGCAGGGTGAGGCCGACGCCGGCGAGGACTTCTGGAAGCAGACGCAGGCGCTCGGCGCCAGCATCCAGTCGCACACGGTGAACCACCCCGACCTCACCAAGCTGTCGTACGGCCAGATGCAGTCGGAGATCTGCGGCACGCTCGACGACTACCAGGCGCGCTTCGGCACCCGTCCCACGTTGTTCCGCCCGCCGTACGGCTCGTACAACGACAACGTGCGGGCGATCGCGGCGTCGTGCGGGTACAAGGCGATCGTCATGTGGAAGGGCTCCACCAACGACGGTCGCTTCGACCTGCAGGACGGCACCGCGCTCACGCCGGGCGACATCGTGCTGATGCACTGGCGCACCGACCTGCTCGTCGACCTGCAGAAGGTGGTACAGACCTGCAAGGAGCAGGGCTTCACCATCGCCCGGCTCGAGGACTACCTGCAGTAGCCCGCGGCGCGCCGCGTCAGAGCGAGAGCGCGCGGGTGGGCTGCATGACGAGCGACGGGTCGTCCTTCCACGCGCCCTCGGGGAGGACGTCGACGAAGAGCTCGAGCTCGTTGCCGTCGGGGTCGAGCACGTAGAGCGAGTGCGTGACCGTGTGGTCGGAGGCGCCCACGATGGTGACCCCGGCCTCCTGCAGGTCGCGCACGGCGTCGCGCAGCTCGTCGTCGGTGGTCCCGATCTTGAAGCCGAGGTGGTAGAGACCGAGCCGCCGCCCGGGCGGCATCGGCTGTCGGGCCCGACCTCGATGAGCCGCCAGCTCGTGGTGCGTGCGCCCGCCCGAGTACGCGCGGAGCACCGGGCCGGGCGTCGCCGATGGCGGGGAGACCGAGGACATCCCCGTAGAAGTGCGCCGACGCCTCAGTGCGCGCACGTAGAGGACCGTGAAGCCGAGGCTCCTGGACCTTCATGGGGATTCCGCCTCCTCGGGACGGCCGCAACTGCGGGGACGAGTGGGGGAGGGGACCGGAGGTGGGGGCGGGCCCGCGGGCGCCCGCCTACACCGTATTGCGTACTTTGATATCGCGTGGAGCCAGGTCAGCCCTTCACGGCCTGGATGTCGAGGGCTCGACCTTGATCTTGTCGCCGACGAGCACGCGCTTGGTGTCCAGCGCCACGTTCCACTCGAGACCCCACTGCTTGCGGCTGATCTCGGTGGTGGCGGTGAAGCCGGCCTTGGTGTTGCCCCATGGGTCGGTGCTGACGCCGTCGAACTCGAGCTCGAACTCGACCGGGTGGGTGAGGCCCGCGATGGTGAGGTCGCCGAGGAGGGCGTACTCACCGCCCTTCTCCTTCACGCCGGTGCTCTTGAAGTGCATCTCGCTCGACTCCTCGACCTTGAAGAAGTCGGCGCCCCGGAGGTGCTCGTCGCGGCCGGCGTCGCCGGTGTCGACCGAGGCGAGGTTCACGGTGGCCTCGAGGGTGGCGTCGAGGGGGTTGGCCGGGATCTCGATGCTGCCCGAGAACTCGGTGAAGCGGCCGCGCACCTTGGTGATCATCAGGTGGCGGGCGACGAAGCCCACGGTGGAGTGGGAGGCGTCGACGGTCCAGGTGCCGGGCGTGAGGTCCGAGAGGTTGCTCATGGGGGTGCTGCTCCTGTGCGGTGGGGTCTGGCGGGACGGTTCGCTGTCGTGAACTCGCTTGTGGACGCAAGTATTCCATACACAAGGTTGCGGTGTCAACAGTTGTGTTCGCGCTTCTTCCTGGTAGGGTCGGAGACATGGCAGCAACCCCCGCAGACGCACCGAAGCCCGACACCCGCGTCGGTTCGCGGGCCGGCGCCGAACCCCGTTGGCTCGACGACGAGGAGATGAAGGCCTGGCGCGGGCTGATCATGCTCACGAGCGACGTCCACGCCGCGCTCGACGCCGAGCTCGCGGCGAACTTCGGCCTCGACGAGGGCGACTACGCCGTGCTGGTGAACCTCTCCGAGGCGCCGGAGCGCCGGATGCGCATGTGCGACCTCGCGTCGCGCCTGCACCTGTCACCCAGCGGCCTCACCCGGCGGCTCGACGGCCTCGTGCGCGACGGCCTCGTCACGCGTGAGCCCAGCGCCGACGACCGGCGCGTCAGCCTCGCGGTGCTCACCGACGACGGCTTCGCCCGGCTCGAGGAGGCGGCACCCGTGCACGTCGACGGCGTGCGCCGTCACCTGCTCGATCACCTCACGCGTCAGCAGATCCGTCAGCTCGGCGCGGCGTTCGAGTCCGTGCAGCGCCGGCGCGCCGGCATCGGCGACGCCGCCGCGAGCTAGAGGTACTGCGTCAGGAAGTCGGTCATCACCCGCGCCACGTGGGTGAACGACTCGCCGTCGTAGTCCACGAAGTGGTGGCCCTCCACCAGCTCGAGCTGCTTCGGCGCGCCCGCGCGCTCGAAGGTCGCGAGCGCGACGTCGGTGGCCGCGAGCGTGTCGTCGGACGCCACCACCATCAGCAGCGGCGTGGGTGCGAGGTGTGCCGCCGCGACGCCGGGATCGAAGGCGGGCGCACCCTCGGGCGTGCCGCCGAGGAAGATGCGGTTCTCCCAGTTCGTCCCCTCGCCGCCGGCCCGGAGGAACCATTCGGTGCTCTCGGGTTGGGGCATCACCACGTGCAGCTCGTTGCCCGGCGCGTGCACGGGTGCGAGCGGGCCGGCGGGATCGACCGGCGAACCCGCGGTGCCCGGCCCCGCGGGGTCGTCGAGCGCGACCCGCAGGGCGTCGAAGCGCTCGGCGACGGACGCCGCGTCGGTGTAGTCGACGCCGGGGAAGCCCGCGAGCGGCACGTTCGCGACGACGGCGCGGACCCGGCGGTCGACCGCACCGACCACGAGCACCTCGCCACCCGAGAAGCTCGAACCCCAGATGCCGACGCGCCCGGCGTCGACCTCGGGCCGCGCGCACAACCAGTCGAGCGCGGCGCGGTAGCCGCGCGCCTGCAGGTACGGGTCGACCAGCTGACGCGGTTCGCCGTCGCTGGCGCCCAGGCACCGGTGGTCGTACGCCAGCACCGTCACGCCCGCGGCGGCGAAGACCGCCGCGAAGCGGTCGAGGGCCATCTCCTTCGTGGCGGAGAACCCGTGGGCCATGACCAGCGCGGGACCGGGCGCGGCGGCCGTCCCCGAACCCGCGAACAGCCACCCCCGCAGGGTGACTCCTTCGTGGTCGGCGAACTCGACGTCGACGCGGGCGCCGGGCGACGCCCCGTCGGTCACGAGCGGCGGCCGGCGAGGTCGAGCAGGCGCTGCTGGTCGGGCGCGTCGTCGGGCACCGTGCCGCTCGGGCCCTCGCCGAACACGCCGACCTCCTTGATGTGGTCGCCCATCGGCAGCAACGCGGCGAGCACGTACGCGGCGAGCGCCGGGTCGACGGTCTCGTCGGCGCCGATCGCACGCGCGAGGTCCCACGAGTGCAGGGTGAGGTCGCCGATGCGGAACTGCAGCAGCTGCGCGGCCGGCACCTCGCCGATCGGGTGGTGGACCATCCCGGCGAGCGCCCCGTCCTCCTCGAACGCGGCGAGCTGGTCGGCGGCGCTGTCCTGGTAGGCGACCAGGTAGTCGTCGGCCAACAGGTCGTCGCCGAACACGGCGAGCACGTCGTCGCGGGAGCCACCCTCGAGCGCCACCACGCTCATGCGGTTGCCACCCACCACGTGGTTGAGGAGGGCGCGCACGTCCCAGCCCTCACAGGGCGTGGGCCGGTCGAGGTCGTCGACGGTGACCTCCCCGATGACACGGGCGAACTGGGCGTCGGCGCGGGAGAGGGCTTCCATCGGTTCCATAATCCGCGGAGCCTAGATGGGAACGGCCCGTAGCCTCGCCTGCATGAGCGATCCGGGCTACACCCACGGGCACCACGAGAGCGTGCTGCGGTCGCACCGCTGGCGCACCGCCGAGAACTCCTGCGCCTACCTGCTCCCGCACCTGCGCCCGGGCATGCGCGTGCTCGACGTCGGCTGCGGCCCCGGCACCATCACCCTCGATCTCGCGCGCCGGGTCGCGCCGGGCCCGGTCGTCGGCATCGAGCCCCCGGCCGACATCGTCGACGGTGCGGCACGCGACGCCGCCGCGCAGGGCGTCGACAACGTGACCTTCACCGTCGGCGACGTGTACGCGCTCGACCTCGACGCGCTCGACCCGCAGGGCGGAGGCCGTCCGTTCGACGTCGTGCACGCCCACCAGGTGCTCCAGCACCTGCCCGACCCCGTCGGCGCGCTGCGGGCGATGCGAGCGGCGTGCGCGCCCGACGGTCTCGTCGCCGTGCGCGACGCCGACTACCACGCGTTCACCTGGTTCCCCGCCGACCCGCGCCTCGACCGCTGGCTCGACGTGTACCAGCAGGTGGCCCGTGCCGACGGCGGTGAGCCCGACGCCGGGCGCATGCTCAGCGCGTGGGCGAACGCCGCGGGGTTCTCCGAGGTCACGAGCAGCGCTTCGGTGTGGTGCTTCGCGAACGAGGAGGACCGCGCCTGGTGGGGCGGTCTGTGGGCCGACCGCATCACGTCGTCGCGTGTGGGCGGCCGCGCCCAGGAGCTCGGCATCGCCGACGCGGCCGAGTTGGCCGACCTCGCCGCGGGCTGGCGCGCCTGGGCCGCGGACCCCGACGGCTGGTTCGCCGTCCTCCACGGCGAGCTCCTCTGCCGCCCCTAGCCCCGAACTTGCGTCGAGATTCCCGGTAGAGCGGTCCTCAGCGACGCAAGTTCGGTCAGTCGATCCGGAAGGCGGGGCCGGTGCAGGAGTCGACGGTGGTGAACTCCTCCACCGGGTTGCGGCGCAGCCTGGTCGGGCGACGACCCTCGGGGTGGCCGAGCGCGATCAGCGCGGCCATCGCGTACTCCGGGGGCGCACCGAGGATCGCCTCGGCCGCGCCCTCCTCGCGAATGGCGGCCGTGGTCATGACCCCGGCGAGGCCCTCCTCGTGCGCGGCGAGCAGGATGCTCCAGACGAACGGGTAGATCGAGGCGCCCCCGACCATCGTGTAGCGGCTGAACCCGCGGTCCATCGCCGCCACGTGCTGCAGGTCGGCGAGCACGGCGAGGAGCACCGGCGCCTGGTCGATCCGCTCGGCGAACCCGACCGCGCCCGCCTCGGCCGCGGCCCGCAGCTCCGGCTCGCGTTCGAGCGCGGCGGCCTCCGCGGCGGGGTCGTGGACGGGGGCGAAGGGCGTGAGCCCGGCCACCCGCAGGGCCAGGTACTCGTACCAGTGGATGAGGTAGGCGTCACGCATCCGCGCCCGCACCTGCGGGTCGCGCAGCACCACCACCTTCCAGGCCTGTCGATTCCCGCCATTCGGCGCGAACCGGGCGGTGTCGAGGAGGCGGTGGATCACCTCGTCGGGCACGGGCTCGTCGGTGAAGTCACGCACCGATCCGGTGGTGCGCAGGGCGTCGATGAGGTCCATGCGGGCGACTGTACGGCCTGTGCCGCGGGCAACAGGTCTACGCTCGGAGGTCACACGCGCAACGGGGGAGACCGACATGCTCGACGTGGTGATCAGGGGTGGCGAGGTCGTCGACGGCACCGGGGCGGCCCGCCGCCGCGCCGACGTCGGCATCGAGGGCGACAAGGTCGTCGCGATCGGCACCGTCGAAGGTGAGGCGGCGACCACCATCGACGCCACCGGCAAGGTGATCACGCCCGGCTTCGTCGACGTGCACACCCACTACGACGCGCAGGTGTTCTGGGACGACGCCATGACGCCGTCGCCGCTGCACGGTGTCACCACCGCGTTCGCCGGCAACTGCGGCTTCACCATCGCGCCGCTCTCCGACGACCCCTCCGACGGCGAGTACCTCATGAAGATGCTGGCGCGCGTCGAGGGGATGCCGCTCGAGTCGCTGCGCACCGGGGTGCCGTGGAGCTGGAAGAGCACCGGCGAGTACCTCGACACGCTCGACGGCCACGTGGGCATCAACATCGGGTTCTCCGTCGGCCACTCCGCCATCCGCCGCGTCGTCATGGGCAGCGAGGCCACGGTGCGCGAGGCCAAGCCCGAGGAGCTCGAGGCGATGAAGGCGCTGCTGCGCGACGGCCTCGACGCCGGCGGCCTCGGCTTCACGTCGTCGTACGCGCGCACGCACAACGACCCCGACGGCAACATGGTCCCGTCGCGCTACGCGTCCACCGACGAGCTGGTGGAGCTCGCCCGCGTGTGCGGCGAGTTCGAGGGCACCGCACTCGAGATCATCCCGATGGTCGGTCCGCAGTTCGAGCCGTGGGCCGTGCAGCTGATGACCGACATGTCGGCCGCCGCGCAGCGACCGATCAACTGGAACGTCATGGCGGTCACCGCCGGCAACCTCGCCGACTGCGAGGGCAAGCTCGAGGCCGGTACCTACGCCGCGAAGCACGGCGCTCGCGTCGTCGCCCTCACCATCCCGATTGCGTTCACACTGCGCCTCTCGTTCCGGGCCGGCTTCGTGCTCGACGCGATGCCGAACTGGGAGAAGGTGATGCTGCTCCCGCTCGACCAGAAGCTCGCGGTGTTCCGCGACCCCGAGCAGCGCAAGGCGCTCAACGACGCCGCGCAGAGCGAGGCCAACCCGATGCGCACCCTGGCGCAGTGGGAGCGTCTCCGCATCTTCGACGTGTTCGCACCGGAGAACGAGCAGTACCGCGGCAAGACCGTCGGCGAGATCGCCGAGGCCGAGGGCCGCGACCCGTGGGACGTGCTCACGTCGATCGCGATCGCCGACGACCTCAACACGGGCTTCGGCACCACGCCGCTCCCCGAGTCCGCCGACGACTGGAAGGCGCGCGTGCAGGTGTGGCGTGACCGGCGGGCGTTGATCGGCGCGTCCGACGCCGGCGCCCACCTCGACATGTTCTCCACCGCCAACTACGCGACCCGCTTCCTCGCCGCCGTGCGCGACCACTCGCTCATGCCGCTCGAAGAGGCCGTGCAGCTCATCACGCAGGTGCCGGCCGAGCTCTACGGCCTCAAGGGCCGGGGCGTGGTGCGCGAGGGCCACCAGGCCGACCTCGCCGTGTTCGATCCGGCCACGGTCGACAGCGAGCCCGTGGCCATGCAGTACGACCTGCCGGGCGGCGCGGGCCGCCTCTTCGCCGACGCGATCGGCGTGAGCGACGTGCTCGTCAACGGCACCCCGGTCGTGCGCGACGGCGCGCTCACCACGAACCGCACCGGCACCGTGCTGCGCTCCGGGCGCGACACCACCAACGGCGCGATGTCCTGACGCGCACCGCGCGTCAGGAACGGTCTTCGACCCAGGGGGGATCACCACATGCACGACCTCGTCGTGAAGGGAGCGCTGCTCGTCGACGGTAACGGCGTACCGCCGCGGCCGGCCGACGTCGCCGTCGACGACGGCGTGTTCACCGAGGTCGCGGCGCCCGGCGCGCTCGACGACGCCTCGGCGCGCCGCACGGTCGACGCCGACGGGCTCACGATGACGCCCGGCTTCGTCGACCTGCACACGCACTACGACGGCCAGGCCACCTGGGACCCGCTGCTCACCCCGTCGTGCTGGCACGGCGTCACCACTGTGGTGATGGGGAACTGCGGCGTGGGCTTCGCCCCGGTGCACCCGGGCGAGGAGGACTTCCTCATCCAGCTCATGGAGAGCGTGGAGGACATCCCCGGCACCGCGCTCTCGGAGGGCATCACCTGGGGCTGGGAGACGTTCCCCCAGTTCCTCGACGCGCTCGAGACCATGCCGCGCGTGATGGACATCGGCGCGCAGGTGCCGCACAGCGCGGTGCGGGCCTACGTGATGGGGGAGCGCGGCGCGCGCAACGAGCCCGCCACGCCGGAGGACATCGCGGCGATGGC
Source organism: Acidimicrobiia bacterium (assembly GCA_046331125.1). Taxonomy (GTDB): domain Bacteria; phylum Actinomycetota; class Acidimicrobiia; order IMCC26256; family DASPTH01; genus CAVRGQ01. Next base: position 29,428 of record JAXLRL010000036.1, read on the forward strand.
CGCCATCGTGCGCGAGGGCATCCAGGCGGGCGCGCTCGGCTTCTCCACCTCGCGCACGATCATGCACCGTGCCCTCGACGGCGAACCGGTCCCCGGCACCTTCGCTGCGGAGGACGAGCTGTTCGGCATCGGCGCCGTGCTCGGCGAGCTCGGCGCGGGCCTGTTCGAGCTCGCACCCGCGGGCGTGATGGGCGAGGACCTCAGCGCGCCCGAGCGGGAGGTGGCGTGGATGCGTCGTCTCTCGGCCAGCATCAACCGGCCGATCAGCTTCGGCCTGTCGCAGCACAACCTCGACCCCGACCAGTGGCGCGACGTGCTGCGCCTCGCGCAGGAGGCGACCGCCGACGGTGCCGTGCTGCGCGCGCAGGTCGCGGGGCGTCCGCTCAACATGTTGATCGGGTTGCAGACCTTCCACCCGTTCGTGATGCGCCCCACGTACCAGAAGGTCGCGGCGCTCCCGCTCGACCAGCGGGTCGCCGAGCTGCGCCGGCCCGAGGTGCGCGCCGCCATCCTCGCCGAGGGCGATCCCGACAACCCGCTCATGAAGGTCGTGCAGACCCGCTACGACCGCGTCTTCGTGATCGGCGACCCGCCCGACTACGAGCCCGCGCCCGAGCAGAGCGTCGCCGCGATCGCCGCCCGTGAGGGGCGCGCCGAGGAAGACGTCATGTACGACCTCATGCTCGAGGACGACGGCAAGGTGCTGCTGATGCACGCGCTGCTCGGCTACTCCTACGGCAACCTCGACGACATGCGCGAGATGATCCTCAGCCCCAACGCCGCACTCGGCCTCTCCGACGGCGGCGCGCACGTGGGTGCGATCTGCGACGCGAGCATCCCCACGTTCATGCTCACGCACTGGACACGCGACCGCTCCCGCGGCGAGCGGCTCCCGATCGAGCTCGTCGTGCAGAAGCAGTCGCGCGACACCGCGCACCTCTACGGACTGCGCGACCGCGGCGTCGTCGCCCCCGGGCTGCGCGCCGACCTCAACCTCATCGACTACGACGCGCTGCGGCTGCACCGGCCCGAGCTCGTGCACGACCTGCCCGGCGGCGCCCGCCGATTGGTGCAGAAGGCCGACGGCTACGTCGCCACCTTCGTGGCGGGGGAGCAGACCTGGGCGAACGGTGACGACACCGGCGCCCGTCCCGGCAAGCTCGTGCGGGGTGCACGCGGATGACCTACGAGGTGCAACTCCCCACCGACGACACGCCGCTGCAGATGGAGGAGGCGGTCGTCACCACCTCGCCCGCGCGCACGGTGCCGGTCCTCATCCCCGCGGCGCGCTACACGTCGCCCGAGTGGTTCGAGCGCGAGCTGCGCGACATGTGGCCGAACACGTGGCAGCTCGCGTGCACCCTCGACCACGTGTCGGAGCCCGGCGACTACTACGAGCACAAGGTCGGCAAGCTGTCGATCCTCGTGGTGCGCGGCGACGACGGCGAGCTGCGCGCGTTCCAGAACGTGTGCCGCCACCGAGGCGCCGAGCTCTGCACCGGCGCGGGCGGCGGACTCCAGGAGCTGCGCTGCCCGTTCCACCGTTGGACGTGGGGCCTCGACGGCCGCCTGCGCGAGGTGCCGTCGCGCCGCGAGTTCGGCGTGCGCAACGACGACTACCCGCTGTTCGAGGCGAGCGTCGGCACGTGGGGCCCGCTCGTGTTCGTCAACGGCGACCCCGCGGCCGCCGGCACCGAACCGCTGGCCGGGTGGCTGCACCCGGTGCCGCAGGAGACCGCGTGGTCGCGCATCGACGAGTGGCGCTGCACGGCGGTCGTCTCGATGCGCCAGGAGTGCAACTGGAAGACGCTCATCGAGGCGTTCAGCGAGACGTACCACGTGCAGGGCATCCACCGCGAGATGCTCGGCATGGCCGACGACGTGCACGGCCCCGAGGTCCTGTGGGAGCACCACGGCCGTCTCGTGCAGTCGTACGGCGTGCAGTCACCGCGCGTCGGCCGCACGCTCGACGACGCCGAGGTGTACCGCGCGTTCGTCGAGGTGATGGGCGAGCGCATGGGCGTGAAGGACCTCGACGCGCCGGTGCCGCCGATCCACGACGGCGGCACCCTGCGCGACGCCATCGCGGCGCAGATCGTCGAGCACAACCGCGCGCAAGGTGTGGAGCTCGGCGACTTCACCACGTCGCAACTGCTCGACCTCGAGCAGTACAACCTGTTCCCCAACATCACGGTGCTGTTCTTCGGCGACATGCTGTCGATCGTGCGCTCCCGCCCCGGCGCGCACGTGGAGGAGGCGTTCATGGACGGCTTCTTCTTCCGGCGCGAGCAGAACCTCGACGCGCCGCGCACCAAGCCCTACGCGGTCGACCTCGACACCGGAGCCGAGCCCCCGTTCGGGATGGTGCTCAACCAGGACGTGCGCAACTTCCTGCCGTCGCAACGCGGGCTGCACCAGCCCGGCTTCGAGCACCTCACGGTGTCGCCCACCGCGGAGTGCCGCATCGTCAACCTGCACCGCAACCTCGAGCGCGCGCTCGGCATCACGCCCACCGAGATGCTCGGCCTCGCCGAGAACGGCCTGGAGCTCGCGTGAGCGACCTCGACCGCCGCCACAAGCTCACCGCCGACGAGTTGCTCTCGCGGGCCGAGATCACCGACGTCGTCATGGACCTCGCACGCGGCACCGACCGCCTCGACGAGGAGTTGATGGCGGGCTGCTACCACCCCGACGGCTTCGACGACCACAACGCGTTCCGCGGCAACGGCACGGAGTTCGCGAAGTGGGTCTGCGACGTGCTCCCGCACTTCGAGGCCACCATGCACTTCGTCGGGCCGCCCCGGATCCGCATCGACCCGGCCGCACCCGATGTCGCCCACGTCGACACGTACTGCGAGGCCCACCACGTCAGCCGGCCCGACGATGCCGGCCACCAGACCGACATGGTCCTCGGCCTGCGCTACGTCGACCGCTTCGAGCGCCGCCCGGCGGGACCCGACGGCACCTGGTTGATCGCGAAGCGGGTGTGCGCGTTCGACTGGTCGTCTACGGTGACGACCGACGCGGCCGCCCGCTACCGCTTCGAGAGCGACTACACGGTGGGGCAGCGGTTCGGGGCCGGCGACCGCACCGACATCACGTACCTCATGCGTTCCGGGGAGGATCCGCAATGACCATCACTTCGCCCGCCGTCGAGGAAGCGATCCACCGCGGCGCCGACGACATGCCGTGGGTCGAGATCGGCGACGGCTCCAAGCTCAAGGTCCTCCAGGTGCACCCCAAGGAGGGGCTCTGGATCGTGGAGAACATCTTCACGGCCGGCATGGAGGTGCAGAAGCACAAGCACACCGGCCCGGTGTGGGGCTACACGGTGAGCGGCGCGTGGAAGTACAAGGAGTACGACTACGTGAACCGCGCGGGTTCGTTCCTCTACGAGCCCGCCGGGTCGATCCACACCCTGCAGTGCATCGAGGACGACACCCACGTGTGGATCCACATGTACGGGTCGAACCTCAACCTGCGCGAGGACGGCTCGGTCGAGTCGGTCACCGACGGCGCCAGCGCGCTCGCGGGCTACTACGCGCTGTGCGAGGCGCAGGGCTTCCCGCGCCCCGACGTCATCGTCAACTGACCAATCGAGGGGATTTCTCCCCTCGGCGCTCATGACGGGTCCGTGACGGGCCGGTGAAGATGGTCCAATGTCCCTTGTCCCTGCCTGTGGCAGCGGGTAGCAAGGGCGGGACCACATCGGAGGTGGACCAGATGGCGGCTCCCCGGAACGCCCACGACGAGCACGACGACGCGCGCGATCCCAACGCGCTCGGCGAGCTGTTGGGCATCGCTGCCGGGGCGTTCGACACCACCGATCCGGTCAACCTGGCGCGCAACTACCTGCGGGCGACGCGCAAGGTCGCGGTCCGGCCCCGGCGCGCGGTGCCGGCCGCGCTGCGCTTCGGTGCGGGCCTCGGACTCGTGGCCACCAACCTCGCCACCCGGGTGGTGGGGGTGGAGCTGCCGGGCGTGATCGAGCCCGACCCCGCCGACCGCCGCTTCGCCGATCCCACCTGGCGCGACAACATCCTGTTCCACGGTCTCCTGCAGACCTACCTGCTCACCGCGCAGCTCATCGTGGAGGTGGCGGAGTCGGCCCGCCTCGATGCTCCCGAGGGTCCCAAGGCCGAGTTCGCCGCGCACCTGCTCGCCGACACCATCTCGCCCACCAACGCGCTGCTCTCCAATCCCGCGGCGCTGAAGCGGGCGTTCGAGACGGGCGGCCGCAGCGTCGTGCGCGGCATGGCCAACATGATCCGCGACATCGCGCGCAACGACGGCTGGCCCCGTCAGGTCGACACCAGCCCGTTCTGGCTCGGGCGCACCATCGCCGCCACCCGCGGCAAGGTCGTGTTCCGCAACGAGCTCATCGAGGTGATCCAGTACACGCCGCAGACCGACGAGGTGCACGAGATCCCGCTGCTCGTGTGCCCGCCGTGGATCAACCGCTACTACATCGCCGACCTCGCGCCGGGGAAGAGCCTGATCGAGTGGGCGGTGCGCCACGGGCACACCACCTTCGCGATCAGCTACCGCAACCCCGACGAGTCGATGGGCGACCTCACCTTCGACGACTACCTCCGCCTCGGCCCGCTCACCGCGATCGACGTCGCCCGCGAGATCTGCGGCAGCGACGCCGTCAACACGCTGTCGATCTGCCTCGGCGGCACGATGAACACCATGGTGCTCGGCTACCTCGGCGGTGGGTGACCCTCGTCCAACTCGTCCACGTACCTCGTGTCGGCCACCGACTACCAGGAAGCAGGCGCGCTGGCCACGGTCTTCGCCGACCCGAGCACCGTCGACGCGCTCGCCCGCAAGATGGACCGTCGGGGCTACCTCGACGGGCGGGAGATGGCGCGCACGTTCGACCTCATCAAGGCCAACGACCTCGTGTTCCGCTACCTCATCGACGGCTGGTTGATGGGGGGCAGCCCCGCAGTTCGACATGCTCGCGTGGAATGCCGACAGCACGAACATGCCGGGCAAGGCGCACGCGCAGTTCCTGCGCAAGCTCTACATCGAGAACGCGCTCGCCAACGACCGCTTCGAGGCGATGGGCGAGACGCTGATGGTCTCCGACATCAAGGGCCGACAGCTACATCGTCGCCGGCGCCGACGACCACATCGTCCCGTGGCACGTGGCCTACCGCACCACCCAGTTGTTCAAGGGCCCGGTGCGCTTCGTCATGACGTCGGGCGGCCACATCGCCGGCATCGTGATGCCGCCAGCCCGAAAAGGCGCGCCTCTGGACCAACGACGACCTGCCGGCCGATCCGCAGGCGTGGCGTGCCAAGCGGTCGAGAGCACCACGAGAGCTGGTGGACCGACTGGACCGCGTGGATCGGTGCCCGCGCCGGCGAACTGCGGGAGCCGCCGTCCACGGGGAGTGCCGCGTACCCTGTGCTCGGTGAGGCGCCCGGCAGCTACGTCCGCTCCTGATCGCGCGCCCGTGCTCCCGCGAAGTGGCGGGCGCGCGTGCGCGTCCTCGTCGCGCACCGGCTCGAAGCCGACGCCGCGGCCTTCTCCTCCTGAACGGCATCGGCGCCGCGCTCGAGCTGTGGGACCCGCTGCGCAACCACCTCGCGCACCGCACCACGGTCGCGCTCGACGCCGGCGCCGGCGGGTGCCCTCCGTGGTTCAGGTTGTCGATCGCGCCGGGTTGCGCGCGTCGTCGGCACGCTGCTCGACGACCTCGCGGTCAGGTGGGGCGACGACGACGCGACGTTCGACGTCGTCGGCTACTCGTTCGGCGAGAAACGGTCGCGGAGTGGCGATGTTCCGGGGCCGGCGCGTCGCGTCGCTCGCTGGTGGCCACCAGCGTGGGGATCGGGTCGGTGCCCGGCGACCCGGCGGCGCTCCTGCGCGCTCGTCGGACCCATCCCGGTGCGCCTCCTGCCGCCCGGTGGTGGATCACTCCTGGCCCTCAGCGGCGACCAGGGCGCGGGCCAACTTCCGGCGGGCCGACACCGCCTGGGCCGCGCACCACCGAATCCGCTCGGCGTGTGGTGGCAGGGGCTGTATCCGCGTCGTGGACGTCGCTGCCGTGGCTCGCCCGGATCGGTGCGCCGCTCGTGCTCACGGGCGCCGACGACCGCGGTGGTGCCGCCGGCGAACGCTCGTCTGCTCGCCGCCCGCATCCCCGGCGCGACGGCGTGCGCGGTCCCAGGCGCCGGCCACTTCGCGCTGCTCGCCGACGAGCCCCATGGCCGGCGCGCTGGAGGAGTTCCCTGCGCGCCCAGGACGGAGCCCAGGCGGGCGATCAGGCGCCGCGGCGGCCACGTAGCTGCGGCACACGGTCAGGAGCGCCTGCTTCTGGTCGTCGGTGAGGTGCGGGTCACGCCGGATCGCCGCCTCGGTGTCGACCTCGACCGGCTCCTCGTCGTCGGCGAGGCCGGCCTGTGCGAGCAGCGTGTCGGCGGAGACGTTCAGCGCCTTGGCGATCGACTGCAGCACCCGCACCGACGGTTCGTGCAGCCCGCGCTCCAACTGGCTCAGGTACGGGTTCGACACGTGCGCGAGCTCCGACATCTGGCGCAACGAGAGGTTCGCGAGCTGGCGCTGCGCACGGATGAACGCGCCCAGGGCGTGGAGCTGGTCGTCGCGGGTGTCGTCGGTCATGGCGCACATCCTGCCAGGGGAACCGGCGACCCGGGTGCGGACGCGAGTGGTCCCGGGCCACTCGGACCCGGGGACCACTCGAGGGGGGATCTGTGTGAGATCTGGAACTAGGCCTTCGCGGGGGTCATCGTCTCGACGACCTTGATCGCGAACTCCTTCTGCGAGGCGAGCAGCTCCTCGGCGAAGCCGAACGACGCCTCGATGAACTCCTTGGGCGCCGGCACCGACTCGAGGCCGGGGATGCTCTCGAGGCCCGGGATCGAGGGGAGGGTGAACGCCTTGCCGGCGAAGTCGGCCCATGCGGTGAGGCCGCTCATGGCGAGCTCCTGGCCCTGCTTCATGCCGGCGAGCACGCTCTCGGTCACGAGGGCGGTGGGGTCGGTGGTCTTGGTGGCGGCCATGGTGGCTCCTGTCGTCTTCCGGGGGGACCGGGGGGTGGCGTCCGATCTGGAAGGCCCAGGGGACGGCGTGTTCCCAGCAGTATAGACAGCGTGCGCTTGATCTGTCAAGCACCCGGCGTTGAGGACCGGTTGGCCGGAAACACGGGGCTCCGAGGGGGCCCTTGGGTACGCTGCGGCCATGGTGTCGGGCGATCATCAACTCCGCGTGATGACCGTGCACGCCCACCCCGACGACGAGGCGTCCAAAGGGGCGGGGACCATCGCCCGCTACGCCGCCGAGGGCGCCCACACGGTGCTGGTGTGCTGCACCGGCGGTGAGGCCGGCGACATCCTGAACTCCGAGGTCGACACCCCCGAGGTGCGCGAGAACCTCCCCGAGGTGCGCCGCCGGGAGCTCGACGAGAGCGTGCGGATCATCGGCTACCACCGGCTCCACATGCTGGGCTACCGCGACTCCGGCATGCCCGACACCGAGCCCAACGCCCACCCGGAGAACTTCGCCAACGCGGAGCTCGACGAGGCCGTGGGGCGGCTCGTGGCCATCGTGCGGGCGGAGCGGCCGCACGTGATCGTGAGCTACGGCCCCGACCGCGTGTACGCCCACCCCGACCACCTGCGGGTCCACGAGATCGGCGAGGTCGCCTTCGACCGTGCCGGCGACCCCGAGTGGTACCCCGACCTCGGCGAGCCCTGGCAGCCCCTCAAGCTGTACTGGTCGGCCGGGTTCACCCGTCGGCGCATCCAGGCGATGCACGACTGGTTCGTCGCGCGCGGCGAGGAGAGCCCGTTCACGAAGTGGTTGGAGTCACTCTCCGACGAGTACGACGACGACGTCACCACCCGCATCGACGTGCGCGAGTGGGCCGAGGTCGGCCGCGCCGCGCTGCTGGCGCACCGCACCCAGATACCGGCCGACAGCTTCTTCTTCCGCGTGCCCATCGAGGAGGCGCGCGAGCTGCACC
>JAXLRL010000037.1:0-36553 GCA_046331125.1 Acidimicrobiia bacterium
CGCCCGACAACGCGGTCGAGCTCGCCTACCCGGGGCTGCTGCGCCAACTCGCCGGCGCCAACTTCCCGGGCGCGACCGCGGCGTACACCGAGCTCAAGGCGCACGGCACCGCGGTCGGCATGCCGAGCGACGCCGACATGGGCAACTCCGAGGTGGGGCACAACACCATCGGCGCCGGACGCGTGCTCGACCAGGGCGCGAAGCAGGTGGAGGACGCAATCGCGTCGGGCGCGATCTGGGAGGGCACCTGGCGTGACCTCGTGGGTGCCGCGCAGGGACACACGCTGCACTTCGTCGGCCTCCTCTCCGACGGCAACGTGCACTCCAACATCTCGCACCTGAAGACCATGATCGAGCACGCCGTCGCCGACGGCGTCGAGTCGATCGCGATCCACCCGCTCTTCGACGGGCGTGACGTGTCCGACCACACCGCCGAGCAGTACCTCCTCGACCTCGAGGAGTGCATCGAACGGTGCCGGAGCGCGAGCGGCGCGAACGTGCGCGTCGCGTCGGGCGGCGGGCGCATGGCCACCACGATGGACCGCTACGAAGCCGACTGGGCGATGGTCGAGCGCGGGTGGCAGGCGCACGCGGCCGGCACCGCACGGCCGTTCCACTCCGCCGGCGAGGCGCTGGCGATGCTGCGCAAGGAGGACCCGGGCGTCAGCGACCAGTACCTCCCGTCGTTCACGGTGGTCGACGCGGCGGGCGAGCCTGTCGGACGCATGCAGTCGGGCGATGCGGTGGTGCTGTTCAACTTCCGCGGCGACCGCATGATCGAGATCTACAAGGCGCTCGACTGGGACGACTTCGACGCGTTCGACCGTGGCGCCGACCGTCCCCGCCTCTTCGTCGTCGGCATGACCGAGTACGACGGCGACGCCGGCATCCCGAAGTTCTCGCTCGTGCAGCCGCCCGAGGTGAACAACACGGTCTCCGAGATCATCGCAGCCGCGGGCCTGCACCAGTTCGCGGTCGCGGAGACGCAGAAGTTCGGCCACGTCACCTACTTCTGGAACGGCAACCGTGCGGAGCCGTTCGACCGCGCCACCGAGACCTACTGCGAGATCCCGTCCGACAACGTGCGCTTCGAGGAGCGCCCGTGGATGAAGTCGGCGGAGACCGCCGACGCGGTGATCGAGGCGATCACGTCGGGCGAGTACGCGTTCATCCGCGCCAACTTCGCGGGCGGTGACATGGTCGGCCACTCGGGCGACATCGAGGCGTCGGTCGTCGCGGTCGAGGCGATCGACCTCGGCCTCGTGCGCATCCTCGACGCCGTCGCCGCGGCGGCCGGCACGCTCGTGATCACCGCGGATCACGGCAACTGCGAGGAGTTGCGCGAGCGCACGGCCGGGGGTGTCATCAAGACGTCGGCCGCGGGCGACGAGATCGCCAAGAAGTCGCACACGCTGTCGCCGGTGCCGTTCGCGCTCATCGACTTCCAGCGCCGCTCGCTGCACGTGCCCGGCGCCGCCACGCTGCCCGACCCGGGACTGGCCAACATCGGGGCGGTCGTCCTCGACCTGTTGGGCCTCGAGGTCCCGGCGTCGTACGAGCACGCGGCGATCGAGGTCTCGTAGGACCGGCCCCGGGACCTTGGTCCCTTTCTGCCGTTCGGGCCTCAGTCCGGGCGCCCGGCCTGCCGATCATCCCGGTGGGACGAGGCACTCCGGGACGGGAGGCGATCATGACCAGCGGCACACGAATGACTGCGTACGAGCGAGCGTTGGCCTTCCTCGACGAGGCGGTCGCCGTCCTCGACGAGTGCTCGATCCTCACGGATCTGGGCCCGTCGGAATGTGCCCGTCCGGCGCGAGCGGCGATGACCTCAGCCGATCGCGAACACGACCGTCGCAGTGACCGACAGGGTTTCCGTCCCTGGTGACACCGGCGAGGCGGAGCTGCCGGCGGCATCGGCGGCGGAGTAGTAGGGGAGCGGCGAGTACTGCGTCTGCTCGTCGATGGTGAGCACGTCACCGACCGACACGCCGGCCGCGTCGGCGAGCTGACCGGCCTGCGCCCGCGCCCGCTTGATCGCCTTCACCCGCGCCTGGGCGAGCAGGTCGCTGTCGTCGTCGATCGAGAAGGTGATGCCGTCGACGCGGAGGTTGTCGCCCGCCTTGGCCGCGGCGGCATCGACGATCTGGCCGGCCTTCGACAGGTCGCGGATGCGCGCCACGACCGAGTTCGACGCCTGGTAGCCGTCGATGTGGTTCTGGTCGTCGTAGGTCGGGCCGACGGTGAGGCCGTTGGTCTGGATGTCGGCGTCGTCGACCCCGGCGTCGTGCAGCACGTCGATGACCTTCTGCGCGCGGTCGCTGACGGTCTGCAGTGCTTCGACCGCCGTGTTCGCATGCGCCTCCACGCCGATCGAGAGGTCGGCCACGTCGGGCGTGCCCTTCACCTTGCCCACACCGACCACCGTGATGGTGCGCTCGCGGGTCGCGGCGCCCGCGGGTGCGACACCCACGAGACCCACCATCGCGACGGCGGCGGTGACGACGGCGGCGAGGGCGGCCGCCGGTCGGGGGAACGTTCGAGTGCGCATGGGACCTCCACGGGTTCTGGATGCCGCATTCGACGGCCGTGGGGCGCGGTTCCTGGCAATATCCTCGGCCGCCGTGACCGATGATCAGACGTGGGTGCCGATCGGCGACCTCGACCTGCCCGACCACGTCTTCGACGTCGACGGCGACATCGCCGTGCCGACCGAGATCGCACGCGGTCCCTGGTCGCCCGATGCCATGCACGGCAGCCCGCCTGCCGCGTTGCTGGCCCGTTGCCCGAGCAGCACGACGTGGCCCCGCCACCTTCCCGGTGCGCTTCACCGTGGTTCGCCATGCGGCCGGTGCCGCTGCGCCCGCTCCGCGTCGCCTGCGGGACGGTGCGCTGGGGCAAGAAGCTCCAGTTGCTGCAGGGCTCGCTGTTCGACGGCGACACCGAGGTGTGCCGGGCGACGCTGCTCCGCTTCCGGGAGGCTGCGGTCGAGGAGGTGCCCCACGCCGGGGTGCACCGGCTCCCGCCGCTGGTCCGTCCCGCCGACACCTACGTCGCGGGGTTGCGGCCCGCGGGGCGGTCGGCATCGGGTTCTGGAACGCGATGGAGCTCGCCCGCACGGATCCGCGAGGCGAGCACCCGGGCCCGTCGGGGATGTGGATGCGCCTGCTCGTGCCCGTGGTGGCGGGGGAGGCGCCGACGCCGTTCCAACGGGTCGCTGCGGCCGCCGACTTCGGCAACGCGCTCGCCGCGCCGTTCGGCCAGGGCCGCTACGCGGCATCAACGCCGACCTGACGATCACGCTCCACCGGCTCCCCGACGGGGAGTGGGTGGGCCTGGAACCGTCGATCTTCCCGGAGCCCAACGGGATCGGGGTGTCGGAGAGCATCCTCTACGACGACACCGGCCGGATCGGCCTCGGGGTCCAGAACGTCCTGATCGACGAAGTCACCCGCTGAGCGCCGGCCTCCGTCGGGCGGATCAGGGGTGGGTCAGTGTGCGGGCAGGGATCAACGACGGCCCGAGTTGGGGCGCTTGCCGTGATTCGCCTTCTTGCGCCGGGAGCGCAGCTTCCGCTTGAGGGTCTTCTTGCTCATGTTTGCCTCCGTGAGAGGCGATGATGTTAGTGGAGCGGTACCGCCCGACCACCAGTCGCGGACCGGCCCTCGCCACGACCCCTGCCCGGCCCCGCCCGGCGGGATGTGACCGAGGCCCTCGCGAAGAGTGGTCGGGGAACCACACCGCTACGCTTGAGCGTTCCGAGAGCGCATGACCGAGCCCATGAGCAGAGCCGCGAGGAATCGATGAAGCGAGGGCAGCGCGGATCGTGGCCGCACTCGCCGTCGTGGCGACCTGTCCTTCCCTCACCGGTGTCGCCGCGGCCCAGCAGGCCGACCCGTCGACCACCTCAACCACTTCAACCACGTCGGCCACGACCTCCACCACTGCGCCTGGTGCGACGTCGACCAGTACGACCACTTCGACGTCGACCACCACTACTTCCACCACTGTGCCGCCGACAGCAGCGAGCTCGGCGGCACGGACCAGTCCGTATCCGAACCCATTCCAGGGCGATACATCGTCACACTCAAGACGAGAGCCAAGTGGCGTGGTTCCTGATGCGGTCGGCGTGGTGAGAAGCGCCACGGTGGCAAGGTCACCGCAGTCTGGGGCGACGCAACCAGGGCTACGCCGCACAGATGACGCCCGAACAAGCCGCGCAGGTCGCCGCCGATCCGTTGGTCCTTCGAGTGGAGCAGGATCAGTACGTTCACACCGAGGTGACACAGACGCCGGCGCCCTCGTGGGCCTGGATCGGATCGATCAGGTCAACCTCCTCTTGACACGAAGTACAACTACACGGCCGACGGCGCGGGCGTGCACGCCTACGTCATCGACACCGGCATCTTCGTGTCGAACCTCGACTTCGGAGGGCGCGCGACAGTCGGCGCAGATTTCGTCGGTGACACGCAGTCCAAGACCAATCCAGGCATCGACTGCTACGGCCACGGGACACACGTCGCGGGGACGATCGGCGGAAGCAAGTATGGCGTCGCGAAGCAATCTCAGCTGGTCGCGGTGCGCGTGCTCGGCTGCGGTGGTGGCGGCTCAATCGCCGATGTCATCAGTGGCATCGATTGGGTGACGGCCAACGCGATCAAGCCTGCCGTAGCGAATATGAGTCTCGGCGGGACGCCATCGGCGACATTGACCTCCGCGGTGCAGAACTCCATTGCCAGCGGCGTTGTGTACGCCGTGGCTGCGGGCAACAACAGCGATCTCGCTCGCGCGGTCAAGGGCGTGCCTGCACCGGTGGACGTCTCCGCTTGCACGTCGGGACCGGCGAATGTTCCCCAAGCAATCACGGTCGCCGCTTCCACCAACATCGACACGAGAGCAAACTTCTCGAACGCTGGGCCCTGCGTCGACGTCTTTGCCCCGGGAGTCGGCATCACCTCGGACTGGATCGGCGCGAACAACACCACCACGAACACGATCAGCGGCACCTCGATGGCGACGCCGCATGTCGCAGGTGTCGCTGCCCTCTACCTGGCTGCCAACCCGTGCGCGCCCCCAAGCGCCACCGCGGCTGCGCTGACCAGCCACGCCGATTCGGGGGTCTTGTCGACGAGCGTGTCGCTCGGCAGCGGGACCCCGGACTTGTTGCTCAACGCCCAGTTCATCGAAGCGATGCTCCTGTCGCGCCGGCACGGCAGCTTCGTTGTCGACGAAGCCGGGATCGGAGCGGTGTCGTTGTCATGGAGCATCCCGAACACCGGCGCGCCTCCGCTGCTCGTACTCGATCCTTCGCGGGACCACGAGTGGAGCCGAGACGCCTTACGCGACCGCCTCCGGTGATGCCACGTCGTACGACGACACCGGTGCAGTCCCGGGAACGCAGTACTTCTACAAGGTCGTGCCGATCAACGCTGTCGGCAGTGGCCCTGTGTCGAACGAAGTGTCGGGCGGCCTGCCCGAGGCCTCGGTGTTGGCCGCTCCGGTGGCATCCGACAGTCGGGTCGACCTCGCGTGGACGAAGTCGCAGGATCCCGATGTCGCAGCGGTGACCGGATACCGCATCTACCGCGGAACTTCCGCAGGGACCGAGACTGTTCTCGACACAGTCGCGCCGACTCTGACGACCTACTCGGACACCACCGCGGTGAACGGCATCACCTACTGGTACCAGGTCGCGCCGGTCAACGCGAGCGGCGACCTCCGGTCAAATGAGCTGAGCGCTAAACCGACTGGTCCTCCCTCGGCGCCGCAAAACGGCATCGGCAGTTCTGGCCTGAACCAGATCACGATTGCCTGGAGTCCACCGACAAATGACGGCGGCGTGCCCGGTGGCGTGACCGGTTACAAGGTCTCTCTCCGGTCGACGACGGCAGGATTCTCACCCTCTCCGGGCAACCTCGTGGCGTCGCCGACCACCGCGCCGTACACCGACACCGACGTGAGCGCTGGCACGACGTACTACTACCTGATCGAGGCGACGAATCTGCTCGGCGACAGTCGGCCCAGTGCGCCTATTGCAGTCTCCGCCACCTACCCCGTGTCGGTCGTGGTGCGCGGCGGGGGCAGCGGGATGTACGCCAACCGCGCGCTCGGCAACACCTTCTCGGGCTTCGGTGCGATACCCGGCGTCGCCGCCACCTCCAACCCCTCCGTCGTCTTCGACGGCACCCGCACCATCGCCTTCGTGCGCGGCGCCGACGGCGCACTGTGGTCGGCGACGCTCAGCGGTCCGGGCCCCACCTGGTCGGCGTGGACGTCGCGCGGCGGGTTCATCGTGCTCGACCCCGTCGCCGTCACCGACGGTGCCGGCAACGTGAAGATCTTCGTGGTCGGTGGCGACTCGGCGCTCTACGTCGGCGACATGACGAACGGTGGCGCGGTCACCTTCACGCGTCTCGGCGGCGTGCTCACCGCGCCGGCGGGTGCCGCGTTCGACGGCACCGGCTACCAGGTGTTCGTCCGGGGTGGCGACAACGCGATGTACTCCGGTCGCGTGCTCGCCAACGGCACCTTCAGCGGGTTCACGCCGCGCGGCGGCTACCTGAGCGCCGCGCCGGCGCTCGCCGTCGACGGTTCGACCGTGCGGGTGTTCGTGCGTGGCGGTGACCTCTCGCTGTTCACCGCGTCGTCGAACATCGACGGCTCCGGGTTCAGCGGGTTCGCGCCGCGCGGCGGCACGCTGTTCTCGTCACCCAGGGTCGTCAACGACGGCGGCGGTGTCCGGATCGTGCTCCGCGGCTCCGACAACCAGCTCTGGACCGCGAAGTGGAACTCGGGCGGCACCTTCAGCGGGTTCACGCCGCTCGGCGGCCAGATCGTCACGGATCCCGGCGTGGTGTCCGACGGCGTCAACACCCGGGTGTTCGTGGTCGGCCTCGACAACGGTCTCTGGACGGGCACGATGACACCGGCCGGGGCGGCATGGAGCGGGTTCACCCCGCTCGGCGGGTTCATCTCGGCGGTCCCCGCGGCGGCAGCCGGCCTCTGAGAGCCCGGCGCGGGTGGCCCGGTAGCCTGCCCGCGTGGAACGTCTCGGTCTCGTCGGTCTCCCCAACAGCGGCAAGTCGTCACTCTTCAACGCGCTCACCGGCGCGTCGACGGTCGTCGCCCCGCATCCCTTCTCCACCACGGAGACGGCCACGGCCCTCGCGCACGTGCCCGACGAGCGGGTCGACCTGCTCGGCAAGATGTCGGGCACCAAGAAGTACGTGTACTGCAACTTCGAGATCGTCGACATCGCCGCGCTGGTGAAGGGTGCGAGCACGGGTGAGGGGCTCGGCAACCGGTTCCTGGGCTCGCTGCGCGACTGCGATGCCATCATGTACGTGCTGCGCGCGTTCGAGGACCCGTCGGTCATCGGCGACCACGACCCGCAGGCCGACCTCGACACCCTGGAGCTCGAGTTGGTCCTCGCCGACCTGGCTTCGGTGGAGGGTCGGCTCTATCGCCAGCAGCGCGCGGCGAAGGGCGACAAGACGCTGGCCGCGGAGATCGCCGCGCTCGAACGGGCGCAGACGGTGCTGTCCGACGGCGTCCCGATCTACCGCTCCGACCTCACCGAGGAGGAGCGCGAGTTCCTCGCACCGGCGTTCCTCATCACCACCAAGAAGGTGCTGGTCGTCGTGAACATCGGCGAGGACGACCTCGAGCGCGCCGACGAGATCGCCGCCCCCTTCGCGAGCGTCGACGGCAGCGGTGAGGGCGAGGCCCTCGCGGTGTGCCTGCAGCTCGAGGCCGAGGCCGCACAGCTCGACCCCGAGGAGCGGGCCGAGATGCTGGAGGGGCTCGGTCTCGGCGAGGGCGTGGTGCCGCGCGTCGCGCGTGCCGCGTACCACCGGCTCGGCCGTCGCACCTTCCTCACCACGGGTGAGCAGGAGACGCGCGCGTGGACGTTCCGCGCCGGCGCGAAGGCGCCCGAGTGCGCGGGCGTGATCCACTCCGACCTGCAGCGCGGGTTCATCCGCGCGGAGGTCATCTTCTGGAAGGACCTGCTCGAGATCGGTTCGTGGTCGAAGGCCAAAGCCGAGGGCAAGCTGCGCGTGGAGGGCAAGGACTACGAGGTCGTCGACGGCGACGTGCTCGAGATCCGGTTCAACGTGTGACCTGCCGCCGATGAGCTGGTTGGTGCGCGACGGCGACGTGCTCGCGACCGCGGAGGTCGCCCACACGGCGAAGGCGCGCCGTCGTGGTCTGCTCGGCCGCTCCGATCTCGACGGTGCGCTGGTGCTCCGACCCTGCCGCAACGTGCACACGTGCGGGATGCGCTTCCCCATCGACGCGGCCTTCTGCGACGCGAGCGGTCGGGTGCTGCACACCAGCACCCTGCGTCCGTGGCGGATCTCGCGCGTCGTGCTGCACGCCGCGTTCGTGGTGGAGGCGCGCGCCGGATCGTTCGACCGCTGGGCCCTGCGCCCCGGCGACCACCTGGAGCTGCGCGGATGAGCGAACCCACGAACGACGTCCGCGCCGCGCTCGTGCTGGTCGGCACGCCGATCGGCAACCTGGGCGACCTGTCCCCGCGTGTCGTCGACGAGCTGCGCGACGCCACGTTCGTCGCCGCCGAGGACACGCGGCGCACGCGGCAGCTGCTCACGCCGCGGGAATCACCGCGGGCAACCGGCTGCGCGCGGTGCACGCACAACGAGCGCGAGGGCGCCGAGTGGGTGACGGCGCGATCGCCGACGGCGCGCGCGTGGTGTACGCGACCGATGCCGGGATGCCCGGCATCTCCGATCCGGCGCGCACCTCGTGCGCGCGTGCATCGACGCCGGCCTGCTCGTCGAGGTCGTCCCCGGCCCGAGCGCGGTGCTGATGGCGCTCGTGCTCTCGGGGTTCCCCACCGACCGCTTCGTGTTCGAGGGCTTCCCGCCGCGCAAGGGTGTGGCGCGTCGTGAGGCTCTTCGAGCAGCTCGGCGACCGAAGCCCGGCCCGTCGTGATGTTCGAGGCGCCATCGCGGGTCGCGGCCACGTTGCGCGACCTGGCGACGCGTGCGGGCCGATGCGCGAGGTCGCCGTCGCCCGGGAGCCTCACCAAGCTCCACGAGGAGGTGTGGCGGGGCACGCTGGCCGAGGCCGCCGGGCGGGCCGCCGAGGTGGACGCCCGGGGCGAGCACGTGCTGGTGCTCGGGCCGGCGCCGGCCGCGCCCGAGGCGAGCGACGAGGAGATCGAGGCCCACGTGCGCGCCGCGCTCGAAGCGGGCCTCACCGCACGTGACGCCGCGGCCCGGGTCGCCCGCGACCTCAAGGTGCCGCGCCGCCGCACCTACGACGTCGCCACCAGCCTCAAGGCCGGGCTCGGCAAAACGGGAAGTCGGGACCCAGACGGGCAATAGGGTGGAAGCGATGCCCGAGCCGTTCTACGTCACCACGCCCATCTACTACGTGAACGACGCGCCCCACATCGGGCACGCGTACACCACGGTCGCGGCCGACGTGCTCGCGCGCTGGCGTCGTCTGTGGGGCGACGACGTGATCTTCCTCACCGGCACCGACGAGCACGGCCTCAAGGTGCAGCGGTCGGCCGAGGCGCGCGGGGTGTCGCCGCTGGAGTGGGCCGACACCAACAGCGCGCTCTTCCGCGCCGCGTGGGACGAGCTCGACATCACCTACGACGACTACATCCGCACCACCGAGCCGCGTCACCGCGAAGCGGTGCAGACGATGCTGCAGCGCGTCTACGACGCCGGCGACATCGAGCTCGACAGCTACGAGGGCCTCTACTGCGTCGGCTGCGAGCTCTACTACAAGGAGGACGAGCTCGAGAACGGCGAGCTCTGCCCGATCCACGGCACGCCGGTCGAGCACGTCGTCGAGGAGAACTACTTCTTCCGGCTCTCGCGCTACGAGGACCGCCTGCTGCAGCACTACACCGACCACCCCGAGGCGGTGCAGCCCGCGGGCAAGCGCAACGAGGTGCTCGGCCTCATCAAGCAGGGGCTCCAGGACTTCTCGATCAGCCGCACGTCGATCTCGTGGGGCATCCCGTTGCCGTGGGACGAGCGCCACGTGGCCTACGTGTGGTTCGACGCGCTCATCAACTACTGCACCGCGGTCGGCTACCCGAACGACGGTGAGCAGTTCGCGCGCTACTGGCCGGTGAACTACCACCTCATCGGCAAGGACATCCTCCGGCAGCACGCGGTGTACTGGCCCGCGATGCTGATGGCCGCGGGCGAGGCGCCGCCGCAGTGCGTGTTCGCGCACGGCTACCTGCTCGTCGGCGGCGAGAAGATGAGCAAGACGAAGCTCAACCAGATCGCGCCCGCGGATCTCGTCGCCGACTTCGGCGTCGACGGGTTCCGCTACCACTTCCTCGCCGACCAGCGCTTCGGTCCCGACGGCGACTTCTCCTACGAGGCGATGGTCGCGCGCTACAACGCGGATCTCGCGAACAACTTCGGCAACCTCGCGAACCGCGTGCTCAACATGGCGGTCAACTACTGCGGCGGGGTCGTGCCCGACACGCGCGCCGACGGCCCGCTCGTGCAGCAGTCGGCCGACGCGTTCGCCGCGCTCACTTCGCACCTCGGCGAGCTCGACTACGCGGGTGGCTTCGGTGCGGTGTGGGAGTTCATCCGCCACACCAACGCCTACATCGAGGACTCCGCGCCGTGGGCGCTCAACAAGGCGGGCGACACCGCCGCGGTCGCGGCCGTCCTCGGCGACTGCCTGGAGGCCTTGCGCATCGTGGCGCTGCTGGCCTCGCCGGTGATCCCGCGGGCCGCGGCCGAGCTGTGGCGCCGCCTCGGCCTGCCCGGCCGTCCCGAGGACCAGTGCCTCCCCGATGCCGCCGCCTGGGGCCTGCTCGAACCGGGTCTTCCCCTGGAGAAGGGTTCCCCGCTCTTCCCGCGGATCGAGTCCGACGAGAAGTGACGCAGATGGCTCAGCCGAGCGGTAGCGAGGCCAGGGAGTGGGTCGATTCGCACTGCCACCTCGGCACCCTGGCCGAGGCGGCGGAGCCGCTTGCCCGGGCCCGGGAGGCGGGCGTGGTCGGCATGGTGTGTGTGGGCACCGACCTGCCCACCTCGCACCACGCGCTCGAGCTCGCGCAGCGCCACCCCGACGTGTGGGCCACCGCGGGCTTGCACCCGCACGATGCGTCGCGGCTCTCCGCCGAGTGGGGCCAACTCGAGATGCTCGCCCACGCGGAGGAGGTCGTCGCGATCGGTGAAGCCGGCTTCGACCTCTACTACGAGCACTCGCCGAAGGACGAGCAGGAGACCGCGTTCCGCTGGCAGATCCGCCTCGCGCACCGGCTCGACCTCGCGCTCGTGATCCACACGCGCGACGCGTGGGACGACACGTTCCGCGTGCTCGACGACGAAGGCGTGCCGCGTCGCACGATCTTCCACTGTTGGAGTGGGGGCCCCGCGGAGGCCGAGCAGGCACTCGCGCGCGGTGCGTACCTGTCGTTCAGCGGCATCGTGTCGTTCAAGAACGCGGACGACGTGCGCGACGCCGCGCGTCTCGCGGTCGCGACGAGTGGGCTCGACCGCGTGCTGGTCGAGACCGACGCGCCGTACCTCGCGCCGGTGCCGCACCGGGGGAAGACCAACGAGCCCGCGTGGGTCGCCGAGGTGGGCGCCGCCCTCGCCGCGGCCACGGAGCGTGACCCCGGCGACGTCGCTCGCGCGACGCGTGAGAACGCCGAGACGGTGTTCGGGAAGAAGTTCGGGACCTTCCCGGGCCGCTGACCTGCGACAACGCGGCGCAGGTGCGCGAACCCCCGAAATCGGGGTTCGGTTCGGCTGGCCGGGTCCCCCGCTGGCTACCGTGAGCACTTCGCCACAGGGGCCAGGTGGAGGTCCGCGGCGGGCAGACGTGTGCGGAAGCACGTCGACCAGCAGCACCGAGACCAGTTGCCGAGCAGGGTAGCACCGATCTCCGAGCATCCGAAGCGCCCATCGGGACGAAGCGGCCCCGGGCGTGGTCACCACCGACACAACCGTCACGCACTCCCCGTGCACGTCGCGCGCGATCGGGCCGTCGCCTGCGCGCGCCGAGCCGCACGACGCCTCGGCGTGGTTGCCGCTCCCGCTCGACCTGCACGAGGCTCCCGCCCATCGAG
Organism: Acidimicrobiia bacterium; assembly: GCA_046331125.1. Classification (GTDB taxonomy): domain Bacteria; phylum Actinomycetota; class Acidimicrobiia; order IMCC26256; family DASPTH01; genus CAVRGQ01. Next base: position 12,086 of record JAXLRL010000037.1, read on the forward strand.
GTGCTCCTCGACGGCACCACGGTCGTGCCCGTCGCGCACGCGCGGCGACGGCTCGGCCGACGTCGACCTCGTCGCGCTCGAGGCCATCGTCGGCCCTCGCCGGCGCGCCGAGCCGCACGACGCCTCGGCGTGGTTGCCGCTGCCCGACGACCTCCACGAGCTGCCCCCGGTGCACGAGCTGCTGGCGCCCGCGCCCGAGGTGCAGGCCGCGGTCGTCGCCGAGGCCGAGGCGGTCGTCCAGGACGCCCTCGCCGCGGCCGAGGCCGTGGTCACCCCGTCGCCCGCCCGGGCCGAGCCGCACGACGCCGCCGCCTGGCTCCCGCTCCCCATCGTCGACGACCTCCCGCCCGTGCCGGAGCTGTCGCCCGAGGCGCGCCCGGCCGACCGCCCGGCCGGTGCCGGCGCCCCCGCCCGGCCCCGTCGCCGCCACACCCGCACCGCGCCGGCCGCCAAGGCCCTCTTCGTGATCCTGCTGGTCGTCGCCACGGTGATGAGTGGCGTGCGGGATCTCCCGCCAGCTCACCGCCCCCGGCGGGTCGGCGGTCACGCTGGTGGTCGACGGGCAGCGGGTGCAGCTCCGCAGCGACGCCGCCACCGTCGGCGCCCTCCTGGCCGCCCGCCACGTCCGCCTGGCGCAGGGCGACACCGTCACGCCGGCCAAGGCCACCGCGCTGTCCGACGGCGTCCACGTCGACGTCAACCGCGCCTTCCCCGTCACCGTCGACCTCGACGGCAAGGTCCGCACCATCCGGACCACGCTCACGTCGGCCGAGGCGCTCGCCAAGCAGCTGAAGGTGGGCAAGCTCGTCGCCGTGCGCGGCGAGCCGGGCCGTCTGCAGGCCGGTTCGGCCGTGCAGTTCCGCACCCGGCGCGCCGGCAGCATCGAGGTCGACGGTCAGACGATCCGCTTCGACTCGCCGTCGCTCACGGTCGGCGAGATCCTCGACACGTACCACGTCACCCTCGTGGGCGACGACTACGTCACCCCGTCGGCCGACACCAAGCTCGCCGACGGCGCCGCCATCGTCGTGTCGCGCGTCGGCGCCCAGACCACGCAGACGACGGAGGAGTTCCCGTTCGACGAGGTCACGCAGGCCGATCCCGACCTCCCGATCGGTCAGACCCGCGAGGTCCAGAAGGGCAAGAACGGCGTCTACACCGTCACCCACCGCCAGAAGGTGGAGAACGGCGTGGTGCTCGACGACCAGATCCTGTCGAAGGTGCCCACCACGGCGGCGCAGCCGCACATCGTGGCCTACGGCACCAAGGCCGACTGGCACTGGGACGAGCTCGCCCGCTGCGAGTCGGGCGGTCGTTGGGACACCATCGACAGCAACCCCGACGGCTACGACGGCGGGCTCGGCATCTACGTGGGCACCTGGCGGGCGTTCGGCGGCCTGGAGTTCGCGCCGAGGGCTGGGTACGCCACCCGCGAGGAGCAGATCATCGTGGGCATGCGCATCCACGACGCGCTCGGCTGGGACCCGTGGGGCTGCGCCAACAACGTGCTCCACTGGTCGTAGCGACGGCACCGACGGCCCCATTCGGTGGGGCCGCAACGGTCCGTAACCGGTAGCTTCCACCCCTGTGATGCACCTCACGCCGGCGACGGTCAACGCGCTGCTCGCCGAGCACGGCATCTCCCCGAAGAAGAGCCTCGGGCAGAATTTCCTCGTCGACGCCAACATCGCGCGCCGCATCGTCGGCCTCGCGGGCGTCGAGGAGGGCTCCCGGGTGCTGGAGATCGGACCCGGTCTCGGGTCGCTCACCCTCGCGCTCTGCGATGCGGGCGCGCGGGTGCTCGCGGTGGAGCTCGACGAGCGTCTCGCCGGCGTGCTCGTGTCGGTGCTCGACGACGCGGGCGTGGCCGACCAGGTGCACGTGGAGGTCGCCGACGCCAACCAGGCCGATCTCGCCGGACTGCTGGCCGACCGGGCGGGCGCCGGCGACGGCGACGGTCCGGTGACCTGCGTGTCGAACCTGCCCTACAACGTGGCGGTACCGGTGGTCATGCGCCTCCTCGAGGCGGTGCCGACCGTCACCCGCATCGTGGTGATGGTCCAGCGCGAAGTGGGGGAGCGCCTCGCGGCCGCCGTCGGCGACGAGCAGTACGGCGCCGTGTCGGTGAAAGTGGCCTACTTCGCCGAGGCGGCCCTGGTGGGCAAGGTGCCGCCCTCGGTGTTCGTGCCCCGCCCCAAGGTCGACTCCGCCCTCGTCCGGCTCGAGCGCCGGGAGGCGCCACCCGTCGAGGTGCCGTCGGAGGACGCGCTCTTCGGCCTCGTGCGCGCCGGGTTCGCCCAGCGCCGCAAGATGCTCCGCCGCTCCCTCGCCGGGGTGCTCGGCGACCGCGCCACCGGCGTCCTCGACGCCGCCGGCGTGGCGCCCACCGCCCGGGCCGAGGAGCTCGACCTCGACGCCTGGGCCGCCGTGGCCCGGTGCGCGGCCGCATGAGCGCCGCCACCGGGGACGCCCGGCTCGGGCGGGTCCGCGCCACCGCGTACCCCAAGCTCACCCTGTCGTTGCGGGTCCTCGGACTGCGCCCCGACGGCTTCCACGAGCTCGAGGGCTTCGTGGTGTCGCTCGGGCAGCCGCAGGACGTCGTCGAGGCCTACGCGGTGCCCGCGCCCGGCGGCGTGCAGATGGAGATGATCCGCGACGACTTCGGCGACCGGATCCCCGGCGACGAGATCCCGTCCGATCACCGCAACCTCGCGTTCATCGCCGCCGAGAAGCTGATGGTGCGCGCCGGGCGCTCCGGTCACGGAGTGCGTCTCGTGCTGCGCAAGCACATCCCCACCGGCGCCGGGCTCGGTGGCGGCTCGGCCGACGCGGCGGCGGCACTGCTCGCGGTGCGGCGGCTGCTCGACGTCGACATCGACGAGGCGGGCCTGCTGCAGGTCGCGGCGGAGACCGGCTCCGACGTCCCGTTCTGCGTGCGCGGCGGTGCCGCGTGGATGCGTGGGCGCGGCGAGCTGCTCGAGCCGGTCAACCTGCCGGGCCGCATCGGCTTCCTCCTGGCGATCCCACCGTTCCGGTTGATGACGCCCGAGGTGTACCGCAAGTGGGACGAGCTGGGCGGCCCCGTCGCCGAGCGCGTGATCCCCACGAAGGGACGACTGGCCGAGATCGTGCCCGAGCTGGGGAACGACCTCGAGCCCGCGGCGGAGGCGGTCGAGCCGCGCATGAAGGAGTTCCGCTTCGCCCTGGAGCAGGCCGCGGGCCGTCCCGCCCTGATGGCGGGCAGTGGTTCGGCCTACGTGGTGCCGGTTCCGGACGCGCGGAAGCTGCCGGCGCTCGTGGAGCAGGTGGGTCGCCGGTTGCGGGTGCCGGTGGTCGGGACCACCAACGTCTCCCGCGGCGTTCGCCTCAGCGCCTGAACCGGCGGAGAGGGCTCGACCCGGTCGTGCAGCAGGATGTCGCGAGCGTGTTGCTCAGCGACCCTGCTGGCGACGCTGCCAGCGCGTGCGCTTCAGAAGCTTCTTGTGCTTCTTCTTCCTCATGCGCTTGCGGCGCTTCTTGATCAGTGAGCCCATGGCGGGGAGCAAGGTAGCCGCGCAACGACCGACTCTGCACATCGGGTCTGCGAGTAGGGTCAACCCTGTCCCGGTCGGGGGTGGTGTAACGGCAGCACGGGGTCCTTTGGAGTCCCAAGTCGAGGTTCGAAACCTCGCCCCCGAGCCACCATCCCGGCGCCCTCCGGGCGCTCACCATCTGCCGCGAGTCGGAGGGGAACCCCAGAGAAATGGCCCGGTACCGCCCCCTCAGCGCCGTCGTCCTCGCCGCCGGCGAGGGCACGCGCATGAAGTCGTCGCTGCCCAAGGTGCTGCACCCCATGTGCGGCCGGCCGATGCTGCTGCACGTGCTCGCCGCCCTCGCCCAGCTGCCCCTCGAGAAGATCGTGGTCGTCGTGGGCCACGGCGCCGACACGGTGATGGAGGCCACCCAGGCGGGCTACCGCGGTGACGTCAAGGTGGAGTTCGTCGAGCAGCGCACCCGGCGCGGCACCGGCGACGCCACCAGCGTCGCCCTCACCGCGTTCGCGGAGGAGCTCGACGCCGAGGACGACATCATCGTCGTCACCGGCGACGCGCCGTTGCTGCGCGGCGAGACGCTCGCGGAGCTCGCGCGCGAGCATCGCCTCGCCGACGCCGCGGCGTCGTTGCTCACCGCTCGCCTGGCCGACCCCACGGGCTACGGCCGCATCGTGCGCGACAAGCAGGGCCGCGTCGCGCACATCGTCGAACAGGCCGACGCCACACCCGACGAGCTCGCGATCGACGAGGTCAACCCGTCGATCTACTGCTTTCGCCGTTCACTGCTCGCGCCGGCGCTGCGGCGCCTCAGCCCCGAGAACGCGCAGGGCGAGTACTACCTCACCGACGTCGTGTCGGTGCTGCGCGACGCCGGGCACCCGGTGCTCGGCATCGAGGCGGCCGACGCGACCGAGACCGTCGGTGTGAACGACCGCGCGCAGCTGTCGTGGGCCGAGGCCGCGCTGCGCACGCGCATCAACGAGCTGTGGATGCGCGAGGGCGTGTCGATGACCGACCCCGCGACCACCTACGTCGACGCCGACGTGGAGCTCGGCCCCGACGTCACGTTGCTGCCCGGCACGATCCTGCAGGGCCGCACCGTCGTGCACGCGCACGCGGTCGTCGGGCCCCACTCGCAACTCGTCGACACGGTGGTGGGGGAGCGCGCGGTGGTGCGCCAGACCGTTGCCCGCGAGGCCGAGATCGGCGAAGAGGCCACCGTCGGCCCGTTCGTGTCGCTGCGGCCGGGCACCGTGCTCGAGCGCGGCGCGCACGTCGGCACGTTCGTCGAGACGAAGAACGCGCTCGTGCACGAGGGCGCCAAGGTGCCGCACCTGTCCTACGTGGGCGACGCCGAGATCGGGGCCGGCGCCAACATCGGGGCCGGCACCATCACCGCCAACTACGACGGGAAGCACAAGCACCGCACCAAGGTGGGGGAGCGGGCCCGCACCGGGAGCAACTCCGTGCTGGTCGCCCCGGTGGAGCCTCGGCGACGAAGCGGTCACCGGCGCCGGGGCCGTCGTCACCAACGACGTGCCGCCGGGCGCGCTCGCCATCGGGGTGCCCGCGAAGGTCCGCGAGGGCTGGGCTTCGGCCCGCGACGACCAGCCGCGCGAGGATGAGGGCTCCGGGGACGAGGCTGCCGGGGGCCCGGGCCCCACGGCGGGAGGGAACTGACATGGAGCTGGTGCCGCGCAAGAAGCTCATGCTCTTCGCGGGGCAGGGCAACGACGAGCTGTCCTCGGAGATCGCCGAGTGCCTGCGCGTCCCGCTCGGCGACGTGAAGCTGTCCACCTTCGCCAGCGGCGAGCTCTACGCCCGCTACGGCGAGAGCATCCGCGGCGCCGACGTGTTCGTGATGCAGAGCCACTGCGAGCCCATCAACGACCGCATCATGCAGCAGCTGCTCATGATCGACGCCGCCAAGCGCGCGTCGGCGCGGCGCATCACCGCCGTCGCCCCGTTCTTCGGGTACGCCCGCCAGGACCGCAAGGCCGAGGGTCGCGAACCGATCTCTGCCCGCCTCCTCGCCGACATGCTCACAGTGGCCGGCGCCGACCGCCTCGTCACCGTCGACCTCCACACCGGCCAGATCCAGGGCTTCTTCGACTGCCCGGTCGACCACCTCACCGCGGTGCCGGTGCTCGCCAACTTCCTCGCCAAGGAGCTGTCGGGCGACGTCGCGGTGGTCTCCCCCGACGCCGGCGGCCTCAAGCTGGCCCGGCGCTTCGCCAACTGCCTCTCCGAGCAGGGCGTGGAGTCGGAGTTGGCCTTCATCGACAAGCGCCGCCCCAAGGGCACCCACAACGTGGCCGAGGCCACCGACGTCGTCGGCAACGTGGCCGGGGCCGTCTGCGTGCTCGTCGACGACATGATCGACACCGCCGGCACCATCGTCTCGGCCGCCAACCTGCTCATGGAGCGGGGCGCCGCCGAGGTGTGGGTCTGCGCCACCCACGGCGTGCTCTCGGGCCCGGCCGTCGACCGGCTCAAGAACGCCCCCATCCGCCAGGTGGTGGTGTCCAACACCCTCCCGATCCCGCCCGAGAAGCACTTCGACAGCCTGAAGGTGCTCTCGATCGCCCCCACCATCGCCGAGGCCATCGACGCCGTCTTCGAGGACACCTCCGTCTCCGAGATCTTCCGCGGCGACAACTTGTAGGGCCACCGAACTTGCGTCGCTGATACCGGTATAGGGGTCCTTTGCGACGCAAGTTCGGGGGTTGAGGGGCCTGGTTTGGTGGAAGGGCCTTCCAGCGACAAGAATGGTGGGTTCCCAGATCGCCTGAAAGGCCCTGTCGCGCCATGCCTGACATCACCCTCGCCTCCGAGCCCCGCACCGAGCTCGGCTCCGGTCCCAGCGGCCGCCTCCGCAAGGCCGGCAAGGTCCCCGCGGTCGTCTACGGCCTCGGCTCCGACCCCGTGTCGATCAGCGTCCCCGCCCGCGAGCTCTCCCACGTGCTCGCCGGGGAGGCCGGCGCCAACACCCTGATCAACCTCGACGTGAACGGCGAGAGCGTCCTCACGCTCGCCCGCCAGATCCACCGCCACCCCACCCGCGGTGAGTTCGTGCACGTCGACTTCGTGCGCATCCGCCGCGACGTCGCGGTGAGCGCCGACATCCCGGTGAACCTCAACGGCGAGCCGAAGGGTGTGAAGGACGGCGGCCTCCTCGAGCAGCTGCTGTTCAGCGTCACCATCGAGGCGATGCCGGGCAACATCCCGGTCTCGATCGAGCACGACATCACCGGCCTCGAGATCGGCGAGCAGGTGCTCATCGGTGGCCTCGCGCTGCCCGACGGTGTCACCACCCCGATGGACGAGGCGCAGGTCGTCGTGCAGGTGACCGCCCGTCGTTCCGCCACGACCCGCGGTGGCGGGGAGGGCGAAGAGGGCGAGGGCGAGGAGGGCGGCGCACCCGCCGCTTCGGCGCCCGCGGCCGAGTCCGAGGGCGACGGCGAGTAACCGGTGCAGCGGCGCCGGGGCGACCTCGGGCCGCGCAAGGGAACTGCGGCCGACCTGCTCGTCGTGGGGTTGGGCAACCCCGGCGACGAGTACGCCCACACGCGCCACAACGTCGGTGAGGACGTCGTCGAGCTGCTGGCGAAGCGCCACGGCGCCAAGCTGAAGAAGGCCAAGGAGCGCGCGCGGGTCGACCACGTGCGCATCGGCGGCAAGCTCGTCGCGCTGGCCGTGCCGCTCACCTACATGAACGACTCCGGCGTCGCGGTCGCGCCGCTCGCACGTCGGTACGGCGTGACGCCCGAGCAGATCGTGATCGTGCACGACGAGCTCGACCTGCCCGTCGCCGCCCTGAAGCTCAAGGCGGGCGGCGGGCTCGCGGGTCACAACGGCCTGCGTTCGGTGAAGAACCACCTGCACACCGACGAGTTCCTGCGCGTCCGCATCGGGGTAGGCAAGCCGGTGTCGAAGGAACACGGGGTCGACCACGTGCTGAAGAAGTTCTCGAAGCGCGAGCGCACCGAGATCGACGTCACGATCGAGCAGGCCGCCGACGCGGTCGAGTGCATCGTGAGCGACGGCATCGACGCCGCGATGAACCGCTACAACTGATCGCGGTCCGATGGCGCCACCGCTCTCACCGCTGGTCCCGCTCCTCGCCGACGACCCGGCGGTGCGCGCGGTCATCTCTCGCGACCCCACCGTCGCGGTGCCCGAGGCGGCGCGGGCGCTGTTCGTCGCCGCGGTCGCCGACGTCACGTCGCGCCGGCCGATCCTCCTCGCCGTGCCCACCGGCACGGAGGCGGAGCGCCTCGTGCGCGACCTCGGGCAGTACCTCGGCCCCGACGAGGTGGAGCTCTTCCCCGCGTGGGAGACGCTGCCGTTCGAGCGGGTGTCGCCGTCGTTGGAGACGATGGGCCGGCGCCTGCGGGTGATGTGGCGCCTCCGGAACGCCACGCCGCCGCAGGTGATCGTGGCCCCCGTGCGCGCGCTGGTGCAGCGCCTCGGGCCGCACGTCGACGAGGTCGAACCGGTGCTCCTGCGCCCCGGCATGCAGGTCGACCGCGACGAGCTGGTCGAGCGACTCGTCGCGGGCGGCTACCGGCGCGAGTACCAGGTGGAGGCGCGCGGCGAGGTCGCCGTGCGCGGGTCGATCGTCGACGTGTACCCGTCGACCGACGACCACCCGGTGCGCATCGACCTGTGGGGCGACGAGGTCGACCGCCTCTCCGCGTTCTCCGTCGCCGACCAGCGCAGCACGCACGACGTGCCCGAGGCGTTGATCTTCCCCACCCGTGAGCTGCTCCCCACCGAGGAGGTGCGCGAGCGCGCCGCCGCGCTCGTCGGGTCGCAGCCGTGGGGGCGTGAGCAGTGGGACCGCCTCGCCGAGGGCCTGGTGTTCGACGGCATGGAGTCGTGGCTGCCGTGGCTGTGCGACGCCGACGAGCTGATCACCGATCTCCTCCCCGACACCGCGCTCGTCGCGCTGGTCGAGCCCAAGCGCATGCGCGACCGCGCGCAGGAGCTGCTCGACGAGGAGGCGTCGCTCGCGGGCACGCTCGCCACCACCTGGGGTGCCGACGACGACGAACTCCCACGGCTGTCGCTGCCGTTCGACCGGCTGCTCACCGCCACCAAGGCCGGCGCGGTGTCGTTGCTCGCCACGCCCGAGGGCCCCGACACGCCGCGCGTCGCGGCCAGCGCGTTCGATCCCGTGGTCGGCGACGCCGACGCGCTGGCGAAGCGGCTGCGCGCCCTCGCCGGCGACGGCTACCGCGTGGTGCTCGCGGCCGACGGCGCCGGTTCCGCGGCGGCTGCACGACGTGCTCGCGGGCGAGGGGCTCGCGCGGTCGTGGGCGAGCCGGCCAAGGGCGGTGCGCCTCGCGGTCGCGCCGATCGACCGCGGCGTGGTGCTGCCCGGCGCGCACATCGCCCTCGTCGCCGGGGCCGACCTCACGGGGCGCCAGCGCGTGCACCGCCGGCGCGGCGCGCAAGGGCGTCGACTACTACGACGCACTCACCCCCGGCGACTACGTCGTGCACTACCAGCACGGCGTGGGCAAGTACCTGGAGATGAAGCCGCTCACGATGGGCGGCGTCGAGCGCGACTACCTGTGGCTGGAGTTCAAGGACGGCAAGCTCTACGTCCCCACCGACCAGGTCGGCCTGGTGCGCCGCTACACCGGCGGCGAGACGCCCACCCTCAACCGCATGGGCGGCGCCGACTTCGAGAAGCAGCGCGCCCGCGTGCGCAGTGCGGTGCGCGAGATCGCCGAGGAGCTGGTGTTGCTCTACCGCCAGCGGCTCGCGCAGCCGGGACGCGCGTTCGGCCCCGACACTCCCTGGCAGCACGAGATCGAGGAGGCGTTCCCCTACGAGGAGACGCCCGACCAGATGCAGGCGATCATCGACGTCAAGGGCGACATGGAGCGCCCGGTACCCATGGACCGGCTCGTGTGCGGCGACGTCGGCTACGGCAAGACCGAGGTCGCGGTGCGCGCCGCGTTCAAGGCGGTGCAGGAGGGCACACAGGTCGTGGTGCTCGTGCCCACCACGCTCCTCGCCAACCAGCACGGCATCACCTTCCGCGAGCGCTTCGCCAACTACCCGGTGCGGGTGGAGGTGCTGTCGCGCTTCCTCACGCAGAAGGAGCAGACCGCGGTGGTGCGCGACTTCGAGTCGGGCGCTGTCGACGTGCTCATCGGCACGCACCGGCTGCTGTCGTCCGACGTGTCGCCGAAGAACCTCGGCCTGCTCGTCGTCGACGAGGAGCAGCGCTTCGGTGTGCAGCACAAGGAGCTGATCAAGCAGCTCGCGACCAACGTCGACGTGCTCACCCTCACCGCCACGCCCATCCCGCGCACGCTCGAATTGTCACTCACCGGCATCCGCGACCTGTCGTTGGTGAACACGCCGCCCGAGGACCGCCAGCCCATCCTCACCTACGTCGGCGAGTACGACGACCGCGCCGTCGCCGAGGCCATCCGGCGCGAGCTGCTGCGCGAGGGTCAGGTGTTCTTCGTGCACAACCGTGTGCGCGACATCGAGCTCGTCGCCGAGAACGTGCGCGCGCTGGTGCCCGAGGCGCGGGTCGCCGTCGCGCACGGGCAGATGGACGAGGGGCGTTTGGAGCGGGTCGTGCTCGACTTCGCCGAGCGCGAGTTCGACGTGCTCGTGTGCACCACGATCGTCGAGAGCGGCATCGACATGCCGACGGTGAACACGCTCGTCGTCGACCGCGCCGACCTGCTCGGTCTCGCGCAGATGTACCAGTTGCGCGGGCGCGTCGGCCGCCGCGGCCAGCGTGCGTACGCGTACCTGCTGCACCCGCCCGACCGCGTGCTCACCGAGGAGGCGTACGAGCGCCTCAAGACCATCGGCGAGTTCACCGACCTCGGGTCCGGCTTCAAGATCGCGATGCGCGACCTCGAGATCCGCGGCGCGGGCAACCTGCTCGGCGAGTCGCAGTCGGGCCACATCGCCGCCGTGGGCTTCGACCTCTACTGCCAGATGGTGGTGGAGGCCGTCGGCGAGTTGAAGGGCGACCCGGTGCCCGAGCCGCCCGACCTCACCATCGACGTGCCGATCGACGCCAACCTGCCGCGGGAGTACGTGGCCCGCGACGACGTGCGCATGGAGGCCTACCGGCGCCTCGCCGCCGTCACCACGCCCGCCGACGTCGACGACATCCGGGAGGAGTGGGAGGACCGCTACGGCCCGCCGCCGGCCTCGGCCGAGGCCCTGCTGGCCGTCGCCCGCCTCCGCGCCGAGTGCGTGCGGGTGGGCGTCACCGGCATCACGGTGCAGCGCAACCAGGCCCGCATCACCGGCCTGGCCCTCAAGGAGTCGCAGAAGGTGCGGCTGCGGCGCCTGGCGCCGAAGGCCGTGGCCAAGGACGACGAGATCGTGGTGCCGGTCGTCGGCAAGTCCGACGCAGTGGCCCCGGCCCTGGTCGACCTGCTCGCCGAGTTGATTCCGGCTCCCGACGAGTCCGCGCTAACGTCCGCAGCGCCATGAACACCGATTCTTCGACCCGGCGCCTGCCGCTCATCCTCGTCGCCGGTGTGCTCGTGCTCTGCCTCGTCGGCGTGGTCCTCGCCGGCATCGACGCGGGCAGCGGGTTCGGCGCCGTCGCGTACACCGTCGGCGACACGAAGGTCTCGCAGCAGACGGTCAACGACGATCTCAAGGCGCTGGCCGAGCAGAAGACCTTCGCGTCGACCTTCCTCAGCCAGAGCTTCCAGACCACCGACGGCGCGGTTGACTCCGCGGCCGCGGCGGGCTGGCTCACCTACGAGATCTACCGCACCGTGGGCACCCAGGCGCTCGCGAAGCAGGGCAAGAAGATCACCGACCAGCAGCGCCAGGCGGCGGTCGACGAGCAGGTCACCCAGAGCGGCCCGTCGTTCCGCGCCGCGTTCAAGGATCTGCCGGCCGATGTGCGGAACCGCCTGTACGACCTGCTCGTGGTCGGTCAGAGGGTGAAGGCGCTGAAGCAGGCGCACATCACCGTCGACCCGAAGTACGGCTTCTGGAACGCGAAGCGCCAGATCGTGTGCCCGCCCACGGGCTGCCCGGCTCCGGCCGCCTCGGCCTCGTCCAGCGGCTGATCCCGCGATGACGGCCGGGCGCATCACGATCGTGGGGCTCGGGCCGGCCGGTACCGACCACCTCCTGCCCGCGGCGCGGGTCGCGTTCGAGGAGGGTTCGCCGCGCTTCGTGCGCACCGCGCGCCATCCCGCGTGCGACGAGCTCGCCGCGGCGGGTGTCGAGTTCTCGTCGTTCGACGCGCACTACGACGCGGCCGAGAACCTAGACGCGAACTACCGCGGCATCGTCGCCGAGTTGGTCGCGCGCGCGGCCGAGCACGGCGACGTCGTGTACGGCGTGCCCGGCAACCCGTCGGTCGCGGAGCGCACGGTCACGTTGTTGCACGAGGCCGCGGCGCGCGGTGAGGTGTCGCTGCGCGTGCTGCCGGGCCTCTCGTTCGCCGACCTCGCGTGGGCACGGCTCGGCGTCGACCCGATGGACGGCGAGGCGCGCGTCGTCGACGGTCGCGCCATCGAGAGCGCCGAGCTCGCGGGCCCGCTGCTGATCGCGCAGTGCGACAACGACTTCGTGGTGTCCGACGTGAAGCTCGCGCTGCTCGAGCACCTCGACGCGGCGACGCCCGTCACCGTGTTGCAGCGCCTCGGCCTCCCCGACGAGCACGTGTCGCTCGTGCCCCTGGAGGAGCTCGACCGCGGCGCGTTCACCCCCGATCACCTCACGTCGCTGTTCGTCGACGCCGGCGCGGCGGGCGCGGCGCGCGAGCTGGTCAACCTGTTCCAGCTCGCCCGCCGGTTGCGCGGCCCGGGCGGTTGCCCCTGGGACGCGGAGCAGACCCACCACTCGCTCACCCGCTACCTGCTCGAGGAGGCGTACGAGGTGGTGGAGGCGCTCGAGGCGCTCCCCGCCGACGGCCCTGTGCCGCCCGAGCTCTACGCCGCGGTGGAGGACGAGCTCGGCGACCTCCTGTTCCAGGTGGTGTTCCACGCGCTGATCGCGCAGGAGTCGGGCGCGTTCGGCATGGCCGACGTCGCCCGTGGCATCCACGACAAGCTCGTGCGGCGGCACCCGCACGTGTTCGGCGACGTCGTCGCCGAGCAGTCCGACGACGTGTTGCGCAACTGGGAGCAGATCAAGAAGGGGGAGAAGGGCACGACGTCACTCGTCGAGGGCATCACCCCCGGCCTGCCCTCGTTGCTCTACACGCACAAGCTGTTCCGCAAGGCCGCGACCGTGCAGATGGACCCGGGCGGTGTCGACGACGCGCTCGCCCGCATCGACGCCGCGGTGGCCACGATGCGGGCCGACGATGCCGACGTCGAGGCCGCGCTCGCGGAGGTGCTGGTCGGCGCGGTGATCGCGGCGCGCGCCGGTGGCATCGACGCCGAGTCGGCGCTGCGCGCGTGGGCGGCGAACTACCGCGACCGCTTCCAGCGCATGGAGCACCTCGCCGACGAGCAGGGTGTCGACCTCGCCACCGCGAGTGCCGACACCGTCCAGCAGCTCTGGGAGTCGGCCGCCACCGCCTGACTTCTCACGAACCGGCGTCAATGAGGACGCATAGTGCGTCACGATTGACGCCGGTTCGGTCACGTGGTGGGGATGGTGCCCATCTTGCCGGCGTTGAAGTCGTCGATCGCCTCGAGGATCTGCGCCTTCGTGTTCATCAGGAACGGGCCGTAGTGCGCGATGGGCTCGCGGATGGGCAGGCCGCCGAGCAGCAGCACGTCGAGCGGCTCGTCGTCGCCCTCGCGGGCGCGCACGGTGACGGTGTCGCCGGGGCCGAACACCGCGAGCTCGTGCGCGCTGAGCGGCCGCTGCTCCTCGCCGACGTAGCCGCGTCCGAGCAGCGTGTACGCCATCGCGTTGAACGCGGGGTTCCACGGCACGGTCAGCTGTGCGCCGGGCGACAACGTGACGTGCGCGTACGTGATCGGCGTGTGCGTGTCGCCGGGGCCCTGGTGGCCGTCGAGCTCGCCGGCGATGAGGCGCACGAGCGCGCCGCCGTCGGGTGAGGTGAGCAGCGTGAGGTGGTCGCCGGTCAGCGGCTGGTAGCGCGGCGGCGTGAACTTGAGGTGCGACGGCAGGTTCACCCACAGCTGCACGCCGTGCGAGCGTCCGCCCGGCGAGCCGCGCTCGGTGGGCACCTCGTCGTGGAGGATGCCCGCGCCGCAGTCATCCACTGCGTGTCGCCCTCGCCGGTGACACCGCCGCCGCCGTGGGAATCGTGGTGCGCGATCTCGCCGTCGAGCACGTAGGTGACGGTCTCGGCCACCCCGGTGCGGGTACTACGGCGCCGACGGCCTCGTACGGCAGCTCCACTGGGCCGAGCTGGTCGAGGAGGAAGAAGGGGTCGGCGACGGCCGCGTCGACGCCGCCGGGGAACGGGCGCCACACCTCGAAGCCGGCGCCCTCGATCGCGTGGTGCGCGGGCACGACCGCAGCCACGGGGCGCGGGCGGGCGTCCGCGGCGGGCGCGGTGATCCGGGGGAGCACGAGCGGGTTGTCGACGGTCACTGCGGGCATCGGGGGACCTCCTGAGTCCTGCTCGACAACCTTGTGCGTTCGCAACTATTCCGCCGGGCCCAGGACGGCGGAGCCTGCTGCGGAGCCGGACCGTCAGGTCGCCAGGTCGACCGGGAGGGCATCGAGGCCCCGCAGCACCAGCCGGCCGTTCCGCGGGTTCGTCGGTGGCGAGCGTGGTGCCGGGGAAGCGAGGCCACGAGCGTGCCGAGCGCCACGCCCCTCGAGGCGTGCGAAGCGCGGCGCCGAGGCAGTGGTGGATGCCCGAACCGAAGCTGAGGTGCTGCGCCGCCCCGACCCGGCCGAGGTCGAGCTCGGCCGCGGTGTCACCCCACTTGGCGGGATCGCGGTTGGCGGCGGCGAGGCCCGTGAGGACGAACATGCCCTCGTCGATGGTCTGCCCGGCGAGCTCCACCGGCGACGTGGTGATGCGCCGGGAGAACTGCACCGGGGGGTCGTAGCGCAGCAGCTCCTCGACCGCGTTGCCCGCCAGCGAGGGGTCGGCCGCCCAGCGCTCCCACTGCGCGCGATGGCGGAGCAGCGCGAGTGTGCCGTTGCCGATCAGGTTGACGGTGGTCTCGTGGCCGGCGATGTAGAGCAGGATCACCTGGTCGAGCAGCTCGTCGGGGGAGAGACGGTCGCCGTCCTGCTCGGCGGCGATGAGGCCGCTCAGCAGGTCGTCGCCGAGGTGCGCCCGCTTCCACGCGATGGCGTCGAGCACGTGCTCGTTCATCGCGTCGGACGCCACCATGATCTCGTCCATGTGCTGGAACGCCAGCACCGGCTCCAGCCCGAGGGTGAGGGTGTGCGCGAGGTCCCGCATCACCTCACGATCGGCACCGTCGGGCATGCCCAGCATCTCCGCGATCACCATGAAGGGGAGCGGGAAGGCGAAGTCTCGGATGAGGTCGACGAGCTCGCCGTCGAGCGTGGTCGCGACCGCGGCGGCGAGCAGGCCGTCGACCAGCTGCTGCACCCGGGCGGTGAGCCCCTCGATCATCTTCGGGGTGAAGACCTGTTGCACCAGGCCCCGCAGACGGGTGTGGTCGGGCGGGTCGAGGTTGAGCATCTGGCGGGTGCCGCGCGCCGCCCGTTCCTCGCCGAGGATCTGCCGCCGGGCCTCGACCCGCACGTTGGCGCCCCGGACCGCGTCGTCGGCCACCGAGATCCGGGGGTCCCGCAGCAGGCTCACACAGTCGTCGTAGCGGAACGCGGCCCAGGGCCCGAAGACGAGTTGCTGGACCGGGTTCTCGGCCACCAGCGCCGCGTACTGACCGTAGGGATCGGCCGCGAACCCCGGTTCGAAGGGGTTGAAGACCGGAATTCCGGCGCCGGGGGCCTTATGCTCACTGGTCACATCAGCCACACCAGCCACCGCCGATCAACGGGGATCGGCCCACGCCCGTGTGGGAAGGGATGCGAGCGAGATGAGCACGATCGTCGAGGTCGTGGGCCGCGAGGTCCTCGACAGCCGTGGCAACCCTACCGTCGAGGTCGACGTCGAGCTCCTCTCGGGTGCGCGGGGCCGGGCGATCGTGCCGAGCGGCGCGTCCACCGGCGCCCACGAGGCGCACGAGCTGCGCGACGGCGGCGAGCGCTACGGCGGCAAGGGCGTGCGCAACGCGGTCGAGCACGTCAACACCGAGATCGCCGACGCGATCGTCGGCCTCGACGCCGCCGACCAGCGCCTCCTCGACGACGAGCTCGTCACCCTCGACGGCACCGACGGCAAGTCGCGTCTCGGCGCCAACGCCATCCTCGGGGTGTCGCTCGCCGCGGCCAAGGCCTCGGCGGAGGATGCGGGCCTCCCGCTCTACCGCTACGTGGGTGGCGCCAACGCGCACGCGCTGCCGGTGCCGTTCATGAACGTGCTCAACGGCGGCGCGCACGCCGACAGCAACGTCGACATCCAGGAGTTCATGCTCGCGCCCGTCGGCGCGGCGAGCTTCTCCGAGGCGCTGCGCTGGGGCGTGGAGACCTACCACGCGCTCAAGGCGCTGCTGAAGGACCGCGGCCTCGCCACCGCGCTCGGCGACGAAGGTGGGTTCGCGCCCAACCTCCCGTCGAACGAGGAGGCACTCACGCTGCTGCTCGCGGCGATCGAAGCCGCGGGCTACAAGCCGGGCGAGGAGATCGCGCTCGCGCTCGACGTCGCGTCCACGGAGCTGTTCGAAGGCGGCCGGTACGTGCTCGCCGGTGAGGGCGCGAGCTACACGCCGATGGAGTGGGCCGACCGTCTCGTCGAGCTGTGCGGCAAGTACCCGATCGTGTCGATCGAGGACGGCATGTCCGAGGACGACTGGGACGGCTGGAAGGCGCTCACCGACCGCGTCGGTGACCGCGTGCAGCTGGTGGGCGACGACCTCTTCGTCACGAACGTCACCCGTCTCGAGCAGGGCATCGAGCGCGGCGTGGCGAACTCGATCCTCGTGAAGGTCAACCAGATCGGTTCGCTCACCGAGACGCTCGACACGATGCTGCTCGCCGGCCGCAACGGCTACACCGCGATGATGTCGCACCGTTCCGGCGAGACCGAGGACGCCACCATCGCCGACCTCGCGGTCGCCACCAACTGCGGCCAGATCAAGACGGGTGCGCCCGCGCGCTCCGACCGCGTCGCGAAGTACAACCAGCTGCTGCGCATCGAGGAGGAGCTCGGCCCGATCGGCGCGTACCCGGGTCGCGCCGCGCTGCCGCCCGGAGTGGCCCGTGGCTGACGCGCCCCGCCGGAACACGCGGCCCGCGGGCCGGCGTGGCGAGGCGTCGGAGACGCGCGCGCAGAAGCAGGCGGCCAAGAAGGCCGCCGACAAGCAGGCCGCGAAGCAGCAGAAGCGTGACGCGCGCGCCGAGAAGGGCCGTCGGCGCTCGCCGGTGCGTGGCGCGCTGCTCGCGGTGCTGTGCGTGGGTCTGCTGTTCGCGTTCGTCTACCCCACGCGCACGTTCCTCGACCAGCGTGACCAGATGAACCGCGCCAAGCAGCAGCTCAGCGTGCTCGAGGAGCAGAACAAGAAGCTCGTCGACCAGTCGAAGAAGCTGCAGAGCGACGCCGAGATCGAGCGGCTCGCCCGCGAGAAGTACGGCCTGGTGAAGCCCGGGGAGAAGGCGTTCGTCATCGTGCCGACGCCCACCACCACGGTGCCGCCGCCGCCGAGCACCTACCCCGGCAACCCGTAGTCTCGGGGGTCATGGCCGCCCCCGCCGACGTCGCCGCGCTCACCGAGTTGCTCGGTCGCGCGCCGCAGGCCGACTTCGACGTCGTCGTGCGCAACGCCGCGGGTGCCCCGGTGGTGGTGCGCAACGCCCCCTTCACCGTCGACGGCACCCCGATGCCCACCCGGTACTGGCTCGTCGACCCCGAGCTCAACGCCGCCGTCGCCCGCCTCGAGGCCGCGGGCGGGGTGCGGGCGGCGCAGGCGGAGATCGACCCGGTGGTGCTGCAGGCCGCCCACGACCGCTACCGCGCCGAGCGCGACGACGCGATCGAGGCACTCGTCCCCGGGCACACCGGCCCGCGTCCGTACGGCGGCGTGGCCGGCACCCGCCAAGGGGTGAAGTGCCTGCACGCGCACTACGCGTGGTTCCTCGCGGGCGGCGACGACCCGGTCGGCCGCTGGGTCGACGACCAACTGCACTCGCAACTCCCACGAGAGACCGGATCCCGAAGGGAAGCCCCATGACCCGCGTCGCCGCCGTCGACATCGGCACCAACTCCGTGCGCCTGCTGGTGGCCGACGGCAGTGGAGGCGAGCGCGACGGCGGCTCCGCCGCGACCGCGCAGGTCGAGCCGGTGGAGCGGCTGATGCGCATCACGCGGCTCGGACAGGGCGTGAACGAGTCGCGCCGGCTGCACCCCGACGCGATCGAGCGCACGCTCACCGTGCTGCGCGAGTACCGCGAGGTGATCGACCGCCTCGGCGGCGTCACGAGCATCCGCGCCACGGCAACGAGCGCGGCGCGCGACTCGGCGAACCGCGACGAGTTCTTCGACGCAGCCGAGGCCGCGCTCGGCGCGCGCCCCGAACTGCTCTCCGGCGAGGAGGAGGCCGCGCTGTCGTTCCTCGGCGCGACCGCGACGCTCGACGCGCCCGCGCCCTACCTCGTCGTCGACATCGGCGGTGGTTCCACCGAGTTCGTGCTCGGCACCGACGCGCCCGTGGGCCTCGTGTCGCTCGACATGGGCTGCGTGCGCATCACCGAGCAGTTCCTCCACTCCGACCCGCCCGCGGCCGAGGAGCTGTCGAACGCGATCGCGATGGTGCGCGACCTCGTGGCCGACGTGCCGCGCATCATCCCCGGTGCGCTCGACGCCGCGACCCTGGTCGGCCTCGCGGGCACGGTCACGACCGTGGCCGCGGTCGAGCTCGGCCTCCCCGAGTACGACGCGGAGAAGATCCACGGCTTCCGCCTCACACGTGCCGCGGTGGAGGACGTCTTCCGCACGTTCGCGACGGAGACCGCCGAACAGCGCGCGTCGAACCCGGGGCTCGAACCCGGACGCGTCGACGTGATCGTGGGGGGCACCGCGGTGCTGGCCGGTCTCCTGCGCCAGCTCGACTTCGACGAGGTGCTGGTGTCGGAGTCCGACATCCTCGACGGCCTGGTGCGATCGCAACTGTGACCGCGAACGCACCGGTTTGCCGGGCCTCTGACCTGGGGAAACAGGGCGTTCATCAGATCGGAACCGGTAAATCCACCAGTTGGTGACCCGTTTGTGACGAGAATGTCGGGCATGACTCCGACCGACTTCTCGGGCGCACTCCGGACGCTGTCGTTCGACGACATCCGCGACATCGCGACGTCGATCGAACACGACTCCGTCGGTGACGAGGTCGACGCGTGGCGCATCACGATCGCGATCGACCGCACGCTGCGGCACTCGCACCGCACGCGGCAGGCCGCGCAGGCCGCGTACGGCGCGGCCCAGGCGGTGCAGCGCGCGGCGGAGGCCGACGGCGTGGAGCTGCCGCACCCGCAGGTCACGCACGTTGCCCGCGCGGCGGCGGAGGTCGCACGTGGCCTGGTGGCCGGCGACGACGTCGCCCCCGAGGTGAGCCGGCTGCTCCTGCACTGGTTCCCCGTCCTCAGCCGAGCCTGAGCGCACCCGGCCCTGCCGGGTAGCGTCGCAGGATGGTCACCTCGGATCGTCTGCTGCTCGGGCCCGGCCCGTCGAACCCGTACCCCGAGGCGGTCGCCGCCTTCGGGCGTCCGCTCCTCGGGCACATGGACCCCGAGTTCATCGGGATCATGGACGAGACGATGGCGCGCCTGCGCACCGTCTTCCGCACCACCAACGAGCTCACCTTCCCCGTGAGCGGCACCGGCTCCGCGGGCATGGAGGCGTGCTTCGTCAACGTGGTGGAGCCGGGCGACACCGTGATCATCGGCGCCAACGGTGTGTTCGGCGACCGCATGTGCGAGGTGGCGCGCCGCAGCGGCGCCGAGGTCGTGAAGGTCGAGGAGGAGTGGGGCCGCCCGCTCGACCCGCAGCGCCTCCTCGACGCGCAGCGCGAGCACCCCGACGCCCGCCTCGTCGCGGTGGTGCACGCGGAGACCTCCACCGGCGTCGAGAACGAGATCGCGCCACTCGCCGCGCTGCGCGACACCGACACGCTGCTGCTCGTCGACACCGTCACGTCGCTCGCCGGCATCCCCGTGGAGATCGACGCGTGGGGCGTCGACCTCAGCTACTCCGGCACGCAGAAGTGCCTCGGCGTGCCGCCGGGCCTCTCGCCGGTGACGTTCTCGCCGCGCGCGGTCGAGCGGGTGAGGACCCGCACCACGCCGGTGCAGTCGTGGTACCTCGACGTGTCGCTCATCGCCAACTACGTGGGCGGCGAGGCCCGCGTGTACCACCACACCGCACCGGTGGCGATGGTGTTCGCCCTGCACGCCGCGCTCGGCGCCGTCCTCGACGAGGGCCTCGACAACGTGTTCGCCCGGCACCGCGCGGCGGGGGAGCG
Source organism: Acidimicrobiia bacterium (assembly GCA_046331125.1). Classification (GTDB taxonomy): domain Bacteria; phylum Actinomycetota; class Acidimicrobiia; order IMCC26256; family DASPTH01; genus CAVRGQ01. The sequence goes on from JAXLRL010000037.1 coordinate 32,115, forward strand.
GCTGCAGCGCGAGCTGCCCGACCTCGGCTTCGAGCTCGTGGTGCCCGAGGGGTACCGCCTGCCCGAGCTCACCACCGCGTGGATCCCCGACGGCGCCGACGACGCGGGCCTGCGCAAGGCGCTGCTCACCACCTACGGCATCGAGGTCGGTGGCGGGCTCGGCAAGTTCGCGGGCAAGGCGTGGCGCTTCGGCCTGATGGGCCACTCGGCCCGCGAGCGCAGCGTCACCACCGTGCTCGGCGCACTCCGCGAACTGCTCGATTGAGTCAGTCCTTCGCCCTCAACATGTGGTCGCGGTAGTAGATCATCTCCGCGATCGACTCGCGCACGTCGGCGAGCGCACGGTGCGTCTCCGCCTTGTTGGGCCGCTTGCGGTACACCTCGGGGTACCACCGCCGGCACAGCTCCTTGAAGCTCGACACGTCGATGCTGCGGTAGTGGATGTAGCGGTCGAGCTCGGGCAGGTAGCGGTCGAGGAAGCGACGGTCGACGCCGATCGAGTTGCCGCACAGCGGCGCGGTCTCGGGCTTCACGTGCTGTTGCACGTACGCGAGCACCTGCGCGCCCGCCTCCTCGAGTGACAGCGTGGACGCCTCGATCTCGGGCAGCAGCGCCGACTTCGTGTGCATGTTGCGCACGTAGTCGTCCATCAGCGCGAGCGCCTCGGGCGGTTGGTGCACGATGAGGTCGATGCCGTCGTCGAGTGGTTGCAGCTGGTCGTCGGTGACGAGCGCGGCGATCTCGACGATGACGTGGCGCTCGGTGTCGAGACCGGTCATCTCGAGGTCGAGCCACACGAGGCGGTCGTTGACGGTCGGCGCGGCAGGCTCGGGCACGGGCCAAGGCTAAGGGACGACGGGGGCAGGCGCGGGCCGGGGGGAAGTGCATAGTCTGCGCGGATGAGACTTCGCCGGGACACCTCCCTCCAGGGGCCGCGCGTGATGCTGCGCCCCCTGGAGATCGGTGACCACGGCGCATGGCGCGAGATCCGCATCCGGGGCCGCGACTGGCTGGAGCCCTGGGAGCCGTTCCCCGAGCCGGGCTCGCCCGACCCCGCGTACGACCGCGACGCGTTCCGCGCCCGCTGCGGCGCGTGGGAGCGTCAACGCCAGTTCGATTCCGCGTACGGCTTCGGCTCGTTCCTGCGCGACGGCACGCTCATCGGCGAGGTCAGCCTCGGATCGGTGCTGCGCGGCCCGTTCCAGTCGGCGTTCATCGGGTACTGGGTCGACCCTGCGCACGCGGGCATGGGCTACACGCCGGAGGCCGTCGCCCTCCTCATCCGCTACGGGTTCGAGCACCTCGGCCTGCACCGCATGGAGGCGGCCATCGTGCCGCGCAACGACAAGAGCCGCCGCGTGGCTGCGAAGCTCGGCCTGCGCGACGAAGGCACCGCCGTGCGCTTCCTGCAGATCCAGGGCGTGTGGGAGGACCACGTGCGCTACGCGATCACCCGCGAGGAGTGGAACGACCGCAAGGCCGAGTTCGAGGCCAACTTCTTCAGCTGACCTCCGACCCTGGCGCGCGCCGCGGCGACGGCGGAGCATCAGGGTGTGAAGCGCAGCGTCGGGCAACCGTGGCCGCGGACGCTTCCGCCGGCCGGTTCCATCGCCCGCCCCCTCGCGGTCGCCGGCCTCGTCTTCGTCTCGATGCTGACGGTGCTCGTGCTCGGCGCCGCGGTGCTCGCGTTCTGGGCGGAGATCGGTGGACCGGGCGGCCTCGTGCAGTGGCTGATCATGGCGGGCGCAGTCATCGTGAGCACCTGCTCGGTGGTGGCGGTCGTGGTCGTCGCGGGCGGACTGTTCCTCGCGTTCGTACGGGCGCTCAGCCCTCACCGCCACTGGAAGACGGGTCCGACCTGACGACGGCATGCGAGTGGCGGAAGAACTCCTCGACGTCGTGCTCGTACACGTACGGGTCGGGGGTGCCGACGACGCGCTCGAGCCGGCGGGCCTCGGCGAACGCCTCGACCGTTGCCCGCGTGTCGTAGCGGTACTCGAACCCGGCGGCGCGCAGCTTGTCGGTGTCGACCCCTCGGCCGTAGCGCAGCAGCGCGAGCGTCTCGGGGGCGAGGTCGGTGATGCGCAGCATCCGCAAGGGGAGCGCCGCCGGCTTCGTGAGCACGGGTGGCAGCGCGATGCGCCGGCGGCCCGCGAGATCGCACGTCTCGCTCCACGTGATGGTGCCCGGCCCGGCCACGTTGAACGTGCCGGGGATGTCGTGCGTCACCGCGAACTCGAGCGCGCGCGTGACGTCGTCCTCGTGCACGAACTGCAGGCGGGGATCGAAGCCGAGGATCTCGGGCGCGGCGCGCATGCGCAGCAGTCGCGAGAACAGGGTGGACACGTCGTCGCCGAGGATGTTGGCGAAGCGCAGACGGGTCGTGACGACGTCGGGGTTGTCGTCGGCGAAGTCGCGCAGCAGACCGTCGACCTCCACCAGTGAGCGCTCCACCGGCGTGACCGGCACGTGCGTGCGGCGCGCGTCTTCGCGGAAGAAGTAGGGGTCGTCGAAGTGCGAGCCGTATACGAGCGTCGCCGTCTTCACCACGACCTTGCGCACGCGGCTGTCGGGCGCGGCGGCCGCCGCGAGCAGGTTCATCGTGCCGATCACGTTGGTCTCGTGGAGCCGCCGCGGGCTCGACTGCGTGGAGTCGGCCTGGAGGTGCGTGTGCAGCACGGTGTCGATGTGGGTGGCCCGCACCACGCGCTGCAGGATCGCGAACGACGGGTCGGCCTTCACGAACTCGGTGCGGCTGAGGGGCACGCGTGGCGCGCGGCCGTCGACGCCGACGATCAGCTCGACGTCGTCACGCGCCTCGAGCGCCTGCGCGAGGCGGCTGCCCCAGAACGTGCCGAGCCCGGTGACGAGGACGCGTCGGCCCATGGTCGTGGCCTCAGCCGCGCCACACGCTGTGGCGGGCGCGCAGCATGTCGTCGACCTCGTGCTGGATGAGGCCGCGGATGTGCTCCGACGCGTCCATCACCATGCCGCGGTTGTAGCGGTCGTGGCCCGGCTTGACGTCGAAGTGCACCGGGGGCAGCACCCGCACGCGGAACTTCGCGGGGAGTGGCGCGACGTACCCGAGGAGCGGCCCGTACACGAACTGGTTGGCCGTGATCGGGAAGTAGGGAAGGCCGACGAGCTTGGCGAGGCGTTCGCTCTTCCAGAGGATCGGCATCGCCTCCTCGTTGCCGATCACCGCCATCGGCACGACCGGCACGCCGGCGCGCATCGCGATCTCCACGAAGCCGCCGCGCCCGAAGCGCCGGAGCTGGTAGCGCTCCTTCACGAGCTTGCCGGTGCCCTTCGTGCCCTCGGGGAACACGAGCACGAGCTGCTGCTCGTCGTGCAGGAGGCGGTACGCGTTGTCGGGGTGCGCGGGTACGCCACCTGCCCGCGACCACAGTGTGCCGACGACGGGGAGCTGGCGGAACAGGTTCTCCGCGAGCCCGTACACCGGCCGCAGCAGTTCGGTCTCGATGCCGTGCATGATCACCGGTGCATCCGACGGGATCGCCCCGGCGTGGTTGGCGACGAGCAGCGCGCCGCCGTCGAGCGGCACGTGCTCGATGCCCTCCCACTCGGCGCGCAGCCAGTGGCGGTAGATCGGGTCGTAGAGCCGGCGGGTGAGCGCCCGGAACGACTCGCTGCGCCCCCACGCGTCCACGTCGGGGACGCGATCCTCGTGTGTCGGCACGCGGGTCGGGCCCGTGTCCGGTCCTGACCCGCGCACCAGGTTCAGACGAGCGGCGCGAGGCCGGGCAGCGGGTTCCACGTCGGCAAGCGTATCGTTGCGCCGTGGAGCAAATACCCCGAGGGGTATCCAGCCCCCCGGAGGGGTCGGCCGGTCGCCGGGTGCCGCGTTGGAAGCTGTGGCTTCGCGTGGTCCTCGGCGTCGCCCTCGGTGCCGGTGCCGTGTCGCTGGTGTTCCAGGCCGCCGGCGGCGCGGCCGACGTGGAGGCGGCCCTGTCCCGTACCGACGGCTGGTGGCTGGTGCCGGCGGTGCTGTTCGAGGGCCTCGCGTACGTCCTCTCCGGGGTGCGCCTCAGGTGGCTGGCGGGGGAGCGCGCCGCGCTGTCCGTCCCGACCGCCACCGGCATCGAGCTCGTCGTGAACGGTCTGGGACTCCTCACGCCGGCCTCGCCGGCCGAAGGGCTCGCGTTCGCGACCAGCGAGCTCGCGCGTCGCGGGCTGCCGAAGCGGCGCATCGTGTTCACGCTCGGCTTCACCAATTGGTTCAGCTTTCGGATCTTCTATCTCGTCGGCGCTCTGAACCTGCTGTTCATGGTCGCGACGCGCGACCTGCCGGTGGACGCGACCTGGCCGCTCGTGATCGCACCACTGATCCTGCTCCTGCTGTTCGTCACCGCTGTGCTCGCGAACCGGCCGTCCACGGCGCAGCGGATGGCGGTGTTCGTCGGGGCGCTCCGGTTCTG
>JAXLRL010000038.1:0-33934 GCA_046331125.1 Acidimicrobiia bacterium
GAGCAGGAGGGCCTCGCAGGCGCGAGCGCCGAGATGTTCCAGGGCGCCACCTGGGTGCTGACGCCCACCGCCACCACCGATCCGCAGGCGTTCGCCGCGGTCCGGGGCTGGGCGAGCGACCTCGGCGCCGAGGTGCTGTCGGTGGCGCCGGCGGTGCACGACACCATCGTCGCGGTGGTGAGCCACGTGCCGCAGCTCACCGCGTCCACGTTGATGAACGTGGCCGACGCCGCCAGCGACGAGCACGCGGTGCTGCTGCGCCTCGCCGCGGGTGGCTTCCGCGACATGACGCGCATCGCCTCGGGGCACCCCGCGATCTGGCCCGACATCTGCCTGGCCAACCGCGAGGCCATCGTCGGTGCCCTCGACGACCTGCTCGAGGAGCTCACGCGTGTGCGTGCGGTCGTCGCCGGCGCCGAGCGCGAGTCGCTCCTCGACCTGCTGGAATCGGCGCGGTCGGCGCGTCGCAACCTGCCGATCGGCATCCCCGTCGACGAGACGCTGGTGGAGCTGCGCATCCCCGTCCCCGACCGCGAGGGCGTCATCGCCGAGGTCACCACGCTCGCCGCGAACCTCGGCGTGAACATCCGCGACTTCGAGATCGCGCACTCGCTCGAGGGGCGCGCCGGTGTGCTGGTGCTCGTCGTCCCCGACGACCACCTCGACCGCTACGAGGCCGCGCTGCACGAGCACGGCTACCACGTCTCCCGGAACGAGCTGGGATGAGCGCGCCCGGGCCCGCCGTCCCCGCCGACCTCACCCTCGAAGGCCCGCGTCCGCTGCGCGGTACGTTGCGCGTGCCCGGTGACAAGGGGATCTCGCACCGCGCGCTGCTGTTCGCGGCAATGGCCGACGGCCGGTCGCGCGTCACCGGCCTCGCGGGCGGTGACGACGTGCGGCGCTCACGGCTCGCGATCGAGGCGCTCGGCGTGCGGGTCGCCGTCGACGACGGCGACGCCACGAACGTCACCATCGACGGTCGCGGGCTCGACGCGCTCACCGAACCGGGTGACGTCGTCGACTGCGGCAACTCGGGCACCAGCATCCGCCTGCTCACCGGCCTGCTCTCGGGCCGCCCGTTCCTCACGGTGCTCACGGGCGACGAGTCGCTCGTCACCCGTCCGATGCGGCGGGTGGTCGAGCCGTTGCGCGCGATGGGCGCGCACATCGACGGGCGGGCCGACGGTTCGCTGGCACCACTCGCGGTGCGCGGTGGTGGCCTCACCGGTACCGCGCACACCCTCGCGGTCGCCAGCGCACAGGTGAAGACCGCAATCGTGCTCGCCGGCCTCCAGGCCGAGGGCGTCACCACCGTCACCGAGCCCGCGCCGAGCCGCGACCACACGGAGCGCATGCTCGCCGCGCTGGGCGCGCCCGTCACGCGCCTCGACGAGCGCGCGGTGCAGGTCACGCGCGGTGCGCCCGGCCCGCTCGAGCTCCACGTGCCCGGTGATCCGTCGTCGGCCGCGTTCTGGGCGGTGGCCGCGGCGATCACCCCCGGATCCGAGCTCACCATCGAGGGCCTGAACCTCAATCCCACGCGCATCGCCTTCGTCGACGTGCTCGCCCGGATGGGCGCCGACGTCATCATCGAGCACTCGCACGACGAGCTGGGCGGGCCGGTCGGCGCTTCCACGTGCGGCACGAGGCGTTGCGGGCACCACCATCGAGGGGCCGAGATCCCGTGGCTCATCGACGAGATCCGGTGCTCGGGGTCGCCGGTGCGTTCGCCGAGGGCGTCACCGAGATCCGCGACGCCGCCGAGCTGCGGGTGTAGGAGAGCGACCGGGTGGCCACGGTCGCGGGGATGCTCACCGCGATGGGCATCGGCGTGGAGACGGCCGACGACGGGCTCACCGTGCGCGGCGGCCGGCCCGCGCCCGCCCGGTTCGAGAGCCACGGCGACCACCGCATCGCGATGTCGGCCGCGGTGGCGGCCAACGCGCTGGAAGGTGAGTCGACGATCCTCGACTGGCGCTCCACCGCCACGAGCTATCCCGAGTTCGGCGCCGATCTGGCCCGCCTCACCGGACGTGGCGCATGACCGCGCGCGTCATCGCCATCGACGGTCCCGCCGGCTCGGGCAAGTCCACCGTCGCCCGCGGCGTGGCTGCGGCGCTCGGCGTGCCCATGCTCGACACCGGTGCCATGTACCGCGCGGTCACCCTCGCCGCGCTGGAGTCGGGCGTCGACCTCGCCGACGGCGACGCGGTGGCCGCGGTCGCGCGGGCCGCCGACATCGTGCAGGAGTCGGGCGGGGTGCTGCTCGGCGGGCGCAACGTCTCTGCCGAGATCCGCGGGCCCGAGGTCACCGGCGCGGTGTCGCAGGTGTCGGCGCACCCACCCGTGCGCGCGGTGCTCGTCGAGCGTCAACGCGAGTGGGTCGCGAGCCACGGCGGGGGAGTGCTCGAAGGACGTGACATCGGCACGGTGGTGCTGCACGACGCGCCGGTGAAGGTGTTCCTCACCGCCCGTGACGACGTGCGCGCCGCCCGCCGCCAGAAGGACGAAGCGGCGGCCGCGCGCACCGTCGCGGTCGAGAACGTGCGTGACGCGCTCAACTCCCGCGACGCCGCCGACGCCACCCTCGGGCGGGCGACCCGCCCGGAGGACGCCGCCGACGACGCGATCGTCCTCGACACCAGCGACATGACCGCGCAACAGGTGATCGACGCGATCGTGGCGCAGGCCCACGCCGTCGGACGGGAGACCGAGTGACCTTCTACCGATTCGCGCGGGCCGTCGTGCTCAGCGCGTTCAAGGTGATCTTCCGGGTGCGCGTGGTCGGGATGGAGAACGTGCCGAAGTCGGGCGTCTACATCGTGGCGCCGTCACACCGCTCGAATCTCGACGTGCCGTTCGCCGCGTTCGTCACCAAGCGCGACATCCGCTTCCTCGCCAAGCAGGAGCTGTTCACCCCGGGCTTCGGCGAGACGTTCTTCAACTGGCTCGGCGCGATCCCCGTGGAGCGCGGCACCGCCGACCGCAGCGCGATGCGATCCATCGAGGAGGCGCTGGTGGGCGGCTCGATCGTCGGGCTGTTCCCCGAGGGCACCCGCAAGCGGGGCCCGGAGATCGACGACCTGTTCGACGGCACGAGCTACCTCGCGGTGAAGCTCGGCGTGCCGATCCTGCCCGTGGGCATCGGGGGCAGCGAGGCCATCCTCGCCAAGGGCAAGAAGATCCCGCGTCTCCACCGCGTGGTGGTGTCGGTGGGCAGGCCGGTGGTGCCGCCCGTGCTCGAGGGCCGGGCCAAGCGCGCCGCCGCGGCCAAGCTCACCGAGGAGCTCCACGCCGAGCTCCAACGCGTCTTCACCGACGCCGAACGCCTCTCCCGCTGAGCGAACCGGCATCAATCGAGCACGATAATCGTGCAATTCTGACGCCGGTTCGGGGGAGAGGTCAGGAGTTCGCCAACACGGTCGACGCGTCGAGGCGGCGGTCGTCGGTGAATGCGCCCTGGGGCGAGTCGGGGAGCGCGCCGCCGAACACGATCGGGGCGACGGTGTCGAGCGCCCCCATGAGCTCGCGCAGCTCACGCGGCGGCGGGAAGTACTCGTCCTCGTCGGTGACGTGCACCGGCACCACACCCTCGGTGGGGGAGAGGCGGGCGATCACGGCCTGCACGAGGTCTTCGGGCGCGCTCGCGCCCGCGGTGACGCCGACCACCTTGGCGTCGCCGAGCGCGTCGTCGGCGATCTCCTCGGGCCCGTCGACGCGCAGCACCACCGGGCAACCGGCGGCCTCCGCGACCTTCGCCAACGCGAGCGTGTTCGACGAGTTGGCGCTGCCGATCACCACGATCGCGTCGGCCTCGGCGGCGATGAAGCTGCAGCGCCGCCTGCCGGTTGGTGGTGGCGAAGCAGAGGTCTGCGCGCCGCGGTCCAGAGCTCGGGGAACTGCTGCGCGCATCTTCCTCGATGCCCTCCCAGTCGTGCATCGACGGCGTGGTCTGCGCGAGCAGCGCGACCTTCGCGGGGTCGTCGACGGTGGGCAGCGTGGTCTCGAGGTCGGTCTCGTCCTCCACGAGGCGGATCGCGTCGGGGGCGACGGCGAGCGTGCCCGACGCCTCGTCGTGGCCGCGGTGGCCGACGTAGAGGATCGTGAAGCCCTTGCCCGCGCGCACCTTGGCCTCGTGGTGCACCTTGGTGACGAGCGGGCACACCGCGTCGACCACGAACCGGCCCTCGTCGCGGGCCGCGGCCACCACCTCGGGAGCCGAGCCGTGGGCGGAGAGCATCAGCGGGGCGCCGGCCGGCACCTCGTGGACGTCGTCGACGAAGACCACGCCCAGCTCCCGGAACCGGTCGACCACGAGCCGGTTGTGGACGATCTCGTGGTAGCAGTACACGGGCGGCTCGAACACTCGCACCATCCACGACAGTGCCTTGATCGCCATCTCGACCCCTGCACAGAACCCACGCGGTTGGGCCAGCAGCACCCGTTCGACGGCCATCCGCCCATGCTACGGGGCCCTGAGCGGTTCCCCGAGGCCGTAGAATGGGCCGATGCCGACCGCCCGAGTGGTGGCGGTCGCGCCCGGCTCACCGGCGGAAGCCGCAGGGCTGCTCCCCGGTGACGAGCTCCTCACGCTCAACGGCGAGACGGTGCGCGACGTCATCCGGTACCAGATCCAGGCCGACGAACCCGTCGTCGAGCTCGAGCTCCGCCGTGGCGGGCTCGAGCGACTCGTCGTGGTCGAGAAGGCCCCCGGCGCGTCGCTCGGTCTCGATCTCGAGAGCGCGGTGTTCGACCGGGTGCGCACCTGCGACAACCACTGCCCGTTCTGCTTCATCCACCAGCTCCCGCCGGGGATGCGCAAGAGCCTCTCGCTGAAGGACGACGACTACCGCCTCTCGTTCCTCTACGGGAACTTCACCACCCTCACCCGCTTCACCGAGGCCGACCTCGAGCGGGTGATCACCGAGCAGCTCAGCCCGCTGTATGTGAGCATCCACGCCACCGACCCCGACGTACGGACCACGCTGCTGCGCAACCGGCGCGGTGCCACCAGCCTGCGCTGGCTCGCGTCGCTGCTCGACGCCGGCATCGAGGTCCACGGCCAGGTGGTGGTGTGCCCGGGCATCAACGACGGCGACGTCCTCGACGACACGTTGCTCGGCGTGCTCGACCGCTTCCCGCGCCTCGCCACCCTCGGTGTGGTGCCACTCGGCGTGAGCGACCACACGACCGAGGCCGAGATGCGCCCGCACACCCTCGCCGAGGCCGAACGGGTCGTCGACATCGTCGAGGCGTGGCGGGAGCGATTCCTCGCGGTGCTCGGGCGTCGGCTCGTGTACGCCGCCGACGAGTACTACCTGCTCACCGGCCGCCCGTTCCGCGCTCGCCGCCTACGGCAGCCTCGACCAGCACGAGAACGGCATCGGCATGGCCCACCGAGTTCGCCGCCGAGGTGCGCTGCGCGCGCGGCGAGGAGATCGACGTGCACGGCACACACCGGCTTCTTCGCCTGGGTCGACGGCGCACCTTGCGGAGGAGTATCAGGCCCCAGCTCGGAGCGGGTTGCTCGACCGACTCTCTGGGGGCCTCTGGCGCCTCCGCTGGAGACGCCGGTCCGCTTCCGCGGACCTCGACTTCCCGATCCTGGTCTGACGGGTGGTCTGGCGCGCGCGGGTGTTGGGGCCGTTGGTGGACGACCTGGAACGAGTCGCCGGGCTGCCCGTCGAGGTGTTGCCGGTGCCCAGCCGGTTCTTCGGCGGCAACATCGCGGTCACCGGGCTGCTCACCGGCGCCGACCTCGCCGGCGCGCTGGCTGGCTGCGCCGACCGACCGCCGGTACCTCCTCCCCCGACGTCACCCTCTCGAACGGCCGGTTCCTCGACGGCCTCACGCCCGCCGACCTGCCGCGCCCGGTCGACATCGTGGCCACCGACGGCGCGTCACTCGTGGAAGCCCTGGAGCAATGAGCCTGCCCGTCGTCGCCGTCGTCGGCCGCCCGAATGTCGGCAAGTCCACCCTCGTGAACCGCATCGTCGGTCGCCGTGACGCGATCGTCGAGGAGAAGCCGGGCGTCACCCGCGACCGCAAGATGCTCGACGCCGAGTGGATCGGCCGCGAGTTCACCCTCGTCGACACCGGCGGTTGGCTGCTGCCCACCTCGGGGGAGGGTTCCGAGAAGCTCGCGCAGAAGGTGAGCGCACAGGCCGAGCGGGCCGTCGCCGACTGCGACGTGATCCTCTTCGTCGTCGACGTGAACGTCGGCATCACCGAGGAGGACGCGCAGGTCGCGCGCATCCTGCAGCGTGCCAAGAAGCCGGTGCTACTCGTCGCCAACAAGGTCGACGACACCAACCGCGAGCACAACGCGTGGGAGTTCGCCAAGTTCGGCCTGGGTGACCCGTGGCCGGTCTCCGCGATCCACGGGCAGGGTGGCGACTCCTCGGCACGCTCGTCGCCGTGCTGCCCGAACCAGACCGGAGCCGAGGAGGACGAGAGCGACAGATCTTCTCCGTCGCCATCGTCGGCCGCCCAAATGTCGGCAAGTCCACGCTCTTCAACAAGCTCGTCGGCGACGAGCGCTCGATCGTCCACGACATGCCGGGCACCACGCGCGACACCGTCGACACCGTCGTGGAGACGGAGGACGGCCCTTGCGCTTCGTCGACACCGCAGGCATGCGCCGGCGAGGCGAAGATCGACGAGCCACCGAGTACTACAGCCTCGTGCGGGCGTTGCAGGGCCGTCGACCGCTCGGATGCCGCGCTGCTCGTGGTCGACGCCCACGAGGGCGTGAGTCACCAGGACCAGCGGCTCGCCGAGCGCATCGACGCGGCCGGCACCGCGATAGTCGTCGTCCTCAACAAGTGGGACCTCCTCGACGCCGAGGGCCGGGCCCAGGCCAAGATCGACGTCGCCGACCGCCTCGCCTTCCTCGCCTACGCGCCCGTCCTCACCGTCTCCGCCAAGACCGGCAAGACCATGCACAAGGTGCTCCCGGCGCTGCGGGAGGCCGAGGAGGCGTACCACCAGCGGGTGCCCACCGGGGCGCTGAACCGGGTGATCCGCGAGGCCCAGCAGGCCCACCCGCCGCCCGCGGGCAAGCGCCACCGCCCCCGGATCCTCTACGCCACCCAGGGCGCCAACGACCCGCCCACCTTCACCCTGTTCGCCACCCACGAGCTGCCGCCCACGTACCTGCGCTACATCGAGCGCAAGATCCGGGAGGCGTTCGACCTCGGCCCCACGCCGATCAAGCTCCGGGTGCGCCGCCGCAACGACTGACGTCCGTCCCCGGCCGCCCCGGCCTCCTCGGCCGGGCGCCTCGGCCGCCCTGACGGATTCCTGACCGCCTGCTTCCCCTTTTCTGGGCTCAAGGGGTGCCGGGTCGCATGCCGACACACCTCGGAGAGGCACCCGGGCAGGGGCGCCGGACAAGGACTCCGAGGATGCACGTGCTGGGCAGGCACAGGGCGCACGCGGAGCGGCGGCCGTGGGCCGTGCGCTTCCGTGAGCGGTGGCACGGGCGGCAGGGCCGCCCATCCACTCGCGCCCACGGTCGGGACGACGGCCCGCGCGGGCTGCGGGAGCGGGGCGCCGTCCTCGTCGAGGCCGCGATCCTCACGCCCATCGTGCTGGCGCTCGTGTTCGGCACCATGGAGATGGGCTACGCGTTCTACGGGAAGCTCACCGTCAACCACATGAGCGTGGCCGGCGCCCGTGCCGCGTCGGGTGGCGCCAACGACGTGCTGTCCGACTACAACATGCTGCAGGCGGTGCGCTCGGCGGCCACGGGCATGTCCGACAACGACATCTCGCTGATCGTCGTCTACCGCGCCAGCAGCCCGAGCGACCGCGTGCCGTCGAACTGCCTCACCGCGCCGGTGACGAACACGAGCGGCACGCGTGGCTGCAACCGCTACACCGCCGCCGACCTGAAGCTGGCGTCCACGCAGTTCGGGTGTGTGGGCCCGCCCGGTCCCACCACCAAGAACGACAGCTACTGGTGCCCGACCACGCGCAAGACCGCGCTGCTGGCCGACGCCGGCAACGGGCCGCCCGACTACGTGGGCGTGTACGTGAAGGCCGTCCACCACAACCTGTTCGGGATCTTCGGCCCGTCGTTCACGTTCACGTCGGACACGGTGATCAAGATCGAGCCGAGGACCCTCCGGTGACCCGGCTCGTGCGAACGCTGCGGGCGCGCCTCGCGGCGCGCGAACGCGCGTCGGGGGAGCGCGGCGCCGCGCTCGTCGAGCTCGCGATCATCCTGCCGCTGCTGCTCACCCTCGCGTTCGGCATCGTGGAGTACGGCTCCGCGTGGAACCGCAAGCTCCAGATGGAGACCTCCGCGTGCCGGTGCCCGCGTGGGCAGCAGCCTCGGCAACACGCGCCTCGCCGACTACGGCCTCCTCCAGGCCGTCAAGTCCGCACTCAACGACATCGGCCTCTCGAACGTCGACTACATGGTGGTGTTCAAGTCGACCGCCTGGCGCTGCGCCCCTCGGGCAGCTGAAGCGACTCGCCGTCGTCGGTCACCGGCCAGTGCAACGTGTACACCGGCGCGCAACTCCAGAGCCTCACCCAGGCCGACTTCACCGGCACGACCAGCTGCGGTGGCACCGCGCCCGACCGGTACTGGTGCCCGACGGCGCGCCAGAACGTGCAGTCGATCGGTGCCGACTACCTCGGCGTCTGGATCAAGGCCCGCTACGTCACCATCACCGGCCTGTTCAAGTCGCCGTTCTTCCTGACGTCCGCCGCCATCATGCGGCTCGAAGGCAAGTAGGAGGCGTCATCGACGTCGCGCATGGAACAGCTCACCGCGCACCTCGCCGAGCGCTACCGCGGTCGCACCTCGCTCGTCGCCGAGCGCGGCGGTGAGGGCGGGTTCGTGATGGTCTTCATCGCGCTGATGCTCACGACCATGCTGATCTTCGCCGCGTTCACCATCGACTTCGGCAGTTGGTACACCCGTTCGGCGGAGCTCAAGAAGGCGGCCGACGCGGCCGCGCTCGCCGGCGTGGTGTGGATGCCGGAGTTCGACCAGGCGCAGCAGTACGCACTCGCCGCCGCCGCGAAGAACGGCTTCGTGAACGGTGTGAACAACATCCAGGTGTCGGTCAGCGACGTGCCCGGGAACGACCGCCAGCTCAAGGTCTCGATCACCGACACCAAGGCGAAGCAGTTCTTCTCGCGACTCGTCACCCAGAGCCAGCGCATCTCCCGTACGTCGATCGCCGAGTACATCATGCCGGTGCCACTCGGCAGCCCGAAGAACACCTTCGGGACCGGGGACCTGCTCGCGAGTCCCGACACGGAGAACTTCTGGGCGGCGGTGAGCGGCTACTGCTCTGGCCACGAGAGCGGTGACAAGGTGTCGACCGGTTTCGAGTCCTACAGCACGAGCGGAACCGGCTGCAACAACGGATCGCCCGCCAACTCCGACGACTACGACGCCGGCGGTTACCTCTACGCCATCGACCTGCCGGCGAACACCACGTCGTTGAAGCTCGACGTGTACGACGCCGAGTACAACCAGAACAACACGTCGGACAACGAGCTGGTGAACAACCAGACCGTGAACACGACGTACCAGATCTACGACCGCAACCCCACGCCGCTCGACCTGTCGAACCTCACGCTGTTGAGCACCGTGAACGTGCCCACGAACAGCGCCACCTATGCGAACCAGTGGAAGAACCTGTACACGTGGGCCAACCCCAAGGCCGGGCAGTACTACATCCGGGTGAAGACGGCCGCGACCGACACCACGAACAGCCGCGGCTCGAACGGCTTCTCCCTGCGTGCCTACACCGGTGGATCGTTCGCCACCTGCACGACGATCTCGGGTGCGCCCGGCTACTCCGCGAGCTGCCCCATGGTGCACGCGGTCAGCGACATGTCGATCTACGCGAACGCGACCGGGACGAGCGCGTCGTTCTATCTGGCGCAGATCGACGCGGTGAACGCGGGCAAGACGATGCGCATCAACCTCTTCGACCCCGGCGAGGGCGCGTCGACCCTGCAGATCCTCGACCCCAACGGCAACCCCGCGAGCTTCAACTGGAGCACGCCGTGCAGCCGCCGACGCCGCCGACCGGCAGCTGCAGCGGCTCGGGCGTGACCTCGCTGAGCGTGGCGGGTTCCGGCACCCAGCCGTACACGGGCCTGAACGGCAACTCGCTCTACAACGACCGGTTCCTGACCCTCGACATCGCCCTGCCGAACAACTACACGACCGTCTACGGCGGCAAGGTGTGGTGGAAGGTGAAGTACACGACCTCGGCATCGTCGGTGACCGACCGCACCACGTGGTCGGTGAACATCGTCGGTGACCCGGTCCACCTCCTGCAGTGACGCCGGCGGCGCGACGCGCGGCTCCGAGCCGCAGCGCACGCCCCGGTCGATCACGCCCCAGGTGGCACTCGCCGCCCGGGGGCGTGGTGCAATGGGGGGCCGTGCCCTGGTGCAACTCCTGCGACCGTTTCCTGTCACCGTCGACGGTGCACACCGACGGCACCGACCTGCCCCACGTGCGGTCGGGAGGTCGAACCGGGAAAGGCCCACGCGCCCACCGCGGAGGAGCTCGAGCGGGCCGCGACCGCGGGGTCGTCCGATGCCCCGCCCGAGCCCGTGCTGAACATCTACGGCGAACCGATCGACGTCGACGACGACGAGAAGCTCCCGTTGCCGTGGCACCTCAAGCTGCTCGCCGGAGCCCTCGCCGTGTACCTCGGCTACCGGTTCTTCCAGGGCATCGAGTGGGTCTTCGGGAAGTAGGCCCCACTACACTGCGCTCCGCGTCGGGGCCGGGTGCTCCCGGTTCCGGCGATGAACGGGCTGTGGCGCAGCTTGGTTAGCGCGTCGGTCTGGGGGACCGAAGGTCCCGGGTTCAAGTCCCGGCAGCCCGACCATCTCTTCGTACGCGAGTCCGGGGCCCGGCCACTGCGCCGGGCCCTCGTCGCGTCCGGACGGGCCGGGTTCCGGCGTAGGGTGCCCCGATGGCGGCGATCTCCGGTTGGTACCTCGTGCTCCTCATCCCGTCGGCGCTGCTGGTGCTGCTCGTGTGGATGCTGAGCCGCCAGAAGTGGGGTGCGAAGCCCGGTGATGCGGAACCGGAGGACGAGCGCCCTACGCCGTCCTGAGCGCCAGGGTCCGCAGCTCGTGCGGCCCGACGGTGAAGCCGACGAGCTGCCCGTCGAGGTTGCACGCCCTGCCGTCGGGCATCTCGTCGAGGCGCACCGACTCGACCGTGCCCACCGGGAAGCCCAGCGTCAGCGACCCGTCGACGGACTGGTCGGTCGGGTTGAGCACCCGTACCACCACACGACCGTCGTCACCCGGGCGCACGGCCGACAGCACGAGCGACGACGGCTCGAGGGCCAGCAGCGACGCGCCCTCGGGAGCGACGGGCCCATCGCCCGCGTGGACCGCTCGTAGCCCGAGCTCGTCGGCGCCGAGGACCGCCGGGCCCGGGTCGAGCGACAACGAGAGGTCTGCGACGACGCCGGCTTCCATCTGGGCGTCGGGCGTGGGAATGGTGGGCCCGGCAGGGATCGGACGGCGGCCCAGCGTGAAGCGGGCGAGCCAACCGATCGAGCGCAGGAGCGTCACCGCGATGGTGCCGTCGGGGCGGACCTCGCCTTCGGGCAGGCCCGGTGCGCCGACGGCCACGCCGTTCGCGGCGATCCAGCCCTGGTGGGGAAAGGTCTCTGGTGCGGGGTGCACCCACTCGGAGTCGTCGGGGCGCGCGGTCTGCCGCTCGGTCACGTCGAGGGTCGTCGCGGCGCGGTACTGCTCTGCGGGGGCGCCGGTGGGGAACAGCAGGCGCAGACGACGGTCATGGGCCGGGTCGTGCACCTCCACGTGGAGGTCGACGCGGCGGAGACCAGGAGCGACGCGCGCCTCGGTCGTCACCGTGGTGGGGCCGTGCGGGCCGCCGACCGCGAGGGTGCGGGTCACGCGCAGGCGCTGGATGCCCGAGGCGTGCCGGAGCCGCTCGTGGGTGATCTCGGCGACGGCGGTCGTGCCGGGGTCGTCGGGCACCGGGTCGAAGTCGTAGGTGTCGCCCTGGTCGCCCAGGTGCTCGATCGCAGCGATGCCGTGCAGGTCCCGGTCGCCGAGGTGCACGGTGAACCCACCGCTGGCCTCGAGCTCCACGCGCACGTCGTCGGCCTCGATCACCGTGCCGGCGTCGACGTCGTCGGGGGCGGCCTCGCCCGGTTCGAGCACCACGCGCTTCCAGCCGAACGCGGGTACGTCGCGCACCACGAGCTCGACGTCGAGCGGCGCGAGGTCCTCGGTGAGGTGGAAGCGCCCCGGTTCCGCGCTGCGCACCGTGCGGACGGGCGCACCGTCGCACACGTAGCCGCGCACCGTGGCTGCGGCGAGCACGAGCGGGTGCACGTCCTGCGCGATGTCCGACATGAAGTACACGGGGAAGCCGTCGAGGCCGAAGGTCACGACGTCGCTGCGCGGGAACGGCGACGGATTGAACACCGCGAGCTCGATCGTGGTGCTGCGCGGCACGCGCCGCTCCGGACCGAGTCCGGCGAGCCGTTCGAGCACACGCCTCGTGGTCTGGGTCGCGAGTTCGGTGGCCGACGCGAAGCGCGGCTGCATCTGTCGGTGCACCTCGTCCTGCGAGCAACCGCAGATCGAGTCGTGCGCGTGGTTCGGGAGCAGCGTGCGCCACGCCGTACGCACGGACGGGCGCTCGTCGGGGAGGCCCAGCGCGGCCGCCAACGCGGTGAACGGCTCCGCCCAACCGATGAGCGCGCGCTCGGCCGCGCGGTTCGCGAGCTTGAGGTCGAGTCGGGCCGACCACACGCCGGGCAGCAGGTTCGCGGTGCGCGCGCCGAGCAGCTCGCCGGCGAACTCGGGTCGGTCGGCGCCGTCGACGGGCAACAGATCGTCGAGCACCCCGCGCTGCACGTCGAGTCCGGTGCGCTTCGCCAGCGCGTCGGCGACCGCGCCCGTGTGCGCGTCGGGGAGCATGTGGTCGATGCCGTTCATCAGCACGACGGGCGCGCGCTCGACCGGTCCGATGCGCTCCAGCAGGCCCACCACACCCTCGACCGCGGTGTCGACGTCCTCGTTCAGGCACGCGGCGGCGAAGTAACCACGGGTGAGGTGGTAGGCGAGCACCGAGCTGCCGTCGGGGGACCGCCAGCGCCAGACCGAGCCGAGGTCGTCGAGCTCCGAGCCGTTGCCGCGCCAGTAGACGAAGGGGCCGAGACCGAAGCCGGCGAAGAGCTGCGGGAACTGTGCGGGGTGGCCGAAGGAGTCGGGTGTGTAGGCGACCTCGGAGCACCCGCCGACGGAGGTGGCGACCCGCCGGCCCTCCAGCAGGTTGCGGATCATCGATTCGCCGCCGGGGAGCAGCGAGTCGGGCTGCACGTACCAGGGGCCGACGCCGAGCCGACCGGCCCGGACCGAAGCCTCGAGCTCGGAGCGCCGGCCGGGGCGCACCTCGAGGTAGTCCTCGATGACGATGGCCTGACCGTCCAGGAGGAACTTCCAGCCGGGATCCTCGGCCAGGAGGTCGAGCACCCGGTCGACGGTGTCGATGAGTCGCGCCCGGAACGCCTCGAACGTCCGGTACCACTCGCGGTCCCAGTGGGTGTGCGACACCATCAGCACGTCGGCCATGCGGCGACACTAATGACGCATTCCGGACCCGTGAAAAGATCTACAGGTAAGGGGTAAGGTTCCCGTCGCCCGCGCACCGCGCCCGGCCGCGCCGCGACGACGGAGGACCGTCCATGCAGAAGCCGATCGCCGAGATCTTCACCTGGCCGTCGGAGAACCCCCAGCTCATCGGCACCAGGTGCGACGACTGCGGCGCCGTCACCTTCCCGGCGCAGACGCGCTGCGCCCGGTGCAGCAGCGCCAAGATGTCGGAGCTGCTGCTGCCCACCCGGGGCACGATCGTCACCTGGACGGTGCAGGGCTTCCCGCCCAAGCCCGGTTTCCAGGGCGATGCCACGGGCAAGAACTTCCAGCCCTTCGGTGTCGGCCTCGTGCAGCTCGGCGACGCCGTCCGCGTCGAGAGCCGCCTCTCCGAGAGCGACCCCGAGAAGCTCGCGTTCGGCCAGGAGGTCGAGCTGCGCATCGTGCCGTTCTTCACCGACGAGAACGGCGACGAGATCATGACCTTCGAGTTCGCGCCCGTCGGCGCCTGATCCGGGAGCAGCCAGATGACTGACGTCGCGATCATCGGAGTCGGACTCCACCCGTTCGGCCGCCACGGCGACAAGACCGCGTTCCAGATGGGCGCCGAGGCCATCGAAGAGGCGCTCGCCGACGCGGGCGCCGAGTGGAAGGACGTGCAGTACGCCGCGGGAGGCGCGTGGACCGTCGCGCAGCCCGACGCGGTGACCGGTCTGCTCGGCCTCACCGGCATCCCGTTCCACAACGTGTTCAACGCGTGCGCCACCGGCGCCAGCGCGATCGAGGCCGCGGCCACTGCGATCCGCGTCGGCAACGCGGATGTCGCGCTCGCCGTCGGCATGGACAAGCACCCGCGCGGTGCGTTCGTCGAGCCCCCGGGCCTGTGCAACATGCCCGACTGGTACGCCGACAACGGGTAGTACGTCACCACCAAGTTCTTCGGCAGGAAGATCAACAAGTCCTGCCACGACTACGGCATCTCGCAGCGCACGCTCGCCCGCGCCGCGGCGAAGGGCTACCGCAACGGCTCGCTCAACCCCAAGGCGTTCCGGCGCAACCCCCTCACCGAGGACGAGATCCTCGAGTCGCCGATGCTCAACTACCCGCTGACCGCGTACATGTTCTGCGCGCCCGACGAAGGCGCGGCCGCGGTGCTCATGTGCCGCGCCGACAAGGCGCGCGAGTACACCGACACGCCGATCTACGTGAAGAGCACCCAGCTGCGCACGAAGCAGTACGGCGCGTACGAGGTGAACACCACCTACGCCCCGGTCGACGAAGACGTCGCGCCCACGGTGCACGCGTCGCGTGCCGCGTACGAGGAGGCGGGGATCGGGCCCGACGACGTCGACGTGCGTCAGCTCCAGGACACCGACGCCGGCGCCGAGATCATGCACCTCGCCGAGAACGGCTTCTGTGAGCACGGCGACCAGGAGCAGCTCTACGCCGACGGCGCGCTCGACATCAACGGTCCGCTGCCCACGAACACCGACGGCGGCCTCATCGCCAACGGTGAGCCGATCGGTGCGTCGGGCCTTCGTCAGGTCTACGAGCTCGTCACGCAGCTCAAGGGCCGCGCCGGCGACCGCCAGGTGCAGGGCGACCCGCGCGTGGGCTACGCCCAGGTGTACGGCGCCCCCGGCACCGCCGCGGTCACGATCCTGTCGAAGTAGGCGCCGTTCCCGCCCCGCCGGACGGGAACGGATGAAACCTCCGGGTCGTTGCAGAAGTCGGATCCCGCTACCAGCGGGACGGACAGACACTCGGAGGAGCAGCCATGGCGAAGGTGATGCAGGGCTTGCAGCGATGGGGTCGGGCAATGGTCCGGCACCTTCCCGAGAAGCCCTACCCCAGCGACCACCCCTGGTCGCAGCACCACGACCGCAGCCGTCCGCGCGGTTGACCGCACGGCAGCCCAGGTGATCGAGGCCCCGCTCCGGCGGGGCCTCGTCTTTCCCGCCACGTTGCGTCACCTGCATCCGCCAGAGGGATTCGAGCGACGCAACGTCGCGGAGAAGGTCAGGTCTGCCGGCCCGTCCAGTTCGGTGGGCGACCCTCGGCATTCGCCAACCCACCTTCGCGGGCGTCGGGGACGGAGCCGGCGACGATGCGCATCGTCTCGCCGAAGCGGATCGCCTCCTCCGACGTCATGGTGCGCGAGCGCATCGCCACCTCCTTCATCGCCCGCTGCGCGAGGGGCGCGCCCTTCACGAGCCGCGCGGCGAGCGCACGCCTCGTCCATCAGCGCGTGGTGCTCGACGCGCGTCCGACGAGGCCGATCTCCTTCGCGCGCGGCGTCGATGCGGTCGCCGGTGAGCAGCGCATCTCCACTGGCCGCCTCCCACGCAACCTTCGGCGGGAGACGGATCGCGCCGACGATCGCCGGCGTGCCGAGCAGCACCTCGGGGTAGCCGAACTCGGCGCGCTCACTGGCGATCACGAAGTCGCACCACGTCACCAGTGTGAGCCCGTACCCGAGGCAGTAACCGTTCACTGCGGCGATGACGGGCTTGAAGATCTCCCACCCGCTCTCGAACGAGTTGACCGTGGGCTTCTCCCAGAAGGTGCCCGCGAACTCGCCGGTGGAGCCGGCGCCGTCGCGCAGGTCGGCGCCCACGCAGAACGCCCGACCCGCGCCGGTCACGATCGCGACCCAGGCGTCCTCGTCGTCGCGGAAACGGGAGAACGCGTCGTTGAGGTCGCGCCGCATCTCACCGTTGACGGCGTTCAGACGTTCGGGCCGGTTGTAGGTGATCGTGGCCACGTGGCCGTCGAGCTCGTAGCGGACGGTGTCGCCCATCGGTCCTCCATGGGTCCATTGGCGCGCAGCGGCGTGTCCGGCGATGATGTCGCACCCACACACCAGGAGCACGGTTCTTCATGATCATCATCTGCGGCACCTTCGACGTCGACCCGGCCCAGCGCGACGAGTTCCTGAAGCTGCGCAGCCCCGGGCTCGCCGCCACCCGTGAGGAGCCCGGCTGCCTCGACTACGTGATGGCCGCCGACCCGGTGCGCGACAACGTCGTGTACCTCCTCGAGCGGTGGGAGGACGAGGCCGCGTTCGGCCAGCACATGGAGGTCATCACGGCCAAGCGGGCCGAGGCGCCGGTCGACCCGACCGCGGGCATGATCCGCGGCATGGAGGTCCTGCGCCACGACATCGAGAAGTCGGGCCCGCTCTTCTGAGCGACTGCCCGGCTCAGCCGGGGAAGAACAGCGCGAGCACGAAGGCGGCCACGCCCACGGCCGCCGTGCCGTAGGCCACGGGTGCGAGGTCGCCCATTGTCGCGACCTCGCGGTCGTGCCCGTTGCGGCGACGCTTGCGCGCCTCCCATTGGCCCATGAACCAGGTGAACGCGCCGAGCACCAGGATGATCACGCCCACCACGGCGTGCGCCGGTTCCTCGATGGGGAACTTCAGTCCCTTGGCGACTGCGATCCCGCACGCCAGCAACGCCAGTCCGGAGCGGTTCCACGCGAGGTCGGTGCGCTCGCCGGCGAGACCGGGCGTCGGAGACTCCTCCATCCAGCGCAGCTCGGGCGGCCCGTAGGGGAACCCTCCACCCGGCGGCCCGTACGGGCGTCGGCGACCCGTCACCGCTTGCCCTCGACGATGACGAGGATCACGCCGATGACGGCCACGACGCTCACGACCACGGCGGTGATCTTCGGGAGGGGCGAGCGGGGGAGGGGGAGGCCCCGGCGCATCGCCCGCTCGTTGGCCCGCCAGTTGGTGAGGCTCACGACGGCGATGATCGTGCCCATCGCTATGAGCGGCAGGCCGATGAGGCGCCGCCCGCCCGGCATGTCGAACGGGGGGAGCAACTGGGTGACGGCCAGGCCCGCCGTGATGAGCCCCAGCGCCGTGCGCATCCACGCGAGGAAGGTGCGCTCGTTGGCGTAGGAGAACCGGGGGTCCGGCTCGTACTCCTCGGGTTCCGCGGGTGAAGTGGGTTGTTCGTGCTCGTCCGCCACGCCCCCATCTTGGCCTCCGTAGGATGCGCCCGTGGATTTCGAGCAGATCGTCAACTTCCGGGACGTGGGGGGCCTCCGCACGGCCGACGGCCACGTCGTGCGCCACGGCGTCCTCTACCGCAGCGGCCACCTCGCCGACGCCACCGAGGCCGACCTCACGGTGCTCGCCGCGCTGGGCATCAAGGTCGTCATCGACCTCCGGCGCGACCAGGACATCGAGCACGAGGGACACAACCGCGTCCCCGACGGCACCACGGTGGTGTCGGTGCCGATCGGCGACTTCGACACGCACGCGGGCGTCAACATCCGCGAGGTGCTCGCGTCCCGCGACCCCGAGCAGATGAACGCCGCGTTCCCGCCGGGCAAGGCCTTCGACATGATGGTGAAGGCCGCCCGCGCCAACGTGCTCGACGAGACCCACCGCCTCCGGTACGGCGAGATGCTGCGCGCGGTCATCGGCGCCGACGGCGCGCCGGTGCTGGTGAACTGCTCGGCCGGCAAGGACCGCACCGGGTGGTCGGTGGCGATCCTGCTGCTGAGCGTGGGCGCGCCGCTCGACGACGTCGTCGAGGACTACCTGAAGTCGAACGCCGCGGTGGAGCGCCGGCTCGCGGCGATGGAGCACCTGCGCGGCGACGGCTTCGAGCCCGAGGTGCTGGTGCCGCTGCTCGGCGTGCACGCCGACTACATCGGCACCGCGCTCGCGACGGCCGACGAGGCCTACGGCAGCTTCGAGAACTACCTCGACGCCGGACTCGGTGTGTCGCCGTCGGAGATCGACCGGCTGCGCGCCCACCTGCTGGAGCCGGTAGGGGAGCCGGCATGACGGTCGGCACGGGCGGCGAGCGGATCCCCGGCGCGGTCGCCGCGGTCGAGGGTGGCATCGAGCGCGGTCTGCACCTCGGCGGTCAGCTGTACGTGTCGCTCACCGGCGAGCCGGTCGCGGACCTCGGCATCGGCGAAGCGCGCGCCGGCGTGCCCATGACCCCCGAGTCGATGGTCACGTGGTTCTCGATGACCAAGCCGAGCGTCGCGGTGGCCGTCGCGCAGCAGTGGGAGCGGGGCAAGCTCGAGATCGACGACTTCGTCACCGACCACATCCCCGAGTTCGGGCAGCACGGCAAAGACGCGATCACGCTGCGTCACCTGCTCACCCACACCGCGGGCATCCGCCCCGCCGACCTCTTCCAGAGCGACGCGCCGGGCACCGCCTACTGGGAAGAGGTGATCGAGGCGATCTGCGGCGTGGAGCCGGAAGACGGCTGGATCCCCGGCGAGCGCGCCGGGTACCACCTCACCGCGGGCATGACGCTGCTCGCCGAGGTGGTGCGCCGCGTCGACGGCCGTCGGTTCGAGCACTACGTGCGCGAGGAGATCTACGAGCCGCTGGGCATGGACGACTGCTGGGTCGGCATGCCCGCCGACGTGCACGCGGCGTACGGCGCGCGCATCGGCACGATGCACCACACCGCCACGGGAGTGGCCGTGCCGCTCGACCCGCTCGACGAAGCCGCGTTCATGGAGCGCTGCATCCCCGGCGGGGGAGGGCGGGGTCCCATGAATCAACTCGCGAGGCTGTTCGAGATGCTGCTCCAGCGCGGCGAGCTCGAGGGCACGCGACTGCTCACGCCGCAGACGGTCGAGGCGATCACCGCACCGCACCGCGTCGGGCTGTTCGACGAGACCTACCACGCGCAGTGCGACTGGGGTCTCGGCTTCGCGGTCGACGCGTACGTGTTCGGGCCCTACGCGTCGCGCCGGGCGTTCGGCCACGGCGGGGCGCTGTCGTCGGTGTCGCTCGTCGACCCCGAGCACGGCCTCGTCGCCAGCGTGCAGGTCAACGGAATGTGCACCAACGACGACCACTACTTGCGGATGTCGGAGATCGTCGGCGCGCTCTACGTCGACCTCGGCCTCGCCGCGCCCGACGCGCCCGGCCGCGACAAGCCGTTCCCCACCGTCGAACTTCCGCTCGGCGATCCCGAGGAGGCAGAATCCCCCGCATGACCGATTCCTGGACGACCATCAACGTCGACGACCTGCAGCCGGGCACCGCGGTGCGCTACGCCGGCCACGAGTTCACCGTGGCCCGCATCGACGCCCCGTTCCTCGGCCGCGAGGAGATGATCTGCCTCATCGAGGACACGCCTGAGCGCTGGCATGCCTACCCGGCGGTGCGCGGCGGCGAGATCGAGGTGCAGGCGTGACGTTCGAGATCGACCTGAGTGGTCGCCGCGCCCTCGTGACCGGTGGCGGTCAGGGCGTGGGGCGCGGCATCGCCAAGGCGCTCGGCGCCGCGGGGGCCGAGGTGTTCGTCAACGACCTCGTCGAGGAACGCGCCGCGGGCGTGGTGGCCGAGATCGAGGCCGCGGGCGGCAAGGGTGGCACCGCGGTGTTCGACGTCACCGACTTCGCCGCGGTGCAGGCGAAGATCGCCGAGATCGGTCGCGTCGACATCCTCGTGAACAACGCGGGGAACGCCGGCAAGGCCGACTCCATGGGCTTCGAGGAGATGAAGTACTTCCACGAGGAGGACCCCGCGGCATGGGACACCTTCATGCGGGTCAACCTCTTCGGCGTGATGTACGTGACGCGCGCCGCGCTGCCCGGCATGTGCGAGGGCAACTGGGGCCGCGTGATCACGATCGTCTCCGACGCCGGCCGGGCCGGTGAGCCGAAGCAGGCGGCGTACTGCGCGGCCAAGGCGGGCGCCGCGGGCCTCGTGCGCTCGGTGGCGAAGGAAGTCGGTCGGTGGAACGTCACGTGCAACTCCATCGCGCTCGGCACCATGAACCAGATGGAGCAGAGCGCCGAGCAGGAGGAGATGTTCGCCCCCATGCTCAAGCGCTACGTGATCCGTCGCCGGGGCCTGCCCTCCGACGTCGCGGGCCTCGCCACCTTCCTCGCCAGCGACCTGGCCGAGTGGATCACCGCCCAGACCATCCCGGTCAACGGCGGCTACAGCAGCGCACTCTGATCCAGCCGGCGAGCAGGCGGTTTCCGCCGCCCGGGTAGCCTGGGAGCCCTGATGGAGACCGTCGACGACGTCCGCGCCGCGCTCGCCGCGCACGACTACCTGGCCGACGAGGGCCTGGCCACCGCCATCTTCCTCGCCATGCGGCTGCAGCGTCCGCTGCTGCTCGAGGGCGAGGCGGGCGTGGGCAAGACCGAGGTGGCCAAGGTGCTGTCGCGCTGGACGGGCGGCGAGCTCGTGCGCCTGCAGTGCTACGAGGGCATCGACGCCGCACAGGCCGTCTACGAGTGGGACTACTCCCGCCAGCTCCTGCACCTCCGCGCGGTCGAGGCCGGCGGTGGGGAAGTGGTGGAGGACGAGCTGTACTCCGAGCGCTTCCTGGTCAAGCGGCCGTTGCTGCGCGCCATCGGCTACGAGGCCGACGCGCTCGGCAGCACCGCGCCGCCGGTGTTGCTCGTCGACGAGGTCGACCGCGCCGACGACGAGTTCGAGGCCTTCCTCCTCGAGATCCTCTCCGACTACACCGTCACCGTGCCCGAGCTCGGCACCTTCCACGCGTCGGCGCCGCCGCTGGTGATCGTCACGTCGAACCGCACACGCGACGTGCACGACGCGCTGAAGCGCCGCTGCCTCTACCACTGGATCGAACATCCCGACTTCGAGCGCGAGCTCGCGATCCTGCGCCTGCGCGCGCCCGAGGTGCCCGAGCGCCTCGCCCGCCAGGTCGCCGCCGCGGTCGAGGAGCTGCGCGGGCTCGAGCTCTACAAGCCGCCGGGTGTCGCGGAGACCCTCGACTGGGCGAACGCGCTCGCCGCGCTCGGTCAGACCGACATCGACGAACGCACCGTCGGGGCGACGCTCGGCACCATCCTCAAGTACCGCGAAGACCAGGAGCGCACGCGGGCGCACGGGCTCGACGCGCTCGTCCGGGGTGCCACCGAGCGAGGCAGTTGACGCGGGTGGCCGATGCCGCCCTCGCGGGTCCGCCGCCGGCGCTCGACCGCCTGGCCGTGGGGTTCGTGCGCGTGCTGCGGTCGTCGGGCCTCGACGTCCCGATCGGGTCGACGCTCCTGTTCGGAGAGGCGCTCGGCGCGGTCGGTTGTGACGAACGGGCGTCGGTGTACTGGGCCGGGCTCACCACTCTGGTGCGCCGGCCTGAGGACATCGAGACCTACGACCGTGCCTTCGCGGCGTGGTGGGAGCGCACCGGCACGGTCTCGATGGCGCCGGTGCGGGAGCAGGAGATCACGCTCGCATTCGACGTCGAGGGCGACGACGAGCCCGAGGGCGACGACGACGGCGACGGCCCGCAGGCGCCACCGAACGTGCAGGTCCGGTTCAGCCGCAACGAGGTGCTGCGTCACCGCGACTTCGCCGAGTACTCACCCGAGGAGTTCGCCGAGGCGCGCCGCATGATGGCCGACCTGCGCGTCACCGGCGCGCTGCGCGAGTCGCGCCGCATGAAGACCACCCGGCGCGATGCCGGCCGCCCGGATCTGCGCCGCACCGTCCGGCGCGCGATCCGCGCCGGGGGCGAGCCCATCGACCGCGCGTACACGAGGCACTCGCAGCGTCCGCGCCGGCTCGTGCTGCTGTGCGACGTGAGCGGGTCGATGGAGGCCTACGCCCGCGCGCTCGTGCGCTTCCTGCACACGGCCGTGGTGGGGCGCAGTCGCGTGGAGGCGTTCGCGATGGGCACGCGCCTCACCCGCATCACGCGCGAGTTGTCGTCGAGGGATCCCGACACCGCGATCGCCGCGGCGGCGAGGCGCGTCGTCGACTGGTCGGGCGGCACCAGGCTGGGCGAGTGTCTGCGCGAGTTCAACGACGAGTGGGGTGTGCGCGGCATGGCGCGCGGCGCCGTGGTCGTGATCATGTCCGACGGCTGGGACCGCGGTGAGCCCGAGGTGCTCGCCGAACAGATGGCCCGGTTGCACCGGGTGGCCCACCGGCTCGTGTGGGTGAACCCGCTCAAGGCGTCACCCGACTACGCACCGCTCGCGCGGGGCATGGCCGCGGCCCTGCCCCACGTCGACGAGTTCATCGAGGGGCACTCGGTGGCGTCGCTCGAACACCTGGCCGCGGTCGTCGCGAGCGACGGCCCGCGCCGGTGACCACGGTGGGACAGTGAGGACGAGGAGGCAACGATGAAGGAGATCCTCGACGACATCGAGCGCTGGCGCGCCGCGGGGCAACGCGTCGCGGTGGCCCGCGTCGTGAAGCTGGAGGGCTCCGCGCCCCGTGACCCCGGCGCGGCGATGGCCGTGAGCGAGGCGGGTGAGGTGGCGGGGTCGGTGTCGGGCGGTTGTGTCGAGGGCGCGGTCGTCACTGCGTCGCTCGAGGTGCTCGAGGGCACGCGTGAACGCGGCGTGATCACGTTCGGCTACTCCGACGACGAAGCCTTCGCCGTCGGTCTCACGTGTGGCGGCACCATCCACCTCTACGTCGAGCCCCTCGACTGGTAGGCAGGCCCGCACATGAGCGACCACGTGATCTACGAGCACCTGCGCGACGCACTGCGCCCGAGCGGCCCGTCGCGCTGGCGACCGTCACCGCCGCGGCCGAGGGCACCGCGCCCATCGGGGCGAAGCTGCTCGTCGAGCCCGACGGCACCGTGCTGGGCACCCTGGGCGACGCCGACCTCGACCGTGTGGTCGGTCGCGACGCTCTCGGGGAGCTCGAGTCCGGGCTCACGGGGCCCGTCACTACGGCGCACGGCGAGGCCCGCGAGGACACCGTCACGGTGTTCGTCGAGTCGTTGCGCCGCCGCCCTGCATGGTGATCTTCGGCGCCGTCGACTTCCGCGTGCGCTCGCCGCGGTGGCGAAGGTGCTCGGCTACCGGGTGGTGGTGTGCGGCGCGCGGTAGGCGCGCCAGCGCTTCCCGATGGCCGACGACGTGGTGAGCAGGTGGCCCGACCGCTACCTCGACAAGATCGGCGACGAGTCTCGGTCCGCGCGATGCGGTGTGCGTGCTCACCCGACACCAAGTTCGACGTCCCCGCGATCGTCGGATCGTTGGCCGCGCGTCGACCTCCGAGGGGTCGCGGCGCACGCACGAGAAGCGCGAGCGCCTCGGGAGGCCAGTGCCGACGACGGCCTGGCGCGGATCCACGCCCCGATCGGCCTCGACATCGGGGGCCGCACCCCCGAGGAGACGGCCATCTCCATCTGCGCGGAGATCATCGCCAACCGCACCGGTCGCATCCCCAAGGCGCTGCGCGACACGAGCGGCCCCATCCACGACCAGCAGGGCCGTGACCACGAAGTGGAGCACTGATGGACCTCGGTATCGCCGGACGCCGTGCGATCGTGCCGGCCGCCTCGGGCGGACTCGGCTTCGCCACCGCCGCCGCGCTCGTGGAGGCAGGGGTGCGCGTCGCGATCTGCAGCCGCGACCGTGAACGCATCGACGGCGCAGCCGCGCGTCTCGGCGACCTCGCGGTGCCGCTCGTGGCCGACGTGTCCACCGAGACCGGCGCCGGGGCGTTCGTGCGCGAGGCCACCGAGGTGCTCGGCGGCGTCGACATCCTCGTCACCAACGGTGCGGGACCACCCGCGGGCAACTTCGCGTCCACCGATCTCGCCGCCTACCGCACTGCGATCGAGCTCAACTGCCTCACCGCGATCGCGATGTGCAGTGAGGCGGTGCCCGCGATGCAGGCGCAGCAGTGGGGGAGGGTGCTGGCGATCACGTCGTACGGCGTGCGGCAGCCGATCGCCACGCTGATCCTCTCCAACACCGCGCGCTCCGGCCTCACCGCGTTCCTCAAGACACTCGCGCGAGAGGTCGCGGCCGACGGTGTGACGGTGAACTCGCTGCAGCCCGGCCTGCACGACACCGACCGCATCCGGAACCTCCACGGCGGTGACGTCGCGAGCATGGCGGCCGGGGTGCCGGCGGGCGTCGTCGGTCGTCCCGAGGACTTCGGACGGATCGCGGCGTTCCTGTGCTCCGAGCACGCCCGCTACGTCACCGGGGTCGGCCTGCCGGTCGACGGGGGAGCGATCGCCGGCCTCCTCTGAGGCATCCGCGCCGGGAGCGCCGGTAGGATCGGGTGATGCCCGCCGCGGACCGAGACGCCCGAATCGTCACGGTCCCCAACCTGATCACCCTGGTGCGCCTGGTGTGCATCCCGGTGTTCGTGTGGCTCCTCTTCGACGACCAGGACATCGCCGCCGCGGCCCTCCTGGCCGTGCTCGGCGCCTCCGACTGGGTCGACGGCTGGATCGCCCGGCGCTTCGACCAGGGCTCCAACCTCGGCAAGGTCATGGACCCGGTCGCCGACCGGGTGCTGCTGCTCACCGCCGCCGTCGCGCTGATCGTCGACGGTGCGGTGCCGTGGCTCGTGGGCGTGCTCGTGCTCGCCCGCGAGGTCGTGATCAGCATCGCCGTGCTCGCGCTGGCCGCGGCGGGGGCTCGCCGCATCGACGTTCAGTGGGTGGGCAAGGCGGGAACCCTCGCCCTGATGTTCGCCTTCCCCCTCTACCTCTGGGCCGACAACATCGCGTGGGGCACCACCGGGCACGACTTCGTGCTCTTCGCCGCCTGGTGCTTCGCGATCGGCGGCCTCTTGCTCAGCTACTACGCCGCACTCACCTACGTGCCGCTCGCGCGGCGCGCCCTGCGGGAGGGACGTGAGGACCGCGCCACCCAAACCGGGTCGGAAGCAGGGAGTGTGACGACGTGAAGGCAGTGATCATGGCGGGGGGTGAGGGCACGCGCCTGCGGCCGCTCACCAGCAACACGCCCAAGCCGATGATGCCGCTCGTGAACAAGCCGATGATGGAGCACATCGTCGGCCTGCTCGTGCAGCACGGCTTCGACGACATCGTCGTGACGGTGGCGTTCCTCGCCAACCAGATCCGCGACTACTTCGGCGACGGCTCCGACTTCGGCGTGCGCATGCGCTACGCCACCGAGGACTCGCCGCTCGGCACCGCCGGATCGGTGCGCAACGCGGCCGACGAGCTCGACGACACCTTCCTCGTCATCTCCGGCGACGTGCTCACCGACATCGACCTCAGCGCGGTGGTGAAGGCGCACCGCGACGCCGGCGCGGTCGCGTCGATCGCGTTGAAGGCGGTGGAGAACCCGCTGGAGTTCGGCATCGTCATCACCAACCCCGACGGCAGCATCGAGCGGTTCCTCGAGAAGCCCACGTGGGGCGAGGTCTTCTCCGACACCATCAACACCGGCATCTACGTCCTCGAACCCTCGGTGCTCGACTACATCCCGGAGGGCGAGGTCGTCGACTTCTCCTCCGACGTGTTCCCGCGCCTCCTCGAGGACGGCCTCACGATGCACGGCCACGTCGCCGAGGGCTACTGGGAGGACGTCGGCACGCTCGAGGCGTACATCTCGGCGCACTCCGACGTGCTCGACGGCAAGGTCGCGCTCGACGTCAGCGGCTTCCGGCTCGGTGGTGGTCGCTACATCGGCACCGACGTCGTGATCAGCCCGGACGCGCGCATCGAGGAGCCCGTCGTGATCGGCGACAGCTGCCGGATCGAGGCGGGCGCGCACATCCGTCCCTACACCGTGCTCGGCACCGACGTGATCGTGAAGGCCGATGCGCAGCTCGAGCGCGCAGTGTGCCACGACCACGTCTACGTGGGGCCGGGCACGAGCCTGCGGGCGTGCGTGATCGGGCGCAACACCGACCTGCGCGCCCACGTGCGCATCGACGAGGGCACGGTCGTCGGCGACGAGTGCTTCATCGGCGCCAACGCGGTCGTCAACCCGAACGTGAAGGTGTACCCGTTCAAGACGGTGGAGTCGGGGGCGATCGTCACCAGCTCCATCGTGTGGGAGAGCCGCGGCGCCCGTACGCTGTTCGGCCGCCGTGGCGTGCGCGGGCTCGCCAACGTCGACGTGAACGCCGAGGTGGTGGTGCGCATCGCGATGGCGTACGGCACCGCCCTGCCCAAGGGCTCCACCATCACCGTCAGTCGCGACACGAGTCGTCTCGCCCGCGCACTCAAGCGTGCGTTGATCGCCGGCGTGAACCTCGCCGGCGTCAACGTGGAGGACGTCGAACTGGCCACGGTGCCGCTCACCCGCTTCCAGGTGCGCAACTCGATGTCGCAGGGTGGCGTCACCGTGCGCCTCGCGCCCGGCGACCCCGACACCGTGGAGATCCGCTTCTTCGACGAGGGCGGCCGCGACATGGACCCGGGCACGCAGCGCAAGATCGAGCGGCTGCTGTACCGCGAGGACTACCGCCGGGCGTTCGGCGGCGAGATCGGCGACATCGTGTTCCCGCCCCGTTCGCTCGAGTTCTACTCGGCGGCGCTGGAGCGTGTCGTCAACATCCGCGCGATCGACGAGCGCGCCTACAAGATCGTCGTCGACTACTCCTACGGCGCGGCGTCGATCGTGATGCCGGGGCTCCTCACCAAGCTCGGTGCCGAGGTGCTCGCGGCCAACCCGTACGCGAGCACGTCGTCGGCCACCACCAATGCGGAGACGCGCGACGCGCAGGTGGCCCGCATCGCCGACCTCACCCGCGTCTCGCAGAGCGACCTCGGCTACGTGATCGACCCCGACGGTGAGCTCGGCTACGTCGTCGACGACACCGGTCGCGTGCTCAGCGCGGAGCAGTTGCTGCTCACGATGGTGTCGCTCATCGCCAGCGTCGAGCCCGAATCGCGCGTTGCCGTGCCGGTGTCGGTCACCGGTGCGGTCGAGCAGATCCTCGGTGGCGAGCACGCGGTCGAACGCACCAAGTTGTGGGGCGCGGGCCTCATGGAGGCCGCAGTCGCCGGCGACATCACGTTCGCGGGCACTCCCGACGGCGGGTGCATCTGGCCCGACTTCCTCCCCGCCTACGACGCCGCGGTCACGCTCATGAAGCTCCTCGACCTGCTCGCCGCCGACGGGCGCAAGCTCTCCGAGGTGGTCGACTCGTTGCCCACCGCCGCCGTCGTGCACGAGACCATCGTCACGCCGTGGGAGCGCAAGGGCACGGTGATGCGCGAGATCATGGAACGGGCCGAAGGTCGCGACGTGTCGCTCGTCGACGGCGTCAAGATCTTCGAGGGGCCCACCGCGGCGGCCGGCGGTGGTCGCGACTGGGCGCTGGTGCTGCCCGACCCGGAGGAGGCGCTCACCCACGTGTGGGCCGAGGCCGCCACCGAACCCGAGGCCCGCATGCGAGCCCAGCAGTACGCCGAACGCATCAAACAGGTACTCCTCTAGCCTCTTGGTGCCTTCGGCACCGGGCCGGCGGGCCTTCCCTCGCTGCGGCGCAGGGTACCTGCGCCGCACACGCTCGGCTCCTGTACGCCTGGGAGCGTTCCGGTAGCCTCGCCGCCATGAATCTGCCGGAGG
Organism: Acidimicrobiia bacterium; assembly: GCA_046331125.1. Taxonomy (GTDB): domain Bacteria; phylum Actinomycetota; class Acidimicrobiia; order IMCC26256; family DASPTH01; genus CAVRGQ01. Next base: position 27,916 of record JAXLRL010000038.1, read on the forward strand.
AACTTCGCTACAGCGCCGAGCACGAGTGGGTCGCCGTCGACGGCGTGCGGGCCCGCATCGGCATCACCGACTTCGCCCAGGACCAGCTCGGCGACGTCGTCTACGTCGAGCTCCCCGGCGTCGGGGCGAACGTGCTCGCCCACGCGAGCTGCGCCGAGGTGGAGTCCACCAAGTCGGTGTCGGAGATCTACTCGCCGGTGAGCGGCACCGTCGTCGAGGTGAACGAGGCGCTCGGCGACGCCCCCGAGCAGGTCAACGCCGATCCCTACGGCGCGGGGTGGATCTTCGTGGTCGAGATGGCCGACCCCACCGAGGTCGACGCGCTGCTCGACGCCGCGGCGTACCGCGCGCTCGTCGAGGGCTGAGCCCGGAGCGGCTGGCCGTGCCGGCCTCCTGGCGCCTGGTCGACGATCTCGAGGCGCCCATCGACGCCACCGGCCAGATGGCGGCCGACCTGGCGATGCTCGACGAGGTGGCGGCGGAACGCCGGCGGTGCTGCGCCTCTACCAGTGGCGGCCCCGGCACTCACGTTGGGGCGCTTCCAACCCGATGACGACGTCGACCATGCGGCCTGCGCGGCCCGGGGCGTCGACGTCGTCCGCCGCCCGACCGGCGGGCGGGCATTGCTGCACGGCGCCGACGTCACCTACTCGGTCGCCTTCGCCCCGCCCGGGGGCGATGCGGCCCGGTCGACGACCTCTACGAGTGGCTCGCCGGCGGGCTGATCGCCGGGCTGGCGACCCTGGGGGTCGACGCAGCCGTCGCCCGCCACGACGGCCCTGCCGGGCCAGTGTGCTTCGCCGGGCAGCAGGGTGCCGACCTGCGGGTGGGGGAGCGCAAGCTCTGCGGTTCCGCCCAGGTGCGCCGTGACGGGGTGGTCCTGCAGCACGGATCCGTCCTGCGGCACCGGCTGCCCTTCGACGAACTCGACCTCGTGGTGCCCCGCCCGGCGATCCGCCGCTCGCCGACGTCCGGGCCCGTCTGCGCCGCCACCGTCACCCTCGAGGAGCTCGGTGCGCCCCACGATGCCCGCACCGTGGGTGAAGCTCTGGTGGAGGTTTTGCCATTGGCCTCGACCTCCACTTCACGTCCCGGGTGGTGACGTCCGCCACCTGAGGCGGGCCTGGGACAAGGGGCCGCCCGTGCCGGGGCGGCGGCGGGGTAGCCTCTGGCCATGCGTTGCCGCCAGTGCGGACACCAGAACGAGTCGGGCGCCAACTTCTGCTCGTCGTGCGGTGCCGCGCTGTCCCACGACGACGAGACCACCATCTCGCTCTCCGAGCTGGCCGAACGGCTCGAGCTCGACGAGGAGCTGGGCGCGGCCCTCGCCGAGCTGCCCGAGGGGATGGGCATGGTCGTCGTGCGCCGGGGTCCCAATGCCGGCAGCCGGTACGTGCTCGACGCCGACGTCACCACGTTGGGGCGCCACCCCAAGTCCGACGTCTTCCTCGACGACATCACCGTGAGCCGCCGCCACGCCAGATCCGCCGGGTCCCCGACGGCGACGGCGGCTCCGCCTACGAGGTGGCCGACGTCGGGTCGCTCAACGGCACCTACGTCGACCACAAGCGCATCGACACCCAGCCGCTCCACCACCTCGCCGACGTGCAGATCGGCCGGTTCGTCCTCGTGTTCCTGCAGGGGGACGACCACCGGTGAGCGACCCGAGCCTGGGCACGAGCCAGGGCGGCGAGAAGGCCCACCTGTCGATCGGGGAGGTGCTCGCCGAGCTGCGCGACGAGTTCCCCGACATCACCATCTCGAAGATCCGCTTCCTCGAGAGCCAGGGCCTCGTGAACCCGGAGCGGACCCCGTCGAGCTACCGGAAGTTCTACGACGCCGACCTCGTGCGCCTGCGCTGGATCCTCCACCAGCAGAAGGAGCACTTCCTCCCGCTGAAGGTCATCAAGGAGCGTCTCGACCAGCTGCCGCCCGGCGACGAGGCGCTGCTCGATCCCGCGCCCGCCACCGACCTCGACGTGCGCAACGAGATCCCCGTCGACGAGGCCCTCGCGCCGCGTCCCGCCCCCGCGCCCGCCCCGGCGGTCGTGGCCGAACCCGCTCCTGCGCCGGCACCCCTCACCCACTCCGGAGCCCGCACCGGCCGCGGCCGCGCCGGCGCCCGCGAGCCGACGCGCCCCGGTGCGCAAGCGCCCGCCCGCGTTCGCGCCCGACCTCCCACTCGACACCGAAGCCGCCGACGACGTCGTCGCGCCGGCATCGGGCGACGGGTACACGCGCGACGAGCTCGCGAAGGCGGCGGGCCTCGATGCCGCGCAGGTCACCGAGCTCGAGAGCTTCGGTCTGCTCGAACCGTCACGCCAGTCGGCAACCGGCGACGCCGAGTACGACGACGACGCGCTCGAGGTGGCGCGCGTCGCCGCCGGGTTCTTCGCCCGCGGCGTGGAGGCCCGGCACCTGCGCATGTACCGCAACCACGCCGAACGCGAAGCGGTGCTGTTCGGTCAGGTGCTGATGCCCTACGTCCGTCAGCGCAACCCGGAGGCGCGGGCGCGGATGCAGGACGAGCTGGTGGAGCTGGCCGCGCTCGGGCGCCGCCTGCGCACCGTGCTCCTCCGTGAAGCGGTGCGTGACGCCCTCTCCGAGTGATCCGGCGTTGGCACGCCCGCCGAGGTCCTGCTCGACGAGGACGCGCTCGCGACGACCGTCGAGCGCCTCGCCACCGACATCGCTCGCGACCATCCCGACGGCGTCGTGCTGGTCGGCATCCTCGAGGGCGCGCTGCTGCTCCTCGCCGACCTCTCCCGCGCGTTGGCGCGCGTCGCGCCGCAACTCGACGTGACCGTCGACGTCATCGCCCTGTCGCGCTACGCGCCCGACTCGGGCCGCGTGCGCCTCCTCCTCGACGTCGGTGTGCCGGTGGAGGGCTGCGACGTCGTGCTCGTGGAGGACCTCGTCGACACGGGGCTCAGCCTGGGCTACCTGCTCGGGCACCTGCGGGCCCGGGGGCCGCGCACGCTCGACGTGTGCGCGCTGCTCGACCGCCCCGCGCGCCGCATCCTGCCGCTGGATGTGCGCTACGTCGGGCTCGAGATCCCCGACGTGTACGTGTTGGGCTACGGCCTGCACCACCACGACCGGTACCGCAACCTGTCGCGAGTGGTCGTCGCGGACCGCGACGTGGTGCGGTCCGATCCCGACGCGTACGTCCCGTTCCTCTACGGGGACGGCGCCGACCACCCCTGAGAAGCGGGGGAGACCCGGTGCTACGGTGAGGGTCCGTCGACGTGGAGGACGCCCGTGATCCCGATGTCCCTCGTCGGAGTCCGAGTCGAGGTTCCGACGAACCAGCCGATCGTGCTCCTTCGCGAGAACGAGGGGTCGCGGTACCTGCCGATCTTCATCGGCCAGCCCGAGGCCACGGCCATCGTCTACGCGCTGCAGGGCATGGAGACGCCCCGGCCGATGACCCACGACCTCTTCAAGACGGTGCTCGACGACATGGGCACCAAGCTCGAGCAGGTCGTCATCACCGAGCTCCACGACGGCACCTTCTACGCCGAGATCCAGTTCGCCCGCGAGGGCGGCAGCTACCGCATCTCGTCCCGGCCGTCGGACGCCATCGCCCTGGCGGTGCGCTACCCCGACGCCGTGCCGATCTTCGCCGACGAGGCGGTGCTGGAGGAGGCCGGCGTCCTGTTCGAGAACGAAGAGGACGAGGAGCAGATCGAGGAGTTCCGGGAATTCCTCGACCAGGTGCGCCCGGAAGACTTCGCCAGCCCCGAATAGGCGTCCGGGGGTCACATTCGGCGACGGGTCCGGCCGTGATCGTTGACTCCGCGCGCCCCGAGGGCTAGCCTCACAACCCCGTAGTTACGGCCCTGTGCTTCACCCTCGACCCGAGGTTGACGGGGGGTCACGCTCAGCCTGAGGTGCCATGAGCCCGTCTCGCAAGCCCGCGAAGCCCTCCGCCGACCAGCCGATGCTCGACGGCATGGAGCCCCGCCCCCAGGAGCTGGGCTTCCGGGGCCCCCAGGTGTGCAAGATCGTGGGGATCTCCTACCGCCAGCTCGACTACTGGGCGCGCACCGACCTCGTCCGCCCGTCGATCGCCGACGCGCGGGGGAGCGGCACGCAGCGCACCTACAGCTACCGCGACCTCGTGCGCCTGAAGGTGGTCAAGAGCCTCCTCGACGCCGGCGTGAAGCTGCAGACGGCCCGCTCCGCGATCGAATACCTCAAGGAGGACCTCGGCGACGACTGGGCGAGTGCGAGCCTCGTGCTCAACGGCTCCAGTTCGGTGCTGGCCCGCACGGGCGACGACCTCGTCGACCTCGTGCGGCGCGGCCAGGGTGTGCTCAACATCGTGCCGCTCGGCCACGTGGTCGACGAGCTCGACACGCGGATCGTGGAGATGCACCCCGACCTCCGTCGCGACGGGAGCGCCGAGGGCGCCGTCGTCGGGGATGCCGCGCCGGGCGCGGCGGCCGCCGGGAGCTGACCATCCCCGATCCGCTGCCCCACGAGCTCGTGCGCTTCGCGCACAACTCGGAGCGGCAATTCGCGAAGCTCCTCGACTTCTACGACATCCAGTGGGAGTACGAGCCGCGCACCTTCGTGCTCGAGACCGACCGTGAGGGCAACCCCCAGCAGGCCTTCACCCCCGACTTCTACCTGCCGGCGTACGACCTCTTCATCGAGATCACCACGCTGAACCAGAAGCTGGTCACCAAGAAGAACCGCAAGGCGCGTCGTGTGCAGGAGCTCTACGACGTGCGGGTCAAGGTGCTCTACCAGCGCGACTACCTGCAGCTGCTCGTGAAGTACGGCCTCGAGGCACCCTCGCAGCTCGCGCCCGAGCTCCGGCAGGGTTCGTCGGCGACGGCCCCGGTGCGCAATGGTGCCGGGCGACCATCGTCGGACGCCGCGGAGACAGCATGAGCGAGAGCAACGAGGCGAGCGAACCCACCGAGCTGCGCCACAGCCCGATCGACGCCGAGCACCGCGCACTGGGCGCGCGCATGGTGCCCTTCGGCGGCTGGGACATGCCGATCCAGTACACCGGCGTGCTCGAGGAGCACCGCGCGTGTCGTGAGGGTGCGGTGGTGTTCGACGTGTCGCACCTCGGTTCCGTGCGGGTGCAGGGCGCCGGCGCGTTCGCCACGCTCCAGTGGGCGTTCACCAACGACCTCGACCGCATCCACCCGGGCAAGGCGCAGTACACGCACCTGCTCGACGACACCGACGCGCACGTCGTCGACGACATCATCGTGTGGTGGCTCGCGCCGGGCGACTTCATGGTGATGCCCAACGCGTCGAACACGGCACCGTTGCTCGACGCGATCGGCGAGGCCGCGGTGTTCAAGGGCGGCGGCGAGTGCGAGATCGCGGATGTCACCGCCGACCGCGTGGTGCTCGCGGTGCAGGGCCCCGAGGCCCGCTCGCGACTCGCGTCGGTCGACCCGCAGTGGGCCGCGGTGGAGCGCTTCGGCGTGGCGCCGGCGACGTTCGCGGGGGAGCGCGGCTGGGTCGCCGGCACCGGGTACACGGGCGAGGACGGCGTGGAGCTCGACATCCCGGTCGCCGCCGCGGCCACCGTGTGGCGCCGGCTGCTCGAGGCCGGGATCACACCCGCGGGTCTCGGCGCCCGCGACACGCTGCGCCTCGAGGCCGGCCTGCCCCTGCACGGGCACGAGCTGGGGGAGGGGATCACCCCGCTGCAGGCCGGGCTCGGCTGGGTGGTGCGCTTCGACAAGGGCGACTTCCTCGGCAAGGCGGCGCTGGAGGCCGAGCGCGACCGCGGCGTCGCCCGGCGGCTCCGTGGTCTCTCCATCGACGGGCGCCAGGTGCCCCGCGAGGGCTACGCCGTGCACGGCACCGGGGGAGTGGAGGCGGGCGCCGAGCCGATCGGCGTGGTCACGAGCGGCAACTTCTCACCCAGCCTCGGCCACTCGATCGCGCTGGCGTTCCTGCCGCCCGACACCGCCGAGGGCGACACCGTGGAGATCGACGTGCGGGGCCGCCCGGTCGCCGCAACCGTCACGGGTCTGCCGTTCCT
>JAXLRL010000039.1:0-31040 GCA_046331125.1 Acidimicrobiia bacterium
ATGGCGATCCGCGAACGCGGCGTTGGCGTGGTCGCTCATCTCCGGGCTGCCCACCACCATGCCGCCACCGTGGAAGTGCACGTAGACCGCACGTGCGTCCTCGCGCGTCGGGAGGAACACCCGGCACGGGACACCCCCGACCTTCTCGTCGCGTCCGGCGGGATGCACAGGGAACGTGGGCATGCCCGCCCGGATCGCGCGCGCCCGCTCGAAGCGGTCCGCCCCCGGGTCGATCGGTGACCGGGAGTTGTAGGCGGAGCGGACCAGCTCAAGGCGGTGCGCCACGCACGCACGCGCCTCGGGCCGGAGCGCCTCGATCTCGTCGGGCCAGAGCCTCACAACCCGAGGATGTTCTCTTCGATCTTCACCCGGTTCGTGGGCTTGCAGTCGAACGTGCCCTTCTTCGCCGGGTACTCACGGACGTACTTGCCACCCTTGATGTCGACGATGACGAAGCAGGGAGTGCCCAACCGCTTGTAGACGTTCACGGTGCCGGTCATGCCCTCGGTGTCGAATGCCGTGAGGGTCGGGATGCCGGTGTCGAGCAGGGCCTTGCGGGTGAGGCCGTTCACGCCGTCCTTCGCCACCACGGCCTGCACCGCGTCGCGGAACGCGATCACCGACGACCACCCGGCGACCGCGAAGTTGTCGGCGTCCTTCCCGACGTACTTCAGGAACTGGCGGAGCATCGGGTTCGACGATCCCTCGTCGAACGGCAGTGCGCCGAGGTACACCTTCGTGCCCTCCATCGCCGGGTTCTCGAGGATCGGCTTCGAGTAGCAGGGCGAACCGCACATCCACACCACACCGCTGTCGAGGCCCTGGAGTTGCGCCTCGCTGCGCAGGAGGATCTGGCTGTTCGAGCCGAGCGTGTTCTGCGCGTAGTTCGAGCCGTCGGCCTTCATCTGGCTCACGATCGGCGTGTACGCGCTCTGCGGGTCCTTGCCCGACATGAGCTTCGTCTGGTCGGACTTCACGCCCGCCGCGATCGCGGCGTCGACCAGCACCGTCGTCCCGCGCTGCGCGTCCTTGCTGTCGCTCGGGATCAGGAATGCGCCGTGCAGGTCGTTCTTGTTCTGCTTCAGGAGGTACTTCGCCGGACCCGCGTTGCCGAAGAACGTCTGCGGGTTCTGGTCCTTCGTCGCACAGTCGAGCGGTGACGGCGTCACCGGGTACGAGACGGGCGAGCACCACTGCGCGACGCCGGTGACGATGGCGCCCATGTCGGGGAGGCCGGTGGCCGCGCCGGTGGAGTCCTTGCACCCGACCTCGTCGTCGACGTTGGTCAGGAAGATCATCGCGGAACCGACGAGCGCGAAGTCCTGGCCACACGCGGTGATGACCGCGTTGCGCGACTCGTTCGGGTTGAGCTTCGAGTCGATGAAGTCGACGACGATCTTGCGCCCGGCGACACCGCCGCCACCCTGCTTCGAGTTGACGTACTTCGCCGCGCCGTTCACCCCGTCGACCACGCCCTGGAACAGCCCCGGCTGGAACGGGTTGTCGACGTCGGCCGCCACCGCGATGTGGATCTCGGTGGCCGTGACCCCCACGTCGGTGGCCGTGGGCTTGGCGTCCTTGGTGCTCTGAGCCACGCCGGCGGTCGCCGCCGCGAGCACCAACCCGGCGACGATCCCGCCGACGACCAACACGCGCAGCTTCCTCATGGTCCCCCCTGCAACACGACGACGGACCGGCCGGTCCGCGTGCGGCGCAATTTACGACAGGCACCTTACTTTGGCAAGTGCGCGCGGGAGCCCGGTCGAACCCCTGGCGTCCCGGCGCTACGAGCCCGCGTGCGGACGCCGACGCAGGCGCTGCGCCGAACGTGGGGGCAGGGGCGCCTCGAGCACCGCGGCCCCCGAGAGCACGAGCTCCTCGACGAACAGGTCGTCGGGCAGACGCGGCACCTGGGACTTCGATCCGTCGCCGAAGTGATCGGCGAGGGCACGGAGCACCATGTCGAACGCCCGCCCCATCCGCGCCTGGCGCATCGCGAGCGGGATGTGCCCGAGGGTTTCGTCGAGATAGCGGTTGATGCGGTTGCCACTCGAGCCGTGCTCGATGTCGATCTGCTGCCAGGCATCGGCGAGCGCGGCGGGTTGCAGCGCCACGATGAACCGGAGGTAGTTCGACCCGGGCGGCTGGCTCTTCAGGAGGGGCACGATCGCGGCTTCGAGCAGGCCGCGCACGTCGTGCTGGCGCCCGGTGCGTTCGAGCTCGTCGAGCGCCTCCTCGCGGAGCTCGTACGAGACCCCGGTGCGGTAGCGCACGATCGCACGCAGCAGGCCGGCCTTGCCGCCGAAGTGGTACTGGACGACGGCGTGGTTCTTCTGCCCGGCGGCGTCGGCGATCTGGCGCAGCGACACGGCGTCGAGACCGTGGTCGGCATAGAGCCGTTCCGCGGCCAGGATCAGCCGTTCCTCGGTGATCACTCCTCGGGCCATCGCCTCACCCAGGGTCGTCGTGCGGGCGCGGGGAGGTTACCGCCGGTGGCGGCGCCTTCCCGCGACCGCGCGAGACGTCACTTGCCCGATGGCTCGAGGTGCGCCCACTGGGGCGGCAGCGAGGTGTCGTAGTTCGGGTTGGCCGGTGGCTGGTTCAGGAGCGGGTTCGGCTGCCAGCCGACGGCCGTGAGCGCGGACATGATCTGCGCGAGGTTGACCATCTGGTACTCGTAACAGAAGAGCCCGTCGCCCGCGTAGTAGAGGATCGACGCGCACGGCACGCTCGCATCGGTGCCGTCGGGCAACTTGCCGACGATCTGGTCCCACTGGCTCACCAGCCGGTGGCCCTCGACCATCGTCCAGTTCTCGCGGCTCCACCACCCGTACTCGGTGAGGCCGGCCATGGACTCGATGCAGTACGCGCGGATGGCCTCCCGCCCCTCGATGCGACCCCACGCGGGATCGATCGTCACCGCGTCCTCGGTGTAGAAGTCGGGCAGGCGGTCCCACGAGAGCTCCAGCGCCTCGGCGCGGTCGCGGGCCGCCACGAACTCGCGGTAGGCGGCGCGGGCTTCGGTCTCGATGGATTCGGTCATCGGTGCTCCATTCCTGTCGTCGAAGTGGCGGGTGATCAGCCGACGTTGCGCGCCGCGTGGACCTGCAGGTCGTCGTACCGCAACAGCCCCGGCGCGGCGCGGCAGACCGCCGGGACCGCGTTCACCGCCGGGCTCGCGGTCCCGATCATGCCGAGGTCCATCGCGCTGCGGATGTCGTGCACGTTCGACGCCGACCCCGGGAGGATCCCGAGGTGGAGCCGCAACGCGGGATCGCCGTCGACCGTGATGTGGTAGCCGTGGTTCATCTCCCACTTCGGCTCCACGGCCTCCCCCATCGTCCAGGTGACGCGACTCGTCACCACGACATCGTCGCCGCGCTTTGCCTGGTAGGTGATGCGCAGGCCGGCGACCGTGCCCGGCTCGTACACGCCCCACAGCGTCTCGATCGGCTCGACCGCGACCGCCTCCTCCTCGGTGCGCTCGAACCCGTCGACCTCGATGCCCAGGGCGTCGGCCACCGCGTAGCAGGAGTCGAGGTACGCCAGGCCGTCGAGCGAGTGGGGCGTTCCCGGCGCGACACCGTCGTCACCCACGAGCTCGGCGCGCGCCTCGGGCGTGAGCCCGAAGCCGAGCAGGGCCCACATCTCGGGCGCCTCGTAGAACCCGACGTGCGAGAACTCGTCCCACGTGACGGAGCGGACCTCGCGCAGCGGGAGGGTCAGCACCGTCGCGAGCAGGTGCACGAACCCGGGGTTCAGGCCGGTCCCGAGCATCGACGCGCTGCCGCGGCGCGCAGCATCCTCGAGGTGGCCCCAGAAGTCGCGGCCCCGCGGACCGTCGGAGGCGAAGATGTAGCCCGACGTCGTGACGACGTTGATCCCCGCTTCGAGGAACCGCGTCACCATGGCGTCGTCGCCGTACGCAGGCGTGTACACGATGCAGTCGGGGCGGAGCCCGATCAGTGCGTCGACGTCGTCGGTCGCCAGGACCCCGACCGGGTCACGGCCGCAGAGCTGCCCGGCGTCGACACCGACCTTGTCGGCGCCGAACGCGAACAGGCCCACCAGTTCCAGGTCGGGATGATCGATGACGGCTTTGAGCGCCTGACGCCCGACGTTCCCGGTCGACCACTGCACCACTCGGTATCGATCCATCCCGCAAAACTACGACAGGCACCTTACTTTTGTCGACCCCGTCCCCTGGTCCCGGGCGCTCACCCGGATTCGCCTAGTGTCTGGCCCCATGTGGTGGGGAATCGGCACCTTCTTCTTCGTGGCCATCCTGTGCATCGTGGCGGGCTTCGCCGTCATGAAGAAGCGCCGGAACTACGAAGAGGGCGAGGGCTACGACGACGGCGGCATGAGCGACGCCGAGTTCCGTCGCATCGAGGGCTTCGACGACTGACCGTCCCGGGTCCCTGAGCACGGAACCCGCTGGAGCGTCTCCCCAATACTGACTACTCTCCGGCGATGGCCGATCCCGTCCTGATGGCGGTCGACGACCACGCCGACACCCTCGCCGACCTCGACCGCGAGTTGCGCGACCGGTACGGCCGCCACTACCGGGTCGACTGCTTCGCCCGGCCCACCGACGCCTGCGAGCGCCTCGCGCAGCTCGCCGCCGACGACGAGCCGGTCGCCCTCGTCCTCGCGGGTGAGCGGCTCGACGGCATGAGCGGCAGCGCGCTGCTCGACGAGGCCCGCCGGCTGCACCCGCACTCTCGACGCGGCCTGCTCGTGGCCTGGGGCGAGTGGGGCGACTCCGAGGTCGGCGAGGCGATCTTCGACAGCATCGCCCGCGGGCGCATCGACTACTACGTGCTGCGCCCGAGCGAGCCACCCGACGAGCTGTTCCACCACGCGATCTCCGGGTTGCTGCTCGACTGGGCCGAGTCGCAGCGCACGTCGCCGCACACCGTCCACATCGTGGGCGACTCGTGGTCGGGACGCGCGTACGAGTTGCGCGAGACCCTCGGTCGGTGCGCGATGCCGCACTCGTTCCACCTGTCGGACTCGGAGACGGGCAGCGCGTTGTTGGCCCAGGCCGGCGCGCCCCGGGCCCTGCCCCTCGTCGTGTTCCCCGACGGGAGGGTGCTGCGCGACCCCTCCAACGCCGAGATCGCGATCACCGCAGGTTCACCGGCGCACCCCGACGAGACCGAGTACGACCTCGTCATCGCCGGTGCGGGGCCGGCCGGCCTGTCGGCCGCGGTGTACGGCGCGTCGGAGGGCTTCTCGACCCTCGTGGTCGACCAGGGCGGCATCGGCGGGCAGTCGACGTCGAGCTCGCTGATCCGCAACTACCTCGGGTTCCCGCGCGGGGTGAGCGGTCGGCGGCTCGCGCAGGATGCGTACCAGCAGGCATGGGTGTTCGGCGCGAAGTTCGTGTTCATGCACCCCGTCGTCGACGTGCGTCCCACTCCCGGCGGCATCGCACTCGAGGTCCGGGACATCGGCTGGGTCCACGCCCGCGCTGTGCTGCTGTCGACCGGGGTGGAGTATCGGCGGGTCGGCGTGCCCGCGCTCGAGGAGCTCAACGGCCGCGGCGTGTACTACGGCGGCACCGCCTCCGAGGCGGCGGGTGTCACCGACCGTGACGTGTTCGTCGTCGGTGGCGCCAACTCGGCCGGCCAGGCGGCACTGCACCTCGCGCGCTACGCACGACACGTGACGATCGTCGTGCGCGCGCCCTCGCTCGATGCCGGCATGTCGCAGTACCTCGTCCACCAGGTGCTGGCCACGCCGAACATCACCGTGCGCGTGGAGCACGAGGTGGTCGACGGAGGTGGTGACGGCCGGTTGGAGCACCTCGTGCGGCGCCACAATGCGGCGGCCACGCAGACCCGCGAGTCCGCCGACGCGCTGTTCCTGCTGATCGGTGCCCGCCCGCACACCGACTGGCTGCCGCGCGAGGTGCGACGTGACGAACAGGGGTACGTGCTCACCGGCGCCGACGTGCCGCTCGACGCGTGGCCACTCGACCGCGCGCCGTTCCCGCTCGAGTCGAGCATGCCGCGCCTGTTCGTGGCGGGCGACACGCGCCACGACTCCGTCAAGCGCGTCGCCTCGGCGGTCGGTGAGGGCTCGGTGACGATCCAGCACCTCCACCAGCTCTTCGCATCCGACGCGCTCGCCGCTCACGGCTGAACCCGGGGTCGGATGCCGAATCGCCCGTTGATCAGGACGAAGCTCCGCGTGCCGTCCCCGCGGCGCAACGTGATGACGCGCGCTCGCCTGGTGCAGCTGCTCGGTGCCGCGACCGATGCGCGGCTCACCCTGGTGTCCGCGCCCGCCGGCTTCGGCAAGACCACGCTCGTGACCGAATGGGCGGCCGCCGTTGCCGACACGGACCTCGCCGTCGCCTGGGTGGCCCTCGACGCGCACGACGACGACCCGGTCACGTTCTGGTCGTACGTCTTCGCCGCGGTCGACGTGGCGGTGCCGGGCCTCGGGATCAACGCCCGCGCGCTGCTCGAGGGCGGTGACACACCGACGAGCTCGGTGGTCGCCACGTTCCTCAACGAGCTCGACGCCACCGATCTGCAACTGCTGCTGGTCCTCGACGACCTCCACCTGATCGAGCGTCCCGAGATCCACGAGGCATTGACCGATCTCGTCGACCGACTCCCCGTGCACGCGCACGTGATGGTCACCACGCGCGCCGATCCGCCACTGCCGCTCGCCCGCCTCCGCGCGCGCGGCGAGCTCGTCGAGGTGCGCGCCGCCGACCTCCGGTTCACGGCCGACGAAGCGGCCGCTTACCTGAACGGCGCGATGGGGCTCTCGCTGACGGCCGCCGACGTCGCCGCGCTGGAGGCGCGCACCGAGGGTTGGATCGCCGCCCTGCAACTCGCCGCACTGTCGATGCAGGGACGCGCCGACCCCGCCGAGTTCATCGCCAGCTTCGCGGGCGACGACCGCTTCGTCGTGGACTACCTCGTCGGTGAGGTGTTGCAGCGCCTGCCCGACGACGTGCGCCAGTTCCTCCTGCGCACCTCGGTGCTCGATCGCTGCACCGGCTCGTTGTGTGATGTGGTTGCCGACACGACGAACGGGCAGCAGATGCTCGCCGACCTCGAGCGCGACAACTTGTTCGTGGTCCCGCTCGACGACCGCCGCGAGTGGTACCGCTACCACCAACTCTTCGCCGAGGTGCTGCGCGCCCATCTTGCCGACGAGGATCCGACCGCGCCGGCGTCGCTGCACCGCCGCGCCGCGCAGTGGTACGCGGCACACGGCGAACCGACTGCTGCTGTCGCCCACTGCTTCGCGGCCGACGACGTCGACACCGCGGCGGCGATCGCCGAACGCGCGATGCCCGCGCTGCGGCGCAGCCGCCACGACGCGACGATCCGCGAGTGGGCGCAGCGATTCCCCGCGCCCACCGTGCAGGAGCGACCGGTGTTGGCGATGGGGCTGGTCGGGGCGCACATGTTCACGGGGCGCTTCGATCTGGTGGAGCAGTGCCTCGCCGACGTGGAGCGGTGGTGGGCGCTCGATCCCGACGCCCGCGCCGCGTCGGGACGGATCGTCGTCGATGAGACCCAGTTGCCTGCGGTGCCGGGCGCCATCGAGATGTACCGCGCCGCCATGGCCCTCACTCGCGGCGACGTGGCCGCGACCGTCACCCATGCCCGGCGGCTGCTCGAGGTGGCGCCGCCGGACGACACGATGGGACGCTCCGCCGCGCACGCGCTGCTCGGACTCGCCTCCTGGTCGATGGGCGACCTCGACGTGGCCTTCGCCGAGTACACCGATGCCGTCACCGGCATGGAACGGGTCGGGCACGTCGCCGACGTCCTCGGCTGCACGATCTCGATGGCCGACATCCGCGTCGCCCAGGGTCGACTGCGTGACGCGGAACGACTGTACGAGCAGGGCCTCGCGCTGGTCGCCGAGCACGGTGCGGGACCGTTGCGAGGCACGGCGGACATGCACGTCGGGCTCGCGGAGATCCTGCGGGAGCGCGACGACCGCGCGGCCGCCGCCGACCACCTGCGGCGCGCCGCGGAGCTCGAGCTCTACGGCACGGCGCAGTACCCCTATCGGTCGCGCACCGTGCGCGCCGGACTCCTGCTCGCGGAGGGCGACACTGCCGGTTGCCTCGCACTGCTCGACGAGGCGGAACAGCTCTACGACACCGACTACTCCCCCGCGGTCCGACCCGTCGCGGCGCGACGAGCCCGCACCCACGTCCGACGCGGCGAGCTCGCGGCCGCGCGCGCATGGGTGGAGGAGCGTGGCCTCACCACTGACGACGACGCCACGTACGTCACCGAGTTCGAACACGTCACGCTCGCGCTCGTGCTGCTCAACGACCACCCTGACGACCGTTGCCTCCAGCGGGTGAGCGCGCTGCTCGACCGCCTGCTCGTCGCCGCCGAGGCCGGCGGGCGCGGGAGCAGCGTGATCGAGATCCTCGCGGTGCAGGCCATGACCTTCGACGCCCGGGGCGATCGCGCGGCGGCGATCGACGCGCTGCGGCGCGCCCAGGAACTCGCCGCCCCCGAGGGCTACGTGCGGGTCTTCTCCTTCCTGGGGCCGCGGCTCGACGGGCTGCGCCGGTCCTCCACGTCGTCCACCGAGCGTCGCTCGGCCGGAGCCGCGGCATCCCCGTTCGTCGACCCGCTCAGCGAGCGGGAGCTCGAAGTGCTCCGGTACCTCCGCAGCGACCTCAGCGGTCCCGACATCGCCCGGGCTCTGCACGTGTCGCTCAACACCCTGCGCACGCACACCCAACGCATCTACACGAAGCTGGGCGTGACCAGCCGCCGGGAAGCAGTCAGCCGGGCCGACGCGCTCGGCCTCTGACCCGCCGGCCGACCGACGCGGAATCACCACCCGGGTCACCACATGTGGTGACGACGGGTCACCACATCGGTTCGTACGTTCCCCCGGTGCAGTACGAGATCCGCGTCACCGGTCACCTCGACGCCCGCTGGGCCGCCTGGTTCGACGGGCTCACCCTCACGAGCGGGGATGACGGCACCACGGTGCTCACCGGTCCGGTCGTCGACCAGGCCGCACTGCACGGCGTGCTCAACAAGCTGCGCGACCTCGGTCTCCCACTGGTGGCCGTGACGCAGCTCCGAACCGGAGGGAACTGACATGAAGACCGTCGAGACCGTGAAGGCCATGACCCCGACCCGCAAGCTCGCCCTCGCGGCGGGCGTGCTCTACCTCGTGACCTTCGTGGCGTCGATCCCCACGCTCGCGCTCAAGGCACCCCTCGCCGATCACGCCGACTTCGTCCTCGGGCACGGCAGCACCACGAGCGTGATCTGGGGCGGGCTCCTCGACTTCGTGTGCGCGGTGGCGGGGATCGGTACCGCGGTGGCGCTCTACCCCGTCGTCCGACGCCTCAGCCGTGTGTCGGCGATCGGCTTCGTGGCGTCACGCACGCTCGAGGCCGCGATCCTCGTCATGGGCGCGATCAGTCTGCTCTCCGTCGTGACGCTGCGTCACGAGCTCGCCAACGGCGACTCCGCGTCGCTGCTCACGTCGAGCCGTTCGCTCCTCGCCATGCACGACTGGTCGTTCCTGTTCGGCCCCGGCTTCATGCCCGCGATCAACGCCATGTTCCTCGCCACCGTGATGTACCGGTTCCGGCTGGTCCCCCGCTTGATCCCGCTGATGGGGCTGGTGGGTGCGCCGCTGCTGTTCGCCTCCAGCCTCGCGACGATGTTCGGCGGGCACGGCCAGGTGTCGGACTCGGCGTTCGTGTTCGCCCTGCCCATCGCCGCCTGGGAGTTCTCGGTCGGCGTCTACATGATCGTCAAGGGCTTCCGCCACGACGTCCCGCTGAGCGATGCCCCGGTCGCCGGCCCGGCACTGGTCGGGTGAGGGTCGTGCCGCAGCACTGTGCCGACGTGGTGATCGTGGGTGGTGGTGCCGCCGGCCTGAGTGCCGCGCTCGTCCTCGGACGGGCGCGGCGCAGGGTCGTGGTCGTCGACGCCGGTGCACCGCGCAACGCGCCGGCCGCGCACATGCAGGGCTTCCTCTCCCGCGACGGCATGCCACCCGCCGAGTTGCTCGAGGTCGGCCGACGCGAGGTGGCGGGCTACGGGGTGGACCTCCGCGCCGGCGCGGTCACCGGCATCGAGCCGGGCTTCGTGGTGCGGCTCGCCAGCGGTGAGCGGTACGGGGCGCGGCGCCTCCTGCTCACGACCGGGGCGAGCGACGACCTGCCCGCCATCGACGGCGTACGCGAACGGTGGGGACGCGACCTGTTGCACTGCCCGTACTGCCACGGATGGGAGGTGCGCGACCAGGCACTCGGTGTGCTGGGCACGCATCCGGGCGCGGTGGCGCACGCGCTCCTCGTTCGGCAGTGGTCCGACGACGTCGTGTTCTTCGCCCACGACCATCTGACGACCGCCGAGGAGCGTGCCCAGCTCGCCGCCCGCGGGATCGACGTGGTCGAGGGCCAGGTGACACGTCTCGTGGTCGACGATGACCGATTGACCGGCGTGGAGCTCGCCGACGGCACGCGCGTCGGCCGCGAGGCGGTCTTCGTGCGGCCCCGGAACGTGCCTCACCCTGGGGGACTGCTCACGCAGCTCGGAGCCGACGTCGACGGCGACGGGTTCGCGGTGGTCGACCGCGACGGCCGCACCTCGGTACCCGGCGTGTGGGCTGCAGGCAACCTCGTGGACCCGCGCGGTTCGGTGATCTCCGCGGCCGGCGCGGCCGCGGCCTCCGCGATGGCGATCAACGCCGACCTCGTGCAGGACGACCTCCGGCGCGCCTCCGCCGACGACCCCGCCTGACAACCGCTCCGACGCATCGGTAGTGTCCGGCGACGCATCTGCTCGGCCGAGGGGGACGACGATGGCGAACTTGTTCAGCTACGAGGGCAAGCGCGTGGTGGTCAGTGGCGGCGGTGGCGCCGGCATGGGCGCGTCGGCGGTCGAGGGGCTCGCCGAGCTCGGCGCCGAGATCCACGTGCTCGACCTCAAGGACCCGCCCATCGACGTCGCGTCCCACCAGGTCGTCGACCTGCGCGACCCCGGGGCCACCACCGCCGCGATCGACAGGATCGGCGGCACCATCAACGCACTCTTCAACTGTGCCGGTCTGCCCGGTCCGCCGTTCAGCGACGTCGACACGATGTGCGTGAACTTCGCCGCACCCCGCCACCTCGCGGCGTCGTGCGCGCAGTACATGCCGGCCGGCAGCGCGATCGCCAGCATCGCGTCCACCGCGGGCAGCGGGTACCTCATGAACATCGCCAAGTGGATGCCGCTCGCGCAGACGCCCGACTTCGCGTCGGCGAAGGCGTGGTGCGAGGCGCACCCCGACGAGATCGCGAGCGGCTACGCACCGTCGAAGGAAGCCCTCATCATCTGGACGATGTTCGCCGCCAAGGGCTACGCCGAGCGCGGCATCCGGCTCAACTGCATCAGCCCCGGCCCCACCGACACGCCGATGATGCCCGACTTCGTCGCGGGCACGAAGGAGCTCGGGCTGCCGGAGGACACCATCGACCTCTTCGCCCAGGGCCTCGGCCGTCGCTCCACGCCGGCGGAGCAGGGCTGGCCGATGATCTTCCTCAACAGCGACGCCGCCACCTACATCTCGGGCGAGAACCTCAACACCGACGGCGGCACCATCTCGGGCCTCACCACCGGCACGATCACGCTCCCCTACGACCCCGAGGCGCTGCTCAACCAGGCCCTCGACAAGTAGCGGGCCCGCGCATGACGACGACGCCCGACCTCGCCGGACGCGTCGCGCTCGTGACGGGCGGCGGCACCGGCATCGGCGCGGCCATCGCGTCGGCGTACGCAGCTGCGGGCGCGGCGGTCACCGTGACCGGACGTCGACCGGAGCCGCTCGACGCCGTCGTCGCCACGATCACCGAGGCGGGCGGCCGCGCCCTCGCGGTTCCCGCCGATGTCACCGTCCTCGAGCAGATGCAGACCGCGGTCGGGGCGACGGTCGACCGGTTCGGCCACCTCGATCTCGTGGTGGCGAACGCGGGCGCAGCCCCACCGTTCGGCAACGTGCTCGACGCCGACGAGGACGCGTGGCGCACCATCGTCGACCTCAACCTCACCGGCGTGTGGATCACGGCCAAGGCTGCGGTGCCGCGATGGTCGAGCACGGGGGCGGCACGTTCCTCACCATGGGATCGGAAACGGCGCGCGCGAACTCGGGCGGCCTCGGCTCCTGCGGCCGCGAAGGCCGGCGCAGGCGCGCTCACCCGCGTGCTGGCCGCCGAGCTGGCGTCCACCGCATCGCGGTGAACGAGATCGTGCCCGGGCCTGTTCCGGGCCATCTCGGTGTTCGGCGGCGGCACCTTCGACGACGAGGTCGCCGCCCGCCTGCGTGGCCGCGACCAGCGAGTGGCTCAAGCAGCCGGACGAGGTCGCCCGGCTCGCGTGCCACCTGGCGACGCTGCCGGTCGACGGCACCACCGGCCAGGTGTTCAGCCTCCTCGGCCGCCTCACCTGACCGACCCCACCGCGCTCGGCTCGTCCGCCCCCAACTTGACGGAGAGCGGTCGCCCTGGCACTCAACAGTGGGAACGGGGCATTGTCGACGGGGCACAACGAGCTGGCGGCGACGATGGGGAGGCAGGTAGGTGTCGACGGACTTGCGCGTTGCGGGCGGTCCCCGAGCGGGGCTCCTCACCGGGACGATCGACCCGGTCAGGCCGGTGAACCCGGTCATCATGCTGCGGGACGGCGACCAGGTCCCGACGACCTCGCCCCCGGATCCACCGGCAACGCCTGGTGGTCGAGGGCACGTGCAACGCCCCGATCGGCGCCGACGAGATCAGCGGCTACCTGGTGGCCTGTCCGAGGTCTGCGGGATCTGCGCGCTCATCAGGCCGATCACCCACCGCTCCGACAAGTACGGCTGGGCGGGCTGGATCCACTGGGGAGACTTCGAGCGCGCACTTCTACCGCGTGGGAGGAGCCGACGTTGTTCTTCAGCGGCCATTTCGGCGACTACGTACGGCCGTTCGGCCGGCCTCCGTCATGGCGTTCGCGGGAGTTCCTCGACCCCGTGGACCTCGTGGCGTTCTCGTTCTGAGCGCCAGGGCCATGGGCAACCACCTCGACCTCGTCCGGGCCGAACAGGCCGAGCTCGTCGACGCACTGATCGCCGAGCGTCACGCCGTCGACCCACCGATCCCGCAGGCACCGAGCACCCCACGCAGCCGTTCGGCACCTACGTGTTCTCGTGGTCGGAGCCGGAAGCGTCGCTCGCGCGCCGCAGGCGCGAGGTGTTCTTCGAGACCCTTCGGCGACACCCCGGACCTGCTCGCAGATGCACGCCTCCTATGAGGCGGCGAGCGTGTTCTTCGTCGTCGTCGACCACCGCCGTCGCGTCCCTGCGGGGATGATGCGCGTCATCATGGACTCACCCGCGGGATTCAAGTCGCTCGAGGACCTGATGCCGGTGTGGGGGGTGTCGCCGGCCGAGGCGCTGCGTTCGATCGACGCGGCCTGGGACCTCACCCACGTGTGGGACTTCGCGACGCTCGCGGTCAGCCGCGAGTACCGGGGTGAGGCGACCCTCGGTCTGGTGACCCAGGCACTGCTGCAGGCGTTGACGACCGTCGGCCAGCGGTCGGGCGGCACGCACTTCGTCGCCATCCTCGACGCGCCGGTCATGCGCATGCTGCAGTGGCGCCTCGGGCGGCCGTTCGAACCGTTCCCCGGGCTGCACGCGCGGTCGTACCTCGGCTCCGCGTCGAGCATCCCCGTGTGGGGCGAGCTCGCCCGCTGGGACCGTCAGCTCGAGCTCGCCGATCCGGTGCTGCACGAGGTGATCTTCCGCGCCCGTGGTCTCGAACCGATCGTGTCGACCCCCGACTGGGACGAGGCGGCCGAGTTGGTGGCGCGCGTGACCGGGGTCGTTCAGTCGCCCACCGACGACATCGGCGTGCTGTACCGGCCGAGCGCGGCGGGCAGCGCCTCGGGTGGGATCGGCCGGGAGTAGTAGTACCCCTGCGCCGCAGCGCAGCCCAGATCGACGAGGCGGGCCTCCTGCGCACGGTCTCCACCCTTCGGCGACGGTCCGCATCCCGAGCGCGCGCGCCATGGCGACGATGGCGGCGACCAGGCTCTCCTCCGAGCTGTCGGCGTCGTCGAGCGCATGCAGGCCTGCGGTCGATCTTCACCGTCTGTGCGGGGGAACCGCTGGATGCGCGAGCGACGAGTAGCCGGTGCCGAAGTCGTCGATGGCGAGCTGCACCCCGAGATCGCGCAGGGCCTCGAGGATCCTCCGCGAACGGTCAGGCCTCGTCCATCGGCATCGACTCGGTGAGCTCGGTGACAACTGCCGGGCGGCAGGTCGAACTTGGCGAGCACGTGCCGCACGCTCTCGAGCAGGTCGGGGTCGCGCAGCTGGCGCGCCGACAGGTTGACCGACACCGAGAAGTCGGGCGACACCTCACCGTTGCGCCGCCACCGGGCGAGGTGGTGGCACGCCTCGTGCATCACCCATCGGCCGATGTCGACGATGAGTCGCTCTCCTCCGCGATCGGCACGAACTTGACCGGCGAGATCTCGCCCTTGGTCGGTGCTGCCAGCGCAGGAGCGCCTCCGCGCCTTCGAACGGACCGCCGGGCAGGCGCACGATGGGCTGGAACGCCAGACGCAGCTCGCCGCGGTTGAGGGCGAGACGCAGGTCGTGCTCCAGCGTGAGGCGCTCCACCAGCCGCTCGCGCATCGACCCGTCGTACACCGCCACCTGGTTCCGGCCCGCGTCCTTCGCCTGGTACATCGCGGTGTCGGCCTCGCGGATGGCCGTCTCCGCGTCGATCGCGAACGGACCGGTGGCGGCGAAGGCCACCCCGACGCTGACGGAGGTGAACACCTCGCCCCCGCGCAGGGCGAAGGGGGCCTCGAGCGTCGCGCGGAGCTCCTCGCAGATCGAGAGCGCGGCGTCGAGGTCGACCGCGTCGAGCACCACGACGAACTCGTCGCCCCCGACGCGCGCGACGAGGTCGCCGGGGCGCAGGCGCCGCTGCAACCGGCCCGCGACCGCGACGAGGAGCTCGTCGCCCGCGGTGTGGCCCATCGTGTCGTTGAGCAGCTTGAACCGGTCGAGGTCGAGGAAGAGCAGCGCGATGTTGCCGCTGGAGTCGCGCTCGCCGCGGAGCACGCGGGCCAGGTGGTCCTCCACCGCGAACCGGTTGGGGAGCTGGGTGAGCGGATCGTGGGTGGCCTGGTGGGCAAGGACGGCTTCGGACCGGGCGTGGGCCCAGGTGCACGGGCGACGCGCCAGGTGGCCGCCGTCGTGAGGGCGACGACCACCCCCGCGAGCACGAGTCGGTCGCCGAGCGACGAGTCGTGGCGGACGATCGCGAGCAGCGCGGGCACACCGAGCGCCACCGCGACCAGCGCGAGCCGGCCGGTCTTCGGCGCGACGTCGCCCGCGGGCATCGGCTCCGTGAGGTCGCGCATCGACGGGTGGAGCGCGCCGGCCGCGCAGCACGTACGCCAGCGCGTACGGCGCGTCGGCGAGTTGCTAGCGACGTTCACGAGCCCGGTGTCGACGAGCATGTAGAGGCAGTCGCCGAGGGCATCATGCCCATCGCCGCGAACAGGTAGCGGTGCGCGACGACGCTGCGCCCACCCGCACTGAGCGCGATGCGCGCACAGCACGACGAGGAACACCGACATCGCCGGGGCTGACGCCAGCACGGCCTTCACGTGGAGCAGCGTGCCGGAGTCGAGGAAGACCGGCGAGGCGAGCGACGTCCACGCCAGTGACAGCACCGCGGCGGCGATGGTGGCGTCGAGCGGCGCGTCGAAGTCGCCCGGGCGACCGCGACGGCAGGCGCGGCCGAAGTCGGCGGCGAGCGCGAGGAGCACGTAGCCGAGGCGCGAAGAGATCGGGGACGAGCGAGCGGTGCAGGGTGAGGGTCGCCGAGGCTGCCGGTCTCCTGGCGCAGGACACCGGCGACGAGGAACAGCACGAGCGGCGAGGGATCGGCACCCAGGGCCGGCCGCGGCGCGCGGCCGGTAGCCAGACCACGCCGGTGATGCTGACGATGCGCGACGGCGACGCTCAGCCCCACGAGGTGACCGCCTCCTGGACCACGCCGCTCGACGCCACCGCCACCCAGCGTGCCGACCAGCAGGAGCACGGAGGCCGCGTGGCGGCCAGGGCCGCGACCACGGGTGGGAAGCCGGTTGTCCTCCACCGTTGTCATGGTTGCGCACCACACCCGCTCGCCTGGCCCAGGCACGTTGCCACAGGGGCTGTTGTGGCGAAGGGGAAGGCGCCGATGACCACGCCAAGTGTTCCCAAGTCACATTTCGTGGCCGGACCTGCCCGATTTGAGGGAGATCAGAGGGAGGCGAGCCACCCGTCCACGACGGTGTTGAACTCCGCCGGCCGTTCCTGGTGGAGCCAGTGCCCCGAGCCGGGCCAGGCGATCGAGCGGGAGCGCTCGTCGGCGAAGAGCGTGCCCTCGAAGGCGGCGCGGTCGGCATCGGCGTAGAAGGCGAGCACCGGCACCGCGCGTCGCCGCAGGTACGGCACCGAGGTGTCGCGGAAGCCCATCGACTCGGGCCCCACGAAGAGCCCGCCGAGCGTCTGCACCAGCACCGGGCCGGGCACGCCCGCGATGCGGCGCATGTGGAAGCTCTTGAGCGCGGGCGGCGTGGCCGGCGAGTAGCTCGCGGACAGGAACTGCTGCGACGCGGCCACGGGATCGGACTCGCCGAGCGCCGCGGCCATGCTCTCGACGATCGGGCGCACCTCGTCGGGGATGAGGTAGCCGGGATCGACGCTCACCACGGCCGCGACCCGCTCCGGGTGCTCGACCGCGAGCGCGCTCACGATCCCACCGCCGAGCGAGTGGCCCATCGCGACGACGGGGCCGACGTCGAGCTGCTCCAGCAGGCCGGCGATGTCGGCCGCGAACTGCTTCGGCTCGTACCCGCCGTCGGGCACCGACGAGCGGCCGTGCCCGCGCAGGTCGACGACGATCACGCGGTGCCGTTCGGCGAAGTGCGGGATCTGCCACATCCAGTCGTGGCCGTCGCACGAGAAGCCGTGCACCATGAGGATCGGCGGTGTTCCCGCGGATCCGTCGTACGGGCCCTCGTCGGTGAAGAACAGCCGGACGTCACCAACCTCTGCGAACGCCATGTCGGGGAACTCCTCCAGGGTGTGGTCAGGATGCGGCGGGGATCACGCCCGCGAGCTCGAGGATGCGCGTGGGCGGAAGGTGTTGCTCGGTGACCCGCACCCCGAGGTGCGCGAGCGCGTCCTCGATCGCGTTGGTGAGCGCGGCGGGCGCGGCGATCATGCCGCCCTCGCCGACGCCGCGGTAGTTGGCGTCGATGCTCGACGGCGTCTCGAGGTGGTGGATCTCGATCTCCGGGATCTCCGACGCGGTGGGCAGCAGGTAGTCGAGGAAGGTGCCGGTCTGGCAGTTGGCCCGCTCGTCGTAGGCGGAGTGCTCGTAGAGCACCGCACCGATCCCCTGCGCGACGCCACCGGTGATCTGGCCGTCGACGATCGCCGGGTTGATGAGCTCGCCGCAGTCCTCGACCACGAGGTAGCGCAGGATCTCGGCGCAGCCGGTAGCGCCGAGGTCGACCTCGACCCAACGCGCACGTGCCAGCAGCGCAAGGCCCAGCCGCCTTCGCCGCCGTCCCACGCACCGGCGACCAGGGTCGCTCGCCGAACCTCGACGCCTCGACCATCACCTTCTCGGCGATCTCCCCCAGCATGACGTGCACCTGGGCACCTCCCACCACGTGGACCCGCCCGTCGTTGATCACCGAGGTCTTCGCGCGGCGCCTCGAGCAGGTCGGCGGCGTGGTCGAACGCATAGGCGCGCAACTCCAGGAGAGGCCATCACCGCGCCACCCGCCATCGGCGCGGAACGGCACCCCGGTGCCCATCACCAGAACAGCGTGCGGGCGGTGTCGCCGAACGCGAGCTTCCACCTGTTCGATCGGCACGCCGAGCTCGTCGGCGCGACCTGCTGCTGGCGTGGTCTCGTAGCCCTGGCGAAATTGCGGCATCTGCTGCGTGTGCACGGAGACGGTACCGTCGGCCTCGGCGATGCGCGCTGGATTTCGCGGAAGCTGAGGGCGCCGCCGCCGGCATCATGAATAGATGAACAGGGCGGCGACGGCGCTCGATGAACGTCGCGAACCCCAGCCCGAGCACCTTGCCCTCGGCGCGCCTGCGCCTGCTCCTCGAGCCACGAGTCCGAACTGCACCAGGCTCCAGCGCGCGCTCCAGGATGGCGCGCGCCGACATGCGGACGTCGAGCATCGGCCCGGTGAGCATGGGCGTGGGCAGCTCGTCGGCGCGATCCTTGTTGCGGAGCCGGATCTCATCGCGGCCGATACCGAGCTCGCGGCGACGTCGAGCAGGCGCTCGCGCACCCCGGTCTCCGCAACCGCCACGGACCGCGATGCGCGACGTAGGTGGCCTTGTTCGGCGCAGTGGCCCGGTGAGTCGAGCACCCGAGCGCCCAGGCGGCGGTAGGGTTGGGGATCATCGCGCGGATCGGCAGCAGGAACATCGCGCGCTGAACAGGAGCGCGGGATACGCCCTGGTCCATGGTGAGGTGGCACCGCAGGCGAGGGCGTGCCGTCGGCGAACGCGGCCTCGACCTCGGCCGTCTCCTCCCGTGCCTGACCGCCCGCTGCGAGCAGGTGCTCGTTGCGGTCCTCGATCCACTTCACCGAACGACAGGGTCCATCGCGCGCGCGCACCGCGACGTCCTCGCGGCCGACGGAGCCCTTCACGCCGAGCGCGCCGATGTCCTGCGCAGTGGCACCGTGGCGGCGTGGCCGGGTCCTTGGCGAGCAGGCCGAACATCGAGCGGCTCATGTGCACGATGCGGCTCGGCTCCTTCAGGAACGCCTGGCCCATCGCCTTGCCCATGGTGTTGTCGCTCGACAACGCCTCCTTGTTCTTCATGGGCGCGTTGACGTTGCGCCCAGTTGCTTCATGCGTTCGCGCTGTTGCCACATGTCGCGCACCGAGCGCCACACCGGCTGCCGGCCGGTGAAGAAGCCGAGCGACCCTTGAGCACGTGGCTGTTCTGCGTGGCGCGTGGTACTCCATCGTGCCGTTGACGGTGTCGATCTCGGCGACGCACCGCGCCATCTCCATCGGCTGGTTCAGTGCCGGTGCTGCACGAACGTCTCGCGCACGACCGTGTCGGCGCCGCGAGCGCGGCGGCGGCGTCTGCGTACTCGTCGGACCGGCGAAACAGCACGTTGCCGCCCGCGCCCGGCCAGATCGCGGGACGCGCGGGGTCGAGCGCGTGGGCCATCGTGGCGACGGGTGCGAGCTCGTCGTACTCGACCTCCACGAGGTTGGCGGCGTCCTCGGCGGCGACGTAGCGGGAGGAGGCCACGATCAGCGCCACCGGGTCGCCGACGAAGCGCACGCGGTCGGTGGCCAGCGGGAAGACGACCGGGGTGTAGAGCCCCGGCATCGCCAGGAGGCCGATCATCGGGTTCGTGAGCGCCGCCATGTCGGCGCCCGTGTAGGCCGGCGTGGACGCCCGGCAGCCGGCGGGCCCGGGCCACGTCGATCGACCGGATCGTGGCGTGGGCCACCGGGCTGCGCACGAAGGTGGCGTGCAGCATGCCCGGCACCACGACGTCGTCGACGTAGCGGCCGTGGCCGGTGAGCAGGCGGTCCTCCACCCGCTGCCCAGGTCGGCATGGCACCCGCAATCGCCTCGCCATGGTGACACCTCCGGGCGAGTGTACGGAACCCTCGGTCAGGGCCTCCCGTGCCGTGGAAGTCACCGGTGAACACTGTTCCGGGGTGCGCAGGCGTGGACGACGCCGAACTCGAGATCGAGAAGCGCGCCGCCGACGGCAGGTTCGCCTTCGCCCGCTTCGCCCGCCGCAGCGTGTCTGGCTCATCGGCGGGGCGATCCTCTACCTGCTCGCCCCCTCGCTCGGGATGCTGGGCTCGGCCCACCGGCTCGGCGACATCGAGTGGTACTGGCTCATCACGGTGGCCCGCCGCCAGGGCGTGGTGCTGCTGTGCACCTGGGAGCTCCAACGCCTCCTGATTATCGGCCGCGCCCCGAGGGCTTCGGCGTCGTGGCCTCCGGCTGGCCCAGGCGGGCTCGGCCGTGGCCACGCCGCACCACTCGGTGGTGCGGCCAGCTACCAGTGCGCGTCCTCGCGAAGCGCGGCACCGACGCAGCGCGGCGAGCGGCCTCGTCGCCTTCTCCTCCTCCAGGTCGCCAGCGTCGGCGCCCTGCTCGTCGGTCCGTTGATGGCGCTGCTGGGCATCGGCGGTACCGCCGACCCTCCTTGACCACCGCGCTCTACGGCTGCGGCGCGCTCGTGGTCATCACGTTGTTCCTCGTCGTCGCGCTGCGCACCGACGGGGTCGTCGACCGCATCGGTCCGCTGGTCGCCCGACTCACCCGCCGCGATCCCAGGCGCCTCACCGTGACGATGCGGCACCGAACGACCGCCACCTGCGCAACTCGCTGGTGGGGCCGAACTCCTGGAAGATCATGCCGATCGCGCTCGCCCGGACGATCGCCGACTTCCTCTGCCTCTTCTTCGCGGTGTACGCAGTACTGGCCGTCGCCACCCGCTGGTGCTGCTGCGTTCGTGGCCGCCGCCGTGCTGCGCGCTCTTCCCGTTCACCCCGGCGGGCTGGGTCCGGTCGAGGCCGCCCTCATCGGTCCTGCTCAGCACCGCAGTACCAACCGGCCGGGCGCGGTACAGCGCCACGCTCGCCTACCGCGTCGCGTCGCTCTGGCTGCCGCTCCTCCTCGCCCGCCCCGCGGCCTGGTGGCTCCGCCGCACCGCCGACACCTCCGACTCCGCCCGCACCACGCCGGCAGCGACTCCTGGCCCTCACCCAGCGCCGCGCCGCCTGAACCTCACCGGCCTTCACCGGCTGGACCTCGCCCTGGCTGACGTCAGCGCCCGGTGCCGAGTGGGCGCACCTCGGTGACGACGACCACCCGGCGGTCGAGGTCCATGAACCGCTCCTCGTCGTCGCGGAGCACCTGTCCTCCCGGTCCGAGGTACCAGTCGGACCACGTGCGCACGCCGTCGAGATCGGCGAAACCGATCTCGGTCACGCAGTCGTAGGCCGGCGCGCCGCGACCGAGTGCGACCGCGTGGTCCTGCGAGTACCACACGATCGCGTCGGCCACGCGTTCGGGGATGGCGCGGTGGAACAACGGCGCGTGCTGCAGCTCGTAGTGGGCGCGGAACTCTGCGGGCGTGAGATCGGCCCGGCGGACGATCAACGCCACGATCTTGTACGCGGCCTCGGACACGAACGGCGCCGGTTCAGGCCGTCTCGAAGTCGTCGAGGTTCGGTGTCTCGACCGCCGCCCTGAAGTCCCACATCGACCACGGGTACTGCGTGACCATGCGGCCCGACTCGGCCAGGTAGTAGTGGCTGCAGCCGCCCTTCCACACGTCGAACCCGTCGAGCGCGGCCTGCAACTTCTCGTTGTACTCGTCCATCACGTCGCGCTTCACGTCGACCCAACGGATGCCCGCGTCGTCCATCGCCGTGAGCAGCTTGGTGACGTACTGCACCTGGTACTCGATCATCGGGATGAGCGAACCCTGGTTGGTGTTCGGGCCGTAGAGCATGAACAGGTTGGGAAAGCCCGCGGTCGTCATGCCGAGGTACGCCTGCGCGCCGTCGTCCCACGCTTCCGCGAGCGGGAGCCCGTTGCGCCCCGTGATCGGGATGCGGGACGCGAACTTGTCGACGTGGTAGCCGGTCGCGAACACGATCACGTCGAGCTCGTGCTCGACACCGTCGGCGGTGACGATGCCCGTCGGCATGATGCGCGTGATGCCGCTCGTGACCAGCTGCACGTTGTCGCGGTTGAACGTCGGGTAGTAGTCGTTCGAGAACAGCGGTCGGGTGCAACCCCACGGTGTGTCGGGGGTGAGCGCCTTGCGCACCTCCGGGTCCTCCACCACTTCGATCGCGCACGCCGCGACCCACTCGGCGATCTTCACCGACTCGGGGTTGCTGAACGGGATCGACGGGCCGACGCCCGACATGATCCCGTTGTGGTGCTCGAGCAGCGCGTCGCGGTCGGTGGCGAACGCCTCGAGCTGCTCGGGCGTGTGCGCGACGTCGTCCTTCGGCAGCACCCAGTTGGGCGACCGCTGGAACACCGAGAGATGCGCGGCGCTCTGCGCGATCACCGGGATCGACTGCACCGCGCTCGCCGCGCTGCCGATCACTCCGACGCGCTTGCCCGTGAGGTCGAGGGTCTCGTCCCAGTTGCCGGTGTGGAGCGCGATGCCGGCGAACGAGTCGCGGCCCTCGATCTCCGGGTACTTGAGCTCGCCGAACATGCCCTGGCCGCTGATGACCACGTCGGCCTCGAGCACCTCGCCGCCGTCGGTGGTGACCTCCCACTGCGCCGCGTCGTCGTCCCAGCGGCAGCTCGCGATGCCGGTGTTCAGGCGGATGAGTGGCCACAGGTCGAACTTCGTGACCATGTCGCGCATGTACTGCAGGATCTCCGGGCTGGCTCGCGTACGGCGCGTCCACGCCGGGTTGAGTTCCAGGTGAAGCTGTAGACGTGGCTCCACACGTCGCACGCGAGGCCGGGGTACCGGTTGCGCTGCCACGTGCCGCCCACCTCGCCTGCGCGCTCACAGATGGTGATGTCGGTGTGGCCGCCTCGCGCAGGAAGTACCCGGAGCTGATCCCACCGGGGCCCGCCCCGATCGACGATCCGCCGCGTGCTGTCCACCATCACCGACTCCCCCACCGGACGACTACCTCGTGCGGGATCACGACGATACGCCGAAGAGCTCGGCGACCACCCGATCGGTCAGCGCGGCGACGGCCTTCATCTGCGCCTCGGTGTCGGCGAAGTAGTCGTGGGCCACGACGATCAGCGGCAGGTCGGCCATGCCGAGCGCCGCGGCCGTGAAGCAGGCGGCGCGCTCGAACGGCGCGGTCACGAACGTCACCGTCGGGATGCCGAGCGACTCCAGGTTGGCGGCGTCGGACACACTGCCCGACTGCACGAGCCTCATTTCGCGAGGCCGTTCACCACCCCGGCGCACTCGCGGAACGAGGCGAGCATCTCGTCACCCGCCGGCCGGGAGAGCACCTGCTTGCACCGGCGCACGACGTCGTCGACGGCGAGCCGCCGTCGCAACGTCTCCTCGAGCGCGAGCGTGTAGCCGTAGAAGTCGGGACCCTGGTTGCGGCTCGCCTCGTTCACCAGGAAGCCGACCCGCACCTCGGTGGGGCGCGAGCGCGCTGCGAGGGGCACGCGCCGCTCGCTGCGCGGGTCGATCAGCACGACCGGTCCGTTCACATCCCCTCCAGTACGGCAGTCGCTGCGAACCCGCCGAGGTGCCCCCACCCCGGGCACTGCGGCCCACGGGATGCTGTCGGCGCCGCACACCACGACGAGCAGGTCGTCGGGACGTTCGACGACGGAGCACATCGTCGAGTCGTCGGAACTGGTCGACCACTCGGGCCACCACTCGTAGCGCCAACGCTCCGAGGTGTCGGGGCGCAACGGACCTCGTGGTCGCAGGTCGGCGATCGAGTTGCGCGCCCGTTCGAAGAGGAACTCCTGCACGCGCCGGCGGTCCCAGCCGCGCTCGGCGAGATGGCGCGCCTCGCCGGGCGTGAAGCGCGACCAGCGCCTGCCCCATGGTGTGCGCGTTGTTCGACCCCCGGGCCGCGCAGCGCGTCGGCAACCTGTTCGAGGCGGTGCTCGGGCTCGTCGTCCATGCCCCACATCGCGACGCTGTGCGGCGACTCCTGCGCGAACACCGTGACGCTGCTCGCACCGCAGGCGCCTCACCACGGTCCACGGCCATCGACGGCCACGAGGACGACGACGGCCCCGTCTCGCGATGCAGTACGACCAGCGACCGGAGTAACTTGACCTCTTCACCGGCTCGCCGGCACCGCCGCCGAGGTTCCACAGCTTGAGGCGCACCAGCCGATCACCTTGCGACGGCGGGCACCGCCGCCGCTGAACACCGATTCGGCGGTCGCCATCCCGAGGCGCTCGACCGCCGGGCCGGCGACGATGACGAGCGGCCAGCACCCGTGCGTGGTGGTCACCACGCAGGTGGAGCAGGCGCACCATCAGCTCGACCGCCGCCAACACCACCGTGAAGTCGTCCAGGGCGGCAGCCGGCGCATCACCGCGTTGGCGGCGAGCGCCTCGACGGTGGCCACACCCATGCGCGGCGCGATCTCGCCCAGCTCCTCGTCGCCGGCGCGGCCCGAGGCCTCGACCAGCGCGGCCACCGCGTCGGCGAGCGGCGGGAACGCGGGCAGGCCGTCGGTGAGACCGAGCGCGAAGCACCGCTCGGGCCAGTCGGCCAGCTCGTCGACGGTGATCGTCGGACCGGACGTCGCCACGGTTCGGCCCGCCTACCAGAGCTCGTCGAGGTACGTGCGGGTGCCCGGCACCGTCGGCACGAACGGCGCGACGAGGAGCGGATCCGTCACCGCGCCGATGCGGGCGGCGACCCCCTCCCATCCCGCGGCCGGATGCTCCGTGAGGAAGCAGCAGTGCACGACCACGTCGGACGGCCCCGGCGCATCGGCGGGCGCGTCGACGATCACCCCGGGCATCGCCGGCAGCGGATCGGGCAACTCGATCGGGCGGAGGGTCACCACGCGGTCGATCGGGAGGTCGGCCGCGAGCAGTTGCCGACCACTGTCGGCGGACGCGGTCGCCTCCCACACCACGACGAGCCCAGCGTACGGGTGGTGCAGTGCGAGCTCCACGGGAACGCCGTCGTCGTGGGCCGACCACGTGCCGGCCAGGTCGTAGTAGGCGGTGGAGACGTGGTGGCGATCCGTGTTCATCCGGCCCAGGCCGGCGAGGCGCGCCGCCTCGGGGAAACCCCAGTCGCAGTGGGCGCCGAGTTGGCCCTGCTCGATCCAGTAGAGGGTGACGAACGAGCCGTCGTCGAGCGGTCGGGCCACGGGGGACCCCTCCGGGAAGCGCAGGGCCTTCAGGTCACGGGTCGCCGCGAACCGCCGGCCGGCGAAGGCACCGGGCCCGGTGAGCACGCCGCTCAGGAAGTGGTCCCGCTCGTACCACTCGTTGTAGGCCACGATCGTGTCCCGGTCGGGCTCGATCATCGTGACGAGGGCGTGCCCGAGTTCGAGGTGATCCACCATCGGCGGAAGGTACACCCGCCCCGTGGTCGGGATCCCGGTGCCCGAGCGCCTATCCTGGTCACCGGCAGCGATGCAGGTCACTCCTCGCCGCCCGCTTCTTCCGCTCCTCCGGGGCTCACGGGCCTCTCGCCGGCCGTCGGCACGCCCGACGGCCCCGAACCGTCATGCTGGGATCCTTCGATTGACCATGTCTGCTGAGACACTGCCGGCCTGGAAGTTCCGCCAGTTCGTGGAGGCGGAGGCCGACGGCTACGCCACCCCCGACGAGCTCGCCGTGCTCGAGGCGGACCGCAACCGCTGGGGCACCGAGTTGCGGCAGCTCCTCGAGGACGCCGAGGAGTTCGTCGCGAGCGCCCGCGCCCTCCAGGGCGACGAGCGGGAGCAGGTGCTCGCCGACGCGCAGGCCGACCACCGGCGCTTCACCACGGCCTGGGCCCGCTTCAACGGGATCGAGCGCCCCGCCAACGGCGGCGGCGACGGCGACGGCGGGCGCAAGAAGGGCAAGCAGCGGTCGGAGCCCGAGGCGCCGCCGGTGCCCGGGGTCGTGCGCCTGCAGGTGTCCTGGGAGCCCGGACGGGTGGTCGCGTGGGCGGCGGGCCCGCACACCGAGGCGGCCGACGCCGACGAAGTGCTGGAGATGCTCGAGGCCGCGGGCGCGCCGACCGCCGTGTGGATCCACCACCCCGCGGTGCGGCTGCCCGGTGGCGTCACCGCGGAGGCCTTCGAGGCACCGGTCGGCGACATCCTCGGCTGGCTGGTCGCGGTCGGCGCCGGGCGCGTCGGCACCGAGGCCGGCGCGAGCGTGCGCTGGTTGGGCCGGATCGCAGTGTGGGCCGTCGAGCTCACCGCTCGCGGGGCGATGGTGCCGCTGCTGCACCAGCGCAAGCGCCGCACCGGTCGCGACAGCGGCGTGAACGCGTCGTTCACCGTGCGCTGGACACCCGCGTCGGTCGACCCGCGCCGGCTCAAGGAGATGGCGGCCGAGGTGCCCGGCAGCGTGCTCGCGATGGACACCAGCGTCGACGCCCGCGCGGTCACGCGCTCGGCTCTGGCGGGCATGGTCAACGCGATCTGCCGCGACGCGGCCGGGCGCATCGAGGTGCCCGCGGCGCCGCCCACCGTCCGCACCGGCAGCGACGTCACCGAGGCGTTCCTGGCCCGCCTCGACGGCAGCGCGTTCGACGCGCCGGTGCGCGTCGCCTCCGACATCATGACCCGCACCGCGCACTGGGCACGCTCGGTCACCGGCGACCACGCGCCGCTCGTCGTGAGGCTCGACCCGCCCGACCGCGGCGACGCGTGGGAGCTCGAGGTGTTCGCGGCGGGCGCCAAGGGATCGCTCGTCCCCGTCGAGCGCGCCATCGTCGACGCCGGGTCCGGCGGCGGCGTGCTGGAGGACCAGCTCGCGCGCGTCGAACGGATCCTGCCCGCGCTGCTCCGGCCTGGCTCGAACCGCGGCCGCGTCGTCCTCGACCAGGAAGAGGCGTGGGACCTGATGGCGAACACCGGGTCGGTCCTCGCCGACGCCGGCTTCGACGTCCGCATCCCCGAGCTGGCCCGTCACCGCGCCACCCCCACGCTGCGCGTGTTCGCCGAGACACCGGCGTCGCCCGTGGCCGGCGCCGCGCAACTCGCCGACGTGCGGTGGTCGGTCGTGTTCGACGACGTCGAGCTCACCGCCGCCGACATCAAGCAGTTGGCGCGCGAGGCCCGGCCGCTGATCCGCTCGGGCGGCAAGTGGGTGGCGATCGACCGCGTCGACCTCGATGCCGCCGCGGCCGCGCTGGCGGAACGGGCGTCGACCACGCAGCTGTCGGGCGCCGACATGCTGCGCCTCGCCCTCGGATTGGAGGGGTCGCCACTCGCCGGGGGCTTCTCGGTGGAGGGTGGCGGCTGGGCCGCCGACCTGCTCGAAGCGGCCCGCAACCTGTCGACCCGCCCGGCGGTCACGCCCGAGGGGTTCGCCGGCGAGCTGCGCAGCTACCAGACCGACGCGCTCACCTGGCTCGAGTTCCTCACCTCGGCGGGGATCGGCGGCTGCCTCGCGCTCGACATGGGCCTGGGCAAGACCCCCACCACCATCGCGAGCCTGCTCCTGGCCGCGGGCACCGGCCCCAGCCTGGTGATCGCGCCGGCGGCGGTCGTGGGCAACTGGGCCGGCGAGGCGGCGAAGTTCGCGCCCGGGCTGCGCGTCGCGGTGCACCACGGCGCCAACCGAGCGTCGGTCGGCGAGCTCGCGGCCCTGGCCGCGAACACCGACCTCGTGATCACCACCTACGGCACCGCGGTGCGCGACGTCGAGGCGCTGGCCGAGATCGAGTGGTCGCACCTGGTGCTCGACGAGGCCCAGGCGATCAAGAACCCCACGAGCGAGACCGCGCAGCAACTTCGCCGGCTCCGCGCCCGCACACGCGTCGCGCTCACCGGCACTCCGATCGAGAACGGCCTCGGCGACCTCTGGGCGATCCTCGACTTCACCAACCCCGGGCTCGTCGGCCCGCGCGCACAGTTCGTGGCGCAGCTCTCGGCCGAGGGTGACGGCCCGAAGACGGCCGAGAGCGCTGCGGAGAGCGCGCTGCGCGCCCTCAACGGGATCCTCGTGTTCCGGCGCACCAAGGCCGAACCGGCGATCGCCGCCGAGCTTCCCGACCGGATCGACGAGCTCGACCACTGCGCGATGACGCAGGAGCAGATCGGCCTGTACCAGGCCGTGCTCGACCAGTTGGTGGTGGGCGCCGACCTGCCCGAGGGCGAGGAGCCGCGCAAGGGGCAGATCCTCGCCGCGATCACCGCGCTCAAGCAGATCTGCAACCACCCCGCCGCGTACGTCGACGACGACCTCCCGCTCGCCGGTCGTTCCGGCAAGCTCGCGCGCCTCGAGGAGATCGTCGAGTCGGTGTTCGCCGCCGACGAGCGCGTCCTCGTGTTCACGCACTTCGCGGAGTGGGGCCAGAAGCTCGCCGCGCACCTCACGGAGGTCACCGGCGTTCCCGTCGAGTGCTACCACGGCGGCCTCTCGCGCACCGCGCGCGACCAGATCGTCGAGGAGTTCCAGGCCGGCAAGGGGAAGGGCGCGCTCGTGCTCTCGCTCAAGGCCGGCGGCACCGGGCTCAACCTCACCGCGGCGAACCACGTCGTGCTCTACGACCGCTGGTGGAACCCGGCCGTGGAGGACCAGGCCCGCGACCGCGCGTGGCGGATCGGGCAGACCCACACGGTGATCTCGCACCGCCTGGTGTGCCCCGGCACGATCGACGAGCGCGTCGAGGAGGTCGTCGCGGGGAAGCGCCACATCGCCAACCTCGTGCTCCCCAAGTCGAGCTCCCTCGCCGATCTCGACACCGAACAGCTGCGCGCCGCGCTCGGCATCTCGCCCGACGCCCTGCTCACCGACGAGCTGCTCACCGAGGAGCAGCTCGCCGACGACCTGACCCTGATCGAGGAGCCCGTATGAGCGGCAACCGGCGCGGCAACAAGTCGGGATCGCGCTCCCGGGGCAAGGGCAAGTCGGCGCGCGACTTCTGGGGTCCGGAAGACGTGGACGAGGTCGCAGCCGGCCCGGTGCGCGTCGCGGACCACCCCACCGCGCTCATCCGGTCGCTCGGGCCCCCGCCCCTCCCCAACGGCGCGGTGGCCGAGCACTACTTCGCGGTCGTGTACGAACGGACCGCGCAACTCGCCGTCGCGCTCGCGGCGTCGGCGGGCCTCATCGCCATCGAGGAGATCACGTCCGACTGACGACTGCGTTCACGGCGCCGTGGCCACCACGGATGCGTCGAAGCCGAACAGCTGCATGGCGTTGCCGGAGGTGATCGCCCGGGCGTCGTCGTCGGCGAGACCGTCGAGCAACCGGTCGAGCACCGCGTCGGAGTGCGGGAACGTGCTCTCCGGGTGCGGGAAGTCGTTCCCCCAGAGCAGGCAGTCGGCGCCGGTCAGGTTGATGTTGTTGACGGCGACGGGATCGTCCTGGAACGTCGCGTGGACCTGCCGGCGGATGTAGTCGCTCGGCTGCTCGCGCAACTTCGGCTTCGACCAGTGCGCGTGGTCGCGGTAGTAGTTGTCGAGCGTGCTCATCGTCCATGCGAGCCAGCCCGCGTTCACCTCGACGAGCACCACGTGCAGCCCGGGGTGCCGTTCGAGCACTCCGCTGCAGCTCAGGAGCGCGGTGGCGCGCGGCGCGAGCGATTGCGTCGCGAGCAGGTTCGCGGTCGGGCTCCCCCACCCGCGGTAGAAGATCATGTCGTGGCCGGTGCCCTGGTGCATCACCACCGGCTTGCCGCTGTCGGCCACCACGCTCCACAGCGGTTCCCACTGCGGCATGTTCCACTCGGGCGACCCGACGAGGGGCAGCAGCAGCCCGCCCACCGAGTCGTGGCCGCCGACACGCTCGATCTCGGCGATCGCCATCTCGACGTCCCAGGTGGGCAGCATCATCGCCAGCTTGATGCGGGGGTCGCCGCCCAACTGCTCGAGCAGCCAGTCGTTGTAGACCTCGCACGACGCGCGTCCGACCTCGGGATCGCCGATGTTGTACGCGTACAGCCCGATCGTCGGGAAGATGATCTCGCCGTACAGCCCGTCGGTTCGCATCATCGCGAGGCGTACGTCGGGCGCCGCCGCCGCCACCCGTTCGGCCTCCTTCTGCGCGGCCTCGTCGGCCGGGATGTCGTTCCAGCCGATCGGGCTGCCGTCGACCACGAGACTCCACCCGCCCTCGGTGTTGGCCTCGATCCGTCGCGGCGCGCGTTCGCGCAGTCCCTCCGGGAGCCGCGTGAACCAGAGGTCGTGGGGTTCGTCGACGTGGGCGTCGGACGAGATCTTCGGGAGGTCGGCTGCGCGCATCGGTGGTCCTTCGGTCAGGTGGAGCGGACGACGCCGCGGTGACGGGGCAGGCCGAGGAACTGCTCGGCGATGAGGTTGCGCTGGATGTCGGTGGTGCCGCCGTAGATCGAGGTGCCCTGCGCGAAACGATGGGCCCACTCGACCATCCCGTCGGCCGCGCTGCCCGGCTCCCCGGCCGGGAGCAGCCCGGCGGGCCCGCAGAGGTCGATCAGGTCGGCAGTGTCGCGGATGAGCACGTCGGAGGAGACGACGCGCCCGAACGGCTCGGGCGTGGCCTCGGCGACGGCCACGTCGAGTTCGATACGGGCGAGGCGTCGGCGCACGACGGGGTCGTCGAGGAGCGGTCGCCCGTCAGCGCCGTCGGTGACCCGGGCCCACGCGACGACCGCATCGAGGACGCGCCGCAGCACGCCCTGCCAGTCACCCGCGCCCGAGAGGGCGCGCACGATGTCCGGATCGGCCGTGGGCGCGCGCTCGAAGCCGCCGTGCTCCGCGCTCATGCCGTGCTCCGCGGCGAGCGCGCCCGACGCGACCTGCCAGCCCTGGTCGACCGGGCCGAGCCGGTGGCTGTCGGGGACGCGCGCCTCGTCGAAGTAGATGAAGTTGGTGCGCTCGCCGCCGATGGTCGCGATGCCGCTGCGCTCCACACCGGGTTGTTCGAGCGGTACGAGGAACAGCGTGATGCCGCGGTGCTTCGGGACGTCGGGGTTCGTGCGCGCGGTGACCATCGCGTACTGGCAGAGGTGCGCACCGGTCGAGAACATCTTCTGGCCGCTGATCACCCAGTCGTCACCGTCGCGCACCGCGCGGGTCTTCACCGCGGCGGCGTCGGAGCCGCAGTCGGGCTCGGTGTACGCGAGGCAGCAGGTGACCTCGCCCGTCGCCACCCGTTCGAGCACCGAGGCGCGCACGCTCTCGTCGGCGAAGCGCTCGACCACGTCGGTCACCAGCGCGTTCGATCCCTTGACCGGGAACAGCACGCCGGCGCGGCGCTTCTCCTCCCCCACGAGGAGGGCGGCGCGCACCGGGTCGAGCCCCGCGCCACCCGCCTCCGGCGATGCGGTGGG
>JAXLRL010000040.1:0-28985 GCA_046331125.1 Acidimicrobiia bacterium
TCGGTGGAGTGGTCACCGAGCCGCTGGAACGGCCGGAAGACGTCGTCGCGCTGGTCGCGCGGGATGCCGGGGCCGCGGTCGACGACGCTGAGCTCGACCGTCGACTGCGTCGCGCAGGCCTCGACTCGCACTCGCTCCTCCGGCGGCGACCACGACAACGCGTTCTCGACGATGTTGGCGATGCAACGTTCGAGGAGTGCCG
Source organism: Acidimicrobiia bacterium (assembly GCA_046331125.1). Taxonomy (GTDB): domain Bacteria; phylum Actinomycetota; class Acidimicrobiia; order IMCC26256; family DASPTH01; genus CAVRGQ01. The sequence continues at coordinate 203 of JAXLRL010000040.1, forward strand.
CGTCGGCCCGTACCCGCGGCAGGGTCTCCGGCACGTCGACCGCGAGCCGCTCAGGGGGGAGCCCGACGAGCGCGACGGGCACGACCTCGTCGAGACCCACCTCGCGCAGCACCAGTTGCACCGCGCCGGTCTGCAGGCGGCTCATGTCGAGCAGGTTGCCGATCAGGTGGTTGAGACGATCGGCGCCCTCGTCGATCGTCTCGAGCAGTTCGCGGGTCGCGGTGGGCGAGAAGTCGACGTCCACCTGCAGCAGGCTGCTCACCGACGCCTTGATCGAGGACAACGGGGTGCGGAGATCGTGCGACACCGCGGCGAGCAGCGCGGTGCGGAGCTCGTTGGCCTCCTCGAGACCGGCGGCGCGCTCGGACGCGGCGCGCAACTCACGCCGCTCCAGCGCGTTCGCCACCTGCCCCACGAACGCGCGCAGGATCTCGGGGTCGGCCTGTGTCACCTGCGTGCCGTTGAGGACCAGCACCGCGTCACCGTGGAGGCCCACGACCAGCTCGCCCTCCTCCGGCCGGGCCGGCACCGGCTCCCCCACGGAAGCCAACACCGTCCACGCGACCGGTCCCCCGACGAGCACCGCCACCGCGTCGGCCTCGAACACCTCGCGCAGCTGTGCGACCAGCAGCGGGAGCGGTTCCTCCGCCGCTGCGAGCGTGCCGCTGAGTGCAGCGAGCGTCTCCGCCTCGGCCCGCGACTGGGCCGCCTCGACTGTGCGGCGCGACGCGGTGGACACGAGGTATGACACCACACCACCGACGAGCATGAAGATCGCGAGCGCGAGCAGGTTCTCGTGATCGGCGACCGTGAACTCGTGCACCGGTGGCGTGAAGAAATAGTTCGCGAGCAGGAAGCCCGAGACGGCGGCGACGAGCGCGGGCCACATGCCACCGAGCGCGGCGACCACCACCACGACCAACAGGAAGACGAGGAGGTCGCTCGGCAGGGTCAGGGTGCCGTGCATCTGCGCGAGGACGAGGGAGGCGAGGAGGGGGCCCACGACGGCCAGGGTCCAGGCCAGCGCGCGCCGACGCGGCGAGATGGCGGCGGGCCGGCGGACGACGTGGCGCGGCGGCGATCCCCGCCGGTCACCGCGCTCGTCGGCCGGCTCCGACGAGATCACGTGCACGTCGATCGCACCGGACGCACGGATCACGTCGTTGATGACCGACCCGCGCAGGAACGTGGACCACCGGCTCTGCCGGCTCGCACCGAGCACGATCTGCGTCGCGTTCTCCGCACGCGCGAACTCGACGAGGGCGGTGGCGATGTCGGCACCGGCGAGCTCGTGGTAGGTCCCGCCGAGCTCGGTGAGCATCTTGCGCTGGGCGGCGAGCGTCTCTCCCGCCGGGCCGCGGAGACCGTCGGCGGGCCGGACGTGGACACCGATCAACTGCCCGCGCGTGCGCGCGGCCATGCGCGCGGCCCGACGCACGACGTCGTGGCCGCCGGGTGCGCCGGTGATGGCGACGAGCACCCGCTCGCGCGTCTCCCAGTTCCCGGAGATGCCGTGCTTCTCGCGGTAGTCCTCCAGCGCCTCGTCGACGCGGTCGGCGACCCACATCAGGGCCAGCTCCCGCAATGCCCCGAGGTTGCCCTCACGGAAGAAGTTGGCGAGGGACGCGTCGACCCGCTCCGACGGGTAGATGTTGCCGTGCGCCATGCGCCGCCGCAGCGCCTGCGGCGTCATGTCGACGATCTCGATCTGGTCGGCCTTGCGGACGATCGCGTCGGGGATCGTTTCGTGCTGCTTGATCCCCGTGACCTCCTCGACGACGTCGTTCATCGACTCGAGGTGTTGGATGTTCACCGTGGAGATGACGTCGATCCCGGCGGCGAGGATCTCCTCGACGTCCTGCCAGCGCTTCTCGTTGCGCGAACCGGGGACGTTCGTGTGCGCGAGCTCGTCGACGAGCACGACCTTCGGTGCGCGTTCGATGATCGCGTCGACGTCCATCTCCTCGAACACCGAACCGCGATACTCGAGCTTCCGCCGCGGGACGATCTCGAGGTCGCGAACCTGGGCCTGGGTGTTGGCCCGGCCGTGCGTCTCCACGAGACCCACGACGCAGTCGGTGCCGCGGCTGGCGCGCCGCCAGCCCTCGTTGAGCATGGCGTAGGTCTTGCCCACGCCCGGCGCCGCCCCGAGGTAGATGCGGAGGTTGCCCCGGGCCATGCGCGAACGCTACCCCTGCGTCAAGTTGTCGAGGGCCAGGTTGGTCTCGAGCACGTTCACCCACTGCTCGCCCATGAACCCGAGCGACCGGTCGTTGGTGTGGGCATCGATGACCTGTTGCACCTGCGCGACCGTGAGTCCCCGCGCCTCGGCGACGCGCTTCGCCTGGAGCTTCGCGTTCGCGACCGAGATCCCCGGATCGAGCCCCGATCCCGACGACGTCACCGCGTCGATCGGCACCGCGAAGCCGGCGGGCAGTCCGTTCTCCCTGCGGTACGCGACTGCGGCCTTGCGCACGTCGGCGAGCAACGTCGGGTTGGTCGGGCCGAGGTTCGACGCACCACTCGCCATCGCGTCGTAGCCGTCACCCGCCGCCGACGGACGCGGGTGCAGGTACTTCGCCTCGGTGAACTGCTGGCCGAGCAACGACGAGCCGACCTTCTGCCCGTGCACCGTCACGAACGAACCGTCGGCCTTGTCGGAGAACAGGGCCTGGGCCACACCGGTGACCAGCAGCGGGTACGCCAACCCGAGCAGCACCGTGAACACGAGCACGATACGCACCGCGGGAAGGAGTTGGCGACGAATTTGCGCCTGCATCAGGACACCCCCAGGGCCGTGATGATCATGTCGATCAGCTTGATCCCGATGAACGGGGCGACCAGGCCGCCGAGTCCGTAGACCATGAGGTTGCGCCGCAGGATCTGCGCCGCGCCGGCCGGCCGGTACTTCACCCCGCGCAACGCGAGCGGGATGAGTGCCACGATGATCAGCGCGTTGAAGATCACCGCCGAGAGGATGGCCGAATTCGGCGACTGCAGGTCCATCACGTTGAGGTCACCCAGCGCGCTCAACCCCGCGAACCCGGCGAACATCGCAGGGATGATGGCGAAGTACTTCGCCACGTCGTTCGCGATCGAGAACGTCGTCAGTGACCCGCGCGTGATGAGCAACTGCTTGCCGATGGCCACGATGTCGATGAGCTTGGTCGGGTCGGAGTCGAGGTCGACCATGTTGCCGGCCTCCTTCGCCGCCTGCGTCCCGGTGTTCATGGCCACGCCGACGTCGGCCTGCGCGAGTGCGGGCGCGTCGTTGGTGCCGTCACCGGTCATCGCCACGAGGTGACCGCCCGACTGCTCCTTCTTGATGAGCGCCATCTTGTCTTCCGGCGTCGCCTCCGCGAGGAAGTCGTCGACGCCCGCTTCGTTGGCGATGAAGGCCGCGGTGCGCGGGTTGTCACCGGTGATCATCACCGTACGGATCCCCATCTCCCGGAGCTCGTCGAAGCGCTCCTTCATGCCGTCCTTCACGATGTCCTTGAGGTAGATCACCCCGAGTGCACGCGCGGCCCCGGAGGCGCCGCCCAGGTCGGCGACCACGAGCGGGGTGCCACCCTCGCTCGACACACCGTCGACGATGGTCTGCAGCTCGGGCGGCACGACGCCGCCCTCCTCCGCGACCCAGACCTTCACCGAGTCGGCCGCACCCTTGCGCACGGAGCGGGCGGCGACACCGTTGGCGGGCAGGTCCACACCGCTCATGCGAGTCTGGGCGGTGAAGGGCACGAGCGTTGCGCCGACCAGATCCTTGCGCTCGAGGCCGAAGTGGTCGACCGCGAGCTTCACGATCGAACGGCCCTCCGGCGTCTCGTCGGCCAGGCTCGACAACAACGCGGCCTCCGCCAACTCGTGCTCGGTGGTGTCACCCACCGGCAGGAACTGCGCGGCCTCGCGGTTGCCGATGGTGATGGTGCCGGTCTTGTCGAGCAGAAGGGTGCTCACGTCACCGGCGGCCTCCACCGCCCGGCCGCTCATGGCCAGCACGTTGTGCTGCACGAGGCGGTCCATGCCGGCGATGCCGATGGCCGAGAGGAGCCCACCGATCGTCGTGGGGATGAGGCACACCAGCAGCGCCGTGAGGATCACCAGCGTCTGCGGCGCACCGGAGTACACGGCGAACGGCTGCAGGCTGACCACGGCGAGCAGGAAGATGATGGTGAGGCCCGAGAGCAGGATGCTCAACGCGATCTCGTTGGGCGTCTTCTGCCGGTCGGCGCCCTCGACCAGTGAGATCATCCGGTCGAGGAAGGTCTCGCCGGGCTTCGCGGTGATGCGCACGACGATCTCGTCGGACAGCACCCGCGTGCCGCCGGTGACCGCCGACCGGTCACCGCCCGACTCCCGGATAACCGGGGCCGACTCGCCGGTGATCGCCGACTCGTCGATGCTGGCGATGCCCTCGACGACGTCGCCGTCGCCGGGGATCACCTCGCCGGCGGTGACCACGCACTCGTCGCCCACGGTGAGCTCGGTGCTCGCGCACTCGACGATGGAGCCGTCGCTCATGCGCTTGCGGGCGACGGTCTCGCTGCGCGTCTTGCGCAACGTCTCGGCCTGGGCCTTGCCCCGGCCTTCGGCGATCGCCTCCGCGAAGTTCGCGAAGAGCACCGTGAACCAGAGGAAGACGGTGACCAGTCCGGTGAACACGTTCGTGCTGCTGCTCGACGACCCCAGGTCACGGAAGAAGATGATCGTGGTGAGCACGCTGCCCACCTCGACGACGAACATGACGGGGTTGCGGATCATCCAGCGCGGGTCGAGCTTCTTCAGGCTGTCGACGAGTGCACGTCGCACGATCGCCGGCTCGAAGAGCGGACGCTTCTGGGTGGTGGCTCCTGACACTTCGGTTCCTCCTCAGATCCTGGGCTCAGATCCCGAGGTGCTCGACGATGGGGCCGAGCGCCAGGACGGGTAGGTACGTGAGACCGACGACGACCACGACGACCGCGGTGAGCAGGCCGGCGAAGAGCGGCGTGTCGGTGGGGAACGTGCCCGACGACTCGGGCACGGTCTGCTTGCGGGCGAGTGACCCGGCGATCGCGAGCACTGCGATCATCAGCACGAAGCGGCCGACGATCATGCAGATGGCGAACGTGGTGTTGTACCAGTCGGTGTTTCCGGACAGGCCGCCGAACGCCGAGCCGTTGTTGTTGGCCGTCGAGGTGAAGCCGTACACGACCTCGCTCAGGCCGTGGGCCCCCGGGTTGAGGATCGACGCCTGGGGCGTCTTCATCACAACCGACGCGCCGGCGAAGGCGAGGACGACCAGCGGCACCGCGAGCAGGTAGATCACGACGAGCTTCATCTCGGCGGCCTGGATCTTCTTGCCGAGGTACTCCGGGGTGCGGCCGACCATGAGCCCCGCAATGAACACCGACAGCAGGGCGAAGATCAACATGCCGTAGAGGCCCGAACCCACACCGCCGGGACTCACCTCGCCGAGCATCATGTTGGAGAGCACGATGCCGCCGGCGAGCGGGGTCAGCGAGTCGTGCGCGCAGTTCACCGCGCCCGTCGAGGTGCCCGTGGTGGAGGCGGCGAAGAGCCCACAGCTCGCCGAGCCGAAGCGCGTCTCCTTGCCCTCGAAGTTTCCCCCGGGTTGGCTCGAGGTGGTCTGCTGGTTGACCTTCACCGCGTCGAGGGCGGAGTTGCCACCAGTCTCGAGGGCCATCGCCCCGACCGACGCCGCCAGCCACAGGATCGCCATCGCCGAGAGCACGGCGATGCCCTGCTTCTTGTTCTTGGCCAACACACCGAAGGTCCACGCGAGCGAGAACGGGATCGCGAGCAGCAGGTAGATCTGCAGGAAGTCAGTGAAGCCGTTCGGGTTCTCGAACGGATGGGCGGAGTTCGCGTTGAGCGTGCCGCCGCCGTTCGTGCCGATCTCCTTGATCGCCTCCTGGCTGGCGAACGGACCGCCGGGGATCGTCTGCGTCTTCTGCTCCACGGTCTTCACCGTGGTGTTGCCGTCGAGGTTCTGGATCGCGCCCTGGCTGACGAACACCAGCGCGAACACGAACGCGAGTGGCAGCAGGATGCGCACGGTGGCCTTGGTGAGGTCGACCCAGAAGTTGCCGATGGTGCCGGCGCGGTGGCGGGTCAGCCCCCGGATGAGCGCGACCACGATGGCGAGGCCGACCGCCGCCGACACGAAGTTCTGCACCGCGAGGCCGGCCATCTGTGTGAGGTGGCTCATTGTCGACTCGCCGGAGTAGTTCTGCCAGTTCGTGTTGGTGAGGAAGCTCACCGCCGTGTTCATCGCGAGCAGCGACGGGACGCCCTTCACGTGCGTCGGGTTGAATGGCAGGTGCTCCTGCACGCGCTGGAGCACGTAGAGGAAGAGCACCGACACGAGGCTGAACGCGAGGACCGCGAACCCGTAGATGGTCCACTTCTGCTCGCGGTCGGGGTCGATGCCGCCCAGGCGGTAGACGAACCGCTCGATCGGCCCGAAGAACCGGTCGCCCGGCGCCCGGCCGCCCCCGAACACCTTGGCCATGTAGCTGCCGAGCACCGGCACCGTCAGGCCGAGGAGCACGATCATGACCGCGAACTGCAGCCAGGCCGCGCCCGACATCAGAGCTTCTCCGGGATCACGAGCGCGGTCACCAGGTACGCGACCAGCAGCACCGCGAGCACGAGCCCGATCCAGTCGTCGCCGCTCACGCGGTCACCTCCTGGTACGACGCGTGGTCGGTGGGCGAGTCGAGGAGCTCGTCCTCCTCGCCGACGAGATCGTCGGCGCCGGTCGAGAGTCGCACCCCTTCGGGATCGGGGCCGATGATTCGGGCGCACACCACCACGAAAGCAGCGAGGAGCGCGAACGCGGCGATCAGGCCCACGACGACGAGCACGTCGGTCATGACTGGTCCTTTCCTTGACAGTCGTCCGGCATCGCCGTGAGGGCGACGCCAAGCTGGTCGGCGAGCGCGACCGCCGACGCGCGCGCCTCCACGGGCAGCGCGACACCGGTGGTGGGCTCGGCGAACTCGAACACGAAGCGGCCGCGCACGCGCCCGCCACCGGCCACGCGCAGCTCCACGAGCTGTGGCGGCGTGGGGTCGAGCGCGCCGATGGCCGGGTCGCCCGGGGGGACCGCGACCCGGCCATGGCGCAGCTGCGGGAGCTCCACCGCGAACGGCGGCCGCTCGAACCAGACGCGCTCGGCGGGCAGCAGGTGCTCGAGCTCGCGCCGCACGCTCTCGATGAGGTGCGTCGGCGTGTCGTTGCCCGCGCCCACCTCGGCGACGGTGCGCATCCGGTGCATCTCGCGCCGGCTCGTCCGCGCGACCTCGCGGCTGCGACGCGTGCGGGTCACGAGCTCGCCGGTGACGAGCCCGACCACGAGCAGCAGCACCGTCGTCTCGACGTCGTCACGCGTGCTGATGCGGAACGAGCCGTAGGGGTGGGTGAAGAAGAAGTCGAAGCTCAGCGCCGCGGTGACGGCCGCGACCGCGCCGCCCCAGCGGCCGCCGATCACCGCGGCGACCAGCACGACGACCACGAGCACGAGGGCGACGTTGACGTCACGGATCTCGCCCCGCAGCGGGAGCAGCACCAGCGCGACGGCCGGCGGCCCCACCACCGCCACGATCCATCCCCGGGTCCCGAGTCGATGCTCCACATGTCCGGGATACACCGACAGCCCTTGCGGGAGAAGGGCCGACCGGCGATCTTGACGCGTCCTTGACGCGTCGCGCCGGGATCTCTACGCGCCCTTTGCGCGGCACGGTACGATGGCTCCCGCTCGACGGCGATGGAGCTCGCCGCAACCGCCCGGGTCCCGGCACCACAGGGGACGACGGCTGATGGCTCCTACCAGTGGCAAGCGTGCCCGGTAGGAGAGCCATGTCCCCGGGCCGGAGCAGCGTGTGGAGGCCCGTTGTCCGACGAGCAGATCGCAGCCGACGGCAGCCGGTTCGCGCGCGCGTACGACGCGCTGCGCGACCTCGTCCACGTCGACTGGCGCGAGCAGGCCAAGCTGCTGCGGCACCTCGCCAAGTGGATCGTCCTCGGCGCCATGGTCGGCGTGCTCGCGGGACTCTCGTCCGCGGTGTTCCTCGAGGTGCTCGACTGGGCGACCGACACGCGCCTCGACAACCCCTGGTTGATCGCATTGCTGCCCCTCGGCGGCCTCGCGGTCGGTCTCGCCTACCACTACGGCGGCGGGCGCTCGTCGGAGGGCAACAACCTCATCCTCGACGAGATCCACGAACCGCAGGCGTGGGTGCCGCGGCGCATGGCCCCGCTGGTGTTCGTGGGCACGATCATCACGCAGCTGTTCGGCGGCTCGGCCGGCCGCGAGGGCACCGCGATCCAGATGAGCGGCAGCTTGAGCGACGGCGCGTCGCGACTGCTCCGGCTCGGGCCGGCGGATCGCCGCCTGGTCCTGATCGCGGCGTTGTCGGGTGGGTTCGGTGCGGTGTTCGGCGTGCCCGCCGCGGGCACGGTGTTCGGCCTGGAGGTCCAGTCCGTCGGCCGGATGCGCTACGAGGCCCTCGTGCCGTGCCTCACCGCGTCGGTGATCGGCGACATGGTCGTGCGCGCGCTCGGCGTGCACCACGCGCCCCTCCCCCACGTGCCCGGGCTCGACCTCGATCTCGCGACGCTCGGCAAGGTCGCGCTCGCCGGCCTCGCGTTCGGGCTCGTCGGCGGGTTGTTCAGCGAACTGACCCACGGCCTGAAGCGCGCGTTCACCGCGCTCGTCCCGTGGATGCCGGCGCGGCCCGTGCTCGGTGGGCTCATCGTGATCGGGATGACGCTCGCGGTCGGCAGCCAGACCTACAACGGGCTCTCGCTCGGACTCATCGGCCAGTCGTTCGCGGGTGACGTCAGCGGCTGGTCGTGGCTGTTGAAGCTGCTGTTCACCGCGGTCACGCTCGGCGCGTTCTTCCAGGGTGGCGAGGTGACGCCACTCTTCGTGATCGGCGCGTGTCTCGGTGCCGCGCTCGCCGCGCCGCTCGGGCTGCCCGTGGTGTTCCTCACCGCGTTGGGGTTCGTCGCCGTGTTCGCGGGCGCGGCGAACACGCCGCTCACGTGCACGGTGATGGGCGTGGAGCTGTTCGGGGCCGGCTCGATCGTGTACTTCGCGGTGGCGTGCATCATCAGCTACACGTTCTCGTCACACCGCGGCATCTACGGCAGCCAACGGGTGGCGGTCGGGAAGGGCGGCGAGGCGATGGACGAGTCGACGACGCTGCACCAGCTCGGCCGGGCACGCCCGCACTGGTTGCCGCTCAGTCGGCGTCGGCCGCCAACGGAGTGAACGACTCGACCGCCGCGGCACCGCGGAGGTCGATCTCGTCGATGTCGTGCGCGGCGTCGGCGTGCGCGTGAGCGCGCGCCGGCAGCCACTTCCACGCGACGAAGAAGGCGAGCAGCAGGAAGCACGCGGCGATGGGATACGTGAAGCGCATCGCCTCGACGAACGCAGTCTTGGCGTGCTCGACGATGAGGTCGGCTTGGCGTCCCGGCAACCGCGAGGCGTACTCGAGCGCGGTACCCACCGAGTCGCGCAGCGCCGCCGCGCCCTGCCCGGTGACGCCGGCGGGGATGCGGATGAAGTGGTGGTACCAGGAGAGGAACAGGCTGCCGATCACCGCGACACCGAGCGCGCCGCCCGTCTGACGGGTGGTGTCGTTGATCGCCGAGCCCACGCCCGCGCGTGCGGGCGGGAGCGCGCCCATGATCGACTCGGTGGCGGGCGCGGAGGTGAGGCCGAGACCGATGCCGAACAGACCGCGCACGAAGGCGCCGCCGACGAACGACGACATGATCGTGTCGGAGGAGTAGAGGCACATGCCGAGGATGACGACCGCGAGGCCGAGCATCACCACCCGCTTCGTCCCCCACCGCAGCACCAGCTTCGGTGCGTTGGGCGACGTGATCATCATGCAGATCGCGACCGGCATCGCCAGGGCGCCGGCTTCGAGCGGCGAGTACCCGAGGACGAACTGGAAGTACTGGATCAGTAGGAAGATCGAGCCGTAGAGCGCGAACGAGATGAGCGTGACGACTGCGGACGCGGCCGAGAACCGCGGGTTCTTGAACACGTGCAGGTCGAGCATCGGCTCGGGGCTGCGCAGCTCCCACAGCGCGAAGCAGCCGAGCAGCACCAGACCGCCGAGGAACGCGCCCACCACTTCGGTGTGCAGCCAGCCGACCTGCGGCGCCTGGATGATTGCGTAGAGGAGCGCGACCAACGTGGCGATCGACAGCAGCGCGCCGATCGGGTCGAGCGGCCGGTTGTCGGGGTCGCGCGAGTCGGGGATGAAGTAGAAGCCCAGGACCACCGCGGCGGTGCACAGCGGTACGTTCACGAAGAACACTGCCGTCCACGAGAAGTGCTCGATGAGCACGCCACCGATCATCGGGCCGAGCGCCACGCCGAGGCCCGACACGCCGGCCCACACGCCGATGGCCTTCGCCCGCTCGTGCCCGGTGAACGTGTTGGTGAGGATCGACAGCGTCGTCGGGAAGATGAACGCGGCGCCGATGCCCATGAGCGCGCGGCACGCGATCAGCATCCCCGGCGAGTTCGCAGTGGTGGCGATCAGCGAGAACGAACCGAACCACACGAGCCCGAACGTGAGCGCGCGCTTGCGCCCGAACTTGTCACCGAGCGCGCCGGCCGTGAGGAGCAGGCACGCGAACACGATCACGTAGGCGTCGACGATCCACTGGAGGTCGGAGCCGGTGGCGCCGAGGTCGCGCACGATCGTGGGGAGGGCCACGTTGAGGATGGAGTTGTCGACCGAGATCACGAGCAGCGACGTGCACAGCACGCCGAGCGTCCACCATCGACGCTCGTATGCCTTCTCGGGACTGAGCACGGGTCCTCCGCAGCCTGGTCGGAGCCGGCTCCCTGACGGGTGGCGCGGTCTCCGCTAGGTTGTTAACCGTCTGGTTACAAAGGATACCACATGGCGACGCGCGACCCCGAGGCCACGAAGGCGAAGATCCTCGACGCCGCGCTGCACGAGTTCTCCGCGAACGGCATCGCCGGTGCACGAGTCGACGCGATCGCGGCACGCGCCAAGGTGAACAAGCGGATGCTCTACTACTACTTCGGGTCGAAGGAGGACCTGTTCCGCGAGATCCTCCGCCGCCGTCTCCACGAGCGCACCGCGACCCTGCACGAACGTGGCGCGCGCGGCGCGCAGCCCATGGCGGAGCGCGCCACCCGCGCCGCCGCCGATGCCGAGTACACGCGCCTGCTCATGTGGGAGGCGCTCGAGACGAAGCCGTCGAAACCGGTCAACGAGGAGATCCGACGAAGCTTCTTCGACACGTGGGTGGGCGTCGTGCGTGAAGAGCAGGCGGCCGGGAAGTTGCCGGCCGACCTCGACGCCCAGCAACTCGTGCTCACCGAGGTGCTGCTCGTGCTCGGCCCGCTCCTCCTCCCCCAGGTCACCCATCTCGTCACCGGTCACGTGCCGACCGACCCCGAGTTCGTCGCCGCCCGCAGCGAGTTCCTCGAACACCTCGAAGCCAGGATCAGCGCCCGCTGACGCGAGACGACGGCGGCCGGAGCCGCCGTCGTCCGCAGTACTGGTGGAGCGGGAAGCTCTAGAGCGACGCCTTCTCCAGGATGTGGATGCCGCACGACGAGCCGAGGCCGATCACGTGCGCCATGCCGACCTTCGCACCCTCGATCTGGCGGTCGCCCGCCTCACCGCGCAGCTGCGTGGTGATCTCGAACACGCCGGCGACACCGGTCATGCCGATGGGGTGGCCCTTCGAGAGCAGACCGCCCGACACGTTGACGGGCGTGGTGCCGTCACGCCACGGCGCGCGCTTGTCGATGAACTCGCCCGCGCCGCCCGGCTCGCAGAGTCGCAGGTTGTCGTAGTGCAGGAGCTCGGCAGTGGCGAAGCAGTCGTGCAGCTCCACGAGGTCGAGGTCCTCGGGACCCACGCCCGCCTTCTCGTAGGCCTGGTCGGCCGCCATCCGCGTGAGCGTGTTGACGTCGGGCTGCGAACCGCCACCCTCCGACCACGGGTCGCTCGTGAGGATCGACGCGCCGATCTTCACCGCACGCTTCTGCTGCTCGAGCGACAGCGTGCGCAGCTTCGCCTCCGACACGAGCACGACCGCGGCCGCACCGTCACCGGTAGGGCAGCACATCGGCAGCGTGTTCGGGTAGGAGATCACACGCGCTTCCATGATCTCCTGGAGCGAGAACTCCTTCTGGTACTGCGCGTACGGGTTGAGCACCGAGTGCGCGTGGTTCTTCTCCGCGACCTTGGCGAACTGCTCGAAGCCGACGCCGTCGTGCTCGTAGGCGTACTCCATGCCGGCCTGGCCGAACACCGCGGGCATGGTGCCCGAGCCGAGCCAGCCGTCGACGTCCATCACCGAGCCGAAGCGGCCCTTGGGCTCGAAGACGTGCTTGCCGCTGCGGGCCGCGTTGCCGGCGAGCAGACCCATCTTGCCCATCTGCTCCGCGCCGACGGCGAGACCGAAGTCGGCCTCACCGGCCTTGATCGCGAGGTAGGCCGTGCGCACCGCGGTGGCGCCGGTGGCGCACGCGTTGATCACGTTGTAGATCGGGATGCCGGTCTGGCCCACCTGCTTCGCCAGCGGCTGGCCGAGGCCACCCGGGCTGAAGAGGCTGCCCGCGGCGAGGATCTGCATGTCGAAGATCGTCACGCCGGCGTCGTCGAGGGCGTCGAAGGTCGCCTGCGCGGCGAGGTCGACGATGTCCTTGTCGGGGTAGCGCCCGACCTTGGTCATTGCGGCGCCGAGTACCCAAACGCTGTCGCTCATCGCTGATCCTCCTTACGCCGGCTCGAAGCCGAACACGATTGCCTCGGTGCCTTCGTCGTCGGTGCCGGCGACGAAGGTCGTGAGCTTGACCTTCATGCCGAGGCTGACCTTCGCGGGGTCGGCCTCGATGTTCACGACGTTGGCCTTCACGTTGCCGCCGCCGTCGATGTCGACCACGGCCGACACGTACGGGACGGGGAACGCCGGGAGCCGCGGCGTGCACGATGGCGAACGAGCGCACCACGCCCGTTGTTCCGAGCGTGCGCTTGTGGAAGGTGCGGTTCGCGCACTTCCCACACGCATTGCGGTAGTCGTAGAAGAGCGCCCCACACTTGTCACACTCGTTGGCGACGAGGTGCGGGTCGCCGTCGTCGAGCACCAGGTAGTCGACGATCGGGATCTGGTTGGCCATGTTCCTGTGTACCCCCGGATAGGTGTTCCGGCGGGGAACGCTACCCCCTGCCCTGGCCGGGGACCATCTGCGGCGTCCAGCTGCGGAACCGTCTGCGAGACTGATCGGGCGCGAGCGTGGCGGAACCGGCAGACGCGCCAGGTTTAGGTCCTGGTACCGAAAGGTGTGGGAGTTCGAGTCTCCCCGCTCGCACTGGATCAGTCGCAGAGGCAGGCGACGGTCTGGTCGAGGGCCTGCCAGCGGAACTGCACCGGCGCCGACGTCTCGCCGCATCCCGTGCAGCTGATGAGCCAACCGTCGCCGACGCGGGCGATCTCCAACGGCGCCTCGCCGGTGGACAGACGCTTGACCCGGGCCCTGGGCTTCGCGATCTCGGGCAGCTCCGGGAGCTCGACCTCGAGGTACGGCGCCGCGGGATCGGGCGCCTTGCCCGCGGGCGGCGCGGGCAAGCGCGCCTCGAGCTCGCGCAGGAGCTCCTCACCCGCGGCATCGAGCAGATGGGTCCGCCCGAAGGCGAGCTGCGCGTAGCGACCGATGTCGTCGTGCGCCTCGAAGTGCTCGAGCCGCTCGGGCTCGGGCACCACCTCGGGGCCGGGTGCGGCGAGGAACGCATCGATGGCGGCGCGCTGCTCGCCATCGAACACGCCGATCGCGTCGGAGATGCGCTCGATCTCCTCGAGGAACCCGTCTCGCTCGATCGACACGGTCGGGTCCTCGAGCGTGTCCTTCGCGAACATGATCACGAAGCGCGCCGCGACCCCGGGGCCCTTGCGCCGCAGGATGCGGCCCATGCGCTGGATCATCTGGCGACGCGTGCGGCTCGCGCTCATCACGATGCCGAGGTTCGCGTCGGGGACGTCGACGCCCTCGTCGAGCACACGGGGCGCGGCCACAGCGTGGAGCCGCCGCACCCGCAGGTCGTCGAGGATCTCGCGCCGCTGGCCGCGCGCCGTCGACCCGGTGATGAGATCGATCGACACGTGCGGGTCGAGGCGGTTGATCGCGTGGTTGGCGGCGCGCACCGTCTCGGTGAACACCAGCGCGCCGTTCGCCTCGCGGATCGCGTCGGCCAACGCGCCGAGCAACTCGTACTTGCCGCTCGACTGCGCCACGATGTCGCGGCGCGCCGAGAACGCATCGAGGTACTCGCGCGCGGCGCGCCCGTTCGCCCCACCGTCGTGCTCGGCGAGGTGCGCCACCGCCGCGAGGAAGTCGCCGAACGGGTCCACGGGCATGCCGGGGATGCCGCGCAGGTGCAGGCGCGCGTTCACCAGCCGTTGCTCGGTGGCGACGTACTCCTTGCGCTCCTCCGCGGTGAGCTCCACGCCGATGAACGCGACACGCGGCGGTGCGCACACGCCGTCGGCGATGGCCTCGGCGAAGCCGTAGCGGTGGCAGATCCCGCCGAAGTACGGCAGCAGCAGCTTGGCGACGCCGTCGTCGCTGCGCTCGAGCGTGGCGGTGAGCCCGAGCCGTTCCTCGTACTGCGGCAACATCGCGCGGCGCAGCGTGCCGCCGCCGAGGCCGTGGCACTCGTCGGCGACGAGCAGACCGGCGCGCCCGTCGGGCGGCAACGGCTTGTGCGCGGCGGCCGAGTGGCGCGTCGCGACGAGCACGTCGCAGACACCGGGCATGTCCTTGCCGCTGTCGCCCAGCCGCCCGATGCGCGCCCCCGGCAACGCCGCGGTGAGCCGACCGTGCCACTGCTCCATCAGCACCCGCGACGGCACGATCACGAGCACGAACCGACCCCGGCGCAGCGCGTCGGACGCGGCCGCGATCGCGACGTCGGTCTTGCCCGACCCGGTGACCGCCTCGACCACACCGCGACGACCGCAGCGCAGCCAGCTGACCAGCGCGTCGAGCTGCCAGCGGTACAGCTCGTCACTGGTGCCTGGAGACATGGGGCAGCCAGGCTACCGGGCGATTTGGCACGGGGCGGTCCCGCCCGGCCAGAGTGACGCCCTGATGACCGCCTTCGTCGCCCGGCTCCCCCGCTCGCTGCAGGTGCTGCGCCATCGCGACTTCGCGCTGGTGCAGCTCGGCAACGGCGTGTCCCAGATCGGGACGTGGGGGCAGTACATCGCGCTGGGCTGGGCGATCCGGGAGATCACCGCCTCGCCGCTCGCGGTGGCCATGAGCCTCGTCGCGCAGTTCCTCCCCTTCCTGCTCCTGGCCCCCTTCGGCGGCGCCCTGGCCGACCGCAAGAACCGCCGGACCATCGTGGTGATCGGGAACCTGGCTGCGGTGCCGCCCGCGATCGCTCTCGGCGTCCTCACCGCGATGGGCGAACAGACGGTGCCACTGATCCTCGCCCACGCCGCGCTCGCCGGCATCGCGACCGCGCTGAGCGCACCGGCGATGAGCGCAGTCGTGGGTGAGATCGTCCCCGCCGAGGAGCTCCCCGAGGCGATCGCGTCGGTCACCGTGATCGCGAACATCACGCGCATCGCCGGCCCCACCCTCGGTGCGCTCGTGATCAACGCGTGGGGCCTGCAGTGGGCGTTCTTCCTCAACGCGCTGAGCTTCTTCGCGGTGGTGATCGCCTGGGGCCTCGTGCGCACGAAGCTGCACCCGCGCCACACCCACGAGCCGTTCTTCCGACAGTTCCGGCTCGGTCTCGACTTCGCGCGTCGCGACAAGCAGATCGGTTTCCTGCTCACGGTCACACTCGTCGTCACGCTCGTGGTCTTCCACGTCGCGCTGCTCCCGGTGATCACCACCGACCTGCTCCACGCCGGTTCGGGAGGCTTCGCGTTGCTCACCACGTGCACCGGGATCGGTGCGGTGGGCGGAGCCCTGTTCGCGGGCGAGTTCGTCACCGACCGCCGGCGCCGGCTCGCGATCGCCGGCGCGCTCGTGGTGAACGCCGGCATGTTCACGGTGATCGCCACCTCGCGCACGCTCTGGATCACCGGGCTGGCGCTGATCGGCTACGGCTTCGCGTTCTTCTCGTCGATGACGGTGACCCAGGGGCTGCTGATCGCGGTCTCACCGGACGCGTTCCGCGGTCGCGTGATGGGCATCTACACCACGATCTCCGCAGGCACGGTGCCGATCACCGCCCTGCTCGGTGGCGCGCTCGCGTCATGGCTCGGACCCGCCGGCGCGGTGTACGTCGCCGCGATCTCGCTGGTGGTCTTCCTCCTGTGGATCCTGGCGACCCACCGGCTGCGCCTCGTCCGCTTCGACCTCGCGGCCCAGGACGGCGACGACGCCTTCATGGACATCGCGGTGGCCGAGCCGTTCGCGGTCACGCCCGAGCCGGTGCCCGCGTTCCCCGAGCCCCTCACCGCCACCGACGAGGGTTAGCCGCGGCGTTCAGTTGCCGCCGCGCGCGGCGACGGCGGTCCGCACGGACTCGTCGCGGTCACGGGCGAGACGCTTCAGCACCGCTGCCGGCGTCGCCGGGTTCGTGGCCACGGCCAGCCGCAGTTCGGGGTTGTCGAGCAACGCCGCCGCCGACAGCAGCGCCTCCGGCGCGGACGGGTTCGACAGCGCCTCGACCGGCGCCACCGACACGAGGTGCTCGAGCACGTCGGGCTCGGTCCTCGGGTTGGCTGCGACGATCGCGCACACGAACGGGTCGACGTCGTCACCGAGCGCCCGGAGCAGGGCGAGGTCGACGTCGGTGCGGGCCGCCACGGTGGCGCGCACCTCCGGCGCCTCGTCGGCCGCGAGCTGCGCGAGCACCTCGGCACTGGCCGAGGGGTTGCCGGCGACATTCGCCCGCACGTGTGCGACGGGGTCGAACGAGAGACGGGCGAGCAGGGCCTCGGGCACCACGGGGTTGGCGCCCAGCGCCGCGCGCACCGCGGCCACCGGGTCGGTCACCGCCGCCTGCGCCGCCGCGACCGGGATCGTCGGGTTCGCCGCGGCCGCCGCGCGCATCGCGTCGTCGTCGTTCTGCACGATCGCCTGCACCAACGCGGACGGCATGTTCGGGTGCGCGGCTGCGCGGCGACGCACGTAGGGCACGCCGACCTTGAGCATCCGCTCGAGGTCCTCGGCCGGGGTGTCGGGCGCCAGTGCCGCGAGCAGGTGGGTCACCGCGCTCGCCGCGGTCGTGCGCCGGTCGACGTTGGGATCGTCGTCGGCGGAGCGGTGCAGCACGGCGACGCACTGCGCGGCGTCCGGATCGGCCGGGTCGGCGGAACGGGCGCGGAGCACCGGCACGTCACCGCTGTCGGCGAGCGCGACGTCGGTGAACGAACCCGCGCGCAGGTGCGCCATGAGCACCGGCGGCACGACGGCCCAACCGCCTGCAATCGGCACCACGAGGCTGTCGCCACGTGCGGCACCGAGGTTGACCGGCGTGACCGGGCCGCCCGGGTCGGGCGGGACCGGCACCAGGTCACCCCGGAGCGCGTCGAGCCGGCGTCCCGCCACCGTCACCCCGCCGTCCACGGTGATGTCGAGCTCGGACTCCTTGTCGAACCGCACGATGCCGGCGACGACCTCGACCAGCTCGCCGACCTCGACCACGACCGACATCGTGTCGACGCTGCGCGACCGCGCCGGCAGCTCACGGATGTCCCACCAGCCCTCGTGGTCGCGCACCGCGAGGCGCAACGCGGTCAGCAACATGCCGTCCTTGACGCGTCGGCGTGCCTCGATGCGCACGTGCTCCGCACCGCGCTCCGTGAGCTCCTCCACCGCCAGCAACAGGCCGACCGCGCGCGTCGTCACGACGAACGCGCCGCCCGGCGAGGCGTCGTGGTCACCGAAGCCGCCGGCGACGTCGGCACCGGCCCCGGAGAGGACCTGGCCGTTGCGGGTCGGCGGTGGGGCGAAATCGCCCGCGTCGGCACCGTCGAGGATGTCGTCGACCTCGGCCGTGAACGCCGTGTCGAAGTCGCGCCCGAACGCGGCGCCGAATTCCGTCCCGAGCTCGAGGTCCAGCTCGGCGTCGAGCTCGACCTCGAACGCGTCCATTGGGGTCTCCGACGGCGATGGGGCCGCGAAGCCGAAGTCGGGTTCGGGCGGCGTGGCGGCGCCGAAGCCGAAGTCGGGGTCGAACGCCGGCGTGGGATCGAACGCAGGCGCGGGATCGAACACGGGTGCCGGGTCGAACGCGACCGCTCGGCCGATGTCGATGGGGGGCGCGTCGTCGGCAGTGGTCGTCGACGCCGAGAAGGCGCGCCACTCGACCGGCTCGTCGTCCTCGAGCACCTGCACACCGTCGGCCGCGACACTCGCCACCGGGGCACCGGGCGCGCCCGCAGCGCGGAACGCGGGGGCGAAACGATCGGCCTCGGCGGCCGCGCTCGCGGCGTTCGCCGCCTCCAGCGCGCATCGAGTCGGCGGCCTGCTCCTCGGCCGCCGCGAGCAGGCGACCGATGCCGTCGAACGAGCGGTGCAGCGCCGCGCGGGCGTGGGTCTCCGCCTCCTCGATCGCGAGGTCCACGCGCTGAGCCGCCTCCACCGTCGTGCGGGTCCACTCGCGGCGTGACGCCGCGCGCAGGTCGTCGAGGTGCGCGACGAACGCGGTGACGAGATCGTCGGCTTCGTCCACGAGGTCGTCCTCGACCGCGCGGAGGCTCGTGAGCGCCTCGCGCTGCGCCTCCTCGACGTCCTCACGCCGGGCGCGCACGTCCTGCAGATGGGTGGTGCACTCGTGGGCGAGGGCGCGCACGGCCGCACAGGTCTCCTCGATCTCGCGGCGCGCCCGCGCCGCGTCGGCGATCGCCTGCCGCAGCGCGGCCACGAGTTGCTGCGCCTCGGCCGCGCGGGCCGCCGACTCGGCCGCCCACGCCTCGGCCTCCGCCACGCGCATCTCGGCGCGCGCGGCCCGTTCGGCCTTCTCCGCCTTCTTGGCGGTCCGCTTCTTCGCCGCCGGTTCGGCCGTCCCGTTGGTCGGGGGCCCCACCGTGATCGTCTCGGTGTCCCAGGTGTGCATCTCTCGTCCCAGCCTTCGACGGTGCGCCTTCGTCGGTGCTGCACCTTCGGGGCAACATCGGTGCCCCTCTGCTGCGGATTGATGCAGGAGTTGTCACAGTGGGCGGAATACCCAAATTCGAACATCAACCGAGGGATGCGACGAGTCGACCGCTGCTGACATGGCCAGCCAGGACCAGCGTCCCGCCCTCCGCGACCCGCACGACCACGCCGCGCGCGTCCGCGACGCCCGAGCGGCGGCCGGCCTGTCCCAACGCCAGCTCGCGAAGCGGACCGGCATCCCGCGCAAGACCGTCGCCGCCATCGAGCGGGGCGAGGCCGTCCCGAGCGACGACGACCTGCACGTGCTGGCGGAGACCCTGGGGTCGCCCACCGGCGGCACGGTGGACCCCGCGCTCGAGGGCGTGCTGCGCGAGTACCTGGCGATGATCATCGAGTTGCGGGCGACGAGCCCGGACCGCATCCGGAGCCTGCGCATCGAGGACCTGCGGATCCTGGCGACCGCACTGGGCGACACCCCCGACAACGTCGAGGCCCAGCTCCGCCGCCGGCTCGGCACCTTGAGCGACGTGTCCGCCCAACCCCTCGCGGACCCGCGATGCGCCTGAGGCGCACCCCCAAGGAGCGGCGCGACGCGCCGCGGACCCCGGTCGCCTGGGAAGGTCGCTACGGCCGATCCGGGCAACCCGAGTGGGAGTGGCTGCCCTGCAGCGTCCACGACGTCTCGGGCGGCGGCGCCCGCATCGTCGCACCGGCGCCCACTGCCGTCCGCGCCGGCGACGGCGTCACCCTCTCCGTCGACCGCCTCGGTTCCACGTGGGTGGGCATCACCCTCCACGGCCGGGTCGCCCACGTGACGACGGCGGAGCCGGCGTCGGACGACGACGCGACCGCGCTCTCGGTGGGCATCGCGCTCGACTTCACGTCGCCCCAGGATCGGCGGGTCGCGGCGTCGCTGTTCGCCCGCACCTGACGGCGTTCCGCCGCCGTCCCCCGCATCCGCCGCCATCGCCCGCGCCGTCCACGGCGCGGGACCGGTACTTGCAATACGAACCTGGTTTCGTGTATTGTTCTTCGTACCGAGGGGAGTACCCCAACTGCCCATCTGACGGTGCCGTCGTCATCCCGGTCGTGAGACCCGGCGGCACCGGCGTGGTCGTACCTCGACCACGCGGGAGAGACCTCGGGAGCACCAACTGCTCCCGATCCGGAGGTCTGCTCCCGTGGTCTGCACCGCACCCCCACCCACCGACCAGGTACACGACCGACCGGCGCCGGGCAGCCGCCCGCCTGCACCCGGCCGACAACCCCCAACGTGGTCGAGGGCCGCCCGCCCCGCCCGGCGTGGCTGCGCTTCCTCGACCAGTTCCGCAACCTGCTCGTCGCCGTGCTGCTCGGCGCAGCGGTGCTCGCGTTCGTCGTCACCGGCGAGCTCAAGGACCCGGTCGTGATCGGCGTCGTGGTGATCGCCAACGCGACGCTCGGCTTCCTGCAGGAGCGGCGCGCCGAGCGGAGCCTCGCCGCGCTGCGGGGCATGCTCGCCGACACCGCACGCGTCCGCCGTGACGGTCGGATCGTCGAGCTCCCGGTCGCCGACCTCGTCGCCGACGACGTCGTGCTCGTGCAGGCCGGCGACCGCGTCCCCGCCGACGGGCACTGGGTCGTCGCGCACGAGCTCCAGGTCGACGAGTCCGCGCTGACCGGCGAGTCCGAGCCCGCGGCGAAGACGACCGGTCCCCCACCGGCCGCCGACACGCCGGTCGGCGACCGCTTCACGGCCGGGCACATGCAGAGCACGGTGGTGCGCGGCCGGGGCGAGATGGTCGTGACCGCCACCGGCATGCGCACCGAGATCGGCCGCATCGCCGCCCTGCTCGACACCACCGAGCCGACGCCCAGCCCGCTGCAGCGTGAGGTGCACGACCTCGCCCGCCGGCTGACGGCGCTGGCCGGGATCGCCGTGGCGCTCGTGTTCCTCATCGGGCTCCTGCGGGCCACGCCGCTCGAGGACAACCTGGTGGACGCGGTCGCCCTCGCGGTCGCGGCGATCCCGGAAGGTCTCCCCGCCGTCCTCACCGTGACCCTCGCGGTGGGCGCGCACCGGTTGGCCCGCCACCACGCCATCGTGAAGCGACTGGCCGCGGTGGAGACCCTCGGCTGCACCACGGTGGTGTGCAGCGACAAGACGGGCACGCTCACCACCAACCGGATGACGGCCCGCTTCGCATGGGTCGACGGCGAGCGGCACCCGATCGCCGCGGCGCCGGCACATCTCGTGCGCGCGGCGACGCTGTGCAACGACGCGACGTTCGACGGTGAGCGCGTCGTGGGTGAGCCGACCGAGGCGGCGCTGGTGCAGGCCGCGGTCGATCACGGGCTCGACCCCGACGCACTGCGGCTCGCCGCACCCCGTGTCGCCGAGATCCCGTTCGACAGCGCCCGCAAGTTCATGATGACGGCGCACGACGACGGCGGCGACGACATCGAAGACAGCACGGTGCTGGTGTGTGCGAAGGGTGCGCCCGACGTGCTGGTCGAGCAGTGCCGGCTCGATCACGACGAGCGAGTTGCGGTCGCGGCGGCGCAGGCCGCGCTCGCCGCGGAGGGCCACCGGGTCCTCGCGGTGGCGACGACCCGGATCGCACGCGACCACGTCGACCTCGACGCGCTCGCCCGGGACGGCGGGCTCGAGCTCACCGGGCTCATCGCCCTCCAGGACCCGCCGCGCGACGAGGCACGCGACGCGGTGGCGGCCTGCCACGGCGCCGGCATCCGCATGGTGATGATCACCGGCGACCACGCCAGCACCGGCGCTGCCATCGCCGGCCAGCTCGGCATGGGCGGTCGGGTGATGACCGGCGCCGAGCTCGACGCGCTCGACGACGACGCGCTCGTCGACGCGGTCACCGACGTCGACGTGTTCGCCCGGGTCGCACCCGAGCACAAGATCCGCATCGTGCGCGCGCTGCAGGCGCGCGGCGAGGTGGTGGCGATGACCGGTGACGGCGTGAACGACGCACCGGCGCTGAAGGGCGCCGACATCGGCATCGCGATGGGCGTCACCGGCACCGAGGTCGCCAAGGAGGCGGCCGACATGGTGCTCACCGACGACAGCGTGGCGACCATCGTGCGGGCCGTCGAGGGCGGTCGCACGATCTACGCCAACATCGTGAAGTTCGTGCGCTTCCAGCTCACGACGAACCTCGCCGCCATCACGACGATCCTCGCGGCGACGATCCTCGCCATCCCGGCCGGCGGCGGTGCGTTCTTCGCCCCGCTCGCCATCCTGTGGGTGAACCTCATCATGGACGGCCCGCCGGCGCTGGCCCTCGGCGTCGACCCCGCCGACCAGCGGGTGATGAGCGTGCCGCCCCGCGATCCCCGGAAGCGGATCCTCGACACCGGTCGCCTGGTGGGCATGGCGACGGTGGGCGCGGTGATGGCCGCCGGCACGCTCGCCGTCTACCTCCTCGCCGCCGGCGGCACCGGTGCGGTGAGCGAGGCGGTCGAGGCCCAGGCCCGCACGATGGCGCTGACGACCTTCGTCGCCTTCCAGCTCTTCCACCTGCTGTGCGTCCGCAGCGAGACCACCACCGTGTGGCACGCGGCGACGCTGCGCAACCGGAAGCTGTGGATCGCCGTCGCCGCGGTGGCGGCCCTGCAGGTGCTGCTCGTGGCCTGGGGCCCGCTGCAGCAGCTGATGACCGGCATCGACACGACCGCCACCCTCGACGCCGCCGACTGGGTGCTGTGCCTCGCCGTCGCCGTCCTCGTGGTGCCGGTGACCGAGCTCCAGAAGTGGCGCCGGCGCCGCACCGCCACGACCTGACCTGTCTTGACCCGTCCCTGACCACCGAGAGAACAGGAGAACACCATGCAGTGCCCCATCGACCACGCAGACCTCGTGATGCTCGAACGCCACGGGATCGAGATCGACTACTGCCCCGAGTGCCGCGTTCGGCTCGACCGCAACGAGCCTCGACACGATCATCCGGCGCAGCGCCATGTGGACCGACGACCCGGTGTTCGCCGGTCGTGACGGTCGCGATGACCGCGGCAGCCGTCCGCCGTCACAGCACCTGCGCCAGGAACGGGACCAAGAAGAAGAAGCGCGACTTCTTCTCCGATCTCTTCGAGTTGGGAGGTTGACGTTGCAAGCGAACCGTGAAGTGGAACCGCACGACCTGCCGGACCGCAAGGTGGAGGCCGCGGTCACCGCCGAGCCTCGAAACGGGCGAGCGCGAGCCCACCGTACCGCGCGAGCCAACATCGCGGTGCGTCTGGCGCGATGACCGTGGCGGGCATCCTCCTGCTCGGCGTGCTGCTGGTGCTGCCCGGACCCGGATGGCTGGTGATCGCGATCGGGCTCACGGTGCTGGCGCGCGACGTGGCGTGGGCCGAACGAGTGCTCGCGCGGGTCCGTCGGCGTCTCCCCGCCGGCGCCGACGGACGCCTGTCCCGCCCGGTGGTGGCCACCATGGTCACCGCCGGGCTGGCGTCCACCGCGGTGATGCTCTGGTGGACGCTGTGATGGGTCGCTGGTTCGAGCGGGCCCGGTACCTGCTGGTGCCGGCGTGCGTCACCATCGTGGGCCTCGCCGGTGTGGTCTTCGTGTGGGCCTTCGCCAAGGCCGTGTCGTTCGCGACCAAGCTCCCCGAGAAGGGGGCGTGGAAGCGCGACGCCGTCGTCGGCGATCTCCTCGGCACGCTCGACCTCGTGCTGGTGGGCGCGGTCCTGGTGATCGTCGCCACCGGGCTGTGGCAGCTGTTCGTCGGCGACCTCCGGCTCCCGGCCGCCCTGTCGATCGAGGACCTCACCGAGCTGAAGTCCCGCGTGGGCGAGATGCTCGTGCTGGTGCTGGTGATCCAGTTCGCCAAGGTGTTCCTGGCCCGGCGCGAGGGCGTCGACCTGCTCTACGCCGGCGCCGCCGTCGCCCTCGTGGGGCTCACCCTCGTGGTGTTCACCCGCGGGAAGGGCGACAAGCCGCCGGGAGCTAGCGTGACCCGCGCGCCGGGAGCCGGCGACACGGACACCGGGAGTGGGTCATGAGCGAGGTCGTGGTGGTGGAGTCGGTGCGCAGCCCCGTGGGCAAGCGCAACGGCGGGCTGTCGGGGATTCACTCCGCCGACCTGCTGGCCAACGTGCTGAGCGCGGTGGTCGAGCGGTCGGGCGTCGACCCGAACGAGGTCGAGCAGGTCGTCGGTGGCTGCGTCGGTCAGGTCGGCATGCAGACCGGCAACATCGCGCGCACCGGCTGGCTCCAGGCCGGTCTGCCCATCGGCGCGGCGGCGACCACGGTCGACACGCAGTGCGGCTCGTCGCAGCAGGCCACCAACCTCGCCTACTCCCTCGTGAAGGCCGGCGTGGTCGACACCGCGGTCTCGTGTGGCGTCGAGCTCATGAGCAAGGTGTTCATGGGTGCCACCGTCCCCAAGGACCCGTTCGTCGGCAAGCAGTACAACCGCAACTACTGGAAGCACCACGAGCTCACCTCGCAGTTCGAGGGTGCCGAGCGCATCGCCGAGAAGTGGGGCTTCGAGCGCGAGCAGCTCGACCGCTTCGGCCTGCAGTCGCAGGAGCGCGCGGCCGCCGCGTGGGCCGAGGGCCGCTTCGACAGCCAGATCGTGCCGATCGAGGCGCCCGACGGCGACGACGCCACCAAGCTGGTGTCGCGCGACGAAGGCCTGCGCGAGACGTCGCTCGAGGTGCTCGCCGGACTCAAGCCGGTGATGCAACGCGACCCCGCGTTCCACACCGCGGGCACGTCGTCGCAGATCTCCGACGGCGCCGCCGCGGTGCTGATGATGACGGAGGAGAAGGCCGCGGCGCTCGGCCTCGAGCCGAAGTTCCGCATCGTCGAGTCGTGCGTGGTCGGCAGCGACCCCGTGCTGATGCTCACCGGTCCCATCCCCGCGACCGAGCGCCTGCTCGCGCGCAGCGGCTGGTCGGTCGACGACCTCGACGTCGTCGAGATCAACGAGGCGTTCGCGTCGGTCGTGCTCGCGTGGATGGCGGAGACCGGCGCCGACCCCGCGAAGGTCAACCCCAACGGCGGCGCCATCGCGCTCGGGCACCCGCTCGGCGGCACCGGCGCGATCCTGCTCACGAAGGCGATGCACGAGCTCGAGCGCAGCGGCGGCAGCAAGGCGCTCGTCACCATGTGCTGCGGCGGCGGGCTCGGCACCGGCACGCTCGTCGAGCGCCTGTAGCCGGGCCGCGCACCATGGGGGTCCTGCTCAGCGACGACGAGGCATGGGGCGAGCTCGAGCGCGCCCACACCGGCATCCTCACCACCATGCGCCGCGACGGCATGCCGGTCACGCTGCCCACCTGGTTCGTGGCGCTCGACCAGCGCGTGTACATCCGCACACCCGCGAAGACCCGCAAGGTCGCGCACGTGCAGCGCGACCCCCGCGCCACGTTCCTCGTCGAACGCGGTGAGCGCTGGGCCGAGCTCTGCGCGGTGATGCTCTACGCGCAGGTCACCGTGCACACCGAGGGTCCGGTCACCGAACGCGTCCTCGCGGCGCTCGAGGAGAAGTACCGGGCGTTCCGCACCGAGACCACCGCGATGCCCGACGCCACACGCGCGCACTACGGCGGATCGGTGGCGGTGCTCGAGCTCACGCCCACCGAACCGCTCGTCACGTGGGACAACGCGAAGCTGAGGCTGGGATGACGGAACGGACCGAACGGGTGGAGTACGACGAGTTCGGCCTGTTCCACGAGAACGCCCAGGAGTTCGGCCTGCCCTACGACGGACCGCCGGTCGTTCGGCGCGAGTTCGTGGAGGTCGACCCCGACCGGCGGCTCAGCGCGCTGGTGTGGGGTGACACGACCACCGAGCCCGCCGAGCTCGTGCTGATCCACGGCGGCGCGCAGAACGCCCACACCTGGGACACCGTCGCGCTGGCGCTCGGGCGGCCACTCGTCGCCATCGACCTCCCCGGCCACGGCCACTCCGACGGCGGCCGCAACGGCTCCCTCGACGTGCGCACCAACGCCGAGGACGTCGCCGTGGTGATCCGCGCCCTCGCGCCCGACGCACGGGTGGTCGTGGGGATGTCGTTGGGCGGCGCCACCACGCTCGCCCTCGCCGACCACGCGCCCGAGCTCGTGCAGTCGGCCGTGCTGGTCGACGTGACCCCCGGCGTCAACGAGGACAAGTCGTCGCACATCGGCGCCTTCGTCAACGGGCCGGAGAGCTTCGACTCCTTCGACGACCTGCTCGCCCGCACGATCGAGTTCAACCCCACCCGCAGCGAGGCCTCGCTGCGCCGCGGCATCCTGCACAACGCGGAGCAGCGCGAGGACGGTTCGTGGGTGTGGCGCTACGCGCGCTTCCGCACCGACGACGACCACGAACGCTCGTCGCACCCCGACTTCGGCTACCTGTGGGACGTCATCGGCGAGCTCGACGCCCCCCTCGTGCTCGCACGTGGGATGCGCACCGGCTCCGTCGTCGACGACGACGACGAGGCCGAGCTGCTGCGCCGCAAGCCCGACGCGCGCGTCGTGCACTTCGAGGAGGCCGGCCACAGCATCCAGGGCGACATGCCCGTGGAGCTCGCGCAGCTCCTCGACGAGCTCCTGTCCTAGACCGGCGGCAGGCGGTCGAGGAAGCCGACGATCGCGTCGTTGAACAGGTCGTTGCGGTCACCCGCGACCATGTGACCGGCGCCGGCGACATCCGCGTACTCCGCGTGCGGCGCGAGCGCGAGCATCTCCCGCGCTCCCTCCTCGCTCAGCAGGTCGCTCATGCGCCCGCGCACGAGGAGGGTGGGCACCGTGAGCCGGCGGGCCGCGGCCTCGAGCCGCTCGTGGTTGATCAGGTCGCTCGCGCGGGTCTCGTCCTGCGTGCTCTCGATGCCGCGCATGAACGCCGGGTCCCAGTGCCACACCCAGCGACCGTCCTCACGGAGGCGCACGTTCTTCTTCAGCCCGGAGAGATCGGTCGGACGCGGCCGGTGCGGGTTGTACGCCGCGACCGCGTCGGCCACCTCCTCCAGCGAGCCGAAGCCCGACTCGAGGTTGGCGCCCATGAAGTCGCCGATGCGCTTCACCCCTTCGGGCTCGGTGCGCGGCGCGACATCGACCAGCACGAGACCGCGCGCGATGGGCGTGGTCGCCTCCCCGATCGCGAGCAGTGACGAGATGCCACCGAGCGACGCTCCGATCATCACCGGCGGGGCGACCGCGCCCACCTGCCCGGTGATCTCGACGATGTCGCCGGCGAAGCGGTCGATGCCGTACCGACCGTCGGGCGACCACTCGCTCTCACCGTGACCGCGCAGGTCGACGCGGTAGGCGCGCCACCCGCGCTCGGCGAGCACCTGCGCGGTGCTGCCCCACGCGTAGCGGGTCTGGCCACCGCCGTGCAGCAGTACTGCGGGCGGCGCGGCCGGGTCGCCGACGACGTCGGCCGCCAACCGGATGCCGTCGGTCCCGTGCAGTTCGATCCGCTCCACTGCCAACCCTCTCAGACGTGCCCGGTCGTGCCGCCGTCGACGCGCACCGTGCCGCCGGTCATGAAGCTCGAGGCCTCGCTCGCGAGGAACAGCGCCGCGCCCACGATCTCGTCGGGGCGGCCGATGCGGCGGAGGTAGTTCGGCAGGTCGACGTCGAAGTTCTCCGCCCACGCGCGCGACGCGTCGGTGAGGAACGGTCCCGGCATGAGCGTGTTGACCCGCACCTTCGGTGCGTACGCCTCGGCGAGACCTACGGTGAGCGCGTTGAGC
The DNA here is from genome assembly GCA_046331125.1 of Acidimicrobiia bacterium. Lineage (GTDB taxonomy): Bacteria > Actinomycetota > Acidimicrobiia > IMCC26256 > DASPTH01 > CAVRGQ01. The sequence continues at coordinate 28,037 of JAXLRL010000040.1, forward strand.
CCGGCCTTCGCGCAGCCGTAGGGCAGCTCGCTCTGGCGGATCATCTGCGACCCGGACGTGCTCACGTTGATGATCGACCCGCCGTCGCCCTCGGCCATGCGCGCGCCCACGAGCGATCCGAGCCGGAACGGCCCCTTGAGGTTCACGCCCAGGGTCTTGTCGTAGAGCTCCTCGGTGACGCTCACGAGGTCGGGGTACAGCGGCGACATGCCGGCGTTGTTCACGAACACGTCGCAGCGGCCGTACTCCTCGTAGATCGCGTCGACCAGCGCGCCGCACTCGTCCCACTTGGCCACGTGACACCAGACCGCGAGGGCGCGACGCCCGGTGGTCTCGGTGATCTCGGCCGCGTACTCGACGCAGGCGTCGACCTTGCGGCTCGCGATCACGACGTCGGCGCCCGCCTCGGCGAACGCGCGGATCATCTCGCGGCCGAGGCCGCGTGCCCCGCCGGTGACCGCGGCGACCTTGCCGCTGAGGTCGAAGAGCTCACTGGTTGCCATCGTCGTCTCCCCTCCCGGCCGACCAACTGCGGAGGCCGGGCGCGGGAGAACCTAGGCGATTAGTGTCCGCGGCGTGAGCTTCCGCATCGTCCTCGACGACTCGCTGTGCACCGGCCACGGCCGTTGCTACGCACTGGCCCCGGCCCTCTTCGACTCCGACGACGCCGGCCGCTCGGTCCTCCTGGCCGAGGTCGTCGACGACGAGCACCGCGCCGCCGCCGAGGCCGCGGTCGCCAACTGCCCCGAGCGGGCCATCAGCCTGTCCGAGGCGTGACACCCCACGGGTGTCGGAACCGGGACGTGGGCTCCCGGCGGAGGCGTCTGCGAGACTGCACGCCATGACCACGCCCGCGGAGACCCTCAAGCCCCTGCCGCCGGTCGAGCAGGTGCGCCCGGGGTTGTGGAGCATCCCCGTCCCCCTCCCCATCCCCCTCCGGTACGTGCTG
>JAXLRL010000041.1:0-25255 GCA_046331125.1 Acidimicrobiia bacterium
AGGCGGTCACCATGGCCCTCCATGATGAGCGCGGTGACCTTCTGCACGAAGTCGGGCGCGTCGGACGGCACCGTCGCGTGCGGGTGCACCGGTGCGGTTGCCTCGGCCGGCACCGCGACCTCGACCATCGCGGCGAGCGCGTCGTCGATCGCCGCGACGTTCGCCTCCACGATCGTGCCGCCCCGCTTGCCGTACGCGGCCACGACCGACTCCTTGATCGCGGCGATGGCGACGTCGAGCTCGACGAGATCGGCCAGCGCGAAGAAGCACGTCTGCATGATCGTGTTGATGCGGCGCCCCATGCGGTGGCGCGTGGCCACCGCCGACGCATCGACCACGTACAGTCGGCAGCCGCGGTCGACGAGCCCGTGCTGCACGCGCGCCGGGAGACGGTCCCACGCGGTCGCGGGATCCCCCGGGAGGTTCAGCAGCACGGTGGCCCCGGGTGCGGCCCGTTCCAGCACGTCGATGCGGTCGAGGAGGCCGGAGTCGTGCACCGCGACCAGATCGGCGGCGTGCACCTCGTAGGTGGAGCGGATCGGCGGCGGCCCGAAGCGCAGGTGCGAGACCGTGGTGGACCCCGACTTCTTGGAGTCGTACACGAAGTGCCCCTGGCCCGCGAGGCCCGAGTGCTCGGCCACGATCTTCACCGACGCCTTGTTCGCGCTGACGGTGCCGTCGGACCCGAGGCCGTAGAACACCGCCTTGCGCACCGCGGGCGACTCCGTGGTGAACGACTCGTCGTAGTCGAGCGACAGGTGGGTCACGTCGTCGTTGATGCCGACGGTGAAGCGCGTGCGCGGGGTGGGCGCGGCGAGCTCGTCGAGCACTGCCTTCGCCATCGCCGGCGAGAACTCCTTCGACGACAGGCCGTAGCGGCCGCCGATCACACGCGGCATCGCGGCGATGCGGCCCGCGCCGAGTGCGTCGACCAGCGCAGCGGTGACGTCGAGGAACAGCGGCTCACCGGTGGTGCCCGGCTCCTTGGTGCGGTCGAGCACCGCGACCGACGCGACGGTCGGCGGCAACGCGGCGACGAGGCGCTCCATCGAGAACGGGCGGAACAGCCGCACCTTCACGAGGCCGACCTTCTCGCCGCGCGCGACCAGGTGCTCGACCACCTCGTGCATGCACTCCGCACCGGAACCCATCATCACGACGACGCGCTCGGCATCGGGTGCACCGACGTAGTCGAACAACTGGTAGCGCCGGCCGGTGAGCTCGCCAAAGCGCGCCATGGTGGCCTCGACCACCGCGGGGCACGCCTCATAGTGCAGGTTCGACGCCTCCCGCGCCTGGAAGAACGTGTCGGGGTTCTGCGCGGTGCCGCGGATCATCGGGTGGTCGGGGTTCATCGCACGCAACCGGTGGCCGAGCAGTGCGCCGGAGCTGCCGTCGTCGCCCATGAGCTCGTGCAACACGTCGTCGGGGACCATCGTGATGGTGGCGAGCTCGTGCGACGTGCGGAACCCGTCGAAGAAGTGCAGGAACGGCACCCGCGCCGAGAGCGTGGCCGCGTGCGCGATCGCGGCGAGGTCGACGGCCTCCTGCGGCGAGCCCGAGGCGAGCAGCGCGAGGCCGGTGCCGCGCACCGCCATCACGTCGGAGTGGTCGCCGAAGATCGAGAGCGCATGCGTGGCGACCGTGCGCGCCGCCACGTGCATGCAGAACGTGGTGAGCTCTCCCGCGATCTTGTAGAGGTTCGGGATCATGAGCAGCAGACCCTGCGACGCGGTGAAGGTGGTGGTGAGCGCGCCGGCCTGCAGCGCGCCGTGCACTGCGCCCGCCGCGCCACCTTCCGACTGCATCTCCACCACGTCGGGGACGGTGCCCCACAGGTTGGGCCGGTGCGCCACCGCCCATTCCGCCGCGTGCTCCCCCATCGGCGACGCGGGGGTGATCGGGTAGATGGCGATCACCTCGCTGGCGCGGTACGCGACGGACGCCACCGCCTCGTTGGCGTCGACGGTCACACGCGTGGCGACCCTGAGTGCCGGATCCTGAGTCATCGAAGGCGCCTTTCACCCCTGGCGTGTGCTGGCGACGTGCCGCCCTCTGCCATCGTCGCAGTGCCGGGGCGTGGCCGACAGAGGTCCTTCGACCCATTCCTGGTACGTTCCGGCCCTTGCGGGCACGAGCGGAGGGGTGCACAGGATGAAGGTCCATCTCGTCGCGGGCGGTCTGCTCGCAGCGCTGGGGCTGGATCGCCCCGACGGTGGCCACCCCTGCAGCAGGCCCGGCGCAGACCCGGCCCAGCGCGGCGTGCGCCTACGTCGTGGACCAGGACGTCAACACGCTGTCGGTCGTCGACCCGGCGACGACACCGTCGAGCCCGTCGCCACCGGCGCCAGCCCGCGTCGCCGCGCACCCCGACGGCACACGGGTGTACGTGACGAACACGCTGCCGCCTCCGTGTCGGTGTACGACACCGCCACGGGCGGTGTTGCACGACATTCGGTGGGGCACGCCCGGTCGGCATCGCGGTGTCGCCCGACGGCAAGGAGGCCTACGTCACACAGGCCGCCCGGCAGCTCGATCGGTGCCGTGGGCCGGATCGATCTCGCCACCGACACGCTGGTGCACCAGATCGTGGTCGACACCGACCCAGTCGGCGTGGTCTTCAGCCCCGACGGGGCCAAGGCCTACGTGTCGAACAACGGCAGCGCCACGATCAGCATCCTCGACACCGCCGCGTGTACGTGGATGTCCACCATCAACGTGTCCGCCTACCCCGCGAGCCTGGCCATCACCTCCGACGGCGCGCCGCTGTTCGTCGCCCACAACAACGGCCAACACCGTGCAACGTCGACCTCGTCGCCGAATCGGTGTCCGCCACCATCGGTGTCGGGATCAACGTCGGAGACATCGTGCTGTCGCCCGACGAGAGCACGCTCTACGCGTTGCTCTTCGGCGAGGGCCGAGTGCGCCAGATCGACACCGCGACCAACACCCTGATGCCGGGTTCGATCGTGGTCGGCGACTCCCCCGCCGGCGCCGCGATCTCCCCCGACGGCACGAAGCTCTACGTCACCAACGCGGGCTCGGCTTCGCTGAGTGTCATCGAGCTGGCGACCGGCACGGTCACGTCGACGATCACGGTGGGCAAGGGGCCCCTGAGCGTGGCATTCGCCGGCTCGGCGTGCCCGGTGCTGCCACCGGCGCCCGCGCCGGTGAACCTGGCACCCGCGTTCACCGGCTGATCACCCTGCCGCCCGTCACCGGCGGTTCGGGATCAGAAGATCTCGTGTTCCTCGGTGACGAACACGGACGAGTTGGCGAAGTCGATGAACTTCGCCTCGTCCTCGAACAGCTTGCGGCCCGCTTCGGCGGCGGCTGCCGGGTCGACACCGGTGTTGCGTGACGGGTCGATCCACACCTCGGTGATGCCGTCGTAGGGCTCTGCCGCGCCACGCGCCGCGCCACCACCGTCGACGCCTTCGAGCGTGTGGCTCTGCACGTAGCGCACCATCGAGGGGATCGACTCGCGCAGCGAGCGCACGAGCGGCCCGTGCTCGTCGAGCCAGTACCGGAGAAACTCCTCACGCGAGAGCGAGGGGTTCCTCCGGACGCAGTAGACGATCTTCTGCACGACGGTACCGCCGAGGCCGTTAGAGCAGCTCGAGCACCAGCGCGGAGCCCATGCCGCCACCGGCGCACATCGACACGACGCCGTACCTGCCGTCGATGCGCTGGAGCTGGTGGATCATGGTGACCACCATGCGCGAGCCGGTGCACGCGATCGGGTGACCGAGCGAGCAGCCCGAGCCGTTCTGGTTCATCTTCGAGCGGTCGACGCCCAGCACGCGCTCCACCGCGAGCGGCACGGGCGTGAACGCCTCGTTCACTTCCCACGCGTCGATGTCGGCCACCGAGAGGCCGGCGCGCTCGAGCGCCTTGGGAATGGCGACCGTGGGGCCCATGCCGGTGCGGGCCGGGGCGAGGCCGGCGTTGGCCCAGCTCACGATGCGGGCGAGGGGGCGCAGGCCGTTGGCCGCGGCGTAGTCGCCCGCGGTCACGACCACGGCGGCGGCGGCGTCGTTGAGGCCCGCGGCGTTGCCCGCGGTGATGACCGCGCCGTCGATCTCGGGGTGCAGCAGCTTGAGCTCGGCGAGCGTCTCGACCGTGGTGCCGCGGCGCGGGTGCTCGTCGACGGAGAAGGTCTGCTTGTTGCCCTCGCGGTCGACGTACTCGACGGGCACGATCTCGGCCTCGAAGAAGCCGTTGTCGATGGAGTTGACCGCGTTCGTGACGCTGAACGCGGCCCAGTCGTCGACGTCGAAGCGGGTGAGGCCCAGCTCCCGCGCCGTGTTCTCACCGACGGTGATCGACATGTCGAACGCCGGCGCGTCGGGCGTCTCGGGGTGGCTCGGCGACATCCACTGCTTCCACTCGCCGCTGGCGTCGGCCTTCATCGACGCGGGCGAGGTGCTGAGACTCTCGGTGCCACCGGCCACGACGACCTTGTCCATGCCCGCCCTGATCGAACCGGCCGCGATCTGGATCGAGCTGAGGCCGGCGGCGCAGTGGCGGTTGTCGGACATGCCCGGCACATCGGTGAGACCGAGGCGCACCGCGACGTTGCGGGCGATCACGCCGCCGCCCTGGAGCGACTCACCGACCACGACGTCGTCGATGTCGGCCACGGGGATACCCGAGCGGTCGACGGCCGCGCCGACCGCGACCTCGGCGAGCTCGAACGCGTCGACGGTCACGAGGGACCCCTTGCGGGCCCGCCCGATCGGGGTACGGGCGGCGCTGACGATCACGGCATCGGTCACGGTGGTGCTCCTCGTTCTCCAGTGGTCGGTCAAGGGTACGGCCTGCGCCCGCCCCGATCCCACGTTGCGTCAGGAGACCCGGACATGGCTGGTCTGGTGACGCAACCTCGGTCAGACGGCCTGTTCCTCGTGCAGGGCGGCGATCTCGTCGGCGGTGTAGCCGGCGGCGGCGAGGGCGGCGTCGGTGTCGGCACCCAGATCGGGTGGCGGGGTGAGTCCGTGCGAGGCGGACGCACCCTTGGCGCCGTCGATCCGCAGGGGGTTGGCCAGCGCCCGGTAGTCGGCGCCCGCCACCGGCGACAGGCCCTCGCGGGCGACGGTCTGCGGGTCGTCGACGAGGTCGCCCGGCGTGTTGACCGGGCCGATGCCGCCGGCGAGGCCGGGGTTGGCCAGCCAGTACGACTGCGGCTGCGTGGCGAACACGGTTTGCAGCTTGCCGATCACCATCAGCTCGTCGGACCCCATCTGGTAGTCGGCCAGCTCGGTGAGACCGGTGGCCTCCACCACCTGCGCCCACGCGCGGGGCTCGCTCGCCGTGCAGGTGATCCACTTGCCGTCGGCGCAGCGGTAGTTGTTGCGCTGCGCCATCGTGCCCCACGACTGCACCGGCCCGTTCGCCGCCGCGACCATCTGCTCGCTCAGCATCCACGTGCCGGTGTCGGCCATGTTGGCGTCGACGCGGCTGCCCACGCCGGTGCGGGCGCGACCCTGCAGCGCGGCGACGATGCCGAACGCGGCCATGAGCCCGGTGACCGGCAACGTGACCGCGAGACCGGGCACCACCGGCGTGCCGTCGGCCGACGCGAGCTGCGCGAGCAGACCCGACGCGCCGAGGTAGGTGAGGTCGTGCCCGGGCGCGTTCACGTTGGGGCCGTCGGGACCGAAGCCGGTGAGCGCGCACCAGATCAGGCCGGGGTTCTCCTGGCGGAGGTCCTCGAAGCCGATCCCCATCTTCTCCATCTGCCCGGGCTTCGCCGACTCGACGAGCACGTCGGCATCACGCACGAGGCGGCGCAGGATCTCCCGCGCGCGGCGACTTGAGGTTCAGCGTCATCGACCGCTTGCCGCGGTTCACGGCGATGTGCGGCGCGGGAACGACTCCCCATGAACCGCAGGCCGTCACCGAAGCCGGGAGCCTCCACCTTGAGCACCTCGGCGCCGAGGTCGGCGAGCATCGCGGTGCAGTACGCGCCGGGGAACATGCGGGTGAGGTCGAGGACCTTCACCCCGGCGAGAGGCGCGGTCGGGTCAGCAGCGGCGTCCGTCATGGGCGCAGGTTCTCATGCCCGCGCCGCTCCGACAAAGTCAGCGGGCCAGTTGCGCGACCACTTCGTCGACCGCCGCATCGGCCCAGGCGAGGATGGTGGCCTCGTCGGTACCGCCGAGCGGGTGCTCCACCACCACGACGCGCAGGTCGGGCAGGCCGTAGCTGCCGGCCACGCGGTCGGTGAGCGTCGCGAACTTGGTGGTGGTGAACACCACCGCGGGAATCCCCCGCTGCTCCAGTTGGACGGAGTCGTGGACACTCCACGACGTGCAGGAGCCTCAGTCGGCCGACCCCGTGAGCACGAGGTCGACCTCCTTCCCGATGCGCTCCATCGTCTCGCCGGTGCACGGCGTGGCCGCGTTGGCGCCCGGCCCCTTGTCGGTGACCAGTGCGACGACGGCACCGGTGCGCGCCGCGAGCTGCTCGGCGATCCGCACCATGAGCAGGCGCGCGTTCGGCTTCTCGTTGTCGAGCACGCCGATGCGCAGTCCGGCGAGCACCGGGCGCGCCGGCGCGCGCTGCACCCGCGGCGCGCCGATCGCGCCGTCGGGGGTGTGCACGCGAACCGTCATGGGCGACCAGTCTGCCAGAGCCCGGCTCAGGGCTCGACGGGCACGGTGACCGACGTGGTCATGCCCCAGCTCGGGATGACGCAGCTGTGCTTGCCCGCGCCGCCGACCACGAACACCCGGATGTTGTCGGGGTGACCGGTCATGGGCAGCAGGTGGTCGTCGGGGACCTCGTGCATCCACGGCGCCCACGCCAGCGTGGTGAAGTGGTCGCGGAACAGGCCGGCGGGGATGCGGGCCCGCTCGTACAGGAACGACTGCACGTCGGCGCGGGTCCAGCCCTCGCCCGCAATGGTGGCCGCATGCTCCGGCCCCAGGCCGACGAACCACTCGCCCTGCGAGATCGGCGCGTTGTTGCTGCCGAAGGTGGCCATCACCGACGCCGCCTTCTCGAGGATCGGGCCGGGGCGGTCGGCTTCCATGTCGTGGAAGTTGTGCGGGTTCTCGCCGCAGTGGATGGTGACCGCCGACGGCGCGTCGACGCCGCGACTCCGGGCATAGCCCTCCCACGGTGATGCCGCGAGGTTCTCGGCCACGCAGTACGAGTACTTCGACGGCTGGCCCTGCGTGGACGCGTCGCCGGTGCCGGGACGCGCCCCCGCAACGTGGAGGAGGAGCAGCCTCAGCGCGCGGCCAGTCGTCGCGTTGGCGCGGTTGCCGGGGCCGAACGCGCCGAGGCCGCTGTTGAACCCGGCGCGTTCCGCGATGTCGCCGTGCACGATCAGCAGCGGCGCAACGGGATGGGTGGTCGCGTTCACCCCGCGCAGGTTGAGCTCGGGGCGACCGAGCGCGCGTGCCGCGCTCACGAGGACGGGCATCACCTCGGGCGGGCAGCCCGCGAGCACTGCGTTCACCGCGACCATGCGGCGGGTGCACTCGCCGAAGCGCGGTTCGAGCACCGCGAGCACCTCGTCGGGGTCGCAGTCACCACATGCCGCGAGCATGGCGTCGACGCGCGCCTCGGTGGGCGCGACCAGCGGCAGGCCGTCGCCCCACCCCTGCGCGTCGAACGCGGCCAGGATCGCCTCCGGCGACTCGTCGGCGAGATCGACGAATTCGACGGGTTCGTCGCTCACGAGTACCGCCCTTTCGCCACCGCCAGGAGCTCGCCGAGGTTGGGCACGAGCTCGGCCGCACTCTTCGTGCCGAGGACGACGCGCTGGAGCGTGCGTTCCTCGTCGTCGGGGAACGCGGGACGGCCGTGCTGCAGCGCGAGGTTGTCCCAGAGCACGAGGTCGCCGACAGCCCAGCGGTGCTCGTACACGTTGGTGGGCGCGTAGAGGTACGCGAACAGCTCGGCGAGCAGCGCCTCGCTCTCGTCGGGCGCGAGGCCGAGCACGCAGTCGGAGTGCATCTCTCCCGCCATCACCACCGGCTCGCCCGTGATGCGGTGGGTGCCGATGGCGTCGTGGATGCAGCTCGGCGAGTCGGGCGCGAGGTCGGCGGCGCGCATGCGGCCGTCGGCCGGCGCGCCGAAGTCGAACACGTTGAGCACGCGGGCGCGCTCGAGTCGGGCGCGGAGATCGTGCGGCAACTCGTCGACCACGCGCACCGCGTCGGCGAAGCGCGTCGGCGCGCCGTTCGCCGGCACCGCGACCGCGTGCAGCGAGATGCCGTCGATCGGGTGCCAGGTGAACGCGAAGTCGGAGTGGAACGACAGGCCGCCCTCGGGCACGACCGCACCCTCGATCACGTTCGACACGTAGCCGTACGCACCCATCTTCTCCGCGAGCACCGGGCCGAACCACGACAGCACCTCGACCTGGCGGTCGCCACTGAGGTGCTGGCCGCGGAACAGGAGGAGATGATCGTCGCGGTAGTGCGCGCGCAGCTGCTCGATGTCGGACTCCGCGACCGGGTGCGACAGGTCGACGTCGAGCACCTCGACGCCGACGGTGAGCGGCTCGAATCTCACAGGGACATGAGCGTACGGCACCGGTCGGCCAGCGCGCGCTGGGTGACCTGCGCGTCCGCGAGCGTCATGTCGAAGCCGTGGGCGACCCCCGGGTGCAGGTGCAACTCGACCGACACGCCCGCCTGCCCGAGCCGGCGGCAGTACTCGAGGTCCTCGTCACGGAAGATGTCGAGCTCGCCCACGTCGAGGTAGGTGGGCGCGAGGTCGCGCAGGTCGGTGGCCCGCGCCGGCGCGGCCGACGGCGGCACGCCATCGGTGCCGATCGCGTCGCCGAGCAACGCCCGCCAGCCCATCTCGTTGTTCTCGTAGGTCCAGCCCGCGAACTCCACCAGCTCGGGGTCGGGCACGGTCGTGCGGTCGTCGAGCATCGGGAACACGAGGATCTGCTTCGCGAGGGGCAGCCCGCGGTCGCGCGCCAGGATCGCCACGCCCGCGGCGAGCCCGCCGCCCGCACTGTCGCCCATGACCGCGATGCGAGCGGCGTCGACGCCGAGGTCCCCGGCGTTGCGGTACAGCCAGTGGAGCGCGGCGAAGCAGTCCTCCACCGGGGTGGGGTGCGGGTGCTCGGGCGCGAGCCGGTAGTCGACCGCGAGCATCGGCACACCGGTGCGCTCCACATAGCGGCGCACGAACGGCAGGTACGTCGCAACGCTGCCGCACACCATCCCGCCGCCGTGCAGGTACAGCGCGGCGCTCCCCGTACCGTGCCCGTCCTTCGTGACCCACACCGCGGGCAGGTCCTCACCATCGCCCGCGGTGACCGTGACCTCGCGTTCGCTCAGCCCGGCGTATGTCGGCAGCGACTCGGCGAGCATGCCGAGGCCGACGTCGGCCATGGCCCGCAGCTCCAGCGGCGTGCTCGCCGCCGGGCGGTCGGCCATCAGCTCGCGCTGCGCGGCCATGAGCGGAGCGAATTCCGGATCGAACGCGAACGGCATGGAGCCCTCCTCTGTCGGAGGGGTGGTCTACACCTCGTAGAACTGGCGCGCCCACTTCCGCAGCTGGCCGTACTCCTTGGCGTCGCCCTTGGCCATCACCGGGTGCTCGATGAAGTTCTGGTAGCGCCAGATCTCGAGATCGTCCTCCATCGACGACATGAACTGGTCCCAGATCTTCTTGCGGAGCTCCTCGGGGGGCGCCGGCGCGTCGTCGCCCGGTTCGCGCGGCCACCAGATCGAATAGAACATGTCGCTCTTCTCGTCGTCGACCGGTGTCGACGAGAACACGAGCCGGTGGTTCTGCGCCCCGCTGAACGCGGTGACCGCGATGCCGAGGCCGTTGTGGTTGCTGTAGATGTGGAGCGACATGTCGTTCGGGTCGTCGCTCCGCACGTTGGGCCAACCGGCCTCGAACTGCAGCACGGGGCCCTCGACGTTCCAGTACTCGCGCACCGGACGCACGGTCGCGTGGTGCACGTACTGGAAGTGCGCGCTGTCGGGCGAGTTCTCCGCCACCTGCTGCGGGTGCACGGGCTCACCGTCGGAGCGGGCGCACATCTCGGGCCACGCGCGGTAGTAGTCGTCGGGGTTGGTGGAGATCGCGGTGTGCGTGGTGAAGATGTCGTCGACCTGCCACGACGGCGGCTCGCCCTGCGGCTGGTGCCAGACGAACACGAGGCCGTACTGCTCGTGCACCTCCCACACGCGCAGGCGCTGCGAGATGTTGGGGCGGTCCTCGTAGGGGATGAACTTGTTCTCGCCGTCGGTGCCCCACTCCCACCCGTGGTACGGGCACACCACACAGTTCTTGTTCACCTTGCCGCGGTGGCCGAGGTGCGCGCCGAGGTGGAGGCAGTGCGCGTTCATCACGTGCAGCTCGCCGTCCTCCGTCCGGAACGCGATGAGGTGCTCACCGAAGTACTTGAGCGGCTTGATCTCGTTCACGGGGAAGTCCTGCGACCAGCCGATCTGGAACCAGCCACTGACCTTCCAGGTGTACGGGAAGTTGTCCATAGCGAAATCCTCCGGGTTCAGGTGTCGAGGAGCCGCGTCGCGAGATCGGCGACGCGCTCCACTTCTCGGGGCGTGGGGCGGTGCCCACGCGCGATCCAGGTGGCCTGCTGGCCCATGACGAGCTCGTACGCCGCGTCGGTGACCTCCTGCGCGTCGCCGGGCGCGATGCCGCGCTCGACGAGCGCGTCGACGAGCACGCGGCGCACGGGCACCACGAGGCGCTCCTCGGCGTCGGGGAAGCGACGCAGGAAGCGGTGCCGTTCGAGCGCGAACGCCTCGATCGACTGCGCGGAGCGGTCGGTCGCCGTGAGGCGCAGGAGGACGGACGCCCACGCGCGCACTGCCTGCGGCGCGTCGTGCGCACGCTTCAGGCGTGACTCGAGGACCGGCACGGTGCGCTCGGCCGCCTCCTGCGCGACGGCGAGCAGCAGGCCGTCCTTCGACTCGAAGATCCGGTAGAAGGCCGCGTTGTGGAGGCCGGCCTCCTGCACCACCTCGGTGACGGAGACGTCGAGGTCACTCCGACGGGAGAGCACCACCAGCGCCGCGTCGACGAACGCCTGGCGCGCCGCCGCGAACGCCTCGGGGTCGTCGAACTGGCGGAGGGGTCGTGCGGGAGTGCGGACGGGGGCACGGGTGGCGGCCACGACCGTAGAATAGCATTCTGTAGAAGCGAGTTCTACTGAGACTTCCAGGAACGAGTGACGCTGGACGCCTCCAGGCGGTGGTCGGGCGTCACATGCTCGGAGGCAGGGTCAGGTGAGGAGGGTGCGGGTGCGGTCGCGGGCGGAGTCGTACTCGGCCTTCGTCTCGGCCACCACCTCGGCCACGCCCATCACCCTCGTGACCCCGGCAACGGTGTGGCCGGCGCTGCCCGCCACCTGGTCGCCGTGCCGCAACACGCTCGACGTGACCCCGTTGGGCGCGGTCGACAGCGCGATGTCGTCGAGCGTGCCGGCGAGGACCGCGTCGCTCCAGCCCTCCCCCGCGCCGCTCTCGTGGGTGGCGATGAGCTTGGTGCCGAGATAGCCGAGGTCGTAGCCCAGCGTGATCGCCGCCCACAGGGCGACGCCGTCGCTGATGCCGCCGGCGAGCACGAGCGGCCCGTCCCAGAACGCCCGCACCGCGCGGGCGAACGCGAACGGGTTCGCCCAACCGGTGTGACCACCCGCGCCCGCGCTGAGCAACACCAGGCCGTCGGCACCCGCCGCGGCGGCGCGCCGCGCGTGCTTCATCGACGCGACGTCGACGTACACGTCGACACCCGCATCGTGCAGCGGCGCGATGACGGGCAGCGGATCACCGACACTCGTGATCACGAGCGACACGCCGTGACGCACAACGGCAGTGAGGTCGTCGTCGAGCCGTGCGTTCGTCTTGTGCAGGATGAGGTTGACCCCGAGCGGGCCGGCGGCGGCCGTGCGCGCCTCCTCGATGCGGCCGAACCACTCGTCGAGCTCGTCGAGCGATCGGCAGTTGCCCGTGGGGAAGGTGCCGACGATGCCGGCGTTGCACGCGGCGATCACCAGCTCGGGCGTGGAGATCGCCGTCATCGGCGCCGCGATCGCCGGGATGGCGAGCGACGACGCGTCGATCACGCGCCGCTCCCCTCGCCCTCCGCGGCCATCCGTTCGAGCGCCCACTCGCGCAACGTGGCCTTGGCGATCTTGCCGAGCAGCGCCTCCGGCAGGGCGTCGACCACGTAGACCGCGCGCGGCACCTTGAAGTCGGCGAGCTTCTCCTCGCAGAGCGCGACTGCTGCGTCGCCGATCTTCTCCGGCTCGACACCCGGCTCCACCGTGACGAAGCCCACCGCCACCTCGTCGCGGATCGGGTCGGGCCGTCCCACGACCGCGGCTGCCGCCACGCCCGGCACGCCCATCAGCACCCGCTCGATCTCGCCTGCGGCGACGTTCTCGCCGCCCACCTTCAGCATGTCCTTCGCACGCGACTGGAACATCAGCGCGCCGCTCGGCAGCTGCACGATGCGGTCGCCCGTGCGGAAGTACCCGAGCTCGTCGAACGAGTCGGCGGTCGCCTCGGGGTCGTTGAGGTACTCGGCGAAGAGCGACAGCCCCCGCACTCCACCGATGAGCAGGTCGCCAGGCTCACCGATCGCGGCGTCGCTGCCGTCCTCCCGCGCGACGCGCACCTGGTACTCGGTGGCGGCGCGCCCGATCGCCATCACGTCGGCCGGGTGGTCGAGGTCGTTGACGATGCACTCGGTGACGACCTCGGTCATCCCCCACCCGTTGAACAGGCGCACACCGAACGCGGCTTCGAGCTCCGGGCGCTCCATGCCGAACACCCAGCGCCGGTAGGAGTGGTCGGGCGTGGCTTCCTTACCCGCGGTCGCGAGCAGGATGCCGAGCAGGCTCGTGACCGTGCACGAGTGCCGGGTCGAGATCTCCCAGAAGCGGCTCGCGGTGAACTTGGGCAGCAGCACCACGGTGCCGCCCACCCAGAACGTCGCGAGGAACAGCCACGACAGCGCCTGCGTGTGGAACAGCGGGCCGTACACCAGCGTGACGTCGTCGTGGACGAAACGGCCGTGCTCGGCGCCGACCTTGCCGCCCCACAGGCAGTTCGCGTGCGTGTACAGCACCGCCTTCGGCCGCGACGTGGTGCCCGACGTGAACTGCACGCACAGGGCGGCACCGGGATCGGGCGCGCGGTCGGGCACCGACGCGGCATCGCCGTGCAGCGCGTCGACCGTCCAGCCGGGTTCGTCGACGGTGACGATCCAGCCGAGCGCGACCCCGGTGTCGCGCAGGCGGGGCACGAGGTGCTCGTGTGTGATCGCGCCGACCGCGCCCGTGATCGACAGCCCGTGCGCGAGCTCGTCGGCCACGTAGCGGGCGTTGGTGTCGATGGCGACCGCGCCGAGGCGCGCGCAGGCGAACCAGCACAACAGGAAAGCGGGCGAATTCTCGAGCAGGAGCATCACGGCATCGCCCGGCTGCACACCGCGCTCGACGAGGCCTGCCGCGACCCGTTCCACCTCGGCGGCGAACTCGCCGTAGGTCCAGGTGCGTGCGTCGCTCCGGCCCGACTCCCACACGAGGAACGGCTTGTCGGGAAACCGAGTCGCGCGCTGGGCGAGCGCGCTCGCGACGTCCATCCCCGTGAACGGGTGCACGGCGGGCAGCGTGACGCTGGGCGTGATCGGCATGTGGGCGCTCCCCCTACGCGGGCGTCTGCCCGCCGTCGAGCATGATCGTCTGACCGGTGACGAAGCGGGCGTCGTCGCTCAGCAGGAACGCGACCGCGTGGCCGACGTCGTCCTTGGCGTCGCCGTAGCGGCCGAGGGGCACCTTGGCGACGGACGCGGCGTACTCGTCGTCGGGGCGGCCCTCGTAGTACTTGCCCACCGCGGGCGACATCGCGAGCGGGCACACCGAGTTCACCCGGATCTGGAAGCGCCCCCACTCACGCGCGGCCACATGGCTCAGCGCGCGGATCCCGGCCTTCGACGCCGCGTACCCGACCATCCACGGCGTGCCGTCGCTCGCGGCGCCGGAGCTGAAGTTCACGATGCTGCCGCCGCGCTCGCGCAGGTGCGGGAAGGCGGCCTGCATGATGCCGATCATGCCGACCACGCTCACCTCGAGCTCGAGGCGCACGTCGTCGAGCCGCGTGTCCTCGATCGGCGCGCGGCGCTGGTTGCCGTACGCGAGGTTGACCACCCCGTCGAGCTGCCCGAACGCGCCGACCGTGGCGTCGATCGCCGCGGCGACCGCGGTGGCGTCGCGCACGTCGCAATGGGCCGCGAGGGCGCGGCCACCGGCGTCGGCGATCTCCAGCGCCACGGTGGCCGCCGAGGTGGCGTCGAGATCGGCGACGGTCACCGCCGCGCCCTCCTCCGCCGCCGCGAGCGCGCACCCGCGACCGATGCCGCGGCCCGCGCCGAACATGATCACGGTCTTGCCGGCGAGGCGTCCTGCGGTCACGCGCCACTCCCCTGAGCCGGTGGCGTGACGCCGGTGAGGTCCTCGAACAACGTGCGGAACGTGTCGGGGAAGCGGGTCCGGCACGGCCCCGTGATCGACTGCCGACGCGTGGGGTCGGAGCGGGCACCCGCGGGGCTACCGACCACCGGCACCACGTCGAGCAGAGCCTCGCGGCCCGACCACGCCGCCGCGTCGCGCATCCAGTCCTGCACCGTGGTGTCGTCGTCGCCGCACCAGTTGGTGGTGAGCGCGGTGGTGGACGCGGCGTCGAGCAGCGGCTCGAGCATCCACTTCATGTCGTCGATGTGGATCGGCGTGTGCGGCGTGGGGTCGGACGGCGCGGTCATCCGCCGGCCCTCCATCACCGCGTCGATGTGCATCGCCGGGAACGTGCCCGGCAGTCCGGTGAGCGAGTTTAGTCTAGTGATCACGACCGGCAGGTCGAACGCCCGCGCGCTGAAGCGGGCCACGCTCTCCAGCCCCAGCTTGCAGGCCGGGCTGGTGGGCGCGTACGCGGTGGCGCCGCGCCCCATCGGGTCGGTCTCCGTGTAGGCGTGCCAGGGGTCGTCGTTCGCCGAGTACACGCCCATCCCCGACATCACCAGTGCCGCCTTCGCCCGCCGGCAGTGCTGCAGCAGGAGTCCGGCGCCCTCCACGTTGGCGCGGAAGGCGTCCTGCAACTGGTCGATGCCGGCGCGCAGCCACGCGAGGTGGATCACGTAGGTGAAGTGCTCGGGGATGCCGGTGAAGTCGGGATCGGCGAGGTCGACCGCCCGCACCTTCACCCCGGCCTCCGCCAACGCCTCCCGGGTCGAGAGCACCCGCGACGGCGGCGGTGACGCGACCGCGTCGTAGGCCTCCTTCTCGCGCGTCTCGGTGCCGGCGAACCGGGCCAGGCCCCACACCTCGTTCAGGTGCGCGAGGTGCAGCGCCAGCGCGCTGCCGATCGTGCCGGTCACCCCGGTGATCAGGATCCGCTCCCCCGCGATCACAGGAACCGGCTCGCGTAGAAGTCGAAGCGCTCGCGGATGCGCGCCTCGTCGAGGCCGAAGTCGGCCGCGGTGTACCGGTGCACGCCGTGCGCGTCGGACGGGTGCTCGTCGATCCACTGTTGCACCGAGCGAGCCGAGGCGTCGTCGAACTCGATGCCCGCCTCGTCGCAGACGCGGGCAACCGTGTTGACCGGATCGGCCATGAGGTCCGGGTAGCGCACGTCGATGTGTCGCTCGGGGGTGTCGTCGACGTCGCGCACCGCGAGCCCGCGGTGCAGCGAGAGCTCCTCGATCGTCGCCCACTCACGACCGAAGTGCACCGGGTCGTAGTGCGGCGTGTTCGCCGAGCGCATCAACCCGGTGAGGCTGATCGCGGAGGGCACGACCTTCGCCGGGTCGCGGTGCGTCCACACCAGCACGGCATCCGGGTACTGCGCCAGCAGCGCGTCGAGCGAGAGGAGGTGCTTCGGGTACTTGAGCACCCAGCGCCCCGGGTGGCGCCACTGCAGGTGCTGCAGGGTGTGCAGGTGCGCGGTGTACATCGACGTGTAGTCGGCGTCGAGGAACCAGTCCCTGTACGACGGCACGTCGAAGCTCGCCATCAACGCCTGGTTCACGAACGCCCAGTCGTTCAGCAGGTTGCACTGCTCGGGGCGCGTCGCCGACATCGGGTGCCGCACCAACAGGTCCTCGGGCAGGCGCTGCAGCTCGGCATCGACGGCGGCGATGCGTGGGTCGGTGGTGTACGTCGCGGCCTCGGGCGGCGGGCACGGCGCCGACATCTCCCACATGGAAGGGGCGCGCACGCCCTGCGCGAGCGCGAGCAGTGCGTGGAGGTGCGTCGAGCCGGCGCGGGGCTGGCCAACGATGAACACCGGCGCCGTCACCCGCTCCTGCGCGATCTCCGGGTGCGCGGTGCGGTCGGCGACCAGGCGGAGGCGCTTGACCAGCACACCGGTGAGCATCTCCACGGCGCGGGTCTCGCCGTCGGGCGCGAGGCCGGCTTCGCGGTTCAGCGCGTCGACGAGCACGTCGAGCGGTTCGAGGAACGGCACCTCGCCCCAGTCGTCGCTCCCCGCGAGCGCGACCGCGTCGGCGAGCAGTTGGTCGCGTTCGATCAACTCAGGCCGCCCCGCCCGGGTTCCACCCGTCGGTGATGCCGGTCAGCCCGGTGGGCGCGTGCGGCCCGAAGCACAGCTGCTCGAGCACGCCGACGCCTTCCTTGTCGCCCATGCGCACCTTGCACAACGTCTGGATGTGGATCGACGACGGGTCGGTGGGCACGAAGTCGTCGAGTGCGATCGACTCACCACCCACCTCGAGCTCGCCGTGGTTGCCGCCGTGCGGGAACTGCGGGTGGGTGTACCCGATGCCGCGCATGCGGAACGTGTAGAGGCGCTCGAACTCGATGGGCAGCGACGTGCCGTCCTTGCGGTTGAGCGTGACCCGGGCCGACGCCATCTCGCGCCGCCCCGGCATCCACTCGATCTCGTACTCGCTGCGCGCCAGGTGCTCGGGCTCGGAGGTGTCGGGGAGCAACGGCACGATCACCGACTGCTCCAACCAGCGCTCGCCGTCGGCCCGCTCGAACAGCGCGAGGTGCGTGCAGCAGTCGTCGAAGTTGAGCGGCGCCCACAGCCAGAAGATCTGCATGGCCCCGGGTTCGAAGTTGGTGGGTGCCTGCTGGCCGACGCCACGCACACCCCACGAGCGGTCGCGCGTGGCGCGGGTGGTGTCGTGGGTGAGCTCCAGCGTGACGCCCGTGGGCAGCGTGATCGTGCCCTCCCAGCTCCCCCACTGCGTGAGGCGCGTGTAGTCCATCATCGGCACGTTGTTGCGCACGATCTGCTGGCGCGGCTCCTCGATCGCCTCGGTGCGGGCCCGGAAGGTGACGTCGGCGGTGAGGCCGTGGTCGTTGTCCGAGACCACGTAGCGGATCTGCCGCAACGGCTCCACCACCTCGATGCGCAACGGCCCCACCTCGGTCGCCCGGTCGACGGGCATACGGCCCGAGGCGAACACCGAGTGCTCCACCCCGTCGTGCACCACCGAGAAGGCGCCGTCGATCACGCCCCGGTTCGGGTAGTGGCCCATGGCCCCGCCGAGGAAGAACTCGCCGTCGGTGGCGTACCCGTTGAACCAGTAGCGGTCGTAGTGGTTGGGGTCGGCCGACACCGGCTGCGCCATGGGCGCCGGGGTCTGGTGGATCGGGTAGTCGTCGAAGGGCGTGAGCATGCGTGGTTCCTACCACCGGCGGAGCGCGCCACACCACGGTCCGGGCCGCGGACCGGCATGGGTCGTGGGGCGGTACTCGGTTATCGTCGGGGGACCGCCTGACCGTCCGCCGCGCTCTCCGGGGGGATCCACCGTGCCGAACCTCAATGACGTCCTCGGGATCGACGCCGACGCACCGGTGATCGACGTCGACACGCACCTCACCGAGCCGCCCACGCTGTGGACCGACCATGCGCCCGCCAAGTACCGCGACCGCGTGCCGCACGTGGAGGTCCTCGACGGCAAGGAGTGCTGGATCTTCGACGGCGACCTCCTCGGCCGCGCCGGGTCGTCCTCGGCCGTCGACGTCGACGGCAACAAGAAGTACGGCCTCTCGTTCATCGAGGACGGCTACCCCGAGATCTCCGCGGCCGCGTGGCAGATCGACGCCCGCCTCGCGCACATGGACGAGCACGGCATCCACGCCGCGATCGTGTACCCGAACACGGTGGGCTTCGGCGGCCAGAAGTTCATGGACTGCAAGGACGAGGAGCTGCGCCTCGTCACCATCCAGGCCTACAACGACTATTCCGCCGCCATGCAGGAGGAGTCGGGCCAGCGCCTCTTCGGCATCGCGATCACGCCGTGGTGGGACCTCGACCTCACCATCAAGGAGCTGCACCGCTGCGCGGCGATGGGCATCCGGGGCGTGAACCTCGGCACCGGACCGCACCTGCACGGCATGGCCGACCTCGGCGAGCGCTTCTGGGACCCGCTGTGGGAGACGGTCGCCGAGCTGGAGCTGCCGGTGAACTTCCACATCGGCGCGAGCAGCGACACGATGTCGTGGTTCGGGTCGTCGCCGTGGCCGTCGCACGACATGGACACGAAGCTCGGCATCGGCTCGGCGATGATGTACCTGTCGAACGCGTCGGTGATGGCGAACCTCATCTTCAGCGGCGTGTGCGAGCGTCACCCCGACGTGCAGTTCGTGTCGGTGGAGAGCGGCGTGGGTTGGATCCCGTTCTTCCTGCAGTCGCTCGACTACCAGCAGGTGCAGTCGATGCCCGGCACCCTCGGCACGAAGTTCTCGCTCACGCCGACCGAGTACTTCCAGCGCCAGATGTACGGGTGCTTCTGGTTCGAGGACGCCGGCCTCGCGTCGGCCGTGGCCGCGCTCGGCGACGACCGCGTGATGTTCGAGACCGACTTCCCGCACCCCACGTGCCTCTACCCCGACAGCGCGAACCTCGCGGGCACCGCGCTCTCGCAGCTCGCGCCCGAGTCGCGCCGCAAGGTGATGAGCGACAACGCAATGGGCCTCTACCGCATCCCCGCCCCCGTCACCGCGTAGCCCCGAACTTGCGTCGTTGCTCCCGGGTATACCGGGACGAGCGACGCAAGTTCGGATCTAACCGAGCTCGGGGGTGACGACGGCCTTGATGGCCTCGCCCTTGCGGGCGACGGCGATGGCGGCCTCCGTCTGCGCCATCGGGAACTTGTGCGTCACCAGGTCGGCGAAGCCGAGGCGCGCGCCGTGGTCGGCCGCGAGCGACACGGTGGTGCGGTAGTCGTCGAAGCTCGCGGGGCCCATCGTGCCGATCACCGACTGGCTGAGGTTGTTGAGCCGCACGACGTCGAGCTCCACGCCGCCGTGCCCCGAGTAGATCCCCATCACGAGGTAGCGGCCGTTCGGGGCGAGCAGCGCCATGCCCTCGGCGAGCACGTCCATGCGTCCGGTCGCCTCGATGACGACGTCGGCGCCGCGTCCGTCGGTGAGGTCGAGGATCTGGCATGCCGCTCGTCGACGGTCGTCGACGGCAACGGGATGACGGTGGTGGCACCGAGTCGCGAAGCGCGACCTCGAGCCGGGAGTCGAGCGCCGATCACGATCCCGCACCGCAGGCGCGGCGAGCGACGCGAGCAACGTGGCCGACAGCCCCACCGGGCCGCTCCCCTGCACCACGACCGTCTGTCCCGCGTGCACTCCACCGAGGCGCGTGAGCCCGCCGCACGCAGTGGGCATCGCGCAGCCGAACGCGATCACCGCCTCGGGCGGCGTGCCGTCGGGGATGCGGAAGAACGCGTTCTCGGGGCCGAGGGTCGCGTAGTCCTGGTAGGTGGCGGGGTTGGGCACGTCGGCCGGCGGCGGCCACCCGGTGTCGGGCACCTCTGCGGGCGTGCGGCCCGAGGGCGTCCAGTACACGAGGTCGCCGACCGCGACGGGGTTGCCGGACGTGTCGGTGGTGCGCCCGTCCCCGAGCACCTCGATGCGGCCGATCCCTTCGTGACCGAAGCAGATCGGGCGGCCCGCATCGGGGAGGTCGCCGTCGAGCCGGTGCGCATCCGTGCCGCACACGCCACCGAGCACCGTCCGCAGCAGCACGCCACCGGGGACGGGATCGGCGACGTCGCGCTCGCGCACCTCGAGCGGACGACCCGCGCCGACGAACACCATCTGCCGGCCCTGTCGCGTCATCGCCCGAACCTCCCGGGTCAGTCCTCGCGGGGTGTCACCGTGTCGCCGGCCGCCGACCGGATCTTGTTCATGAGCACCACGAGTTGCGCGAGCTCGTCCTCGGTGAGCGGGATCGTCGCGAAGATCTCCCGGTTGAGCTCGCCGACCGCCTTGTCGAACACGCGCCGCCCCTTGGGCGTGATCTCGGCCAGCACGGTGCGCCCGTCGTCGGGGTGGGGCACCCGCCGGATCAGCCCGGCGGCCTCGAGCCGGTCGACGGAGCTGGTCACCGTGCCCGGCGTGATCCAGAGCGCGGCGCCCACCTGGCCGAGCGGCAGCTTCCACCCGGGGCTGAGCAGGCCGAGCACCTGGTAGCGGGCGAAGGTGAGGTCGTAGGGGCGCAGCAGCTCGTTCGCCCGATTCAGGATGATCTGCCACCCGCGCATGATCGAGACGGAACCCGCCACGCCCGCGGCCGCGTCGTCCCAGCCCTGTTGCAGCCAATGCCGACGGGCGGCCTCGACCGGGTCGTAGGAGAGACGCGACATGGGGCGCATCGTAGGGAAACCGGACCGGCGCCTCAGGCACCCGCGGGCGCACGCCCGGTGATGCCCGCGGCTTCCAACTCCGCGAGCTCGGTTTCGGTGACCCCCGCGGCGAGCAGCACCTCGCGTGTGTCCTCGCCGAAGAGCGGCGCGTGACGGGTGATCCACCGCTCCGGACCGCGGGAGCACCGCATGGGCAGGGTGCTGTGCCGCGCCGGTCCGTTGACGGGGTGGTCGACCACCTCGAACCACCCGCAGTGCTGCAGTTGCGCAGGCCGCTCTGTTGGTGCGGCAGCACCACGGGCACAACAGGCACACTGCCGGCCAGAGCCGGTCGACGATCTCGTCGGCGGTGCGGCTCGCGCACCACTCCCCGAAAGGCGCGCGTCGAGCTCGTCGTGGCGGGCGCGGCGCGCGGTCGCCGTGTGCAGTGCCGGGTCGTCGTCCCACCCGAGCGCGGCCACGAGCGCGCGCCACTGTTCGTCGGTCGCCACCGCGATCGCGATCCAGGCGTCCTCGCCGGCAGCGCGGTAGAGGTTCTGCGGCGCCGCGGTGGGACCGCGGTTCCCGTCGCGTTGCAGCAACGCGCCGTACGCCGAGTGCTCGACGACCTGCTCCGCCGTGATCGCGAGCGCGGCGTCGACCATCGCCGCCTCCACCAGCACCCCCTCGCCGGTCTGCCGGCGGTGCTCGAGCGCGAGCAGCAACCCGGTGAGCGCATGCAGCCCCGCGCCGGGATCATCGATGCAGTACGGCGAGATCGGGTTGGTGTCGCCATACCCCGTCATCCACGTGAACCCGGCGGCGTCCTCCACCACGAACGCAAATGCGGCGTTGTCGCGCCACGGGCCGTCGAGCCCGAACCCGGGCATGCGCACCATCACCAGATCGGGCCGGATCGCGCGCGCCGACTCGAAGTCGAGGCCGAGCTGCTCCAGCACGCGCGGCGTGTAGTTCTCGACCACCACGTCGCAGGTGGCGAGCAGCTTGCGCAGCGCGGCACGCCCGCGCTCGTCGGCCAGATCGAGCGTGACGCTCCGCTTGTTCACGTTCAGCGCGGAGAAGATGCCGCAGCGCTCCCACCACTGGTCGTCGGTGAACGGCAGGTTGGCGAGCATGCGGGTGCCGTCGGGCCGGGTGGGCGACTCCACGTGGATCACTTCGGCGCCGAGCATGCCGAGCATCTGCGTGACCACCGGCCCCGCCCAGAACGCGGTGAGGTCGAGCACCCGCGTCCCGGCGAGCGGGCGCGCGGAGGTGTGCGCGCGTGGAGGGCGAGGCGGTCGCTCGGCGATCGCCTCCGTGAGGGAGGTCTCTCCGAGTCGGGGTGCGGGGCCGGGCGCGCACAGCAGGTTCGGCGTGGTGCGGTAGGGCGGGCCCGGTTGCACGAAGCCGTCACGCGGGTTGGTCACCAACGAGCCGCGCGCGACGAAGTGGTCGGTCACCGGGATGGTCGCGCCGTTGCCGACGGGCGCATGGGGGATGCGGAAGGCGCCGGCGAGATCGACGATCTCCGCGACCGTGTGCGTCGCCGCCCACTCGCGGATCATGGGCGCGATGCGCCACCGTTCGGTGCGCAACGTGGCGTCGTCGGCCCACTCGGGATGGCCGACCATCACGCACAGGTCGAGCCACTGCTGCCCCGTGCCCGTGCCCAGGCCCACGAGACCATCGCTCGCGGTCTCCACGCCGGGTGAGGGCACCGACCGCCCCGAGCGGTACGGCCGCCCCGCGATCTCCGCGAACGTGACCGGGTAGTACGTGAGGCAGGTGGCGACGGCCTCGAGCATCGACACGTCGACGATCTCGCCGCCGTCCTCGGTGCGGGCCTCGGCGCGGGTGAGCGACGCCAGCACGCCGATCGCGGCGTAGGTGCCGGTGACCCACTCCCCCACCCGGCCACCCACCGACAGCGGCGCGCGGTCGGGGTACCCGCGGCCGAGACCGACCGCGCCACCCGACCACGCCTGCAACGTGAACTCGGTCGCGGCCCGGCCCGCCCAGGGGCCGTCGAGCCCGAACGGGCTGACGGCGGCGACCACGAGATGCGGGTGCGCGGCCGCCAGCGCAGCGGGCGCGCACGCGGGCAACGCGGCGACCGCCGATCCCTCCGACCACACCACCACATCGGCCGCGGCGAACCACCCGGCGAGCGTGTCGGCCGCGCCCGGCGCGTCGGCGTCCACCACCACGCTGCGCTTCGAGCCCGCGAGGTAGGAGAAGAGCGCGCCGTCGTCACCCGGCACGATCGGCGCTCCGGAGGCCGACCACCGGCGCAACGGGTCGCCCGTGGGGTCCCTCCACCTTCACCACGTCGGCGCCGCCGTCGGCGAGCAGCTTGGTGCAGTGCGCCGGCGATGCCGCTCGACAGGTCGAGCACGACCGTGCCCGCAGGCGGGCCCCGTGCGTTGCGGTCAAGGCGCGTCGTCCCACCACGGACTGGTGGTGAGCACCTCGGGCCCGCCGTCGGTGACCAGCACGACGTCGCGGGCCGTGACGGTGCCGACGCCCGGTTCGGCGACGGTGGCGGTGACGCTCAGCACGACCCCGGCATCGAGCGTGGTGCGCCGCAGTGGCGGGCAGGTCGCCGCACCACCAGCAGCTCCTCGGGCCCGAGACCGATCCGCGCCACCGGCCCGGCAGGGAGTGCCTCCCCGACCGAGTCGTACCCAGCCAGCAGCACGTCGGCGGTGGCGCCGCCGAGAAGCGTCGACCAGCGCGTCCGACAGCGCGTGCGCGCCGGAACAGATCGCGGGCCGCCGCGCGTGGCCGTGCGTGCCGACCACCCACGTGCAGGAGACCTCGCCCGTGTAGCCCATCGCCACGACGCCGGCGTCGAAGGTCACGAGGTCACCGGCGCGCACGGCCTCGTCGCGATCCCCCGCGGCCGCGAGGTGATGCGGGCGATGTCCTGCGTGGCCGGCGTGGTCACACCGTGCGACGCCATCGCGTCCATGAACACCCCGGTGAGCCGGCGCTCGGTGATGCCCGGGTGCAGCTCGGCGATCGCCGCCGCGAGCGACGCCTCGGTGACCGCGATCGAGCTGCGGATCGCCGCGATCTCCTCGGCGGTCTTGACCCGGCGGACCGTCTGCAGCGCGGCCTCACCGTCGACGATCGCCGCGTCGGGAAACGCGACCGGCAGCAACTTGGCGAACAACGGCGACAGCGCGTCGGTCCCGACGCGTTGCGGCGACGCGGTCGCCGCGATCCCCTGCAGCACCGCGACGAGGTTCATCGGGTCCCAGGTGAGCCCGTAGAGGTGGTCGTGGGTGATCTCCTCCGGCACACCTTCGTCCCACGTGGAGAGGAGGTGCACGTCGCCGATCGCGCGCACCAGCACGCCGCGGGGCTGAAGCCACGCGGCCCCGCGTTCCAGAGCAACTGCGCGCCGGCGACGTACCGCACGTTCGCCGGCCGGCCCAGCACGAGCAGGTCGAGGTCGGCGGCGGCCATCGCCGCGAGCGCGCGTTCGCGGCGGACCAGGCGGAGGGTGCGATCGTCGGGCAGGAGTTCCGTGGCCATGGTGATCAGTCCGTGTACGGGTCGTAGGGGTAGTCGGTGAGCTCGATCCAGCCGGTGTCGGTGACCGCGTAGACGTTCTCGGAGCGGTACCCGCCGAAGCCCTCTTCCCAGATCACCGGTTCGAGGACGACGATGGCCCCGGTCTCGAGCACGAACCCGTCGTCGAACGCGTCGCCGAGGTCGCTGCCGATGAACGGCATCTCCGCGCTGTCGAGGCCGATGCCGTGCGACAGGTAGAAGTGGAGCATCCACGGCTTGTCGGCGGTGTAACGCCCGGCGTCGTACGCGGCGCGCGCGGCGCGGGTGAGGTCGCCGCCGGTCGCGCCCGCTCGGAGCTCACCGAGCGCGGCGTCGTTGACCGCACGCCACGCCTCGTAGTGCTCCTGCTGGCGCGCGGTCGGCGCGGCGTCGACGATCCAGGTCCGGCCGAAGTCGGTGTGGAAGCCGCCGAAGAGCATCCCGGTGTCGACCCACAGCACGTCGCCGCGAGCGAGCTCCCGCTCGGTGCTCAACAACGGGCACGCGATGTCGCCGTGCACCGTCCACGGGAGATCGGCCTTGCGGTCGGGCATGATCTGCCAGATCGGGTCGAGGATGTTCGCGTCGGCGCCGAGCTCGAACACCCGGTGGAGGAAGCGCGCGGTGAGCTCGGTCTGGCGCACCCCCGGCACCAGGTGCGCGTGCACGTCGGCCATCGCCTGCTCGGTGATCCAGAGCCCCTGGCGCATGATCGCGAGCTCGTCGGGCGTCTTCACGAGGCGCGCCGGACCGGTGACGTCGGTCGCCGCGCGTGGCGGCCACTCGGAGAACAGCCCGGTGTGGTTGCGGTGCATCGCCGCGGTCACGTCGTCGACCGCGACGACCCCGCCGGCGGGCACCAGCGAGGCCAGCACCGCGGCGAAGGCGTCCACTCCCTCGTCGAAGTCGAGGTACACGGGACCATGCACGTGGTCGGCGTCGAGGCCGACGCCCCGCTCGGTGGGCGTCGCGCCGGCTTCACCGAACGGCGTGAACAGGTGCGGCTGGTCGTCACCCGCGACCACGAGGGCGACGGGCCGTTCCACGTTGGCGCGCCCGGCATCCGACAGCG
>JAXLRL010000042.1:0-22230 GCA_046331125.1 Acidimicrobiia bacterium
AGGCACCACACGCGAGCATGTCGGGCACGTGCTGCTCGTCGTACCAGGCATCCCACTCGGCTTCGCGGGCCGCGTCGTTGCACATCACGTGGGCGAGGATGTGGCCCCGGAGCGCGGGCGACGGTGCGGGCTTCGCCGAGTGCGGCCCGTGCGCCGCGAACACCTCCGCGCCGACGACCACGTGCGTGTCGAAGCCGTGCCCGTCGCAACGCAGCGCGTCCTCGCGGTCCAGGACGTGTGCCGCCTGCGCGGCAACGTCCGTATCGTCGAGCTCGAGGATCGTGACATGGGTGTACCCGAGACCGGGTCGGCCCACGGGCGGGCGTTCCGTCAGCTCGAACCGGGTGGCGACCCATGCGCCGCCGTCACCGCACAGGGCGGGGAGGCGGACCGACTGCTGCCATCCGTGCCACTCGTCCTCGTCGGAGGCGCGCAGGCACTTCTCCGAGAGGACGAGCAGCCCGGTGGTGTGGACCGCGTCGCTCAGGAGGGGATCACCCCGCCCGCGGCGATCCACTTGTTGATCACTTCCTGCGCCTCTTCGGGGTTGTAGACGTCCTCCTCGAAGCTCCACTTCCCGTTCCCGGCGTAGTGGAGGACGGTGTTGACGTCGAACCCGTAGTAGCCGTCGTCGCCCTCGGGCGCCGGCAGGATGTTCGGGATCAGTGCGCTCACGCGGTTGCCGTCGATGAGGCGCCACGACACCGGGAACTCCATGGTGGGGAACGGCCCCATCACGTCCTTGATCCACTTCCGGATCTCGGCGCCCGACGAGTAGTAGCCGTAGTGGTGCTCGCGGTAGTGGGCGTCGTCGGTGAACTGGTCGGCCCACTGGTCCCAGTCGCCGGTCTCCACCGCCTTCGCGGCGCGGAGCCGGTAGGCCTCGAACTCGCGCTCGACCTCGTCGCGCGAGTACGCGGGTTCACGAGGTTCGGGGTTCCAGTTGTCGATGCCCTGCAGCGACTTGTCGCGTGGTGTGTCGCGACGGCCGCCGTCGGCGATCCACTCCTTGAACACGCGCCCGGCGTCGTGCGGGTTGTAGTAGTCGCCCTCGAACGAGAACTTCCCGTTGCCCGCGTACTCGAGGAACGTGGTGTTGGGGAACCCGTAGCGCTTCCCCGTGCCGGTGGGGTCGGGGAGGTTGTTCCAGATGTAGAACCCGACGCGGTTGCCGTCGATGATCGACCACTCGATCCACAGCGTCATGTTCGGGTAGTCGCGCATGGTCGCCACGATCCAGTCCTTGATCGCGGCGCGGCCCTCGAACACGCCCAGCACGTGCTCCTCGTAGTGGGCGTCGTCGGTGAACATGTCTGCCCAGGCCGGCCAGTCCTCCTGCTCGACCCCCCGGCGCACGAACTCTGCGAACGCGGCCTCGACTTCTTCGCGCGGGTATTCCGTCATCTCGCTCCCCCTTGGTGTGGGCGGGAGCGTAACCGGATCAGGCGGCGGCCGCGCAGACGGCGAGCTCGAAGATCGTGCGCAACGCCGGGAACGCCGACTTGTTCACGTTGGGCGTGATCTGTGCGTTCACGGAGACCGAGGCCGAGCGGGTCCCGTCGTTCGACGCGGCGACGAACTGCGTGTACCCCGGCGTGTTGCCGGTGTGGCCGTAAAAGGTGCCGCAGCGGGTCTTGTACCGGAACACACCGAGCCCTGCGGAGTTGGTGCCGGGGCCGGTGGGCTCCGACTTGCCGGGCCGGAACGTCATCTGCGCCTTGCGGGTGGTGGCGTCGAAGAGCTCGCCACCGACGTAGCCGCGGATGAAGGCGTTGGCGTCGCGCGGGGTGGCGACCACGCCGCCCGAGGCCCACGTCCACCCGGCGGCGAACAGCTCGCTCATGTCCTCGGGCTGCTTCGGGTCGGAGATGTCGTAGCCGTGCACGTAGGGCTGGGGCATGAAGTTGCCCGCCGGCAGCGTGGTCTCGGTGAGGCCGAGGGGCGTGGCGACCTTGGCCTGCAGCTCGTTCTCGTAGGGCTGGCCGGTCGCCGCCTGCACCATGAGGCCGACGAGGATGTTGTCGGTGTTCGAGTAGTGGTAGCGGGCACCCGGCGTGAACAGCATCGGCTCGTCGAACACGTAGGTCACGAGCGTCTCGGGCGCGGGTGGAACCAGCAGGTTGCCGCGGAACGCGTCGGCGAACTCCTTGCTGCGCGAGAAGTCGGGGATGCCGCTCGTGTGCTGCAGCAACTGCGTGAGGGTGACGTCGGCCCACTCCGCCGGCATGCCGGTGAGCACCTTGCCGACCGTGCTGTCGACGGCGAGCGCACCCGCGCTCACCTCGGCGAGCGAAGTGGCGCCGCTGTAGGCCTTGGCGACGCTCGCGACCCGCGTGTGGTCGTCGAGGGCGATCGGATGCTCGCTGCCGACGACGGCGGTCCCTGCCTCGTGCAGCACGGGCGATGCGCCCCGCTGCACCACGACGGCGATGCCGGGCGAACCGTCGGGGCGGGCGACGAACTTGGCCAGTGCCTTGTCGAGCGCGGTGTCGGCGTTGTTGCCCGACGCGGCCCCCGCGGGGACGGTGAGCCCGAGCACACCGGCGACGAGCGCCGCGAGCGCGACGAGGAGGACGAGACGGTTCCGCAGCATCCGGTCACGCTACCGGCCGTCGCGCGCCGTCCCGACCCGCTCAGCGGGTGACAAGGGTCACGGGGATGCCCGACTGGCGCACCATTCCCGTCAGCGGGTCGATGTCGACGTCGGCGCTCGTGAGTTGGCTCACGTTGCAGTCGCCGAACCCGTGCGCGATCGCGACGACGTCGGCGCGGCACCGGTCGTCGGCGACGAGCACGCCGTCGACGTGCCCGTGCGCGGACTCGACTCGTACCGGCGCGCCGCTCCCACCGAACGCCTCCACCACGGCGGGGTGCGCGAGCACGCCGACGGTCTCGAGGGCCGCACCGGGCGCGCCGATGTCGCCTGAATGCGAGTTCATCATCCGGAGCCGACGGTGCGCGACGAGTGTGAGCCCGCCTGCGGGCATCGGGGCCGTCGGCGCTCCGAGGGTGTCGACGGCCTCCCGCAGCGAAGCGAGGAGCAGCGGCGGTGCGAGCCGCCACCCGCCCGGCGGGAGCACGCGTTCGTGCACCCAGCCGTGCACCGCTCGACGCGACCACTGCGGTGGGTCCCGCGAGCAACGCATCGCCGTCGCGACTGCGGCGCAGGAGCGGCGAGCACGTCGCGGTCGGTGCAGGCCGTCGGGTTCGGCGTCGCCGGGGAGCACGGAGAAGCCGAGGCGGCGTGCGAGCGACTTGAAGGTCCACCACGGTGGACGACGTGCCGCCTTCGCGGGCACGACGACGTCGGTGAACTGCGCCGCCACCGCGAGCTGGTAGTTGTCGAGCAGCCACGTGAGGATCGGCGCGTTCCAGCTGATCGGTGGCCGGGAGCAGGTGGGTCGCGCACTCCGTCGTCTCCGTGGGCAGCACGTCGACCACCGCGACCGTGTCGAGCGACGCGAGCGCCGCCCGCGTGCGCTCCGTGTCGGGGAACGCGGTCACCGGGTTGCCGCCCATCACGACGAGCACTTGCCACGTTGCCGGCCTCGATCTCGCTGAGGAGCCCGGCGCACGGCCACTCCTCGAAGCGCCGGGAGCCGGGACGGCTCGGCGGGCCGGCGCCGGGCACGCCGTCGGACGGCTCCCAGTCGCGCCCGTCGAGTTGGAGCAGGTACCCGGGATTGCACCACATGCCGCCCGGCCGGTCGGCGGAGTCGGTGACCACGTGGAGGGCCCACAGGAGGTATTCGGTGACGTTCGCGTCGACACCCATCGAGCAGCCGGTGCCGGTGAGCGCGGCGAGCCGGCCGTGGGCGCACCGAGGCCACGAGTGCGTCGAGCACCTCGGGGTCCATGCCCGTGTGCGCGAGCACGTCGTCACGATCGAGCGGCCCGAGCGCGCCCGGCCAGCAGGTCCACCCCGGTCGCGCGCAACTCGGCGTCACGCCGGACGTCGGCGTCGGCGAGCAACTGGCGCACCAACCAGGCGAGCACCAGCCAGTCGGTACCGGGCGCGAGCTGCACGTGGTGGTCGGCGAGCGTGGCGGTCTCGGTGCGGCGGGGGTCGAACACCCAGATCTCGCCACCCCGCGCCCGGAACTCGCGCAGGCGCCGCACCGGATCGGGGATGGCGTTGGAGTGCCCGTGGGAGACGACCGGATTGGTCCCGAAGAGCAGCAGCAGCGAGCCGGCCTCGTGGTCCCAGACGGGGGTGAGGCCCGACCATCCGCCGACGGCCTCGGCGACCAGCGGCTTGCACGGTGTGTCGATCGTCGTCGCCGTGTATCGCTGCTGCGACCCGAGGAGGGCCAGGAAGCGCTCGGCGGCGCGGCGTCCGGCCGTGTCGAAGGCGGAGCCGCTCGCCAGGTACATCGCCACCGAGTCGGAGCCGTGGACGGTCCGGGCCTCGTCGATCCGGGCCGCCAGGTCGTCGAGCATCTCGTCCCACGGGACCGTCCGCCGCTCGGCGCCGCGGCCGAGCTGCGGGTGGTCGAGGCGGCGCGGGTCGTGGTGCAGCGCACCGACGGCGCGGCCCTTCGGGCAGGTGTAGCCACGGGAGAGCGGGTGCTCGTCGTCGCCCCGGATCCGCAGCACCCGGTCGTCGGCCCCGCTGGTGACCACCAGGCCGCACATGGCGTTGCAGACCCGGCAGAACGTCCGGTGCTCGCGCTCCTCGCTCACGGCGCCATCGTCGCACGAGTGGCGCGCCTGCGCCGACCGGTGGAGAATCGCCCTCCACGACCGCTCGCCACACCGGCTCCAGGGAGACCTCGCACATGGGCATGCCCACCGACATCGGCATCGTCGACCTCGGGATCGGCTTCCCGTACGGCTCGGTCGAGGAGAAGGTCCACACCTACGACTTCTTCCGCGCCAACCTCAAGGACGCCGAGAGCCTGCGCGAGATGGAGTTCCCCGCGCAGTACATGTTCAAGCAGGTGCCCGACATCGTCGACCCGTCGGTCGACCGCGTCGAGTGGATCCTCGAGAAGATGGACGCGTTCGGCATCTCCGTCGCCAAGGTCGGGCTCTCCGAGCACGGCATCCGCGCCCAGCGCGAGTACCCCGACCGCTTCGTGCTCGGCGCGAACGTGAACCCGCACGAGGGGGTCGACGCGCTCCGGAAGCTCGAGCAGCAGAAGGCCGAGTACGACATCGTCTCCGCGATGATCTTCCCGTCGGGCCTCGTGCCGCAGGCGGCGGTGAACGACAAGAAGCTCTACCCGGTGTACATGAAGTGCATCGAGCTCGACATCCCGATGACGATCAACGGCGGCATCGTGGGCCCGCGCATGCCGAGCTGGCCGCAGTTCGTCGAGCACTTCGACGAGGTGTGTTACGACTTCCCCGAGCTCAAGATCGTGATGATGCACGGCGGTGAGCCGTGGACCGCGCTCGCGGTGAAGCTGATGCTCAAGTGGCCGGGCCTGCACTACATGACGAGCGCCTTCGCGCCCAAGCACTACCCCGAGGACATCATCAAGTACGCGAACTCCCGGGGCGCCGACAAGATCATGTACTGCGGCTACTTTCCGGCCGGGCTCACGCTCGAGCGGCAGTTCCGCGACATGCCGAACGTCCCGTTCAAGGACGAGGTGTGGCCCAAGTTCCTGCGCGAGAACGCGCTCCGCGTGTTCAAGATCCCGGAGACGATCGAGCGCGCCACCGGCAAGCCCTTCATGGGCTAGTCAGTTCGCGAGCCGTCCCACGAACGTCGCGATGTCCTCGAGGGCGGGGAGCGTCGCCGGGTGGTCGGGGAAGATCGTCGGCCACACGTGCTGCGTGTCGGGCACCAGGTGGAGCTCCACGGCGATGCGCGCCTCGGCGAGCAGCCGCGTGACCGCGAGCGCGTCGTCGCGCAGCGTCTCGTCGGTGGAGGCGAAGACCAGTGCGGGCGGCAGGCCCGTCGCCTCGGCCAGCACCGGGGACACGTAGGGATCGGCGGGATCGTGCCCTTGCAGGTACTGGCCGGCGGCCTCCGTGGCCGACGCGAGCGAGAACAACGGATCGGTGGCCGCGTTGGTGGTGTAGCTCTCGGCCCCGTTGCGCAGGTCGGCCCAGGGGGAGAGCAGCACGAGGCCGGCGGGCACGGGCGCGCCGGCGTCACGGGCGGCGACGGCGAGCGCCAGGGCGAGGCCGCCACCCGCGGAGTCACCCGCGGCGAGGGTCGGCACCTCGTTCCACGCCGGGTCGGCGAGCACGGCGTCGTACACGCGAGACGCGTCGACGACCGCCGCCGGGTAGGGGTGCTCGGGCGCGAGTCGGTAGTCGACCATCACGACGCGTGCCGAGGTGATCGACGCCAGCCGGGAGGCGAAGACCTTCGAGCCGTCGGCCGAGCCGAGGCGGTACCCGCCACCGTGGAACCAGACGATGTTGGCGTGCGGCGCGGCGGGCTCCGCGACCACGCATCCCACGCCGCCGAGGTCGGCTGCCGCGACGCGCACACCCTCGGTGAGTGCGCCACCGAGCATGGCGGCCGCGCCTTCACGGCGGGCGACGAGGTCGTCGGGGGTGGGAACGGTGGAGGGGCGCTCCGCGGGGCTTCCAGTTGCTCATGTGGGATCTTCTCGCTCCGGGTTCGTGGTCAGTCTGCGGAGTAGCCGCCGCCACCGCTGAAGCCGGAGCCCGGCAGGCCGGGCTCGAGCCGTCCGCAGGTGGTGCCACCGTCGACCGCGAGCTCGGCGCCGGTGACGTACGACGCCTCGTCGCTGGCGAGGAAGAGCACGGCACGCGCGATCTCGTCGCACTCGCCGATGCGGGGGATGGCCTGGTAGGCGTAGGGGACGGTGGCGGTCTCGGCGTCGCCCATCGGGTTCCCCATGATGGTGTTGACGCCACCGGGATGGACGGAGTTCACGCGGATCCCGTACTTGCCGAGCTCGGTGGCCGCGGCCTTGCTCATGCCGCGGATGGCCCACTTCGGCGCGGTGTAGCCGATCATGCCGTTGCTGCCGCGCATGCCGTCGATGGACGAGATGTTCACGATCGCGCCGCCGCCGTTCAGCGCAGCGGTGCGATCACCGAGCGCATGCCGAGGAAGCAGCCGACCTGGTTCACCTGGACGACCGCCATGTACTCGTCGAGCGGCATGTCCTCGATGGCGGCGGCGCGGATGATGCCGGCGTTGTTGACCAGCACGCGCAGCGGCCCGAGGGCGGTCGCGGCGGCGACGCACGCGGCCCAGCTGTCCTCGCTCGCCACGTCGAGGTGCACGTAGCTGGCTGCGGCGCCGATGTCGGCTGCGACCGCCGCGCCCTCGTCGTCGAGGACGTCGGCCAGCACCACCGTGGCCCCTTCGGCGGCGAAGGCGCGGGCCTCGGCCTCACCCTGCCCGCGGGCTGCGCCCGTCACGATGACGACCTGTCCGTCGAATCGGCTCATTTCCGTGTCCCCCCTGGATGTGGAATGGAGGGGAACCGTAGCAACGAGCGGGAGCGGCCGCGGCCGCGCGTGACCGTCAGACCCAGTCGGCGGCCGGTGCCGGTCGACCGAGCAGGTAGCCCTGGCCCAGCTCCACCCCGAGGCGCCGCATCGTGTCGGCCTCGTCCTCGGTCTCGATGCCCTCGGCGATCAGCTGGGTGGCGGTCTCCGCCGCGAAGTGGCGCATCCCGGCGATCATCGCCTGGCGCGCCTGGTCGGCCTCCACACCACGAGTGAGCGCGATGTCGAGCTTCACGAAGTCGGGTCGGAGCTCCACGACGTGGTGGAGGCTGGCGTACCCGGCACCCGCGTCGTCGACCGCGAGGCGCACGCCGTGCACCGAGTCGAGGCACTGGCGCAGTGCCCCGTAGTCGTCGACGGCGACGTGCTCCGTGACCTCGATGACGAGCGGTCGCGGGGCGTCGGCCAGGACGGCACCGGCCAGGCCCGCCAGGACGAACGAGGGCGAGAGGTTGACGCTGAGCCAGCAGCCGTCGGGCAGGGGCGAGGCGCCCGCGATGGCCTTCCGGGCGCACGCCTCCTCGAGCTCGTGGCCGAGCCCGACCGCGTGCGCGGCGGCGAAGGCGAGGTCGGGCCGGGTGCCGTCGTCGAACCGGGTGAGCGCCTCGTAGCCGACGATGCCCCGGGAGAAGAGGTGGAACACCGGCTGGTACACGGGGTGGAACCGCTCCTCGTCGATGACCGTACGGATGCGTCCGTACTCGGTCTCGCCCACGTCGAGGCGCGCGAGCTGCGGGCCGAGCAGCGCCGCGGCGTGACTCGCGATCTCGCCCAGGGTGTTGCTGGCGCCGAGCCACATCGCGCCGTCGCTCCGGTTCGTGCCACAGAGGAACACGCCCCGGAGCTGGCCGTCCCACACGATCGGCGCGCCACCGAGCGCGGTGAGCCCACGAGCGGCGAGCGCGTCGACGACCGGACCCGACCAGGCGGGTTCGCTCCAGTCGAAGACGAACGGCCCGCTCGCGGCGCGGCCGAGGACCAGCGCGCTCACGTCGGGGGCCATGGTGCCCGGCACGACGTCGCTGCCCGGGGGCAGCTCGGCGCCGAGCGCGGTGAGCACCCCGTCGGGCGTTCGCCGCAGCACCACTGCGCCGTCGAGCCCGTCGACCCTCATGGCCGCGCGGCACAGTCCGAGCGCCGTGCGCTCCGGGGTGAGTCCGGTGTGGACCGATGCGAACGCATCGGTGAGCGCGGCCCGCTCGGCCTGTTCGCGCGCGAGGTCGGCCTCGAGCCGCAGTTCACGCGACATGTCGCGCATCACCCCGACGTACGCCTGGATGACCCCGCTCGTGCTGCGGATCGGCGTGACGCTCGCCTCCACCGTGTGCGCGCCGCCAGCGGCGTCGTGGGCCACGAGCGTGCCGGTCCACGTACGGTCGATCGTGGCGATCGACGCACCGGACGGGCCGTCGGCGCCCTCCTCGTAGAGGCCGAGATCGGTGACGTTGATCTCGCCGAGGTCGGCGAAGTCGCGGCCCGTGAGCTCGGCGAGCGCCAGGTTCGTGTACTGCAGGGTGCCGTCGGGTGCGGCGACGAAGATCGACTCCGCGGCCTGACCCATCGCACTCGACACGAGGTCGCGTTGGAAGTTCGCCAGCCGCAGCTCACGGTCGTCCTCGATGAGCGCGAAGCGCCCGATCAGCTGCCCGGTCGCGTTCCGCAACGGTGCCGCGTGCACGCGGCCGCTCCTGGTCGAACCGTCCTTGCAGAGATAGCGACGTTCGAGCACGTAGGGCGCGGGATCCTCGATCCGCGCGGACCACTCGGCCCGGTCGGACGGGAGGATGATGGGCAGGTGGGCGCCCAACACCTCGTCGGGCCGCCAGCCGAACATCTCGGTGGCCGTGCCGTTCCACATCGTGACGCGTGCATCCAGGTCGATCGCGATCACTGCCAGCGGAGTGCGATCGAGCAGGAGGTGCTCGAACGCCGACGCTTCGCGCTGCGCGTCGACCGTGACCGCGGTGAACAGCACGACGAGGGTCACCACGAACATGAACAACTGGGCAGAGGTGTAGTCGGCGGTGTTCACGACGCGCGTCCCGTCGCCGATGCCGAGCGCCGCGAGTGCGGCGACGTTCACCGTCAGGGCCACGAGGCTCGCCCGGTACCGACCGAAGCGCAGCGCGACCCAGAGCAGGGGCAGCGGGAGCAGCATCACGGTGCCGATGTCGTCGAACTCCACCGATCCCGGGCCGATGCGCGCGAACACGAGTGCGGTCGGGACGATCGAGAGCAGTGTGAGGGCGAGGAGCAGCACCGCGCGAGCGAGCGGCAGTCCGCCGAGGCGTTCGCGGATCCGGCGCGGCTCGTGGAACAGGAGCAGGAGCACCGGGAGGAGCGCCATCACCCCGGTGAGCTCGCCCACCGACCACACCCGCAGCATCGACCAGGGCGTGGCCGGGGCGAAGTCGAGCGCGCGCACCAGGGGTACGCCCACCAGCGCGCCCGCGACGGCCATCGCGAGCGCGGCGAGCAGCAGCTTCACGACGTCTTCCGCGGCGCGCAGCGCGGGTCGGAGGCCCCAGTGCAGCAGCAGCGACGCGGCGAGGAGCTCCTCGAGCGTCGTGACACTCGCGCTCACCACCGCCGGGCCGGCCGTGCGGTACTGGAGATATGAGATCACCAACTCGCAGCCCAGGACCGCGGGCCACCAGCGGCGGCCGCAGAACAGGAAGAGGGCGATCCCGATGGCGGTGGGCGGGTACCACGGTGCCTGGCCGTGCTGGGGCTGGAGAAACGCGACCGCGACCCCGGTGGCGAGGTACGCGACCAGCCACGGGATCGCATGTCGTCCGCCCCGGTAGGACACGCGTTGCACGAGGTGATTATCCACGGCCGCCCATCGTCCGGACCACATCTCCGCCGCGGATGTGCAATTGATGTCAGAACCCCCTTGCATCCGTCCGCGACCCGTTGCCGGCAGTGGTGCGCCTCCGGGGCCCCTTCTAGGGTGCGCCGGGCCGCCGCCGGAGGACCGAGAGCAGGAGGACGTCAGATGGCACAGGGCACGCAGCCGTACCGGGTGATCCAGTGGGCGACCGGTTCCATCGGGCAGATCTCGATCCGGCACTTCGCCGCCGATCCCGCCTACGAGCTGGTCGGCGCCTACGTGACGTCCGACGCCAAGCAGGGCCGGGACGCCGGCGAGGTGGCGGGGATCGCCCCGCTGGGCGTGGCCTGCACCACGAGCAAGGACGAGATCCTCGCCCTCGACGCCGACTGCGTGAACTACGCCCCGCTCTACCGCGACATCGACGACATGTGCGCCATCCTGCGCTCCGGCAAGAACATCGTGACGCCGATCGGCTTCGCCTACCCGCCGCCGCGCGACCCCGAGGAGACGGCCCGCCTCGAAGCCGCGTGTCAGGAGGGCGGCACGTCGCTCCACGGCGCCGGCATCCACCCCGGCTTCGTGGGCGACCTGTTCACCATCACCGCGTCGCGCCTGATGACCCGCATCTCGAAGGTGACGGTCACCGAGATCTGCATCCTCACGCAGCACCCGTCGTACGAGATGAACTTCCCCGGCCTCGGCTTCGGGCGCGACCCGATCGAGGCGGTCGCCGACCCGAGCCCGCTGATCCACACCATGGAGCACATCTTCAACGAGTCGATCCGCATGCTCGCCGCCGCACTCGACATCCGGGTCGACCGGGTCGAGACGTCACTCGCGGTCGCAACGGCCGACGAGGACCTCACGGTGAAGTCGGGATTCATCCCGCAGGGCACCGTCGCCGGGATGCACCACCAGTGGCAGGTGATCTCCGACGGCGTGCCCCGCATCGTGTTCCAGTCGTTCTGGCGGATGGGGGAGAAGATCACCCCGAGCTACGACTACGGCACCAACAAGTACATCGTGGAGTTCGAGGGCGACGAGCCCACGAAGCTCACGCTCGAGCCGACCAACCCCGACGTCAACGGCGACATCGGCTTCACTGGGCGCATGTGGACGGCGATGAGCGCGGTGAACATGATCCCCACCGTGGTCGCGGCGCCGGCGGGCATCCGGACCCACTTCGAGCTGCCGCTCGGCCGGCCCCCGGGTCTCGTGCGCGACTGACGCGCGAAATCCCCGGCGGCGCGGTGCTCGCGTCCGTCACACTGGCCCCATGGCGGCGGGACCCCTCACCCAGACGGCGCGCACCGCGGTGCGACGCGACGAGCGCGGGTCGTACGACCGCGAGCTCGCATACTCGATCCTCGACGAAGCGCTCTTCGCTCACGTGGGATTCGTCGTCGACGACGCACCGTTCGTGATCCCGATGGTCTACGGCCGCATCGACGACACCCTGTACCTGCACGGCGCACCCGGCACGCGTCTCGTGCGCACGCTCACCAGCGGTGCGCCGCTGTGCGTCACCGTCACACTGATCGACGCGCTCGTGCTCGCCAAGTCGCAGATGCACCACTCCGCGAACTACCGCTCCGTCGTGATCCTCGGTGCGGCGCGGCGTGTGCGCGGCGAAGAGGCCGAGCGCGCCCTCACCGTGATCGTCGACCACGCACTCCCTGGACGGAGCACGGAAGCGCGCCCGCCGAACGCGAGCGAGCTCCGACGCACCGCGGTCCTCGCGGTGCCGATCGAGGAGGCTTCCGTCAAGGTGCGCGCCGGCGGTCCCGTCGACGACGAGGAAGACCTCGCCCTCCCGGTGTGGGCGGGGATCATCCCGCTGACCACCACCCGCGGCGAGCCGCAGGAGTTCGCCGGCTGAGCGAGGTCGTCTACAGGTAGCCCAGGCGCCGGGCCGCGGCCGTGAGGTCGTCGCGGTGGTCGGGGTGCGACACCTGGATGAGCGCGTGCGCACGCTGGCGGAGGGAGCGGCCGCGCAGCTCGGCCACGCCGTACTCGGTCACCACGTTGTCGACGGTGTTCTTCAACGTGGTGACCACGGAACCGGCCGGCAACTGGGGGCAGATGCGCGAGTGCGTGCCGTCCTTGGTGGTGGAGTGGAGCACGAGGAACCCCTGGCCGTGCTCGGCGTACATCGCGCCGCGGGCGAAGTCGGCCTGGCCCCCCGACCCGCTGTAGTAGCGGCCGTTGAGCGTCTCCGACGCGGCCTGGCCGAGCAGGTCGACCTCGAGCGTCGCGTTCACGGACACGAAGTGCTGCTCCCGACCGATGTTGCGCGGGTCGTTCACCCAGTCGACGGGCAGCAGCTCCACCGACGCGTTCTCGTGGATGAAGTCATAGAGCGCGCGCGTGCCGAGCGCGAACGTGGCCACCACCTTGGTGGGGCGCCGCACCTTGCGGGTGCCGGTGACCACGCCGCGCTCGACGAGGTCGATCACACCGTCGGACAGCAACTCGGTGTGGATGCCCAGGTGCTGGTGGCCCCGCAACCGTTCGAACACCGCGTTCGGGATCGAGCCGATGCCGGCCTGGATGGTGGCGCCGTTCGGCACCCGCTCCGCGACGTAGTCGGCGATGCGACGGTCGATGTCGCTCGGGGCGGCCGGCGGCACCTCCACCAACTGGTAGTCGGCCTCCACCCAGCCGATGGTCTGGCTCACGTGGATCTGGTTGCGGCCGAACGTGCGCGGCATCTGCGCGTTCGCCTCGAGGAAGAACGGCACGTGCCCGATGAACGGCGCGACGTAGTCGGCGTTGGTGCCGAGCGAGAAGTAGCCGTGGCGGTCCATGGGCGAGCACGCGGCCGCCACGATCTTCGGACCGGTGAGGCGGCGCAGCAACGCCGGCACCTCGCTGAAGTGGCACGGCACGAGGTCGCAGCCGCCACCGAGGAACGCCTTCCGGGTGACGGGGGAGAGGAAGTAGCTCTGGTATTCGAGATGACCGCGGTTGAGGCCGTGCAGGAACGGGCGGTCGTGCAACCCGTGCATCTGGTGCACGGTGACGCCCGTGAGCTCGTCGGCGTGCGCCTGGATCGCGTCCATGGTGAGCACGGGCTCACCCGCGGCCAACGGCACGATCACGTGCGTGTGCGGCGCGAGATGCTCGAGGATGCTCTCCGGGCCCGGGGCGGGCTGCACGGCGCGGTGCGGGTTGGCGCTCCAGTCGGGCAGTCGGTCCACCCGGCCAGTATGGCCCGTGAACGGGAAACTGCCGGTTACGTCAGCTGGAGCGGTGCGGGGTGGTCGATCACGCAGCGGGTGCCCGAGTAGATGCTCGGCATGCACTTGTTGCAGTGGATGCAGCTCGCCGCCGCCTGCTCGCCCGCGGCCCAGCGGTTGGGCAGGTCGGGCTCCCGCAGCAGCGCCCGGCCGATCGCCACGAAGTCGAAGCCCTCGTCGAGGGCCGACTGGATGGTGTCGAGCCGGTTGATCCCCCCGAGGAGGATGAGCGGCATCGACAGCTCCTTGCGGAACCGCCGCGCCATCGGCAGGAAGTACGCCTCCTCGAACGGGTACTCCTTCATCACCAGCGGGCCCACCACCTTGAACCCGTACTTGATCGCGCCCGGCAGCACCTCGGCGAACTCCTTGCGCGGCGCCTCGCCCCGGAACATGTACATCTGGTTCACCTGGGAGCCCCCGCCGCTCAGCTCCAGCGCGTCGAGCTTGCCCTCGGCCTCGAACAGCTTGGCGAAGCGGATGCTCTCCTCGGGGTGCAGGCCCTTCTTGATGCCGTCGTCCATGTTCATCTTGGCGGTGATGGCCATCCGCCCACCGACGGCCTCGTGCACCGCGCGGATGATCGCGAGCGGGAAGCGGGCGCGGTTCTCCACCGAACCGCCGTAGTCGTCCTTGCGCTTGTTCCACTTCGGGCTCATGAACGACGACGGCAGGTAGTGGTGACCGAGGTGCAGCTCCACGCAGTCGAAACCGGCGTCGGCGAGCATCGCCCCGCCCGCGGCGAACTGCGCGACGACCTCGTCGATCTCACCGCGGGAGATCTCCTGCACCTTGCTGCCCATCAGCGTGATGGCCTTCGACGGGCCGAGCACCTTCTTGCCGGGGAGCACACCGACCGCGCCGGCATGGCCGAGCTGCGCACTGATGCGGGCCCCCTCGGCGTGCACGACACCGGCGATCTTCTCCAGCCCCGCACGCGCGCCGTCGTGGATGTAGATCTCGTTCGGCGCGCCACGGCCGTTCTCCGAGACCGCTAGGTACGAGACCGTCGTCATGCCCACCCCGCCGGCGGCCATGCGGCGGTGGAACTCGATCAACTGCTCTGACACCACGCTGTTCGGGCTCATGCCCTCGAACGTGGCGGCCTTGACGATGCGGTTGCGCAGCTCGACGGGGCCGAGCGGTGCGGGGGCGAAGACGTCGGTCATGGCCGTGACGGTAACCGAGTACCTGCCGGATCGGGTTACCGTGGGCCGTGCGCGAAGAGGTGCCCTCCTACTGCCGGATCTGCGCCGCCGCCTGCGGCATCGTCGTCACGGTGGAGCGCGGCGACGATCAGGACGAGCAGGTCGTCTCGGTGCGGGGTGACGCCGACCACCCGCTCTCACGGGGCTACACCTGCTCCAAGGGGCGGGCGCTGCCCGCATGGCACCACGGCCCCGGTCGTCTCGACCGGCCTGAGGTCCGCGGCGCGGCGACGAAATGGGACGACGCGCTCGACGACCTCGCCGCCGTAGTGCGCGGGGTGCAGGAGGAGCACGGCCACGACGCGGTGGGCGTGTACGTGGCCACCGGCATCGCGTACGACTCGGCCGGCCAGATCGGGCTCGGCGGCCTGCTCGGCGCGCTGCGCTCCGGCAGCTTCTACTCGGCGGCCACGCTCGACAACTCGCCGGTGCTGCTCGCGGCCGAGATGGTCGCGGGCAACTCGACGGTCGCACCCCTGTGGGACCCGCATGCGGCCGGTCTGCTGGTGCTCGTCGGCACCAACCCGGTGGTGTCGCACGGTTACGGCACCACGCTGCCCGATCCCGTGCGTCACCTGCGCGACCACCGCCGCGCCGGCGGTCGGGTGTGGGTGCTCGACCCGCGCCGCACCGAGACGGCGGCGCAGGCCGACCGTCACCTCGCAGTGCGCCCGAGGTCCGACGTGGTGGTGCTCGCTGCGCTCGCCGGCGCGGTGCTGCAGGACCCCGCGGCGCGGGCGCGTGTCGAAGCGGCGCGGTCGCCGACGATGCCGCTGCTCTGGTCGACGCCCTCGCCGGATTCGACCTCGCCACCCCGCGGCCGCCACTGCAGGCGTCGCGGAGGCCGATCTCACTGCGCTCTCGCCCGCGAGATCGTCGAGAGCCAGGCCGTTGCTCTGCGGCACCAGCACCACCATGGCGCGCGACAGGATCCTCGTGGAGTGGCTCCGCTGGGTGCTGCTCGTCGCCAACGGCTCACTCGACGTCGACGGGGGCATGCGTATCCGCGGGCCGTTCGGTCGTCCTGCACCCGGCCGCCGGTGGCAACCCACACCCGAAGGCCGCGAGGTCGGCCCGACCTCCGCGTGTCGTCGGGCAGCTGCCGTCCCGGTCGCCATCGCCGACGAGATCGCGGCCGGCCGTCTGCGCCCTCGTCGTCCTCGGCGGGAACCCCGCGACGGCGAGCCCCGACCCGGCGCGTCGAGGCCCAGCTGGCGTCGCTCGGCACGCTGGCCGTGATCGACGGCCCGCACCGCACCGTCGAGCTCGCCGCGTGCTCCCCGCGACCGGGCAGCTCGAACGCCGACATCGACATGAACGCCTACCTCTCGACCGGGCCCGGCCTGCGCGCCCGCGCGCCGTCGTGCCTGCGAGGGGCCGATCGCCGCTCGATGTGGTGGATCCTCGCGTCGCTCGTCG
This sequence comes from Acidimicrobiia bacterium, assembly GCA_046331125.1. Lineage (GTDB taxonomy): Bacteria > Actinomycetota > Acidimicrobiia > IMCC26256 > DASPTH01 > CAVRGQ01. The sequence continues at coordinate 16,149 of JAXLRL010000042.1, forward strand.
CCCGGCTCGGCGGCGACCCTGCGCCGGACATCACCGACGAGCAGTTCCTCGGCGGTGTGCTCGGCGCCGTCGGCCGCGACCCCGAAGCGGTGTTCACGCGCGGACCCCGCTTCGTCGCCGACGACGACCCGGTGGGCTGGCTCCGCGACACGGTGGTCCACGACGGGCGCTTCGCCCTCGCCCACGACGTCCTCTTCGAACGCCTGGCGCACCACCGACCGCCGAGCGCCCCGCTCGTGGTCACGCCACACCGCCAGATGGGCTGGGGCAACTCGGTGCACTACGCCACCGCGGCCCCGAGCCGCCGCGCAGTGCACCCCGACGATCTCGTCGCAGGATCACCGGTGCAGGCCCGCCCTGGCCACCGGGCACGGCGCCGTCACGGTGACGACCGCGGCCGACGCCACCGTCCGACCGGGCACCGTGGCGCTGACCCATGAAACGTCGACGAGAGCGCGGCGCGCTCATCGGTGCGCGCGAGGATGTCGACCCGCTCTCCGGGATGCCCTGGATGTCCGGCGTCCCCGTCACCTCGAACCGGAGGAACGATGAACCAGCCCAGGGGAGGCCTGGCGCCAGCTGACCGGCCGCACCGTGATCGTCACCGGGGGCGGCACCGGCCTGGGCGCCGCGTGTGCCGAGCGCCTCCGCGACAGTACCGACGTCGTGATCTCGGGCCGCACCGAGTCACGGCTCGTCGACACCGCGAAGCAGATCAACGAGGACCTCGCAGGAGTGGCCGACACCGGCACCGTGCAGTCACCTGGCGGGCGACGTCACCGGGGACTCCGTGCGCGCTCGTCGACTTCGCCCTCGCCGAGGAGCAGCGGGTTGCACGGCGTGGTGCGGACGCCGGTGGTGGCGGCGGTGCGCTGCCGTACCACCTCCAGGACCTCGACGAGTTCACCCGCGTCGTGCAGCTCAACACGATCGGCGCGATGTTGCTCGTCAAGCACTCGGTGCCGCCCATGGTCGCGGCGGGTGGCGGTTCGTTCGTGGGGATGTCGTCGATCTCGGGCGCGATGACCAAGCGGTACGGCGGGGCGTACGGCCCGGCCAAGGCCGCCCTGGAGCAGATCATCCGCAACGCCGCCGACGAGTACGGCGAGGTGAACGTGCGCTTCAACGCGGTGCGTCCCGGCTTCATCAGCACCGAGATCATGGAGGGCATCCCGCGCGAGGGCGAGGTGTTCGCCAGCTACGTCGACAACACGCCGATGGGCGCGGTCGGCAGCGGGGTGGGCGAGCCGGCCGACGTCGCCGACCTCGTGCGCTTCCTGATCGGGCCCGAGTCGCGCTGGGTCACCGGCACCATCGTGAACGTCGACGGGGGCCACGCGCTGCGCAAGGGGCCCGACTACACGCCGTTCGTCGAACCCGTGCTCGGCCGCGACGTGCTGCTCGCCCGGAAGCCGTTCGAGCGCGCACCGGAGGCGAAGGCGTGAGCGCGGTTCCCACCTCGGTCGACGCGGGCCTCACCCGGCGCCGCCTCTCGGAGCACGTGCACGCGGTCGAGCAGTCGCGCCGCGGCCTTGGCTTCTCCAACTCCGGCCTCGTCACCGCGGGCGGCGGCCTCGTCGTCGACACGCTGTACGACCTCGCGCTCACCCGGGAGATGGCGCGCCTCTACGCGGAGGTGCAGCCCGAGGCGCCGGCGCGCGTCGTGAACACCCACCACAACGGGGACCACACCTGGGGCAACCAGTTGTTCCCCGACGCCGAGATCATCGGCCACCAGGGGTGCGCGCACCGCTTCGCCGAGGTGCAGCCGGCATCGGTCGAGGCCATCCGCACGATGGCGGAACCGCCGGAGCACCTGCGCGACCTGCACGAGGAGCTCGCACCGTTCGACTTCTCCGAGGTGCAGCTCACACCGCCCACGCGTGTGATCGAGTACGACACCACACTCGACCTCGACGGTGTGCGCGTCGACCTCCTCGTGGTGGGCCCGGCGCACACCGAGGGCGACGTCGTCGTGCACCTCCCCGACGAGGGCGTGGTGCTGATGGGCGACGTGCTCTTCCACCGCTGCACGCCCATCGGGTGGGAGGGCAGCACCGATGCCTGGATCGCGGCGCTCGCCCGGGTCGAGGCCCTGGCACCTGAGCACGTGGTCCCCGGCCACGGCCCCATCTGCGGCGTCGAGGGCGTCACCGAGGCCCGGCGCTACTTCGAGGACGTGCGCGACCACGCGAGGGCCTGCTTCGCCGAAGGCGTGAGCGTGCTCGACTGCTGCGCCGGCATCGACCTCGGCCCGCGCGCCACCTGGGACGAGCCCTGGCGGCTCGCCGCGAACGTGCACCGCGTGTACCGGGAGTGCGGGGGTGCGGCGTGGGACGACCCGGTCGACGTCTCCGTGGTGATGCGCGACGTCTCCGAGCTCAAGCGGCGGATGCTGGCCGACGGGAATGTCTGACAACTGACGGAAGGCTCTGTCCGATCCGGGCATTTGGCCACTGTCGGTGCACTTGCCGCCACGATGAGAATGAGCCCGTGGACACGGGCGGAGCAGACGAGGTACCCCGGCTGGAGGATCTCGCCGGGGTGCTCAACGCCGCGCTCCGCACCGTCGGCCAGTCGAGCATCGAGAACTTCGAGGGCGCGGTCCGGGATGCCCTCGTCCAGATGCTGGCGCCGGCCGCCGGCGTCGGGGCGCGGTTCGTACTGAGCAACGGCCCGGCAGTGACGGTCCCGGGGGATCCCGACGCCCCTGCACTCGCCGCCGTCACCGGCCACGTGCTCGACACGAACCCTTCCGCCACCGGTGCGGTCGTCCTCCGAACGTCCGACGACGAGGACGACGGGACGACGGCCCTGTTGCGCGCCATCGGCGCCCGGGCCGCCGTCGTGGCGGTCGTGCGCGACGACACCGACCTCACGGCGACGCTCGTCATGGCCTACCCCGACGACCGCTTCCTCGACGATCCCCGGATCGCGGGTGGCACTGCACTCTTCGCCGAACAGCTCGTCGCCGAATGGGAGCGGGTGCAGCGGGCCGTCGCCCAGGACGACCGTGACGCCTTCGCTCGCGCCGTGCTCGATCACTCGTCGGCGGTCATCGGCCGTTGGAACCTCGACCTCCGCCTCGAGTTCGTCAACGACGAGATCGAGCGCGCCACGGGAATTCCCGCGGTCGAGTTCGTCGGTCGGTCGGCGGCGGAGATCGGGTGGCCCGCCGAGGCCGTGGCCAAGATGGAGGCCGGCGCCGCCACGGTGAGCGGGACCGGTCGCTCCGTCTCGTTCCTGGTGGAGGTGCCGCTCGCCACGGGGACACGCGTCTACTCCACGCAGGTCGGTCCGTTGTACGACGGGAAACCCGACGTCGTCGGCTACGTCTCGATCGCGACCGACATCACCGAGCACCTGGGCCTGCTCTCCGAGTTGCGCGAGGACCGCGCCCTCCTCGCCACCCTGATCGACGATTCGCCCGACGTCATCCTGCGCGTCGACCCCGACGGCGAGGTGGTGTTCGCCAACGACGCCTGGGAGCGGGTGTTCGAAGGACTGCTCCCCGAGCCGGAGGGACGGTCGTTCCCCGAGATCGCACGCTTCCTCGGCCCGGGCGAGGTCCTCACCGATCATCTCGCCGAGGTCATGCGCCAGGGCACCAGCGTCGTCGAGGTGTTCCGGCTTCCCGAGGCCCTCGGACGCGGCTGGAGCGAGATGCGCTTCGTCCCCGAGCGCGGCGAGGGCGGCGGCGTCGAGCACGTGCTGCTCATCATGCGCGACGTCACCGACGCGCACCGCGAAGAAGAGGCGCTCGTCGCCGCGGCAGGGAGCGACCCCCTCACCGGCCTCGCCAATCGGCGCGTGCTGCTCGACGCGATGCGCCGTCAGCTCGCGACCGCGGCGCGCAGTGACCGCACCGTCGGGGTGCTGTACCTGGACCTCGACCACTTCAAGGAGGTCAACGACGCGTTCGGTCACCGGGCCGGCGACGACCTCCTGCGCGCCGTGGGCGAACGCCTGGTCGCGGTGGTGCGCCCGGCCGACCTCGTCGGCCGTCAGGGCGGGGACGAGTTCATCATCCTCGTGACCGGCGTCGCGAGCGCGACGGAGGTCGATGTGGTGGCCCGCCGACTCCTGAGTGCGCTCGACGCACCGGTCGACGTGGCCGGACTCCCCGTCCAGGTGTCGGCGAGCATCGGCGTGGCGGTGGCGGGGGAGACGGGCACCGACGACCCCGAGGAACTGCTGCGCCAGGCCGACCTCGCGCTGTACGACGCGAAGCGCGCCGGCCGGAACCGGTTCGTGCACTACCACCACGACCGGGTGGAGGACTCGCAGCACCGCGCGGTGCTCGCCGGCCTGCTCGACGACGCGGTCAACCGCGGCGAGCTCGCCGCCTACCTGCAGCCCGAGGTCGACACCCGCACCGGTCGGGTCGTGGCGTTGGAGGCGCTCGCGCGGTGGTGCCGGCCCGGGCACGCACCGGAGCCGGCGCAGGCGTTCCTCGAGCTGGTCCACGACCGCAGCGTGCAGGCCGCCATCGACCTCGCCGTGGCGGAACAGGCCGCGAACGCGGTCGCCGAGCTCGACCGCGGCCGAGACGGCGAGCCCCTCGAGCTGCGCATCAACTTCGCGCGGGAGACGTTGCGGCACGAGGGCGTCGCCGAGATCCTCGTCTCCCTCTTCGCGCGCGCGGGCGTGTCACCCGAACGGGTCACCATCGAGTTCGACAACCGCGACCTCACCTCGCTCGCCGCCGCGGAGCTGAACACCCTCGACCGGGTGCACGCGGCGGGCTTCTCGGTGGGCCTCGACAACGTGGAGCTGCCCGAGCGCTTCGACATCGACCCCGCCCGGCGGGTGCGCGCCCAGCGCATCGCGATCATCCCGTCGGTGGTCGCACGCCTCGGCGAGGACGAGCTCGCCGACGCACTGTTCGCCGGGGTCGTGCTCGCCCTCGGCCGCCTCGGCATCACCGTGACCGCGGTGGGCGTGGAGGCCGAGGCGCAGGCGCAGATGGCGAGCGATCTCGGCATCCACGCCCAGGGCCGCTGGTTCGGCGCGGTGACCGCAGCCGACTCGATCGCCGACGCGCTCGCCGCGATCGAACAGGATCGCGAAGACCCGGGCGATCAGATCGACCGCTCGCGGCCCTCCCAGTAGGGGTCGCGGAGCTTGCGCTTGTAGAGCTTGCCGTTGGGGTCGCGGGGCATCTCGGTGGTGAAGTCGATGCTCTTGGGCCGCTTGAACTTGGCCAGGCGCTCCTCGCAGTACGCCATGATCTCGGCCTCGAGCTCGGGGCCGCCGTCGACGCCCTCCACGGGCTCGATGACTGCCTTCACCTCTTCGCCCCAGTCGTCGTTGGGGATGCCGAACACGGCGACGTCGGCGACCTTCGGGTGCATGATCAGCTCCGACTCGATCTCCGCGGGGTAGATGTTCGCCCCACCCGAGATGATCATGTCGATCTTGCGGTCGGAGAGGAACAGCCAGCCCTCGTCGTCCATGTAGCCCGCGTCGCCGACGGTGAAGAACTTGCCGGAGCGGCTGTTCTTCGTCTTCTCCTCGTCCTTGAAGTACTCGAAGTTGCCCGACGGCATGTGGAAGTAGACGGTGCCCACCTGACCGGCCGGCAGCTCGTTGCCGTCGTCGTCGAGGATGACCACCTCCGAGAACGGCCACTTCTTGCCGACGGTGCCGGGCCGCTCCATCCACTCCTCGGCGGTCACGTACGTGCCGCCGCCCTCGCTCGCCGCGTAGTACTCGTCGATCGAGTTGCCCCACCACTCGATCATCTGGCGCTTGATCGCGGGCGGGCACGGCGCGGCCGCGTGCACCATGTGCCGCAGCGACGACACGTCGTACTTGGCGCGCGTCTCCTCGGGGAGGCCGAGGAGACGCACGAACTGCGTGGGCACCATGTGCGTGGTGGTGACCTTGTACTTGTCGATCAGGTGGAGCATGCCCTCGGGCGTCCACTTGTCCATCACCACGACGGTGTGGCCGATGTGGATCGACGCGCCGCCGAACACCAGCACCGCGGTGTGGTACAGCGGCGAGCCGATGATGTGCACGTTGTCGTCGAACGGCTGCACGCCGAACAGGTAGAGCATGCCGCCGAAGCCGCCACCCG
>JAXLRL010000043.1:0-20841 GCA_046331125.1 Acidimicrobiia bacterium
GCACCAGCACGGCGAGCAGCACGGCCCACACGCCGGCGTCGCCCCCGATCCGGGTGGCGCCCCACACCAGCGGCCCCATGGCCAGCAGCGCGGCCACGGTGATCCAGCGGCTGCGGCGCAGGCCCGCCACGCACTCGGCGCACAGGGGCCAGGCGGGCGCCGTGACCTTCTTGCGCGTGAGCAGGGCGACCAGCAGCGCGATGAGGATGCTCACGAGGATGAGCAGGAGGATCCACCACGGCGCCGGCGAGAGGAACGTGATGCGCCGGTGCTCCACCGGCTCGTTCCCGTGGGCCGCGCACCGGTCGGGGGCGAGGCCCCCGGCGACGGCGGCCGCCGGGACGGCGACGCGGTCGCCCTCCCGTCGGGCGTAGGAGGCGAACGTGACGGGGGTCGGGGCGGCGACCGGCGGTGCCGGGGGCGCGGCCGGGCGCACGTGCGTCGTCCACTGTCCCCCGTCCCACCAGCGCACCCGGGCCCCGTCCGCAGGATCGGGGTACCACGCAGCAGCCGGCATGGCGGTGGCATCGACCCGTCGCGGCCGTTCCTGAAGCGGCGGGGCGCCCGGCGTCAGGGGCGTACGACGTAGACCTTGCGCAGCGTCTCGTGCACGGTCCAGCGGGTGCGCGTCCCGGCCGGGTAGAGCCCCACGTCGCCCGGACCCACCTCGAGGGTGGGACCGCCCTCGACCTCGATGGTGGCCCGGCCCGAGAGCACCACGAAGACCTCGTCGACCTCGACGTCGGTGCTCACGCCCGCGGAGTGCTGCCACACCCCGATGCCGAGGTCGTCGGCGTCGTGGATCTCGAGCACGCGCACGACGGGGTCGCCGGACACCACCTGGGCCGGGTCGAGCCCGGCCTCGGGCAGGTCGGAGTCGGGCAGGGCTGCGGCGCGGATGACGCGCGGGACGTCGGAGAACACGCGGCGAGCCTAGGCCGCCGGGCGCCGCTGCTCCGTCCGGGGAAAGTCGTGCGCCCGAACCTTCAGGACCGGGGTCCGCGGATTCCGAGGAGACATGTGAGGCCGTCGTGAGGCTCGTCCCCCGGGACTCACGAAGGCCGAGCGGAGAGGAGGGCGACATGCGCGCCCGGCGAGATCTGATGCGTGCAGTGGTCCCCCCGCTGCTGGCTCTCGGCCTTGTCGCCCTCCTCACCCGCCCGGTGGACGCCGTCCCGCACCCGGTCGCCCCCTCGGCGCCCGGCACGACCGCGACGCAGACGGCGCCGGCACCGCAGCACTGACCCCCGAGCCACCGTGGCCTGACGCCGAACCAAGGAGCGTCAGGTCACGAGCTCGCGCTCGCGCAGGCCACGCACAGCACCGCCGTCGGGTGCACCTCGAGGCGTCCCTCGGGGATCGCGTCGCCGCAGGAGTCGCACACGCCGTACGTGCCCTCGTCGAGCTTCGCGAGCGCGCGGTCGACCTCCTCGACCTGGTGCAGCAGCTGCTCGTGCGCGGCCACCTGCGTGAGCCGCTCGACCGCGAGGCTCGTGCCGTCGCCGACGCGCTTGCCGAACGAGATCCCGCCGGTGTCGGAGGGGGCCGCGGTCAGCCCCGCGATGCGCGCGAGCAGGTCGTGGCGTCGCGCCTCGAGCGCCGCGCGCACCTCGTCGGGGTCCATCGGGCCATCGTGGCACCGGCGTACGCCGGCCACCTCGCGCCACGGTCAAGACCGGCGTCGTGCAGGGCCGATGACCGCCGGGTGAGGACCGCCCGCCTGCTCGTGCCCGTGGTGGTCGCCGCGGCGCTGGTCACGGTGCCCGCGACGATCGCGTCGTCCGACGCGCAGCAGTCGGCGACGCCGGGACCGTCGACCGTGCCCGCGGCTGTCGGCCGCGCGAACGTGCCGTCGGTGCACGACGGGGTCAGCGCGGCGGTGCCGGTGGTCGCGTTCCCGAGGGAGGTCGTGGTGCGCGACGGGCGGCTGCGCACCCCTGTACTGCTGGCCGACCCGACCGTGACGGCGACCGCGCGGGTCATCGGTGCCACCGGCCCCGGATGCTCGGTCGAGCTGCGTCAGGGCGTCCCGGGATGGCTCGACTGCGCCGTGCCGCGACCTGCTGAGCCACGAATCGTCGTGGTGCTCTCCGACGGCCGCCGGGTCGCGCGGGCGGTCGACCGCGTCGTCGTCCGAACGCATGGCGCGTTCCGGGCGAACATCGCGTAAACACCTGGTAGCGTTGGCATTCCAGACGGCGCGGTGAGCATTGGTCGCCCACCGCGCCGTCACTTTGTGCCCGTACCCTGCGCCCCGTGACGACCCTCACCGCCGTGCCGGACGTCCAGACCGAGGCTCCGGCTCGACCTCGACGCACCGGCGACGCGATCCTCGTGGCCGCCTGCAGCCTGCTCGTCCTCGCCGCCCTCGCGCCCGACCTGGTGCTGCGCGACGCGATGCCGCTGGGCACCGACCTGACGGGCCACGCCGTCATCGCCTGGTTCGACCGCACGCAGCCGCTGGGCTTCCTGCCCGGCTCGTGGAGCGATGCGGCCTTCAACGGCTTCCCGGTCAACGGCCTCTACCCGTGGCTTCCGTCGTGGCTCGTGGGCATGGCGTCGTTCCTGCTGCCGCTGTCGATCGCCCTCAAGCTCGGCGTCGTGATCCCGCTGGTCGCGCTGCCGTGGGCCGCGTGGCGCGCCGGCACGTGGGCCGACCTGGCCCGTCCTGTGCCGGTCATGCTCGCCGCGGCCACGCTGCCGTTCCTGTTCGACACGTCCTGCGGCAGCTGCGGGGGCACCATCTCCTCGACCGTCAACGGCGAGTTCGCCTTCGCCTGGGCGATGCTGCTCGGCGTCCTCGCCCTCGGTTCGGTCGACCGCCTCGCCCGTACCGGGCAGGGCCTCGTCACCGCGGCGCTGCTCGTCGCCGGCACGGCGTTCAGCCACCCGCTGCCGACGCTGTGGCTCGTGGTCGGCATCGCCGTGATCTGCATCGGCCGCGAGGTGTGGGGCGACCGCGCGGTCGCGGGCCGCGTCGGCCTGGCCGCGCTGGTGGCCGTGCTGCTCTCGGCGATGTGGTGGGTGCCGTTCCTCGCCTACCGCGACTGGGCGCCGGTCAACCAGCTCGTGCGCGACGGCGGCGCTCACCTGGCTGCTGGCCGGCCCGACGGCGTGGGAGGTCGTCGTCACGGCGCTCGCGGTCGTCGGCGCGGTGGTCGCCGTACGCCGCCGTGCCTGGCTGCTCGTCGCGCTCGGCGTCGGTGCGCTCGTGGCGCTGGCGGCGTTCCTGCGCTTCACCGACGGCGGGCCCTTCTCCAGCATCCGCCTGCTGCCGTTCTGGCAGATCGGCCGCTGGTCGCTGGCCGCGGTCGGGTTCGCGACGTTGCTCGCGCTGGTGGTCGCCCGCGTGCGCTCGGACCGCGAGCGCCCGGTCGACCCGCGCACCGCTCCCGTCGTGTGGCTGATCGTCGCCGTCGTGGCGATCGGCAGCACCTGGGGCTGGTGGGGCGTGACGCGGCCGCCGACGTCGACCGCCGACGGGCGGGCGAGCGTGCTCGGCGTCGAGGTCCCGGTGACCACCGTCTCCGCCGGGGTGCGCGCGACGTTCGGCGGCCCGACCGCGGCCGAGACCGCGGAGCTCTCGGCCGTGCAGGGCCTCCTGCGCGACGTGGGCACGACGCTCGGGTGCGGCGCGCTCATGTGGGACGACGGCGACCCGGTCGCCGAGGGCGGCGTCCCCTTCGGCGACGTGCAGGCCCTGTGGCAGAGCCGAATACCAGACCGACAGGTGCATCCGTGCCGCCGACGGCGTCCTCGTTGACTCGAGCGTGACCGCCCCGGCGATGGCCATGACGAAAGAGCCTGGTGTCTATGAACCGTCGAAGAACCGCTGCTGCCCGGTCGCCCGCAGTACGCCGTCGACCTCGCGAACAGCGTCTCGCGCATGCAGGCGATGGGCATCCGCGACCGCTGCTGTTCATGGGCATGCTGCGGCGCGGGCGGCCTCCACCGCTGAGACTCTACACCGGGGTGGCCAAGGTCGACCGTGGCAGGTGTGGAAGGTCGACAAGGGCATGCGCGTCGTCAGCCTCACCGCGCTGCCCGCCGTGTTCGAGCCGGCGGTCGGCGACTCGGAGTGGGAGGGCCTGTCCAACCGCTACTTCACCGCGTCGACGTTCACGTCCGTGCCGCTCGCGCAGTCGGGCCCGGCCGCGTGGCCGCGGGCCTCGGCGTCCGAGCTGCCCGAGACCGAGGCCACGCCGTTCGCCGGCGTCAGCCGCATCGTCGACGACGGCGACCGCATCACCTTCGACGTCGCGCGCGTCGGCACGCCGGTGCTCGTGCGCGCCTCGGCGTTCCCGGGCTGGCAGGTCGAGGGGGCCGAGGGCCCGTATCGCGTCACCGCCAACTACCTCGCCGTCGTCCCGACCTCCACCACGGTGACGCTCACGAAGGGCCGCACGACGGTCGACTGGCTCGCGCTCGCCGCAGGCGTGCTCGGCCTCGGCCTCGCGGCCGGTCTCGCGGTGCTCGGGGCGCTCGACCGCCGCGACGCCCGGCGCGAGCAGGACCCGTCGCCCGGGGCCACGGCGTACGCCGAGGACCTCGAGGACGACGAGCTCGACGCGCTCGCCGACCGCACCGACTGAGGTCGCCGCCGGCCCGTCGGTACGCCGTCGCCGTCACGCTCCAGCGGCCGCGGCGCGGAGCCTGCGGAGACTCAGCCGAAGCGGCCGTTGACGTAGTCGTGGGTGCGGCTGTCCTGGGGCGAGCCGAAGACCGCCTCGGTGGGACCGTGCTCGATGATGACGCCCGGCCTGCCCTGCTCGGCCAGGAAGAACGCGCACTGGTCCGAGACGCGCTGCGCCTGCTGCATGTTGTGCGTGACGATGACGATGGTCACCTCGTGCACCAGCTCGATGATCGTCTCCTCGATGCGGCGAGTCGAGGTCGGGTCGAGCGCGGAGCACGGTTCGTCCATGAGCAGCACCTTGGGCTTGATGGCGAGCGAGCGCGCGATGCACAGCCGCTGCTGCTGGCCGCCGGACAGTCCACCACCGGGGTTGCGCAGGCGGTCGCGCACCTCCTTCCAGAGGCCTGCCTTCGTGAGGCACGACTCGACCAGCTCGTCCTTGGCGTCGCGCGAGGCCTTCGTGCCGGTGAGCTGGAGGCCCGCGACGACGTTGTCGTAGATGCTCATCGCCGGGAACGGGTTCGGCTTCTGGAAGACCATGCCGATGTGGCGCCGCGCGTCGGTGAGCCGCTTGTCCGGCGAGTAGATGTCGTCGCCGTCGAGCAGCACCTCGCCGGACATCGTCGCGTTCGGGATGAGCTCGTGCATGCGGTTGAGGTTGCGCAGGAACGTCGACTTGCCGCAGCCCGACGGGCCGATGAGCGCCATGACCTCGCCGGCGGGCATGTGCAGCGACACGCGGTCGAGCGCATGGTGCGTACCGAACCATGCCGAGACCTCGCGGGCGTCGAGGGTGCCGCCCTCGACGACGCGCGGCGCCGAGGTCGCCGAGGTCGTCGTGGCCGGCGGGTCGGGCAGCACGACGGTCGCGGTGGCGGTGGCCTGCTGGTCCTCGAGCGACGCGAGCTCGGCGTCGAGGTCGGCGGTGGAGGTCGACTCCAGGCGCATGGGCTGCGTCCCTTCCGGGATGGGCTGGTCGGTGTCGGTCATCGAGGTCTCACATCAGGTTGGGCAGGAGTGCGGCGACCGGGTTGCTCACGGCCCACCCGGTGCCGAGCAGCACCGGGACGCCGACGGTCCACGCCTGCCAGCGCCCCCAGCGCTCGCGGCACCAGGTGAACGCCAGCACGGCGAGCAGGAACGCCTGCGACCAGAGCACGAGCGCGAACAGCTGCGAGGTGTCGCCGGCCATCGGGCGCTCGGCCGCGGGCAGCGCCGCCGCCGAGACCAGGCGTGCGTTGGTCGCGAACGGCTTGGTGCTCGTCGACGTGCCGTCCTCCGACGTCGAGACGAGCGAGGCGTCGACCCGGAGCACCTGCTCGGCGAGGAACGGCGTGCCCGTCGCGGTCACGAGCGTGAGGCGCCCGGTGCCGGGCACCAGCTCGGGCTGCAGGTCTCCCGGCAGGCGCACGCGGTCGACCCGGTAGGTCGCCACGCCCTGACCCGTGGTGGTGGTGATGGTCGCCCCCGCCTTCAGCTCGCCGACGCGTCCGAACGGGCCGCCGTACGCCGACTGCCGCCCGAAGAGGATCGACACGCCGGCCTGGCCCGGGAGGACGGTGTCGCGCCGGTGGCCCGGCCCGGGCATGGTCTGCGGCGAGGCGGTGCCCTCGACCACGACGAGGTCGAGCCCGAGGTCCGGGACCGACAGCACCGCGACAGGGTCGCCCGGCTGCTGAGGGCGCCCTCGAAGTCAGCGATCCCACGGGGGCGACCGCGTTCGCGAGCTGCTCGCGGAAGTCGTTGTAGAGCACGCGCTGGTCGCGGTCGGCCTGGAGCGCGCTGCCGACCGTCACCAGCAGGACGAAGCCCAGCGCGAGCAGCACGACAGCGGTGAGCACCGAGCGAAGGTAGGCCCATCCTGGCGAGACCGGGCGCTTCGTGCGCGGCGCGCGCCCGTCGCCGGACGACCAGAGCCGGGGCAGCCGGTGACGGACGCCCAGTGCGTGCCCCGAGAGCCGACGGGACGCCCGCCGCCCTCGGGCGCGGGGGCGGTCTCCCCTGCGGGGAGCAGGGGGGCCGCGACCTCGGGGTCGAGCGAGGGGGTCACTTAACCGTGACCGCCGCGCTGGTCGCGATGCCGTTGGTGTAGCCGGCGCGCTTGACCACCACCGTGAGGGTGATCTTCTTCTTCTTGTCCTTCTTGGTCAGCTTGTACGACGTGGCCGTGGCGCCCTGCTTCACGACCTTGCCGCTGCGCTTCCAGATGTAGGTGTACGAGTACGAGGCGGTCGGAGACCAGACGCCGCGGTTCGCCTTGAGGGTCTTGCGGACCTTCGCCGTGCCGGTGATCTTCGGCTTGGTGCGCGCGACCGGCGCGGCACCGACGGCGACCTTGACGCCCGCCGAGGCCACCGGGGCGGACGAGCCCACGGCGTTGGTGGCGACCACCGAGCACGTGAGGGTCTTGTTCAGATCGGCAGCGCCGAGGACCAGCGAGCTGCTCGCCGATGCCGGGAGCGCGACGCCGTTCTTGGCGAAGGTGTAGCTGTAGCTGGTCGCACCGACCCACGTGCCGGCCGAGCAGGTGGCCGTGCCGCCCACGCGCACGGTGCCCGACAGCTTCGGGGCGACGCTGTTGGTCGGGGCCGACGTGATGACGTTGTCGCCCGCGACGACGAACGTGCCGACGAACTCGCCGAGGCTGGCCGACTGCAGCGCACGCCGGCACACGACCTCGATCGTGTAGGTGCCGTCGCCCAGCTTGGTCAGGCCCTGGTCGCCGGCGAAGTTGCGCAGCGTGTTGGAGGCGGAGGCCGTGAACGGGCCGCCGTTGATGCCCCCGACGGTCGCGCCGTCGGTGTTGCCCGTGATGTTGGCGGCCGGCGTGACGACGGGCAGGTCGCCGCCGGTGATGCGCACGAGGAAGTTCGTGGCCAGCGTGGGCTCGCTCGGGCACGCGGCCGACGTCGTCACCGAGAACGCCGAGTCCTGGTCGATAAGCCCGTTGAAGGTCAGCGTGCCGATCGGTGCGGCCGACGCGGAGGCGGCGCCGACCACGGCGACGCCGGTGGCGAGCACCGCGGCGGCCAGGGGGGCGGCTGCGCGGCGCAGCCAGGTCGTGCGGGACATGTGGGGTCCTCTCGGGTGGTGGCTGACGTGCTCAGGGCGTGCCGGAAGGAAGTGCTTCGGGTGCTCGGCGCCGAGGCGTCGACGGGGCGGTCAGGACGAGTCCGTCGAGCCGGACGAGGTGTGCTGCCCGGTGGGCGCGTCGCGGCCGCGCAGCAGGACGATGCCGACCGTGGCGATCGCCGCGGCGACGAGCCCGAGCAGGAGCAGCCGCGCACCGCCTCCCTCGTCGGCGGACGCGGCAGCCGCCGGCTGCACGGCGGGCGAGCCCGCGGCAGGCGACGTGCCGGCCCGGCGCGGGACCGCCCGACGTCGCGGCGGCCGAGGGCGCGGCCGACGCGGGCGCGCTCGCGGCAGGCGCGCTCGCGGCGGGCGTCGCGCTCGTGCCGCTGCCGGCTCCGGGCTGCGCCGCAGGGGACGACGGCGCCGGCGCGCTCGGCTGGGCGGCGGGCTGGGCCGCGGCACCGAGGGCGCGGAACTTCCCTCCGGCGATCGCCACCTGCGCGACGTACTCGCCGTAGGTCTTCGACCCGCGGAGGCGGTCGCGACAGACGAGGGTGAGGGTGTAGGTGCCCTTCGGCTTCACGCCCGGGGCGTTGTCGGCGAACCAGTCCTTGAAGGTGAGCGCGAGCGGCACCGTGAGCTGCCCGGAGCCCTGCGGCGTCAGGGCGGAGATCGCGGTGTTGCCGACGATGTAGCCGATGTCGTCGTTGCGGGGGACGCCGGGTCCGGCGACCGATACGACGACGGCCTCGCCCTTCGGGCACCGGCTCTGCGTCGTCGCGTCGACGGCGACGTCGATGCGGCCCTGGTCCGGGGTGAGGCGCAGCCACCCGAGGTCGCGGTCGGAGGCACGAGCGGTCCCCTGGCCCAGCACGAGCAGGGCGGCGAGGGACACCAGGGCTGCGAGGGCGAGGGCGGTGAGGCGCTCGGTCGCGCGGGGCATGTGCTGCTCCCTGAGCTCGGACGGACGTCGACGGCCGGCCGGGGCCGTGCCGGTCCTATCCACCACGAGACGGGTGAACGGAGCGTTGCGCACGGATGGACGACCGTTCGCGGCGAGCCGTACATCTGCGACCGGCAGCCCGCCGGCGGGTCGACGAGCGATCAGCTGCCCGGCACCGGCACGACGATCGGCTCCTGCGGCGCCGGCGCGGACGCGCTCTGGTAGCCGAGCCAGCCGCACACGAGCACGCCGGCGACGAGGGGGTAGAGCCACCAGGCCCGCCAGACCGAGCGGCGCGAGCGCTCGGCGCGGGCGGACTCCTCGGCCCGACGACGCTGCTCGGCGCGGCTCGGCGGCGCGGCGACCACGTCCGCTGCCTCGACGTCGTCGTCGAGAGCCCCCGGGTCGAGGAGGAGCTCGGGCGGCAGCGGCTGGTCGAGCCGGATCCGCAGCCGGCCGACCCCGAGGCCGGGCCCGTTCTCGCTCACTGCCGTCATCACGCCCCCTGCAGGCCCTGGTCGTGGGCACGGTCGATGCTGTGGCGCCCGCGCGGACGGCGTCGCCCGGCGACGACGAGCACGAGGCCGACGGCCAGCGCCGAGCCGGCGGCCAGGCCCAGCGGGACGAGCGAGGCGCCGGTCGTGGCCAGGTCGTCGCCCCCGGACGCGCCGGTGCCCGGCACCGCGGCCACGGTCGCAGCGGGCTCCGTCGGCACCGGTGTCGGGCTTGCTTCGGGTGCGCGCGTCGGGACGGGCGTCGGGGTGGGCCTCGTGGCGGCCGGCGGGTTGTAGACGTAGAAGACGAAGGAGGCGCTGGTGAGGCCTCCGCTGGCGGCGAGGACGTACACGCTCGACCCGAGCTGCCGCGGGATGGTGACGGCGACCGACCCAGAGCCCGAGGCCGAGGTGACGATCGTCTGCTGCAGCGGCGTGGTGCCCACCACGAACGAGACCCGGACGTCCGGGGCGAAGCCGCTCACCGCGACCGTCAGCTCGGCGCCGGCCCGCACCTCCGACCCTGGGGCCACCAGCTCCTGCCCGCGCAGGAGGAGCACGGTGGGCACGGATGCGTCCGCGGCCGCGGGAGCGGCCCCGATGAGGCCGACGAGGGCGCCGAGCACGACGGCGAGGATCACGGCGCAGATGCGGCGCATCGTCGTCCTCCTCCCGTGCCGGCCGCCCTGCGGTGGCAGGGCGGTCGAACGCTTCCGTGCCGCCGTGCACATCGACGGCCGGATCGGTGTCGTCCGGGTGAGGATCCGGTGAACGGCGGTCGACAGCACCGCGCGTCGTCCGGCCCGGGCGGAGGGTGAGCGGCTGCGCCGATCAGGCGTCGACGAGCTCAGGCTGCGGAGGCGCACTGCCCGCAGCCCGGCGTCCCGTCGGCGGTGGCACGCTCCGTCGAGCCCGCAGCCAGAGCGCCAGGCCGAGCGCGAGCAGCAGGAGGATCGCCAGCAGGATCCACGGGACCGCCCAGAACGTCGCAGTGCCCACGGCCTGGGCGCTGGGCGGGTTCGCGTCGCTGACCGGGGCGAGCGCGTCGACCGTCACCGTGGCCGTCATGAGCCCGAGCGGCAGCACGTCGTCGACCGGGACCGACACCGTGGCCGACCCGCCCGGCAGCAGCAGCGGCACGTCGGGAAGCGGGGCGGACGCGGCGGTCGGACCCACCAGCCCCGAGACCACGACGCTCTGCCGTCCGCCGAGCCGGACGTTGCCGGTGTTGCGGACCGTGTACGTCACGACCGCCGTCCCCCGACCGACGGGGTTCAGGGTTCCGGAGTACGTCGCGGACACGTTCTCGACGACGAGGCGCGGCTCGAGCACACCCGCCACCCGGACGCCGAGGCGCACGCCGATGCGCTGCTCGAACGTCACGTCGGTGCCGCGCTCGCCCGGCGCCTGGCCCGTGCTGACGGTCGACGCGACGATGCCCGCGAGATGGTCGCCCACGAAGGCGGTCTTCGGCACGGTGACGGTGAACGGCACGTAGACGGCACCGCGCGGCGGGACGACGACGTAGCCCTTGTCGCCGGGGGCGCCGAACCGCACCCAGGCGGACGCGTCGGCGAGCGGAGCCGACGCGGGCTGCAGCCCCAGCGTGCCGTCGGCGCCGTTGACGGCGTCGGCGGCGTAGAGGTTGAGCGTGAGCGGCGAGCTCGTGAGGTTGACGACGGCGACCTCGTCGCGCAGGACGCCGCCGGCCGGCGTCAGGATGGTGAACCCGGCGCGACGGTCGATCTTCCGCTTGGTCGAGGGCCCGATGCCGAAGGTCACGTTGCCGGTGCCTGCGGGCCTCGACGCCGAGGTGGACGGCGACGGCGAGGGCGACGGCGACGATCCGGCCGCCTGGGCCGGAGCGGCCGCGAGCGGTCCCAGCAGCGCGGCCACGACGAGGGCGGGGAGCACGGACCACAGGCGGTGGCGTACGCGGGCGGGGTGCACGCGGCCATGCAAGCGCGCGGTCGTGTCCGTGCCCCCAAGGACGGGTGAACGCACCATGACGAGAGCGGGGCGAACCCGAAGGTCCGCCCCGCTCCGCCCCGCAGGGCACGGCCGTCAGGCCGTCGTCTCCCCCGTGCCGCGCGCCCTGGGATCCATTGGTCGAGACCCCGCGGGACGCGCTGGTCGGATCAGCTGCCCAGGATCGTGAAGGTGATGATCCCGTTGTAGGTGCCGTCCAGGGTGTTGGTCGGCGCCGTGATGGTCAGCGTCCCGTTGGTGGTGGTGGTGCCCAGGCCCTTGTTGGCGTGCAGCACGGGCTTGGGCGAGCCGCCGAGGCCGGCGTTGCCACCCGACCCGGCGGCCACGTGCGCCGCCGCCGGGTTGTCGAACCCGGTGAAGTTCGTCGGCAGCGGGAGCGACGGCGAGCCGGCGTTCGCGGTGCCGAAGGTGTTCGGGGTGGCGTTGGTGGTGCCCAGCGCGAGGTTGGTGAGACCCACGTTCTGCGCGTCGATGGTCTCGTTCGCGCTCGGCGTCGGGACGCCGAACTTCGTGAGGTCGGACGCGATCGCGCTGACGGTCCACGGCAGGTTTCCGGGCCGGGTGTCGGTCACGATGATGTCCTGGAACGCCGCCGAGGTGGAGTACTCCGTGGCGGACGTGTTCAGCGCCATCGCCGGCAGGACCAGCGGCGCGGTCGGGGTGTACGGCGTCGAGATGACGAGCGTTCCCGGAGCGATGCTGGTCTGGATGTTCTGGACGTCGGGGTCGAACTGCGCCGCCGTCACCTCGAAGGTGGCGTCGGGGCTGGTCGAGCCCGTGATGGTCGCGCCGCCGGCGCTGGTGCCGGAGTAGACGGCGGAGACCGTGTAGGTGCCCGCGTTGCGCGAGATGGCGGGCGAGCTGGCGACGCCGGAGGCGTTGAGCGCCACCGGGGAGCCGAGGTTGGCGCCGTCGACCGTGAACTGCACGGTGCCGCCGGTGACGGGCGCGCCGCCGCTGGTGACGGTGGCCGTCGCGGTGACGGTGCCGGGGTAGGCGACGGTGGCCGCCGACAGCGCCAGGTTCGTGGTGCTGGACGCGGTCACCGCGGCGACGCTGTAGACGAACGGCGCGCTGGTGCTGTTGGTGAAGCCCGAGCCGCCGACGAAGTTGGCCACGACGGTGCGGTTGCCCGCGGCCAGCAGGCCGGTGGCGGGCGAGGTCGCGGTGCCGCCGGAGACGGCCACCGGCGCACCGAGGTTGACGCCGTCGACGGTGAACTGGACGGTGCCGCTCGCGTTGGACGGGCTCACCGTGGCCGTGAAGGTGGCCGGCGCATTGGTCGCGCCGGCAGCCGGGCTGGCCGAGGTGATCGACGTCGTGGTGCTCACGGCCGGGACCACGGGGGTCACCGCGTTGCCGTTGACGTTGAAGGTGCCCACGAACTCGCCGAGGCTCGCGGACTGGAGCGCCTGGCGGCAGACGAGCTCGATCGTGTAGGTGCCGTTGCCCAGCTGCGGGAGGCCCTGGTCGGCGGCGAAGTTGCGCAGCGTGTTGGACGCGCTGCCGGTGAACGGACCGGCGTTGATGCCGCCGACGGTCGAGCCGGCGGTGTTGCCCGTGATGTTCGCGGCGGGCGTGACGACCGGCAGGTTGCCGCCGGTGATGCGGATGAGGAAGTTGGTCGCGAGGGTCGGCGTGGTCGGGCAGGCACCGGAGGTGGTGACCGAGAACGCCGAGTCCTGGGTGCTGAGCCCGTTGAAGCTCAGCGTGCCGATCGGTGCGGCGGAGGCCGCCGGGGCTGCGACGAACGCAGCCCCGGCGACGAGCGCCGCAGAAAGCCCGGCTACGGAGGCGCGGGTGAGGAAACGCTTCATGACAGTGTCAGTCGCTTTCTGCGTGGTGTGCACGTGAGAGATCAGGACTGGCTGGAGGTGTCGCCGCAGACCGGCGTCGAGGTGGCGGTGAGCGGCTTGAAGCCGTTCTTGATGGTGGTCGCCGTGCTGGTGCAGACCAGGCTCGACGAGCCGACGAAGACGGTGCTCCACGGAGCGGTGCCGATCTTCGAGGTCGGGATGATGTTGTAGAGCGCCCGGTTGATCGGGAAGCCCTCGGTCGTCTCCTGCGGGAGCGCGCCGCCGACCTGCGCCAGCACCGCCTTGCCGCGGAAGTCGGGGTTCACACCGGCGGCCTGGGTGTTGTAGAGGCCGATCGAGAACGGGAAGACCTCGTCGGTCTTCAGCGTGCGCGAGTCGTTCTCCTGGACGTAGGCGCGCGAGGCGGTCGTACCGGCCCCGGTGAGGCACGGGTAGGTGCCCGCCGAGATCTGCGCCTCGGTGATGTTCATCGTGGTGAGCCAGAACGAGCGCGAGCCCGAGCCGGTCTGGGGCAGCACGGGGTAGATGTCCGGCACGAGCTCGCAGCGGTAGATCGACTGCAGGTCGGCCAGGGTGTACGAGCGGGGCAGACCTCCGTCGGCGCGCACGACCACCGTGCTCGCGTCGGACGCGAACGGCACCCAGGTCATCGACGTCGCCGAGGCAGGACCGCCGGAGGTGAAGGTGCCGCGGGCCGACGACGAGCGCGAGAAGTCGAGGCAGCCGCTGCGGGCGTTGCCCGAGGTCAGCGACTCGAGCAGGCGCGAGCGGCCGTTGCCGGAGCCGTTGGCTTCGGCGCGGGGGTAGGTGCATGCCGCGTTGCCGGAGCGGGTGGTGAAGCTGCCGGTTCCGGTGGCGTCCCAGGACGCGATGACCTTGACCCCGCCGATGGTGATGGCGTCGGCGAGGTCGGACATGACGTTCTGGGTGGTGTCCGAGCCGACGCCCTGCAGCGGGCGCGTGTTGCCCGCCGGGGTGCCGTTCGGGTCGGCCGAGGCGGGGCCTGCGGTGAGCAGGCCCGCCGCGACCAGGCCGACGCCGACGACGGCGGCCACGGTCTTGGAGATCTTCACGAGCTGGTCCTCTCCCTGAGGTGACCGCCGGCCCTGTGCCGGTCGGTCGGTGGTGCAGCGATCGGGTCGTGCGGTGGTGCGGTCGGGCGGTCGTGCGGTCGCCTCAGGCGGAACGGGAGGCGACCCACGGCAGGACGACCCTCGCGAGGAGGGCGACGCAGCCGAGGACGAGGGCGGCGGCGACGGCGAGACGGCTCGCCGACGCGGGATCCGCGGGGGTGGGCACCACGAGCGCGACCGGGCTGGTCGACGGGCTCGCGGTCGGGACGACGGGAGCAGACGGGCTGGCGCTCGGTGCCGGGCCTGGCGTGACCGTGCCGGTGCCGCCGTCGGTGCTGCCCGTGCCGCCGGTGGAGCCGCCGCCCGTCGTCCCCGGGTCGGTGCCCGGGGTGTCCGTCGGCGTCGGCGTCGGGGTGGGCGTGGGCGCGACGTAGTTCGCGATGCTGATCGCCGCCTTGGTGGTCTGGCTGCGCAGCGCCGCCGTCAGCGGCAGGTAGCCGTCGGGCAGGTCGCCGGCACGCGTGCCGGCGTTCTGACCGTCGCCGGCCGCGTAGCGCAGCAGCCGGGCGTAGTCGTCGCGCTGGTTCGCCGTGAGCCTGCCCGGCACGGTGGCGGCGTAGGTGACGACCGTGAGGGGGTAGGCCGCCGGGTCGCTCGGGGCGACGTTCGGCGTGAGCAGGCCGGCGTCGTCCTTGGTCATCGACGCGACGGCCGCGGCCATCGACGCCGCCGTCGGGGCGACGAACTTGCCGGCCCTGTTGCGCAGAGCCACCGCCACCTGGTCGTAGCGCGCCACCGACGACGTGTCGGTCAGCGCCAGCAGCGAGCGCTCGCCGAACTGCTGGTTGGGCGAGAGGCCGTAGCTGTTGATCTGGCTCAGCTTCGGGACGTCACGACGGTTGGCGTCGCCACGACTGAGCTGGCGGGCCGCCGAGCCGAAGGAGTTGGCGTACGGGAACACGTCGAGCGTGCAGTTCTCGAGGTCGAACCCGGCCGGCGCGGTGACCGGCAGCTTGCAGCCCAGGTCGGCGCGCGGGAAGGAGTCGGTCGGCAGCGTCAAGCCCTTGTACCTGGCGTTGAGGACCATGCCCCATGGATCCGGCTTCCCGGCCAGGAACGCACGCGCGTCGGCGTCGGACAGGACGTACTTCCAGACGATCTCGGCCGAGTCCGACAGGCCGGCCGCGACGAGGATGCGTCCGACGCTGTTCGGGATGGTCATGCGGTAGCCGCTGGGCTGGAAGTCCGGGTTGACCGCGAGGAACTCCGGGTCGCGCGACATGTCGAACGGGTTGTCGTCGAGGTTGCTGCCTGCGCCGAAGGCGACGTCGAAGCGGTAGCTCTGGGTCAGCAGCTTGGCCAGCAGGCGGGGCGTGATGTTGATCGACTCGAACCGGTTGCCGACCTTCGCCGCGATGTCGGCGGGGACCTTGTCCGGGGCGACCGGCCTCCCGTCCGGACCGCGCGACGGCAGCTGGATGTCGATGTTGGCGGCGATCGCCATGGCCGACACCGAGACCGGCGCGTAGACGACGCCCTTCACGGACGGCGCGCTGCGAGTCGTGAACACGAGCCCCGGGTCGGACGACGCGAGGGTCTCGCGCGCGGTGTCGTCCGACAGGCTGGTGAAGGCGAAGTTGCGGTCGCCGCCGCCGCAGAGCACGGGCTGCCACGAGGTGATCGCCTCGGTGACGAAGTCCGACCCCGCGGTCGCGGTCTCCGGCCGACCGAACGAGCAGGCGCCGCCGACGGTGCGGAAGTCCAGCGGCACGACGATGCGGTCGTCCCAGTTCGACTGCGACAACGGGCTCGAGTAGAGCCAGTCGTCGATGCGCGAGCCGACGGTCGCGCCGGTGACCTCGGTCAGGTTGCGCGGGACGACGACGAGGAAGCAGTCGGGGGCGCGGCCCGCGATGGTCTGCCCGCAGCCGAGGCCCGGGGCCTCGAGGCCGGTCTGCATCTCGAAGAACTGCGAGCCCGTGCCGTCGGCGGCCGTGCGCGCGACGGGGATCTCGTTGGTGGTCGACGCGTCGAAGAACTGGCTCTGGCCGTCCTTGTCGACGGTGCCGTCGACGCCCGTGAAGTCGACGAAGCGCAGCCGCAGGTCGCCCGGAGGGTTGACGTAGACCGTCTCCTTCGGGTCGGCGAAGTACTGCGTGATCTGGCGCGACGCCACGTTGCCGGCGCCGTTCGGCACGGCCGTGAAGCCGCCGAACTGGCACTGCTCGCGGGTGGGCTGCCGGCCGGGCTCGGCCCAGCACTGCATGAGCTGCATGAAGTTGCCGAGCACGGTGCCGCCGGAGGGGGCCACCGACGGTCCCGCCCCGGTCCACGAGACCTTGACGGTCTGGTTGACGAGGTCGTCGGTCTGGTCGACGGTGAGCCTGACGCCCGAGAACGCGCCGCGCCCTCCACCGTGACGGCCGATGGCGACGTGCCGGCCGCCGAGGCCGACGGTGCGCCGGGGAGCAGGACGCCGACGGCGCCGAGCGCGAGGGTGGCGGCGAGCAGCAGCTCCGCCCGCCGCCGACGACGGATCACGCTCACGCGGCGCCGTCCTTGCGCAAGGCCCGGACCACCAGCGGCGGGATCGTGACCGCGCCGAGGAGCACCGCAGCGGCGATCACGAGCAGCGTCGTCGACGACGCGCCGACCGTGCCCGCAGCGGCCGACACCGGCACGGCCGCCACGGCCTGCGGGTCGCCCCCGGTGGTGGTGCCGTCGCCGGTGCTGCCGTCGCCCGCGGGGACGACCTGGCCGGTGTCGGGGTCGATCGTGGTCGCGCCCTGGGTGCCGCCGGTGCCGGTGCCACCGGTGCCCGTCCCGCCGGTGCCCGTCCCGCCCGTGCCGCCCGTGCCGGTGCCCCCGGTGCCGGCCCCGCCCGTCGTGCCCGTGCCGCCGGTGCCTGATGACCCGCCGCCGGAGCCGGACCCGCCGTTGGAGCCGCCGGACTTGCTGGTGCCGCACTGGAGCGGGCCGGCCTTGTCGCAGGTCGGCGGGAAGGGCGCGGTCTTGGCGAGGGTGTTGGTGCCGTCGGAGGAGAAGGTCGGGTTGTTGCACTTCTTGATGTCGACCGACTCGACCTTGACGCCGGGGATCCGCTTGACCTGCGCGAGACCCGCCGAGACGAGGTTGACCGGCAGCGGCGAGAAGCCGAGCTTGCCGGCCTGCTGCTGGCCCTCGCAGAGGAAGTAGTAGGCGAACGCGCCGAGCGCGTTGCCCTTCGCCGCGGAGAACGTCCCCTCGAGCGCGGTCGGCACGATCATGTAGCTGTAGCTCGACAGCGGGTAGGCCCGGGCGTCCTGGTTGCGGTAGACGCCGGTGAGGTCGGGCGTGAGGTACTTCGGCGACTTCGGGTCGTTGTTGATGACCGCCTTGAGCAGGCCCACCGCCACGTTCTGCGGGCTCGGCTGCACGAAGTAGCCGGCCTTGTTGAGCAGCTTGACGACGGGGAAGCCGGCGTTCTTCGCGTACGAGTACTCGACGTAGGTGATCGTCCCCTCGTTCTGCTGCTGGGAGACGTAGCCGGAGACCCCGAGCGAGCCCGCCTGGGCCGTGAAGCCGGTGCCCGGGAGCACGGGGAAGATCGAGGTCGTCCCGCACGGGGTGGGCCGGTTGGCCTTGCGGCAGTACGCGTCCCACAGGGCGGGCTGCTCGCTGGCCATGTACGCCGAGAACTGAGCGGTCGTACCCGAGCCGTCCCCTCGGACCACCGGGACGATCCGGCGGGCCGGCAGCACCAGTCCGGGGTTCTCGGCCTTGATCTCCTTGTCCGACCAGCTGGTGATGACGCCGGTGAAGATCTTGGTGATCGTGGACGACGACAGCCGCAGCGAGGTGACCCGCTTGCCGCCGATCCTGAGGTTGTACATGAACGACGTGCCGCCGGCGACGATGGGCATGTACGCGTACTTGCGCGTCGGCGGCGCGTCGACGACGCCCGCGTCCTTGAGGCCGTAGGGGATCTCCGAGACGGCGAAGTCGACGGTGCCCTGGCGGAACTGGTTGCGGCCGTCCGAGGAGCCCGTGCTCGCGTAGTTGACGCGCAGGCCGTACTGGTTGACGTTCTTGCGCCACTGCTCGATCGCGTTGTAGCTCCACGTCGAGCCGGCGCCGGAGATGGGGACGTAGCTGTCGGCGGCCGCGAGCCCGGTGGACGCCGCACCACCGGCGACGACGACGGCGACCACGACGCTACTGGTGCGCAGCACGCGCGTCGTCCGACGCGTCATCGCGGTCCTCCTCCGTCGTGCTGCCGGCTGGTCCGCAGCCGGGCGGTGGTCCGTGCGACCGGCTCGAGCCAACCGGGGCGTCATGACGGGGTGTCTCCTTCTCGGGGACCGGCGGGTGAACTGATGGCAGCGGTCACAGGCGCGGGAGCGGCCTTCGGTGACGGGTCGTCAGGGACCATGCGCGCGTAGTCACGACGCGACTGGCGGGCCGCCTTCTTGCGCTGGCGCTCGCTGAGCTGGCCCGGGCCGCGGCCGCCGATGATGCGGGCGACGATGAAGAGGATGAGCACGAGGGCGAGCAGCACCGCGGCCGCGCCGAACCCGCGCAGCTTGAAGCTCTCCTCGGACGAGCCGATGAACTTGAAGGCAGCCAGGGGCAGGCTGATCATCGGCCCCTCGAACGGGTTGGTGTTGAGCGACTGCGTGAACCCGGCGGTGAGCAGCACGGGCGAGGTCTCGCCGACGCCGCGCGCCGTGCCGAGGATGACGGCGGTCATGAGGCCCGAGCGGGCCGTCGGCAGGACGACGTGCCACACCGTGCGCACCTGGCTGGCGCCGAGGGCGTACGACGCCTCCTTGAGGTTGCCCGGCACGAGGCGGATCACGACGTCCGCGGCGCGGATGATGATCGGCAGCATCATCACGCTGATCGCCAGCGACGCCGCGAGGCCGGACTTGGGGATGCCCAGGCCGATGATGAGCGTGGCGTAGATGAACAGTCCGGCGATGATCGACGGCAGCGCCGTCATGGCCTCGACGATGATCCGCACGAACCGCGAGAAGCGGCCCGGCATCTCGTTGAGGAACACCGCGGTTGTGATGCCCAGCGGCACGACGACGACGAGCGCCATCGCGATCATGATGAGGCTGCCCACCATCGCGTGCAGGATGCCGCCGCTCGTGAGCGGGTCGAGCGGCCCGGCGTCGGCCATGTCCTCGGTGTAGAAGTTGCTCAGCCGCAGGGCCTCGAGGCCCTTCGTGAGCACGTACCCGACGACGTAGACGAGCGCGGCGCCGAGCGTGATGGCCAGCGAGGTGACCACCGCGGCGACGAGGCGGTCGACGACCGCCGGCCCGTCCTCGTCCTGCCACACGACGAGGCCGTAGAGCAGCAGGAAGACGGCGTACGCCACGAGCACGAAGCCGACGGGTCCGTCGAACGGGGCGATGAACGCGAACAGCACGCCGGTGAAGGCGATCGCCCCCGCGGCGGCGCCGACCACCTGGAGCAGGTCGGAGGTGCGCAGCCGGGCGATGCGACGCTTCGGCGCAGGAGCCTCGTCGGGGTCGCGGACGACGACCGTGGTGCGCGGCGCCGGGCTGTCGCTGAGGTCGACCGACACCTCGTCGCGCTCGTGCTCGAGGGTGCTCATCTCAGGCCTCCGCCCCGGCGCCGGACCGGCTGCGTGCCACGACGGCACCGGCGGCGAAGTTGATGACGAGGGTGAGGACGAACAGCGCGAGGCCGGCGGCGAACAGCGCCGAGAGCGAGAACGGCGTCGACTCGCCGTAGCGCAGGGCGATGAGCGCGGAGACGGTGTAGCCCGCGCCGCTGTTCTGCAGGATGTGGTAGCCGAGCTCGAAGGACGGCGCGAGGATCAGGTAGACCGCGATGGTCTCGCCGAGCGCGCGGCCGAGACCGAGCATCGTGCCGCCGATGATGCCGCCCCGGCCGTACGGCAGGACGACCGCGCGGATCATGCCCCACTTCGTGGCGCCGAGGGCGTACGCACCCTCGCGCTCGCCGGGCGGAGCCGCGGTGAAGACCTCGCGCATGACCGACGTCGCGATGGGCGTGACCATGAGCGCGACGACGATGCCGGCGATGAACGCGCTCGAGGTGAACACGCTCGCGGGCGACAGAGGGTCGTCGGGGTCGGCGCCGTCCACCCGGAAGACCGGGATCCACGACAGGTACGTCGACATCCACCGGGAGACGCCGCCGATCTGGTACTGCAGCAGGAGGAAGCCCCAGATGCCGAACACGATGCTGGGCACGGCCGCCATCAGGTCGACGAGGGTGATGAGCGGCCGCTTGATGCGCAGCGGCGCGTACTCGCTGATGAACAGCGCCGTGCCGAACGCCAGCGGGAAGGCGAAGCACACCGCGACGATCGCGACGAGCACGGTGCCGGTGAGCACCGCGGCGATGCCGAAGCGGCCGGCGCCGCCGTCGGGGTCCCACGCCGAGGTGGTGAGGAAGGAGAGGCCGGCGACGTTGATGGCCTCGAGCGACCGGTAGCCGAGGAACAGGCCGACCATGAGCATGACGACCAGGACGAACCAGCCGCTGACGCGCAGCACCGAGCGGAACGCCCGGTCGGTCGCCGTGACCCTGCCCTTCGGCGGCCCCTGGTCCGGTCGGGGTCGGCTCTCGCCGAGGGGCGGCTCGCCCGGGGCGACGTCGCGCTCGTGGATGACGGCGGTCACGAGGGTCCTCCGGGCTGGACGGGCTCGGGCGCCTCGAGCTGCCACGAGAACTGCGGCGGCACGGCGAGGTCCGCCGCGGGCGCCGTCGGAGCCGCCTCGCGGAACTGCTCCAGGTTGTAGCGGCACTCGCGCTCGTGCCGGAAGCCGCGGCCGGA
>JAXLRL010000044.1:0-20263 GCA_046331125.1 Acidimicrobiia bacterium
CGAGGACCGGATGTGGCACCTCAACGAGGTGGCGCGGCGCGAGCAGCAGGCGAACCAGCAGCAGGCGTCCGCGCTGATCCCGGTCATCGTCAACCAGGTCACCGAGAACGTGCTCGCCCAGCTCGACTTCGTCCGCATCGTGGAGCAGGTGCCGCTCGACGACATCGTGTCCGCGATCGACATCGAGGAGATCGTGGCGCGGGTCGACCTCGGCGGCGTGATCCGCGAGTCCACCGCGAGCCTCACGATGGAGACGGTCGACGCGCTGCGCACGCAGGGCATCGCGCTCGACGCGTTCGCGTCGCGTCTCGTCGACCGGCTCCTGCTGCGCAAGCAGCCGCGCGAAGTGACGATCGACCGCGAGGCGAGCGCATGAAGGAGATCAAGAACCCGCGCTCGCGCGAAGCGCAGGGCACCCGCGCCGGCTTCGTGTCGCAGGCGATCTCGATGGTGCTCGACGCGGCCTGGATCCTGTTCGAGTACTTCGTGCTGCTCGTCGTGTTCGGGATCGTGCGCGGTCTGTTCACGTCGTCCAACTTCGCCGTGCCGAAGCCGCCCACGTGGGCGAGCATCGTCGCCCTGTTCGTCATCGGTGTCGCGACGTGGGAAGCCGCGTGGTCGGGTTCGGGGCGCGCGCCCGGCATGGGCGTGCTCGGTCTGCGCGTCGTCGCTGCCGACGGCTCGGCGTTGTCGCCGCGACGTGCGTTCTGGCGGTCGGTGATCGTCACCGCGACGCTCGGCCTGCTCGTGGTCACCACGCTCTTCAGCCGCACCAACCGGTCGTGGTACGACAAGTGGTGCGGCAGTGCCGTGGTCTACGACTGGCGACCCGCGGGTCCGGTCGTCTCGTCGTAGGGGCGCGCCAGGCGGGCCCGCAGCCCGTCGGCGCCCTTGGCTGCGGTCTTCTGGAACCCGCGGTCGAAGATCGGACCGAAGATCTTCGTGACGCCGCGCGGGGTGACGGTGGCCTCGTAGGTCACGGTGGTGACGCCGTCGACCACGTCGACGGTGATGTCGTCGACGAGCTCCATGGCGAAGTTCTCCGCCCGCAACGTGACGCGTCCGGCGGCGGGCGGCTGCGGCGGCTCGTGGCGCACGGTCACGTAGTGGAAGGTGACGGTCGGCGGGCCGACGTGCACCTTCACCGCGAACACGGCACCCGGCCCCGGCTCGCTCGCGTTCTCGAGCCGCGAGGTCTCGGTGCCGGGATCCCACTCGGCGAAGTTGCGGGCGTCGGCCATGTAGGCGAAGGCCTGGTCGGGGGTCCAGTCGGTCGTGACGGTGCCGAGGTAGTGCGCCATCCCGCCATGTTGCCCGACGGTGGTCCCGCGCAGTCGTCGGTCGTCAGCTGCGCCGGGGCGCGGTGGCCTGGCGGCGCCGCAAGGTGAGGGTGGCGACCACGGCGGTCGCCGCCCAGAGCGTCGCCACCGCGACCACGACGAGATCCTGCATCGGTGCCCCTCTTCCCCCGTGGGCGCCCAGGCGCCCGTCCGTCCCGGGAGATCACGGCGCGGACGGCCGGAGGGTTTGGGTCAACCGAAGAGCAGGAGCGCGACCACCCCGAACACCAGGGCGCAGCCGATCTCGATCAGCACCGCGGACGCGGGGATCTCCGCGCCGCACTCGCGGCAGCGACCCTGTTGCAGCACGTACGACACCACCGGGATCAGCTCACGAGGGGTGAGCTCGTGGCCGCACTCCGAGCAGTGCGACGGCGGGCGCACGATCGACTCGCCGCGGGGCACACGCCACAGCACGACGCCGAGGAACGAGCCCACGCAGGCGCCGAGCACCATGGCGATCACCACGGCGAAGACGGTCACGGGCGCCATCCTTCCGTCGTACGTGGGCGGGAACGCGGCAATTGAGCGCTACAGGATGTGACGTCCGGCCATGGTCACGCAGCGTGACACTGGCGACACTGTGACCGGACCGTGTTCACGCAGTGCGTTGGGCACGTTACCCTTTGTTGGACAAGTGGCAGCAGTGGCCCCGTGCGGTGGGGGGCCGTCAGATCTCCGTCGACGGGCAGCGACGGGCAGGGAGCAGCGGTGAAATTCCGCACGTCCGGCCCGCGCGGGGGCACACCCGTCAGTTCAGGCGACGACAGCAGCGACCCGGTCGACGTCGTCGTCGCAGCCGAAGCGCCCGGGGCGACGAGCGCCTCCGCCGCGTCCGACGCCCCGGCGGGGTCGGCGGCGAGCCACCCCGGCCCCAAGCTCGGCGACCTCCTCGTGTCGCACGGCGTGATGGACACCGACACGCTGGCCGCCGCGCTCCTGGAGCAGCAAGGTACCCGCTGGCGGCTCGGCGAGATCCCGGTGGAGCAGGGCCTCCTCTCCGATGACGATCTCGCCCGTGCGCTCGCCGAGCAGCTCGGCCTCGAGCGTGTCGACCTGCGGCGCACCGCACCGGAACCTGATGCGCTTGCTGGTCCCCGAGGCGACCGTGCGCATGTGGCATGCGATCTCCGTGCGGGTCACCGACACTGTCCTGCTCGTGGCGGTCATGGTTCGCCTGACGAGCGCGCCCAGCTGCGCGACCAGGCCGGTGGCCGCGCGTCGGTTCCCCGTCGTCGCTCTGCCTCCGACCTCGATCGGGCGATCGACCGCCTACGACGCGCTGTCGGGACCTCGGCCTGCTTCGTCACCGGGTTCGCCGACACCGACGCCATCGCCACACCCGAGACGCAGGCCCTCACCTTCGACGACAACGCCGGTCGTACAGGTGGTGCAGCGCATCATCACGTGCGCGGTGCGCGAGCGCGTCCGACATCCACATCGAGCCACAGGACAGCGTGGTGCGCGGCGCGCCTGGGTGGACGGCGCCAGGACGACGTGCGCGGCAGCTGTTCATCGCGATCGCGCAGTCGTTGGTGAGCCGCATCAAGATCATGGCCGATGAGCAACATCGTCGAACGACGGCGTTCGGCGGACGGCCAGTTCGAGGCCAACGTCGACGGCCGGTCGCTCGACGTGCGGGTCGCGACCACCGCGAGATGATCTGGGGTGAGAAGGCGGTGCTGGTGATCGCTCGATGCGAGGCCGTTCGCTGCTGCGCCTCGATCGCTCCGGCATGCCGCGCGAGACGCGGCGCGGATTCCTGCAGCTCGTGAAGTCGCCGTTCGGCATGGTGATCTGCGGGTGGCTCCCACCGGCTCGGGCAAGACGACCACGCTGTACGCCGAGCTTCAGCGAGATCAACAGCCCCGAACGCAACATCATGACGATCGAGGACCCCGTCGAGTACGTGTTCCCGTCGATCAACCAGATCCAGATCAACGAGCAGGCCGGACATCACGTTCTCCGGCGGCCTCAAGGCGATCCTGCGCCAGGACCCCGACGTGATCCTCGTCGGTGAGATGCGCGGATGTCGAGACCGCGCATCGCAGTTCAGTCCGCTTTCACCGACACCCCGTGCTCTCGTCGATCCACGCGACCGACGCCACCGCCGCGCTGCACCGCTTCCTGGACATGGGCATCGAGTCGTTCCTCGTCGCGTCGGCCGTCATCGGCATCGTGGCGCAGCGGCTCGTGCGGCGCATCTGCGTGGCGTGCAAGGAGCCCTACGAGCTCACGGACGACGAGCGGGTGCTCTACGAGGAGTGGGGCGGCCAGCCGAAGGACGAGTTCTTCCACGGCGCCGGCTGCAGCTTCTGTGCCCACACCGGCTACTCGGAGCGCATCGGTGTGTACGAGCTGCTGCGGGCCGACGCGCAGGTGAAGCAGCTCATCGTGCGCCAAGCGACGCCTACGAGCGCGCTGCGGCCGCCGACCAGGGGATGCGCACCCTGCGCGACGAGGGTATCCGCCTCGTCGAGGACGACGTGACGACCATTCCCGAGGTGCTGCGCAGCATCTACGTGCTCTGAGGCGGGCGGAGGAACCAGATGCCGAAGTACAAGTACGAAGTCGTCGACACCGACGGCGCGGCGCTCGGGGACTATGACGCCGCCTCGGCGGTGGTGCGTGCGCAACGACCTGCTCGGTCAGGGCTGCACGTCGTCTCGGTCAAGGAGCGCAAGAGCTACACAGATCGAGATCACGACCCGCGAAGTCAAGCCCGTCGACCTGATGAACTTCCTCGCGCAGCTCGCCGCGCCCTGCGCGGCATCCTGATCCTCGACGACCCGACGAGCTGCGCGAGGACACGACCAACGCACAGCTCCAGGCCGTGCTGCTCGACATCTCCGACGTTGCGCGCGAAGTTCGACGCTGTCGGACGCGCATGGCCATGGCCAGCGACGTGTTCCCGAGTTACTACATCGGCATCCCGTGCTCAGCGGAGCCACCGGCAACTCGACACCGTCCTCGACCAGCTCGCCGGCTACATCGACCGCACCACCGCGAGGCGCGGCGAAGTCGGCGCTCACGTACCTGATCGTCATCATGTTCATGGCCATGATCACGGTGGTCGTGCTCGTGGCCATGTGCTGCCGAAGTTCGAGGACTTCTTCAAGAGCTTCGACGCCAAGTTGCCGCTGCCCACCCGCATGTTCTGGGCCTGTCGCGTTCATCGGCGACTGGTGGCCGGTAATCCTGGCCGTGGTGGTCGGCGACGGTCGGCGGCTTCCTCTACTTCCGCACCGAGCGGGGGAAGCTCACCCGCGACAAGATGCTGCTGAAGGCACCCGTCATCTCCGACGTCGTGCGGTACGCGGTCATCGAGCGCTTCTTCCGCATCCTCGGCTCGATGCTGCGCGCCGGGGTGCCGGTCCCCGACGCGATGGCGTCGGCCACCGAGGCGACCAACAACCGCGTGTACGTCAACGCGCTCGCCGCCGCGCGCGAGGAGGTGCTCGAGGGCGAAGGCCTCGCGCGGCCCGTCTCGGAGACCGGGCTGTTCCCGGGCGCCGCGAGCCAGATGATGAAGGTGGGCGAGGACTCCGGCACGCTCGACCAGCAGCTCGAGCTCGCCGCCGACTACTACCAGGGCGAGCTCGACTACAAGCTCAAGAAGCTCACGACGCTGTTCGAGCCGCTCGTCATCGGCGTGATGGGCCTCATCGTGGGCTTCGTCGCCATCGCGCTCGTGTCCGCGATGTACGGCATCTTCAACCAGGTCAAGATCCAGTGACGAGGCGCCGGGGGCGGGGCGCCCGGGAACGGGGTCGTGGCGAGCGGGGCGAGACACTCGTCGAGCTGCTGGTCACCGTGGTGATCATGGGGTCGGCGATCGTCGCGCTGGTCGCGGGCGTCGCGACGGCCGTGGCGTCGTCCGACACGCACCGCCAGGACTCCACCGCCGAGGGTGTGATCCGCTCCTACGCCGAACGGGTGCAGGCCGCGACCTACACCGACTGTGCGACGACGTACGCCCCCGGCTACACGGTGCCCGCGTCCTCCGGCACGTGGACCATGGAGATCACGTCGATCCGTTACCTCCAGGCCGACGGCAGCTCGTTCGCCTCGACGTGCCCGCCCGACCTGGGCGCGCAGCAGATCACGCTCCACGTGGTGTCGCCGCACACGAAGAACGGCGCCGACGAGACCCTCGTCATCGTGAAGCGCGACCCGAGGAACAAGCCGTGAGCGCGCGCGCCCGTGTCCGTGCACGGGACGAATCCGGCTTCACGTTGCCGGAGCTCCTGATGGCGATCGCGATCCTCGCCATCATCGTGGCGCCGCTGACGATGAGTTTCATCACAGGGTTGCGCGTCGTGGGCAAGGTCGACCAGAAGTTCAACGACTCGCGCAGTGGCCTGATCTCGGCCGCCGACTGGTCGAACGACGTCGCCAACGCGACGCAGATCGTGCTCGGCGCGACCGGCGCGTGCGGTTCGGGCGGCACCACGATCGTCTCCTTCAAGTTCCCCGATGCGAGCACCGCGACGGCGAACCCGTGGGACACCACGGTCACGACCACGCCGGTGAACAGCGTCGTGTCGTACGCGTACGACTCGGGCAGCAAGAAGCTGCTCCGGCGCTCGTGCATCAACGGCGGGAGCGCCAGTCAGTCGGTGCCGGCGGTGTCGCTCGACGCGCAGCCGACCGTCGCCTGCTTCAACGCCGACGCGTCCGCGAACGCCTCGTGCACCACCGACCCGCAGACGCAACCCGCGACCAAGTTCGTCCGGCTCAGCGTGACCTCCGCGCAGAACTCGCCGAGCCCCGCCGATCCGAACCCCACCAAGTACTCGTACGTGCTCGAGGGCACGCGGAGGCCCCTGTGACGCGGTGGGTCGCCGCTCGACGGCGCGGCGAGAGTGAGCGCGGGGCGAGCCTCGTGATCGCGCTGGCGATGATCATGATCATCTCCGTCGCGATCGTGGCGACGCTCGCGTACGCCGTCACCAGCCTGCACACCATCTCGGTGGTCAAGGAGCAGCGCAACATCAGCTACGCGGCGGACGGCGCGGTGAACACTGCGATCCAGAAGCTCCGCAACAGCAGCACCGAGGGCGCGAACGTCGCGGCCGGCTCCGCGTGCCTCGCCGGAGGGTTCTCGTACACGGCCAACAACAAGACCGCGACCGTGACCTGCTCCGTCGTCAGCAGTCGCGGCCCGGGGCAGCCCGGCGTGAACGCGCCGCTCTACGCGCTCCAGTCGGTGGGCACGGACGCGAGCGAGGTCGGGATCCTCGAGACGACGGGCGGCAGCCAGAACAAGAAGATCATCGTGGGCGGCTCGATCGCGTCGAGCTCGCCGGCAGTGGCGTCGACCTACAGCATCAACGTGATCAACCTGCAGGCGCCGGGCTACAGCGTGTTCGCCAACGGCGCCTGCAACGGCACCATCGTGGTGACCGATCCCGCCACCGACCGCAAGTGCAACAGCGGCCAGACCTACGCGGATCCCGGCTACCCGGCGCAGCCGTTGCCGAGCACCTCGAGCGCCGCCAACTTCAACCCGCAGCCCGACTGCAAGGCGAAGAACGCGGCGTACGAATTCTCGCCCGGCTACTACACCGACGTCGACTTCCTCGAGAACCCGCAGAACCACTCGAAGGGCCGCACCGACTGCGCGGCGGTCGAGTGGTTCGCGCCCGGCGTGTACTTCCTCGACCTCGACATCGACCCCACCAGGAGCGACGCGGTGTGGAACATGGGCGGCACGATCGTCGGCGGCGAGGCGAAGGGCTGGAACCCGGACAGCGGTACGCCGAACACCGGCGCCGCCCTCACCGGGTTCTCCCGTTGGTGCAAGACGGAGAAGGACAGCGCGACGAGTGGCGTGCAGTTCGTGCTCGGCGGCAACTCGCAGATCGCGAACGGCTCGGCGATCGTCGAACTGTGTGCGAGCCCGAGCCCGACCGGCACGCAACAGCAGATCGTGATCTACGGCCAGAAGACCGGTGGCACCACGTCGACCGCGACGCTCACGAGCACGCCGTCGGGCACGCCCACGCAGCAGAACTCGGGGAGCCCGGCTCCCACCTGGACCATCACCAACCCGACCGATCCGGAGGCCATCGAGCGCGGGGTCACGCCCGCGGTGCCGATCCTCAGCGGGGACACGTCGAGCATCACCGGGAAGAACGGGGCCAACAACCCGCTCGCGCAGCTCACGTTGCCCGGCTTCACCGGAGTTGCCGTGCCCGCGGGCGGGCTCTCGCCGACCTACGACCTGCAGGTCTCCCACCAGGAGACGTTCTCGAACGCCAACGACTTCTCCGACCTGTCGGTGACGATCGGGACCTGCAAGGTGACCCTGACGCCGAGCTCGACCGGGACCGTCGAGCATCCCACCCTGCCCGCGTGCTTCGCCGCGGCGGTGGCGAGCAACTTCTCCGCCGTCTACAAGGTGCAGGCGAGCAACAACAAGACGGTGTCGAGCAAGCTCGACGGCATCAAGGTGACACTCACCTACACGCCGTTCGTCGTGCGCGCGCAGCAGGGCGCGGTCACCACCGTGAACGACCCGGCCGCGGCGCTGTCGATGACGGGCAACAACACGACGTTCGTGATGTGGGGCACGGTCTACCTCCCGCTGAGCAAGGTCGTCGTCGACTTCAAGAACGACAGCGTGTTCGAGTTCCGCCGCGGCGTGATCGCGCGGACGATGCAGAACGTCGCGGTGCCGCCGGCCGACACCGCGTCGTCGTTCTGCCTGGGCTACGGCATCAACTGCGAGAACGGGCCCGCCCGCGTGTTCCGGCTCACGGCGACCGTCGACGGCAGCACGAAGTTGGTCGCGCTGGTGCAGGTCGTCGACTCGCCGCAGCTCGGGGCCAGCACGAAGGTCTGGGCGTGGAACGTGAGGAAGTCGTGATCGCGCGGGCCGGCGCGATCTCCGTTGTGCGGTACCGGACGGTTCCCGTCCGGTGGGGAAAGGAGGCAGGGCCACGGTGAACCACACGAGCACCCGCTGACCGGTGTTGGGCAGGCACGGTCATTCGACACACGAATCGACAGACCAATCGTCAGTGCCAGACATCGAAAGAGGGATGGAATGATCCAGGAAGCAATGCGCAAGCACCGTTCGGACGAGGGTGGGTTCACCCTCATCGAGCTCCTCATCGTGATCGTGATCCTCGGCATCCTCGCCGCGATCGTGGTCTTCGCGGTCGGTGGCATCACCGACAAGGGCAACCAGTCGGCCTGCAAGTCCGACCTCAAGAACGTCGAGGTCGCGCAGGAGGCGTACTACGCGAAGAACAGCGTGTACGCGGCCGACGTGGGCGCGCTGGTCACCGCCAAGCTGCTCCGCGAGGCGCCGAACAGCAGCAAGTACACGATCAGCACCGACAACACCGGTGCGGTGACGGCCAGCCCGGCCGCCTGCGCGGGTCTCTAGCGCCATCGAACACGGCACGGGACGGAGGGCGGTCGCCGACCGCCCTCCGTCACCGCCGATCGGACACCTACCGCTTCACGAAGGCGATCCCATGAGCGAACCCGACCTGCACGCACTCGACCCGTACCTGCGGGAGATCTGGAACCGGCGCGCCAGCGACCTGCTCCTCACCGTGGGGGCGCCGGCGCTCCTGCGCGTCGACGGCGCGCTCACGCCGATCGACGGCGAGCCGTTCCACGCGGAGCAGCTCGACGCCCTGGTCGAGAAGGTGCTCGGCGACGAGCTCACGCGCCGGTTCCGCACCGACCTCGAGGTCGACTTCTCGTTCGGGTGGGGCGAAGCGGCGCGCTTCCGCGCCAACGCCTTCCACCAGCGCGGCAGCGCGGCGCTCTCGCTGCGGCTCATCCCGCGCCAGATCCCCGCGTTCGACGACGTGATGCTCCCCGAGGCGGCGCGCAAGCTCGTGGAGCTGCCGCAGGGCCTCGTGCTCGTGACCGGCCCGACCGGGTCGGGCAAGAGCACCACGCTCGCGTCGATGATCGACGCCATCAACCAGACGCGCGCCTGTCACATCCTCACGATCGAGGACCCCATCGAGTACGTGTACGAGCACGGCAAGTCGGCCGTGAACCAGCGCGAGCTCGGCGCCGACACACTGTCGTTCGACCGCGCGCTGCGCTCCGCGTTGCGCGAGGACCCCGACGTGCTGCTCGTGGGCGAGATGCGCGACACCGAGACGATCGCGACCACGCTCACCATCGCGGAGACGGGTCACCTCGTCTTCGCGACGTTGCACACCAATGACGCCGCGCAGACCCTCGACCGCATCGTCGACGTGTTCCCCTCCGACCAGCAGTCGCAGATCCGGGTGCAGCTCGCCGGTTCGCTGCAGGCGATCGTGTCGCAGCGGCTGGTCCCGCGGCGTGGGCCCGGCGGAGGCCGGGTCGCCGCATTCGAGGTGATGATCGCCACGCACGCGGTGCGCAACATCGTGCGGGACGGTCGCACCAACCAGTTGCGCAACCAGATCACCACCGGCGCGCAGCACGGCATGACCACACTCGAGACGTCGTTGTCCGAGCTGGTGGCGAGTGGTCTCGTGGACTACGACGAGGCGTTGCTGCACACGCTCGTGCCCAACGAGGTGCGCCGGCCCACCGGCCCGGTGCCGGAACCCCCGACGAACGTGCCGCGCATCCTGTAGCGGCGGACGCCGGCGACGGTCGCTAGCGGATCAGCGAGCCCTTCTTCAACGGCGGGGTCGGGAACGTCGGGTCGGGGGCCATCGTCAGCACGCCGCCGCCGGTGACGGTGAGCTGGAAGGCGATGAACTGCGCGTGCTGCTGGCCCCAGTTGCCGCCGCCGGCGAGCTTGAACGGGGCCGCCTCCGGCGTGAAGAACACGCCGGTGAGATTGGCGCCGCTGCCGCCGGTGATGGTGAACGACGACTTCTGCGCGTTGCTCGCGTTGGCCGACATGTCGGTCCAGTAGGCGAGTGCCGCGAACGGCCCCTCGGTCGGTGCCGTCCACGCTGGCGGCGCGCCCGAGAAGGCGACGGAGCCGCTGCCGCCGTACACGAACGTGTGGTTGGCGACGATCGTGCCGGTGCCGCTGGTGGAGAACTGGCTGGTCTCGTCGCCGCGCATGAACACGAACGCCGCGGTCTGGCTCGACGCGGTGGTGCACGGCGTCTGCACCGTCGGCGGCTTGCACGCCGCGCTCAGCGAGGCGTTCGTGTTCGCGGTGTTGAACTTGAGCGTGCCGCCGTTCGACACGGTCACGTTGTCGGCGAACACGACGTTGCCGCCCTGGAACTCGATCGTCACGCCGCTGTTCACCACGAAGCCGTTGTTGCCGCGGGTGCAGTTCACGAAGTAGTTGCCCTGTGGGTACACGACGCTCGCGGCGGGGGCGCAGTCCTTGTTGTTCCCCGGACCGCCGATCATCGTGTAGCCCGCCGGTGTGCCCGAGGTGCCGATGGCCGTCTTGAGGTTGTCGATGTACGCGTAACTGGTCCCGCCGTTGCCGCTCGTGTTCGGGCACCCGGCGACGAACACGCCGTGGAACGTCGGGTAGGTGTCCTTGCAGTTGTACTTCCAGTCGATGTACGCGCGTGACGCCTGCGAGCCGTACTGCGGTTGCGGGGTGATGCGGCCGGCAGACACGTCGAGCGGATCGCACGCCGGCACGGTGCACGTGGTCTGCCCGGGCGGGAGCGCCACGAGGTTGATCTGACCCGTCGCCGCGCCGGTGGGCGGCCCCACGGCCTGGATGATCGTGCCCGCGCCGGTGGCCGAGATGGTGCTCGATCCGCCGGAGCACGTCGTGCCGTCGGAGTCGACGGTGATGACGCCCTGGATCGAGGCGGTGCCCACCGTGACCTGCGACCCGCCGTCGACCTTCAGCGGCACGCAACCCGTCGGGTCGAGCACCCACAGTGCGGGCGGGCTGCCCGTGCCGTTCGCGGCGCACCGTCGCGGTGCGGCCGGTGTTGGGAGCTCGTGACCTGGAAGATGCGCGAGAACATGGCCTTGTCGCGGGTGTTCACGAGCACCCGCATCCGCCGACACCGGGTGCCGCCGCCGAGGCCGGCGCCGCCCCACTCTGGTGCTCGATCTCCGACGCCGGCACCGGTAGTGGATCGACACGGTCACGTCGCCGACGGTCTGCGTGGGCTTCGCCT
Organism: Acidimicrobiia bacterium; assembly: GCA_046331125.1. Classification (GTDB taxonomy): domain Bacteria; phylum Actinomycetota; class Acidimicrobiia; order IMCC26256; family DASPTH01; genus CAVRGQ01. The sequence goes on from JAXLRL010000044.1 coordinate 11,420, forward strand.
CGACCGTCGCGTTGGTGCACGACGTGGGGATCGTGGCGCAGAAGGTCGACGGGGTCAGCACGGGGGAGAGGCGGCCGTCGTTGGTGTTCAGGCTCTTGATCGCGGCCTGGCACGCGGCGACCGCGTCGCCGGTGGCGAGCTGGCGCCCGGCCGACAGTGCGGCGAGGTCGACGTACGACTGTTCGTAGCGCGACGTGGTGCGCAGCTGCCACAGGTCGACGAGCAGCGCGGCGAACCCGAGGAGCACCACCAGCACGACGGCGAACACGACGGCGAACACGCCCCGCTCGTCGCGATGGGGGTGGACGCGGATCATTGCTCGTACCGCGCGGTGGCCTTGCTCGTGAGCGTGATCGGGATCGCCGTCACGAGCAGGTTGATCTTGTCGCCCCCTCGCACGACCGACACGTGGACGCGCATGCCGGTGTCGGCGTTGCCGTCGTTGAAGCAGCCGGTGGTGGGGAACGTGGAGTTGGTGCCGGTCGTGTAGACGCCGCCGGACCGGGTGTACACGGAACCCGTGCCCGAGACCAGCGCGACGCAGATCTGGTTGGTCGACAGCGCGCCGTCGGAGCGCTGCTGGGTCACCGCCTGCACGAGTTGCGCCCAGTTCCGGTTGCCGCAATTCGCGATCGTGTCGCACTGGGCGAGGGGCACCGTGGCGCCGTAGCGGGCGCCGTCACGCACTGCGGTGACGGCCTCGGCCTTGTGCTCGTAGCTCAGCGCGGCGGTGATGCCACCGAACACGAGGAGGAGGAACAGCGGGAGGATGAGCACGAACTCGACCATCGCGGCGCCGCGCTCGCCGTCGGCTCGTCTTCCGTCGGCTGGTCTTCCGTCCCCTGGTCTCCGGGGCCGCCCTGCCCTGCGGGGCCGGCTGTGAGTGCGCTCCATCAGGACCACCTGCTCACTGCCCGTGCTGCTGCCCGCGGGTTCATCAGGAGGATCGGCACCCCCCGGTCGGGTGTTGAGCCAAGAATGGGAAATGGTCCACCGGTGCAGACCAAGATGGGCCCGTGATCCGCACCCGCAGGACCCTCGCCGACATCCCCCGCTACGTGCCCGGCCGTTCCGCCGAGTCGGTCGCCGCGGAGCACGAGCTCGCGCGCGCCATCAAGCTCGCGTCCAACGAGGTGCCCTTCGGCCCCCTCGAGGCCGCGCACGAGGCGGTGGCCGCCGCGATGCACGGGGCCAACCGCTATCCCGACAACGATGCCGGCGCGTTGCGCGACGCGCTCGCCGACCTGTACGACCTCGAGCCCGCCCAGGTGCTGGTGGGGAACGGCTCGGTGCAGCTGTGCCAGCATCTCTTTCTCACCACGGTCGAACCCGGCGACGAGGTGGTGTTCTCGTGGCCCTCGTTCGAGGCGTACCCGATCCAGGCGCAGCAGGCCGACGCGGTCGTGCGGCGGGTGCCGCTGCGCGACCACACCTACGACCTCGACGCGATGGCCGAGCAGGTCAACGAGCGCACGCGGCTCGTGTTCGTGTGCACCCCCAACAACCCGACCGGCACGGTGGTGGCGCGCGCCGCCGTCGACCGCTTCCTCGCTCGGGTGCCCGACGACTGCCTGGTGGTGTTCGACGAGGCGTACCGCGAGTTCGTCACCGACCCCGACACGCCCGACGGGCTCGACCTCGTCGCCGCGCATCCCAACGTGCTCGTGCTGCGCACGTTCTCGAAGGCGTACGGTCTCGCCGCACTCCGAGTGGGCTACGCGATGGCGCAGCCCGAGGTGATCGCCGAGCTGCGCAAGCTCCACGTGCCGTTCGAGGTGAACGCGGTGGCCCAGGCCGCGGCGCTGGCGTCGGTCGCCGCGCAGGACCAGATGCGCGAGCGCGTGGGCGGGGTCATCGCCGAACGCGACCGCGTGTACGCCGAGTGCGTCGCTCGGGGCTACCCGGTCGTCGCCTCACAGGCGAACTTCCTGTGGTTCGACGTGCCGAGCGCCGCGGTCGAGCTGGCGTTCCACGGCGAGCGCAACGGCGTGGTGATGCGGTCGTTCGCCGACACCGGTCTCCGGCTCACGATCGGCGCGCCGGCCGAGACCGACGCCGCCCACGTCGTTCTCGCCACGGCGCGCGACCACGGCCTCCTGTAGCGCCCCCTGGCGGGGCGGCTCAGGCGGCGGGGTCGGTGCCCTGGGTGGCCGAGCGGGCCTCGAGGACCTCGGCCTGGTGACGGGCGACGTGCATCTGGAAGCTGCGCTTGCGCTGCAGCTTGTCGACCTCGAAGGTGACGTTGCGCATGAGCGTCATCGGGTCGTCGCCGCTCCCGCACATCGCGAGGCGGGTGGCCGCCTCGAGCACGTCGTGCATCTCGCCGCGACGGCGACCCACGACTGCTCGACCTTGGCGCGCGTGTCGTCGTCGATGCGGCGCTCGGAGGACGGCAGGTCGAACGGGATCGGCGCGGGCAGGTCGGCGGGTGTCGCCGGCAGGTCGTGCCAGCGCTCGGGATCGTGCCCCACCACGTCGTCGACGGTGCGGCCCCAGGCCGCGCCGTCGACCGGCCTCGGCCTTCGAGTGGGGCAGCGACGACACCAGCACGCCCGGCGCCACGCCGAGGGCACCGGCGACCGCCCGCATGGCCGACGCGCCGAGGACGCGTCGCCCGTGCTCGGCGGCGTTGATCTCGCGTCGGGACACGCCCGACGCCTTCGACACCTGGCCGACGGTGAGCCCGGTCAGCTCACGGACGGCCCGGAGGCGGACGCCGATGTCCTCGGCGGTCAGTTCGGTGCGCGCGATCTCCATTGGGGGCCTATCGGCCACCGATCCGGCGGGCTTGACGATCACCTCGCCGGAGTGACGTCCGTCATCCGATGTCTTCGGTGCGGCAGGCGTTGAGGAGCTCGCCGATGCCCTCGATCGTGGTGCGCACCACCTGACCCGCCTGGAGGTACACGGGTGGCCGTCGGGCGTGGCCCACCCCGCCGGGGGTGCCGGTGAGGATGAGGTCACCAGGGCGCAACGTGACCACCTGGCTGGCATAGGCGACCAGGTCGGCGGGGGAGAAGACCAGCTCGCCGGTGCGGCTCTCCTGGCGCACGACCCCGTCGACCTCGCAGCGGATCGGCAGGTCGGGGGCCGTGCCGCCCACCTCGCCCGGCGTCACCAGCCACGGCCCCACGGGCGTGGCGTGCTCCCAGGTCTTGCCCTGCAACCACTCGAGCGAGCGGTTCTGCCAGTCGCGCATCGAGACGTCGTTGGCGACGGTGAAGCCGGCGATGGCGTCGGCCGCCTCCTCCGGGCTCGCGTGGCGCACGGTGCGCCCGACGACCAGGGCGAGCTCGGCTTCCCAGTCGACCTGGTCGGAGAGCGCCGGCATTGTGATGGGGTCGCGGGCACCGACGAGCGCGTCGGCGAACTTGGCGAAGAGCGTGGGGTGGGTGGGCAGGTCGTGGCCCATCTCCAGGATGTGGTTCCGGTAGTTGAGGCCCTGGCAGATGATCTTGCCCGGGTGGGTCACGAGCGGTGCGAAGTCGGCGCCCGCCAGCGCGTGCTCACGGCCTGCGGCGAGCGACGCCACCGCGATCGCGTCGGGCGACGACGCGAGCATCGCGCCCACGTCGGCGAACCCGACCTCCACGAGCGTCTCGCTGTCGACGCGCACCGCAGCCGTCTCGCCGGCGCCCCCCGTCCTGATCGTCGCGAACCTCATCGGGCGATCGTGTCACACCACAGGGCTACGCTGAAGCCCGGTTCGGAACCCGCCGTCGAAGGCTCATGTTCGGAGCAGAGGAGGCGTCGATCCTGATGGACCGTCCGCCTGGTGGTTGGAACGACCTGGTCACCAACCAGACCCTCGATCTGAAGATCGACGCGCTCCGGAGCGATCTCCGCAGCGAGATGGCTGAACTGCGCGGCGAGATGGCTGAGCTGCGCGGCGAGCTGCGCGGCGAGATGGGCGAGTTGCGTGGGGAGATGGGCGAGCTCCGTGGGGGAATGGCTGCGCTGAGCGCGTCGGTCGATCGGCGGCTGCGCGCGCAGACCTGGATCACGACTACCACGATGCTCACCGCGGTCGGACTCGCCGCCGCGTTGACGCGGCTCTGACGAGTCAGGCCGCGAGGGCGGCGACGATGTGGTCGATGGCGCGCGTGAGCACCGCGACGTCGTCGGGATCGATCGCCGGGAACGTCGCGATCCGCAACTGGTTGCGCCCGAGCTTGCGGTAGGGCTCGGTGTCGATGATGCCGTTGGCCCGCAGCGCCTTGGCGATCGCGGTGGCGTCGATGCCGTCGGCGAAGTCGACGGTGCACGTCACGTGGCTGCGCGCGGCCGGGTCGACCACGAACGGTGTGGCGTGCCCGCTCGCGTCGGCCCAGTCGTAGACCGTGCCCGACGAGCGGTCGCACCGACCGGCGGTGAACTCGAGACCACCGTGGTCGAGCATCCAGCGGAGGCTGTGGTCGAGGAGGAACAGCGACACGAGCGCAGGCGTGTTGTACGTCTGGTCGAGGCGGGAGTTCTCGAGCGCGATGGGCAGGCTCAGCGACGGCGGGACCCACCGGCCCGACGCACCGATGCGCTCGATGCGCTCGACCGCGGCGGGGGAGCACAGCGCGAGCCAGATCCCGCCGTCACCGGCGAAGCACTTCTGCGGCGCGAAGTAGTACACGTCGGTCTGCGTGATGTCGACGCGCAGACCCCCCGCGCCCGAGGTCGCGTCGACGAGCACGAGCTGGTCGTCGGTGGCGCCCGCGGGCCGCACCACGTCGTTCATCACGCCGGTGGACGTCTCGTTGTGGGGGAACGCGTAGCAGTCGACGTCGGCGTCGGCGACCAACGGTGCGCGCGTGCCGGGCGTCGCCTCCACGACACGCGGGTCGTCGAGGAACGGCGCGGCTGCGGTGACCTGCGCGAACTTCGACGAGAACTCGCCGATCACCTGGTGCTCGGCCCGTCGTTCCACGATGCCGAACGCGGCCGCGGCCCCAGAACGCGGTGTTGCCGCCGTTGCCGAGGATCACCTCGTAGCCGTCGGGCAGGGAGAACATCGGCCAGCCCGGCCCGGATCGAACTCGACCACCGAGCGCACGCCGGGCTGGCGGTGGCTCACGTCGGCGACCTTGGCGAGGTCGTGCGCGGCCTCGCTGCGCACCTTGCTCGGGCCGGAGCCGAATCGCCCGTCGCCGGGGATCAGCTCGGCGGAGACGATGCTCGGGGTTCATGGGCATCGCCCGAGGTTACCGGTGACCCCTCGGGAAACTCCCGCCGATATCGCCGCCCCGATTTCGCGCGCCAGCGCCCGGGCGACCCGGCGGCGAGCTCGTGGAGGAGATGCACCTCGGCGCGGATGAGCGACCACCAGTCGCCGAGGTGGAGGCTCTCGTCCTCGCCGTGGATCCGACTGCCGGGGTCGGCGGGGCCGAGCAGCAGCGCGGGGATGCCGCCGAACGCGTCGGCGAACGGCCCGACGAAGGGGATGGTGCCGCCCACGCCCATGCACACGGGCGCCACCCTGAAGCCTGGCAGCGCGCGGTCGGCGGCGTCGAACGCCCAACCCGTGGGCTCGCAGTGCCACGCGGGCACGACGTCGAGCACCTCGCAGTCCACCTCGAACCCGAACGGCACGCGGGAGCGGAGGTGCGGCACGAGCGCGCCGCCGAGCCGAAAAGTGGGGTCCCGGGCTGCTTGCCGACCCGCACGCTGATGCGCGCGGCCGCCTCCGCGACGATCTGGTTCGCCGAGCCGGCGATGGGGTGACCGTCGATCCCGATCACGGTGACGACCGGACGCGTCCACAGCCGCTCGAACAGTGGCACGGCCGGTCGCCCGCGAAGCCCACGCCGTCGTGCATGCCCCACGCAGGCCGTCGGCGTCGACGGGCAGCGCTGCGATGCGCCTGCTCGTCGGCGCCGGGCGCCTCGTAGTCGTCCCAGCCGTCGAACGCGGCGTCGCCGTGCTCGTCGACGAGCGACGCGAGGACGGCGGCCAGCGCGAGCACCGGGCCGGGGACCGCACCGCCGGCCATGCCGCTGTGCAACGGGCTGTCGGTGCCGCGCCAGCGCGTGACGTCGACCGAGACCAGGCCGCGCAGTGAGTAGGTGAGACCGGGCGTGCCGGACTGCCCAGTTGCCGGCGTCGGCGAGGAGCAGGACGTCGGACTGCAACTCGGTGGCATGGGTCTGGAGGAACGCCGAGGCCGGGCGAGCCGATCTCCTCCTCGCCCTCCACCAGCACCTTCACGTTGCACGAGCTCACCCGCGGTGCGCAACCAGGCGCGCACCGCGGCGAGGTGCGCCACCGTACCCGCGCCTTGTCGTCGGCGGTACCGCGGCCGAAGAGACGACCGTCGCGCCCGACGTGGCCTCGAAGGGATCGCTGCTCCACCGCTCGACGTAGCCGGCCGGCTGCACGTCGTGGTGTGCGTACAGGAGCACGGTGGGCGCGTCGGGTGCGTGGCACCACTCGCCGACGACGTACGGGTGGCCGCCGCCGACGCGCAGCTCGCGCACCTCCTCGAGCCCGGAGGCGCGCATCATGTCGGCGACGGTGCCCGCGCACGCGTCGACGTCGCGCACGTGCGCGGTGTCGGCGCTGATGCTGGGAATGCGCACGAGCGTGTCGAGCTCGGCGCGTGCGGCGGTGTGGTCGTCGGCGGCCGCGTCGAGCGCGGCGGCGACGTCGGCAGGGAGGTTCATGCGCCCGAGTCTCGCGCTGCGTCGCGCGTCGTGGGGTCGAGTGCGGCATCGCCGCGCACCTCGGCGTACCACCGCGGTGCCTTGCGCCGGGCCCACGAGGCCGGGACGCGGCCGTTCACCATCATCGCCTCGAGTGCGTCGCCGTCGCGGATGGCGAACAGCACGTGGCCGAGCACGAGCACCCAGATCGCGAACGAGAACCAGTCGTGCACGAACGTCGCGCCCGTGCGCCAGTCGACGGGGAACGCGGAGAACCAGTGCATGATCGAACCGGTGGCCAACATCACCAGCCCCGCGCCGCCGATGCACGCGGCGTTGAGCTTCTGGCCGGGGTTGAACTTGCCGAGTTGCACCTCGTCGCGCGTGCGGCGGCGGAACCAGCGGCGTTCACCGGGCGCCCACCGGTTGAGCCGGCCGAGGTCGTTGCGCAGCCGGGCACCGCGCCTGCGCATCGCCACGGTGAGCAGCAGCGGCACGAACAGCAGCAGCCCGCTCCACACGTGCACGTTGCGCACCGTCTCGCGGTTGCCGACGACCGTGGACAGCGGCCCCGCGTAGAGCGCCGCACCGGTGAGCATCAGCACGATCATCAGCCCCGCGGTGCTCCAGTGCACGATCCGCTCGGCGCCGTCGAAGCGCGACAGCGGCGCCTCGGTGGCCGGGCGCGCCGTCGTGGCGTCAGATGGCATCGTCGCTCCGACCGTTGGACCGGCCGACCCACCCGTCGACGTCGTAGCCGAGCTTCTCCCAGTAGCCGGGGTGCACCTCGTCGGTGACCTCGATGCGGTCGAGCCACTTCAGCGACTTGTACCCGTACATCGGCGCGACGTAGAGGCGCACCGGCCCGCCGTGCGCGTCGGAGATGTCGCCGCCGTCGAGCCGGTACGCGGCGATGACATCGGGCCGGCGCGCCTGCGCGAGCGTGAGGCTCTCGGTGTACGCGCCGTCGAACGAGTGGATGCGCAACGCCTTCGCGCCGGGCTGGACGCCCGCGCGCTCGAGGAGATCCGACAACTTCACGCCGACCCAGTCGACGTCGCTGACGCGCCACCCGGTGACGCACTGGAAGTCCTTCGTGAGCTTCGTGGCCGGCAGGTCGAGCAGCTCGCGGTACGAGAGCGTGAACGGCGTGTCGACCATGCCGTCGACGCGCAGCTTCCAGTCGGACTTCGCCCGTGAGGGGAGGCTGCCGGTGACGGTGTAGATGCGGAAGCGCCCGATCGGCAGCAGCGACGCGAGGCCGGTGCCGTCCTTCGAGATGAGGGGGCCGGCGACGCGCTCGAGCCAGTCCTGCACGCGTGAGCCCACCAGCACGCCGACGGCGCCCACCCCGAGGATGCCGAGCACCCACCGCCGCCCGACGGGGGCGTCGGAGACCGCAGCGGGCTCCGGAGCCTCGGTCGGGCGGTCGTCGGGGGCCATCACCCAAGAGTACGGAGCGAGTGCCCCGAACGGATGCCGTCGAATGGACTTTCGACCCTGTCGAGGGAGGACCGACTCGGGTCGAATGCCGGGAACGCCCCGCAACTGCGGGGGCAGGCACGGAGTGCGACGAGGGAGCGATCGATGGCAGCGGCAGTGGTCCCCGCAGTGACGGAAGACGTCACCTCCACGGTGAAGACGGGCGAGGTGCCCGAGGAGCTCACGAAGGCGGAGGCGAACTTCTGGCGTTCCGCGGTGATCGGTGTGCTCATCGGCATGCCCGTGTGCGTAGTGATCTGGACCGGCATCGTCGCCCTCGCGATGGAGATCACCGGCGCCAGCCTCGACTGGGGCGTGATGATCATCATGTCGGTCATCGTCGGTTGCTTCGCCGGCGTGTTCTTCGGCGGCTGGGCCGGTGTCACCATTGCGGCCGAGAAGCTCGAGGAAGCGGAGAACGCGTCACACCGCCACCACTGACGCACCGAACCCTCCTGGGGTCGCTCCCCCCGCGATCCCCGAACCGGCGTCGGTCCCCTCCTCGCGGAGCCGGGATCGACGCCGGTTCGCGTCTCCTCACGCGTCTCGCACCGCTCGTTCGCGTCTCTTCGCCCGTCTCGCTCCGCTCGTTCGCGTACCATTCGCGCGTGCCGAAGCAACCCGCGAACTCGTCGCGCCATCCGCTGGTCCTGCTCGTCCTCGACGGGGTGGGTATCGCCGAACCCGCGCCCGACAACGCGGTCGAGCTCGCCTACCCGGGGCTGCTGCGCCA
>JAXLRL010000045.1:0-18401 GCA_046331125.1 Acidimicrobiia bacterium
CCGGTGATGTTCGCGATGGCGCTCGCGATCACCGGCAACCCGGTGCGCACGCTCGCGATGTACGTCGCCGGCTACGTGCTGTGGGCCGGGATCGGTGCCGTCGCGTTGCGCAAGTGGCGACTCGTGTTCATGGCGCCCGCGCTCATCGCCGTCGACTGGGTGCAGCGCGTCAACTTCGTGCACGCGTTCTGCAAGACGGTGCGCCAGCCCCGCGTCGAGAGCTGCACGTGGAGCTCGCCCACCCGCTACACGAACGCCGCGGCCGAGCCCACTGCGCTCGCCGCCTGATCCCTCTCTCTCCCCCCCGAACTCCCCCGAAAGGAACCACCATGACCTTCATCGCCCCCGACGCAGGAGTGAACGTCGCCGGCGCCGTCGCCAGCGTGCCCGCCGCCGGGCCGGCCGTGGGCGGCGCCCACACCGGTGACATCCTCGCCTTCACCGGCGCGGGCCCCGGCACCTTCTACCTGGCGATCATCGGCTTCGCGACCCTCGCCGTCGGTGCCGTCGTCACGTGGTTCGGCCGCAAGCAGCCCGCGATGGTGCAGGCCCCGGTGAACGGTCTCGCCGACCTGTCCGGCTTCGCCGAGGACTTGCCGCACTCCGGCTGATCGACAAGTCTGCGCCCCACTCGAACAGGGGGAGGCGCAGATGGACGTCGAGACGATGCTGGACGCGGAGATCGCCGCCGCGCTCGCGGAGCTGCCGATCGGCCAGGTCGACTTCGGCACGTGGACGGTCGAGACGGTGCCGTCGATGCGCGAGGCGATGGCGGGCATGCCCGCGCCGCCGGAGCCGCCGCCCAGCATCGAGCGCTACGACGTCGTCGTGCCCGATCCCGACGGGAAGTTCGACCCCACCGTCCGTGTCTACAAGCCGCGCGACGTCGCGGGTCCGCTGCCGTGCCTGGTGTGGATCCACGGCGGTGGCTACATGTTCGGCAGCGCGCTGCAGGACGACCCGCGCCTCTCGCGCTGGGCGGAGACGGCGCCGTGCGTGGTGGTGTCGGTGGAGTACCGGCTCGCGCCGGAGCACCCGTACCCCGCGCCGCTCGACGACTGCTACGTCGCGCTGCGTTGGGTGCACGCGAACGCCGTGGAGCTCGGTGTCGACCCCGACCGCATCGCGATCGGTGGCGCGAGCGCGGGTGGCGGCCTCGCCGCGGGCCTCGGGCTCCTCGCGCGTGACCGCGCCGAGGTGCCGATCATCTTCCAGCTGCTGATCTACCCGATGATCGACGACCGCAACGTCAGCCGGTCGACCCACATCGTGAAGGCGCCGATCTGGAGCCGCGAGGCCAACCTGCTCGGCTGGCACGCGTACCTCGGGCACGAGCCCGGCCAGGCCGACGAGCCGATCTACGCGGTGCCGGCGCGCGCCACCGACCTCTCGGGCCTGCCGCCCACGTGGATCGGTGTGGGTTCGCTCGACGTGTTCCGCGACGAGGACATCACCTACGCGCTCGGGCTCCTCGGCGCCGGTGTGGCCACCGAGTTGCACGTGTACCCGGGCGCACCCCACGGGTTCGAGTCGATCGTGCCCGCCGCCGCCATCGCGCAGCGTTGCGGCCGCGACATCGACGACGCCCTCTACCGCGCCCTCCGCGGCTGAAACCGAGGTTGCGTCACCAAACCGGCCATGCGCTGGTCTGCTGACGCAACCTCAGCCCGACAGGGTCGAGAGGAACGCCGCCACCGCGAAGCCGGCCGCCGCACCGAGGCCCGCGTGCCGCTTCGCGCCGCGCACCGCGATCGGCACCATCTCGTTGACGACCACCACGATCATCGCCCCCGCCGCGATCGACTGGATGACGGCGATGACGTCGACGTCGGTGGGGTCGAGGAGCCAGTAGCCCACCGCCGCGGCCGCGAAGCCCACGAGCACGATGAGCGCGAAGCGCGCCAGCACCTTGCGCAGCGAGATACCGCCCGCGAGCAGCGCGGCGGCCACACCGATCGCCTCGGGCAGGTTCGAGAGGAACACCGCGCCGACGAGCGCGACCGACACCGTCGCGCCGCCCAGCAGCGTGAGACCGATCGACACCGACTCGGGGATCCCGTCGAGCACCATGCCGACGTTGAGGTTGCGCGCCGCGGCGGCGTCGGCGCCCGCGGGCATCGCCTCGGGGCTCACCTCGGCGGCGGCCTCCACCGGCTCCTCGGGGTCTTCGCGTTCGGCACGGCGGTCGAGCCAGGTGGTGAGCCCGTAGTACCCGAGCGCGCCGACGAGCAGGCCGAGGCCGGTGGGTCCGCGACCAGCCTCGTTGTACGCAGGGACGACGAGATCGCGGTGATCGCGCTTGATGAGCGCGCCGGACCCGAACGCCATCACGAGGCCGAGCGCGCGGCTCGGTGAGCTTGGGGAAGCGCGCGAGGAGCGCGCCGACGATCAGCGCCGATTGGCCCAGGCCGCCCAGGAGTCCGGCTTCCAGCAAGGCCAGGGTCTGGCACTGCTGGTGCGCGTGAGCTTTCGCCCGGGTGACTATGGCCGCGAGGTGCGACTCGACGACTGATGCGACGGCCGCCTGCGACCACGAGCGGCCGGGTGTCGTGCATCGCGCGGCTTCATCGTCAGCGCACCCTCGTAGCTGGTGAGCACGAACGTGGCGAGCCTGTCGGCATCACGCTCGGGACGCCGGCGGCGCTGAACACACCGCCGAGGGTCACGCGCCACTCGTCGAACACGGGTGCAGGCGTCACGGATGGGCCTGTTCCCGGCTGCGGTCTCCTGCGACACGTTGGCGATCGGGCACCCGAGCCCCAGTTCGAGCGACGAGCCGCTGCGCGTGGTGGCTGAAGTAGCGGTTCACCGCCGCGGGATGTCGCCAACGGCGCCGAGAGTGGCGAGCGTGGCTACCTCGACCGCCCGCGCATCCTGATCGCCTCGATCGTGAGCTGCTCCGCCGCCGGGGAAGGCGGTACACGGAGCCGAGGGGGGCGTTTCCTCGACGATCTGCTTGATGTACGGTGGAGGAGTAGCCCTGCCGCCGCAGGAGGCGGATCGCCGAGTCGAGGACGGCTCGCGCGAGCTCCCGGCCGTCGGCCTGACCGGTGGAGCGTCGACCGTGGTCATGGGTGGACACTACCACGGGTTCCTATGTAGAGTGCTCTAGTGACTATGACGAACGTCTCACTGACCTCCGAGACCGAGATCTCCGAGACGCCGCCCGGTCCGAGGCCGTGGGCGCCGGGGAAACGCCTGGCGCCAGGGCGCCGGCCACCCGGTGCGCCCTGGTCGTCGAGGAACCGCCGAGGTGCACTGCGGCGGGCAGCGGGCCGGTCGTCTCGAGCCCGGCGCGCTCGCCGGCGTCGCCTCCCTGCTCGCCCGCAAGCCCCACACCACCACGATCGTCGCGGCCACGCCGCTCACCGTCTGGTGGATCGATGCCGAGGCGCTCGACGTGCGCTGGTCGCCGATGCGCTCCGCCTTCGGCCGCCTGCCCTGGAACGCATGGCCCGAGCAACGGTGGCCGCGGGCTTCTAAGTTCTTTCCCCATGACGGGGGACCTGCTCATCACCGGGGGCACGCTGGTCGACGGCACCGGCGCGCCGGCACGCGAGGCCGACGTGCGCATCCGCGACGGCGTCGTCGCCGAGATCTCGGCACCCGGCGACCGCCTCGCCACCGACGGCGAGCGTGTGGTCGACGCCGGCGGCGCGTACGTCGCGCCCGGCTTCATCGACGCGCACACGCACTACGACCCGTCGATGTGGTGGGACCCGCTCGTGGTCCGATGCCGCAACACGGTGACCACCATCGTCACCGGCAATTGCTCGCCGTCGCTGAGCCCCGTGCGCGCCGACGACCGCCGCCGCGAGCGACGTGTTCTCGTTCATCGAGGACATCCCCGTCGACGCGTTCACCACCGGCATCCCGTGGACGTGGGAGGACTATGGCGACTGGTCGCGCGCGCTCACGGCGCACGGCACCGCCGTGCACGTCGCCGCGCTGGTGGGTCATTCCAACCTGCGCGTCTACGTGATGGGTGAAGAAGCCTGGGACCGCGCCGCTGTCGACGACGAGCGTGCTGGAGCTCGCGAGTGCTCGGCGACGCGCCACCGCCGGCGGCGCTTCGGCATGTCGACCTCGTTCATCGACGTCGACTGCCACGGACGCGCAGCTCGCCGCGCCGCCGACGGAGCAGAGCTCGCCGTTGGTGGAGGTGCTGGCGAGCGCGCCCGGCGGTCCGGGCCTTCGCTCGAATTTCTCCTGTGGATCAAGGAGCCCGAGCGCTGGCGGGCGAACATCGACCAGGTGGCGCGGCTCTGCGGCCTGCTCGGCGTGCGCCGTGCACGTGGAACCAGCTCTACAGAACAGCCGTGACCCCGGCCGGGCCGCCGCGATCGTCGAGCAGGCGCACCGGTTGCACGCCGACGGCGCGCGTGCGTGGGCGCAGGTGTCACCGCGCCTGTTCGACCTCAACGTCAGCTTCGACGCGACACCGGCGTTCGTCGCGACGCCGCGGAACGAGCTGGTGCAGCTCTCCGCCGACGAGAAGCGACGCACACTCGTCGATCCCGAGTGGCGGGCAAGTTCGCCGACTGGGACGCCATCGGCGACGGCTTCACCATCTTCCCCACCAGCCGCATCGACCGCGTGCGCCTCACCGGGGTGCGCGCGGGCGAGGAGCGCTTCGAGGGCGGGACCCTCGCCGACGTCGTCGCGGCGCGCGGCGGTCACCCGTCCGACGTGCTCGCCGACTGGGTGCTCGAGCACGACCTCGCGCCGGGCATCCGCGCCGAGGCGCTGTCGAACAACGACCCCGAGAAGCTGTCGGAGCTGATCCGCGACCCCACCACCGTCGTCGGCGCGAGCGACGCCGGCGCCCACCTGCAGATGATGTGCGGCGCGGGCGACACCACGCTGCTCCTCACCACGCACGTGCGCGACCGTGGCGACCTGACGATCGAGCAGGGCGTGCACCAGCTCACCGGGCGGATCGCCGACGCGTTCGGGATCCGCGGGCGCGGCACGCTCACACCCGGCGCCGCGGGCGACGTCACCGTGTTCGCCCTCGACGAGCTCGCCTACGGCGCCGACTTCTGGGTGCACGACCTCCCCGGCGGCGCGCCCCGCCTGAGCCGTCCCGCGGGCGGTTACCGCGTCACCGCGGCCGGGGGCGTGGTCACCCAGGAGGGCGGCGTCGCCACCGGCGCCCGCCCCGCAGGTCCGCTGACTCGTACTCAGTGATGCAGGACCGCGCGGACGACCGATCCGGCGCGCACGGCGGCGAGGGCGTCGTGGATCTCCGCGAGCGGCCACACGTGTGACGCCTGCTCGTCGACGAGGAGCCGGCCGTGGCGCACGTGGTCGACGATCTCTGGGAGCTGCGCCGCGACCTCGACGTTGCCGTTGTAGCTGCCGACGATGCGGCGGTCGACGAACAGCGCGTTCACGTCGAACGCGACCTCGGTGCCGCGCGGCGGGATGCCCACCAGCGCGGCGCGACCGCCGGGGCCGAGCACACGGATGGCGGTCTCGATGGCCACGACCGCGCCACTGCACTCGACCGTGACATCGACCGGCGCCCCGGCCTCGGCCGTGATCAGCGCGGCGACGGTGGCGGCGTCGTCGATGCGCGCGGGCACGACGAACGCGTCGGCGCCGAAGCGGCGGGCGACGTCCTTCGCGGCGTCGACGTCGACCGCGACGATGCACGCCGCCGGGCCAGCCGCGGTCTGGATCGCGGCCACGCCGATGCCGCCCACGCCGAACACCACGACCGTGTCGCCGGCGCGCACTTCCGCGACGTTCGTGACCACGCCGTAGCCGGTCGAGACCGCGCAGCCGAGCAGCGCCGCGGCATCGGGTGCGACACCGGCGGGTGCACCAGCTGCTCGGCGCGCACCGTCACCGCGCCGGCCCACGAGCCACAGTTCGCGTATGGCCGCACCGCCTGCCCGCGCCACGACAGCGGCGCCGCGACGGGCGCGAACGCTCGGGTGCACTGCCCGCGCCGTCCGTCGCGGCACGCGCACTCCCCGCACGGCACGGAGGTGCCGATCACCACTTCGTCACCCACCGCGACCGCGGTCACGCCGGCGCCGACCGCGTGCACCACCCCCGCACCCTCGTGGCCGAGCACGATCGGCAACGGCGCGGGCGCCGTCCCGTCGAGCACGTTGAGATCGCTGTGGCAGATCCCGGAGGCGACCATGCGCACCGTCACCTCGCCCATTCCGGGGGCAGGCGCCGTCACCTCGTCGACGACGAGGTTCTCGCCGTCCCAGACGGCAGCCGGCGCAGTGGTGGTCACGGACGAGACAGTACGAGCTGCGCGACGTCGAGGTAGCCCGTCGCGAAGCCGGCCTCGCAGTAGGCGAGGTAGAAGTCCCACATGCGGCGGAACCGCTGGTCGAAGCCGAGTGCGTCGACCTCGGCCTCGTGCGCGTCGAACCGGGTGCGCCACTCCCGCAACGTGGTCGCGTAGTGCCGGCCGAACGCCTGGGTGTCCACGACCCGCAGCCCGGTGTGGCGGGCGACGACGTCGTCGACCGCCTCGAGCGACGGCAGCGCGCCGCCCGGGAAGATGTACTTGTGGATCCACGTGTACTGGTCGCGCGTGGCGAGCATGCGGTCGTGCTCCAGGAGGATGGCCTGGATCCCGATGCGGCCACCGGGCGCGAGCACGCGCTCCAGCGACGAGAAGTACGCGGGCCAGTACTGCTCGCCCACCGCCTCGATCATCTCGACGCTGACCACTGCGTCGTACTCGCCGCCGACCTCGCGGTAGTCACAGATGCGGATGTCGACCTGCCCGGTGAGCCCGGCCGCGTCGACGCGCTCCTGGGCGAGCGCGGCCTGCTCCGCCGAGAGGGTGATCGACGTGACGTGCGCACCCCGCCGGGCGGCGCGGATCGCCAGTGCACCCCAGCCGGTGCCGATCTCCAGCACGCGCGTGCCCTCGCCGACGTGCGTCGCGTCGAGCAACCGGTCGACCTTGCGCATCTGCGCGACCTCGAGCGTGTCACCGGGCTCGAACCACGCCGACGAGTACGTCATCGACTCGTCGAGGAAGAGCGCGAACAGATCGTTCGAGAGGTCGTAGTGGCGCGAGATGTTGCGCCGCGCGCCCGCGAGCGTGTTGCGCTCGCGCGACGGCTGGTGCTGCACGTAGTAACGGCGCAGCTTCTGCATCCACTGCGGCACCAGCACCGTGAGGCGCTTCGCGAAGGGCACGAGCACCGCGCCGGGGTCGTCGGCGTCCCAGTCGCCCGCCATGTAGGCCTCTCCGAACCCGACGAGGCCGAGCGCGCCGACCCGCCGGAAGAAGTCGTCGGACGCCACCCGCATCACGGGCGACTCGGCGTCGCCCGCGCCGAGCACGATGCCGTCGGGCAGCACGACCCGCAGCGGCATGCGGCGCACCGCACGGTGGAAGAGCGCGCGGGCGATCGCGGTGTGGATCGGCCGGTGCGGCGCGGGCCCGAGGTCGCACCACGGGCCGACGACCGGACCGGCGACCGGCCCGCTGTCGGTCGCCGCCTCGGACTGCTCCAGTCGCCTCTCGTCGACCGCGGTCATCGCACTCCCTCCTGCACGATCTGGGCGGCAGTGGCCCGGGGCACCACCGGCACCCGGCGGGACCACAGCCGCAGGCCCTCGAATCGGATCAGCGCCATCACCCGGTAGCTCGTGAACGGGTGCCGCAGCGCCGCGGCGAGCACGGATCGCCCTGCATCTTCGCGCTTCCCCGCCACCCGCGCCGTGAAGACCGGGCGGTCCTCGCGGTGGAGCGTGACCGACACGTCGACCATGTCGCCGGGCTCGGGGCAGCGCATCTCGTAGTGGCCGTCGACGGTGAAGAACGGCGACACGTAGAACGCCTTGTCGGCGCAGTCGCGGCCCGCGGCGTCGGGCCGCAGCAGGTAGCAGTGACGCCCGCCGTAGGTGTTGTGCACCTCGGCCACGACGGCCACGACCTCGTCGGCAGGGTCGTGGCACCAGTAGACCGTGAGCGGGTTGAACACGTAGCCGCCCGAACGGGCGCTGGTGAGCGCCACGATGCGGCCGCCCTGCAGATCGACCCCCTGCTCGGCGAGGAACGCGTCGAGGTTGGCGCGCCACGAGCCGGTGTCGCCGACGTGGTCGGCGGCATCGAAGCGGGCGAGCCAGCGCAACCCACGCGGCAGCTGCGGCACGGCGTCGAGGTCGACCAGCCACATGGAGTGCCGTAGCCCGGAACGCATGGCGGGCGCGCTCGGTGCGCGTGGCTCACCTGCACGGCGTACACCGCGGGGGTCGACGGGCGCGTCGAGAGCGGTGTCGACGAATGCGTCCTGGTGCTCGTCACCAACCGCACCCCAGTGAGCTCGGCGGCGCGCACGCGGATGCGCACCCGTCCTCGTGGAAGCCCCAGCCCTGCCACGCGCCCGCGAAGGCGAGGAGGCCGTCGTTCAGCGCGGGCACGTCGTCACGCGCACCGACGCCTCGGTGTACACGGGTGACAGTACGTCATGCAGGCGAGGATGCGGTCGTCGGGCGCTGAGGCCGTCGGCGTTGAGCGTGACCACGTAGTCGACCGGCTCGTCGAGCCGGTGCAGCCGGTTCATGTGGTAGCTCGCGCACGCTCGTGGCCTGGGGTGCACCGGCGAGGTAGTTCCACGACGCCCGCGCCCGCGGCACTGCGCGGGAGCAGCGGCGCGTCGGTGTGCATGATCGTCTCGTTGGTGGACACCCCGAAACGCGCCGAGGGTGGCCCGCTCCTGCGGTGTGGGGTCGGCGAGCGGCGCAGGCGCCTGGTCGGCGTGCGTGGCGATCACCGCGGCGTCGAAGAAGCGCACGTCGTCACTGTCGTCGCGCACCGACACGCCGTTCGCACGGCGGTGCACGGCGCGCACCGGGGTGGACAGCTCGGTGGCGGTGAGGCTCCTTGGCGGCGCGCTCCACGTAGGTGCGCAGGCCCCCGACGACGGTGCGCCACTCAGGCGACCCCTTCACCGTGAAGCGCCGTGGTGCTCGAGGAAGGTGAACAGCGAGCGAGCCGGGTACTCCAGCGGTCTGCGGCGGGCACGACCACGCACGACACCAGCGGCACCATGAAATGGCCGGTGAAGTAGCGGGTAGCCGCCGCGCCCTGAGGAACTCGCCCAGGGTCACGATGTGGCCGTCGGCAGGATCGAGGGCGGCGAGGCCGCGCCGCGGCACGGTGGAACTTCTTCACCTCGAACAGGCATGCCCAGGAAGCGCAGGTCGGTCACGTTGCGCGGCCGGGCGGGAACACCACCGAGCCGTTCGCCCCGGCGTACTCGAGGCCGCAGCCTCGCACCGCACCGACATGCTCATGTCGGTGGGCTTCGTCTCCACCCCGAGCTCGCCGAAGAGCCGGAGCAGGTTGGGGTACGTCTTGTCGTTGTGCACGATGAACCCGGAGTCGACCGGGATCACCCGCTCGTCGGGCGTCAGCACGTCGTGCGTGCCAGCGTGACCGCCGAGCTTGGCTCGGCGGCCTCGTAGAGGGTGACGTCGTACTTCCGCTGGAGGAGGTACGCCGCGGTCAGGCCGGAGACCCCGGCGCCGATCACGGCAACGTGCTTGCGGGCCAACTGGTGGTCCATGGGATTCAGGATCCTCCGGGGGAGCAGGTGGAGCACCCCGCCTCGACGGCAAGAGTTGTGGGGTCGGTGAGGGGATCGCCGGCCACCATCGCGGTGACGTAGTTGGCGGCGAGGCGGTGCCAGAATTGCGCGGAAGACCATCCCGTGACCGCTGCGCGGCGCGCACACCGCGACCTCCGGCGCGACCGGTGGCGAGCGGCGCAAGCGCGGCGCGGCGGCGCTGGTGGTCATGTCGCCGCGTGCCGTGCAGCGCAACGAGCGAGCGACCGGCGAGCTGCTCGAACGGCTCACCGTCGGGCAGCCACGGGGCGAGCGCGACGACGCCCCGCACGTTGGCCGCACCGGCCGAACGCACCGCCGTGCGCCCGCCCATGGAGTGGCCGAGGAGGACGACCGGCGCGTCGCCGAACCGCGCGGACAGGGCGTCGAGGGCATGGGCGGCGTCGGCGAGCGCGTCGGCACCGTCGCCGTTCCAGCCGCGGATCCGGTACCGCAGCCGCGCCACCACCGCGTCGGGCAGGCGGCGCTCGATCTCGCTCGCGAAGGGCAGCATGCGGCGGACGGCGAGCTGGTGCGGCGCGACCTCGTCGCGGCTGCGCTCCCGGCCGCCGTGGAGCACGAGGACCACCGCGGAGGGGGTGGTCCCGTCGGCCGGGGCACGCACGTCGAGTGCGGGAACGGGGCTGGCGTTCACTCGGCGGCTGTCTCCGGTCGTCGGGGCGTTGGTGCGGGCGGTCGTCAGGGGAAGCATGTCGACGGTGATTCGTCGCCGGGCCCCGGTCCGGATGCCAACCTCGGCATCTTTCCACCTGTTCCCGATGTGCGCGATTTGTGATTCGCCCGGAGCGGAACACTCCGGACCATGGAACCGTTGGCGTGCTCCATGCGCACCATCGTCGTCGGCGCGACCGGATTCGTCGGTCGCCATCTCGTGCCCCATCTCGCCGCCTCCGGAAACCAGGTCACCGCGGTGGCCCGCCGCGAGCCCGACCGGCCGGTGGCGGGGGCGGCAGAGCACGTGGCGCTCGACGTCGCCGACGAGGACGCGCTCACCGCGGCCCTCGCAGGGAACGACGCCGCCTACTACCTCGTGCACTCGATGACCGGCGCGAACTTCCGCGCCCGCGACCTCGAGCTCGCGACCACGTTCGGGCGGGCCGCGGCCCGGGCCGGGATCGGGCGCATCGTCTACGTGGGCGCGCTCGGCGACGATCCCGGTTCCGACCACCTCGCGAGCCGGCAGGAGGTGGGGGTCGCGCTCGCGGCCGCCGGCGTGCCTGTCGTCGAGCTGCGCGCCGCGGTGGTGATCGGCAGCGCCAGCATCTCCTTCGAGATGCTCCGCTACCTCACCGAGCGCCTCCCGTTCATGGTGTGCCCGCGGTGGGTGCGCACGCGCCTGCAGCCCATCGCGTTGCGCGACCTCCTCACCTACCTCGAACGGTCGCTCACCGTCGCGCCGGGCGTGTACGAGATCGGCGGCGCCGAGGTCACCACGTACCGCGAGATGATCGCGACGTACGCCGCGGTGCGCGGGCTGCGCCGGCGTTGGATCGTCGACGTGCCCTACCTCACCCCGCGCCTCTCCTCGTACTGGGTCGACCTGGTCACCCCCGTCGACCGACGTGTGAGCCACGCGTTGATCGACAGCCTCGTCACCGAGGTGGTGGTCCGGGATCCGGAGCGCACGGAGGCAGCGTTCGGCATCACGCCGATGCCCGTGGCCGACGCGATCCGCGACGCGCTCGCCGAACAGGAGGACGCGCTCGCCCACGAGCTGCTCGACCGCGACGACGGGCTCGCCGACGGCGTGTACGCAGCCCGGGTCGCGGTCCCCCTCCCGCCCGGCAGCGGTCCGGCCGCGGCCGCGGAGCTGCGCGAGGTGGGCGGCAGCTACTCCTGGTACGGGGTGGCGCTCGGGTGGCGGGTGCGGGTGCTCGCGGGCCGGCTGCTCGGCGAACGGTTCGTGCTGCTGCGCCCGCCCGCGCCCACCGACGGCCCGGCCGACGGCCCCTGGCGCCGGGCACCCCGGTCGACTGGTGGACCGTGGTGCACCACGACGACGACTCCTCGTGCTGCGCGGCGAGGGCTGGTTCGCGGGTGACGCCTACCTCGGGTACCGGGTGGAGGGCGTCGGCGTGCGGCCGCAGCTGGTGCAGGTCGGCGCGCTGCGCACGCGGGGCGTGCCGGGCTTCCTCTACTGGAAGCTCCTGACCCCGGTGCACCACCTGGTGTTCCGGGCCATGGCCGAGCGGCGGGTCCGCGGACCCAAGGAGCGACGCCGGCGCGGGTCGCGGCCCGAGCGCTTCCGGCTGGAGAGCGCGGGGGCCGGTGCTGCTACGATGCCCTTCCGCTCAGGAGAGCCTCGAGCCCCCATCGTCTAGTGGCCTAGGACGCCGCCCTTTCAAGGCGGTAACGGGGATTCGAACTCCCCTGGGGGCACCAGCAACACGCAACAGATCTGGTCCTGTGGTGCAGTTTGGAGTGCACGCCGCCCTGTCAAGGCGGAGGCCGCGGGTTCAAATCCCGTCAGGACCGCTGGAGACCCCCGTCACCCGACCGTCCACCGGAGCTCCGGTGCCGGCGGGTGCCCGGGGCGTCACCACCCCGGCCGGGTAGCTCAGTCGGCAGAGCACGCGCCTGAAAAGCGCGGGGTCACCGGATCGACGCCGGTCCCGGCCACTCGACACACGTCAGACACCTCAACACGCGAACGACCCGGGCCCACCGTCGGTGACGGCGCCCGGGTCGTCGCAATTCCGCATCCTCCACCTGGAGGCCAGGGCGGAGGAGAGGGTCTGGCCTCAGACTTTCGCCTCAGGGCTTCGCCTCAGAGCTCGGTGGACTCGTCGACCTGCTCGAGGAACTTCTGGATCTCCGACGCCTTGAAGCGCCGGTGACCGCCGAGGGTGCGGATGGCCGAGATCTTCCCGGCCCGGGCCCACCGGGTGACGGTCTTCGGGTTGACGCGGAACATCGCCGCCACCTCGGAGGGGGTGAGCAGCTGCTCCTGCTCACCGGGGTTGGGGCCGGAGTTCGAGCCGGGGTTCTGGGGCATGTCAGCGTGCCTCTCGATCGATTCTCGGGACCCGCATCCCGGGGGAGGGCGGATCATTCCCGTTCAGGCAGATTAGCAACATCCGTCCGGTTTCGGAGCCCCGTCCGCAGGGAAGTTGTGGCCTGGTCAGTCGACCAACCGAACCTTCCCGTGACCGTCGACGATCTCGCCCACGATCTCCGATTCGTGACCTGCTGCGCGTAACACATCTAGGGTAGCGAACCTGTCGCCAAACGGCACGACACAGAGCATGCCCAACCCGAGATTGAAGACATGCGCCATCTCGTCGTCGGAGACGGCGCCGGCGGCTTGGATCTCGCGGAAGATCCGCGGGACCTCCCACGAGCCCCGGCGCACCACGGCGTCGCAGTGCGCGGGCAGCACCCGGGCGAGGTTGTCGGGGATGCCGCCACCGGTGACGTGGGCGAAGGCGTGCACGTCGACCTTCTCGCGCAGGTGCCGCATCGCGGGCGCGTAGATCACGCTCGGGCGCAGCAACTCGTCGCCGAGGCTGTGGTGCGCGCCCTTCCATGCCGGCCCGTCGATGCGACGACCGTCGTGGTCGAGCAGCGCGCGGCGCGCGAGCGAGTAGCCGTTGCAACGCAGGCCCGGGCTCGCCATGCCGATGACGACGTCGCCCGGCTTCACCTCGCTCGGCAGCGCACGCGAGCGTTCGACGATGCCGACCGCGAAGCCGACGAGGTCGAACTCACCCGGCTCCATGAGGTCGGGGTGCTCCGACATCTCGCCACCGAGCAGCGCGCAGCCGGCCTGACGGCATCCGTGCGCGACGCCGGCGACGATGTCGTCGACGATGTCGGGGACGAGCTTGCCGATCGAGATGTAGTCGAGGAAGAACAGCGGCTCCGCGCCCTGCACCGCGATGTCGTCGACCGACATCGCGACCAGATCGAGTCCGATCGTGTCGTACCTGCCGGTGAGGCGGGCGATCATCGACTTCGTGCCGACCCCGTCGGTGGACGACACGAGCAAGGGGTCGCGCAACCCGTGCGGGTCGAGCGAGAAGAGACCACCGAAGCCGCCGATGTCACCGACGACCTCGGGTCGGAACGTGGAGCGCACGTGCTTCTTGATGCGCTCGACCGCGAGCTCGCCGGCCGCGATGTCGACGCCGGCCTGCGCGTAGGTGAGGCCGCTCTCGTTGGTGCCGGGACTCCCGGCGTCGGCGTGCTCCTCCGTCGCGCTCATGCGCCGCTCGGGCGCGTGGCCGCCGCGGCGTCACCGGGCTCGAGCTCCTCGAGCGCGTGCTTGGAGTCGGCGAACGGCACCGGCACCGGATAGATGCCGGACAGGCACGCCGTGCAGAACGAGTCGGGGGACGCGCCCGTGGCCGTGGTCAACCGGTCGAGGTCGAGGTAGGCGAGCGAGTCGACACCGAGGAAGTCGCGGATCTCGCCGACGGACATGTCGGCCGCGAGCAGCTCGGAACGGCTGCCCGTGTCCATGCCGTACGAACACGGCCACTTGTACGGCGGCGACGACACCCGGAAGTGCACCTCGGCCGCGCCCGACTCGCGCAGCATCTGCACGACCTGGCGCGTGGTGGTGCCGCGCACGATGGAGTCGTCGACGACGACGAGGCGCTTGCCGCGGATGTTCTCGACGAGCGGGTTGAGCTTCACGCGCACACCCTGACCGCGCTGCTTCTGGCTCGGCTGGATGAACGTGCGGCCGACGTAGCGGTTCTTCACCAGACCGTCGCCGTAGGGGATCCCCGAACCGCGCGCGTAGCCCTGCGCGGCGGGCACCCCCGACTCCGGCACCGGCATCACCATGTCGGCCTCGACCCACGCCTGCCGCGCGAGCTCCTCGCCCATGCGCTGGCGCGCCGCGTGCACGCTGTGCCCGTAGAGGTTGGTGTCGGGTCGCGCGAAGTACACGAACTCGAACACGCAGAGCTTCGGGTCGGGCTCGGCGAAGCGGTTGCCGCCGTGCAGCCCGCCCGCGTCGATCACGATCATCTCGCCCGGCTCGATCTCGCGCACGAAGTGCGCGCCGACGATGTCGAGCGCGGCGCTCTCGCTCGCGAGCACCCAACCACCGTCGGGCAGCCGACCGAGCACGAGCGGCCAGAAACCGTGCTGGTCGCGCACCCCCACGAGGTGCGCCTCGTCCATCAGCACGAACGAGAAACCACCCGCGAGGCGCGGGAGCACTCGCTCGATCGCGTGCACGAGGTCGCGACCGTCGGAGCGCGGCTCGGCCTCGTACTCGGCGGCGATGAGCTCGGCGACGAGGGCGGAGTCGGTGGTGGAGTCGATCTCGTTGCGCTCGTCGGTGAGCCCCGACATCCCGGGAAGCATGCCGAGCTGCTCGGCGAGCTCCACCGTGTTGGTGAGGTTGCCGTTGTGCGCGAGCGCGAACCCGGCATCACCGACGGAACGGTAGATCGGCTGCGCGTTGCGCCAGCTGCTCGAACCGGTCGTGGAGTAGCGCACGTGCCCGATGCTGAGGTGGCCCTGCAGTGGGGCGAGGCGCCGCTCGTCGAACACCTGGGCGACGAGGCCCATGTCCTTCGACACGGTGATGGTCGAGCCGTCGCTCACCGCGATCCCGGCGCTCTCCTGACCCCGGTGCTGCAGGGCGTAGAGACCGAGGTACGTGAGGTGCGCCACGTGCTGCCCCGGTGCGTACACACCGAAGACACCACAGGCGTGGCCGGGCTTCCGTTCCGGATCCGCGCTGATCACGTGCCCGAGTATCCCATAGGAGCAGGGTGCAACCGCGACCCGGGCGCGCTCATTCCGATCTTTGTCGTCAATCCACGGGCACCGGGAGGGTGCCGAGGATGTCGGGGATGGCGTCGCGCCAGGCGTGGGTGGCGTCGGCGACCGACACCGAGAAGGCGCCCTCGGCCTCGAGCCGGTCGCCGCCGGCGGTGCCGAGCACCGTGGCGGGGACCCCGGCGGCCTGCGCCGCGGCGAGCACGCCGTCGACCGCGGCGGGCGCGACCGACAGCACCACCCGGTTCGCCGACTCGGAGAACCACGCGACTGCGGGCACCAGGCCGTCGTAGGGGTTCGTGAGGGTGGCTCCCACCTCGCCGGCGATCGCCATCTCGGCGACCGTGACCGCGAGCCCGCCGTCGGCACAGTCGTGCAGCCCGTTGACGACACGGCGCACCACGAGGTCGCGCACGAGGTCGTGGAGGGCGGCGGCGGCGGCGAGGTCGGCGACGGGCGGCCTGCCCGCACGGAGGTCGTGGAGGATCGCCCACTCGGAGCCACCGAGCTCGGCGGCGGTCGCGCCGAGCACCACGATCGTGTCGCCGTGCACGAGTCGGGGCGTGGGCGGCACCGACGTGAGCTCGTCGACCAGGCCGATCACCCCCGCCACCGGCGTGGGGTCGATGTCGTTGCCGCGCGATTCGTTGTAGAAGCTCACGTTGCCACCGACGACGGGGATGCCGAGCGCGGTGCACGCCTCGCTCATGCCGTCGACCACCTCGGAGAACTGCCACATCACCTCGGGGTGCTCCGGGTTGCCGAAGTTGAGGCAGTTCACCAGCGCTTTGGGCTCGGCGCCCGCGCACGCGAGGTTGCGCGCCGCCTCCATCACGAGGAGCCGGGCGCCGGTGCGCGGGTCGAGCGCGCAGAAGCGCGCCTTGCCGTCGGTGGAGATCACGAGACCGCGCGTGGTGCCCTTGAGCCGCAACACGGTGGCGTCGCCACCGGGGCCGACCACCGTGTTGAGGAACAACTGGTGGTCGTACTGGCGGTACACCCACGACTTGTCGGCGATGGTGGGCGACGACAGCAGCGCGAGCAACTCGCCCGTGAGGTCGGTGCCCGCGGGGAAGCGCTCGGCGAGCACCGGCGTGGGGTCGTCGGCCTGGGCGGCCGCGAGGTTCGCCGGCGGTGCGAGCGGGCGGTCGTACACGGGGCCGTCGCCGAGGCTGGCGACGGGCACGTCGGCCACCGGGATGCGGTCGGACGACACCTCGGGCGGCGCGTCGCCACGCGCGGGCGGCGGGTTCTCACCGGGCACGCCGATCGCGTCGAAGAGACCGTCGTACACGCGGAAGCGGCCACTGTCGCTCACGCGGCCGATCACCGACGCGCGGATCTCCCACCGCTTGCAGAGGTCGAGCACCGGCTGGAGGTTCTCGGGCGTGACGATCGCGAGCATGCGTTCCTGGCTCTCCGACGTCATCGTCTCGACGCCGTTCATGCCCGGCTCGCGCTTGGGGATGCGCGCGAGGTCGACGTCCATGCCCGCGCCGGTCTTGGCCGCGGTCTCCGACGCCGCGCACGAGATGCCGGCGGCGCCGAGGTCCTGCACGCCGATGGCGAGGCCCTCGTCGAGCAGCTCGAGGCACGCCTCGATGAGGCGCTTCTCCTCGAACGGGTCACCGACCTGCACCGACGGGCGCTTGGCCTCCGAACCCTCCTCGAAGCCGGCCGACGCGAGCACGCTCGCACCGCCGATGCCGTCGCGGCCGGTGGCCGAGCCGAGCAGCACCGCGAGGTTGCCCTCACCCTCGGCCTTGGCGAGCACCAGCCGCTCCACCGGCAGCACGCCGAGGCACAGCACGTTCACGAGCGGGTTCTCGCGATAGCAGTCGTCGAACACGACCTCGCCGCCCACGGTGGGCACGCCGACCGCATTGCCGTAGCCGCTGATGCCGGCGACCACGCCTTCGAGCAGGTACCGGGTGCGGGCGTCGTCGAGGGTGCCGAAGCGCAGCGGGTCCATCAGGGCGATGGGGCGCGCACCCATGGAGAAGACGTCGCGGATGATGCCGCCGACGCCGGTGGCCGCACCCTGGTAGGGCTCCACCGCCGACGGGTGGTTGTGGCTCTCGATGCGGATCGCGACCGCGAGGCCGTCGCCCACGTCGATGACGCCCGCGCCCTCGCCCGGTCCGACCAGCACCCACGGGGCCTCGGTGGGAAAGCGGCCGAGGTGACGCTTCGAGGACTTGTAGGAGCAGTGCTCCGACCACATGACCGCATACATCGCCAGCTCCAGCTCGGTGGGCTGGCGCCCCAGCAACTCGACGACGGCGTCGAGCTCGTCGTCGGTCATCCCCAGTTCCCGGTGCAGTCCGGGGCGGAGAGGAGTGGGTTCAGGCTGACGGATTGGGGTCTCGCCGGTCTCGTCGCTCACGGTCCCCGGAGCTTACCTGCCATCAACTTTTGCTCATATTGTCCAGATTCAAATAGGTGTATTGGCCCGCGTGACGGAGCTTCTGATACAACGTCAATTGCCGGGCAGGACAACCGAAATAGCCCCCTGTCCTCCGGACGAACACGGAGAGTCCAACATGGCAAAATCCGCCACCCGCACCATGTCCGACCAGCACAAGGCCGCCCTCGCCGAGGGACGCGCCGAAGGTCGTGCGGTCAAGGCCTACCTCGAGGCGATCGAGCAGAACCGGCCGCGCCGGGGCCGCAAGCGCACCGCCGACTCGGTGAAGAAGCGCCTCGCCGCGATCGACGCGCAGCTCAACGAAGCGAGCGCGCTGGCCCGCCTCCAGCTCGTCCAGGAGCGCATGGATCTCGAGCAGGAGCTCTCGACCATGGGCCAGAAGGTCGACCTCTCCAAGCTCGAGGGCGAGTTCGTGAAGACGGCCAAGAAGTACTCGGAGCGCAAGGGCATCTCGTACGCCGCCTGGCGCGAGCTCGGCGTCTCCGCCGAGGTCCTCAAGAAGGCCGGAGTGAGCCGGTCGAGCTAGTGCACCATCGCTCGTTGCGCCGGGAGCCGAACGGCCGCGGCGCAGGTACCCTGCGCCGCAGTGAGGGAAGGCCCGAGCGGCCCGGCGGCGA
>JAXLRL010000046.1:0-17502 GCA_046331125.1 Acidimicrobiia bacterium
CCATGAGTGGGTGACGATAACCACCTTTCACGTGTTGTGCACTCATCCGGACCGGATGATTGGACGCGCGGGCCTCTTTGGCCGACCAGCGGCGCGTCACCGGCGCGCCACGTACGTGCGACGACCGGTCCGACCGCATTGCGCACGGTTCGTCCTCCCGAGAAATAGTGAAATCGTGCCCTTACCCCCGGGTAGCGCGACTGCTTGAATTTGACGATGCATCAGCTGGGGCGGCGGGCCGGTCGACACAGCGTCCCGCGCCATCGCCTCCTCGACGTCCTCGCCGGGCACGACGACACGCCCGTCGTCCTCGTGCTCGGCGGCGCGGGCTACGGCAAGACCACGCTGCTCGACCAGTGGTGCGAGCAGATCACCCGCCCCGTGGTGCGGGTCGCCCTCCGGCCCCGGCACGACGACGGCACGGCGTTCCTGGCTGCGCTCGTCGACGCACTCGACGACGTCGAACCGGTCACGGCTGCGGCGCGCCGGCGCGTCCTCTCACCCGATCTCGACTGGTCGAGTGTGGTGCTGCCCGCGATGTCGCGGCTCCTCGCCCGCCGCACCGTGCCCTGCACGATCGTGCTCGACGACGTGCACTTCCTGCGGGGCGACGGACCGCTCGCCGTGCTCGACGTCCTGATCCACGGGTTGGGCGACGGTTGGCAGCTGGTGCTCGCCGCACGGACGGAGCCGGAGATCGGCACGGCCAAGCTCCAGGTCGACGGCCGCCTCCTGGTGATCCCGCCTGAGGAACTGCTGATGACGGCCTCGGAGAGCGTCGCCGTCCTGCGCGCACTCGATCCCGCCCTCGACGACGACACCGTCGACGCCGTGGCACGCCGCGCCGAGGGGTGGCCCGTCGCGCTCTACCTCTCCGCGATGGGGCTGCGCGGGCGCGCCGCCGCCGGCGCGCTCGACGTCGGGTTCCCCGGTGACGACGCCGCACTCGCCCGCTATCTCCGCCAAGAGGTGCTCCGGCGCCTCAATGACGACACGCGTGACTTCCTCTTGCACACCGCGGTCCTCGAGGAGCTCCACCCCTCGTTGTGCGACGCGGTGCTCGACCGGAGCGACTCCGCGGCGACGTTGCAGAGCCTGGCGGCGGAGCACACGTTCGTCCGGCCCTCGGACACGGCCGACGGCTGCTTCCGCGTGCACCAGCTCCTGCGCGAGCTCCTCGGCGCGGAGCTGCAGCGCGAGGAGTCGGCGGCGGTGCCGGGCCTGCACCGGCGCGCCAGCGAGTGGTACGCCGCGTCCGGCGACATCCTCGCCGCGGTCGAGCACGCGCTGGCGTCCGGTGACGACGCGTACACCGACGCCCTCGTGTGGGGCGCCTCGGCTCAATTGCTCGGTGGCGGCTACGACGAGACCGTCGGCCGGTGGCTGGAGGGCTTCCCCCACGACGCCAAGCTGCGTCGACCTGCGATCGCCGCCGTGGCCGGCTGGCACGCCCTGATCACCGGTGACAGCGCCGGCGTGCGGGTGTGGACTGAGGTCGTCGAGACGATGGACCCCGCGGCCACCCTGCCCGACGGCAGCACCGTCACCGGCACCGCCGCGCTCCTCCGCGCGATCAGCGCGCTCGACGGCACCGAGGCGATGCTGCGCGACTGCGAGACCGCGCGCGCGGGACATCGTCCCACCTCGCCGTTCTGGTCGATGGTCCTCATGCTGCAGGGCACCGCGTTGCGCCTGCTCGACCGCGCCGACGAGGCGGCGGTGGTGTTCGAGGAGGGAGTGGCCCTGACCGCCTCGGTCAACGCGGCGGGCTACGCGCAGTGCCTCGCCGGCCTGGGTCGCATCGCCGCCGCGCGCGACGACTGGGACACCTGCGTGCCGACCGCGGTCCGCTGCGTCGACGTGGTCGAGATGTTCGGCATCGACCAACGACCGGCGATGTGCGGGCCGGTCGCGTTGGCGGCGGTGGCGCACGCCCGGGCGGGCGCATCGGAACCGGCGCGCCGTTGCGCCAAGCAGGCGGCCTTCCTCGTCGGGATGCTCAGAACCTCGGGCCGTGGACCGTGGTCGAGACCTGTCTCGACCTCGCCCGGTGCCGAGTTGCTCCTCGGTGATCCCGCGGCGGCGCGGCCTGCCCGAGCAGGCACGGGCCAGCGAGCACTTCGTCACCGACTCGCCGATGCTCGTCCGCCGCATCGCCGAGTCTCACGGCCGCACTCGACTCCGTCGCATTGCCGCTGGGTCTCCAGGTCGCGTCGATCACGCCGGCCGAACTGCGCGTGCTGCGCTACCTGCCGACACACCTCACGTTCGGTGCGATCGCCGAGGAGCTCTTCGTGTCGCGCAACACCGTGAAGACGCAGGCGATCGCCATCTACCGGAAGCTGGGCGTGAGCTCACGCGACGCGGCGGTCGCCGAGGCGCGCCGCCTGCACCTGCTCGACCAGTAGCGGTCGGCGCGTCAGGCGCCCCCGCCAGTCCCGCCAGCCCCGGCATCGGCCGCCCCGGCCTCGGCGGCCGCGTCGGCCTCGTCCTGCTCGTGGTACTGGTTGAGCAGTTCGATCTCGCGGTCGTGCTTCGGGAACATGAAGAACACGAGCGCGCCGCCGAGCAGGATCGCGACGATCCCGGCCGTGTAGGCCCAGTTGGCGCCGTCGGTGAACGACGTCTGCGCGGCGGAGATGATCTGCTTCGAGTACTGCGGGTACTGCTGTGCGGTGGCCGCCGCGCTCGAGAACGACTTGGTGAGTTGCGCCTCCACGGAGGAGCTCACGCTCGACGCGTTCGGCGAGCCTGCGATCAGCTTGGTGAACGCGGTCGCGTACCCGGCGGTGAGCAGCGCGCCGAGGATCGACTGCATGATCGCCCCACCGAGGTCGCGCTGCAGGTCGGCGGTGCCCGACGCCATGCCCGCCCGCCGCACCGGCACGGAACCGGTGAGCGAGTGCGACGCGGGCGTGCCCGCGAACCCGACGCCGATGCCCACGAAGCCGTACGCGAGCCCGACCTCCCAGTAGGCGCTGCCTTCCTTCCACAACACGAGCATGGTGAGGAAGCCCAGGAGGCAGAACACGTAGCCGATGAGCAGGGTGAAGCGGGCGCCCTTCGCCTCGACGAGCTTCGCCGAGCGCGGCGCCACGATGACCATCAGGATCGCGGCGGGCAGGATCGCCAGGCCGGCCTCGAGCGTGTCGTACCCGAGGACGTTCTGCAGGAACTGCTGGCCGATGAACATCGCGCCCATCAGCGAGCCGAACACGATGATGCCCGCGCACGCGGCCACCCAGAAGACGCGCCGCGCCGCGACGTCGAGGTCGTAGAGCGGGTTGCGGGCGCGCTTCTGGCGGAGGAAGAACGCGCCGGCGGCCGCGGCCGCCACGATGATGAGGCCGACGGCGAACGTGCCCTTGTCGGGGACGGGCAGGAAGTTGATGCCCAGGATCAGCGCACCGACCATCAGGGCGGAGAGGATGCCGCCGAGGTTGTCGACCGGGTCGCTCGCCTCGTTCACGTGCGCGGGCACGAACTTCACCGCGAGCAGCAGCGCGACGACGGCGAGCGGCAGCGTGACGAGGAACACCGAGCCCCACCAGAAGTGCTCGAGCAGCGCGCCCGAGATCATCGGGCCCAGCGCGGAGATGCCACCACCGATCGCCGACCAGAGGGCGATCGACCGCGTGCGGGGCTGGCCCGACCACAGCGCGGTGATGAGCGCGAGGGTGGTCGGGTAGGCCATGCCGGCGGAGAGACCGCCGAGGATGCGGGCGGCCGCGAGCACGCCGTCGCTCGGCGCGTAGGCGGCGAGCAGGCACGCGGGCACCGACAGCGACGTGCCGATGATCAGCATCATCTTGCGGCCGTAGCGGTCGCCCAACGCGCCGAGCCACAGCACCGACGCGGCGAGGCCCAGCGAGTAGCCCACCGCGATCATGTTGAGCGTCGTCTGCGACGAGTCGAACGCCTTCCCGATGTCGGGCAGCGCGACGTTCGCCACCGCGAGGTTCAGGTTCGCAACCGCCGCGACGAGGATCAGCGCGACGAGGACGAGCTTCTCGTTCGCGGGGGAGTGGTCGGGCTCCGCCTTGGCAGGGGCCCCGGTGCCGGTGTTCGCCATGGCGTGAGGCTAGATCGTCCGCCTCTGTCCGTGAATCGTCCAGGCTGGATGATGCCCCGCCGTGCCCCGCGTGGTGGGGTGCAGCGATGGCGAACAACGCCGAGCGCGCCGCCACGCTCGTCCGTGCCCTCGAGGCGAGCGTCGCCGGCGACAGCTCGATCGTCTCCGAGGTGTTCACCGACGACGTCCGGGGTGAGGCGCCGACCATGACGGTGTCGTCGGCCGCCGAGCTCGCCGTGGAGCTCGAGGACCGCCACGACGCCTTCTCCGCCGTCGAGCTGGCGGTGTCGCCGCTCGACGTCGGCGGCGACCGTGCCGCGGTCGAGTGGGTCGTGACCCTCGCCCACACCGGTCCCGTCGAGATCCGCGACGTCGTGCTCCGGCCCACGGGCGCGACGGTCACGCTCCACGGCATGACCGTCGCCGACTTCAGCGGCTCGAGGATCTGTTCGTTCCGCCAGTACTGGGACGAGGCCGAACTGCTCGGGCAGCTCGCGGCCGTCGGGGAGGAGTGACATGGCGGTGAAGCTTCCGGTGCTCCAGGGGATCCTCCCCGTCGAGCGCAAGAAGATCCCGATGGACCTCGCGGCGGGCGTGACGCTCGCGGCCCTCGGGATCCCTGAGGTGATGGGGTACACGAAGATCGCGGGCATGCCGGTGATCACCGGCCTCTACACGATCCTCATCCCCATCGCGGTGTTCGCGGTGCTGGGCTCGTCGCGCCACCTCGTCGTCGGCGCCGACTCCGCCACTGCCGCGATCATGGCCGCGGGCCTCGCGGGCATGGCGCCGATCGCGTCGCCGCAGTACGTGGAGCTCGCGGGGATGCTCGCGATCATCACCGGCGGGATCCTGCTCCTCGCGCGCATCGTGAAACTCGGCTTCATCGCCGACTTCCTGTCGCGCAGTGTGCTCATCGGCTTCCTCACCGGCGTCGGCATCCAGGTGGCGATGGGTCAGGTCGGCGGGATGTTCGGCATCCCCGCGCAGACGGGCGGCACCGTCCGCAAGTTCGTCGAGACCCTCGGGCACCTCGACGAGACGAACACCGCGACCGTCATCGTGTCGGCGTGCGTGATCGTCGTGATCCTCGGCACGAAGCTGATCGACAAGCGCATCCCCGGTGCCCTCATCGCGGTGATCGGCGCGATCTTCGTGAGCTGGAACTGGGACCTCGCGGCCGAAGGGGTCTCCACGCTCGGCAAGGTGCCGGGCGGTCTCCCGAGCCTCGGCTGGCCCAGCGGCGTCACGCAGTCGCAGGTGTTCGAGCTCTTCGCCACGGCCGGCGCGATCTTCGTGGTGATCCTGGCGCAGAGCGCGGCCACGTCACGCGCGTACGCCGCGAAGTACGGCGAGTCGTTCGACGAGAACGTCGACCTCGACGGTCTCGCCGCCGCCAGCGTGTCGGCGGGCCTGTGCGGCGCGTTCGTCGTGAACGGCAGCCCCACGAAGACGCAGATGGTCGATGGCGCCGGGGGGCACTCCCAGCTCGCGTCGCTCACCACCGCGGTGATCGTCGGCATCGTGCTGCTGTTCCTCACGACGCCGTTGCAGTACATGCCCAACGCGGTGCTGGCGTCGGTGGTGTTCCTCATCGGCGTGGAGCTCGTCGACGTGAAGGGCATGAAGGGCGTGTTCCGCGCCCGCAAGGACGAGTTCTTCATCGCCGCGCTGACCGCCCTCGTGGTGGTCGTCGTCGGGGTGGAGCAGGGCATCGTGGTCGCGATCGTGGTGTCGATCCTCGACCACCTGCGGCGCGGCTACCAGCCGAAGGACGACGTCATGGAGCAGCGCGGCGACGGGCACTTCAAGGCGGTGGACGCAGTGGCGCCCGCGGCCACCGTGCCCGGCCTGGTCGTGTACCGGTTCAACGCCGCGCTCTACTACGCGAACGCCAACCGGTTCTCCACCGAGATCCTCGACCTCGTCGACCACGGCACCCCGAAGGTCGAGTGGATCTGCGTCGACATGGCCGCGGTGGCCGACGTCGACTACAGCGGCGAGCAGACGTTGCACGACCTCCACACCGAGCTCGCCGAGCGCGGCGTACGCCTCGTGTTCAGCGAGGTGATCGACGACGTGCGCACGCAGCTCGACCGTTACGGTGTGAGCGAGATGGTGGGCACCGATGCCTACTTCGACACGGCCGCCGACGTCGTCGACGCCTTCGCACACGGAGTGGGACCAGCACATGACCAGCACCGAGACCCCCGAAGCGCCCAAGGCACCGAAGCGGCTCACGCCGTCGGAGCGGGCCGAGCTCGGCAAGGCCGCACGGAAGGCCGTGCCCCGCACGAGCCACGCGGAGTGGGACCCGGGCGCCGACCGGCCCGACCCGGTGGCCCTGCTGCAGTCGCAGGAGGAGGCCCGCGTCGCGGAGCTGGTGCCGCTGCGCCACGAGCGGATGCTGGTCTCGCCGTTCACCTTCTACCGGGGTGCAGCGCTGGTGATGGCGTCCGACCTGTCGCTGACGCCCACCACCGGGCTCCGCGTGCAGCTCTGCGGCGACGCCCACCTCGCCAACTTCGGCGGCTTCGCCGCGCCCGACCGCTCGTTGATCTTCGACATCAACGACTTCGACGAGACGTCGCCCGGGTCGTTCGAGTGGGACGTCAAGCGCCTCGCCGCCAGCTTCGAGATCGCGGCGCGCGACAACGGGTTCACCGCGAAGAAGGCGCGCGAGGCCGTGCTCAACGTGGTGGGCGCGTACCGCACGGGCATGGCGCAGTTCGCGGGCATGCGCAACCTGGAGGTCTTGTACGCGCGTGCCGACGTGCAGCAGATCGTCGACCACTGGAGCTCCGAGGTCACCGAGGCCGAGGTGAAGCGCCTCCAGGGCATGGTGGCGAAGGCGCAGTCGAAGGACAGCACCAAGGCGCTCTCGAAGCTCGCCGTGCGCGACGGCGACACCTACCGCATCAAGAGCGACCCGCCGGTCGTCGTGCCCGTGAGCGAGCTCGCGGCCGAGCAGGGCTTCCAGATGTCGGAGGACGAGCTGGTCGACTGGCTGCGGACGAAGTTCACCACGTACCGGCGCAGCCTCCAGGCCGACCGGCGGCACCTGCTCGACGGCTACGAGCTCGTCGACTTCGCCCGCAAGGTCGTCGGCGTCGGCAGCGTGGGCACGCGGTGCTGGATCGCGCTGTTCCTCGGCCGCGACGACCAGGACCCGCTGTTCCTCCAGATCAAGGAGGCCACGTCGTCGGTGCTGTCCGACTACGCGGGCAGGAGTGGCTACGCGAACCACGGCCAGCGGGTGGTCGAGGGGCAGCGGCTGCTGCAGGCGGCGAGCGACACCCTGCTCGGGTGGCTGCGCGCCACCGGCCTCGACAGCCAGGACCGCGACTTCTACGTGCGCCAGCTCTGGGACTGGAAGGTGTCCGCGGTCATCGAGACGATGACGCCGTCGATCATGCGGGTGTACGCGCAGCTGTGCGGGTGGACCCTCGCCCGCGGCCACGCGCGCTCGGGTGACCGCATCGCGATCTCGTCGTACCTCGGGTCGTCCGACACGTTCGACAACGCGATCGCCGATTTCGCCCGCGCGTACGCCGACCAGAACGAGCGAGACCACGCCGTCGCGGCCCAGGTCTTCGAGACGCCCGCTTCCGGCGACACGGCGGCCGACGGGGCCGGTGGCGCGCCGGCCTGACCCACGGGTCTAAGGTCGGCGGCGTTCCACCGGTCTGCGGGAGACACGGAGACGACATGCCGACTGCACTCGTGCACGTGCTCGCGGTCGACCCGGTGCCCTGGGCCCGGTCGCAGATGGCGTTCACCCTCGCGGTGCACATCATTCTCGTGCCCCTCGGCGTGGCCTGGGCGTTCATGGCGCTCGTCGCCAACCACCGCGGCATCAAGAAGAACGACCCCGACGCCATCCTCCTCGCGCAGCGCTGGTCGAAGTGCATGGCCGTCACCTTCGCGGTGGGTGCGGTCACCGGCACCGTGCTCACGTTCGAGTTCGGGCTCCTGTGGCCGCGCTTCATGGGCAAGTTCGGCGACGCGTTCGGCATCCCGTTCGCGGTCGAGGGGCTCTTCTTCTTCACCGAGGCGATCTTCATCGCCATCTACATCTACGGGTGGAAGCGGCTCAAGCCGTGGCCGCACTTCTGGACCGGCGTGCCGATCGTGATCGCGGGCATCGGCGGCACCGCCTCGGTCGTCGCCGCGAACGCGTGGATGAACGAGCCGGGCGGCTTCTCACTCGACAAGGCCGGCAACGTCGTCGACGTGAAGCCGCTCGAGGTGATCTTCGGGTCGGCGATGCCGCTGGAGACGCTCCACATGCTGGTGGCTGCGTACCTCGTCGGCGGGTTCCTGATCGCATCGGTGTACGCGGTCGGCATGTTGCGCGGCCGGCGCGACCACTACCACCGCATCGGGTTCCTGATCCCGTTCACCATCGCCGCGATCGCGGCGCCCGTGCAGATGCTCGTCGGCGACCAGATCGCGCGGTACGTCTACGAGAACGAGCCCACCGAGTTCGCGGCGATCGAGATGGTGCCGCAGACCTCGACCGACGTGCCGGAGACGTTGTTCGGCCACCTGAACTCGAAGGGCCAGGTGGAGGGCGGGTTCGAGATCCCGGGCCTCGCGTCGTGGCTCTCCGACCCGTCGACGGGGACCGCCACGCAGATCCAGGGTCTCGACAGCTTCCCGAAGAACGAGCGGCCCACCAACTCCGAGGTCGACGTCGTGCACCTCGCGTGGGACGTGATGGTCGGTCTGGGCACGCTGCTCGCGCTGCTGTCGGTGTGGTTCGGCCTGGTGTGGTTGTTCAAGCGCGATCTGCCGAAGACCAAGCTCTTCCTCTGGATCGCGTCGGCCGCCGGCGTGCTGTCGGTCGTCGCGTTGGAAGCGGGGTGGGTCGTCACCGAGGTCGGCCGCCAGCCGTGGATCGTCGTCGACTACATGAAGGTGAAGGACGGCGCCACCACCAACTCCGGTGTGTGGCTCACGTTCCTCGTGATCCTCGGCCTCTACCTCGGCGTGGCGGTGACGCTCGTGCTGATCCTGCGCAAGATGGCGCAGCGGTGGCGGGAGGGCGGCGACGAGGGCCCGAGCGGCCCGTACGAACCGCGCGGCCCGCGTCCGGTCGAGGAGCTCGGCCAGGACCCGGCGGCCGGGACGGATGCGCCCGGCGAGACCGGCGAGACGGTGGAGGTGTCGGCATGAACTGGGCCGACGTCGTCGCGGTGATCCTCATGGTGGGGATCGTGGCCTACGCGTTGTTCGGCGGCGCCGACTTCGGCGCCGGGTTCTGGGACCTCTTCGCGGGCGGCGCGGAGCGCGGCCGGCGGCCACGCGCCGTCGCGCAGCACGCGATCGGGCCGGTGTGGGAGGCCAACCACGTGTGGCTGATCTTCTGCCTCGTGGTGCTGTGGACCGCGTTCTCGGAGGCGTTCCAGTCGATCACGCTCACGTTGTTCGTGCCGTTGTCGATCGCCGCGCTCGGCATCGTGCTGCGCGGATCGAGCTTCGCCTTCCGCAAGGAGGTGCAGCGCACGTCGAGTCAGCGCAACTTCGGCGCCGCGTTCGCGGCGTCGTCGGTGCTCGTGCCGTTCTGCATGGGCGCGGTGGCCGGCGCGGTGGCGTCGGGCCGGGTGCCCGCGGGCGGCGAGGCCGGCGATCCGTGGAACAGCTGGCTCAACGCCACCTCGATCCTCGGTGGCGTGCTCGCGGTTGCGGTGTGCGCGTACCTCGCGGCCGTGTACCTCGTGTGGGACGCGCGCCACATGGGTGACGACGAGATGGTGGAGTACTTCCGCCACCGCGCCCTCGGTGCCGCCATCGCCACCGGTGTGATCGCGGCGGTCGGCATCGTGGTGCTGCACGACGACGCGAAGTACGTGTTCGACGGCCTCACGTCGCGCGCTGCCGCTGGTGATCATCTCCGCGATCTGCGGGCTCGGCTCGATCGTGCTGCTGTTCAAGGACGCCCACCGTGGTGCACGTCTCCTCGCCATGGGCGCGGTGGCGACCGTCGTGCTCGGGTGGGGCGTCGCGCAGTGGCCCTACCTCCTGCCCACGTCGTTGAAGGTGGAGACGGCCGCCGCGCCGGATCCGACGCTCATCTCGGTGGTCGTGGTGTTCCTGCTCGCTGCGGTGATCTGCCTGCCGTCGCTCGGCCTGCTCTACGTGCTCGACCAGAAGAGCCTGCTCGACAGCGACGAGCCCGAGGTTGCGCTCAGCCGACCAGCCGTAGCCGGGCCTGGTGACGCAACCTCACGACTCGTCGGGCGTGTCGTCGGGAATGTCGTCGGGCGTGTCGTCGGGCGTGCCCTGAAGCGGTGATGCGGGGCGTCTGGCTGGCCATGCGGCTCACCAGCACCGCGACCACCGTCACCAGGTACAGCTGGCCCATCAGCGCCTCGAGGGTGGCGAACGCGCGCCCGACGTCTCCGGCGGCGGTGTAGTCGCCGTAGCCGGTGGTGGTGAGCGTGACGAAGCTGAAGTAGAGGAAGTTCGGCAGGGTCGCGTGCGAGGTCTGCACGAAGAAGTCGCCGTGCTCCACCGCGTCGATGGCCGCGAAGAAGAACGAGAACATCATCCCGAGCAGCACGTAGATGCAGATCGCGCCGGCCACCGTGTGGAGGTCGACCACGCGGCGCTTGTAGAGGGAGGAGCCGATGGCGATCGGCGCGGCGCCGCAGAGCAGCACGTTGAGGCCGAAGAAGATGCCCGTCGGGTCGGTGCCGCTGGTGACGACGAGCGACAAGGCGGCCGAGAAGAAGGCGATGATCCCCACCCATGCGGCGAGGCGGAACAGCCGCCGCCCCACCCGGGAGGCGAGCAATGCCGCCATCAGGGTGAACCACTCGAGCAGCACGGTGAGCAGGCGGGCCCAGTTGTCGGGCGGCCCGGCGGCCATCACCCCGTAGGTCAGCAGCAGGAGGACGAGGACGTAGCCGAACTGGTATCCCGGACTGCGGGCCTCGAGCCAGGCCTCGATCCTCGTGGGTTTGGGGTCGTCGTGAGCGCGCACAGTGCCCAATTCTCACGATCGGGCGGCGATGTGTCGAACGCAGCCGCCCGGGGCTGTGTCAGCATGCGCTCCATGACCGAGGGACCGCTCTCCACCAGTCGCCGTGACGGGGTGTGCACCGTCACCATCGACATCCCACCGCACAACATGGTGGGCGCCGACTTCATCGTCGGCCTGCTCGAGGTCCTCGCCGAGCTCGACGCCGACACCGAGACCCGGGTCGTCGTGTTCCGCAGCGCCGATCCCGACTTCTTCCTCATGCACGGCGACGTCGACAACCTGCTCGCCATGCCGT
The DNA here is from genome assembly GCA_046331125.1 of Acidimicrobiia bacterium. Taxonomy (GTDB): domain Bacteria; phylum Actinomycetota; class Acidimicrobiia; order IMCC26256; family DASPTH01; genus CAVRGQ01. The sequence continues at coordinate 11,356 of JAXLRL010000046.1, forward strand.
TGGGGCAGCCCGACCCGGTCGACGAGCCGAACTTCGCGGCGATGGCGTTCGAACGCGTGCGGCGGTTGCCGATGCTCACCGTCGCGGTGATCGACGGCGCCGCGCGCGGGGGCGGCGCGGAGTTCCTCGCCGCGCTCGACCTGCGCTACGCCACGCCCCGCGCGGTGTTGGGGCAGCCCGAGGTGCCGATGGGGATCCTGCCCGGTGCCGGTGGCACCACCCGCCTCCCGCATCTGCTCGGCCGCGGCGCCGCGCTCGAGGTGATCCTCACCGGCCGCGACGTCGGCGCCGACGAGGCGCTCGCGCTCGGTTGGGTCGATGCGGTCGCGCCGCTCGCCGAGTTGGACGCACGCGTCGACGCGCTCGCGATGCGCGTGGCCCGCATGCCGCGCGCATCGATCGCGGCGGTGAAGCGCGTGGTCGACGAGTCGCTGGGCGCGATCGACGACGCGCTGGTGGTGGAGACGAACGAGTTGCTGCGGCTCACCGGTGCGGGCGCGCACCTCGCGCGCATGACGCGCTTCAAGGAGCGCGGTGGTCAGACGCGCGAGGGCGAGACGCAGCACATGGACGAGATCGTCGCCGCGATGTTGGAGCTCGACGAGTAGGTCGTCGCCGCTAGTTCGTCGCCGGTCCCATCGCGGGGTGGGCCCGGCGCGCGGTGCCGTCGGTGAGGGCGCGTTGGATCGCCATGATCGCGTCGGCGCGCCGCACCTCCGACGCGGTGAAGCGCAGTGAGATCGGCCGGGCGAGGAACGCGAGGCTGCGCGTGGGCTGACCGCCGTCAGTCAGGGCGAGGATCCACACCGGGCCGGGCGCGTCGACCCCGAAGCCCGCGGGCATCTCCTCCGCTCGTTGCACCACGGGGAGGCCGCGCACGAGCGCGAGCCGTCCCGCCGCGACTTCGCGTCCGTCGTCGATCGGCGCCACCCACACGGCCGCGGCCGGACACGCCTCGCCGAGCACGCGGGTGAGCGCGGCGGTGTCGTCCTCGCCGTGCGCGGCCACGATGTCGCGCGCCCAGGCCAGCGCCTCGACCACGGGGTCGGCGCGGTCGGGGGCGGGGCTGCACGAGAGCAGCCGCCCGGCACCGGTGCGCTCCAGCGCGGTGCCGAGCTCGCCCGGGTCGAGGCCGGTGAGGAACTCGACCACCAGCTCGTCGACGGCGTTGCGGCCGTCGACCTCGTGGATGTCGACCGACACCACGTCGCCGTTCAGCTCCGACACGACCGTGGCCACCTTGGCCAGGGCGCCTGGCAGATCGGGCAGCTCCACCCGGATGCTGTGCCTGCTCATGGGGTCCAGGCTCGCCGGGCCTCGTTTCCGGCGTGTGTCGCGCCCGTCTCCCCGAAATGAAGGAACTTTCGGGCCGGTGCGCCCGGGAACGGGCGGATTCGTCCGGCCGGGGGTGCGACACCTGTAGGCTCGGGCGTTCACCACAACGAGGGCAGATCCATGCGAATCCGTGCGTCCCACCCCACCCGCGCCCGGCGGCTGCGGTTCGCCGGCCTGGCGACGCTGGTCGTCGCCGCCCCCCTGAGCCTGGCGCTCCTCGCCGGCTCGGCCTCCGGTGCCACCACCGTCACCAACGAGACCGAGTTCCGCACCGCGTTCACCAATGCGGCCGAGACGGCCATCGTGCTCGGTGCGAACATCGACCTCACGTGTGGTGGAGGCGGCGCGGTCACGCGCAACAGCGCCACCGCGCTCACCGTCAGCGGCGGCGGGTTCACCATCCACCAGACGTGCGCCAACACCCCGAACCTGGTCCAGTCCGGCGCGGGTGCGCTCACCTTCGACAGCGTCACGCTCACGGGCGGCGCCGCTGGCGTCCTGAACGTCGGTGGTCCGGTGTCGCTCACGAGTTCGCACGTCACCAACCTGGCCAACGCTGGAGGCGGTGTCTTCGGCATCCAGGCGGGCGGCAACGTCACGATGGTCGACTCGACCGTCTCGGGGCTCGACGCCCAGGGCGTCGCGATGGGCGTCGACTCGGTCACCGGTACGGCGAGCCTCACCCGCTCGTCGGTCACCTCTGTCGCCGGGAGCACCACCGGCGCCGGGGTGGTCGGGGGCAACGGAGCCACCCTCGTCGACAGCCAGATCTCCACGATCAGCGGTTCCACCGCCTCGGCGGGTCTCTCCGCCGGGGCCACCGTCACGACCATCTCCGGCTCCACGATCAGCGGCGTCACCTCTTCGGGTGACGTCGCGTTCGGCGCCCAGGCCGGGGGGACCTTCACGGTCACGAACTCCCTCGTGCGCGCGATCACCGCAGGTCCCGACGACGTCGGGATCGGCGTCCTCGGTGCCATCGGCTCGAACCTGCACCTCACGGCGACGACCGTGGCCGACATCCACAGCGGTCTCTTCGCCGTCGGGGTCGGCGGCGACGTCTCGCTCGAGGTCGTCGACTCGGCGGTCGAGTCGATCATCTCGTCCGGTCCGCAGGCGGCCGGGATCTTCGGGGGGAGTGGCAGCGTCACCGTCACCGGCACCGAGGTCGACACCGTCACCAGCGCGGGGCAGGCCGACGGCATCGCGACCAACGACACGGTCCTCCTCACGGAGTCGACCGTCACCGGCGTCGAGGGCCCGAGCTTCACCTCCGGTGTCCTCGCCGACGTGGGCACCATCGTGAACTCCACGATCACCGGCAACGCCGGCTTCGGCGTCGTCGGCGGTGATCTCACGATCGTGTACTCCGACATCGTCGGCAACGGCACCACGATCACCGCGAACTCGAACGCCGCGGCGACCGCGTCGATCGAGCCGTTGCACCTCGACCTCGGTGTCCTCGGCACGGTCGACATCGCCGGGGCCGACGCGCACGTCGCCGCCTCCGACTTCGGCCAGATCGCGGGCGAAGGCACGACCACGCTGTTCGGCACCGTGCTCGCGCAACCGGTCGGCTCGTTCGAGAACTGCGTCACGCCGATCACGGTCGCGTCGGCGGGCTACAACTTCGCCGACGACACGTCGTGCACGCTCACGGGCACGGGTGACCGTCAGGGTGCCGGGCTCGACCCGCAGCTCGCGGCGCTCGCGTTCAACGGTGGGCCCACGCAGACGATGGCGATCACTCAGTCGAGCCCGCTGTTCGACGCGATCCCCGCCGCGGCGTGCCAGAGCGGTCCCGCGTCGGGGGTGACCACCGACCAGCGCCGTGAGCCGCGGCCCGGCTACACGGGATGCGACATCGGGGCCTACGAGCTCCAGGTGCCGGCGCCGGTCGAGATCGCACCGCGCTTCACCGGCTGAGCCGCGGGAACACAGCATCGCGGGAGGGCGATCGATGAGTGACCAGTCGAAGGGTGTACGAGTTCGCGCCCGCGTCGTCGCGGCGGTCGGTGCAGTCGTGGCCGCACCGCTGGCGATCCTCGCGCTCGGCGCCACGGCTGCCGGCGCGGTCACGGTCTCGAACGAGACGGAGTTCCGCAACGCGTGGGGCAACGCCGCCGAGACCTCGATCGTCCTCGGCGCCGACATCACGCTCACGTGTGGCGGTGGCGGCAACGCGTTGCGCAACAGCGCCGTGCCGGTGGTCGTCGACGGCGGCGGCACCTTCTCGATCACCCAGACCTGCGCGAACAGCACCAACCTCGGCCAGGCCGGTGCCGGCCAGGTGACCTTCCGCAACGTCACCATCAGCGGTGGCAACCGCGGCGTGGTGAGCAACGCGGCGGATGTCGTGCTGGAGCACAGCACGGTCACCGGCATCGCCGACAGCACGGTCTCCGCGGCCTACGGGGTGTTCTCCTTCGGAGACATCACGCTCGACGACTCGCACGTCTCCGACGTCACCGCGGCCGGCGATGACGCGTTCGGGGTCATCAGCCTCGGCGGCGGCGTGTCGCTCGTGAACGGGTCCACCATCTCCGAAGTCCACGTGACGGGCAACAACGGTGAGGCGTTCGGCGGCGCTTCCGGCAGCGGCGGGGCCGTCACCCTCGACCACGCGACCATCACCGCCATCGGCGGCGGCACCGTCGGCGCCGGTGGTTTCGTCGCCGGCGGGCCCGCAGTCGTCACCGATTCCCGGATCGCCGGCGTCGCCGGCGGCGGGGCTGCCGGACTCCTGGCCACGAAGGGGCTGACCTTCACCCGGTCGACGATCGACGGCGTGACCGGTGGCGGCACCGCGGCCGTCGGGATCAGCCTCCAGACCACCGAGGCCGCGACCCTCACCTCGTCGACGGTGACCGACGTGACCTCCGTCGACGACTTCGCGGCCGGCATCTTCGCGGGCGGACCGCTCGAGACCACCGACGTGCTGATCCACCAGATCGCGTCCACCAACGACCTCGCGGCCGGGATCCTCGGCGCGGGGACGGCGGCGGACGTGACGCTGACGCGACCACGGTGAGCGACCTCACCGGGGTCGGCGCCTTCGGTGTCAGCGCCAACGACGGCGCGCTCACCGTCACCGACTCGGCGATCGAGTCGATCGACGCGACCGCGGGGTCGCTCGCCTTCGGCCTGAACGGCGGCAGCGTCGTCACGGTCACCGGCACCGAGATCGCCGATGTCGCGAGCGGCCAGATCGCGGTCGGCGTGACCGGTGACCCGTCGCTCACGCTCATCCGTTCCACCATCCGGGGCGTGCGGGCCCCCAATCTGCGGCCGGGGTCAACGCCTCGGAGGATGCCCGCCGAGAACTCGACGATCACCGGCGTCACCGGGTACGCCGCGCTGGCCTTCGGTGCGCTCACCGTCGTGTACTCCGACATCGTCGGCAACGGTTCCGAGACCACACCCGTGCTGCCCAGTGCCGCGGCGGCATCGATGACCGTGGACCTCCCCGGTGGCCTCGGCTGCGCGCACGCTGCCGGGTCTCGCCGGTTCCGACGACCTGCAGGCGCAGGCCCTGTCGTTCGGCCAGGTGCGGGGCGACGGCGGCATCACACTCTTCGGCACGGTGCTCAGGTCGCCCATCGGGGTGTTCGGGAACTGCGCGGAGACCGCCACCGTCGCGTCGGCGGGGTACAACTTCGCCGACGACACGTCGTGCACGCTCACGGGCACGGGTGACCGCCAGGGTGCGGGGCTCGACCCGCAGTTGGGGGCGCTCGCGTTCAACGGTGGGCCCACGCAGACGATGGCGATCACGCAGTCGAGCCCGTTGTTCGACGCGATCCCGGAGGCCGCCTGCCAGTCGGGTCCCGCGGTGGGCGTCACCACCGACCAGCGCGGCGTGGCCCGTCCGAGCTACACGGGCTGTGACATCGGGGCGTTCGAGATCGAGTCACCCGTTCCGGTGAACATCGCACCGAGGTTCACCGGATAACGCAGTCGCCGACCTCGTCCCTCTCCCGAAGATTGGGGTGATCCGCGACGCGTGTCGGACGGGTCGTTACGCTCGGCGGCGAAAGCGGGCAGGAGAGGACCAACATGTTCAGGGCAGGCACCTGCACGCCCCGAGCCGGTCGCGCCCTGCACGCACGGGGAGCGTCGGTCGGCCTGGCGGGCCTGATCGCAGGCCTGATCGTGGTGACGAGCGGATCGTTCGCCGCACTCACCCTCGTCGCCCCGCCCGCCGGCGCGGTGACGGTCACCGACGAGGCCACGTTCCGCACCGCCTTCACCGATGCGAACGAGACGTCGATCGTGCTCGGCGCCGACATCACCCTCACGTGTGGGGGCGGCGGCGCCGTGTTCCGCGGGAGTGCGTCCGCGCTCACGGTCGACGGCGCCGGTCACACCATCACCCAGAGCTGCGCCGACACCGACTCGCTCCACCAGGTGTCGACCGGCGCGCTCACCTTCACCGACGTGACCTTCACCGGCGGCGACAGCGCGGTGTTCAGCACGAACGGCGGCGCGGTCTCGCTCACGCGCGTCACGGTCACCGGGCTCGCGAGCACCTCTGGTGGGATCATCGCCGTCTTCACCGGCGGACCGCTCACGGTCGACCAGTCGACGTTCCGCGACTTCACCGCGCCGGATCTGGTCAACATCATCGCGGGGCAGCAGGGACCCGTGACGGTCACGGCCTCGACCATCTCGGGCCTGCACGCGACCGCGGGCGCTGCGCTCGCGGTCACGAGCATCGCGGGCCCGCTCTCCTTCACCGACTCGTCCGTGCGCGATCTCACCGCGACCGATGTCGCAATCGCGGTGTCGAGCAACTCCGGGTCGGTCACACTC
>JAXLRL010000047.1:0-17361 GCA_046331125.1 Acidimicrobiia bacterium
CAGGGCCACGGTTTCACCGACTTCCGCGACGGCACGCAGACGGCGGAGCACCCGCCGCTCACCGCGCTCGTGCTCGTGCCCACCTCGTGGGTTGCGGAGCAGTTCGACCCGGGTGGCACGCACCTCCTCGCGCAGCGGCTCACCATGGCGGTGTTCGGCGCCGGGGTGGTGCTGCTCATCGGGATGGTGGGGCGCAGCGTCGGTGGTGCGAAGCACGGCAACCGGATCGGCTGGATCGCGGCGGCGATCGCCGCGGTGTACGCCAACCTGTTCGTGAACGACGGCCTGGTGATGTCGGAGACGCTCGCCACCCTCGCCGTCGCGCTCGCGATCCTGTTGGCCTATCGATTCGGACGCGCGCCGAGTTGGGGCAACGCGGCGTGGCTGGGCGCGGCGTGCGGCCTCGCGATGCTGGCGCGGGCGGAGCTCGGCCTGTTGCTGCCGTGCATGGTGCTGCCGGTCGCCGCGTTCCTGCGCGACTTCACCATCGTGAAGCGGCTGCTGCTCGTGCTGATGGCGTGCGTCGCCGCGTTCCTCGTGACCAGTCCGTGGCTCGTCGCCAACCTCACCCGCTTCGAGGAGCCGGTGCTGTTCTCCACCAACGACGGCCTCACCATCTGCGGCGCCAACATGGAGCGCACCTGGTACGGCAGCGGCACCGGCCTCTGGGCCCTCGACTGCGCGGGGTACCCCGTGCCGAAGGGCGACCGCTCCGTGGTGTCGAACGCGCTGCGCAAGGACGGCCTGCGCTACATCCGCGACCACCTCGGCCGCGCGCCGGTGGTCGTCGCCGCCCGCATCGGCCGCGTGTGGAGCATCTACGCGCCGGGGCAGATGGCCGACTACAACCAGAACGAGGGCCGCCCCGTGTGGGTGTCGTGGCTCGCGTTCGCGTCGTTCTGGGTGCTGGTGCCGTTCGCGGTGTGGGGCGGTGTGATCCTGCGCCGGCGCAAGGTGCCGATCACGCCCTTGGTGGCGCAGTTCGTGATCGTGACGATCACCGCGGCGGCGATCTACGGCCTCGTGCGCTTCCGCGTGCCCGCCGAGGTGAGCCTCGTGGTGCTCGCCGCGACGGCGTTCGAGCATCTGTGGGCCCGCCGCCACGGGGGCGCCGACGACGGTGGCGCCGAAGCGGCCGACGTCGACGAGCGCCCCGACGCCGCCCCCGACACCGCGGCAGTACCCGCCTAGCCTGTCGGCCCGATGCACACCGAGGCCACGACCCGCGTCGCCACGCGCGGTCAGCGCCGGGCGGGATACGCCCTCCTGGCGCTCCTCGCGTGGGTGCCGCTGCTCCTGACCCACCCGGGCCGGGTCGTCGCCGACACCAAGTCGTACCTCTACCTCGACCCCGGCCGCCTGCTGGTGCGGGCGGTGTCGATGTGGGACCCGCACATCGGTCTCGGCACCGTCACCCACCAGAACATCGGCTACCTGTTCCCGATGGGGCCGCTGTACTGGTTCACGAACCTGCTGGGCGTCCCCGCATGGGTCGCGCAGCGCCTGTGGCTCGGGGCGATCCTCTTCTTCGCCGGGCTCGGCATGGCCTACCTGATGCGCACGCTGAAGGTGCGCGGCCCCGGCGTGCCGGTGGCGGTGGTGGTGTTCATGCTGTCGCCGTACGCGCTCGACTTCTCGGCGCGCCTCTCGGTGATCCTGCTGCCGTGGGCCGGGCTGCCCTGGATGCTCGCGCTCGTCATCCGGGCGCTGCGCGAGGACCGCGGGTGGATGTACCCCGCGTGGTTCGCGATCACCGTGCAGATCATCGGCGGGGTGAACGCCACCGCGCTCGTGTTCGCCGGCATCGCGCCGGTGGTGTGGATCGTCTACGCGGCCTTCATCCGCGACGTCGCGTGGAAGCGCGCGCTCGTGGTGACCGCGAAGATCGGCCTGCTCACACTGCTCACGTCACTCTGGTGGATGGCCGGGCTCTCGGTGCAGGGCACCTACGGGCTCAACGTCCTCAAGTACACCGAGACGCTGTCGGTCGTCACCAAGACGTCGCTCGCGAGCGAGGTGCTGCGCGGTCTCGGCTACTGGTTCTTCTACGGCATCGACAAGCTCGGCCACTGGACCGACGCCGCCACCACGTACACGCGCAACCCGGTGGCGATCGTGATCAGCTTCGCGGTGCCGGTGCTCGCACTGCTGGCCGCGGCGTGCGTGCGGTGGCGGCACCGCAGCTACTTCGTGGTGATCACGGTGATCGGTGTCGCGGTGGCGGTGGGCGCGTACCCGTTCGAGGACCCCTCACCGCTCGGAGGGCTGTTCAAGTCGTTCGCCGAGTCGTCGAGCTTCGGGCTCGCGCTGCGCAGCACTTCACGGGCGGTGCCGCTCGTCGTCATGGGGCTGTCGGTGCTGCTCGGGGTGGGGGTGAACGCGGTCGCACGCGCGTGGCCCGGACGCACCGTGGCGAGCGGACCGCTGCGCGGGTTCGCGATCACCGGCCCGCTGCTCGCGTGCGCGCTGGTGGTGCTGGCGATCGCCAACCAGCCGGCGCTGTGGAACGGTTCCTACTCCACCAAGGCGCTCGAGCGCGACGAGGACATCCCGCAGTACTGGACCGACGCGATCAAGGCCGCCGACGCCGGCTCGCACCAGACCCGCATCCTCGAGGTGCCCGGCGCCGACTTCGCCGCGTACCGCTGGGGCCAGACGATCGACCCCGTCACGCCCGGGCTCACCGATCGGCCCTACGTGGCGCGTGAGTTGGTGCCGTGGGGCTCGCCGGCGTCGGCCGACCTGGTGAACGCCTACGACCGTCGCATGCAGGAGGGCGTGCTCAGCCCCGACGCGGTGGCGCCCGTCGCCCGGCTGATCAGTGCCGGCGTGATCCTCTACCGCGCCGACCTGCAGACCGATCGGTTCGGCCTGGTGCGGGCCACCGAGGCGTGGAACGTGCTCACCAACCCGCTCGCGCCGGGCCTCGCACAGCCGCAGGGCTTCGGCGACAGCCTCGGCCCGCCGCTGTCGCTCGCGCAGGTCGACGAGATCCAGCTCGCCGAGTCGGCCGACCAGCAGACGCCGCCGCCGGTGAGCCTGTTCACGGTGGACGACGCGCCGAACATCGTGCGGGCACAGAGCAGCGCCGCGCCGGTGGTCGTGTCGGGCGACGGCGAGGGCGTGGTCGACCTGGCGGCGATCGGCCTCGTGCAGAACGGCAACCCGATCTTCTACTCGGCGAGCGACGCGGCCGACGCCGCCGCGCTGCGGGCCAAGGCGGGCGCGGCGCAGTCGGTGCTCGTGGTCACCGACACCAACCGCAAGCGGGCGCGGCGGTGGGGGAGCCTGAGCCTCAACCTCGGCTATACCGAGCGGGCCGGCGAGACGCCGCTCCTGAAGGACGAGAACGACGCGCCGCTCGAGCTGTTCCCCGACCAGAAGCCCGACGCGCAGACCACCACCGAGACGCCGGGCGTGCAGGTCGCGGCCACGCACTACGGCCAGGGCAACGTCTACGAGCCGATGTACCGGCCGGTGTACGGCATCGACGGCAACGTGCACACCGCGTGGGTCGTCGGCGAGTTCGGCAAGCCCATCGGAGAGCAGTGGCAGGTGCGCGTCGACGACGCCGTCACCACCGACCACGTGAACCTCGTGCAGCCACTCGGCGCCGGCAACGACCGCTACCTCACGCGGGTGGAGCTCACCTTCGACGGCAAGGACGCGGTCACCGTCGACCTCGGGCCCGAGTCGCGCACCGAGGCCGGCCAGACCATCGGGTTCCCGCAGCACACGTTCCACACGCTCGGCATCCGCATCGTCGACACCAACGTGGGCGACGACGCGACGCCGCCGTTCCAGAACGGCGTGGGGCTCGCCGAGGTGCGGCTCGACGACGCGAACGGCGCGCCCGTGCTCGCGCACGAGGTCACGGTGATGCCCACCGACCTCGTGACCACTGCGGGCAAGCAGGCGGCGGCGCGTCCGCTCGTGTACTCGATGGCGCGGCTGCGCTCGAACCTCGTGCCGCCCTACACCACGCGCACCGAGGACGCGCTCACGCGCCGGTTCGAGGTGCCGAACGGCCGCACCTTCGGGGTCGGCGGCACCGCGCGCCTCGCGCCCGACGCGCCGGATCCGCTGCTCGACGCGCTGCTGGGCATCCCCGGCGTCGACGCGGGCGGCATCACCGTCACGTCGTCGGGGCACATGGCGGGCAGCGTGCTCGCGCGCGGGTCGTCGGCCACCGACGGCAACCCTGCGACCGCGTGGACCACGCCGTTCGGTGACGCGACCGGCCAGTGGGTGCAGGTCACCACCGCTGCGCCCGTCACCGTCGACCACCTCGACCTGCAGGTGGTGGCCGACGCCGAGCACTCACTGCCGAAGCAGGTGCAGGTCACCGCCGGCGGCGTGACCCGCACCGTCGACCTGCCCGTGATCGCCCGCGGTGCAACCGGCAACGTGGTCACGGTGCCGCTCACGTTCGAGCCGGTGACCGGCAGCGACGTGCGCGTCGCGATCAGTGCGATCGACCCCGCGACCACCACCAACTACCACACGCTCCAGCCGCAGGTGCTGCCGGTCGCGATCGCCGAGCTCGGCATCCCCGGTGTGCAGCGCGCGGCGATGCCCGCGCAGCTGCCGTCGACGTGCCGCACCGATCTCACCGTCGACGACGCGGCGCAGGGCGTGCAGCTCACGGGCAACACCGCGGGCGCGGAAGCGGGCGACGCGCTCGCCGTGCAGCTGTGTGGCGGCGCGACCGACTGGCAGCTGGGCGCGGGCGACCACACGGTGGCGGCGGCCAGTGGGCCGAGCGTGGGCTACGACGTCGACACGCTGGTGCTCGGCTCCGACGCCGACGGTGCGGCGATGACGCTGGGCGCGCAGGGCACGGTGCCCGACACGCTGCTCGCCTCCTCGGCCACGGCGGCGCCGAAGGTGAAGGTCACCCACAACGGCGACACCAAGGTCGAGGTGAGCGTCACCGGCGCCACGCCCGGCAAGCCGTTCTGGCTCGTGCTCGGCCAGAGCGACAACGCCGGGTGGGAGGCCACCGCTGACGGCAAGGACCTCGGCGGGTCCACGTTGATCAACGGGTACGCGAACGCGTGGAAGGTCACGCCCACGAAGGCGTCGTTCACCGCCACGATGAACTGGGCGCCGCAGCGCACGGTGTGGATCGCGCTCGCGGTGTCGACCCTCGTGTTCCTCGTGTGCCTGGTGCTCGGACTGCTCGGCTGGCGCCGACGCCGACTCGCGCGACGTACGTCGACCGATGCCGACGACGTCGACGCGGTCGATCCCTCGCTGGCGTTCGCCAACCCGCTGCGCGCCGAGGGCTCCCGGCCGCGGCCCGTCGACGCGGTCGTCACCATCTTGGGTGCGGGCATCACCGGCGCGGTGCTGGCCCGGCCGTGGGTCGGCCTGGTGTGCGCGGTGGCGGCAGCGCTTGTGTTGTGGCGGGCGGATCTGCGCCTGCTGCTCACGTTCGGCGCGCCGATGTCACTCGCACTGTGCGCGCTCTACATCGTGGTGCAGCAACACCGCTACGACTACGTGAGCGACCTCGACTGGCCGAACCGCTTCACGAAGATCAACGACCTCGCGTGGCTCGCAGTGCTGCTGCTGTTCACGGATGTGCTGGTGCAGTGGGCCCGTCGTCGTGGGGAGCGGGACCGGGCGCAGCGGACACCGGAGCTGTCTCCCGACCCGGGTCCGGCTCCGGCGACTGATCAGCCCGACGCGTCAACAGCCGCGTCACCAGATCGCTGATCAACAGACCGATCGTCAGCCACGCGAGCTCCGGCGCGCTGCGCGCCCGGCTCGCGACGAGCAGCAAGGCGGCGGCGAGGTCGACGACGACGACACCCGGCGCCCACACCGTGCCGAGCAGCACGGCGAGTGCGCACACGATCCCCATCCACGGGCGGGCGACCACCCCGACGACCACGCCCGCACCGATCGCGCCCCCGACCGCCGCGAGCCAGCCAGCCGCCGGCGCGCCGAACCCGTCACGGAACATCGCGCGGAGCCACACGAAGCGGGGCGCGTCATCGAGCGCGGGCTGCGCGTCGGCGAGGTGGCGGCGCCGGGCCCGGAACAGCAGCACGATGCAGGCGATCACGAACAGCGCGGAGAGGGCGAGGCCGATCCACACGAGCTTCTGCGGGGTCCAGTCGAGGCTGACGGTGATCGTGCCGGCGTGCGCGGGCCGCACGAGGAAGCCGTTGGCGTAGCCGTTCACGACCTGCGACGAGCCGACGGTGCCCTGCGACACCGACGCCTCCCACCCGTCGCTGTGGCTCTGGCCCAGCACGAGCCAGAAGGGCTTGCCGTCGGTCTGCACCTTCACGTCGCCGCTCGTCGACGCGAGCGACACCGTGCGGACATCGGCGCCCGAGGTGTCGAGCGGTGCGCCGCGGGGCGCAACGGTGGTGGCGGCGTTCCCGGCGTCGGACGACAACACCATCCGGTCGACGTCGAGGCCGACGTCGAGGCCCTTCGCCGTGGTGACGGTGTGGCTGCCCGCGCCGAGGTCGAGCGCGCCCTCGCACGACTCGAGGGCGAGGCCGGTGCGGGCGTCGGCACGGGCCCCGACCACGCGCACCGGGAGCGGGTCGCCGTCGACGCGCACGAGGTCGATGCGGCACTCGGCCGGCACGGTGGCCGGCGCCGCGGGTACCGGCACGCCGGCGAGCGAGATCTCGGAGAGTGCGACGGGCAGCGTGTCGACCGGGTTGAAGTCGCCCCGCCGGGGCCGACGGCCCGGGCCGCGGTCACGGTCACGGTGAGCTGGCGTGACGCCGTGAGCGAGGGGAACGGAACGTCGACGTGGGTGGACGACCCGATCGCGCCGTCGGCGATGGCCGGGAGGTCGACGGTGCGGGCGTCACCCGCCTCGTTGGTGACGGTCAGCTGCGTGGGCACGGAGTGACGACCGTCGGCGACGACGTCGAGGGCGAGGTGGTCGACCGTGGTCGCGACGCCGGTGACCTGCACGGCCTGGCCGACGGGGTTGCCGGTGGCCGAGGTCCACGCGGTCGCGGGGTCGCCGTCGAACGCTCGCGACGCGCGCGCGTCGGCGTCGCCCTGGAGGTGGCTCGACGACGAGTAGGTGACGCCCGGCGCGGTGGTGCCGAGCACGGAGTCGATCACCTGGTCGGGCGCGTTCGGGTTCACCCGCACCGTGCCCGACACGCCGTAGCCACGCGCGTTGCCGACGACGAAGCGGCGGTCGATCGCGAGCTCCTCGTCCTGGTGCGCGCGGTCGGCGGGGTCGGTGCGCAGGCGGCTGAGCACCACGTCGAGGCTGTGCCCGTCGCTGTGGGTGAGCACGAGGGGGAGGCGCACGGTCTCCTCCACCTGCACGCCCTCGAGGCCGATCTCGGCGAAGCCGACGGGGCCGGCGAACTCGGGGTCGACCGTGGAGTCGCTCATCGCGGTGATGGTGACGGTGAGCTCCCGCACGTCGGTCTCGGGGAAGGTGACGGTCTGGCCCGCGCCGGTGACGGAGTCGGCTCCGAGCGGCACCAACACCGGGGTGCCGCCGTTCACACTCACCGACGCCACCGCGATCGCGCGCTCGGCGGCCGGCGCCTGGAGGAGTGTGACGTGGTCGGTGCGCACCGGGGTGTCGGGGCGGACGGTGATCGACGCGCCCGTCGGGTCGGCGCCGCCGACGCGCCACGAGGTGCGGGGGTCGCCGTCGAACGCGCGTGCGGCGCGCTGCTCGGGCAGGTTGGTGCCGCCGTCGGCGGTGGCGGTGACGCGCGCGCCCCGCTGCTCGACCACGGTGCGGTCGGCGTCGGTGGCGAGCGGGAACACGTCGAGCGGGAACGACTCGAGGTACGGGTCGGGAAGGGTCTCACCCGCCTGCTCGGTCGCGCCCTTGTTGTGCGACAGCGACGCGAACCAGCTGGCGCCGCGTCGACGGTTGGAATCCGTGAGGATCAGCGCGGCCTGCGCGGCGAGCGACTGCGCGTACTGCTTCGAGGTGAGCGAACTGCGTTCGAGCACGAGCTGGTTGCCGTCGATCAGGCCGGCGGCCGCGGCGTCGACGATGCCGTCGCCGTCGCCGGCGAGCACGACCGGCTCCTTGCTCGGCGCGGTGTGCACGATCGGCACCGCGTCCTGCACGTCGAACAGTGCGACGGCCGGCGGCCGCGGATCGGTGAGCGTGGCCACGGTGGTCGGGTCGATCGCACCGCCGTTGACGGCGAGCGGGCCGAACGTCTTCGGCGCGTCGAACCCGGGCGCCAGCGGGTTGGTGAGGTCCTTCCAGAGCACCTGCGGCTGCACCAACCCGAACCGCTCGTACTGCAGGTCGCTGCGCAGCGCGACGGTGCCGACGCCGAAGAGTCGCGAGACGGGCGCCAGCGACGAGGCCTCGAACGTGCCCTCCTGCATACGCCGGTCGATGGCGTCGAGCAGGTTCACCGTCTGCGGCGAGCCGTAGGGGAGGACCTCACGCGCGAGATACGGGCGGTCGGTCAAGCCCGGCGTGATCGGCTCGACGGTGTTGCCCCAGCGGTACGCGGAGAAGTTGGCGCCGGGGATCTCGAACACGCGGGTGGCGTCACCCTGGGCGTCGAGCGCGGCGGCGGCCTGCTTCCAGTAGTCGGGCACGTCCTCGGGACGCTCGAGCCGGTCGAAGAGGTAGCCGTCCTTCCAGACGGGCGCGAGCGCGCCGAACGCGAGCGCGGCGACCACGCCCAGTGCCGCCCACGACACCCACGTGCGGGACGCCCCCGACCGGGTGCGCTCGGGGATCGCACCGACGCCCGCGGCGATGAGCGCGGCGAGACCGAGGACGATCACCGGCCCGATGCGCGGCGTGTTGCGCAACGCGAGGCCGATCGACGAGCCGTTGGCGAACGACTTCCACAGCCGGCCGTACGCGCTCGGGTCGTCGTAGGGCCACGCGCCCACGCCCACGATCACGCCGACGACGACGAGCAGCAGGAAGTAGGCGCGGTGGCGCCAGCGCAGGAACGCGACCGCCAGGATCGCGACGACGGGGATCGCGAAGCTGCACAGCACGACGAGCTTGCCGTGCGCGTAGTCGGTCGACTGGCCGACCGACACGCCGAGCCGGTCGCCGCCGTAGAAGAACCAGTTGCCGAGGCCGCGCAGCAGGTCGAGCGGCGTCGACCGCAACGAGACGACGTGCAGGTTCTCGGTGAGCTGTAGCACGGGGAGGCCGTACGCGCCCTGCAGGCGCAATCCGACGGCCCACCAGATCGACACGCCCGTCGACAAGAGGCCGATGCGCCACGCGGCCGCCCACGCCCGCCCGATGCCGACCTCGCGGTCGAAGCACTGCAGCAACAGCCACAACCCGGGCGCGACCAGCGCGAGCAGGAGTGTGGCCGCGTTCACACTGCCGACGCTCAGTACCACCAACGCGAAGATCGCGGGGTCGCGCCAGCCGCCGTTGCGCACCGCGCGCATGGTGAGCCCGACGAGCCAAGGCAGCCCCGCCCACGCGAGCAGCAGCACCGAGATGCGCGCGGTGAACGCGAGCTGGTACGGCGTGAGCATGTACACCAACGCGCCCGCGAGGGCGCCGGTGCGGCGGACGCCGAGCATGCGGAACAGCCAGCGTGCCCCGAGTACGGCGAGCAGCGAGATGGTGCCGAGCCAGATTCGCTGCGCCACCCAGTCGGGCACCCCGACGGTGTCCATGAGCCAGAAGTACGGCCCCATCGGGAACAGGTAGCCGATCTGCTGGTGGGGGACCGTGCCCGCGGCGACGTGCGGGTCCCACAGCCACAGCGCCCGCGACAGGAAGCGGCCGGGGTCGAGGTAGAGGTACTGCTTGGTGTCGGCGACGACCCGCCCGGGTGACGACGCGAGGAAGGGCACGTAGGCGAGCCACGCGAGGACGGCGACCTCGACGACCTGCGAGGGCCGGAACCGGCCGGTGGCGCGGCCGGCGGCGCGTGGTGACGCTGGGGTCGGCTCGGCCATGCGGACCAGATGGTATTGGGATGGAGGCCCGGGGCCGGGTCGACCGGTCCCGGGCCTCCACTCACGTCACTTCGTGAGTTGGACCTTGGCGACGTGCCGGGTGCCGTCGTCGAGGTTCACGCCGACGACCCGGCAGGTGTTGCGCCACGCCTTCTTGGTCTCCCAGTTGGCCTTGTAGTCACCGGCCTTGAACTTGAGCGGGCCGTCGAGCTTGTCGGCCGCGAACGCCCCGGTGGGAGCGTAGGTACCGCAGTCGGCCGGGGCCGAGACGACGCCCGTGAAGCTGGCGGCGGTGCCGGCCGGTGCGTTGGCGAAGTCGGTGAGCTTCCACTTGAGCGGCAGCTCGTCGCCGGCCTCGACCTTCGTGACGCCCGACTTCACCGGCGGGTCGAAACCGGTGAACTTGTAGTGCACCGCGTAGGCGCACTGGACGGTGGCGCTGTTGCCCCCGTTGTCGGTCGCGGTCACGGGCACGTTCAGCGCCGCGCCGACCGCCGTGGCGTTGACGTCGACGGTCACCGACGGCGACGCAACGCCCACGCCCGCGTCGGTCACGCCCGCGGTGAGCTTCGCGTTCGGCTGGTTGAGCACGAAGGCCATGTCCTGCGGACAGGTGATGGTGGGCGGGGTGTTGTCGACGAGCACGGGACCGCCCGGGTCGACGATCACGCCGAGGCTCTGGTCGCTGTCGCCCGCACCGTTGTCGGTGAGCGAGAGCACGACGGCATTCGGGGAGAAGGTGGCGTTCGCCGTGAAGTCGACCCACTGGGTGCCGTCGAACTTGTAGTAGGCGTTCGCGTTCGTGCCGGGCGGGAGCTGGATCGTCACCTGGATGGTGCCGCCCGGCTCGATGCCGCTCACCGTGTATCCGAGCACCCCGACGGGGAGCTGCTGCACGTTGGGCGGGAGCGGGACGCTCGGCGGCGACGCGGTGGCGTCGCTGACCGTGGTGCCCTCGGGTGCGACCACGACGACACCGCCGGCCGGCGTGCCGATGGCGGCGGCGTTGGGTGCGAGACCAGCGTTGCCATAGGGGGTGCAGTAGCTGGTGATGGCACCCGGGGGGCACGTGGGCGATGCCGGCCCCTCGTTGAGGAGCACCAGCGCGCCGGCGGCGCTGCCCAGGAGGAACAGGATCCCCACCAGCGTCGTCACGAACGACGACGCCTTGCGCTCCCGGTGGCTGTCGCCGCCCGCGACCACGCCACCCTTCTGGTCCACTTCCGACATCCCGCCCTCTTCCGTTCAGTGGACCCAAAGGTCCGATCTGTTCCCGCTCGGGGCAGCATGCCGTAGATTCTCCCCTGGTTGCAAACGGTGGCCGGGTGGATGCGGTCAGTGAGCGGGGACGTCGTGGGGGCGGTGCTGCAACAAGCGGGCGAGGAGCAGCAGGCGGCGCCGGCGACGGCGGAGTCGCCGGTGCGCGTCGTGTCGCCGCGCTGGTGGTGGGTCACCCTTGCCGGGCTCGCCGCGCTCGCCGCGGTCGTGGCGGTCGCCGGGTCGTTGTGGCTCACACCGCTGCTCACCGAGAACCGCGACGAGGGCTCGTACCTCGCGCAGGCCGAGGCGCTCCGCAGCGGCCAGGTGCTGCCGGAGGCGCCGGTCCGCAACGTCGAGGCGTTCCGGCCATGGTTCACCGCGGTGCGCGACGGCCACTTCGTCTACAAGTACTCGCCGGTGCACCCGGCGGTGCTCGCCGCGGCGCGCACGGTCGGCGGGTCCGAACGCGTCGCGCTCGGCCTGGTCGCGGCCGCGGTCGTGGCGCTGGTCGGGCTGTTCGCGCGCGAGGTCGGTGCCTCGTCACGCGCCTCGATCCTCGCGGCGGTATTCATGCTCGGCGCGCCGTTGTTCCTGGTGCAGAGCATCACGTTCCTGCCCTACCTCGACATGCTGGCGCTCCTCCTGGGCTTCGCCACCCTCCTCGTGCGCGGCGGCCGCACGTCGAGCACGCGGAGCCTGGTCGGCGCCGGGCTCCTGCTCGGGATCGGGTGATCTGGCTGCGCCCGTTCGACGCCCTGCTGTTCGCGGCCCCGGTGCTCGCCTGGCAGCTGTTGCGCCTGGGACATCCGGGCCGGCGGCGCACCGCGGTGTTCCGTCGCGCCGGCAGGTGCCCGGCCTCGTCGGCTTCCTCGCGTTCAACGCCGCCGCGACCGGCAGCCCGTTCGAGCTCCCGTTCCGGCTGCTCGACCAGGCGGACACCGTCGGGCTCGGGCGTCACCGCGTGCTCAGCACCGACTCCTACGTCGACTACACGCTGGGACGCGCCATCGAGGCCACCCAGAAGAACGTGCTGCTGCTCTTCACCTGGTCGTTCGGCAGCATCGTGCTCGTCGCGCTCGGCGTCTACGGATGGTTCACCAAGCCGCGCCTCACCCACCGGAGCCTGCTGCTCCTGCTCACGCTCGTGTGGCCCGTCGGGTTCTTCTTCTTCTGGGGCTCGTACACGTATGTGTTCCTCTGGGGCGGCGGACTGCGCCTCGGGCCCTGGTACTACCTGCCCATGCTCGTGCCCGTGTCGGTGATGGGCGGGGTGGGCGCCGACCGGCTGCTGGCTCGTTCGCGCGTGCTGGCGGTGTGCGCGCTCGCGCTCTGCGTCGCGTTCGCCACGCCCGTGGTGCTCGACGCGGTCGACGGCCTGCGCCAACGCACCGACCAGCGGGAGGTGGTGCACGACGCCGTCGCGGCGGCCACTGCCGGCTCGCGTTCGCTGGTGCTGCTGCCGTCGGTGTGGGGCCCGTACCTGCAGAACCCGTTCTCCTTCTGGCGCAACAGTCCGGGATACGACGGCGACCGCGTGTACGCGCTCGAGGGCGGCAACCGCGATCTCGACGTGCTCGCCGATCACTCGGGACGCACGGCGTTCACGGTGTCGATGCCGTCGGGCTACTCGGATGCGCTCGGCACCGACGTGCCGATGTGGATCGACCGTCAGCAGGTGCGCTCGGGCACCAGCGTCGACGTGACCGTGCGCGTGCCCGAAGCGCTCGGTGGCGTGCCTCTCGCCCTCGAGGTCGGCGCCGGCACGAAGGTCGTCCGGGCCCCGGTGGTCGACGGCGCGGCGACCGTCACGGTGAGCGCAATCGGCCCCGGCCGGGTGCGGGTGGACAGCCCGACCGGCTCGGTCACCCTGTCGGTCTTCCAACTCACCGAAGGTCTCGACGTCGCCTTGACCCAGGACCTCCCGACCGGACAACGGCGTGCACTCGTGCGGCGCAAGGTCCCGATCGGGATGGGGGAGCAGGTCACCGTGATGTGGCCGGGCACCGTCAGCGGGTCCGTGCTCCCGCCGAGCACCGACGTGCGGTGGACCTCGGCCACCGGGTGACGGCCGACTAGGTTCGGCGCCCGTCGGCGGTGGCGGCCCAGGGGAGTGACGCGGCGCGTGTCCGGTGAGCAGACCAACACGGCAGCGACCCGGCAGCCCCGGGCGGCGCGTCCCGAACTGCGCACCCTCGCCCGCACCTACTGGCCCCTCGCGCTGCTGGGGCTCCTCGCGGTGGTCGTCAGTGCCGCGGTGTACCACTGGGTGTTCCCGGCCTACTCGTGGAACCGCGACGAGACCGTCTACGTGTGGCAGGCCCGCGCGCTGCGCCACGGGGTGCTGCTCCCCACCGACGGCGGCGCGCCCGAGTACTTCTGGCCGTGGCTGAGCGGGCACGGGCAGGGCTTCTTCTTCTCGCAGTACACGCTGGGGTGGCCGTCGATCCTCGCGGGCGGGCTCCTGATCGCCGGCACCACGGCGGTCGCGATCCCGTTCGGCGCGCTGCTGTCGGTGCTCGGCGTGTACGCGATCGCCCGCACCACCACGCGCGACCACATCGTGTCGTTGCTGGCGGCGTCGTTGATGGTGGTGTCGCCGGTCTTCCTCGTCCAGAGCGGCCTCTACCTCGGGTACCTCTTCACGCTCGGTCTCGGGCTGCTCGGGCTCTCCGCGTTGCTCACCGGCGTGCGCGACCACATCCGTTGGCGGCTCGTCGCGGGCGGCGCGCTCATCGGGTGGGTGTTCATGACCCGCCCGTTCGACGCAGTGCTGTGGGCGCTCGCCGCGTTCGTCGGTGTGCTCGCGCTCCACTGGAAGCAGTGGGGGAAGATCCTGCGGGCCGCGCTGTGGGCGGCGCTGGGCTTCGCACCGCTGTTCGTCGCGACGCTCGCGTACAACAAGCACGTCACCGGGAGCCTCACCCAGTTCCCGATCACCGCCGCCGACCCGCTCGACACCTTCGGCTTCGGGCTCAAGCGCCTGATGCCCACGTTCGGCAAGGACAACTACACGCCGTGGGTCGCGGTGAAGAGCGTCGCCAAGAACGGCATCGCCATCCCGTGGTTCGTGGCGGGCAGCTACCTCGGCATCATCGCCGCGGGCTGGGCGCTGTGGCTGCGGCGGCGCGATCGCTCGATCGTCGTGCTGGTCGCGCTGTTCCTCGCGTTCCCACTCGGGTACTTCGCGTTCTGGGGCATGCACGTGTCGGCGGTGACCGCGCACCTCAGCGGGCCGATCTACTTCATCCCGTTGTTCCCGCCGCTGCTCGTGTTGATGGCGGTCGCGATCCGCGAGGTGTGGCGCCGCCGGCGCGCGTTCGGCATCGCGCTCGCGGCCGTGCTCGTGTTGGTGACGGTGCCGTTCGCGGCGAGCCGCCTCGACGTGAACCACACGATCAGCGAGACCCAGGTGCCGTGGAAGGACAGCGCGGCGAAGGTGCCCGACAACTCGCTCGTGTTCGTGGAGCAGTCGGGCGCGTACCTCCTGCTGCTCAACCCGTACTCGTCGAACACCGCCGATCTCGACGGGCCGGTGCTCTACGCGACCGATCTCGGCGCCGGCGACCTCGATCTCATCGCCACCCGACCGGGCCGCACGCCGTACCTGCAGCGCACGTCGGTGCCGCCGTCGGGCGCCGACCCCACGCCCGATCGCCCCACACCGGCGGTCGAGCTCGTGCCGATCGAGGTGCTGCAGACCGGCGCAGCGGAGGTGCACACCCGGATCACCAACACCACGGGTGACAAAGTGGTGGTGGCGAGCCTGATCCTCGGCGACCACGTCGAGCACCGGACGCTCACCACGGAAGGGGAGCGGGGCGACGTGTACGACGTCACGTGGGTGGTGGCGGCGCCCGGGGTGGGCCCGGCGGATGCGTCCACGATCGACGCGCCCGCGCTCGACGTGATCGTGGCCGCGGGCTTCGGTCCGACGGAGGCCGCCGCCCGCAAGCCCGACGTGCGCGGCCTGGTGCCCACCCGCAACGACGGCTCGTCGCTGCGGATGATGCTGCCGGTGCGCGTGTCGCGCTTCGGGCAGATCGACGACCACCCGGGGTGGATCACGGTGCTGCACGCGCCCGACTTCCGGGTCACGGTGAAGGCGAGCCCGTCGTCGTGACCACCGCCGACGAGCCCGTCGTCGAACCCGTCGCCGAGACGCCGGTCGGGGACACGCCCGCCGAGTCGTGGCGCACCGACGCGCGCGTCGCGATCGTGCCGTGGATCGTCTCGCGTGTGATCGTGCTCGCCGCGCTCTACGGGAGCCGTCAGCTCTACGACGACGTCGGCCGGCTGCCCCGCCCGATCCAGCTCCACCAGGGGCTCTTCGCGTGGGACGGCGCGTTCTACCGGGGCATCGCCGAGGACGGCTACCGCGAGCTCGGCCGCGCGTCGCTGCGCTTCTTCCCGTTCGTGCCGGTGCTCGCCAAGGGCCTCGGTGTGGTGATGCTCGGCCACACCGCGGCGGCGCTCATCGTGCTCGTGAACGTCGCCGCGTTCCTGTTCCTCGCGTCGCTGCACCGACTGGTGCTGCGCGAGACGGGTGACGCCGCGACCGCCTCGCGCGCCGTGTGGTTCGCTGCGCTGTTCCCGCTCGCGTCGGTGCTGGTGCTCGGCTACGCCGAGGCGGTCGCGATGCTGCTCGCGGTCTGGATGTTCATGGCCCTGCGCAAGGGCAACTTCTGGTGGGCGGCCCTCGCCGGCGTCGGCGCCGGGCTGTGCCGCCCGGTCGGTGTGCTGCTCGTCGTCCCCGCGGTGATCGAGGGCTGGCGGGGCTTCAACCGGGCCGCGGCCAAGGACCGGATCGGGCGGATCGCCGCGGTGCTGTCGCCGGTCGCCGGCGTCGTCGCGTTCCTCGCCTGGGTGGGCGCCGAGTTCGGCGACGCCTGGCTGCCCGTCTCCGAGCAGAACAAGGCGACCCTCCGGGGCGGCTTCCAGGACCCGTTCACCCGCTCGATCGACGCGGTCACCGACGCCTTCCACCACCACTTCTCGTCGATCGTGCACCTGGCCTGGGCCGCCGGGTTCGTGGTGCTGCTCGTGGTGGTGGCCCGCAAGTTGCCCGCCTCCTACACCTGGTACTGCGCCGCCACGCTGGTGGTGGCCCTGTCGGCCAAGAACCTCGACTCGCTCGAGCGCTACGTGATGAGCTCGTTCCCCTTCGTGATCGGACTGGCGATCCTGGCGAAGCGGGAGGAAGTGGAGCGGTCGGTGCTGGTCCTGGCCGCGCTGGGGATGGCCGGGTACGCCGTCGTCTTCTTCCTGGGCCTCGGCGCCCCCTGACCCCGGCACCGCCTCTCTGATTGCGGCGGCCAAGCCCCCGCAAACCCCGGTTTCGGGGGCCCTGCCCCGTAGACTTCGGGGTCCGCCGTAGGGGGAGCCTCCAGCCTTGACCGACGCATCCAACGCCGCCGTGACTGATCGCGACATCGTCATCATCGGCGCCGGCCCCGCGGGCCTCACCGCGGCCTACCAGCTCCACAAGAAGGGCGTGTCGTCGCTGATCCTCGAGGCCGACGACATCGTCGGCGGCATCAGCCGCACCGAGATGCGCGACGGCTGGCGCTTCGACATCGGTGGCCACCGGTTCTTCACCAAGGTGAAGCCGGTCGAGGACTTCTGGTTCGAGATCCTCGGCCCCGACGAGTTCCTGCGCCGTCCGCGCATGAGCCGCATCTACTACCGCGGCAAGCTCTACGACTACCCGATCAAGCCCGGCAACGCGCTGAAGAACCTCGGCCCGGTCGAGGCCGTGCTCTGCGGGTTCTCCTACCTCTGGGCGCGGGTGCGTCCGCCGAAGGACCAGTCCACGCTCGAGGGCTACATCGTCGCCAACTACGGCCGTCGCCTCTACAACCACTTCTTCAAGACCTACAACGAGAAGGTGTGGGGTGTGTCCGCGTCGGAGATCGCGGCCGACTGGGGTGCACAGCGCATCAAGGGCATGTCGCTGTTCGCCGCGGTGTGGGAGCCCATCCGCGCCAAGCTCTTCGGTGGCCGCGACAAGGGCAAGCAGGTCACCAGCCTCATCGAGGTCTTCAACTACCCGAAGTACGGCCCCGGCCAGATGTGGGAGCGCTGCACGGAGCTCGTCGTCGAGCAGGGCAGCACCGTCGAGATGAAGTCGCGGGTCACGAAGATCGAGCACCGCGACGGCAGGGCGGTGGCGGTCACGTCCGTCCA
>JAXLRL010000048.1:0-15027 GCA_046331125.1 Acidimicrobiia bacterium
CCCAGAACGCCAGCTAAGGCCCCAAATTCTGTACTCAGTGGTAAAGGATGTGGGATTGCCCAGACAGCCAGGAGGTTGGCTTAGAAGCAGCCACCCTTGAAAGAGTGCGTAACAGCTCACTGGTCGAGTGGTCCTGCGCCGACAATGTAACGGGGCTCAAGTACAGAGCCGAAGCTGCGTCATTGGACGTTTACGTCTGATGGGTAGGGGAGCGTCGATCTCAGCAGAGAAGCGGCCGCGGAAGCGGTCGTGGAGCGTGGTCGAGTGCGAATGCAGGTATGAGTAGCGAACGAGGGGGGAGGAACCCCTCCGCCGAATGCCCAAGGGTTCCTGGGGAAGGCTCATCCGCCCAGGGTTAGTCGGGAGCTAAGGCGAGGCCGAAAGGCGTAGTCGATGCACAACAGGTTGATATTCCTGTACCACCATGTTCGCGCCCAACCCAATCCAGGTTGCTAAGGGGCTGGCTTCGGCCGAACCGACCCACTTGGTGACGGGTAGCGAAGGCGGGACGCAGGAGGGTAGGTCTACCGGGCGATGGTTGTCCCGGGGTAAGCAGGTAGGCGGTCCGATAGGTAAATCCGTCGGGCGTAACGCCGAGATGCGATGCCGAACCGCTTCAGGTGAAGTGACTGATCCCACGCTGCCGAGAAAAGCGTCTAGCGAGTGGACATGGTGCCCGTACCCCAAACCGACTCAGGTGGGCACGTAGAGAATACGAAGGTGATCGGGAGAACTCTGGTTAAGGAACTCGGCAAAATGCCCCCGTAACTTCGGGAGAAGGGGGGCCTCAGTAGGGTGACGCACCTCGCGTGCTGAGCTCGAGGAGGCCGCAGAGACCAGGGCCAAGCGACTGTTTACTAAAAACACAGGTGCGTGCAAAGTCGAAAGACGACGTATACGCACTGACGCCTGCCCGGTGCCGGAAGGTTACGGGGAAGGGTTAGCCGTAAGGCGAAGCTCTGAACCTAAGCCCCGGTAAACGGCGGCCGTAACTATAACGGTCCTAAGGTAGCGAAATTCCTTGTCGGGTAAGTTCCGACCTGCACGAATGGCGTAACGACTTGGCTACTGTCTCAACCAGAGACCCGGCGAAATTGCAATACGAGTAAAGATGCTCGTTTCCCGCAGAAGGACGGAAAGACCCCGTGGACCTTCACTACAGTTTGATGTTGGTTTTCGGTATGTATTGTGTAGGATAGGTGGGAGTCTGGGAAGCCGGGGCGTCAGCTTCGGTGGAGACAACGTTGAAATACCACCCTGTACATATTGGGAATCTAACCTGGGCCCGTGATCCGGGTCGGGGACAGCGTCAGGCGGGTAGTTTGACTGGGGCGGTCGCCTCCTAAAGAGTAACGGAGGCGCCCAAAGGTTCCCTCAGCCTGGTTGGCCATCAGGCGTCGAGTGCAAAGGCACAAGGGAGCTTGACTGCGAGACCTACAAGTCGAGCAGGTGCGAAAGCAGGGCTTAGTGACCCGGCCGTGGCGTGTGGAAGCGCGGTCGATCAACGGATAAAAGGTACCCCGGGGATAACAGGCTTATCTTGCCCAAGAGTCCACATCGACGGCAAGGTTTGGCACCTCGATGTCGGCTCGTCGCATCCTGGGGCTGGAGTAGGTCCCAAGGGTTGGGCTGTTCGCCCATTAAAGCGGTACGCGAGCTGGGTTTAGAACGTCGCGAGACAGTTCGGTCCCTATCCTCTGTGGGCGTAGGAGATTTGAGGGGAGCTGTCCCTAGTACGAGAGGACCGGGACGGACGCAGCTCTGGTGTGCCAGTTGTCTTGCCAAAGGCACGGCTGGTTGGCTACCTGCGGAAAGGATAAGCGCTGAAAGCATCTAAGCGCGAAGCCTGCCTCGAGATGAGATCTCCCACCGGGTTAACCGGGTAAGGCCCCTGGTAGACGACCAGGTTGATAGGCCGGAAGTGTACGCACGGTGACGTGTTCAGCTGACCGGTACTAATCGGCCGAGGGCTTGGGTTTTTTCTTCCTCATGCTCGTGCTCGCTCTGGAGCTCTCATGCGAGGGCTGTGCAGCCAGATGGCTGCAACACAAGATCGCATTGAAATTGCACAAGGTTTCCGGTGGTTATAGCGGCGGGGAAACACCCGTTCCCATTCCGAACACGGAAGTGAAGACCGCCAGCGCCGATGGTACTTGGGGGGGAACCCCCTGGGAGAGTAGGACGCCGCCGGAATTTTTCTCGGGCGACCCCGTCGTGCACACGCATGGCGGGGTCGCCTTTTTCATGTTCCGGCGCGGTTCCTGCCGCCGCTGTGGGGCGCCGGCCGGTACCCTCGTGGGCCCGCCGCGTCCGTGGTCCGTACGCGCGCCCGCGACGAGTGACGAACGAGAGAGTTGACGAACGATGGCAGAAGGACGACGCAGCGGCGGTAGCGGCGGACAGGGACGATCCTCCGGTGGAGGAGGCGGGCGCCGGCGGTGGTCGCACCGGTGGTGGTGCGCCGGGGGAAACCCGCCGGAGGGAAGTCTGCCGGAGGGAAGGCAGCCGGGGGCCGGGGCACCGGCGGTCGCTCCGGGAGCCCGAGCCCGGGGCGCTTCGCGGGGCGGCAAGCCCAAGGGCGCCAGCGGTCGGAGCAGCAGTCCCCGCAGCGGGGCGGCGAAGAGCGGCGGCGAGGAGTCGGGCCGGTTCCTCGTCGGGCGGCTCCCGCAGCGGGAGTTCGTCGTCGGGTCGTCGTCATCCGGGCGTCCCGGCAGCCGTCGAGCGGGCGTCCGTCAGGCGGGCGTCCCTCGGTGGGCGGCCGTCAGTGGGCGCCCGTCCGCCGGCAAGTCGAGTGGGCGTCCTTCGAGTGGGCGTCCTTCGAGTGGGCGGCCGTCGAGTGGGCGTCCTTCGAGCCGTCGGGCCGATGGAAACGGCGCGGATCGTCGGGAGAGCACCCCGATCCGATGCCCGCCCGGGCAGGTTCGGGCCGCGCAGCGTCGACCAGCGCGACGAGGAGACGTTGAGCACGGCGCAACCAGCCCCGCGACGACTCTCGTGGCCGGGGTCGCCGCTCGGACGCTCCGCCGGAGGGCTGGAGGAGCGTGCGCCGCCGTCCCGCACTGCGAGTGGTGGGGCAGCTGGGCCCTCAGGTGCGAAGCCGGCATCCACCCGCAAGGCGCCGGCCAAGCGCGGCACGTCGAAGCAGTCGGGCACGACGGGGACGAAGCGTCGGCGGCGTCGGGGGCCGCCGGGGTGCAGGACGAGCTGGCGCAGCTGGCCGGTCGTGACTCGGCCCGCGTTGGGGACGCTCATGGCCGCGGCCGACGCCTACAGCAACGACCGTGAGCGCGGGCGATCCGAAGTCCTGCGACCGTTGCGCGACCGGTTGCCCGACTCGCCGAGCGTGCGCGAGCTCATGGGGCTGTCGCAGTACCGCGTGGGCAACTACAGCGCCGCGGCCAAGGAGCTCGGGCCTACTACGAGCTGAGCAGCGAGGTCGACCAGCACCCGGTGCTGATGGACTGCTACCGGGCCCAGCACCGCTGAAGAAGGTCGCCGACCTGTGGGAGGAGTTGGCGGCGGTGTCGCCCTCCGCCGACGTCGTCGTCACCGAGGGCGCATCGTCTACGCCGGCGCGCTCGCCGACCAGGACAAGCTGCCCGAGGCACTGGCGTTGCTGCGCAAGCGTGGCGACCTTAATGAAGCAGCCCAAGGACCATCGGGTCTGGTACGCCCTGGCCGATCTCGAGGAGCGGGCCGGCAACCTCGCCCGGGCCCGCGAGCTCTTCACCAGGTGGCCCGCGTCGAACCCGGCTTCGCCGACGTCGCGGAGCGCGTCCTCGCTCGGCTGAGCGCAGTCCCAGGATGCCGGGAGTTCCAGGATGCCGGGAGTCCCAGGATGCCAGGGTCCCGGGATGTAGGTGTCACACCCCGGCCGTAGCGTCGTCGGTGTCCGCACCGCTTCCCCCACATCTTCTTCCCCGATCACCGGCCGCGGCTGCTCGCCGCGCCCCGCTGGCAGGAGGAAGCCGATGGAAAGAACACGACGACGGGAGCCGGCGCAGGGAAGGCCGGGAGCGAAGGCGGGGCGCGCAGGGCGGCACGGGGATCGACGCCGGCCTGGTCGAGTGCAACCTGGCCGTGCTGAGCGGCGTGCTCGGCGCCGGCCGAGGTGCGGGTGCTCGAATCGGGCACCCGGGTGGCGTCACTGTCGGTGCGAGCGCCCGCAGCCGCCACCAAGACCGAACCGAAGACCGCCTCGAAGACCGCCTCGAAGTCGGCCGTGAAACGCAGAGCGGGCCACCTCGGTGCCGGTCACCGTGTGGACCCGCCCGCCTGGAGTGGAGCAGCTCGACACCGGTGACCACGTCGTGGTGGTCGGCCAGGTCGGCGACGGTTCTACAGCCGTCAGCGGGGCAAGGTCACAGGTCGACCTCGAGGCCGCCTCGATCGCCCGGGCCGCGACCGCCGCCGGATCGACGCCGTCCTCCGGCAGGCCACCGAGTCGCTCGCCACGCTCGACGACCTCAGGTGAGGCCGGGCCGCCGATCAGGAGGTGCGGTCCCGGTCGCCGGCGTGCGTGTCGTGTCGGCGGTTCCGGCCACGTTCGTGACGGCTGGATGAACACCGCCGCTGACCGCACCATCCATGGGTGGGAGGCGGTGCCGTCGGTGAACTCGATGCTGCTCGTCGCCCGTGACTCAGGCGCGACGGCGAGTGGGCGAACGGG
The DNA here is from genome assembly GCA_046331125.1 of Acidimicrobiia bacterium. Taxonomy (GTDB): domain Bacteria; phylum Actinomycetota; class Acidimicrobiia; order IMCC26256; family DASPTH01; genus CAVRGQ01. The sequence goes on from JAXLRL010000048.1 coordinate 4,670, forward strand.
TGAGCACGAACTGCGACGCGTCGCCAGGTCGGTGGCCCCAGCCGAGACCCGGCAACTTGCTCGACGACCTGCGACACCCGGCGACACCTGCGAGACCGTGCACGGGACCCGTCAGCGGACCCTCCGCAGGAACGAACCACACAACCGAAGAAGACGAGCCCACAACGAGGTGAGGGACGAGTGACAGAACCGCTTCCCCCGCGCCGGAACATCGATGATGTCGTCATCGGTTCGCCGGTGACTCCGGCGACAGCATGCAGCTCACCGGTGACCGATTCACCGACGTGAGCGCAGTGTTCGGCAACGACCTGGCCACCCTGCCGAACTACCCGCCGAGATCCGCGCCCTGCCGGGACGATCGCCGGTGTGTCGTCGTTCCAGGTGCACATCTCCGACCACGACATCGTGACGCCCGGCGACTCGCCCAACGTGCTCGTGGCGATGAACCCGCGACGCTCAAGGCGAACCTGCACGAGCTGCCGAAGGGTTCGGCGATCATCGCGAACCGGGGCGCGTTCGACGAGCGCAACCTCGCCAAGGTCGGCTACGACGCCCAGCCCGCTCGAGGACGAGTCGCTCGCCGAGTACCGGCTGGTGCGCGTGCCGATGACCGAGCTCACGCTCGAGGCGTGCAGGGGCTCGGCGTGAAGCCGCGACGCCGAGCGTTCGAAGAACTTCTTCGCGTTGCGCTTCATCTCCTCGGATGTACCGCGTCCAGTGCAGCCCGCTCGACTGGATCGACCAGCGTTTCGGCGCCCGCCCGCAGGTGCGCGACGCCAACATCCTGCGTTCAAGGCGGGCTTGCACTTCGGTGAGACCGCCGAGCTGGTGCAGAACTGCCAGATCGAGCCGGCCAAGCTGGAGCCCGGCACCTACCGCAACATCACCGGCAACCTCGCCACCTCGGCTGACCGCGGCCTCATCGCCGCCGGGCAGCAGGCGAACCTGCCGATCTTCCGTCGTACCCGATCACCCCGGCCTCCGACATCCTCCACGAGTTGTCGAAGCACAAGAACTTCGGGGTGCGCACGCTGCAGTGCGAGGACGAGATCGCGGCCTGTGCCGCCGCGATCGGTGCCGCGTTCGCCGGCAACCTGGCGCTCACCACCACGAGTGGTCCCGGCCTCGACCTGAAGGCGGGAGCCCTCGGCCTCGCGCTGATGCTCGAGCTGCCGCTGGTGCTCGTCGACGTGCAGCGCGGTGGCCCGTCCACCGGTCTGCCCACCAAGACTGAGCAGTCCGACCGCTGCTCGCGATGTACGGCCGCCACGGCGAGTCGCCGCTGCCCGTCATCGCCGCACAGTCGCCGAGCCGCTGCTTCGACGCCACATTCGAGGCCGTACGCATCGCGCTCAAGTACCGCACGCCGGTGCATCCTCCTCACCGACGGCTACCTCGCCAACGGTGCGGAGCCGTGGCGCCTGCCCGACATCGGCGCGCTCCCTGACATCTCGGTGCCGTTCACCACGGGCGAACCACGGCGACGAGTTCTGGCCCTTCCTGCGTGACCCCGAGACCCTCGCCCGTCCGTGGAGCGTCCGGGCTGCCGGCCTGCAGCACCGCATCGGTGGCATCGAGAAGCAGGACGGCACGGGCAACATCAACTACGACCCGAAGAACCACGAGCTCGCGGCCACCTCGCGCGGCCAAGGTCGCGGGCATCGCCAAGGACATCGAGTTGCAGGTCGACGGTGACCTCGACGCCGACATCCTCGTCCTCGGTTGGGGCAGCACCTGGGGCCCGATCCAGGAGGCCGTGCGCCGGGCCCGCAGCGCGGGGCGCAAGGTCGCCAGCGCGCACCTCGTGCACATGAACCCGTTCCCGTCGAACCTGGGCGAGGTGCTCGCGAAGTACCCGAAGGTGCTCGTGCCGGAGATGAACATGGGCCAGCTCTCGAAGCTGGTCCGGGCCGAGTTCCTGGTGGACGCCCAGTCGCTCAACAAGGTCCAGGGCCTGCCGTTCAGCGGTGCCGAGATCGAAGCCAAGATCGTGGAGATGCTCGATGTCTGAGAACAACGCCAACGAAGGTGGCGGCGTCGCCGTCAAGCTCGGCCGCAAGGACTTCCAGTCCGACCAGGAGGTCCGCTGGTGTCCCGGGTGCGGTGACTACTCGATCCTCGCCGCGATGCAGCTCGAGCTCGCCGACCTCGGCGTGCGTCCCGAGAACCTCGTGTTCGTGTCGGGCATCGGGTGCGCGGCCCGCTTCCCGTACTACATGAACACCTACGGCCTGCACTCGATCCACGGTCGTGCGCCGGCCGTGGCCACGGGTGTCGCGCTGGCCCGCCCCGACCTCGACGTGTGGGTCATCGGGGGCGACGGCGACATGCTCTCGATCGGTGGCAACCACCTGATCCACGCGCTGCGCCGCAACGTGAACCTGAAGATCATCATGTTCAACAACCAGATCTACGGTCTCACGAAGGGCCAGTACTCGCCCACCAGTGAGGTCGGCAAGATCACGAAGTCGTCGCCGATGGGTTCGCTCGACACGCCGTTCAACCCCGTCTCCGTCGCGCTGGCCGCGGAGGCCACCTTCGTGGCCCGGGCGAACGACATGGACCGCAAGTCGATGACCGAGGCGTTCCGTCGTGCCCACGAGCACGAGGGCAGTGCGTTCGTGGAGATCTACCAGAACTGCAACGTCTTCAACGACGGTGCGTTCGAGGGGATCACCTCCAAGGAGACGCGCGGTGAGATGCTCATCAACCTGCAGCACGGTGAGCCCATCCGCTTCGGGTCCGACAACGAGCGCGGCGTGGTGCTCAACGAGTTCGGCGAGTGCGAGATCGTCAACGTGGCCGACGTGGGCGAGGAGCGCATCCTCGTGCACGACGAGCACCGGCAGGACCCCGCACTCGCGTTCGCGCTGTCGCGGCTGTCGTTCGCGCCCACCATGCCCACGCCGATGGGTGTGTTCCGCGACGTCACCCGTCCCACCTACGAGGCCGAGGTGCAGCGTCAGGTGATGAACGCGGTCGAGAAGCAGGGCCCCGGCGACCTGAAGAAGCTCATCAGTTCGGGTGCGACCTGGACCGTGGAGTAGCCACGGAGTCCCGCAACCTGTGTGATCGTCGGGCCCCTTCGGGGGCCCGACGCAATTCCGGTGTCAGGGACGGTCGAGGTCGCGGAAGACCATGCCCGTGCGCGGCTTCGGCGCGAAGAACGTGGTCTTCTCCGGCATGCGCAGGCGCGCCTCGGCCGCGGCGCGGATGGTGTCGACGCTCACCGGCCGCAACAGCACCGAGGCGTCGGCCACGCCCTTCTCCACGTGCGCCGCGCAGGTGGCGCCGTCGTTGCGGTAGGTGAGGGTGACCCCGGCGGCCTCGAGTGCGGGACGCAGGCCGGCGTCGAAGCGGGCGGAGTCGACGTCGCGCAGCTCGACCGGCTCGTGGGCCATGGCGTCGTCGAGCACGGGGCGGGGCACCAGGAGCGCGAGGCCGGCCCGGTCGACGAGGCCGAGACCACCCTGCTCGCGCATGGCGGCCTCGAGCGCGGCGACACCCTCCGGTGTGTTCGCGCCGAGGTCGGTGACGGTGAACATCGGCTCCGCCGCAGCGCGGAGGTCGAGCGTGCCGACGCCGTGCAGCAGACGGTGGATCGCCCGCACGCACAGCTCCTCCGGCGCGAGCTCCACCACGAGGCACATGATCCCGTCGGCGCCGGGGTCGGTGACGCCGGCCTCCGCCCGCTCGCGGCGGTAGTTGCCGCCGGTCTCGAAGCGGTGGTGACCGTCGGCCAGGACGAGCTCGTGGGCGGCGACCGCATCGCGGATCGCCGCGATCTTCGCGGGGTCGTCGACGCGCCACAGCTCGTGGAGGTTGCCGTCGTCGTCGGTGGCCACGGCGTGGGGCGGCCCGTCGACCGCGAGCAGCGCGGTGAAGCCCGGGAAGAGGGTGATGCCCCAGATCGGGTCGAGGTTGGCGCGGGTCGCGCGCAGCAGCTGGAGCCGGTCGGACTTCGCCTTCGGCAAGGTGCGCTCGTGCGGCATGATCCCGCCGTCGGCGTTCTCGAGCGCGAGCGCGCCGAGTACACCGGTGGTGGTCTGCGCGGTGCCGTCGTCGCCGGTGAAGTGCATCCGGTAGACGGAGAAGGACGCCGTGTCGTCGAGCACGAGGACGCCGTCGCGCTGCCACTGCGCGAGCGCCTCGGCGGCGCCGGTGTACGAGTCGGGGAGGATGAGCCGGATCGCGTTGTGCGGGTCGCGCTCGTGGAGGGCGGCGCGTTCGTCGGGGTCGATCACGTCGTAGGGTGGGGCGCAGACGGCGCTGATGTCGCCGTCGCCGCCTCGAGCGACGTAACGGAGTCGGGGAAGGGGAAGAAAGTCGGGCACGAGCGATTCGGTCCTGGGAGGATGCGGGGACGCCCGGATTCTCGCACACGACCCGCAGACAGCCGGAGCCGAAAGGTCGAGTTCACATGCAGTCCGCCTACGACGCCTTCCAGGAGGGCAGCCGCCTGCTCGCCTCGCAGGGCGCGCACGCCGCGGTGATCCCGCTCGGGCGAGAGCAGGGCTCGAACCCGACCAGGGTTCGGTGCTTGAGCGCTCGGCCGCGCCTACTACCGCACCGGCCGGTTCCCGAAGAAGGCGGGAGGAGTTCGCCGCCGCCGTGGGCTTCGACCCGGTGAACGACTACGCCCATTTCGGCCTCGGCCTCGCCCTGATGAAGCAGGGTGACCGCACCGGTGCCCGCCGCCATCTGAAGCTCGCGGTCGCGATGCGACCCGACCAGACCGACTACCGCGGCGCGCTCGAGAAGGCGATGGCCGAGAGCGCCGGCGAGGGTGCCACCGGAGGCGCGGTGACTGCCGCCGCGTGCGTCTGCTCGACCTCGACGGGGTCGTCTGGCGGGGCGACGAACCGATCGCGCCCGCCATCGAGGGTGCCCGGCGCCTGCGCCCACCCGCCGGACTGCAGGTCGCGTTCCTGTCGAACAAGTTCGTCGGTCCCCGTGGGCGGCGTGGTCGACAGCGCAGGATGGGCGTCGACGCCGAACCCGACGAGGTGATCACCAGCGCCCTCGCCTGCGCACCTCCTGCGAAAGCGACCTCCCGCCGGCACGCGTGCTGGTGTGCGGTGGGCCCGGGGTGTACGAGGCGCTGGCGGCGGAGGAGCTCGAGGCGGTGCAGGAAGGCCCGGCCGAGGCGGTCGTCGTCGGGATCAACCGCGACTTCACCTACGACGTGCTCGCCCGCGCACCTCGGCGGCCATCCGCGACGGCGCCCGCTTCGTGGCCACCAACCTCGACAACACCTACCCGGTCTCCGGGTGGCGGGCTCATCCCGGGCGCCGGTTCGATGGTGGCGGCGGTAGCGGCCGCCGCGGGCGCCACCCCGAGGTGGCGGGCAAGCCGGCCCCGGCCACCGCCGAGCTGGTGTGGGAGCGCTTCGGCCACGGGGGTGATGGTGGGCGACCGGCCCAGCACCGACGGCGCCATGGCCGACACCCTCGGCTGGCCTTCGCCCTCGTGCTCTCGGGCGTCACCGCGGCGGTGGCGCCGCCCCGGCAGCAGGCGATCCCCGACCCGGCGCCGCCGCTTCGTCGGCGCCGACCTCGGCGCGCTGGTCGACCCGCTCGTTGCCTCCCTGCTCCACGCCTGACCCGCGCCGGGGTCGAGGAAAGGCCCGGAGACCGGTGCCGGGGGCCGGTGCCGCGTAATCTGCGGTGACCGTCCGCCGCCGTCTCGACGCCGAGCTCGTGCGGCGCGGGCTGCTCGAGGAGCCGCCGCCAGGCCGTCGAGGCGATCGCCGCCGGCCGGAGTGCTGGTGGGCGGGAGCCCGGCGAACGGCCCCACCCGGATGGTGGGTGCCGACGAGTCGATCCAGGTCACAGGCGTTGGGCCCCGCTTCGTGTCGCAGGGCGGGGAGAAGCTCGCCGGCGCGCTCGAGCAGTTCCACGTCCCGGTGGCGGGTCGTCGGGCGCTCGGCACCAGGGGGCGTCCACCGGCGGGTTCACCGACTGCCTGCTCCAGGCGGGCGCCGCCCACGTGGTGGCGGTCGACGTCGGCCAGGGCCAGCTCGCCTGGTCGCTGCGCGAACCGCGTCACCGTGATGGAGCGCACCAGCGTGCGTGCCCTCGAACCCGACGACATCGGCGGCGAGGAGGTGGAGCTCACCGTCGCCGACCTCTCGTTCATCTACGCTGGTCTGGTCGCCGGCCCTCGCCCGCTGCACCGCCGACGACGGCGATCTCGTGCTGCTGGTCAAGCCGCAGTTCGAGGCGGGCAAGGGCGCGCATCGGCAAGGGCGGCATCGTGCGCGATCCCGCAGTGCACCGCCGCGGTGCTCCGCGAGGTGCGCGACGGGCTCACCGGGCGCCGGCCTGTTCGTCACCGATGTGGTGCGATCCCCGTTGCGCAGCGCCGGCAGGCGGCGTCGAGTTCCTCGTGCGCTGCGACCGCCAGGGCCCTGCCCTGCCCGACGACCGGCTCGACGCCGTCGTGCCCGATGTCGGCTCCAACGTGGACGCAGGAGCCGGCGCGTGACCCCGGCCGCCTCGAGTGGTGCGGGCGGTGTCCGCCGGGTCGGCCTGGTGCCGCACCCCCTGCGCGACACCGCCGTCGCTGCACCAGCCGCGCCGCGGCGCAGCTGGAGTCCAACGGCATCGAGGTACGGGTGCCCGGCGCCGTCGCCGATGCCGCCGGCCTCGGCCGGTACGCCGTGCCCAACGGGAGTTCGCCGCCGGCCTCGACATCGTGGTGTCGCTCGGCGGCGACGGCACGATGCTGCTTGCCGTCGACCTCTGCTACGAGGCCGGGGTCCCGGTGCTCGGCGTGAACGTGGGCCAACTCGGCTACCTCGCCGAGGTCGAACCCGTCGACTTCGACGCCGCGCTCGGGCGCGCATCGAGGTCGGGCGACTGCGCGGTCGCCGAGCGGATGGTGCTGCAGATCAGCGTCACCTCGGCCGGGCCGCGCAGGGCGCTGGTTCGCACTGAACGAGGCGGTGCTCGAGAAGCTGCACCGGCCGGCTCGTGCGCCTCGGGGTCACCATCAACGGCACGTTCTTCACCACCTATGTGGCCGACGGCGTGATCGTGGCGACACCCACCGGTTCCACCGCCTACTCCTTCTCGGCGCGGGGACCGATCGTGTCGCCCCGGCGCTGCTGCGTGCTGCTCACCCCGGTGTCGCCGCACATGCTCTTCGACCGCTCGCTCGTGCTCGCCGCCGACGAGGAGTTGCGCTTCGAGGTGAGCGACGACCGTTCCGTGGTGCTCATCGCCGACGAGCAGGCTCGGCGAGCTCGCCGCGGGCGGCGCGGTCACCTGCGCGGTGGGCCGCTTCCCGGCGCGGGTCGTCACGTTCGGGCCGCGACTTCCACCAGATCCTCAAGGCCAAGTTCGGCCTCTCGGACCAGTAGAGGCAGGCCGATGCTGCACGAGCTCCACGTCGTCGACCTCGGGATCGTCGCCGATCTCAGCGTCGTGCTCGGCGAGGGCATGACCGCGATCACCGGCGAGACCGGCATGGCAAGACGCTGCTCGTCGAGGCGGTCGAGCTGCTGGTCGGCGGCCAGGCCGACGCCGGGCTCGTGCGCGACGGGGCCGACAGGCGCCGCGTCGAGGGCCGCTTCACCGATCCCGACACCGGCGACGAGGTCGTGCTGGCCGTGATCCGCGACGGCCGAAGCCTTGCCTACATCGACGGCAGCCTGGCCACCGTCGCGCAACTCTCGGAGACGGGCGCCCGCCTCGTCGACCTCCACGGCCAGCACGCCCACCAGTCGTTGCTCACGACCCCGCGGTGCAGCGCCGAGCCCTCGATCGCTACGTGGAAACGGCCGCCATCGGCGCGCTCGCCGTACCGCGAGGCGCACACCGCGATACGGGCGTGCGACGCCGAACTTCACCCGGCGTTCGGTGGCGACAGGCGCGCCCGGGCCGCGAGATCGACCTGTTGCAGTTCCAGACCGTCGAGATCGCCGAGGCCGCCATCCGCGACGGCGACGAGGATGCCGCCCTCGCCGCGGAGGAGAGGCGCTGCTGGCCGGCGCGGTGGCGCACGAGTCGCTCCGCCGCGCCTACGAGGCCCTGGAGGGCCCGGCGCTCGACGCCCTCGGTGACGCAGTGCAGCCCTCGACGGCCAGACCCCGTTCGCCGAGCTCGCCGCCCAGGTCCGTGCCGCCCAGGCGGAGGTCGCCGACATCGGCAGCGAGCTGCGGGTGCAGGTCGACGCCGTGGAGGAGGACCCCGAACAGGTCGAGACGATCCGTCGGCGGCGCCAACTGCTCCACGACCTGATGCGCAAGTACGGCGAGACGCTGGCCGGGGTGGTCGAGTACGGGCCGCGACGCCGGGGCGAGGCTCGCCGAGCTCGAGGGCTGGAGGCCGCGGCCGCCGCCCTCGAGGAGCGCCGGGCCCAGCACGAGCAGGCCGCCGAGGCCGCCGCCGCGCTCACCAAGGCGCGCCTGCCGCGGCCGAGCCGCTCACCCGGGCGATCGAGGTGCACCTGCGAGTTGGCGATGCGCACGCCCGCGCCTCGAGGTCGAGGTCGAGCCGGGCGAGGGCGTCGGAGGACGGCACCGACCGCGTCACGTTCCTCCTGGCCGCCAACCCGGGGAGTCAGCCCGCCCGCTGGCCAAGGCCGCGTCCGGCGGCGAGCTGTCGCGATGCTGGCGGCCGCGTGGTGCTCGCCGAGGCCCCACCCACCCTGGTGTTCGACGAGGTCGACGCCGGCATCGGCGGCAGGCGGGCGTGGCGGTGGGACGTTTGCTGGGATCGATCGGGGACAAGCACCGGGTGCTGTGTGTCACGCACCTCGCACAGGTGGCCGCGTTCGCCGACACACAAGTGGTGGTGGAGAAGCAGGTGGTGCTCGACGCTCCGAGACGACCGACGACGCCGACCTGCCGCGCACCGTCGCGGCGGCGCGCATGTCGGCCGGCGGCCTGACCGGGTGGCCGAACTGTCGCGGATGCTCGCGGGCGACGGCGTCGGCGCACGCCCGCAGGCACGCCGAGGAGCTGCTCGGCTCCGCGAGAGCCGACCGGCAGTCCGCGCCAAGGCGCCCGCAGGTCGCGCAAGGCGCGAGCCGCTGATGGGACTCCGCAGCAGGCGCCTGCGGCGCCGTCCGGGTGGTGGCGACCACGAGGGTCGACCGGCGCACCAAGGACCTCATCCGCGCCTGCAGAGCGGCGAGATCGCGATCATCAAGCACCGCGACCTCGACCGCGTCGCGACCGACAGCCTCATCGAGAAGGGCGCCGCCGCCGTCGTGAACTGCGACGAGTCGGTGTCGGGGCGCTATCCCAACGGCGGGCCGATCCGGGTCGTGAACGCGGGGATCCCGCTGCTCGACCGTGTCGACCCCGAGGTGATGGACCTGGTCCAGGAGGGTGACGTCCTCACGATCGAAGGTGACGAGATCCGCCGCAACGGGGAGCTGCTCGCCACCGGTCACCCGATGACCGCGCCCGAGATCGAGGCGGCGATGGACGCGGCCCGCGCCACCATCGGCGCCGAGGTGGAGCGCTTCGCGGAGAACACGCTCGAGTACGTGCGGCGCGAGGCGAAGGTGTTCTTCGAGCCGCTCCAGCTGCCGCCGATCCACACGAAGTTCGAGGGGCGCCACGCGCTCGTCGTGGTGCGCGGTCACGACTACCGCGAAGACCTCCTGCACCTGAAGGCGTACATCCGTGAGTACCGTCCGGTGCTCATCGGGGTCGACGGCGGGGGCGATGCGCTGCTCGAGCTCGGCTTCACCCCCGACATCATCATCGGCGACTTCGACTCCGTGTCGCAGAAGGGCCTGCACTGCGGTGCCGAGTTGGTGCACCACGTGCACCCCGACGGTCGCGCGCCCGGCCGCGAGAACCTGCTCGAGTGGGGCGTCGACTACGTGGAGTTCGTGGTCGACGGCACGAGCGAAGACGTCGCGATGCTGCTCGCCTACGAGTCGGGCGCGCAGCTCATCGTCGCGGTGGGCACGCACGCGACCCTGGTCGAGTTCCTCGACAAGGGGCGCCCCGGGATGGCGTCCACGTTCCTCACCCGGCTGCGCCTCGGTCCCGTCCTCGTGGACGCGAAGGGCGTGAGCCGGCTCTACGAGGGGCGCGTGCGCCGCCTCGACATCGTGTTGCTCGTGAGTGCGGCGCTCATCGCCATGCTCGTCGTCGCGATCGTGGCCGAACCGATCCATGTGTTCGCCCGCGGTCTCTGGGTCACCCTCAAGGACATCTTCGGCGGATGATCAATTTCCGGTTCCACGTGGTCTCGCTCATCGCGATCTTCCTCGCGCTCGCGCTCGGGGTGGTGATCGGCGCCGGGGTCATCGACCGCGGCGTGGTCAACACGCTGAACGACCGTCTCGACAGCGTGGAGGCGAAGTCCGACCGCATCAAGACCGAGAACGACGCG
>JAXLRL010000049.1:0-13463 GCA_046331125.1 Acidimicrobiia bacterium
GGCCGTCGCATTCGGGTGCGAGTCGGTGATGGAGCCGCAGCAGCTCGACCGCTGGCCGGTCACCGTCGCGTTCGTGAAGGACCCCGACGGCTACCTCATCGAGTTCGTGCAGAACCACGAGGGTCGGCGTCCGGCCCTTCGGTAGCGCCCACACCTCCAGCGACCGGCGCCGCCCCCGGTGCGGGCATCTCGCCCGGATGCACCGGTGACGAGTCGAAGCCCTGGGTCCCGCGGCGGGTGGCCTCGAGCACCAGCACGACGACCAACGAGATCATCACCAGCGCGACCACGGCCCAGATCCACCACCAGTCGGCGTCGCCCATGGCGCCGAGGAGCAGGGCGCCGGTTTCCGGCGGAATCACCAGTCCGGTCATGGCCGACCTCCTCGCGGTGGCGGGCCCTCCACCCCCGATGATCGGCGGTGGGGGGCCTCCCGGAAAGGGGAGAAGGGCTCAGACCCGGCGCAGGACGACCCAGGTGTAGGCCTGCTCGTTCCCGGCTGGCGTCACGTGCACCTCGCGCTCGGCGTGCTCGAGCGCGAACGCCGAGCCGAAGCACTCGGCGAGCCTCGTCGCGTCGTAGCGGCACACGGGGAGGCCGGAGCAGTGGTCGGGCCCGTCAGGTGCGAAGGTGCCGAGCACCAGGATGCCGCCCGGTTCGACGGCCTCGGTCGCGATCGTGACGTAGCGCTCCCGTGCCTCGGGATCGCGCAGGAAGTGGAAGACGGCGCGGTCGTGCCAGACCGCGAAGGTCCGCCCCGGCACCCAGGTCGAGACGTCGGCCCGCACGAAGGTGACTCCGTCGGCGTGGTGGCCCAGGCGGGACCGCACCCGATCGAGGGCGTGTGCCGCGATGTCGACCAGCGTCAGGTCGGTCCACCCGTCGTCGAGGAGGCGGTCGACCAGGAAGGCGGAACCCCCACCCACGTCGACGACACCTCCGGAGCGACCGCCGTGGGTCGCGATCAGGCGACGCGACGTCTCCGGTTCCAGTTGGAACCAGCCGACCGCATCGGGCGCAACGCTGGCGTACACGTCCTCCCAGTGCCGACGCGGCACCACGTCGACGGCAGGCGGGGGAGTGGCATCTGCGTTCACACGAACAAGAACGGCCGTGTCGGCCGGTGCGTTTCCGGAATTCTCGAAATCCTGCCCAAATATGTGTAACGCCGACGGCCCGGCGTGCGCTTGTACCCGTGAGATCGTCGTCATGCTCCGACACCTGCCCGCGGTGCATGGCGGCGATCTCTCTTTTCCCGGCCGGCCCGGGCGCTCGGCTCCCGGTTCAGCCGACCGGCGGCTGGTAGGCGCAGCCTGCCGCCAGCGCCGCCGTGACCCGTTCCGGCACCACGAAGCGCCAGCCGTCGGCCTCGAGCCGGGCCCGGCTCACCCGCAGCTCGACCGGCGGACAGCTCGCGGTCGCCACGCCGAAGACCCAGGTGTCGCCCTGGTCCACGACGTCCTGCACCCGGGTGGTACGCCGGGGCAGCGCCTCCGCGAGGCCGAGCTCGTCGCCACCGTCGGGAGACGAGACCGAGACCTCGAGCCCGGTGGCCGAGCCGTTCACCAGGTCGACGTGGTCGACCCGCGCGGGGGAGCGGACGAGCCAGAACACCAGCGCGAAGGCGGCCACCGCGAACGCGAGCAGCGCGACCTCCATGACCGGTCGGGCGCGGGCCGTCGGGCGCGGCGGGGCGGTCTGGACGGTGCTCATACCAGCAACGCCCCGATGAGCACGACCACGGCGAGGCCGATGACGGCGAGAAAGGCGATGACGACGAGATCGTCGGAATTCCGCATGACGAAACCTCTCGGTTGACCGGGCGGCCCGTGATCGGGCCGCGACCTGAGCAGTGACTCGGGTTCGGTCAGCGAGGAGGAGCGCGCCCGCCGTGCGCCACGACAGCGACACGCGCGACGCGCAGGCGCGCGAACGTGAGGCGTCGACGGCGGGCGACGAGCAGCAACAGCGCAATCGCACAGGTGGTGGCACCGAGTGCGTCACGGACGCGCGCGTGCGGGTTGGTGTGGTCGACGCGGGTGGCGATCGCATCGGCCGTGTCGACGACCGGGCCGGCCGTCGCGGCCACCGCGTCGGCGACGACCTCGGCGGTGCGCACAGCGTGCGAGGTGAGCGGGCGCGACCCGCCGTCGGCGGCGACACGGGGGAGCCCCCAGCCGAGCGCCAGCGACGCCAGCAGCGCGAGTGCCGCGCCGAGGCACGCGGTGCGACTCGCGGGGCGCAACGATCGGCGAGGCATCCCACTCACGGTAGCCGTGGCCGGCACCGCGCCGACCAGGCCCATCTCGTTCAGGTGCGTGCGTTCAGGTGCGTGCGCTCAGGCGCGCCAGTGCGGGTCGCGCCCCGTCCACGCGAGGAACTCGTCGGACGGCGACTCGTCGCCGACGGCGATCTCCGTGCCGAAGATGCCGGGGGAGCGCACCATCTCGGGCGGCATCGGAGCGAACACACCACGAGCGAACTCGACGACCTCGTCGGGGATCGTCACGGGGATGCCGGCGGCGGCGCCGAGGTCCCAGGCGTGCACGTAGAGGTCGATCGCGGGGAACGACAGGCCCTCGGCGATGGTGCGCTCGCCCATCGGCGACTGCACGACCCGGGTGAGGTCGACACCTTCGAGCGAAGCCTTCGCCGGGGCCACCTTGGCGTTCCACCACGCGGCCGGGTCGCCCTCGACGACGCTGCCCGGCGGATCGGCGGGCGGCACCCACTGCATCTCGCCGGTGGTGAGGAGACGGGTCCCGAACTCCACCGCGGCGCCGATGTGGCCGAGCACGTCGACGGCGCGCCACCCGGCACACGGCGAGGGCCGCTCCCAGTCGAGCGGGTGCAGTTCGCCCACGACCCCGCTGAGGAAGTCGAGGCCTTCGAGGTACACGGTGTCGGAAGTCCAAGCCATGGCCCGACGCTAACGGACCGGCGCGCACCGCCGATCCGGAGGGTCCGTTATGGTCGATTCGAGCGACGCCGGAGTCCTACGGACTTCGCGGCGGAGGACGATCATGAACGATGTGCCGGCAGACGAGACACCGGCCGGGCCACTGCGGCTCCGGACGACCACGAGCCTCTTCGCGGTCGGCACCCTCGTGCTGCTCGTGCTGGGCGTCGTCGGTGTCGATCCCGTCGGCGTGTTGGTCCTGGCGCTCGTCATGATCGTGGCACTGGCGCTCAGCTACGTGGTACCGAAGGGGCGGCGCCCACATCTCGAACGGCGGGTCAGCGACGGCGCACCCGTGCGGTCCGTCGACGATCCTCGGCCCGCCGAGGCGACCATCGAGGGAGAGGTCGTCCACCACGCCCGCCTGACGCCGCTGGTGCAGGTGAGCGTCGCGGCCTTCGCCACGGCGTGCTTCGTCGCCGGCATCGTCGGCCTGCTCGACGGCCTCTGGTCCGGGATCGTGCCTCTCGTCCTCGGCGCCGGCCTCGCCTACGCGACCGGCTGGAAGGTGGCGGACACCCTGACGGTGGACGCAGGGGAGCTGCACTGGCGGGCGCCGTTCCGCCGGGGGAGTTGCCCACTCGAGCAGGTCGACCGGAGCCGGGCCTGGGCGGGCCGGGTCGGTATGGGCTCTCCTGTCGCAATTCTCACTCTCCGTGGTCAACGGTCGGTGCTCGTCTGGCGGGACCGTGACCTGCCGGCCTTCCTGGAGTCGGTCGGCGTGCCGTACACGGGCCGATGAGCGACCAGCCGTCTGACGACGAGGTGCAACGGCATCTCCGCCGGGTCGCCTGGTTCTGGATCTCGGTGTGCATTGCCGTCGTCGTCGGCGCCGTGGCCTGGTGGCTGCTCGGCGGGGCCGACTGGTACCACGAGCAGGTCGGCGGGTCCGGTGCCGACGCCGTCCTGACGGGCCTGCCGCTCGGGTGACAACATGCCGCCCATGGCAGCGAAGCGTCCGGCGAAGCAGGCGGCTCCGAAGCTCCTCAGCGGGGGTAACCCGCAGATCGCGAAGGCCGACGGCGACGAGCCCGTACAGGCATACCTCGAGGCGATGCCGGGCTGGCAGGCGGCCGTCGGCCGCCGACTCGACGAGATGATCACGCAGACCGTCCCGGAGGCCGACAAGGCCGTCCGCTGGAACTCACCGGTCTACGGAATCTGCGGGCAGGGCTGGTTCGTCAGCTTCCACACGTTCACGAACTACGTGAAGCTGACGTTCTTCATGGGCACGGCGCTGGAGCCCGAGCCGCAGGGCGGCACGAGCAAGGACGGCCGCTGGATCGACATCCACGAGGACGAGCTCGACGACCCGCAGTTCGAGGCACAGCTCGTGGAGTGGATCCGCCAGGCGGCCGCGATCCCGGGCTGGGGCAAGCACTGAGCCCACGGCACCCGGGGCCTGACGGCCCCGCTCGCCCCACCGTTCCTTCGACCCCAACGCCCATAATCCTCGTTATGTGAAGTGCACCAGGAGCGAATCCGCTGCCCCATGCGAGGTGCGGTCCGACTGCGCCGGTTCGACTGCACCCTCCTGACTTCCCTGGCCCTGGTTGCCGAGTGCGGGACCGCCGTGGCCTCGCAGTTGCCGAGGTTCGAGTCGGCGACCTCGCGACAGGCGCTGCGGAACCGACGACGTCCCCTCCGCCACTGCGCTCCCTGGGGGCGTCTCCCCCGCCGGATGACACATTCCGGGTACTGGATGCCCGCACGTTCCCGACACTTGACGTAGATTGCCGACTCGGGTTCAGGAGGGCAGGCCATGACTCGCAGTTTCGTGGGGCGCACGCGCGCCCTGTTCGTCGTCGGTGTCGCAGCGCTCGTCACGACCACGGGGTTGGTCGGACTCGCAGCGACCGGGACCTCGGCCGGCGCGGCGCAGGCCGACGCCAGTCCGGAGCTCACTGCGGCGGCAGAGCTCGCGTCGTACCTGCCGCTGGACCAGCGCGGGGAGTGCGCCCGGGTCGACCCCACGACATTTGCCGAGGGCCGTTACGCCAACGCCTCGGCCGTGGCGTCCTGCCTCGACGTGGCCGCTGACGTGGACCGGCTGCTCTACGTGAGGTTCGCGTCGCTCGCCGATCTCCAGCAGGCCTACAGCGAGCAGCTGCCGGCCGGCATCAGCACCGGCGAGAGCGGCACACCGTGCCCGGTCGAGACCACGTGGAGCTACGACGGTGAGGGGGGCGGTAACGACGCCTGCTTCACCGACACGATCACACCCGACGGGGGCGACGCGACGACCGTGGCGAAGATGGTCTGGACCGCCGAGGATCAGCTGATCCTGGGCTTCGCCGTCAACGACGCGGCCGATGCCGACGCGCTGAAGAAGTGGTGGAGCGACAGCTCGGGCCCGCTGCAGGAGCCGGACACGGAAGGCCTCGCACCCCTCACCGCGGCGGCCTGGGCCAAGGACGGCAAGCGACTCATCGGCACCCTGCCCGCCGCAGTGTCGAAGTGCAAGACGCTCGACGCTCCGTTCGCGGACGAGAGCCTGCGGGACCGGGAAGACCCGTCCTACGCCTACGCGCCCTACCTGGCGACCGAGGTCGACTGCTCCGCTCCCAAGGGCTCCGTGCGCTACTCGCAACTCACCCCCGAGACCGCGGCGCGGTTCGCCGGGTTCCTGCGCCTGTACGTGTACGACTCCGAGTACCCGGGGCTGAAGAAGCCCGCTGTCTGCCGCCAGACCACGGATCTCAAGGTCGGGAAGAAGACCGTCGGGGAGATCCTCTGCTGGTACAACCAGGACACGCTCTGGGTCGCGTGGTACAACGACCGGACCGGCGTCGTCGGCGGATACACGACGAGCCGGTCCCCCGTCGACGCACTGAAGTACGCCCGGGCCAACCTGGTCTCCTGAACCGGCGGGACCGAGCGGAAGCGCCGTCCGGCCCTGGCCGGTTGCCCGTGCCGAGCGCACGCTCGGTGCGTGAGGATGTCACCCGGCGCACGCACCGTTCCCGACCACGCGGCGCGGTTCCTCCGCGACTCGGGCCTCGTCGAGTGGGACCAGGGTGCCTTCGCACGCGCCCACGTCGCCCCGGAGTGGTGCCAGGTCCTGCACGTGGTCGCCGAGCTCGAGGCCGACACGGCGATCACGGCGCAGCATGCGCACACGCTCGGGATCGACCGGGCCGCCGACATCGCCGCGTTCCTGCCGGTGTGGGCCGACGAGGAGGCGGAGCACGCCCGGGCGATCGCGATCCTGCTGCGCCACCAGGCCTACGAGCCCCCGGTGGCGGCCCCGGCCGCGATCGCCCGGCACCGCCGTTTCGTGGCCCGACTCCCCCGCTCGCTCTTCGGGCACCTGCGTCCGACCGGGCTCGTCTACTGCACCCTGGGCGCCGCCGCCGAGTACGTGACGGTCGTCGTGTACCGCGAGCTCACGACCCACGTGGACGACGTCGCCGTGGCGCGCCTGCTCCGCGACATCGAGCGCCAGGAGCGGCGGCACTGCGCGTTCTTCCTCACCGGCGCCCGCCTCCGCGCCCGCGAGCTCTCGAACGTGGAGGCCCGACTGACCCGGCAGCTGCTGCGGACGATGTGGGAGCCGCCCGGGGTGCCGAGTCTCGGGTTGCCCGTGTGGCGCGACGCGTTCGCCCCGTTCCTCGACGACCCCGCGCTCCGCAGCCGCGTGCAGGAGATGGACCGCATCGTCGACACCATCCCCCACCTCGGAGGCATGCACCTGATGGAGCGGTTCCTCACCGAGGCCGTGCCGCTCGCCGCCTGAGCGTCACCCGAACCTCAGCTGCAGGTGCGGCTGGTGATGTCGCGCTCGGCGGGTGCCTTCGTGCGGGCGACGTCGTCGTACCGGAAGGTGGTGCGGAAGAGCATCTGCTTGCCGGACAGCGGCACGAACTGCTTCACCTCGGTGATGCGGCCGTCGCGCACCTTGGCCGTGCCGCGCGTGCCGGCGAGCCCCGACCAGGCCGAGGCGGAGATGCCGGCTGGTGGCGCCTCGGGCATCCGGAACTCGTAGAGACCGCTTCGGAGGCGCTTCACCGAGGCGACGTCGGGGAGCACCTCGACCGTGGTCACGAACGTGCCGGGCGTCTTGCTCGCCTCGGTGGCCTCCACCGCACACGCGATCCACTTGCCCGGGTGCTTGTCGTCGGGGAAGTAGCGCCAGCCGTCGACCGACCGGATCTCGGCCGGGTCGCCACCGTCCACGTAGAGCACCGCGCGCGCCTCGCTGGGACCGCGGAAGTCCTCCACCAGGTTGCGGGCGCCATCGAGGAACGACTCGCCGTGCACGGCGCCGGCGGCCAGGGTCGACGCCACCGCCGCCTGGAACTCCGTGGCCACCGACGTGGTGGACGTCGCCGCGCCTGCCGACGCGCCAGCAGCGTTGACGCCGGCAATGACACCGGCGACGAGCGCCGCGAGCGCGACGACGACTGCGGCTGCCCGACGCATCGACGTGGTGACCGTCAGCCGCGTGCGAGCTCGGCGAGGACCTCGACGGTGCGCTCGTACTCCTCGGGTGTCCCGAAGGGCACCGCGGTGACCTCGGTGCCGCCGGCGTCCTCGACCGCGCGGATGGCGTCGGCGATCACCGACTCGTCACCGCACACGGCGAGGTCGGGCGGCCCCTCGATGCCCTCCCGGTCGAGCATGGCGCGGTAGCTCGGGAGCATCCCGTAGACGGCGAAGGTCTCCCCCGCCCGTCCACGCGCACCGTCGACGTCGTCGGTCACGCAGAACGGCAGGCCGACGACCACGCGCGGCGCCGGCTTGCCCGCCGCCTGGGCTGCTGCGTTGATCGTCGGGGCGATGTGCTCGCCGATCGTCTTCACGCCGGTCATCCAGGTGATGGTGCCGTCGGCCTGCTCCGCCGTGAGCTTCAGCATCAACGACCCCAACGCGGCGACCAGCACCGGCGGCGCGGTCGCGCCCGGCACGTTGATCCCACCGCGCGCGGTAAGGGTCTCCCCTTCCACGTTCACGCCTTCGCCGTGCAGCAGCGGCTGCAGCGCGCTCAGGTACTCGCGCATGTGCCGCGCCGGCTTCTCGTACGAGTAGCCGTACATCCCCTCGATCACCATCTGGTGGCTGAGGCCGATGCCGAGATCGAGACGACCGCCCGTCGCCGACTGCACGGTGAGCGCCTGGATGGCCAGCGCCATCGGGTGCCGCGGGTACGTGGGCACCACGCCGACGCCGAGACGGATGTCGGGCACCTGCGCGCCGGCCACCGCGAGCGCGGTGAAGCGCGTCGAGCCGAAGATCTGTGCGGTCCACACCGCGGGAAGCCGAGCCGCGCATGCGCGCCACCGTCGCCGTGAAGTCGGCGACGTCGCCACCCTGCCCGAACGCGTCACCGACGCCGATACCGATGGGGATGCTCACGATCATGCTCCTCGGGTGTGATCAGGACTGGGGGGCGTAGTCGAGGCACGGCGACTCGCCCTGGAAGAAGCCGACGCGGAACGCGTCGACGTTCTCGAACGCGGACGCGCCGGTACCCTCGGCGACCTTCTGGTCGTCGGTGAAGATGAGGTACGACTGGATGACCTCGTCGAGGTCACCCGGCGACAACGTGAGCACGGTGCCGTGCTCGCCCCGTGCGAGCGAGCCGGTCCACGACCCGGTGAAGCAACTCTGCTGGAGCTCGAGCGCCTTCTCCTCACCGGTGACACCCTCGTGGTCCTGCATCGCCACCGCCCACTCGGCGGCGATCAGCGCGCCGACGCCGAAGTCGCCCGAGCGCTCGTAGACGTCGGGCAGGAGCCGGCGGTCGACGAAGATCGTGTTGGACCGCGGGCAGAACGCGATGTCCTGCGACGCGGGGAGCCGGGTCGTCCCGCACTTCGGACGAGTGGTGCCGAAGGGTGAGATCGCCACGGTCTCGTAGTCGCTCAGCAGGGACGACCAGTACTTGTCGAGGTCGTCGACGACGTCGGGCACGACTTCGCGCAGCGGCTCGTTGCCACCCGACCGGGCCTCGGAACTCGTCGCGAACGTGATCTCCGTGATCGGCGGCGCATTCGTCTCGAAGTCGGCGCACCGCGTGGCACCGCCGTCGTACCCTTCCTGGAACGCCCCGACGCGATCGAACGCGCTGCCGTGGGCGTCGGCGTCGGCGGCACTGCTCCCCGGGGAGTCGCGCAGGCTCAGGAAGCCGGCGAGGCCGGTGTCGAGGTTCCCCTCGTTCAGGCTCAGGGTGCTCGAACCGCCGTCGGCGAGATGGCGCACCCACGCGCCCGCGAAGCAGTCGGCCTGTTGCTCCAGGGCGATGGTGGGCCCGGTGAGGCCGACCTGGTCCTGGATCGCGTGCCCCCACTCGTGTGCGAACACCATGGCGATGGTGAAGTCGCCGTAGTCGTTGGCGAGGCGCGGCAGCAGGTCTTCCGCGTCGTACGCGACGAACTTCCCTGCCGGGCAGTAGAACGCGTTGCCGATCATCTCGGAGTACGTCGCGCGTTCCTTGCCGCACTGCGGCACCTTCGTGCGCGACGTGTACGCGATCACCTCGGAGTTGGGGATCGGCACGTAGCGCTTGCCGTAGACCGCCGGGAGCGTCTCCGACCAGTACTGCTGGATGTCGTCGATCGCCAGGCGCAACGTGGTCTCGTAGGCGGGCTTCGTGGCCGCCGCGGCGACGCGAGCCCGGGTGGCGACCGTCGTCGCGGTCGCCACGACCGCGACCACGAGCACTGCGACCAACGCGGGGAGACGACGGGATCGGGCGGTCACGTCAGTCACCCGGGAGCAGGCCGTCGAGCGCGTCGAGCGACGGTGCGAAGTAGTACG
This sequence comes from Acidimicrobiia bacterium, assembly GCA_046331125.1. GTDB lineage: Bacteria > Actinomycetota > Acidimicrobiia > IMCC26256 > DASPTH01 > CAVRGQ01. Next base: position 9,719 of record JAXLRL010000049.1, read on the forward strand.
AGCCGCTCACCGGCTTCGTGAAGTCGAGGAGGCGGTCGTGCTCGCCGTCGGCGAGGCCGAACATCCGGGCGAGCATCTTGTCGAAGCGGGCCGGGTCGGCGCTGAACGCGACGAAGTAGAGCCCCAACTCGCCGACGCGGCCGTACGGCGTGGAGCGCCGGTAGATCTCCAGCTCCTCGCCGTCCTCCTCGATCACCACGCGCGAGATGTGCGCGGTCTCGGGCTTGTCGTCGAGCTCGACGCTGTCGAGCTTCGTGCGGCCGATGGCGGCCTCCTGCGCGTCGCGCGACCACGAGTGGAACACGGCGAGGTCGTGCACCCAGCGCTGGGTGATCACGAAGGCACCCCCCTCCCCCACCTCGCCGTCGGGCACGAGCGCGACGTCGAGCGCCTCCTCCACCGGCGGGTTCTCGGTGCCGTCGACGAAGCCGGAGAGGTCGCGGCTGTCCTTGTAGACGAAACAGGGCTGCTCGGCCGCGAGCGCGGCCACCGGGGCCAGCGCGAAGGCGACGCGGGCGACGTCGAGCTCGACGTCCTCCCCCGTTCCGTGCGACCACACCCAGAGGTCGTGCTGCGTGGCCGGTGCCGCCACGCCCGCGCCGTCGATCAGGGTGAGGCGCCAACTCGGCCGGCGCGTCGCCGGGGCGCAGCCGGCGCCAGAGGTCGGGCCCGAAGCCGACCACGATGTTGGAGCCACCCGCAGTGACCGCCGACTCGCGCAGGGCCTGCAGCGCCGCCGCGATCGCGGCCTCCGAGGCATCGGGCCGCAGGTCGAACTCGAGGTGGTAGTGGGAACGGGTGCCCTGGGCGAAGATGCCCGGCTGCGGCCGCGCCATTGCTGTCCTCCTCGTGCGTCGTCGTGTCGGCGGGGTGGGTGGTTCGGGCGTCAGTCCTCGTAGGCCGTCAGTGGCGGGCACGCGCACACGAGGTTCCGGTCGCCGAAGGCGCCGTCGATGCGGCTGACCGGGGGCCAGTACTTGTCGGCGGGGTCGACCCCCGGCGGGAACGCGGCCTGCTCACGCGGGTACGCACGCGTCCACTCGTCGGTGACGACGTCGGCCGCGGGGTGCGGTGCGTGCCGGAGCGCGCTGTCGGCCACCGCGATCTCGTCGCGCTCGATGGCCCGGATCTCGTCGCGGATGGCGACCATCGCGTCGCAGAAGCGGTCGAGCTCGGCGAGGTCCTCGCTCTCGGTGGGCTCCACCATGAGCGTGCCCGCCACCGGGAAGCTCATCGTGGGTGCGTGGAATCCGTAGTCGACGAGCCGCTTGGCGATGTCGTCGGCGCTCACGCCGGTGGCCGCGGTGATCGGGCGCAGGTCGAGGATGCACTCGTGGGCCACCAGACCCCCGGGCCCCGTGTAGAGCACCGGGTAGTGGTCGCGCAGGCGCGCGGCGACGTAGTTGGCTGCCAGGATCGCGACCTTGGTGGCGCGGGTGAGACCGTCGCCCCCCATCAGGGTGACGTACGCGTAGGAGATGGGGAGGATGCCGGCGGAGCCGTAGGGCGCGGCCGACACGTGCTGCGGCAGGAACTCCGCCAGGTGCGCACGCACGGCACACGGCCCGACGCCGGGCCCGCCGCCGCCGTGCGGGATGCAGAAGGTCTTGTGCAGGTTGAGGTGCGAGACGTCGGCGCCGAACTTGCCCGGCTTCGCGAGCCCCACGAGTGCGTTGAGGTTCGCGCCGTCGAGGTACACCTGGCCGCCGCACTCGTGCACCACCGCGCACACGTCGCGGATGTTCGCCTCGTACACGCCGTGCGTGGACGGGTAGGTGACCATCAGCGCGGCGAGATCCGACGCGTGCTCGTGCGCCTTGGTCTTCAGGTCGTCGAAGTCGACGTTGCCGTCTTCGTCGCACTTGACGACCACCACGCGCATGCCGGCCATCACCGCGCTCGCGGCGTTGGTGCCGTGCGCCGACTCGGGGATCAGGCACACCGTGCGGGCGAAGTCGCCACGGCTGTGGTGGTAGCCCCGGATGGCGAGCAGGCCCGCCAACTCACCCTGCGAACCGGCGTTGGGCTGCAGCGACACGGCGTCGTAGCCGGTGACCTCGCACAGGGCACGCTCGAGCCCGGCGAACAGCTCGGCGTAGCCCTCCACCTGGTCGGCGGGCGCGAACGGGTGCACGTTGGCGAAGCCCGGCCACGTGATCGGGATCATCTCAGTGGTCGCGTTGAGCTTCATCGTGCACGAACCGAGCGGGATCATCGTGCGGTCGAGCGCGAGGTCGCGGTCGGCGAGGCGGCGCAGGTAGCGCAGCATCTGCGTCTCGGAGTGGTGGGTGCGGAACACCGGGTGGGTGAGGATCTCCGAGGTGCGGTGGGCCCACTCGGGGATGCCGCCCGCGGGTGCGGCGCGGTCGGCGTCGAACACCGTGGCGACACGGAGCACCGTCTCGAGCGTGGAGGTCTCGTCGAGCGCGATGCCCACCGTGTCGTCGTCGATGCGGCGCAGGTTCACCCCCGCGACCCGCGCCGCGGCGACGAGCTCGTCGGCCCGACCGGGCGCCCGCACGGCGAGCGTGTCGAAGAACGTGTGGTGCAGCAACTCGTACTTCGTCGCCAGCTGGCCGGCCAGCTCGCACGTGAGCGAGTGCACGCGCCCGGCGATGGCGCGCAGGCCGTCGGGCCCGTGGTACACCGCGTACATCCCGGCGATGTTGGCGAGGAGCACCTGCGCGGTGCAGATGTTCGACGTGGCCTTCTCGCGCCGGATGTGCTGCTCGCGCGTCTGCAGCGCGAGGCGCATCGCGGGACGGCCGGCGTCGTCGACGGACACACCCACGAGGCGGCCGGGCACGTTGCGCTTGAACTCGTCGCGCGTCGCGAAGAACGCGGCGTGCGGACCGCCGTAGCCCATCGGCACGCCGAAGCGCTGCGCCGAACCCACCACCACGTCGGCACCCCACTCCCCCGGCGGCGTGAGCACCACGAGGGCGAGGATGTCGGCCGCCACGGCGACGAGCGTGCCCTGCGCGTGCAGGTTGGCGACGAGCGCGCGGTCGTCGCGGATGACGCCCGTGGTGCCCGGGTACTGGAGCAGCACCCCGAAGACACCTTCGGCGGGCATGTCGCCTTCGGGGGCCTCGACCCGCACCTCGATGCCGAGCGGCTCGGCCCGGGTGCGCACCACCTCGATGGTCTGAGGGTGGCACTCGGCGTCGACGACGAACACGTCGCCGCCCTTGAGGTTGGCCCGCCGCAGCAGCGTCATCGCCTCGGCGGCGGCGGTGCCCTCGTCGAGCATGGACGCGTTGGCGATCTCCATGCCGGTGAGGTCGAGCACCATCGTCTGGAAGTTGAGGAGCGCCTCGAGGCGACCCTGTGAGATCTCCGGCTGGTACGGCGTGTACGCGGTGTACCAGGCCGGGTTCTCCAGTACGTTGCGCAGGATGACCGGCGGGGTGATCGTGCCCGAGTAGCCCTGGCCGATGAGCGACACGAGGGTCTCGTTGCGCTCGGCGAGGTCGGTGAGGTGGGCCAGGGTCTCCGCCTCGCTGCGGGCGAGCGGCAGGTCGAGCGGGGTGCGGTCGCGGATCGCCTCGGGGACGGTGGCGTCGATCAGGGCGTCGAGCGTGTCGAACCCGACCGCGCCCAGCATGGCTCCGACCTCGTCGGGCGAGGGCCCGACGTGACGATCGACGAACTGGCCTGTCATCCGTGCTCCGCTCTCGTTCCGCCTGCTCCCCTAGGGAGCCGAGGCTACCGGCGGAGGAACGGCAGACCCGTGACGGTTGCG
>JAXLRL010000050.1:0-13279 GCA_046331125.1 Acidimicrobiia bacterium
CACGTGGATCCCCGACTCCGCGACCAGCGCCGCGTGCCGCTCGGGCGGCACGTCGAGCTTGCGCCGCCGCACCGAGTGCACCAGGCGCGCGGCCGGCGCCCGGCGGCCGAGACGCTCGAGCAAGGATCGGTTGGAGGAGCAGAGCCAGAGGCGGTCGGTGGCGCCCACGGCGTCGGCGATGTCGCAGATCCGCTCGCCGGCCGCGGGGTCGTAGACGTCGAGCGACAGCTCGAAGTCGGTGCCGAGCACGTCGTAGAGGTCCACGAGGCGGGGCACCTCGAGCGCCTCGAGCTCGGCCGCGGTCGTGGACGCGACCTTGCGCGAGCGGAGCAGGCCCCGGCGGGCAGTTGCCCCGTGGACCAGCACCACCTGGCCGTCGCTGCTGCACCGGGCATCGGACTCCAGGCCCCGGGCACCGAGCTCCAGGGCCCGGCGGAACGCCCGCAGGGTGTTCTCCGGCAGGTCGGCGCTGGCGCCCCGGTGGGCGAACGTGATCGGGGTGCGGTGCACCCCGGCAAGTTACCCAGCCCCGAGTGTGACTTCCGACCCTCAAGCCCCCAGACCCCGGTGCCGACAACTCTCTCGCAAGGGCGAAGGGGCCGAGGAGATCTGGGAGGTGGGCACGATGACGACAGTTCGAGCGCAGTGCCCGGAGTGCGGTGACGTGAGGCTGCAGATCAACGACCTGACGGTCGTGGTGGGCGACGACGCAGAGATGCCGTCGAGCTACCGCTTCTGCTGCCCGGTGTGCGACCACGTCGTGACCCGTGAGGCCACGGCCCGCATCGTCGACCTGTTGGTCGGCGCCGGCGCCGCCCAGGAGATCTTCCGTTGGCCGGCCGAGCTGGCCGAGCCCCACATGGGCCCGCCGCTCACCGCCGACGACCTGCTGGACCTGCACGTCAAGCTGGCCACCGACACCTGGTTCGACGAGGTGGTGGCCTTGGTCCGGCACACGACACCCGAGTAGCCTCCCCAATATGGTGGTCCTGGTGGTGGTGCTGGTGCTCGCCGGTGGAGCGGGAGCCGCAGCATGGGCGACCCGCCGCCACGGCGACGACGTCGAACCCACCGTTCGCGAATTCGCCGAGTTCCGTGACGCGATCTCGCGTCAGGTGGCCGGGGTCCAGGCCGACACGTCGACGACGCGTCACCATCTCGACGCCCGCAGCGCGGGTACCCCGCCCTTCCAGGGTTAGTCTTCACCCCGGACCATCCGTGGGGGGTCCGGCGGAAAGGAACCCTGATGCCCTCGCTCGGCCCGGCCGAGATCCTCGTGATCCTCGTGATCGCGCTGCTGGTCTTCGGCCCCGACAAGATGCCCGACATCGCCCGCCAGGTCGGGCGTGGGTTCCGCGAATTCCGTCGCGTGCAGAATCACCTCAAGGCTGAACTCCGCGACGTCGTGTCCGAGTTCGACAGCGAGGCCAACTCCGCCGAGGAGCGCGCCAAGGAGAACACCGGCACTCCGGTGCCGACCGCCACGGGTGACCCGCTGCCCAGCCTGCCGCCGGTGGAGGGTGTCACCGACGCCAACTCGTCCAACGGCGTCGGCACCGGCGGGTCTTCGACGTCCGTGCCGACGTCCGTGCCGACGTCCATGCCCACCGAGCCGGCGCCGGCCGCGGCCATGCCGCCGGCCGAGGTCGCGCTCCCGCCCGCCGAGGTGGCCCTGCCGCCCGTCGAGGTGGCGCTCCCGCCGGTCGAGGTCGCCCTCCCGCCGGCGCAGCCGCCGGCCGACAACGCCTGACACCGCCCGTGCCGAAGATGCCGCAGTTCCGCCGGGCAGAGCGGAACCCCGAAGGACGCATGTCGCTGGGCGACCACCTCGGCGAGCTCCGCCGCCGGTTGATGGTCTCGATCCTCGCCGTGGTGATCGCCGCCACCGTGGTGTTCGTCTTCGCGCCGAACATCATCAGCTGGCTGATCCAGTTCTACAACGACTCGGCCCCGAAGGGGACGCCCGACAAGTTCATCTTCACCGGGCCGCTCGACGCGTTCGCCACCCGCCTGAAGATCGCCACCTACGGCGGCATCGTGCTCGCCATGCCGGTGTGGCTCTGGGAGCTGTGGCGCTTCATCACCCCGGGGTTGAACCCCAAGGAGAAGAAGTACGCGGTCCCGTTCATCATCTCGTCGATCGCACTGTTCGTGCTCGGCGGTGTCGTCGCGCTGCTCACCCTCGAGCCGGCCCTGAAGTTCCTGCTCGGCATCGGCGGCTCCGACCTGCAGCCGCTGCTCACCGCCGACAAGTACATCTCGCTCGTCTCGCTGATGATCCTGGCGTTCGGCCTCGCGTTCGAGTTCCCGATCGTCCTGATGTTCCTGCTGATCGCGCGCGTGCTGAGCACGCAGCAACTGCGCGCATGGCGCCGCTACGCCGCGGTGATCATCGTGGCGTTCGCCGCGGTCATCACGCCGAGCCAGGACCCGTACTCGCTGTTCGCGATGGCGATCCCCATGTACGTCTTCTACGAGATGTGCATCATCATCGGAAGGATCATGAAGCGATGAGCCCGAAGGCACGCGGCGACTACAAGGCACCCCGTGAGCGCCGCGAGGTGCTCGTGGCGGTCGGCGTGGCCGTCGCGATCGTCGTGGCCACCGCGATCCTCGTGTGGTTCGTGCGCCCGAACCAGGACTCCGGATCGTCAGGCACCACGGTGACCACCACGTCGTCGGCCACGAGCACCACGGTCGCCGGCGCGACCACCACCACGGTCGCGGGCAGCACCGACACCACCGCGCCGGCCGACACCACCGCGCCGGCGACGTCCACGCCGTAACGGACCGGCGCGCGTGCACCGAGCACCCGACACGCAGCCCGACCCACACCAGCCGAGCCTGCGCGCCACGTTCGAAGCCGAACGCGGCTTCCCACTCGACCCGTTCCAGGTGCGGGCGCTCGACGCGATCGACGCGGGGGAGAGCGTGCTGGTCGCGGCGCCCACCGGGTCGGGCAAGACGCTCGTCGCCGAGTACGCCATCGCCCGGGCGATCGCGGCCGGCGAGAAGGTTTTCTACACCACGCCGTTGAAGGCGCTGTCGAACCAGAAGTTCGGCGACCTGTCGCAGGTGCACGGGCGCGCCAACGTGGGCCTGCTCACCGGGGACAACTCGATCAACGGCGAGGCACCCGTGGTGGTCATGACCACCGAGGTGCTGCGCAACATGATCTACGCGTCGTCGCCCACGCTCGGCGGTCTGCGCTACGTCGTGCTCGACGAGGTGCACTACCTCCAGGACCGCTACCGCGGCCCGGTGTGGGAGGAGGTCATCGTGCACCTCCCGCAGGACGTGTCGCTCGTGTGCCTCTCCGCCACCGTCTCGAACGCCGAGGAGGTGGCGAGTTGGATCGGCACCGTGCGCGGGGCCACCGCGGCGGTGATCGAGGAGACCCGCCCGGTGCGGCTGGAGAACCGCTACCTCGTGGGCGAGCGTGGCAGCGACACCCTCCACCTGCTGCCCACGTTCGCGCCCGACGACGACGGCGAGTTGCGGCCCAACCCCGAGGCCGCCCGCCTCGACACCCGGCCGATCTCCCGCGCCGGCCAGCACGGCGGCTACCGCGGGCGGCCGCGCACGCGGCTGCGCACACCGAGCCGGGTCGAGACGGTCGAGCTGCTCTTCGGGGAGGACATGCTCCCCGCGATCGCGTTCGTGTTCAGCCGCAACGGCTGCGACCAGGCCGTGCAGCAGTGCCTCGCCGCCGGGCTCCGGCTCACCGAGCCGCACGAACGCCACGTGATCCGGGAGATCGCCGAGCACCGCACCGCGTCGCTCGCCGACGCCGACCTCGACGTGCTGCGCTACGACGAGTGGCTCGCCGGGCTCGAGGCCGGCTTCGCCGCGCACCACGCCGGCATGGTCCCGCCGATGAAGGAGGCGGTCGAGGAGGCCTTCGCCGCGGGCCTGGTGAAGGTCGTGTTCGCCACCGAGACCCTCGCGCTCGGCATCAACATGCCGGCGCGCTCGGTCGTGATCGAGAAGCTCTCGAAGTTCACGGGCGAGCGCCACGAGTTCCTCACGCCGGGGGAGTACACGCAGCTCACGGGTCGGGCCGGGCGCCGCGGCATCGACGAGCGCGGCTACGCGGTCGTGTGCTGGAGCCCGTTCGTACCGTTCGACCAGGTCGCCTCGCTCGCTTCGCGCCGCACCGACGCGATCCGTTCGAGCTTCCGGCCCACCTACAACATGGCCGCGAACCTCGTGCGTCGCTACACCGAGTTCGAGGCGCACCACCTGCTCAACCTGTCGTTCGCGCAGTTCCATGCCGACCGCGACGTCGTGGCCCTCGAGCGTCAGCTCGAACGCAACCGCACGATGCTCGCCCGCCAGCGCGAGTTCGCGGGCGCCGACCTCGACGAGCTGCTGCGCTACCGCAAGCTGCGCACCGACGTGGAGACCCTGCGCCGGGAGCGCGGGGGCAGCCGCCGGATCGCCGATGCCATCGAGGAGCTGCACCCGGGCGACGTCGTGCCGATGCGCCGCAAGGGAGGCCGCGTCCTGGTGCTCAGCCACGAGCACCGGCGCGGCGGTGGCTCCCGCATCGTGGCGCTCACCCCGTCGCGTGACGTGGTGCGCCTCGGGCCCGACGACTTCGACCGGCCGCCGCGGCGGGCCGCCACCGTCGAGCTCCCGCAGCCGTTCGCGCCGCGCAACCCCACCTTCCGCCGTCAGGCCGCCGACCGCCTGCGCAAGGCGCGCATCCAGGAGGACGGTCGCCCGCGGCGGGAGGAACGTCGTCTCGCCGAGCTCGAGCGTCAACTCGCCGAGCACCCGCTCACCGACGATCCCGCGATCGACCAGAAGCTGCGCGCCGCCGCCGGGGTCGAGCGCCTCCGCAAGGACGTCGAGCGCACCGAACGCCGGGTGCGGGGCCGCAGCGACAGCCTCGCCCGCCAGTTCGACCGCGTGCTGCGCGTGCTCGAGGCCTGGGGCTACGTCGACGAGTGGTCGCTCACCGAGGCGGGGGAGCGGCTCGCCCGCCTGTACACCGAGACCGACCTGATGCTCGCCGAGGCCATGCGCGAAGGCCTGCTCGACGGCCTGCGCCCGCCGGAGCTCGCCGCGGTGGTGTCGTGCTTCACCTACGAGCGCCGCGGCCCCGAGGGGCAACACCCGATGCCGCCGCGGAAGTGGCCGGCGAAGGTCGTCGCGACGCGGTCGCGTTCCATCGAGCGCATCGCCAACGACCTGCGCGCCACCGAGGACGACGCCGGCCTGCCCGAGACGCGCCTGCCCGATCCCGGGTTCACCCCGTACATCCACGACTGGGCCTCGGGCGACGATCTCGCCGACGTGCTCGACGACGACGAGATGACCGGCGGCGACTTCGTACGACACGTGAAGCAGTGCGTCGACCTCCTGCGCCAGGTCGCCGACGTCGCCCCCGATCCCGTCACCCGCCAGAAGGCCCGCGAGGCCGCCGACGCCTGCCACCGCGGCGTGGTGGTCGCCTCGTCGGTGGCCTCCTGAGGCCCCCAGGAAGGACGGAGACCGCCGTGGTGCGCAAGGGTGAGCCCTGGGAGCGGCCGGCCACCGGGCCGGCGGAGACCGGCGTGCAGGGGAGCGACGCCGAACTGGCCGCGGCGGCGCGGACGCACCCGGGGGCGCGTCTCGCGTTCGACCCCGCCGACGACTCCGACCTCGCGCGCGCGTTGGGCCTCGGGTGGGGCCCGGCCGACCGGGTCCCCGGCTCGCTGGAGCTGCCGCTCGACGCCATGACGGTGCGCGCCGACGACGCCGAGCACTTCGCCGTGAACATGGTCGTGCTCGGGACGCCGCCCGACCGGCTCGGCGCGCTCTCGCCCCGGGTGGCCACCGGGATCACGATCGACGGTCGCCCCACCTACGACGCCAAGGCGATCTCCGTGCTCGTCGCGAACGGGCAGTACCTGCGGGGTGCGGACGCCGTGCCCCGTGGGCACCCCGGCGACGGCCGTCTCGAGGTGCAGGCCTACGCGCCGACGGTGGGGGAGGCCCGCGCCATGCGGGACCGTCTCGCCACCGGCACCCACGTGCCCCACCCCCGGATCGCCCAGGCGGCCGGGCGCCGGGTGGAGATCCGGTTCGCCCGGCCGGTGCGCCTCGAGCTCGACGGCGTGGAGCGGGGCCGGGCCACGGTGGTGGTCGTCGAGGTCGTGCCCGAGGCCTTCTCGATCGTGGTCTGAGCCGCGCCACCGGACCTCTCGGAATCCCGCGAAATATCCGGTCGAGTGTCCCCTCGGTCGCAACCTCCCGCCGATACGATCGCACGGCCGACGACGGAGGCCGAGCCCGTGGGTGTGTACCCCGCAGAGATCTTCACCGACGAGGAAGCTGCGGTCCTCCGGCCGTACTTCACGAACCTCGACCGGCCGGTCTTCGCGCTCGTCAACCTCCCCGAGGTGGTGAAGGGCGCCCTCTTCGCCCGCTACTCGCGCACCCACAAGAGCCTGCGTCGGCTCTTCCTCGACGAGTTCGTCAACGACCTCGACCTCACCGGCGACCTCACCGTCGACGCCACCATCGGCCTCAAGCGCGCCGAGGAGCTGTACGACCGCGTCTTCCTCGAGTACGGCGACGACTCCGTCGCCCAGCTCGGCGGCGTGCACCTCGCGTGCGAGCAGTCGTCGAACCTGCTCACGAAGGTCCTCGAGTGGGGCCGCATCATGAGCTACCTCGAGCAGTCGACGCGCTACATCCCGTACGACGCGAAGCTCGACGGCCGGTTCCGTTACTACCGCGACGCGCAGATCCTGTCCTCCCGCGACTTCGCGTGGCGCTACATCGCCGACATGGACGCGCAGTTCGACGCCTACCGCGAGATGCTCCCGCAGCTCCTCGACTGGGCCCGCGAGCGGTACCCGAAGGAGCCGGGCGACTCCGACTTCGTCTACAAGAACACGATCAAGGCAAAGGCGTGCGACGCCGTGCGCGGCATCCTGCCCGCGGCCACCCTGTCCAACGTCGGCATCTACGGCACCGGGCAGGCATTCGAGGCCCTGCTGCTCCGCATGCGCGCCCACCCGCTGCCGGAGGCGCGCAGCTACTCGGCGATGATGCTCGACGAGCTCCGCAAGGTGATCCCGTCGTTCCTCACCCGCGTCGACCGCGAAGACCGCGGGGTCGCGTGGAGCAGCTACCTCGAGGACACGCGCGTCGCCACCACCGAGGTGGTCGACCGGATCTTCGCCGACGAGCGGGCCGAGCCCCGCCCGGCCGTGACCCTCACCGATTTCGACCCGGAGGCCGAGGACAAGCTCCTCGCCGCCATCTGCTACCCGCTCACGCACCTGCCCGACGACCAGCTCCTGGCCAAGGTCCGCACGCTCGGCCACGACGAGAAGGTGGCGCTCCTGCGGGCCTACGTGGGGGAGCGGGGCAACCGCCGTCACAAGCCCGGGCGGGCGTTCGAGCGGGTCGACTACCGCTTCGACGTGCTCGCCGACTACGGCGCGTTCCGCGACCTGCAGCGTCACCGGATGCTCACGATCGAGTGGCAGCCGCTGTCGATCCTGCACGGCTACGAAGTGCCCGAGGCGGTCGAGGAAGCGGGCCTGCGTCAGCAGTTCGACGACGCGATGGCGCGCTCGGCCGCGTTGTACGACGCGTTGCTCGACCCGTTCCCCGCACAGGCCGCCTACGCGGTGTCGCTCGCGTACCGCATCCGCTTCTCGATGCAGTTCAACGCGCGCGAGGCGATGCACCTGCTCGAGTTGCGCACGGCGCCCGCCGGTCACCCGAGCTACCGCGTGATCGGCCAGGAGATGCACCGGCTCATCGCGGAAGAGGCCGGGCACCGCGCGATCGCGGAGGCGATGAAGTACGTCGACCACACCACGTACGAGCTCGAGCGCCTCGCGTCCGAGCGCGATGCCGAGCGCCGTCGCGCCGGCGGCCGCGCCTGACGCACCGCGCGCGCCGGCCGGGAACGCGCCCCGTGCGCGATGCACACACGTCACACCCGCCACCGCGTGACACACGCGTGTCAGCGATGTCGCGACATCGAAGCGTCACGCGAAAAATTCCGCGACGCTCTGACCTGCGGCGACGCGCGTCGTAGCAGGTCAGAGCGCCGAACCTCACAACGCTTCCGCTTGACACGGACCCCCTCGATGCGGCTCACTACACGTCGTCCTGATCTGCCTGGTCGTGGGTCGTCCTGCTCGCGCCGGACGAGGGCCGGGAGAGGGAAGGGCACCGGGGGCTCAGGAGGCCCAGTAGAGAACGCTGCAATAACCCGCCTGCTCGGCAGGTCGGGCCAGCCAGTGGCCCCAACGGCCTCCTGGGTCCCCGCTCCGAATGCGAGCGTGACCACACCGCTCGGACCTCTCGAGGGGAATACCCCGGTGGGTTTCCAGGTTCCCGGACGCGCACCACCGGAGCGCCCGGGGCACGAGCCCCTACATTGCGCCGCTGAAACGCGTTCCCGGTGTTATATTCCGCGGCCCCCAACCCGCTCGGAGCCCCGATGAGCGACGAAGAATTCGAAGAAGAAGAAATCGAGATCGACGACGACGACCTCGCCGACGATGACGACGACCTCATCGACGGTGAGGACGACGACCTCGACGACGATCTGCTCGACGTCGGAGACGACGACGACCTCGAGGTGAGCCCCGAGGTGCCCGTCGCGGTCGTCACCGACGACACCGGGTCCGACGGCGGCGAGGAGGATGACGACGTCGTCGACCTCGACGAGGAGTTGCACCCCGACGACGTCGAGGAGCCGCTCGACGTGCTGCTCCAGGAGCGCACCGCGAGTGCGACCCTCGAGGACGACGAGGAAGAGGTCGAGGACGACGACGACGCCGGCGCCGAGGGCGGCGACGGTCCCACCCGCATCGTGCCTCGTCGCCCCGGCGAGTTCCTGTGCTCGTCGTGCTTCCTGGTGCTCCCGCGCAACCAGCTCGCCGACGAGGCGCGCATGCTCTGCCGGGATTGCGCCTGACGACATGAACGACACCGCGCCGGCGCCCGCAGCGGCGTCGGCGCGCCGTGCACGACCCAGCTGGGCGCGTCTGGGGGCGGCCTTCGGAGCCGGCATCCTCGTCGCGCTGAGCTTCCCGCCGTTCGACCTCGGCCCGCTCGTGCTCGTGGCGCTGGTGCCACTGCTGTGGTCGTGGCGCGGCGCCCGCCCCCGGCACGCCGCGCTGTACGGCTTCGCGTACGGCATCGCGTGCTTCGGCGCCGAGCTCGCGTGGGTCCGCTACTTCGGTGCCGTCGCGCTCGTACCGTTCGTCGCCGCGCTGGCCGGCACCATCGCGTTGGTCGGCGCGATCGTCGCCGCCCTCGCCCGCAAGGGGATCGCGGCACCGTGGATCGTGGCCGCCACGTGGACGTTCAGCGAGGCGCTGTTCGGACGCTGGCCCCTCGGCGGGTTCGCGTGGTGCAACCTCGGCGTGAGCCTCCACGACGTCCCTGCGGCGCGAGCGCTCGCGAGCCTGGGCGGCGTGCTGCTCGTGTCGTTCGTGATCGTGGCGGTGAACGCCTTCCTGCTCGACCTCGTGGTCGCGGTCACGGCGCGTCGGCACGGCGACGTCGCGAGCGGCGCGGCACCCCGTTCGTCGCGCCCCATCGTGTGGGCGGCGGCGGGCCTCGTCGGCCTGCTGCTGTTCGCCGTCGTCGCCGACGTCGCCCGCTACCAGACCACCGTCACCGGCAAGCTCCGCTACGCACTCCTGCAGGGCGACGACCAGGAACTGAGCCTCGCCGAGCAGAACGTGCAGCAGCTCACCCAGGCGCACCTGTCGCTCGCCGACGAGCTCGACGGCCCGTTCGACCTCATCGTGTTCCCCGAGTCGGCGCTCGACACCGATCCGCAGACCGACCAGTACCTGCGCGACCAGATCCGAGCATCGCCGCCGAGCACGACAGCGCGGTGCTCGTGAACGCGCGCACACCCGGCACCGACGGCGAGGTCCGCAACACCAACCTCCTCTACACCCCGAAGGGCGAGCTGCAGGGCACCTACTCGAAGCAGCACCTCGTGCCGTTCGGCGAGTACGTGCCGTGGCGCGACCAGCTCGGCTTCATCTCCGAGCTCCGCCAGATCCCCTACGACTTCCAGGCCGGCGACCGCACGAAGGTCTTCGACGTGAAGGGCACGCCGGTCGGGTCGGTGATCTGCTTCGAGTCGGCATTCGGCCCGCTCGTGCGCGACTCCGTCAAGCAGGGCGCGCAGGCGATCGTCGTGAGCACCAACAACCGCTCGTACCGCCGCTCGGCCAACTCCGAGCAGCACCTCGCCAACAGCCAGATGCGCGCGGCGGAGACCGGTCGGCCGGTGCTGCAGGCGTCGGTGTCGGGGATCAGCGCGGTGATCGATCCCGACGGCACGGTGCACGACACCACCGAGCTGTTCGAGCGCACCACCGTGCAGGGCACGATCGACACCACGACGGGGGAGACCACCTACGTGCGCTTCGGCGACTGGATCGTCGCGCTGAGCGCACTGGTCCTCCTCGGCGCGACCGGGCTCTACGTGGTGCGGGCGCGCGGCGAACGCCGCGAGCAGCGCGCGGTCACGTCGCCAGGAGCTTGACCGCCGCGACCAGGCCGACGACCACGATGACGCCGCGGAGCACCGTGGGGTTCAGTCGCCGTCCCACGTGCGCGCCCACCTGACCGCCGATCACCGAGCCGACGGCCACGACCACCACGACCTCCCACGCGACGTCCGCCGCGAACACGAAGAAGATCGCGGCCACACCGTTGGCGATCGGCGCGAGCACGTTCTTCACACCGTTGAGCCGCTGCAGGTGGTCGGCGATGAAGATCCCGAGCAGGGCCAGCAGGATCACGCCCTGGGCCGCGCCGAAGTACCCGCCGTACACGCCGGTGAGGAAGATCCCGATCCACAGCTCGATGCCGCCGTGCTCCACCGGCCGGGCCCGCCGTTCGGCCACGAACCGGCTCAGCCGGGGCTGCACGACGACGAGCACACAGGCCCCGATGATGAGCACGGGCACCACGGCGTCGAACACCGAGCTGGGCAGGGTGAGCAGCAGCACTGCGCCGGTGATGCCACCGAGCAGCGATGCCGAGCCGAGGGTGAGGGCGCGCTTCCGTTGCCCCTCGAGCTCGCGGCGGTAGCCGAAGGCACCGCTGAGCCCGCCGAACGTCATGCCGATCGTGTTGCTCACGTTGGCGGTCACCGGGGCGTAGCCGATCGCCAGCAGGGTGGGGAAGGTGATGAGCGAGCCCGAGCCGACGATCGCGTTGATCCCGCCGGCGGCGAACGCCGCGACGAGCAGGAGGCACACCTCGAGGGCCGACATCGTGACCGGCACCGTAGACTGGACGTGCTCTCACGCCGGGGACGTTTCCGGTGTGACCCCACCCCTGACGAGGAGCGCCTCCCGTGCCCGACGACAAGAACCCCGTCGAGAAGGCCCTCGACCTCTGCGTCTACGCGCCCGTCGGCGCCGCGCTCTACGTGCGCGACATGCTGCCCGGGATGATGGGCATCTTCGTGATGCGCGGCAAGCGGGAGCTGTCGGGCAAGAAGACGCCGGCACCGCCGATGCCGCCGCCCGTGCCCGCCGACGAGGTGAAGCGCCGCATCGACGAGTCGGTCGGCGTCGCGAAGGTCGTCGCCGAGAGCGGCTTCGGCGTCGCCAAGGACGTCGCCGGTGCGGGCATCGGTGTGGCACGCGATGTCGCCGGCACCGCGCTGAAGGGCCTGCTCGAGAACCGTCCGGGCACGCCGCGTCCCAACGGCACCGCGCCGACTGCTGCACCGTCGGCTGCCGCGCCGGCCCCGCCCACGGCGGCCGGGCCCACGCCCACCGCGGCGCCCGCGCCTGCGCCTGCTCCCGAACCGGCGCCCGCGCCGTCAGCGAGCGCGCCCACCGAGTCGGCCGACCTCACCGTGCCGGGTGTCGACGAGCTCGCCATCCCCGACTACGACGAGCTCTCGGCGTCGCAGGTCGTGGAGCGGCTCGAGGGCCTCGGTGCCGACGAGCTCGAGGCGGTGCGTCGCTACGAGGCCGCGCATCGTGGCCGCAACACGATCCTGGGCAAGATCGCGCAGCTCGGCTGACGCGACCGTCGGCCAGGGCAGCGTCGCGATGGAACAGAGCCGGCCCGCGACGCAGCACGACGTCGAACGCATCGCGGAGCTCGCACGCGAGATGCGCGGCGAGCTCGGACCGATGCGCGGCGGCGCCCTCTGGCGCGAACGCGAAGCGCGCGCCGAGCCGTTCACCGACACCTACGGGGAGCTTCTCGACCGCGACGACGCGCTGCTGCTCGTCGCCACCATCGACGGCGTCGTGCTCGGGTTCGGCGCGGTCGTGGTGGAGGAGCTGCGCGACGGCAGTCGCCTCGGGGTGATCACCGACCTGTTCGTGGAGCACCTCGCCCGCGAGGTGGGCCTCGGCGACGCGCTCGCGGCCGACCTGCTCGAGTTCTGCCGGGCCCAGGGGTGCATCGGCGTCGACGCGGTTGCGTTGCCCGGGCACCGCGCCACGAAGAACTTCTTCGAGGGGCACGGCTTCTCGGCACGGGCACTCACGATGCACCACTCGTTCGCACCCGACCCGTCCGCGTGAGCACCCGGCGTCCTGAGGTCGCGGTCGGCGGGGTGCTGGTGCTCGACGACGCGCTCCTGGTGATCCGGCGCGGGCATGGTCCCGGGGCGGGGGAGTGGTCGGTGCCGGGCGGCCGGGTCGAGGCGGGGGAGACGCTCCACGAGGCGGTCGTGCGCGAGCTCCACGAGGAGACCGGCCTCGACGTGGTGGTGGAGCAGTTCCTGGGCTGGGTCGAACGCATCGACGACGACCACCACTTCGTGATCCTCGACTTCCTCGTCGGGCTGCTCGACCTCGATGGCACCGCGGTCGCCGGCGACGACGCCGAGGAGGTGGCCTGGGTGCCGCTGCACGAGCTGTCGGAGATCCGTCTGGTGGCGGGGCTCCACGAGTTCCTGACCGACCATGGAGTGATTCCCGATCCGAATGCCGGGAAATTGGGCCCGATTGCGTAACGCCTCGGCCCCGGCCGTCGCTCTTCTCGTGCGTGAGAAGCCTGGATCGTGAGACCGCGGAGCGCATGCTCGACGGCCGGGTGGCGCCCGATGACGCGCCGCCGGGTTACGGCGTCGTCGCGCGCGTGGTGGCGGTGCTGCGGTCGGCCGGGGGCGACGAAGCCGTCGACCGTCGCCTGGGGGCGGGGGCCGCGCTCGCCGGCAGCGCCGGGCGTTCGGGGTTCCGCCTGCGGGTCGCCGCCCTCACGGCAGTGATGGGCGGCACGGTCCTGTTCGGCCTCGCCGGCGCCGGCGCGCTCCCGGGCC
>JAXLRL010000051.1:0-13270 GCA_046331125.1 Acidimicrobiia bacterium
GCGCAGCACCCGCAGTGCCTCGAGCGCGGCGGCGATCGAACCGGGCGTGTTCGACGCGGTGAAGATCAGCGGATCGGCGTCGAGCTTCAGCAGCTCGATCGCGTCGGGCGAGCCCATGAGCGCGCCGCCACAGGAACCGAACGACTTCGAGAACGTGATCGTGAGCAGGTCGACCTGGTCGACCACGCCGTACATCTCGGCCGCGCCGAGCCCGCGGTCACCGAGCACACCGACACCGTGCGCCTCGTCGTCGAGGAGGAAGGTGTTGGGGAAGCGGTGGCAGAGCTCGAGCATCTCGGCCAGCGGCGCGGTCTCGCCGCCCATCGAGTAGACGCCGTCGACGATGACGCACTTGCCGGCGTCGGCGGGGAGGTCGGAGAGGATGCGCTCGAGCCGGCCGAGGTCGTTGTGGGCGAAGCGCTTCATCTGCGCGCCCGACAACTGCGCGCCGGTGAGCAGCGAGTTGTGCGCGTCCTTGTCGAGGATCGCGTAGTCGCGGCGCGTGAGCAGGCCGCTGATCGTGGCGACGTTGGCGACGTACCCCGTGGAGAACACCAGCGCGGCCTCGGCGCCGTAGAACTCGGCGAGCTCGGCCTCCAGCGTGAGGTGGAGGTCGAGGGTGCCGTTGAGCAGACGGGACCCGGTGACACCGGTGCCGTACTTGCTCGTGGCCCGCTGCGCCGCCTCGATCACACGAGGGTGGTACGAGAGGCTGAGGTAGTTGTTCGACCCGAAGTTGATGTAGTCGCTGCCCTCGATGGTGAACCGAGGGTGGGCCGCGCTCTCGACCGTCTTGTAGTACGGCCAGTAGCCCGCGGTACGCGCCACCTCGATGTCGCCGAGACGTGGGTACGCCTCGAGGCGGTCCCGAAAGAAGCTCACCCCGCTGTCACCCCAATGTCTCCTCGGCACGGCACATCCGGCCGGACCCGGCTCGGTGCATCGGGCCAGGTTACCGGTCGGGAGGGGAGCTTATGGGGAACCCGGGACCGGTGCTCGGGACGGCTCGCGCGGGTCGTGGTCAGCATGCGTTCACTCACCGGTGCCGAAATCGGTCAGACCGGCTGCAATCGGATCCTCGAGGATCTGCTTGGCCCGCTTGAGGGCGTAGCCGGCGACCAGGCCGTCCTCGACCCGCTCGTCGAAGGTCCAGCGCAGCTCCATGCTCCGGCGCCGGTCGGGGCCGCTCGTGGGCGAGCCCGGGTCGGTGGTGGGCCGGCCGATCACCCCGAAGATGCCGATCGTGCCGTACTCGTACAGGTGGTGCCAGCACGGGTCCATGCCGATCGAGGCCAGGTTGGCGAAGAACACGCTGGCGTAGAGCGGGTCGTGCTCCAGCATCGACGCGGGGAGCAGACCCCAGGCGTCGAGTACGCGGCCGGCGGCGACAATGATCCGTCGCACGACCCCCGGGAACTTGAGGATGAGCGCGGCCTCCTGGTCGGCCGGGCTCATCTCGCCGCCGTACTTGTCCTGGCGCAACTGCGCCTGCATCGCCGCGACCATCTCCTCGAACGGCTCGTCGGCGCGGAACTCGCGCTTGATCACGATGAGCGGCGACTTGTCCTTGAGGCTCTGCTTCGCCGAGTACGTGAACGTGATGTCGCGCCGCTGGTAGAGGCGTCCGCCCATCACGAAGCGGTTCATGGTGGGGAACTGCGTGAGCACCTGCACGATCGCCCACATCACGAGGTGCTGGATCGTGATGGGCGTCTCCGGGTGCGCGGTGTTGAAGTCGCGGATGTACTGATCCGCCTTGCGCAGCGCGACCCGCTGCTCGAAGTAGACCGCCGACTCGTTCCGACCCCGCATCAGGTACGGCATGATCGCCTTGGTGGGCGGGAGGTCGCGCACGAGGTCGCCGTCAGGGCGACGCCAGAACATGGGCGCGGATGCTACACACGCCCGCCCGGGGACCCGGTACCGTCACCCGGTCCGGGCTACCGTCGACGGGTGGCCTTCGCCGAGTTCCTCGCCCACCCCGAGGTCCACGAACACCTCGTGCTCGGCTCGCCGGTGGGCTTCCTGGCCCTCCACGGCGGCCTCGAGCCCGGCACCGCCGAGATCGCGACCACGGCCGCCGAGCGGGCCGGTGCCTCCTGCTACGCGGTGGTGCAGCCCGACCACCTGAAGCGCCACGTGCCCTCCACCGAGATCGACCCCGCCCACTCCGACGCACTCACCCGGCTGCTCGACCACGTGTCGGCCGTGGTGTCGCTCCACGGGTACTGGGGCCACGGCCCCACCCCCTCGGTGTACGTCGGCGGCGCGGCGCGGGAGCAGGCCGCGCGGCTCGCAGTGCTGCTGCGCGACGCCCTGCCCGGCTACGTGATCGTTGACGACCTCGACGCGATCCCGCCCCGCCTGCGCGGCACGAGCGCGCAACCCGGTGAACGCGGTCGCGGGCGGCGGCGTGCAACTCGAGTTGCCGCACCCGGTGCGCGGTCGGCCTACGGGTACGGCGAGCACGCCGAGCGCTACCACGGTGAGCGCGACGCGCTTCGTCGACGCTGGTCGAGTTCGCGCCGGAACACTCGACGTGCGGCGCGCCGTTGTCATCGGCGGGAACAGCTTCATCGGGAGCGACATCGGTGCAGGCGCGCTCGAGCGCACCGTCGTCGTCGCCGGCCGCGACGGCGAGCGTCGGGTCGTGGCGCGAGATGGGCGATGCCGTGCTGCTCCAGCGCCACGGATGGGACAGCTACACCGCGCCGCATCTCGTCGACCACGAGGCGAACCTGCGCGCGGCACTGGCGCTCGGCTGCACACACGTGCTCGCGATCAACTCCACCGGCGGCCTGCAGCGCGACCTGCCGACGGGCACGTTCGTGGCACCCGACGACTTCGTCTGGATCTCCGGGTCCGTGAGCACCTTCGCCGACGAGCGCGGCCACCGCGTCCCCACGTTCGACCGGGCATGGCGCACCGAGGTCGTCGACACCTGGCACACCCACGCCGACGTGCCCCTGCGCGACGGCGGCGTCTACTGGCAGGTCACGGGACCGCGCCTCGAGACCGCTGCGGAGATCCGCGTGATGGCGACGTTCGCGAACCTCGTCGGCATGACCCTCGCCGCCGAGTGTGTGGTCGCGGGCGAGTTGGGTCTGCCGCACGCCTCGGTCTGCGTCGTCGACAACTTCGCGAACGGCATCGGCGAGCACCCGTTGACGTGGGAGGAGTTCGAGGCCGGGCGGGCGCACTCCAGCAGGTGTTGGCCGGGCCCTGGCCGCGGTCGTCCCTGCGCTGGGCGGCTGACGTCGCCTCAGAGCTCGAACAGCTCGAAGCCCACCGCGTACTCGCAGCCGAACTGCTCACCTGTCCTGCGAGCGATGCCGCGCAGGGAACGCATCGGGATCGAACTCGGTGCCGAGGCCGTCGATGTACCCGGCGTGCTCGCGCAGGCTGGCGACGCCGAGGTCGAGGGTGTCGGTGACGTCGACCGCGTGCGTGTTGCCGGGTGATCCCGAGAAGGCGACGTAGCGCACGCCCGACCAGGGAGCGAGCCCCTGCGCTTCGGACTCCTCGGTGAACACCCATCGGTTGCCCGCGTCGCGGGCCGCGTCGAGGATGGCGAGCCCGGTGTGGCGGTGGTCGGCCATGTTGAACGAGCGACCGCCGAACGACTCCCGGAAGTTGATCGACATCACCAGCTCCGGCTGCAGCCGGCGGAACGCGAACGCGAGATCGCGCCGGAGCGGCAGGCCGTACTCGATCAGCCCGTCGACGTGACCGTCGAGGAACTCGACGCGCTCGACGCCGACGACCGCCGCGCTGGCGCGCTCCTCGGCCTCGCGCACGCGCGCACACTCGGGCGGGTCCATGCCGTCGATGCCCGCCTCACCCCGCGTCACGAGCAGGTAGGAGACGTCCTTGCCCTCGCGCGTCCAGCGCGCGATCGCGGCCGCGCCGCCGTACTCGAGGTCGTCGGGGTGCGCGACGACGCAGAGCGCGCGCGTCCAGTCGTCGGGGAGCGGGAGCAGGGTCATCGGCGTGCTCGTCAGAGCATGTGCGCGCGGCCGAAGACCTCGCGCACGCGGCCCTCGAAGTGCTCCAGCGGGAGCGTGTCGTAGTCGGGGTCGAACGCGACCTGGTCCCACTCGTCGGCGAACCGCTCCGCGGACGCGTAGAACTCGTGGCCCACGTACCGGTCACGCGCGTTCGGGTCGCCACCGAGGTGGTGGTAGTAGTGCCGTCCCTGGAAGTCCTGGTGCACCTCGATCGACCAGCGCACCTCCTCGCGCACGTACGGCCGCAGGATCTCGGCCGCGATGCGCGGGTGGTTGGGCACGCTCACCGCCTTGCCGATGTCGTGGCAGAGCGCGGCGACCACCCATTCGTCGTCGGCGCCCGCGCGCTCGGCGAGGGTGGCCGTCTGCAGGCAGTGGACCAGTTGGTCGACGGCGAAGCCCACGGTGACGTCCTCCAGCGAGCGCAGCATCGCCAGCACGGAGTCGGCGACCCGCGGCATGTCGGCGATGGTCTCGGTGGCGATCACGCCCCATTGCTCGGCGGTCGACTCGTCCATGCGGGTGAACGTGGGGGCCACCGCAGGGGCGGCCGTGGAGGCACCGGTTTCGGGGGTCATCCGCCTATTGTGGCGCGCTCACGGCGAGCGGGGAGTTGCAGGTGCGATCCGAGGAACGGGGGATGTGGCTGGGAGCCGCCATCGCGGTCGTCGCCAGCCTGCTCTGCACCACGATCGCCGCTGCGCTCGAGGGGTCGATCAACGGGCCCGGTGAACGGGTCATCGCCCCGCCGGTGCTCTGGGGGCTGGGCGGCGGTTTCGGCCTCGTGCTCGGCGCCGTCGTCGCGTCGTGGATCAGCCGGCGCATCTGGCCCGGGATCTTCGCCGCCTTCGTGGGCGCCATCCCGTGGACGATCCTGCTGATCGTCGCCTACAACTCGGGCGACCTGAAGACCGAGGACCAGGTCGTCGGGACCATGATCGTGCTGGTGCTCCCGGCGCTGATCGTCGCCTCGCTGTTCGCCGTGGGCACCGCCCTGCTCGCTCGCCTGGTCACCGGCGGCCGGCGCGACGGCACCCCCGCCTGATCGGGTCCGGGTGACGCACGGCCTCTGGCAGGTGTGGCTCGCCGAGAGCGCCGATCCCGAGGCGTTCCTCGACGGGCTGGGCCTGCCGGGGGAGTGGCACATCGAGCGTGACCCCCTCATGGGCCTGCGCGCCATCGGCGTGATCGACCACGACGAGCTCGGCACCGGCGGCGTCGCCGAATCGCTGTGGTGGACGCTGCGCGTCGGGAAGGTCGTCGCCGGCCAGTGGACGGTCGAGGGCCCGTTCGAGTCGGGCGCGGCGCTGGTCACGTTCCTCGAGGGGCACCGGTTCGCGCCCGGTGTCCGGGCCGCCACCATCCACCTGCGCGACCCGGCGATCTGAGCGACCGGTCGCGATGACCGCGCGGATCCTGCTCGTCGGCTGGGACGGCGCCGACCGCGCCCTGGTGGAGGAGTGGGTGAGCGCCGGGCGGCTGCCGAACCTCGCCCGCCTCCGCGCACGCGGCCGGCGCGGCGAGGTCGCGTCACTGCCGGGGCTCGGCGACGACGCCGCCTGGGCCACCTTCTCGACCACGGTCGGCCCCGAGCGGCACGGACGGTTCTGGTGGGGGCGCCTCGGCGCCGACGGGGTCGACTTCGTGGCGCACCGGCGCGACGAATTCTCCGACGCGCCGTTCTGGGACGCGCTCGTCGCGGCGGGGAAGCGGGTCGCCGTGGTCGACGTGCCGAAGTCGCCGATGGGCGACGATCGCGCCTTGGTGGTGGCCGACTGGATGACGCACGGCCGGGAGCAGGACATCCTGCGCCTCTCGCCGGCCGCCGCCGCGCACCCGCTCGCGCCGCGCTTCGGCGCGGCCGCCGACACCGACTTCGACTGCAACGCGTTCGGCGACGGCATCGACGACGTCTCCCGCTTCGCGCGGGAGTGCGAACAGCGCACCGAGGCGCGCACCGACCTCTTGTGCGAGCTGCTCGCCGCCGACGACTGGGACCTGTTCGCGACGGTGATCGCCGCACCCCACTGCGCCGGCCACCGCGCCTGGCGCGACCACGACCCCGGGCACCCCGAGCACGATCCGCAGCGCCGCGCCACGGTCGGCGACGTCGTCGAGCGGTCGTACATCGCGGCCGACCGTGCGCTCGGACGGCTCGTGGCCGCCGCCGGCGATGCCGCAGTCCTGTGCTTCTCACCCCTCGGGATGGGACCCGAACACGATGGTGGGCACCTGGTCGAGGAGGTGTTCCGGCGCCGCGTCGGTGCCGCGCCCGCGAGGCCGTCGGGTGCGCTCGACCGCGTCCGTCACCTGGTGCCGAAGTCGTTGCGGGCGCGGGCCCCACGGTCCGTCGTGGACGCGGGCCGCGCGGTGCGGCTGCGGTCGGAGGCCAGCAAGCCGTACCGCGTGCTGCCGGTCGACGTGTCGACCACTGCGTTGCGCATCGCCGCCGCCGACGACCACGTCGACGCGCGCGGCGCGCGTCATGTTCCCACCGCCGCACGCGACGAGGTCGAGACCGTGCTCCGCTCGCTCACCGATCCCGAGTCGGGGCGGCCCCTGGTCGACGCCGTGGTGTTCACCCAGGACTTCTACCCCGGGGCCGTGACCTTCGCCGACGCCTTCGTCGTCTGGGACGCCACGGCACCGATCGGCGCCGTCCGGATCGGGCGGGCGCCGACCGACGAGGTCGTGCGGCGCGACCCACCGCCGCGGCGCAGCGGCAACCACCGGGCCGGCGGGTGGTACGTGGCCGTGGGTCCCGGGGTTGCGCCGGGCGCGGCGAGCGGCCCGGCCCGGATCGTGGACCTGGGCCCCACGGTCGCCGCCTGGCTGGGTGTGTCCCTCGCCGGCAGCGACGGCCGACCGATCGCCGGCCTGACCGGCGGGGTGGATCAGGGCGGCGTGGATCAGGACGGGCCGGCTACCACGTCCACGTAGTCCTCGACCTCGAGGTCGAGGATGCCCACCTCGGTGCTGATCTGGACGACCGTCCCGTCGTTGGTGACCTCGAACGCGGTGAGCTCGTCGGTGGTCGGGACCATCTCGTCGGTGCCGGCGACGCGCCACTCCGCGATCAGCCGGAACGTCGCGCCGGGCTGCAGTTGGTCGACTCGCGTGCGTTCGGTCATTGCGACAGTCTGGCAGCTGTCGGCGGGGGATCGGGCAGAATCGCCCCTTCGGCACCGAGGGATCGTCGAGACGAACGGAGAGCGGATGGACCGGGCGCAAGCCGTGCAGTTCTGGCGACACCACCTGCAGGTGTGGAACGACAGCGGCGCCACCGAGATGACGCACCTCGCCGGCATGGACGTCGTAGAGCTCGTGACCGTCGGGCGCCGGTCGGGGCGGGAACGGTCCGTGCTCCTCACGGCGCTCACGATCGACGACGGCTGGATCGTCGTCGCGTCGAACCTCGGCGCCGACACCGACCCGAACTGGTGGTCGAACCTCGTGGCCGGCGGCTTCCGCGGGCGGGTCCGCGCGCCCGGCGGTGCCTGGTACGACGTCGAGGCCACCGATCTCGACGGCGACGAGCGCGCCGCCACCTGGCAGCGCGTGATCGCGGTGCAACCCGACTACGCCGAGTACGAGCACGCCACCTTCCGGCACATCCCGCTCGTCCACCTGCGCCGCATCGCCGCGGGCACCCCCCACGCATGAGCGAGGCGACGGGGCAGATCCTGGGGCTCCACCACGTGAAGATCCCGGTGAGCGACATGGCGCGCAGCCGGGAGTTCTACGAGCGGGTGCTCGAGCTCGAGCCGCTCACCGAGTTCCGCGACGACCACGACG
Source organism: Acidimicrobiia bacterium (assembly GCA_046331125.1). Taxonomy (GTDB): domain Bacteria; phylum Actinomycetota; class Acidimicrobiia; order IMCC26256; family DASPTH01; genus CAVRGQ01. The sequence goes on from JAXLRL010000051.1 coordinate 7,803, forward strand.
GCGTGGTGCGGGGCGTGGTGTACCGGTCCAAGGGCGACCTGATGATCTCGCTGCGCGAGCAGCCGGTCGCGGCCGCGGGGCTGCGCGGGTACGACCCGTTCGCCATGCTCCTGCGGGGTCGCGCCGACATCGACCACTGGGTGGACCGGCTCGACGAGCTGGGCATCGACCACGACCCCGTCGTGGAGGCCACGGTCGGATCGATGCTCCGATTCCTCGATCCCGACGGCATCGAGGTGCGCTTCTACACCTTGGACGCAGAGGGCCGCGACCCCGAGGGCCGCACCCGCTGAGGCCCATTTCGGTCACCGGCGTGGGATGCCGCTTTCACGGGTACCAAATCCCCGCTACCCTGATCACCGCCGGACCCGGAGTTCAGAGGTCCTGGCACGAAAAAGGAAATTGCTTTGGCTACAGGAACTGTCAAGTGGTTCAACAGCGAGAAGGGCTTCGGCTTCATCGCTCGCGAGCAGGGTGACGACGTGTTCGTCCACTTCTCCGCCATCCAGGGGACCGGCTACAAGACCCTCGAGGAGGGCCAGCGCGTCGAGTTCGACGTGGGCCCCGGCCGCAAGGGTGAAGAGGCGCAGAACGTCCGCGCCGTCTGACGACCCCTTCGAAACGAACACGTCGTGGCCGGGCCTGGCGCCCGGCCACTTCGCGCTCCGGGGCAGGTGTGGCGACTGAGCATCGAACGTGGCTCCACGGGTGAACAGGTGTCATCCGGCGCCCCCTGGCGGGCGTCTGGCGTCACACCTTCGAGGAGTCGGTTGAACGCGCACCAGGAAGCCCGGCCACGAAGCCGTGGCGAGGGAACGGCGAGCCGCGTCGAAGCGAGCGACGGGCGGTCCGCATCGAAGCACGCATAGGAGATTCGTTGGACTTCTTCGGGATGTTCGTCCGGTTCGGGCGATAAGTGTCACACCCTCTGTTTGATGGGTTCGTGAGCAAGTTCAACGACCTGCTGTTCGAACTCGAGGACCTGGCACACCGACCAACTGCGCGTCGAGCGCGAGCCGGGTGATCGTCGAGCGTCGGAAGTTGCGCACCGCGAAGTTGGCGTTGACCTGGGTGCTCGACGAACGGCGACACGATCCCCGAAGACCAGGCCGCGAAGGACGGCGAGACCGAGACCCAGTGCGCCGCAAGCGCGACACCGCGAAGAAGCTCGAAGAGCTGCCGAACCTGGGCGACGCCGCGATGAACGGCGAGTTGAGCGACGAACAGTTGAACCCGCGGCCGATCTCGCCGACGAGGACACTGACGAAGAGATCGCTGAAGCCGCGAAGCGCACCTCACCACGGGATCTGCAGCGCATGGCACGGGGAGAAGCGTCGCGCAACGACCGCGACGAGGCCCGTCGCAACTCCCAACGGCGCCGCAACCAACGAGCGTTCTGGAAGCGACGCGACGACGACGGCTTCCTCGTCGGCGGCTTCGCCCTCCCCATGGAACACGGCGGCGCGATCGTCGAATCGTTCTTCGACCTCGTCACCAACCGCATGCGCCCCAAGACCGGCGAAGCATGGGAACCATTGGAGCGCCGCCAGGCCGACGTCCTCATCGGGTTGTGTCAACTCGAACACGACGAACACGCCGAAGCATCAGCCCGCGACGAAGAAGACAGCGCCTCCGCACCCACCGCCGGTGCGCGCGTCGATCTCCACGTCGACATCGGCCTCGACGGCGAAGCCACCCTCTGCGGCGTGCCACTGCCCGACGAATGGGTCGACGCCGCCCGGGCGAACGCCCGGGTGCACCTTCGGGTGGTCGACGACGACGGGAACGTCGTCCACGAGGAACGGGCGAGATCGTTCGTGTCGCAGAAGCGCCGGCGGGCCGTGATCCGCCGCGACGGCCACTGCCGATGGCCCGGATGTCACCGAAGACTCAGACTCCAGGTCCACCACCTGCACCCCAGCTCGTGGCACGGCCCCGACGACATGACCAACCTCGCAGCAGTGTGCCCGTACCACCACGGACTGTTGATCCCACACGGCGACTACGTCCTCGAAGGCAACCCCAACACGCCCGACGGCCTCACCCTCCGCACCGTCACCAAGGAAGAGCGCCAACGACGACGAATCGAAGAAGCAGCATGAACGGAGGCGGCGTGGGGTCGGAGCATGGCTACCAAGAAGCGCTGGTCGGATCTCGCGTTCGAGCAGAAGGTCGCGATCGTCGTCGGCGGGATCGTCGAGCTGGTCGTCACGTCGATCGCACTGCGCGATCTGGCGAAGCGCCCGGCGCGCGACGTGCGAGGTCCGAAGTTGCTGTGGTTCCTCGGGTGCTTCGTGCAGCCGTTCGGGCCGGTGCTCTACCTGAAGGCCGGGCGCAAGAAGTAGCTCAGGAGTCGGCGAAGTCGTCGAGGAGGGCGGCGAGCACGAGCGGCTGGTCGCCCTGCACGGAGTGGCCGGCGCCCTCCACTGCCTCGACCCGGGCGTCGGGGCGGCGGTGCACGAGCTCGGCCACGGCGCTGTCGTCGATGATCGTGCCCTTCGCCAGCCCCCGCACGAGCATGATCGGGCCGGGGTACTCACCGAGGTCGTCCCAGAACGAGTCGTACGGGCTCATGCTCGCGGCCACGACGTCGGCCTCGGTCTCGCCTGCTCGCGCGGCGACCGCGTCGCGGGTGGTGGGCGCGGTGTGGGCAGGGGAGGAGTCGGTGCCCGGGATGTCCCAGTGCTGCTGATGACGCCACACCCAGGTGCCGTCGTCTCGCTGCACGGAGTTGTGCAGCACGCCGCGGCGGAGCGACGACTCGCTGCGGGTCGGGTTGAACGCGATGGTGCGCTCGAGGATCTCGTCGAAGGTCGCGAAGCTCTCGGGGCCGTTGATGAACTCGGCGATGGGCGCCGCCTTCTGCGGGTCGATGGTGGGGAGCACGTCCACGAGTGCGAGGCGGCGCACGAGCTGCGGGGCACGCGCCGCGAGCGCGATCGAGGTGAGCCCGCCGAGCGACATGCCCACCACGACACGCGCCGACGGGGCGAGCACGGCCACGACTTGCTCCACCCGGGCGGCGAACTCGGTGGGCGCGAACGGCGCATCGGGCAGGGGACCGGAGTGCCCGTGGCCGGGGAGGTCGACCGCGATCAGCGACCGACCGAGCGCGAGGGCCACCGTGTCCCAGGTGTGGGCGTTCTGGCCGCCGCCGTGGATCAGCACGAGCTCGGGCGCGGAGGTGCCCCACACCAGCGCACTCAGGCGGAGGTCGCCGCCGGTGCCGCCGTCCGACGCAGTGGTGGTGACGTCCTCGCGCCGCACCACGGGCGGGCCGGCGTAGGCGAGGCCCCACTCGGCGGCGTTCTCGTGGAAGAGCCCGAATTCGTCGTAGGCAGCGGGTCGGTCGGCCATCGCACGGTCCCTTCACGGGGTCAGGTCCCCGGTATCATTTCAGGCCCCCCTGAAAGGTCGCCATGTCCTCGCGCGCTCTGCCTCGGAACGAGGCCCTCCGAAACGTCGCCATCGTCGCCCACGTCGACCACGGCAAGACCACCCTCGTCGACGCCATGCTGCGCCAGACCGGCGCGTTCGGCGCCCGGGAAGAGGTCGTCGACCGGGTCATGGACTCCAACGACCTGGAGCGGGAGAAGGGCATCACGATCCTCGCCAAGAACACCGCGGTGCGGTACGGCGACACCAAGATCAACATCATCGACACGCCCGGCCACGCCGACTTCGGCGGCGAGGTGGAGCGGGGGCTCACCATGGTCGACGGCGTGCTGCTGCTCGTCGACGCCAGCGAGGGCCCGCTCCCGCAGACCCGCTTCGTGCTGCGCAAGACGCTCGAGGCGCGTCTGCCGGTGATCCTCGTCGTGAACAAGGTCGACCGGCCCGACGCCCGCGTGGCCGAGGTGGTGCACGAGGTGGAGGAGCTGTTCCTCGACCTCGACGCCGACGAGCACCAGATCGACTTCCCGATCGTGTACGCCAACGCGCGTGACGGCCTCGCGCTGCTCGACGGCGACGACCCCGCGCTCAAGGAAGGCCGCGACGGCGGCCCCGACGGCCTCAAGCCGCTGTTCGAGATCATCCTCGAGCACATCCCGGCACCCGAGTACGACCCCGACCACCCGTTGCAGGCGCTGGTCACCAACCTCGACTCCTCGCCCTACGTCGGTCGCATCGCGCTGTGCCGCGTGCGCCACGGCGAGATGAAGAAGGGCCAGCAGGTCGCGTGGTGCCGCACCGACGGCACCATCGAGAACGTGCGCATCACCGAGCTGTACGTCACCGAGGCGCTCGAGCGCGTCGACGCCGACGTCGTCGGCCCCGGCGAGATCATGGCGATCGCCGGTCTGCCCGAGGTCACCATCGGCGAGACGCTCAGCGACCCCGACGACCCGCGCCCACTGCCCGTCATCCACGTCGACGACCCGAGCCTCTCGATGGTCATCGGCATCAACACGTCGCCCATCGCCGGCCAGGACGGCAGCAAGCTCACCGCCCGTCAGGTGAAGGGTCGCCTCGACCAGGAGCTCATCGGCAACGTCTCGCTCCGGGTGCTGCCCACCGACCGCCCCGACGCCTGGGAGGTCCAGGGCCGCGGCGAGCTGCAGCTCGCGGTGCTCGTGGAGACGATGCGCCGCGAGGGCTTCGAGCTCACCGTCGGCAAGCCCGAGGTCGTCACCCGCGAGGTCAACGGCAAGATCCACGAGCCGGTCGAGCACGTCACCGTCGACGTGCCCGAGGACTACCTCGGCGTGGTGACGCAGCTCCTCGCGCTGCGCAAGGGCCGCCTGGAGCAGATGGTGAACCACGGCACCGGCTGGGTGCGCATGGAGTACCTCGTACCCGCGCGTGGCCTCATCGGTTTCCGCACCGAGTTCATGACCGAGACCCGCGGCACCGGCATGCTCCACCACGTGTTCGACCGCTACGAGCCCTGGCACGGCGCGCTGCGCACCCGGCCCACCGGGTCACTCGTCGCCGACCGCCGCGGCGTCACCAACACGTTCGCCCTCATGAACCTGCAGGAGCGCGGGCAGATGCTCGTGGGCCCCGGCGTGGAGGTCTACGAGGGGATGATCGTGGGGGAGAACGCCCGCTCCGACGAGATGGACGTCAACCCCATCAAGGAGAAGAAGCTCACGAACATGCGCGCCGCGGGCTCCGACAACACGGAGCGCCTGGTGCCGCCCCGCCCGATGTCGCTGGAGCAGGCGCTCGAGTTCATCGCCGACGACGAGTGCGTCGAGGTCACGCCGAAGAACATCCGGCTGCGCAAGGTCATCCTCGACGCCTCCACGCGCGGCCGCGCTACGAAGCGGGCGAAACAAGAGGCCTAGGCTCGCCGGCGTGCGGGTGCCTCATCTGAGCCCGAGTGCGTACCGGAAGGTGACGGTCGTCGCCGCCTGCTTTGTGGCGGTGATCATCGTGTCGGGCGCCGCCGTGCGCCTGACGGCATCGGGTCTGGGCTGTCCGCAGTGGCCCAACTGCGACACCGGCCAGCTCACGGCCCGCGC
>JAXLRL010000052.1:0-11158 GCA_046331125.1 Acidimicrobiia bacterium
CGGTCGTCTCGATCGAGGGTGGGCTGCCCGAGGGTGACCCGTCCACGTTGCCGGTCGCGCCGACCGACCCCGAGGAGATCCGCTGGTACTACTCCACCTCGGGCACCACGTCGGCCCCGAAGTGCGTGAGGCACTCCGACGCGAGCCTGCTCGCCGGCGGCATCGGGCTCGCCGACGCACTGGGCGCGGGCCCGAGCGATGTCGGGTCGATCTGCTTCCCCGTCACCCACATCGGCGGCCCCGACTACGTGATCATGATGCTGGCCCACGGCTTCGGCTGTGTGCTGGTCGAGATGTTCGACGCCGAGGCGTGCGTCCCGCTGTTCAACCGCCACTCGGTGTCGATCAGCGGGGGCAGCACCGCCTTCTACCTTGCGTTCCTGCGTGAGCAGCGCAAGGACCCCTCCACGCCGGTGATCCCCACGCTGCGGATCCTGAGCGGTGGTGGCGCGCCCAAGCCGCCCGAGGTGTTCCGCCAGGTGCGCGACGAGATGAACATCCCGATCATGCACGGCTACGGCATGACCGAGTGCCCGATGATCTGCCAGGGCGGCTTCCGCGACGACGACGAGCAGCTCGCCAACACCGAGGGCGCACCCGTGATGGGTTGCGAGGTGAAGGTGGTCGGCCCCGACGGCGCCGAGGTCGCGCCCGACGTCGACGGCGAGGTGCGGGTGCGCGGGCCGATGCTGTTCCGCGGCTACACCGACGCCGCGCAGACGGCCGAGGCGTTCGACGCCGACGGCTGGTTCGTCACCGGCGACCGCGGCGTGAAGCGCGCCGACGGTCACGTGTTCCTCACCGGGCGCACCAAGGAGATGATCATCCGCAAGGGTGAGAACATCAGCCCGCGTGAGGTCGAGGACGTGCTCATGGAGCACCCGCGGGTCAACGCCGTCGCGGTGATCGGCCTCCCCGACGAAGAGCGGGGGGAGATGGTGTGCGCGTGCGTGGAGATGCGCCCGGGTGAGGCGCCGCTCACGTTCACGGAGATGCAGGAGCACTGCCGCGCCGCGCAGATCATGACGCAGAAGATCCCGGAGCGGCTCGAGGTGCTCGAGGTGCTGCCGCGCAACGCGACGTTCAAGATCCTCAAGCACGAGCTGAAGGCGCAGTTCACGGAGCCGTGACCACGGAGGCGCAGTTCACGGAGCCGTGAGCACGGAGGCGCAGTTCGGGGCGTCGTTCGCCGCGTGGATCGCGGCGTAACGTGGCGGTTCCGGCCCGGGTGGCGGAACGGTAGACGCAGGCGGCTTAAACCCGCCGGCCCGCAAGGGCGTGTGGGTTCGAATCCCTCTCCGGGCACGCGACGCGGACGCCGCGGGCATCGACGTTCGCGCGCGACGCCGTCGTTACCATGACGCGCCATGACCACTCTCCCGGCGCCGGCGCACCCGGTGCCCCCGGAGGGCGTCGGGGCAGGGAGCGCGGAGGTGTCGCCACTGGCGTTGGTGGCCTACGTGCTCGGGATCGCCGCGGTCGTCCTCGGCGTGACCGCCGTCTGGTACTTCGCCGCCATCCCCATCGGGCTCGCGGCCTTCGTGGTGGGCATCGTCGCGCTGCGCCGACCGGCGCCGGCCGGTGACCGTCGGGCCCGCACCCGGGCGACGATCGGCGCGGTCCTCGGCCTCGTCGCGATCATCCTCGGGCTGTGCGCGTGGTACTTCCTGCCGCGGGTCGTCGACGACGTGTCCGACTTCTTCACCGACGCGCAGAACAACGTGAACCACAACGTCGACACGGTGAACCGCGGGCTCACCGCCGATGTGCGGAGCCTCGACCGGACGGTGACCGCCGACCTCAAGCGGCTCGAGACGCAGAACCGCGAAGACCTCGCGCAATTGGAGAAGCGTTCGAACGACTCGCTCGCGCAACTCGAGGCGCGCGTCAACGCCGTGGTCGACACCGCGCGAGGTTCGGCGAAGCAGGACCTCGCGGCGCTGGAGGCGAGCCTGCGCGAAGACATCCGCTCCGTCGAGGCGGCGTTCCGTGCGGCCGACGACTCGTTCACCGTGCAGGCCACGCTCTTCGAGGCGCGGATCGCGCGGATCGAGAAGTTGCTCGGGATCACCTGACCGCAGGAGCGTGCCGCAACGCACGCGCGCGCAACACTCGCATGGGGGTCGCCGCGTGCGGGAGCAGGGTGTCGCCGTAGCGGACCCCGCCCTCCCTCGCCCGGGCGCCGACCGCGAGCCACACCGTCACCGCGCGTTCGAGGAGCCAGCACGGAGCCGCGAGCGTCGTCGCCCAGGGGAACACGTCGCGTCCACCCGCGCGTCGGCGTCCGGCCTCGGCGACGATCATGCTCGCCGCGATCGTCACCAGGAGTGCGCGCCGACCGCCGACGACCATGGCCGGGAGCAGGGCGAGCTCCGCGAGGAGCCGGGCGGGCCGGGCCAGCTCGTCCGCTGCCTGGCGCACGCGTTGCCCGGCGAAGTGACGACTGGTCGGCGGGGTGCGGGCGACGAAGCACCCGAAGGCGACGTACTCACGGCCGCCGGCCGCGCGGAGCGTGCGCACCAGTTCGAGGTTCTCGAACAACACGTCGCCCGCGTACCCGCCGGTGCGTTCGAGCGCGGTCCGCCGCACTGCGAGCGTGCCCGGCCAGTCGCCACCGGTGACCCGGTTCAGGAGGGTGCGGCCGGTGTCCCACCATGCATGCCACGGCAACTCGGTGAAGTAGTTCTGAGGCCTCACCACGTCGGCCTCCCCGAGGTGGCCGACGACGGTGCGCAGGCTGCGGTCGTCGTGGCGCACGTCGTCGTCGGCGATCACGACCGCGTCGTGCCGGGCGTGGGCGACGCCGGTGAGCACGCCGCCGACCTTTCCCATGGGGGTGACGCGCGGTTCGTCGACGGCGAGGTGGCGCAAGCCGGCCGGGAACATCGCGGCATGCGCGGCGAACACCGGCGGTACCGAGCCGTCGACCACCAGCACGTCGTCCACGTGGTCGACCAGCCATTCGAGGTAGGGCACCAGCTCGGGGCGGGGTGCGCCGGCGCGCAGCGGCAGGACGTACGAGATGGCGTGCATCAAGGGTCTGTGCCCGCTGCGGCCGTCGCATACTCGCGACCGTTCGCGGGTAGGTGCAGCCGATGACGACACGACCTGGACTCCCCGAGCCGCGCGGGGAGGCGAGCGCCGCGGTCGTGCACGCGCTCGAGACCCGCCTCCCCGGCACCGTGACCTTCCGTTCCCCGCGGCACCGGAACCTCGACGCACTGGGCGACGACGTGCAACTCGCGCTGTGGTGCTGCTACGCGCTGCACTACCACGGGTTCGCGGGGGTGCCCGACGACTGGGAGTGGGAGCCCGAGGTGCTGCGGCTGCGCGCGCGCCTCGAATCGGCATTCCTCGACCGGCTGCGCGACGAGATCGGTGGACCGCGCGTGGTCGACCCGCGCGTCGTGCCGGAGCGCCTCGACGCGTTGGCGACGGGCACCGGTCCGTCGCTGTCGCGCGTGCTCGCCGCGCGCGGCGCCTTCCCGCAGATGCGCGAGTTCCTCGTGCACCGGTCCGTGTACCAGACGAAGGAGGCCGACCCGCACACCTGGGCGATCCCCCGGGTGAGCGGCGCGGCCAAGGCGGCACTCGTCGAGATCCAGCACGACGAGTACGGCGCCGGCGACCCGGCCGCGGTGCACGCCACGCTGTTCCGGTCGACGCTCGAGTGGGCCGGGGTGGACCTCGACGCGATCCACGCGTCGGGCGGCACGATCGTGGACCACGTGCCTGCATCGACGCTCGTGACCGACAACCTCGTGAGTGGGTTCGGGTTGCATCGCGCCCGGCGGGCCGAGTGCCTCGGTCACCTCGCGCTGTTCGAGATGACGTCGACCGGGCCGATGGGCCGGTACGCCGCGACGCTCCGACGGCTCGGCGCGCCGCCCGCGGCCCGTCGTTTCTACGAGGTGCACGTGCAGGCCGACGCCGTCCACGAGATCGTGGCCCGGGAGATGGTGGAGCGCTTCCTCGCCGACGAGCCGGGCCAGGCGGGCGGCGTGCTCTTCGGGGCGCGGGCCCTGCAGTGGGCGGAGGCGCGCTTCACACACGCGCTGCTCGACGCCTGGGCCGGCGGCGGTTCCTCGCTGCGCCGGCCGCTCCCGCACCACCGGGTGACGGCTCCGGTCAGCTCGCCCGCAGTCGTGAGCCGGCCAGGAACTCGTCCATCCACAACAGTGCGACTCGTCGGGTGACGAACTGGGGGCGCGGTTCGTCGCCGCGTCGCCACTCGTAGATGAGCTGCCCGGAGGACGACTCGTAGGTCACGAGGTCGAACCCGAGATCGCGAGCACGGGCGAGCACCGACTCGTCGCGGGGGTCCGATGAAGCGTTCGGTCGGAGGATCGCGGTCATGCTCTGCCCCTACCCGTCCCCGGCAGCAGTGGAAACGTCCGGGCGCACGTCCACCCGAACAGGTGCCTACATCGGGTTCGCGTTGCCGCCCTCGTGCTCGGGGGCGCGCTCGCCGCGTACCCATGCGTCCACTGCGTCCTGGTACGTCGGGTACTTGCGCAGGAGGGCCTGGAATTCCTGCGTGTCCTCGTACGCGTCGTGCCAGGTGCGGGGGACCCGGTGACTCCTCCCGGGCTGGACATCGCTCATGGTGTGTCTCCTCCGCTCAGCGGCGGCGCGGGTCGGCCGCATGCTCGCGGAACTGGCGCGCCGTCTCCTTCACGTTCTCGGTCACGCCGCTCGGGCCCTCGTCGAACTCGGTGCGCAACCACGCGTCGTCGGCGAAGCGGTCGATGCGGATGGCGCCGAACTCGCGCAGCAGGTGCTCCGTGCCGAGCGGCGGACCTGCGACGTCGACGGTGATGCCCTCCTCGACCGCGAGGGGTTCGACGCCGCTGTTCATCGCGAACCCGCCCCCGAGCACGCCGCCCACCACGAAGCCGAACAGCCCGCCGATCAGCGCACCCACGCCGAGGCGGACCCAGGTGTCGGACGACTCGGTGAACAGCAGCCACCCGGCGAGCGCGCCGAGGACGGCGCCGACCGGCACGAGCACGGCGACGAACACCGCAACACCTCGCAGCATCTCGCCGGTGAGGAAGGTGCCGATCAGCGCACCGCCCCAGCTCTTCTGCACCTCCGCCTCCATCTCGGCGTGGCGCGCGCGGGCGTCACCCGCGACGGTCCCGATGTGGACGTGGTCGGGCGCGACGCCGTCGGCGAGGAGGGCCTCGGCGACCCGACGCGGCGTCTCTCGGTCGCGGTACACGGCAACGAGGTGGTCCATGACGGGGGTGTACCCGCCGCCGGGCCCCACCCAACCGTGCCAAGCGTGCGGGCCGGGGTCCCTGCCGCGTCACTCCACGACGGTCTCGCCCGCCGTCCGCCGGTGACGGACCTCGATCACGCCGTCCGCGACGCGGCACTCGAACGTCGGCAGGGGCGTGGTCGCCGGGCCACGCAGCAGGCTGCCGTCGCGCAACGAGAACCGGCTGCCGTGCCACGGACAGGTCACGGCGCCGTCGGCGCGCTCACCCTGCTCCATCGGCGCGCCCCGGTGGGGGCAGCGGGCCCCGAGGCACACGAGCTCGCCCTCCTCGCGCACGAGCATCACCGCGGTTTCCCCGGCGCGGGCGCGCGTCAGCTCCTGGTCGTGCACCACCGCGTCGCTCGCGACCGGCGCCCAGTCGTCCGCACCGTTCGAGAACGCGGTCTGGTCGACGCCGACTCCGAGGGCGGACACGAGATGGCCGCCGAGGTAGCCGCCCACCGTCGCGGCGCCCGCGCCGAGCAGGCCCAGCGCCACTCCGCGGAAGTGGTGCCCACGACGACGGGCGAGCCACGACGCGCCGAAGCACACGAGTGCCAGCGTGTTGCTCGCCGCGTGCACCGCGCCGACCCGGGCGACGTCACCCCCGGTGTCGGACCAGTCCGATGCACCCGTCGCCGCGGTCGGGATCGCGCTCACGATGCCGAGCCCGACGAGACGCTGGGCGGCTGGTCGCGCCGCCCGGCCGCCCGCGAGGTCGAGCACCACGGCCGACGTCCAACATCCGATCGGCAGGTCGGTGAGCATCGGGTGGAGGGTGTGCCCGAGCCAGGTACCGCTCAGCGCGTCCTTCCAGGGGCCGGCGGGGACGAGGGACTCGACCCGCCGGCGCACGGGTTCGACGACGTCGGCGGGCACCGACGACGCGATGGCGGCGACGGGATCGTTGCGGAGCGCCCTCGGCCGCGACGACGGACGGTGCGTGGTGGTTGCGGGGTGCGAGGTCATCCGCGCTCCGTACCCCCGGAGCGCCCGTGGGGAAACCGGCGTCGACCCGGGCCCGAGTTTGGCGGGGCCGCCGTCACGGGAATCCTGGCCTGCATGGTCGTGCCGGCGGGGGTGCCGCGCGGCCGACCCCTCGCGACGACAGGATCGGTATGCCAGAGGCACCAACACCGAACGCAACCACCGGACGGAGCGCCGAGGAGCGCCGCATCGCCAACCGCGAGACGCTCGCCCGTTTCGTCGAGTACCAGGAGACACGCGACCGGCGCCTGCGCGACCGACTGGTGGAGGACCACGTGCGCCTCGCCGAGTACCTGGCCCGACGGTATGCGAACCGCGGGGAGTCGATCGACGACCTGCGCCAGGTCGCGTTGGTCGGGCTGTTCAAGGCCGTGGAGCGGTTCCAGCCCGACCGCGGGCTGCAGTTCAGCTCGTTCGCGATGCCCACCATCGTCGGGGAGATCAAGCGTCACTTCCGCGACAAGGGTTGGGCGGTGCGCGTCCCCCGACGCGTGCAGGAGGTGTACCTCGAGCTCGACCGCACGGTCGCGGCGCTCAGCCAGGAGCTCGGGCGCGCGCCCACGCCGGCCGAGATCGCGAAGCGCGCCGGCGTGAGCGAGGAGGAGGTGCTCGAGGGCATCGAGGCCGGCGGCTTCTACCGACCGGTGTCGATCCACGCCGTGCGGGGCGACGACTCGACGCGCAGTCCCGAGGACGAGCTGGGCGGCGACGACCGCGAGATCACCGCGGTGGAGGACCGTCTCGCGGTGGAGGAGCTGCTCGCGCTGCTCGAGCCGCGGGAGCAGAAGATCGTGTACCTGCGCTTCTTCGAGGGGCTCACCCAGTCGGAGATCGCCGCGCAGGTGGGGATCAGCCAGATGCACGTGTCGCGCATGCTCGCACGGAGCCTCGAGCAGCTGGCCGAACACGTGCACGCGGTCGCGGAGCCCTGACCCGGGCGCGATGGCCGGCGACGAAGCCACACTCGAGGACCGAATCGGAGGTGAGCGCCGTGCGCGGGGTGCAGGACGTGCATGACGAGCAGGAAGTCGTGCGGGACGCGGCCACCCGGCGCTTCGCGCCCGACGCGCGCTCCGTGCGTGATGCACGCGCGTTCGTGACCGACGTGCTCGAGCAGGCCCACGACACCGACGACGTGATCATGCGGGCGGTGATGATCGTGTCGGAGCTGGCCGGCAACGCAGTGCTGCACGCGGCGACCACGTATGCCGTCCGCATCGGGCGCCGTGGCGACACGGTGCGCGGCGAGGTGGCCGACGCCAACGGGCAGCTGCCCCGGCGCGCGTCGCGACCCCGTGAGACCGGCGGCCGGGGCCTGCTGATCGTCGCGGCGGCCGCCGACCGGTGGGGTGTGCGCAGGGAGGCCGGGGGCAAGATCGTGTGGTTCGAGATCGACGAAACGGGGTAACACCGGCCGTGGCGGTGTGTCCGGGGCGTCGGTAGGCTCGGGCTTCCACGACGACGGGTCTCCCTGCATGCACGATGCTCCGGTGAAGCGCCCCGCGGTCCTGACGACGGTGCTCGTCGTCGGTGCCGCGTACGCGATCGGCGCGCAGCTCTCGTGGACCGTCTTCGGATCGGGCAGTGCCGGTCCGGCGTTCTTCCCACCGGCAGGCATCTCGCTGGCCGCATTGGTGCTCCTGCCCCGCCGTCGGTGGGCGGCCGCGCTGGCCGCGTGTGGGGTCGCCGAGCTCGCGGTCGACACCGCGCACGGTGTCGCGTTCTGGGTGGCGCTCGGGTTCGCGGCGGCGAACGTGGTCGAGCCGTTCGTCGGCGCGACCCTGCTCGCACGCGTGGGGGCGCGCCGCCCGCGGCTCGACACGCTGTCCGGCCTCGTCCGGTTCGCCGGATGCGCGGTGATCGCCGGGCCGCTCGTCGGCGCGCTGGTCGGGTCGTTGGTGAAGCTCGCCGACGGTGCGACGGCGCACTTCGGCACCGACATGCTCACGTGGTGGGCGGGCGACGCGCTCGCGGTGCTCGTGGTCGGCGCGCCCCTGGTGTTCTTCGCCGGGCCCGGTCGTGACCGCATCCCCGCGTCGCACCGTCGCGAGCTGCTGCTGCTCTTCCTCGGCGCCGTTGCCGTGTCCATGGTCGGTGTGCTCTGGCACGGGATCCCGCTGTCGTGGCTCGTCGTGCCGCTGATGTGGTGGGCGGCCCTCCGGCTGGAGGTTCCCGGCGCCTTCGTCGCCGCCCCGACGGTCAGCATCGTCCTCAACTGGGGGGGGGCCAGCGGCCACGACCCGTTCCAGCGGTTCGGCGATCCGTCCCTCCGGGTGCAACTCCTGTTCGCGCAGGGCTTCGGCGCGCTGGTGATGACCCTGGGCTGGCTCGTGGGGATCGAGCGGAGGGAGCGGCGCCTCACCCACGCGGAGCACCGCCGCGCAGCCCTGCTGGCCCGCGTCGCGCTCGTCCTCCAGTCGCCGGCGGGTGACGTCGAGGCACTGCTCGGCGAGCTCGCGAGCGCGCTGACGCCCGACGCCTGCGATGCCTGCGTGGTGCGCGTCGTGCGGGGTGACCGGCTCGACCTCGCGGCGGCGACCGCGGTCGACGAACAGGTGGCGCGGGCGTTGCGGCGGATGCCGTCGGCCGCCATCGACGACGACCCGTCGTCGGTGGGCCGGGCTGCCCGTGGGCGCATCACCGTCGTCGACGACTTCGTCGCCGACGGCTACGCCGACCGGGTCAGCAGCCCGCAGCAGCGCGAGCTCGCGCGCGATCACCTGCGCGAGGTGATGTCGGTGCCGATGGTCGCCCGCGAGGAACTGCTCGGTGTGCTCACGTGCGCGACGTTGCGCGGCTCGGAGCGGCGGTTCTCCGACGACGATCGGGAGCTCGCGGAGGAGTTCGCGGCCCGGTGCGCGTTGGTGCTGCGCGAACGTGCGCTGCGGACCCGCGCCGAGCGCAGCGAGATCCGCCTGCAACAGCTGCGCCGGGCCATCAACGCGCTCGTCGGCGCCGAGACGGTCGACGAACTGCTCGTTGCCGTCGGTGAGGTCGGCACCGACGCGCTCGACGCGTCACGCGCGTTGGTCGTCGCGCGCGCCGACGACGGGTTCGTGCTGCGTACCTGGACCGCACCCGATGGCCTCGCACCCGGCCCGCGCGAGGACCCGCCACCGCTGCGGCAGGCAATCGCCGACGGGTCCCCCGTGCTCGTGCGCCGGACGGGTGACCTCGCGCCGTTCGGTCTCGTGGCCGCCGAGGCCATCGGTCGCACCGGGGGCGCCTGGGCGGCGGTGCCGTTCCCGGGAACGTGGTCGGTGCGCGGCGGGCTCTGGCTGTGCTTCCTCGACGCGCAGGACTTCGACGCCGCGCACGAGGATGCGCTCACCGCGTACGCCGACAGTCTCGGTCAGGCCATCGAACGGGTGCGCGCGCAGGAAGAGGAACGGCGGGGACGCCTGGAAGCCGAGTGGCGCACCGCCCTGGTCAGCGCGCTGGTGCGGGCCGAGAACATCGGCGACGTCGCGGAGATCGTCACCGCGGAGGGCTGCCGGGCGGCCGGTTGTGACCAGGCGGTCCTCGCCGTCGTCGAGTGGGGCGGCCAGATCAGCGTCTACGAACCCGGCGTCGGTCCCGACGGCCCGGTCGGCATGCGCCGGCACCGCGAGGCGTCGTTGGGCGCGTTCGAGATCGCCGCGGGCGTGGCATCGGGTCCCACGCCCGAGCCGGTGTTCGTCGACGACGTGCGGGCCCTTCCCGACGCCGATCGCGCGCGGGTGGGGCGCGACGTCGCGGCGTTCGCGTCGGTACCGCTGGTCGATCCCGACGACGACGAGCCGCTCGGGGTCCTCGCGTTCACCTGGACGACGCCGCAACGCCTGCGTCGTTCCCGGCGCGATCTCTCGTTGAGCGTCGCGGGCAAGGTGGCCGAGACCCTCCAACGCATCCGGGCGCAGGAGTCGGAGCGCCTGATGCAGTACCAGGCCGCCCAACTCGGGCAGCTCACGGCGGCGCTGGCGCGTGCGACCACCACCACCGGCATGGCCGACATCGTCTCGCGCCAGGCCGACTCGGCCTTCGCGGCGCAGCGCGCGTGGATGCGTGTGCTCGACGAGAGCACCGGTCTGCTCACCCTGGTGGGCAGCGCGAGTGGCGACTCGGGGCGTCGCCGCGAGGCAGCGGTCGACGACACGACGCCTGGCGGCCGTGCCGCGCGCACGGGCGCGCCGGTCTACGTGTCGACGCGGGAGCAGATGGCGGCGCTGTTCCCGCCGGAGACGTTGGCGGGCCTGCCCGATTCGGAGGCCGTCGCGTCGTTCCCGTTGTTCGACCACGGGCGCGTCGCCGGCACGCTCACCCTCGCCTTCGAGCGACGCGTGCCGTTCGGCGAGGCCGAGTGCGCCACGCTCGAGACCTTCGCCGCCGTGCTCGGGCAGACGCTCGAACGCGTGCGACTCGCAGAGCACCGCGAAGGCGTCGCGATCACGCTGCAGCACGCGATGCTCGGGCGGCCCGACGAGGTGGGGTCGGTCGCGGTCTCCACCGCCTACCGGCCCGCCGACGAACGGCTGCAGGTGGGCGGCGACTGGTACGACGTGATCGAGCTCTCGGGGTCGCGGGTCGGCCTCGTCGTCGGCGACGTCGTCGGCCACCAACTGGAGGCGGCCGCGACCATGGGGCAGCTGCGTGCCGCGCTGCGCGCGCTGGCCGTCGTGCTGGAGGACCCGGCGGCGGTGGTGCGCGCGCTCGAACGGCTGGTGGCGCACGACGACGCCGCCCGTTCGAGCACGTTGCTCTACGCAGTGCTCGACCCCGAGCGCCAGACGCTGCGGTACTGCGCGACCGGTCACCCGCCGCCGCTCCTCGTGCACGCCGACGGGAGCTGCGAGTACCTGCTCGGCGGGCGGGGCGCGCCGCTCGGGAGCTTCCGGCCCACCGAACCGCAGGCGGCGACCGCCACGCTGC
>JAXLRL010000053.1:0-8827 GCA_046331125.1 Acidimicrobiia bacterium
GGTGAACGTCGACGGCGTGTTCTGGGGCCTGCGTGCCGCGCTGCCGGTGCTCACGAAGACGGCGGCCGCGCACGGTGGCGCGGCGGTGGTGTGCACCGCGTCGTCGTCGGGCATCGGCCCGTTGTCGATCAACCCCGTGTACGCGATGACGAAGCACGCGGTGGTGGGGCTCGTGCGCTCGGTGGCCGACGACCTCGGGGCGCGCGGCATCCGCATCAACGCGATCTGCCCCGGTGGCGTGGCGACGGGACTGCTGTTCGACGACCAGGATTCGATCGATCCCGAGGCGATGGGCCTGCCGATGCTGTTGTCCGACCAGCTCGCGTCGACGGTCGAAGGTCTGCTCACGAGCGACGCGCACGGCCAGGTGGTGTCGCACCGCATCGGCGACCCGCCGATCGTGATGGACCTCCCCGGCAACGAGGTGCACGGCGCGCCGCTGGAGGACCCCCAGATCGACCCGCCCCCCGGCAGCTGACCGGGAGCTGCGCCCGCGCCGGATTGCCCGGTTCGGAGCGTTTCGCTCGGTCATACTTCGGGTCTGACGACCACCACCGAACAGTCGCCCGCGCGCCAGCAGGAGATCAGCTACCGCGCCGACATCGACGGCCTGCGCGCGGTCGCGATCGTCGTGGTGGTGCTCTACCACGCAGGCGTGTCGCTGTGCAGCGGCGGCTTCGTCGGCGTGGACGTGTTCTTCGTGATCAGCGGCTGGCTCATCACGCAGCAGTTGCTGGTGCGATCCGAGGGCGGCGACACCAGCGGCAAGGCCGCCGGCAAGGTGGGTCTGCTCGACTTCTGGGCGCGGCGCATCCGGCGGCTCGTGCCTGCCGCGGTGTGCATGATCGTGGGCACCACGATCCTGTCGTGGCTGTTCCTTTCGCCGCTCGACTGGCGCCTGATCTCCACACGCGGCGCGGCGGCGGCGCTCTACGTGTCGAACCTGCTCTTCGCGCACAGCGCGGGCAACTACTTCACCGGCACCTTGAAGACGAGCCCCTACCTCCACACGTGGTCGCTCAGCCTCGAGGAGCAGTTCTACCTGTTCTGGCCGTTCGTGTTCGTCGGCGGGATGCTCGTGGCGCGCAGCTTCGCGAAGGCGAACTTCCGCCGGGTGCTGCTCGGCGTGATGGGCGTGGTGCTGGTGGTGTCGTTCGCCCTCAACCTGCGCCAGACGAACAGTGGCAGCCCGTGGGCGTTCTTCGGTCTCCCCGCGCGGGCGTGGGAGTTCGCGCTCGCGGGCATCGTCGCCATCCTCCTGTTCCGCCGGGCGGTGATCCCGCGGCGGTTCGCCGAACCGCTCGCGTTGGCCGGCCTCGTGCTCGTGCTGTACGCGGTCGTCACCTACGACGACGCGACGAAGTTCCCGGGGACCGCGGTGATCGTGCCCGTGGTCGGCACGATGTTGCTGCTGCTCGCCGGCCACGCCCAGGCCACCGACCGCGACGGACGGGCGAGTGCCGTCATCCGCTCGCTCGGGTGGCGCCCGGTCGTGGTGCTGGGCCTGCTGTCGTACTCGTGGTACCTGTGGCACTGGCCGTTGATGATCATCACCACGCAGGCGCTGTCCCGGAACTCGGTCGGCCTGCGGCTCGCGGCCGCCGCGGTCGCGCTGGGCGTCGCCGCGTTGTCGTACCGCTTCGTCGAGAACCCGGTGCGGTTCTCGAAGCGGTTGAAGGCGTCGCTCGGTCGCACCTACGCACTGGGTGCCGGGCTGGTGATCGTCGCGCTGGCCTTCAACGGTGCGCTCTATCTCCGCCAACGCACGTTGATCCAGCAGGAGCCGTACGCCACCTACCAGGCGGCACGCACGAGCTTCTCGAACCCGCACTGCACGAACACGGTCTCGGAGGGCGGCATCGGGTACTGCGTGTCGGGCGCCACCGACAGCGACCGCACCGTGCTGCTCACGGGCGACTCGCACGCGTTGCAGTGGATGACCGCGTTCGGGGCGGCGGCGGAGGACCTCGGTGTCCGCGCGATCCTGCGTCAGTCGGGGAACTGCTCGGCCGCGACGCTTCGCCACCGGCGGGCAGTTCGCGCCGCCTGCGCCGGCACCAACGGTACGAGCGGTGATCCGCGAGCTCAACTGGCGCGGTGGTGCTCGCCGGCGCGTCGACCACCAAGCGCCACACGTTCACCGACGGCGCCGGCGGTGGCGACTCCACGAAGGAGTGGGCGAAGGAGCTGCGCGACGAGGAGCATCCGCGGTCGGGGTGATCGTCGACGGCGCTGTCCGACGACCCGCTGCTGTACCTCGCGCGCAGTCCTCCGAGAGCTACTGCGCGCTGAGCCACGACGACGCCACCGCCGCGATGACCACGTACGCACCCGGCTACGGCGCTCGACGCCGTCGACGGCGTGGAGCTGTTCGACGTGAACGACGTGATCTGCACGAGCGCGCTTCGCGATCAAGGTCGACGGCGTGTGGGTGTACGGCGGGTTCGACCACCTCACCCGCGACTTCACGCTGCAGCAAGAAGCCCGCCGTGACGGAGTTCCTCCAGGCGCGTGGTGGGTGCCACAGGCGCTCAGCGCTCGGGGTCAACTCTCCGGGTGGTGCACGGCGCGCTCGTCGATCAGTCGACGGCGAGGCGGCGGCGCTGGGCTGCCTCCGTCGGGTGAGTTCGTCCAGTTGTCGCGGTAGCGAAGTGAACATCACGCGGTCGGTGGTGGTGCCGTCGTCGAGGTCGCTGAGGTGGTGGGCGACGCAGTGAGTCCTAAACAATCTTTGTGCCGGTCGGTGCCACGTCGATGGTGCTCTGCTGCAGACCGTGGAGTCCGCGCCGGTAGCGGGCGAGACCACCGCTCGCGGTCTCGATCTCGGCACGGCCCTTGCGCTGCGGTGAGCGTGCCGCCGTGCTCGGGTCACCCGAGTAGATCTGCAGCAGGCCGTCCTCGGCGAACACCGCGGCGGTGACTGCGGGCTCGCGACGGTCGGCGCTGCGCGTAGGTCTCGATCTGGCTGCGGATGGCGCGTTCGTCGTCGATCGTCATGTCTGCGGTGCTCCTACTTGATCGCGAGGGGGTTGATGGGGGAGCCGACGCCGCGCGGCCTTCAACGCGGGCGCAGTGAAGAAGAAGTCCCACTGGCCGTCGGTCTCGCAGTCGGCGGCGAGGGCGTCGAGGTCGAACATCTCGCCGAGGGTCATGCCGAGGTCACGGATGAGCACCATGTGCACCCACATGAAGCCCGCGCCCTCCTGCGGCGGCGGTGGTTCGATGCCGAAGTTGTCGCTCGCGATCACGGCGACGTCGCGCTCACCCGGCGCTCGATGCACTCGCGATGCCGGGCTCCGACTTCATGAGCGCGTTGCGGTCGTCGGTCTCCACGAGCATGCGGCGCCAGCCGGTGCGGAACAGGAGGATGTCGCCGCTGCCGACCTCCGCGCCGCCGCTGGCGCGCGATCACCCGGCCTCGAGGTGCTCAGGGGTAATGACGAAGCCGCCGGGGGAGCCGTCGACGCCTTCGGGGAGTGCGGCGATGTCGAGCAACGCATGCCGCCCCGGCGATGCCGGCGGCCTGGTGCGCCTCGATCACCGTTGTACGGCGCGCCCTTCAGGGTGACGTCGCTACTTGAGGAAGCCGTTGTAGAGCTGGTCGTCGTAGAGACGTGGGCGAGGCCGTCCCACTGCGTGGCGCACTGCAGCGGCATCACCACGTAGTCGTCGGCGTAGCGGAAGCCGCCGGGGAGGTGGTCCTGCTTGGCGCCGAGTCCGCGCTCATGAAGTGCTGGGGGTTCGAGCGGCCGGGGCCGCCGGGCTGGGGGCCGAGGTCGTCGAAGGGGATGCCGGGGCTGAACCTCCTGCCGCCGCACCATCTGCGCGGCGTTGACCACCTGTGCTCGGGCGTAGGAGGTTGGTGGTGCCGCGCTGGTCGTCGTCGCCCCAGCAGCCCCAGTTGCAGGCGCGCGATGCTGCAGGTATTTCCGAGTGCCACTGCGTTCCCCCTCGTTGCCGGCGCCGGCTCACGTGTGGCGGAGGCTACGTCAGAGCTTGGCGCGTGACACGTGGCGGCGGTTCGTGTGGGGAGATGCACGAATCCTTCCCCTCGATCCCGATCTCGTCGCCCGCGGCCGACGTGCGGCGCGAATGGCGTGCCGACGAGGAGGAGTGGTCGCGGGCCGCCCTCGAGCACTTCGTCACCCAGCGCACGCTCACCGACGTGCTGCGTGACCTCATGTACCAGGGTGATGCAGTGGTGCTCGGTGGCCGATCCGGCAGCGCCGAGGGGCGTCGTGGTCCGCGTCGGCACCGACTGGTGCCGGGTCGTCACCGCAACCGGGCCCGGTCGACGTACCGGTCTCGGCGTCGGCGCCGGTGATCGAGGTCGTCGAGCGTTCTCGTCGAGGTGGCTCGAACGGCGGCGCGGGAGTCCCGCCGGGTGGCGCGCCCGGCTGCCTCGAGTTGGAGACGAGCGGACGACGGTGGCTGGTCGAGGTGGTGAACGGCGATGCCCGGCGCGGCACGCTGCGCGTCGGGGCCGACCACGTGGTGCTCGACGAGCAGGGAAGTCCGAGAGCTACGTGCCGGTCGCTGTTGCGGATCCGGCCGGTCAACGAGTGATCCGGCCGCGCGCCCGGATCGGCGACCCCAGCGTCCTGACGGCCGGCCGGGCCGGGCAGCGCAGCGAGCCATTCGAAGGCTCGTCGCGCAGGAAGCGGAACTCGCGGCCACCCGGGAAGCGATGGGCGGGCACCACGCCGTCGCGCACCAGCTTGCGTAGGTACTCGACGTGGACTGGAGGAGCTCGGCGGCCATCGCGGCGGTGAGCACCGGAGGGAACGACGGGGCGGGGTCAGGGCGGAGCGATCCATCGACGGCCAGCGTAGTCCGATTCGCGTAGCTTGACCGAGTTCGCACGAATCATGCATACTCTCGGCACTTCGGGCAAAACGGACAGTCGTCCGTCGACGGGAGCCAGGTCACATGAGTTCGTCCACCGTCAACGAGCCGCCCCGCAGGGCTCGTGCGCAGCCCTCGGCGTCTCCCGGTCACCTGCACGATGACGGTCGTGGGGCTGGCCGCCGCGCTGCTGGCCTTCGGGGCACTGCGGACCCGATCGGGCGACGAGCGGGTCGCGGTGGCCGCCACGAGATCCGTGCCGGTGAGCGGGTCCGTCGGAGCGACTTCCGGATCGTGGCGGTGTCGCTCGGCGAGGCGGGCATCGGCCCACTGCTGTCCGCGTCGGATCACCCATGCGCGGGTCGGCGGGCGCATCGCCGGCGCCACCATCGAAGCGCGACGAGCTCGTGCCCCGCCGAGTGCTGCGACCGCGAGCGGCGCGCTCCGGGCGTCGGGCGATCAGCATCCCGGTCGACCCGGCGCGGGCGGTGGGCGGTCGCATCGCCGCCGGTGACCGCGTCGACGTCTGGTGGCCGACGACGACGGCGTCGCCATCATCGTGCCGGACGCCGAGGTGCGCGGTCGACGCGGCCACGGCGGCGGCATCGGCGACACCGCGAGCCCGTTCACGGTGACCGTCGCCGTCGACGAGGCCCAGTCACGCCTCGTCGCCGCGGCCGTGGTGTCGGGTGGCTTGTCGCTCGCGCGCACCACCGGCGCGACCCCCGGCGACCGCCGACGATCGCGCCTCGGTCGACACCCGGTCGGCTCGACGGTGGGAGGCCGTTGACGTGGGCGACGACTTCGGCGATCGCGCTCGTGTTCTCACCGGATCCGTGGGTCGAGCTCCTGCACCGCTTCGTGGCCGACCACGGCGGGGCACGGGTCCGCCAGCTCGTCGTCGATCGGCCTGTCCTCGACGACGAGGAGTTCGACGTGCTCGTCACGGGCGACGGTGGCCGGCCCTGTCGACCACGCTGGTGGCGCCAGCTGCCGCGCGTCGTGTCGCGGTCGTGGGTGTGTTCGACCCGAGGAGCCCGCCGGGAAGGATCACCTCCTCGCGGTCGGTGTCGACGCCGTCGTGGCGGCCGACGCCGCGCCCGCGAGGAGATCGTGGGCGTCGTCGGCGAACAGACCGACCGTCGCGCCGGCTCGGCGACCGCCGGGAGCCCCGCACCGACCTCGTTGCTGCCGGAGAACGGCGCGTCGCCCGTGGTCCTCGTCGCCGGTGCGCCCGGGAGTGGCGTCACCGAAGAAGTGGGACTCGCGCTCGGCGTGGACCTGGCCGGGCGGTCGTCCACGCTGTTGCTCGACGCCCGCCTCGACGGCGCGGGCACGTCGGTGCGGTTGGGTCTGCCGTTGTCGCCGAACCTCCGCGGCGCGGTCGACGAGCTCCTGTGCGGCGGTGATCCGGCCGGTTCGGTGCTCACCCTGGCGCGCAGTGGCCTGCACGTGCTCACCGGGTTCCCGAATGCCGCGTCCGCGGGCCAGGTGACCGTCCGCGAGGTGCTCGACGTGGTCGCCGCGCTCCGCCCGTCCTTCGCGCGGCTGGTGTTGCTCGCCGACAGCGAGGTGCGGGTCGCGCTGGCTGCCGACTCCGACATGGTGGTCGTGGTCGCGCCGACGCCGCTCGGGGTGGCCCGCACGACCTCGCTGCTGGCCGACCTTCCGCCCCGAACCCGAGCCGCCCGTCATGTGGTGGTGAACCGCGCTCCTCGCGACCGGTTCCGTGTCGGTGAGTTGCGAGCTGCGTTCGGCGCGCTCGACGACGTCGCGTCGGTGCACGTGCTGCCCGACGACAGCCACGTCGGCGACGCGGCATGGGACGGCGTGGTCGTCGGTGACGGACCGTTCGTCCGATCGGTGGCCGTGGTTGCGGCCTTGCTGGCCGGAGAATCGGGACGGCGTCGACCGCGTGCGAAGCGCGAGCACCGTTCGCTCGAGCGCCGCGCCCGGGCACCGCGCGTCGATGGAGGTCGGGTGTGACCGCGGCCGAGTCGGTGGCCGTGGGCGCGTACGACGGCTTGCGCGCCGAGGTGCTCGATCGGCTCGAGCGCCGGCGCCTCCGTCCCGACGTCGACACCGACGAGGTGCGGGCCGAGGTGCGCGAGGCCGTGGCGCGGTACCAGCAACGCGCGCACCTGGGCGAGGCGCGTCCGCTCGCCGACCCCGACACCGTGGTCGAGCAACTGCTGCGCACGGTCACCGACTTCGGACCGCTCACCGAGCTCCTCGCTCGCCGCGACGTCGAGGAGATCTTCCTCGAGGGCGCGCGGGTGTCGTACCTCGACGGCGGTGGACGACTCCGTGGTCTCGCGGTGCCCACCAGCGAGGCCGAGAACCGTCGGGTGGTGGAGCGGCTCCTCGCCGCGACGGATCGCCAGCTGAACGCGAAGCATCCGCTGGTGCAGGCGCGTGTGCTCGGGGGGTCGGCGCGGCTCACGGCCGCGCTCCCACCTGTCGGTGACCGGCTCTCCGCCACGCTCCGGCGCTACGTGGTGCGCGACGTGCGCCTCGCCGATCTCGTGGCCCGCGACTCCCTCACCCGCGAGGCGGCGACCTTCCTCGACGCGCTGATGAGGGTCCGGAGCCGGATCACCGTGTCGGGTGAACCGGGCGCAGGGAAGACGACCATGGCCGGCGCGTTACTCGCGGCCGTGCCTGCCGGTCACTGCGTGCGCGCGTGCGAGGAGATCCGCGAGCTGGCGGTGCCCCTCGCGCACGGGTCGTACTACGAGGTCCGCCCGCCTGGTCTCGACGGCACCGGGGAGATCAGCCTGCGTGACCTCGTGAAGTTCGTGCTCGCGATGCGTCCCGACCGGATCGTCGTCGGTGAGGTCCGGGGCGCGGAGGCGTTCGAGCTCTCGCGTGCCGTCAACGCGGGCTGCGGGTTCCTCTGCACGGTGCACTCCAACAGCGCGTCGGAAGCACTCGACGCGCTGGTGAACGCAGCGCTGATGGCGGGGGAGAACGTCACGGAGCGGGTGGTGCGCAAGGTGTTCTCGGAAGCCCTCGACGTGGTGGTGCACCTCGACCGCGACGACGGCGCCAGTGCCGAGGGTGGGGCGATCCGGCGCCAGGTGATGGAGATCGCCGCCGTCGTCCCCGCGATGCGCGACGACTTCAGCGTCGAGCCGATCTTCGTGCGCGAACGACTCGGCGCGCCGCTGCGCTGGACCGGCGTCGTCCCCGACCGGCTCGCGTCGAGGCTGGGCGGTTCCGGGCTCACCGAGGGAGCCGAGGTGAAGGCGTGAGTGCACTGGCCGCGGTCGCGTGCGGAGCTCTCGCGTTCCTCGTGGTGGGCCGATTGCTCGGTGTGACGACGGCGACGTTGGGGCGGTCGGATTCGCACCCGCAGGCCCGGCCCGGCTGGTGGGAGCGACTCGCGGTCGCGGTGGCACCGGTGCCGCCGGCGCGGTTCCTGGCCGTGTCCGCGATCACCGGGGTGCTGGCGTTCCTGGTGGGTGCGGTGGTCACGGGCGCACCGCTCGTGGCGGTGGTACCCGCGGTCGTCGTCGCGGGTTCGCCGACAGCCTTCTATTCGCGCCGGCGACGCCAAAGGGTCCGCGCGGTCCGGGAATCGTGGCCCGACGGATTGCGCGACGTCGCGGCGTCGGTCGCCTCGGGGCGGTCGGTCCCCCAGGCGCTCGAGGCGCTGGGGACGTCGGGGCCGGTCGCACTCCGTGACGTTTTCGCAGGCTTCGGCAGCGCGGCGCGGGCCTTTGGCACGACGAGTGCCCTGCACATGGTCGCCGACGGTCTCTCCGACGCCACCACCGATCGGGTGGTCGAGGTCCTCGTGCTCGCGCACGAGCGGGGTGGCCGCATCGTCACGGAGATCCTCGACGATCTCGTCGTCGGCACCACGCGCGATCTGAAGGTCCTCGACGAGATCGAGAGCGAGGGGCTCGAGATGCGGATCAACGCGGCGGCGGTCGTGGTGCTCCCCTGGTCGGTGCTGGTGCTGCTGTGCATCCGCGGG
>JAXLRL010000054.1:0-6984 GCA_046331125.1 Acidimicrobiia bacterium
GGACGGCCACCTCCTCGGGCCGGGCCGCAGGGCCCCGGCAAGCTGCGTACCCCACCATTCTTCCAGGTGAGACCCGTCCGGAGGTTGGTCGGCCCCCCGAGCGCCCACCTTGACGGCCGGCTGACGTCCGTCTGACGCCGGGGCCCGGTGCTACTTGGCGATGAGGATCTGGACCGCGGTGGCCGCGAGGATCGCCATCCCGCAGATGGCGGCGAGGACCAGCAGCGTTCGCGTGCTCACGGCGCCATCCTCGCGCGGGGTACCCGGCTGCGGGGAACGCCGCCGATATGCTGCCGCCGGTACCCCTCCTCCGTCCATCGGGTGCAGCACCGGATGCAGCAGCGCGCACAGAAACTCGTCGAAGCCGCCCGCAAGCTGCCGGTCCCCGAGGGCACCTATGCCGTGGGGCTCGGCCTCCTCATCTCGGGCATCACCGCCTACGGCTTCCAGATCCTCGCGTTCAAAGGGCTCACGAAGTCCGAGTACGCCGCGCTCAACGGCCTGTGGATCCTCGTGTTCGTGGTGGCGCCCGGGTTCTTCCTGCCGCTCGAGCAGGAGGTCGGCCGGGCGGTCGCCGACCGCCGCTCCCGTGCGATCGGTGGCGGCCCGGTGGTGCGCAAGGCGGCCCGGGCGGGCGCGGTGCTCGCCGCCGGCCTCATCGTGCTGTCGATCGTCGCGGCGGTTGCGTTCGGCTTCACCGATCGGCTGTTCCACGGCCAGGAGGTGCTGTTCGTCTGCTTCCTGATCGCGCTGGTCACGTACGCGGTGCAACACATCACGCGCGGCACGCTCTCGGGCAACGGCCGCTTCGGTCCCTACGGCATGATCCTCGGGGCCGAGGGCGTGATCCGGATCGTGCCGATCATCGTGGTGTACGCCCTCGGCGTCGACAACCTCGTGTGGTACGGCCTCGCCCTCGCCGTGCCCCCGGTGATCGCCAGCGCGGTCGCGGTGTGGGGCCAGCACGGGTTGCTCGAGCCGGGGCCGGAAGCCGAGTGGTCGGAGCTGTCCACCAACCTCACGTTGCTCTTCCTCGGGTCGCTGCTCGCGCAGGCGCTGAGCTACGCCGCCGCGCTGGGTGTGATCGTGCTCGCGCAGGGCAAGCTCGAGCGCGACGCCGCCGCCGACTTCATCGTCGGCTTCTTCATCGCCCGTATCCCGATCCTGCTGTTCCAGGCCATCCAGGCCGCGCTGCTGCCGAAGCTCGCCGCCCTCGCGGGCGCGGGCAAGCACGTCGACTTCAAGGCCGGCGTGCGCAAGCTGCTCGTGATCGTCGTGGGTGTCGGCGCCCTCGGGGTGGTCGCGGGCGCCACCATCGGCCCGACCGTGGGCCAGATCCTCTTCGGCGACAAGTTCAACCTCGACAGCCGCGACCTCACCCTCCTGTTCCTGGGCAGCGCGGCGTTCATCACCGCGCTCACGCTCGCCCAGGCCCTCATCGCGCTGCTCGGCCACGCGCAGGCGCTCGTCGCCTGGGCCGTCGGCCTCGTGCTCTGCCTCGCGGTGATGGGCGTGATGACGTCGTCCGACGTGTCCGAGCTGTTCCTGCGAGCCGAGCTCGGCTACCTCGTCGGCTGCGGCACCGCCGCGTTGATGATGGCGGTGTTCCTGTTCTTCCGCCTGCGCAAGGTCGGTCCCGGCAGCCTCAGCCTGCTGGTCGAGGCCATCGAGCACGAACCGCTCGAGATCTGACCGGTGGGCGCGGCACCCGGCCCCCGGCTCCGGGTCGCCGTCGACGGCACCCTGCTGTTGGCGCCCGCACCGGGGTCGGCGAGGTGGTCGCCGGGGTGCTCCCCCACCTCGCCGCCGATCCCGGTGTCGAGTGCTCCGCATACGTGCTCACCTGGCGCGGCGCCACGCCCCTCGCCGAGGTGCTGCCCACCGGGTTGCGGGCGTCACGCGCCCCATTCCCGCCTGCGGCGGCGCCGGGTGGATGCACGGGGCCAGGCCCGCATCGAGATGGACGGCCGCGCCGGACGTCGCGCGCACGCGACGAACTACGCGCCGCCGCCGGCGCGCGCACCCGTACTTCGTGTCGGTGTACGACCTCGGTTCGTACGGTTCCCGGAGATGGTGACGGCCGACGCGATGCAGTACCCCGGAGCTCCTGCGGCGTGGTTGCGCGCGGCGGCGGTTGCGCACGCGACCAGCGACTTCGTGGCGGCCGAGATCCGCGCCGAGTTCAGCTCAGCCGACGAGCGCGCCGTGCGCGCCTACCCGGGTGTCCTGCCGGCCACGGTGCAGATCGCCGCCGCGGCCGAGGCCTGCAGCGCCGATCGCTACGTGCTCGTGCTGAGCACGATCGAACAACGGCAAGAACCTCCCGGTGCTCGTCGACGCGCTCGACGCCGTCGCCGCCGCCGATGCCGACGTCACCCTCGTGGTCGCGGCAAGGACGGCTGGGGACCGAGGCGTTCACCGCGGCGGTGGGGCGCAAGCACCGCGCCTGCATCCGGCGCCTCGGCTACGTCGACGATACCCACCTCGCGCTGACCTGCCTGCGCGCGCTCGGTGCTCGCCTACCCGTCGCGCTACGAGGGCTTCGGCTTCCCGCCACTCGAGGCGATGGCCGCGGGCGTGCCCGTGGTCGCCGCCGCCGCGGGTGCGGTGCCCGAGGTCGTCGGCGACGCCAAGCTGCTCGTCGACCCCGACGACACCGACGGGCCTGTCAGCTGCGCTGCTTCGGGCGCTCGGCGATCGACGACGTGCGCGCCGGTCTCGTCGAGCGCGGCAGGGCGCAGGTCGCCCGCTTCATCGGCAGTCCACCGTGGCCGGCCTCCTCGCCGTCTACCGCGGCCTGGCCGGCGCCCGGTTGTGAAGGCGCTCGTCACCGCGCATCGGGGTTCGTCGGCCGTCACCTGGTCGCCCACCTGCGGACCTGCGGTGACGACGTGGTCGCGGCCGATCGCACCGCCGGTCCTGAACCCGACGCCGTGCGGCGCGTCGCCGTCGACGTCACCGATCCCGACGCGGCGTCGCGGTGATCGTCCGCGCGGAACTGCCCGATGCGGTACCACCAAGGCGCGCAGCCACGTCGGCGTGCCGTGGGTCGACGACGACTCGCTCCGGCAGGTCAACGTCGGCGGCGCCTGCGCCGCGGGTCGACGCGGCGCGACCGTGGGCACGGCACGTGTCCTCGTGGTGGGCAGCGCGGAGCAGTACGGCCGGTGCCCGCCGGGCACGGGCCTGGTACGCGAAGACGTCGAACCGCACCCGCTGAGCCCGTACGGCGTGTCGAAGCTCAAGGCGGAACGCGCCGCGCTCGACGCGGCGTCGCGACGGCGTGCCCGTCGTGTGCGCGCGCGTTCAACCACGGCCGGGCTGTCACCCGTGCTCTTCGTCCCCGGTTCGCCGGCCGGATCGCGCGCGCCGAAGCCCGGGCCGACGCCATGCACGCGGCCGGCGCCAGCATCGCGGTCGGCAACCTCGACTCCGTGCGCGACTTCACCGACGTGCGCGACGTCGTGCGCGCGTACCGGCTGCTCATCGAGCACGGCACACCCGGCGAGGCGTACAACGTGTGCTCCGGCGAGGGAGTGCGCATCCGCGCCCTCGCCGAGCAACTGCTCACGCGCGCCCGGCGCCCGTTGCACCTACGTGTCGACCCCGAGCTCGTGCGTCCCGTCGAGGTGCCGGTGTTCGTCGGCGATCCGGCGAAGCTCGTCGCCGCCACCGGCTGGACGCGCACGATCCCACTGCACACCACGCTCGACGACGTGCTCGCCGAGGCGCGCGCCCAGGTCCCGGGGTCGGCCTAGAAGTCGTCGGGAATCGGCGGCTCGGTCCCCTGGCGCGCCAGCCACCCGAGCAGCGTCGCGATCGCACGGGGGTCGTGGCGCAACCGGTGGCCCGCGCCGTTCACCACGCGCAACTCCGACGCCCGTGCCCCGTCGGCGAGCGCCCGCGCCTCCTCCAACGGGACCTCGCCGTCCTCGTTGCCGTGCACCACGAGCAGCGGGCGACCGCCCAGCCGGCGCGCGCCCTGCACGGCGTCGAGCCCCTGGATGTCGCGCACCCAGCTCGTGGCGTCGGCGGGGTGGTCGTCGGTGCGGATCATCCCCATCGAGCGGACGTACGCGAGCAGCTTCGCCGGGTCCTGCGCCCACGTGTGCAGGTTCGTCGGCGCGGCGAACGACGCCACCCCGCGCACGAGATCGTCCTCGGCGGCCTCGACGATCGCGAACGTGCCGCCGTGGCCGAAACCCGCGGTCCACACACCGCGCAGGTCGACGCGCTCGTCGAGCAGGCGCACGCAGGCGCGGATGTCGTCGAGCCAGCCGCGTGCGGAGAAGTCGCCCTCCGACGTGCCGGTGCCCCGGAAGTTGAAGGCCAGCACCACCCAACCCGACTCCGCGGCGATGCGATCCGCGAGGTCGTGGTAGGTCGTGCCGACCGCCGCCGCGCCGCGCGGCGGCACCGGCAGGCCGTGGCACAGCACGAGGCCGAACCCCGTGCCGGGGGCAGGAGGCACCGCCACGTGTGCCGAGAGTTCGAGGTCACCGGACCGGATGCGTTCGTCCATGAGGGACCTATTGTGGGCCGATGGCACCCGCGTTCAAGGAATGGGCCGTCGTCGTGCACGCGTTGCTCGAGGGCGAGCAGATCCTCGACGTGCGCAAGGGCGGCCTCCGCGAGGACGGCCGGCACTTCTCGCTCCACTCCTCGCGGCTCTGGCTGTACCCCACCGCGGAGCACCAGAAGCCCGAACTGCTGAAGGAGCCGTACCGCCACTGGATCGACCTCGCCGCCGCCTCGCCGGTGGGCAGCCCGATCCGCATCGACGGGTGGGCCGACGTCGTGCGCGTGGCGCAGATCACCGAGCAGTCCGAGCTCGATGCCATCGCGTCCAAGCTCATCTGGACGCCCGAGTACGCCGCGTCCCGCTTCAACTGGAAGCAGCGCGACCCCCTGTGGGTACTCGCGCTGCGGGTCCACCGGCTCCTCGAGCCGATCGAGCTGGCCTGGGACGACGCCTACGGCGGCTGCACCTCGTGGTTCGACACCGACGCCCTGCCCGCCGACCCGGCGGCGCTGCCGAGCGAGCCGGCGTTGAGCGACGTCGCCTTCGAGAGCCGCCTCAAGGGCTCCGTCGAGGCGCTCCCGGCGCTCGTCGAGCCCGCCGCGCTGTCCTAGCCACCCTCGCTCGCGTCCGCTCGCTCCGTCCCCGACGGATCGTGACGGGCAGAGCCCGACCACGATCCGGATTGCCGGGCCTGCGAGCGTCAGTCCTGCGCGTCCCTGATGGAGCGGTGGGGGCGGTAGCCGCGGTTGCGGGCTTCCTGCAGGGTGTCGGGGCCGAAGGCGAGGAACGTCTCGGCGGCCATGAGCTCCTCCACCGCGGCGACCGACTCGGGGTCGGTGCTGTCGAGGTCGTAGACGACCTGCGACCGCTTGTCGCCGACGTAGCGGAACTCCTCGAACTTCACGGGACGGCTCATGGCGCGCACTCTACGATAGGCGCGCACGGGGGCGCCCCCTAGGGACGCCCCCGATGGTCGATCGTTTCGGCTGGAACCGTCGTCCGGAAATCGTGAGCGGGACCAACTCTCACCCGGGGTCGACGGCGGCGCAGCGGTGGATCTCCGCCGGGCGGTCCGACGCTGCCTAGCGGCCGCGCACCTCCAGGGTCCCAAGACGTTGATGCATCAGTGGACCACCTCCCTTCTCTGGTAGAGAAATTCCTACCACGACCGGGAGGCCAGGTGGTGGCGGATTTCCCCGGTCCGGGTCAGTCGAGGTCGTCGAGGTCGTCGGTGGCCACCGCGGGGCCGACGGCGCCGATGGCGCGCAGGTAGCTGAGCTGGGTCTCGATGACCCCGTACACCTGCTCCGGGAGGTAGGGCTCGCCCGTGGCCGCGGCCCGTTCGAGGATGTAGTCGACGGTCTCGGAACCGCCGATCACGACCGGTCCGGGCGGGTACGCGGTGGAGCCGTTCGACGAGACGCCCTTGCGCTTGAAGAACTCCACCTGGAATTCCAGGATGCGCCGCACGTCGCCGGCGGTGAGGGTGGCGGCGACGTCCTCGGGCACGTGGTCGACGACCCACTCGACCGCGTCGTCGAACTGGAAGAGCGCGGGCGGGGGTTTCTCGGCCATGCGCTTCGCCTCGCGCGTGACGAACGCGGCGGCGATCCCGATCACGATGCCGACCGCGAGGAAGCCGGCGACGACGAGCATGCGCGGCAGGTTAGGCCGACGACGACGCCCGGGCCCCGACGAGGGCGGTGGGGCACAGCTCGGCGAGGCCCACGTGCACGGATGCGTCCTTGCCGGCGCCGAGGCCGGCCCGCCGCACCCGGGCGGTCGTGAGGTTCACCGGCTTGCCCGCCTCGTTGAAGCACATCACCGTCGCGCTGACGGGCCCCCGCACCGCCCGCTTCGTGGGGTTGGCGACGGTGAAGGTGAGCGTCTGGGCGACCTTGCCCGACGACGGGGCGCTGCGGGTGAGTTCACTCACCTCGAGCAGCTGCGGGTCGGTGCCGGAGGCCGCCTTCGTGGAGCGGACGTCGAACGACACCTGCGCGTCGAGATCGATCCCGCGCTTGCGGAAGTCGAGCACCGCCAGCCCGTACGCACCGGGCGCGAGCGTCGCGGGGACGAGGGCCTTCGTGTTCGCCGAGGTGACGGCGCCCCCGTCGGCGCGGGTGGCGGTGGCGGCGACGCGCACGTTGTTGACCGGACCGTCGGTGTCGTTGCGCACGATGATCGCGACCCGGCCGTTGTTCGGCGCGCTCTGCGCGACCACCGACACGGTGCCCGGGGTCCCGGCCGAGAGGGTGGGGGTGGCGTCGCCCGCCAGGCCGCTCGCCGGAGCCGCCGCAGCCGCGCCACCAGTCGTCGCGACGATGCCCGCGACCATGCCGGTGCCCGCGAGTGCACACGCGGCTGCGAAGGCACCCAGCCGGGCGAAGACGGTCGAACGGGCGGGCGCGGTCACGACGATCGACGCGTCACGTGAGCGCGGTGAGACAGACGTCGAGCCC
>JAXLRL010000055.1:0-4647 GCA_046331125.1 Acidimicrobiia bacterium
GGCCGCGATCCGGGCTGCGGTGCCGGCGGGGATCACGTACCGGTGGGTGACGCCGTCGGAGCCGCCCCCGGTGAGCACCAGTGCGCCGACGACCACGACGACCGCCACCAGCGCGACGCCGCACGCGATCAGCAGCGAGCGGAACAGCTTGTGCTGCGTCTCCTCCTCGTGGAGATCCTCGTGGAGGACGTCGTCGTGGAGTTCGTCGCTCATGTCGTCCCTCGCGAGAGGAGCAGTTGGAGGTCGCCCGCCATCGTCTTCGCGTCGGTGCCGAACGGCCACTCGACGACGACCTTGCCGGTGTCGTCGACCACGAAGGTGATGGCGGTGTGGTCCATCGAGTACGACGTGCCCTCGGGGACCTTCTTCGCGGTCACGTTGAACGCCGCCTCGGCGTTCTGCAACATCGTGGTGTCGGTGGTGCGGAGGGCGTGACCACCGTCGACGAAGTGGTCGAGGTACGACGCGAGCTTCTCGCCGCTGTCGCGGTCGGGGTCGATCGTCGCGAACGCGACCTCGACCTTGTCGCGATCACCCGCCGGGAGCTTGCGCAACGCCTGGCCGATGTCGGAGAGCGTGGTGGGGCACACGTCGGGGCAGTTGGTGTAGCCGAAGTAGACGAGCAGCAGGCCGCCCGGCGCCGCCTTCATCGCGAAGGGCGCGCCGGCGGCCGTCGGGCTCTCGTCGGGCAGCGTGACCGTGCCGACCTGCAGCGCAGGCTTGCGCACGACCCCCTGCAGCGACGAGGGCGCGTCACTCCCGCCACCGCCGCACGCGGCGAGGCCCAGCGAGGCCGTGCACACCGCGAGCGCGGCGAACGGGAGGACGCGCCACCGACGCATCTCGCTACATCGACCCCGAGGTGGCGGTCGACGACAGCGAACCCGAGGCCGCGGTGGTCTTCACCGTGGCCTTGACCGTCTGGTTCTTGCCCGACTCGAACTGCAGCGTGACCTTGAACGTCTGGCCCTTGGTGAGCGGCTTGGCCAGCTCCATCAGCATGATGTGGTAGCCGCCCGGCTTCAGCTTGACGGTCTTGCCGGCGGGCAGGTCGATCTGGTCGACCTCCGACATCTGCATCGTGCCGCTCGAGTCGACCTTGGTCTCGTGGAGCTGGGCCTCGCCCGCGATCGACGACGGGACCTTCACGCCGACGAGAGCGTTGGCCTCGCTGCCGGTGTTCTGCACGGTGAGGTAGACGACGCCGTTCGTCGCCTCGCTCGGCGACGTGCGCGACCACACGTTCGAGATCTTCAGGTCCTTCGACGGACTCGTGCGCGACGGCGACGGACGCAACAGCCCTGGAGGGTGAGCGCGGCGACGGCTGTACGGCCGCGGTGCGGACGCCCCGGGGGAGCGGGAGGTTCTCAGCGGTGGTGTTCCTTCTGCCGCGCACGTTTGCCGCGTGCGCCTCATCGAAGCGCACCGAAGGAACGGGTGGGTGCGGGCGAAGGTCACGATCCCGAGGGACCAAGGTCCACCAGCCAGTCTCTCCCCGGGACGCCTCACGGGGTAGACCGGCACTTCCATGAGTTCCCGGGACCACGCGGGTTGTCGGACGGGCGTCCGCGGGCGAACTCCTCCATGTAGGGCTTCACGTCGAGCACGGGTGTGCGCCGCCGATCGCGCCGAGGCCGCGGATCGGAGTGACGCTGCCCCGGCGAGGTCTCGACGGCGACGGTCGTATGCGGAGAGCCCCAGCCGGTTGGTGCGGTCCTTTGCCTGCTGGGCGAGGATCCCCACCTCGGGCCGTCGCTGCCCGCGGCCGGCGGGGCGTGCACGTGTGCTCGCGGGTCGGGACCCCGGTCGAGGAGGTAGATCACCTCGAGGTGACTGAACTGTCCAGCTCCTGCACCGAGCGGGCGTCGAAGGGCGGGAGCAGCCGGATCGACGTGGTTCCCGGCGTCCCAGTCGTCGTCGACGGCCCCGGTGCGGGCTTCCACCTCGACGACCCTGATGGGCTGGAGGGCGGGGCCGCGGTGTCCAGGTCTCGGCCAGTACTCGATCCCGGCACCCTGACGGGAAATTCCCTTGGGCTGCACTTCGATGGTGAACGATACATCGTGACGCAACGAAGACACATCCTGACCGGTCCCCGACCTGGCTCCCCGGGGCCGGGACCGGTCCCCACAAGAGAAGGAGCGCACCTGATGCGACCCGATTTCCTCGAGACCCACGAACAAGGCACGACCACCACGACCACGGCCACGGCGAGTTCCGGGGCCCCCGTGGGCCTCGCGGCCGACGCCGCTGGCAGGGTCCTGGCGACGGCCTGGGCGGCTTCGGTCCGCTCCTGGTGTTGGCGGCGGACGCGGCCGGGCCCGCAAGGGCGACGTCCGCGCCGCGCTGCTCGTCCTCTTCCTTGTGAGTCGTTGAAGCACGGCTACGAGATGATCCAGCAGATCGAGGAGCGCAGCTCCGGCGTGTGGCGCCCCAGCCCGGGCGCCGTCTACCCCGCTTTCAACCTCCTCGAGGACGAAGGCCTCAGTCCGTTCCGTCGAGGACGGCGGCAAGAAGCGGTTCGAGCTCACCGACCTGTCGCGCAGGCCGTCGCCGAACTGGTGACCGCGCCGTGGGACGAAGTGACCCAGGGCATGGACCCTGCGCAGTTCAAGCTGCGCGATGCCATCAAGCCCATCGCGATCGCCGCCCACCAGGCGCTCGAGGCACGCCCTCGCCCAGCAGGAGCAGGCGGTGCTCGCCGAGGTCGCCGCAAGCTCTACGCGATCCTCGCCGAGGACCCGGCCGAGAGCTGAGCCTGTCCGGACCGGTCCGGTCGTGATTGGCTGCGCCGGTCGGGCTGCGTCAGAACAGGCGCAGGTCGACGGCGCGCTGGCAGCAGCTCCTCGAGGTCGATCTCCACGCAGGCGACGCCGCGGCTCTCCGCGAACACGCGGGCCTGCGGCTTGATGCGCGTCGCGACGAACATACCGCGTGTGGGGCGCAACGACGGGTCGAGGTCGAGCCGCTCCTGGTAGCGGAGCAACTGCTCGACGCCCGCGATCTCGCCGACGCGCTTCACCTCCACCACCACGGCGCGGTCCTCCGCGTCGCGGCACAACAGGTCGACCGGACCGATGTCGGTGGGGTACTCGCGGCGCACCAGCTTGAGCTCCTCCCCGAGCGCGGCAACGCGCTTGGCGAGGAGCTCCTGCAGTTCGGCCTCCACGCCGTCCTTCGCGAGGCCCGGGTCCTCACCGAGCTCGAAGGCGTAGTCGTGCAGGATCTCGTGCAGCTCGATCGTGAGCGTCTCGCCCGCGGGGTTGGCGGCGACGATGCGGCCGTCCTCCTCCTTGATGACGCACGGAGGGTTCATCCAGTTGAGCGGCTTGTAGGCCTTGCTGTCGGCGTGGATCGCGATCGACCCGTCGGCCTTCAGCACGAGCAGCCGGTTGGCCTCGGGCAACCGCGCGCCGAGCCGTCCCTGGTATTCGACCGAGCACCTCGCCACCAGCACACGCACGCCACGCGTTGTACCACACTCCGACGCGCGCATTCCCTGCGACGCGTCCTCGATCCGCCTACGATGCCGCGGTTCCACGCCAGGGCAGACCGACTCTTCCGGAGGGCACCGCGCCATGCCGATCCTCGCCACGTACCGCGACGGCGTCTACGACGTGTTCCTGCTGCTGCACATCATGTGCGCCATCATCGGGTTCGGCGCCGTGTACCTCAACGCGCTCTACGGCCAGGAGGTGCGCAAGCGCCCCGGTCCCGAGGGCCTCGCCGTGTTCGAGGCGAACTTCCGCGTGTCAAAGATCGCGGAGTACTTCATCTACGCCGTGTTCGTGTTCGGCCTCGCGCTCCTCGGGCTCGCCAAGGTCGGCGACGAACACATCTACAAGTTCTCGCAGACGTGGGTGTGGCTCTCGATCGTCCTCTACATCGTCGGCATCGGCATCTCCCACGGCGTGCTCATGCCGTCGGTGAAGAAGATGGGCAACCTGATGCGCGAGATGATCGCGGCCGGGCCGCCCACCGGTGGCCCGCCGCCGCAGGCCGCGCAGATGCAGGAGCTGGGCAAGAAAGTCGGCGCGGCCGGCGCCACGCTCGACGTCCTGCTGATCGTCATCGTGGCGCTGATGATCTGGAAGCCCGGCGTCTGAAGCACCGCCACGGGTCGCCCCTACGATGGCCGCCGTGCATCCCGTGCTCGGCAGCTTCGTCGACGACGTCATCCGCGAACTGGTCGCCGCGCTGGGCGCGGCCCTGTTCTTCGCCAACCTCTGGGCGCTGATCAAGCGTTCGAGCGACGCCGACCGCGTCTCGGCCCGCACGGTGGAGCGGTCACGTCCGGGGAGCCCGGTGCGCAGTGTGGCCAAGCCGGCCCCCAAGAAGGAGCTGGCCCAGGCCCCGGTGTTCCGCACCGTGCTCTACATGGTCATCGGCTTCTTCGTGATGATCGCCGGGCTCGCGGCGCGCTTCGGCTGACATGATCGAGCCCGTGGACGGGCCGAGCTCGCTGTACGACACCCCACCCCCCGGCGGCGAGGCGCCGCTCGCGGGGATCCTCGTGCTCGACCTCACCCGCGCCCGCTCGGGGCCCACCTGCGTGCGCCAGCTCGCCGACCTCGGCGCCGACGTGATCGCGATCGTCGCGCCCGCGGGCGGTGGGCCGTTCTCGTCGGAGGGTTCCGACGGCGCCAA
>JAXLRL010000056.1:0-4121 GCA_046331125.1 Acidimicrobiia bacterium
CCGCGGACCTTCCGTGCGGCCCCGGCCCCGCTGCCCGTGCCCGCCAGCGTGGCGGCAACGAGTGCTGCGACCAGGGCACCACCGATCAGGGCGCGTCTGCGTCCCTTCGATCCCCTCATTGCTTCCCCCCTTGTCAGTGCCGACAGCTGCCGACGGGGAGAGCGTACGGAGATTCAGGCGTCTTGTCTCGTCGCTACCAATTTCTGCGGAACTGGATGGCTTCCCGCCGGGCCCGCAGCGACTCCGCCCGCTCCTCCGGCGTCACCACCGGGGTGTCGGCCGGGAGGTGGTCCCGGAGCTCGGCGAACGGCACCAGCTTGATGGTGGGGTCGGGGTACTCGCTCGCGTGGTTCCAGCGCATCTGGATGATCCCCCACGGGTAGTCGCCCTTGTCGAGCCAGTTGGGCACGCCGGGGTCGAGGCGGGAGATGACCGCGCGGAACTTGCCGTCGCTGTCGATGTGGGCCTGGTGGTCGTTCAGGCTCGACTGCCGGTTCACCCAGTCGATGGTGGCGAAGCGGTCGTCGGCGACGAGGGCCTGCCAGTAGCGCACCTGCTCGGGGATCTCGGTCTCGAGGACGAGCGCCTGGTCGTCGGTGATCTCGTGGATGCCGTCGTAGTACGCCTGCTTGGGCAGGCCGCCCATGTTGTCGATCTTGCCCGAGCGCAGGAACGTGTTCACGCCGTGGTGCTCGCGGTACCAGCGCACGAGCGACATGTCGAAGCCGATCATGCCGACGATCCACTCGGCGAGATCGGAGAAGCGGCGGGCGAAGTCCTCGGGGGTCATGTCGGCGCCGTTGTCGTCGAGCCGCTCGATCGCGACACGCGCGTCCTGCTCGTTGCGCCAGTCGCACGAGCAGCGGCGCATGAGCAGACGCTTGGTGGTGGCCGCGAGCTGCCACCAGTCGCCGTCGTACCCGGCCGGGCGCTCCGCGCTCAGGATCGCGGAGAAGTACCCCTCGCCGTCGAGCGCGACCTCGTCGAGGTCGTGGGTCGCCGGCACCGCGCCGCCCGACGACATGTCACCGGGGCTCATCATGTCGAAGCCCTGTTGCGTGATCTCCACGAAGCGAGTGGTGCCGCGGAAGCCGGAGATGCGGTACGTGCCCGCAGTGTCGACCTCGCACGTGGAGTACACGTAGTCGGGGTCGGGGCCGCCCTGGTTGTACGCGTAGTTCCACAGCGGCATGAACACCGGGCGCTTCGCGTCGGTGTACACGCGGCACAGGTAGCCCTCGGAGAGGATCGAGAGGGCGAGCTTGTTCATGTCCTGCAGCTCGGCCTCGGTGTAGCCGTCGGGACGCCACGTCTCCATGAGCGTGTCGACGACGCCCTCCATCATGCGGAGCTGCTCGGCCCAGGTGGGCAGTGCGGTCATGTCGTTGTCTCCCGTCAGGCGTCGACTTCGAGCTCGACGCCGAAGTGGTCCGTGTAGAAGCGGTAGTCCGAGCGCAGCTGCGCGGCGGTGAGGCCGAACTGCTCCGGGGTGTACTTGTGGCCGCCGTGCTTGTCGCTGCCGTTCGCGGCCTGCCACGTACGGAGGCGCTCTTCGACCTCGGGCGTGAGCTCGTAGCCGAGCCAGTCGTAGACGCGCCGCACGACGGTCATGGGGTCACGCACGAGCCACTGCGGTGGTAGATGTCGAGGAAGCGGTCTTCCCCGATGCGCGTTGCTCGATCGCGGTTCCACGCCGGTGCGGAGGCGGTTCGACACCTCGTGCCCGCAACGCTCGTAGTCGAACGGTTTCGCCGACTGCGGGAAGATCGTCGACACGATGCTCGCCCAGGAGGGCACCGACTTCACCGGGTCGCGGTGCGTC
The DNA here is from genome assembly GCA_046331125.1 of Acidimicrobiia bacterium. Taxonomy (GTDB): domain Bacteria; phylum Actinomycetota; class Acidimicrobiia; order IMCC26256; family DASPTH01; genus CAVRGQ01. The sequence continues at coordinate 1,823 of JAXLRL010000056.1, forward strand.
ATGACGAACTTCGTGCCGGGGTAGACCGCGAGCAACGACTCGAGGTGGAAGCTGTGGTGGGGCGCCTTGAAGAGCCAGAGGTCGGGCGGGCGCTGTGACTGCAGCACCTTCGCGGTGCGCCGCTGGTACATGTAGCCGTCGGTGATGTCGGTGTTGCGCCACCACTCGTGGTAGCCGTACACCGGCAGCGTGAACTGCTGCCCCTGGAACGGCAGACCGAGGGTCTCGCCGTCCTCCATGGTTGCGTCGACCTCGTAGATGCCGCACGCGGGAGTTCGGCCGGCAGGTTGGCGTTCTCCTCCACCAGGGCTCGGCGCCGCCAGTCGGGTGTCCTCCTCGCTCGAGCACCGGGGGCGGACGGGTACTTCTGCTCCCAGCCACGCAACGAACGGAACTGCGGGTCGAGCAGAGCATGTTCGCGAGGGCGGTGGTGGCCGGTGCGCGGCAGTCCGCTGATGTCGACGGGACTGCGCACGGGGAGATCGCCGATCTCGGGATGCTTCGCGCACCAGTCCTCCACGAGGAGCCGGTTGTGCAGGCGGCGACGGATGTCGCCGAGCACCAGCGGGTCGGTGGACGCGTCGAGGCCGGCATCGTTGCGGAGGCTCTCGAGGAACACACCGAGCCCGGTGCGGAAGTCGCCGGGGCTGAAGTCGTCGAGGCCGGATTCTCCACCACCTCGGCGATCAGCAACTCGGCGTCGGGATAGCGGTCGGTGGTGCTCATGTCACCTCACCCGGTCCGGGTAGAACTGCGCGGCCATGGCGGGCGGTAGCCGTCGCGCCAGTCGACGGTGCACGGGCCGGTGATCGACTGCCGCAACGTGTGGTCGGCCACGGCGCCCACCGATGCGCCCGGATGGGCTGCACGTCGATCACCGCCTCCACACCGAGCAGCTCACCGAAGTACGCCGACCACTGCTGCACGCTCACCGGCTCGTCGCCACCCCAGTTGGTGATGAACGCCGGCGTGCCCGCGCCGGTCGAGCAGCGCCTTCAGCTGCGCGGCGATGTCGTCGTCGTGATCGGGCTGTACGGCATCGGGTCGGAGCGGGCCACCACCGGCTGACCGGCGGCCACCGCGCCGCCCAGGTGCCACTTCGCGAGGCCGCCCTGCTCGCGCCGTAGGCAGCGCACATGCGGGCGATCACGGTGCGCAGTCCGAACGAACGCGCGCAGTAGCGCGCGACCGCCTCCTCGGCGATCTTCGAGATCGAGTAGGTGTGCGCGGGTGGTGCCATCGCATCACCGAGCGGGTCGTCCTCCCGGAAGGGATGCCACGGGTCGGGGTGCGGCTTGTAGGTGGTGACCGTCGACATCACCAGCGCCGCCTTCGCCTTGCGGCAGTGCTCGAGCAACAGGCCCGTGCCCTCGGCGTTCACGCGCAGCGCGCGGTCGTAGTCGGACTCGCTGAAGTCGGCCGCGATGTGCAGGAGATACGTGAAGTCGGTGGGCAGGTCGCCGAACTCCCCGGTGGAGTAGTCGAGCTGCCGGGTGGTGATGCCGAACGACTCGATGCGCTCGCGCGACCCCTCCTCGCTGAAGCGGGCGATGCCCCACACCTCGTTGTCGGCCGCGAGCGTTCGCGCCAGCGGCTGCGCGATGCGCCCGGCCGGTCCGGTGACGAGGATCTTCTCGCCACTGAGCATGTCCACTCCCCCTCTGCGCGTCCTGCACCGGATCCCGCTCCGTGTGCCGGCGGAGCTTCGCACAGGTTCGCGGCCGCGTGGTAGCCAATGCCCCGTGCCCGAACCGACCGCCGTGCCCGATCCCGCCGAGCTCGAGCAGCAGATCCATGCCTCGCTCGACAGCCTGCTCGCCGCGCTCACGCTCGAACCGCTCGGCGACGACCGCTTTCGCGCCACGAGCGAGCGGGGCCGCTTCGACCGGCTCTTCGGCGGGCAGCAGCTCGGGCAGGCGTTCATGGCCGCCAGCCTCACGGTGGAGGGCAAGGACCCGCACTCGCTCCACGCGTACTTCGTGGAGGGCGGGACGCCCGAGGAGCCGATCGACCTCGTGGTCGAGCGGGTGCGCGACGGGCGGTCGATGTCGACCCGGCGGGTGACGCTGCAGCAGGGCTCGCGCACGCTGCTCACCGCCATCGCGTCGTTCCACGCCAACCCCGACTCCCCCGCGATGGACTCGCCGCGGCCCGACGCCCCGCATCCCGACGACCTGCCCCGACTCCAGGAGTGGGTGCACGGCATGCCCGACGAGCGCCGCCCCTTCGGCATGACCTGGGTCGACGTGCCGCCGCCGCTCGACATGCGCATCGGCGAGCCGCCGACCTTCCTCGGCGG
>JAXLRL010000057.1:0-4057 GCA_046331125.1 Acidimicrobiia bacterium
CGGCGATGCTCGACGCCTCGTTCGACGCCGCGGCCGCCGACGTGCTCGTGAGCATCAACATGGAGCACTCGCCGCTGTACGCGAGCGCCGGGTATCCCGCGGTGACGGTGCCGCTGGGGCGCCGGGCCGACGGCATGCCCGTAGGGGCGACGTTGATCGGTCGGCCCGGCGACGACGCACGGCTGATCCGCTTCGCCTACGCCTACGAGCAGGCGACCGGGGATCGTCCCTAGATTGCCGGCATGGATCTCGGAGTTCGTGATCGTCCGTACCTGATCGTCGGCGGCACCGCCGGCATGGGCTTCGCCGCCGCCGAGGTGCTCGTCGCCGACGGCGCGCGGGTCGCGGTCGCGGGGCGCGACCCGGGCCGCGCCCGTGAGGCGGCCGACGCCCTCGGCCCGCTCGCGGTGCCCGTGACCGGCGACGTCAACGTCGCGGAGCAGGCCGACCGCCTCGTGGCCGACGCCGTGGAGGCACTCGGTGGGCTCCACGGCATCGCCGTCACCACCGGCACCGGGCTCGAGGCGCACAGCCGCCTGACCGACGCCACCGACGAGATCTGGGCCGAGGCCTTCGACGATGTGCTCATGGGCACCGTGCGTGCCGTGCGCGCGGCGATGCCCCATCTCGTCGCCAACGGTGGTGGCACCGTCGTCACGACCGGCGCCTACGGGATGCGCGCGTACCACCCCGACCGCCTGCCCTACGTCACGCTCAAGTACGGCGTCGCCGCGTTCACGAAGACGATCGCGCGTGAGTTCGGCGCCGCCGGGGTGCGCGCCAACTGCGTGTGCCCCGGCGCGATCGAGACCGGGAGCCTCCAGGCCATGCGCGCGCAACTCGCCGAGGCGCGCGGTGTCCCGCCCGAGGGACTGCTCGAGCAGGTGATGGTGGAGGAGTGGCACATGGACGTCGCGCTCCAGCGCCCGGGCCGGCCCCAGGAGGTGGGCGAACTGTTCGCGTTCCTCCTGTCGGAGCGCGCGGCCTACCTCACCGGCGCCATCGTCAACATCGACGGCGGCACCACCTTCTGACCCGTAGGATCCGCTCCCGTGAGTGACTACGAGAGCGTCCCCGGCCTCGACCTCCGGGTCGACGACGGCGTGCTGCGCCTGACCCTGGACCGGCCCGAGGTGCGCAACGCGCTGAACGACGAGATGGTGGCGGCGATGTCGACCGCCATCGAGCTCGCGGGCAGCGACGAAGCCGTGCGGGTCATCGTGCTCTCGGCCGCGGGCGACCACTCTGCTCCGGCTTCGACATCGTGGCCTGCAACCAGAAGGGCGCCCCTGAAGCGCAAGCGCCGGGCAGCATCCAGCGTCGGCCCCTGCGCCAGGCGCACCGGCTCGTCCCGGTGATGCTGGAGACGCAGACGCCCATCGTGCGCGGTCCAGGCTGGGTCGCGGGCATCGGGCTCAACCTGGCGTCCAGCCCCGTCGATCGCCGCCGACGACGCCAAGTTCTGGGCGCCGTTCGTGCCGCGGGGTTCACCCCCGACAGCGGCGCGACGTGGATGTTGCGCGAGCGCATCGGTGTCGTGAAGGCGCGTCGCATGCTGGAGCTCGGCGAGGTGGTGAGCGGCGCCGACGCGGCGGCGTGGGAGATGATCCACCAGGCGGTGCCGGCCGCCGACGTGTCGACCGCGGTCGACGAGCTGGTCGCCATGCTCGGGTCGAGCCCCACGGTCGCGCTCGGCCTCACGAAGTGGCTGCTGCACACTGCGCGCTCCACCACGGTCGAGGAGCAGCTGCGCAACGAGGCGTTCGCGATGGAGCTGTCGTCGCGCAGTGATGACTTCCGCGAGGGGCTCGCCGCGTTCAGGGACAAGCGGCCCCCGGAGTACACGGGGCGCTAGGTCAACCCGCGGGCGCGAACTCCAGGTGCAGCTCGGTGAGGCCGCGCAGGAGGAAGATCGGCTCGTAGTGGTAGCGGTACCCGCCCGGCGCGTCAGGGTCGGCGTGGAACTGCTCGGAGATCCGGATGTCGTGCATCCGGTCGAGGATGCGTTCGAGGCTCGCGCGGCCCTCCGCGCGCGCGAGCGGTGCGCCCACGCAGGCGTGGGCACCCCAGCCGAAGCCGAGGTGCTGACGGCCGTTGACCCGATCGAGGTCGAGCACGTCGGGGTGCGGGTGCAGGCGCGGGTCGCGGTTGGCCGCGCCCGCCATCACGAACAGCGTCGCGCCGGCCGGGATCTCGACGTCGCCGACGGTGGTGCGCCGCCGCGCCATGCGGAAGCTGCCCTGCAACGGGCTCTCGAGCCGCACGCACTCCTCGAGGAACGGTGCGATCCGTGAACGGTCGGCGCGCAGCTGCTCCTGGAGGTCGGGGCGCTCGCCGAGGATGCGGAGCGCGGTGCCCAGCATGCGCGCGGTGGTCTCGCCGCCGGCCGAGAACAGGTTGGCCGAGATGAGCATGATGTCGTGGACCTCGGGCAGTGACCCGTCGGGAAAGGTCGCGGTGGCGAGCTGCGTCATCACGTCGGTGCCGGGGTTCGCCCGCCGGTCCTCGATGTAGGTGGTGAAGCGGTCGTAGAGGAACTCGAGCGGCTTGTGCGACGGCGCGCCCTTCTCGCCCTTGCTCGACGGTCGCTCGTCGCCCTGCAGCTGCCGGCGGAACGTCTCGTGGTCCTCCTCGGGGACGCCGAGGAGATCGGCGACCACGAGCAGCGTGAACGGACCGGCGTAGTCGTGGAGGAACTCGCACTCGCCCTGCGGCAGCACCTCGTCGAGCTGGTCGTCGGCCATGCGCCACATGAACTCCTCGTTCTCCTTCATGCGCTTCGGCGTGATGAGGCGCATGAGGAGCCCACGGTGCGCAGTATGCTTCGGCGGGTCGAAGGTGGGGAGCTGGTCGCTGAAGATCAGGACGTCGCGGTTGCGGTCGATGACGTCGCTCACGTCGTCACCCACGAACGGCTCGGGGAACGGCACGAAGTTGCCGCTCACCGCGTTTGCGCTCGAGAAGTTGTCGGTGTCGTTGTAGATCGCGACGCACTCGTCGTACCCGGTCACCATGTACACCCCGCGCCGCGGCTCCTGGAAGATCGGGCTGTGGGCGCGGAGCCACTCGTAGTACGGGTACGGGTCCTGGTAGAGGTCGCCGGCGCGGAACCAGTCCACCTGCTCGAAGTCGACATCGGTCGTCACGGTGTCCAGCCTCTCCGATATGTTGTCGCGACGTCAAAGGAGTCGCCATGGGGGAGCTCGACGGAAGAGTCGCCGTCGTCACCGGCGGGGCGCGCGGCATCGGGCGCGCGATCGTCGAACGGTTCGTGGCCGAGGGTGCGCACGTGGTGATCGCCGACATCGCCATCGACGACGGCGAGGCGCTCGCGGCGGTGCTGGGCGACGCCGCGACGTTCTGCCGGTGCGACGTGTCGGTGGCCGACGACGTGCAGGCGGCGGTCGACCTGGCCGTGGCGCGCTTCGGCGGCTTGCACGTGATGGTGAACAACGCGGGGACGAGCGGCGACTTCACGTCGTTCCTGAAGGACGACTTCTCCGGCTTCGACCACGAGATGGGCGTGAACCTGCGTGGCGTGCTGCTCGGCGCGCAACGCGCGGCGCGCCACATGAAGGACCATGGTGGGGGAGTGATCCTCACCACCACGTCGATCGGCGGCATCAACGCCGGGGCCGGTCTGGTGAACTACCGCGCGGCGAAGGCAGCGGTGCTGCACGCCAACAAGTGCCTGGCCATCGATCTCGCCCGCTACGACATCCGGGTGAACTGCATCGCGCCCGCGCACATCCCCACCGACATCAACGCGATGTTCGACCAGTCGGCGATCATCCGCGAGATGCAACCGCTGCAACGGCAGGGCACGCCGGCCGACGTCGCCGAGGCGATGGTGTTCCTCGCCAGCGACCGGGCCGCGCAGATCACCGGCATCGCGCTGCCGGTCGACGGTGGCACCACCGCGGGCCCGCCCGCGAAGAGCCGGAAGCGGCTGCTCGCGGCGGACGCGCCGGCCGACATCGCGGAGCGTGTCGACGACTGAGCCGGTCACGTCGCGAGCTGCTCCCGCAACACGAACTTCTGGACCTTGCCCGACGAC
>JAXLRL010000058.1:0-4000 GCA_046331125.1 Acidimicrobiia bacterium
GGGTGGTGGCCCGGCGTGGAGCTGCGGCTACGACGACCACACCATCCCGCCGGTGCGCGGTGGCGGCAACCAGTCGGCGCACATGGCCGGCATGTTCGCGGTGATGACCACGCTCACCGCGTTGCTCGCCAAGGACGTCACCGGCCGCGGCCAGCACATCGACGTCAACATGACCGCGTGCGCCAACGTGTCCACCGAGGCCGGCTCGTACATGTGGCACACCGACAAGCTCGAGGTGATCCGCCAGACCGGCCGCCACGCCGCGCCGGTGATGACCATGCCCTCGCAGGTGCAGTGCAAGGACGGTCGCTACGTCAACACCGGGTTCCCGCCCCGCAGTGTGAAGGAGTTCCAGGCGCTCATCGACTGGCTCGACTCGCTCGGCCTGCGTGAGACCTGCCCCGACGCCGCGCTGCTCGAACTGGGCGTGGAGCGCGGCGGCGTGTCGATGACCGAGCTGTCGACCGACGAGCTCGCCAGCGCGATCTTCGGCGCCGGCCGCGAGGCGATGACCTACATCGCGCAGCACATCGGCGCGATGGAGTACTTCGAAACCGGCCAGCGCGCGGGCATCCCGTGCGGCATCGTCGCCTCCCCCGACGAGGCGTTCGAGATGCAGCACTTCGTGGAGCGCGGCTTCCAGGTGGAGGTCGAGCACGACCAGATCGGCCGGACCGTCCGCTACCCCGGGGGCCTCGCGATCATGCCCGCGTCGCCGTGGAAGATCTCGCGCCGCGCCCCCAAGATCGGCGAACACGACGCCGAAATTCTGGGCTGAGCGCCCGCCCGGCGAGAATTCACCCCTCGACAAGACCCTTCGCGAAATTTCCGTCGCCTATTGCCTGACTAGTCAGGCAATAGCGGAGGGGAGAGATCAGGGGTGGCCGCGCGCCGGGTTGACCGCATTCCGTGGCGCGCCGACCACGGGTCCGGCGCCGAAGGCGCCGAGCGCGGAAGGCGCCAAGCGCGGAAGTCAGGTCACCTTGCGGTAGCGGGCCACTGCGATCGGCACGCACACCGCGATGATGCCGACGATCCACGCCACCGCCTTGAGCACTTCACTCGACGCGTCGCCGTTGAGGGTGAGGTCGCGCACCGCGTTGATCACCACCGACACCGGTTGGTTCTCGGCCCAGCCCTGCAGCCACGACGGCATCGTCGACACCGGCACGAACGCCGACGACGCGAACACCATCACCGCGAGGAACGGGAACGAGATCGCCTGCGCCGTCTCGCTGTTGCGCGCGGTGAGACCCACGATCGCGAACGCCCACGACGCTTGTCGGCGAACCCGAGGAGCAGGGCAGGCCGAGGGTCGCGCCGGTGCCCGTCTCGACCGTCCACCCCACCGCGAAGCCCGCGAGCATCATCGACGACGAAGAAGTTGCGCAGCAGGTCGTAGGTGGTACCTTGGTGAGCACCGCCGCGCGCGAGATCGGCGGCGACCGGAACCGGTCGATGAGCCCAGTGCAGGTCGTCGGCGAGGCCGACGCCGGTGGTAGGCGCACCGAGCACAATTGATCTGCACGAGGTACGCCGGCATCAGGTAGTTCACGTACGTCTGGCCAGGCTGTAGCGACCAGCGGATCGCGCCGCCGAACACGTAGCGGAACATCAGCACGAAGATGACCGGCTGGATCGTGGCCGTTTCAGCAGCTCGGGGTTGCGGCGGATGTTGAGGATGTTGCGCCGCGTAGCTTGGGTGTCGCGGACGAGCGTGGTCATGTCGCGCACCTCCTGCGAGGATCCCGGCGTCGGTGCTGGACCGCGCTTCCAGGCTCGATCCCCGGCCCTTCGCAGCGACGAACTCCTCGTCGTCGCCCTCGGCCAGCTCTTCGGCGGCGTGACCGGTAGGCGCGAACACGTCGTCGAGGGTGGAGTTCGCACCATCGACGCCGGTTCGAGGCCGGCACCGTCGAGCGCGCACCGCCTCGAGCATCGCGGTCGCACTCTCGGCCCCGTCCACCCCGATCCGGACCAGTTCGCCCTTCGTGCGCAGGTCACCCACGGCCGCGAGCGCACCCGCGGCCCGCTCGGCCGTCTCGCCGTCACGGAAGCCGATCTCGATGACCGTCGACGCGTAGCGGCTCTTCAACTCGGCCGACGTGCCCTCGGCGATCACCACGCCGTGGTCGATCACGAGGATGCGGTCGGCGAGCGCGTCGGCCTCCTCGAGGTACTGCGTGGTGAGCAGCACGGTGGTGCCACCGGCGACCAGGCTCCGGATCACGCCCCACAACTCGTTGCGCCCCTTCGGGTCGAGACCGGTGGTGGGCTCGTCGAGGAAGAGCACCGGCGGTTCGTGCACGAGCGCGGCCGCGAGGTCGAGGCGGCGGCGCATCCCACCCGAGTAGGTGCGCACGAGCCGGTCGGCGGCGTGGACCAGGTTGAACTGCGCGAGCAGCGCCTCGGCCCGCGCCATCGTCCGCTCGTTGCTCAGGTGCGCCAGCTTGCCGACGAGCCGGAGGTTCTCCATGCCCGTGAGGTTCTCGTCGACCGCGGCGTACTGCCCGGCGAGCCCGATCACCGCTCGGACCTTCATCGCGTCCCGCTGCACGTCGAGGCCGCGTACCCGGGCCGTGCCCGACGTCGGCTTCGACAAGGTGGTGAGCATCCGCACCGTGGTGGTCTTGCCCGCACCGTTGGGGCCGAGCACGCCGAGCACGGTGGCCTCGGGCACGGTGAACGAGACACCTCCGACGGCCTCGACGTCGCCGAAGCGCTTGACGAGGTCGACGGCTTCGATGGCGGGGGGCGACGCGGCATCCATTCAGGCCAGCCAAGCACACGGGCCTCCGACGGAACTGGCAATTCCGCGCCCGACAATGGCAGGCTCACCCGTCTTCCGAACGCGGGTCAGGAGCAGAGATGGCCAGGAGCGAGCTGTACCACGTGGGGATCGTCGTCCCCGATCTCGAATCCGCGCGCGATCACTTCTCCACGTTGCTGGGCCTCGAGTGGGGCCCGATCGTGGAGGGCCCCGTGGAGGTGCGCGACGCCGACGGCAACGACATCATCGTGCCGAACCGCATCTGCTACTCGGTCGAGTCACCCCACATCGAGCTCATCCAGGAGACACCCGGCACCGTGTGGGTGTGCAACGAGCACTCGAACATCCACCACATCGGCTTCTGGTCCGACAACCTCGTCGCCGACTCCGTGGGTCTCGCGTCGGTGCACTGCCCGCTCGACCTCATGGGCCGCGACGGCACCCACGCCCCGGCGAGCTTCACCTACCACCGCGACCCGCTCGGCGTGCGCTTCGAGCACGTCGACATCAACATCAAGTCGGTGATGGAGCAGTTCGTCTTCAAGAAGCCGGAGTAGTCCCTAGTCCCCGAACAACATGTCGTGGCCCTGGGTGAGGAGCTCCACGGCCTGACGACGGGGCAGCCCGGCGAGCATCGACGCGCCCGCGCCGTCGGCCACCCCCATCTGCCAGGTGGGTCCGTCGCCCAGGTGCTCGAGCCCGGCCCGCGCCACGTCGGCCGCGTCGGCCAGTCCACCGTGCTGGGCGAGGTCCTCCACCGCTACCCCGAACTTGTCGAGGCTGGCGCGCAACGCCGGCGTGTCGGTGGCGCCGACGACCAGCGACAACACGTCGACGTCGTCACGGCGCAGCTCCGCCCACAACCCCTCGGCGAAGACCAGGTCGAAGGCCTTCGTGCCGCCATAGGTGGTGAGCCGGCCGCCGCCGGCCCACGCCGCCCCTGACGTGACGACGATGATCCCGCCCCGCTTGCGCGCCACCATCGACTGCGCGTAGTGGTGCGACGCGAGCAACGGCACGTTGCAGTTGCGCCGCACCATCGCGTTCCACACCTCGGCGTCGTGGTTCAGGAAGTAGTCGTTGACCGTGTCGGCGCCCGCGTTGTACACGAACAACCCGATCTCGACCCCTTCGGTCGCCGCGAAGAGATCGGCCTCCGCGCCGGGCACCGAGAGGTCGATGCCCGCGACGCGCGTCTCCACGCCGTGGGCTTCGCGCAGCTCGGCGGCG
>JAXLRL010000059.1:0-3162 GCA_046331125.1 Acidimicrobiia bacterium
GCCAGTCCCACGGTCACTGTCGCCGCACCGACGACTGCGGTCGGTGCCGGCGCGGTCGACGTCACGGCGTCCGACGTCGCGGGGAACACCACGACGGTAAGCTGCGCGTACAAGGTGCAGTACCGCTTCGTCGGACTCGCGGCCACGGTGTCGGAATCGAAGACGAACGTGGTGAAGGCCGGCCGTTCCCTCGAGCTCGGCTGGTGGCTCGCCGACTACGCCTACAAGCCGGTGAGCACGACTGCGTCGTTCTCGGGTGCGACGACCACTCCGGTCGCCTGCCCGGCGGGTGCCACGTCCACGCCGTTGGTGACGACCACGGCCAGCGGCTACCAGTCGCTCGGCCTCGGGCTGCACCTCTACTCGTGGAAGGCGCCGTCGTCGCTGGTGGGCCAGTGCGCCCAGGTCACCGTGAACCTCGCCGACGGCACCAGCCACTCGATCGTCGCCAAGGTCAAGTAGGCCACCTGGCTCCCGAACTTGCGTCGTTCCGGACCCCTGGAGGGGCTTCGGCGACGCAAGTTCGGGGGTGGGTGATTTGTCACGGCGGCACTGGGAAAATCGGCGGCGGCGTCGTAGCATGGTGGGCATGAGCGATCTGCTGACGATCACCGACGAAGCCCTCGAGAAGGTGCTGGAGGTCCGCTCCTCGGAGCCCGACGGCGAAGCCCTCGCGCTCTGGGTGGAGATCAACGGGCAGCAGGCCGGCGCCTACACGTACCTCATGGAGTTCCGCCCCAAGGCCGAGCTCCCCGGCGACGTCGTCCTCGACGACAGCGCCGGCCTCACCGTCGCCATCCCCGCCGAGTGCGCCGACAACCTGCGCGGTGCCGTGCTCGGCTTCAACGGCGGCATGGTGATGCAGAACCCGAACAAGCCCGAGCCGCCGCCGTCGCCCTTCGCCGACGCCGACCTCTCCGGCGAGCTCGCGCAGCGCGTCATCGCCGTCATCGACGAGCAGGTCAACCCGCAGATCGCCGCGCACGGCGGGGCCGCGCGCCTCGCCGCGATCGAGGGTTCGATCGCCTACGTCGAGCTGTCGGGCGGTTGCCAGGGCTGCGGTTCGGCCAAGGCCACCCTGAAGCAGGGCATCGAGGTGATCATCCTCGACCTCGTGCCGGAGATCACCGAGGTGGTCGACGTGACCGACCACCTGGCCGGCACCAACCCCTACTACTAGGCCCTACCCGGCCCGCAGGCCTCGCAACGCCGCGACCACTTCGGGGAACGCGGCGAGGAACACGTCCACGTCGTCGTCGGTCGAGCTCCAGCCCACGCTCGCGCAGCGACCGGTCGGCCTCCACGCCCATCGCCGCGAGCACGGGCGACGGTTCGAGCGACTCGCTCGAGCACGACGAACCGCTGTGCACGGCCACGCCGCGCCGGTCGAGGCCGAGCAGGATCGGCTCCGCCTCCACGCCCTCCACCCCGAGGCACACGAGGTGGGGAGTGCGTCGACGGGATCGCCGAGGCGTGCGACGCCGTCGACCGCACACGCACCCGCGGCGAGGCGCTCCGTGAGTGCCGCGCCTGCGCTGCCTCGGCGCTGACGTCGACCTGGGCGGCCGCCGCGTCGAAGCCGACGATCGCGGGGACGTTCTCGATGCCTCCTCGTCGCGCCCGCTCCTGTGCGCCGCCCACGACGAACGGCGGGAACCGCAGCCCGCGACGCACGAGCAGTGCCGCCGCGCCCTTGGGGCCGCCGAACTTGTGGCCGGTGACCGACACGAGATCGGCGCCCAGCGCGCCGAAGTCGACGGGCAGGTGGCCGGCCGCCGCGCACGCGTCGACGTGCACGGTGATGCCACGCTCGCGCGCGCCGGCGACCACGTCGGCGACCGGCTGCACGGTGCCGACCTCGTGGTTGGCGAGCTGCACGGTGACGAGCGCGGTGTCGTCGCGGCACGCGTCGAGCACCTCGGCCGCGTCGTAGTGACCGAGGCTGTCGACGCCCACCTCGGTGACCTCGCTCGCGCCGCGCCGCGCCGACTCCAGCACCGCGGAGTGCTCGACCGCGGTGGTGACGACGTGTCCGGCACCATCGCTGGCGCGGCGACCGAGCGCGCCGAACACCGCAGTGTTCACCGACTCCGTGCCCGACGAGGTGAACACGACCTCGCGCGGGCGGGCGCCGAACAACGCGGCGACGTGCTCGCGTGCCTCCTCGATGGCCGCCCGGGTGATGTGCCCCTCCTGGTGGACGCGGCCCGGGTCGGCGTGGTGGTCGCGCAGGAAGGGGAGCATCGCGTCGAGCGCGACCGGTCGGAGTGGTGACGACGACGCGTGGTCGAGATAGGCGCGCACGAAGGTTCCCGCAGACGGGGGATTCAGACGCGGGCGACGCAGTGGTCGCCGCCGTCGGGCCGGCTCGTCTCGAACTGCACCGGCGTCTCGCCGTGCAGCCCGGCGAGCATGCCGCGGATCATGCCGCGGTCGAGCGCGCACACGACGTGCGGGTACTGGGTGGCGGTGTCGCCGAACGGGCAGCACTCCGACACGATCGCGAGGCGGTCGCCGCTCGACTCCGCGTGCGCCGCGAAGCCGTGCGCGGTGAGCGCGTCGGCGACCGTGGCCAGCGCGGCCTTCACCGAACGGTGGCTCTCGGTGGGGTCGATGCGTGCAGCGAGCTGCTCGCCGTACTCGAAGCCGACGTCGTCGGCGAGGCGTTCCGCCTCGGACGGTCCCAGGGCATCGAGCGCACGCGCCAGCAGCCCGGCGAGCAGGTCGTCGTGCTTCAGCGGCAACGCGAGCGTGGCGTCGAGCGGCCCCGCCCGGTAGTGCTTCGACGGGCGGCCCGCGGCGCGGGCGCCGCCGTCGGCCGCCGGCCGGGCGATCTCGACGACGAGGTACCCGCCACTCGTGAGCTTCTCGAGGTGGTGGCGGGCGACGTTGGGGTGCAGGTCGAAGCGCTCGGCCACGGCCGAGGCGGTGACCCCGCCGTCGCCCGCGTCGCGGGCGAAGAGGTAGATCTCCCGCCGGGTGGGGTCGCCGAACGCGTTGGTGACCGCACTGACGACGGAGTTGAATTCGTCCGGGGTGAGCTGCGGTTCGGCCACGGGCATATTCTACCTACGCCGATAGTGGAAATCCCGGGAGACCCCCTCATGCCCAGTCCAGGCCCCCTCGACCACGCCGTCCACCAGGCCGTGAGCGCCGTGGAAG
>JAXLRL010000060.1:0-2773 GCA_046331125.1 Acidimicrobiia bacterium
GACGAGCGCGCCGCGTCGGCGCTCGCGCCGTTGGCCGCGGGCACCGTGCAACTGATGGACGACGGTCGCCGTCTTCGTGCACCCGTTGCACCGCGACACGGGCTCGTCACCGCGGTGGTCCGCGCGCTCGACGACGCCGGCGTCGCGGTCGATGACATCGAGATCCACCACCCGTCCCTCGACGACGTCTTCTTCGTGCTCACCGGGCACGCGGCCGAGGAACCCGTTGCCGAGCCCGCCTACGAGACCTCCGACGACCAGATGGTGCCGACGAGGATGATGGAGGTCTGACGTGACCGCGACCCTCGAACCCACGACGCCGTCCCCGTCCGTCGCGCAGCAGGGCTCGCTCGGCTTCTGGTGGCGCCAGGTCGCCGCGCTCACGCGCCGCAACCTCTGGCACGTGCGGCGCGAACCAGCGCAGCTCTCCGACGCGACCGTGCAGCCCGTGCTCTTCACCGTGCTGTTCGTGTATATCTTCGGCGCGGCCATGGTCATCCCCGGCGGCACCTACAAGCAGTTCGCGATCGCGGGTCTCGTGGTGTTCAACATCACCACGTCCACGATGGGCACCGCAGTGGGGGTGAGCAGCGACCTCAGCAGTGGTGTGATCGACCGCTTCCGCACGCTGCCCATGGCGCGCAGCGCGATCCTCGCCGGGCGCACGTTCTCCGACCTGCTCGCGAGCATCCTCTGCGCCACCATCGTGCTGATCACCGGCTTCGTCATCGGGTGGCGCCCCGACAACGGGCTGCCCGGCGTGGTCGCCGGCCTCGCGGTCGCGGTGTTGTTCGCCTACGCGATGAGCTGGCTGATGGCGTGCGTCGGCCTGTCGGTCGGTGACCCCGAGTCCGCACAGGGCATCGGCCTGCTCGTGCTGTTCCCGATCGCGTTCGTGTCGAGTGCGATGGTGCCGGTGCAGGGGATGCCCGGCTGGATGCAGCCGATCGCGGAGTGGAACCCCGTGTCGGCGGTCGCGGGATCGTTGCGTGAGTTGTTCGGCAACCCGAACCCGGCCGCACTGCGCGACAACTTCCCGTCGCAGAACCCCGTGCTGATGGCGATCGTGTGGAGCCTCGCGATCATGGCCGTGTGCATCCCGATCGCCCGCGCCCGGCTTCGGGCTCGCACCGTCGACTGATCCGCCCGGCCGGAATCCGGCACCAGACCAGCGTCACCATCGTCCCGGCGAGGAACGGGAGGCCGTGGATGTCGCCGAGCACTGTGTCGAGGACGGCCAGCGGGACGAGCAGCGCGGCTTCCACGCGGATCGGCGTGGGCACGCTCACGTCGCGTCGGAGCACTGTGGCCGCGAGGCCGCCGAGGATTGCCGCGAACGCCACGGACGTCCCGCCCTCGCGCGGCTGGATCACCTCGCCGATCCCGTGCCCAATGAGGGCACCGGTGACGTAGAGCGTCACCCACAGTGCGCGGGGGAGGACCCGCTCGCCCAGCACGCCGATCGCCGCGCAGAACACGAACGTGGCGAGCACCACGGCGGCCGACCGGTCGCTCTGCACGAGGACGGGCGTGATCAGGCGCCACACCTGCCCGGCGCCGAGGGCGTCGGGGTCGCGCCGGAGTGCGTGGAGCACGTCGTCGGTGCGCAGCCGCGTCGCAGTGGCGGCCGCGGTCAGGAACAGCGCGGCCGTCGTGAGGTACGGGAACCGGGTGTGGGTATGCGGGGTGGGTGCGGACAACTTCGCGGAATGTTCCCCGCCGGATCGGTGCGCGAACCGCTCTGGCCCCGCGGGTAGCGTCCGCCGATGGGCAGGAAATCGTCGAAGAAGATCGTGGGGCACGCCGACCTCGAGGCGGGGGAGACCGTCGTCGACGCGGTGTACGGGTTGGGCAAGGGCGTGCTGCGCATGGCCGATCTCGCCGGCGGCACCCGACGGTTCCACTACCAGGGCGATGCCGAGGCGCGCACCGACGACCCGGCCGGATCCCTCCGTGCGCGCATCGACCGCGCCGGGAGCATCGTGCTCACCGACCGCCGGCTGCTCTTCATGCCGGTGAAGACGGCGATCACGAAGCCCAAGGCGGTGGCCGCGGCGTTCCCGCTCACCGACGTGCTGGGCGCGTCGTGGGAGAAGAACATCCTCGCCGTCGAGTTCGCCGACGGGTCGATCGGTGGCCTCCACGTGCCCAGGAACGAGGACCCCGAGGAGTTCGTGGCCGCGGTGGAGGCTGCCGTCTCCCGGTCGTGAGCAGGTTCCCTCCGGGGATGCTTGACCCCGAACGCCTGTTCGGCTAACTTCACCGTTGTGATTTCGGGAGGCCCTTCCCGGACGTAGCTGTCACACCCCCGTCGTACGTTCCATCCAGCGACGGAACTTCCCCGCAGACGCAGCAACGACGAAGAGTCGAAGACAGAAGAAGAGGAGTCCACGGTGGAACGAGACCAGGCCCTGGAGATGGCCCTCGGCCAGATCGAGAAGCAGTACGGCAAGGGCGCCATCATGCGCCTCGGGGAGCAGTCACACGTCGGCGTGGCCGCGATCCCCACGGGCGCCCTGGCGCTCGACCTCGCGCTCGGCATCGGGGGCCTGCCCCGCGGTCGTGTCGTCGAGATCTACGGCCCGGAGTCGTCCGGCAAGTCCACCCTCGCCATGCACGTGGTGGCCGAGGCTCAGCGCAACGGCGGCGTCTGCGCCTACATCGACGCCGAGCACGCGATGGACCCGGTCTACGCATCGGCGATCGGCGTCAACGTCGACGACCTGCTGATCTCCCAGCCCGACACGGGGGAGCAGGCGCTCGAGATCGCCGA
>JAXLRL010000061.1:0-2704 GCA_046331125.1 Acidimicrobiia bacterium
GACTCGCACCCAGTTCGGCCGCGTGCTCGCGCATCGCGGGGAGCGACTCGTGGTGGGCGTCGGCGAGGTCGGCGGTCGCGGCGGCGAGCTCGGCCTCGGTGACGGGCATGACGGACGTCGAGCGGTTGCGGAACCTCACTTCACGGCTCCTTCCGTGGCGGGGCGGGCATCGGTCGTGCTGAAGAAGCCGTCGGGGAAGCCGACGCTGCCGGCGGCCCCCGGGAGTGCCGCGGCAACCGGCGGGAGGGCGATGAGGTTCGCCGCACCGGCCGCGAGCAGGGCCTTCACCGCGTTGAGGACGGCGACGTGCTGCGCCTCCACCCCCATGATGCTGGCGGTGACCGCACGGGCGTTCTTGTTGCCGAACGCCGGGATGTCGGCCACGTAGGTCGCGGCGGCTCCCGTCTCGAGCTCGATGGCGAGATCGACGACGGCGGCCGCATCGGTGAGGCCCGGCTTGGCCTGGTTCACCACGCCGAGCAGCACCGGGTCGGGCTGCGTCTGCGGCTTGCCCCCGAGTCGGGTGACGGCGGCGTTGAACGCCTTGGCGTGGTCCTCGTGCTGCTGCTTCGTCGTGGTGACGAACGCCTTCACCACCGGGTTCGCGCTGCCCCCACCGATGAAGTCGAGACCCAGTGCGGTGTCGTAGGTCGCCACCGCGAGGTTCTCGATCGCCGCGGCGGTCTGCAGCCGCTGCACGTCGGCCGACGAGCCGGCGAACGCGGGCGACGCGAGCAGCGCCACCATCGCGGTGCCGAGGCCGGCCGCCGCGAGCATGCCGCCCGTCGGCAACCCGGCGAGCAACGAGTGCGTCGACGCCGGTGACGCCGGTTCCACGTCCGGTTCGTGGCCGAGCTCGACCATCTCGTCGAGCGATGTGCGCGTGACGCGCATCGTGTCGTGGTGCAGGTCCTGGGACTGCTCGAGCAGGTCGCGCAGTCTCGTGTCGTCGATGTGCATGCGCACTCCTCTGATCGGGAGAGGGATCGAGAGGTGTTCGCCACCGGTCGCGTCGCGGATGACGCGCCGGCGAGAAATCGCGCGACGACGGTCAGGCGCGCGTCACCGACGGCGAGCGGCGCCTGGGTCGGCGCACTCGCGCCGCCCGCCGCCTCGTCGGTGACGGCGAGGCTCGCGGTGCCCGGCGCGCGCGGCCCCGGTACCACGACGGAGGGATCGCGTCGAGCACGCCGAGCGACACGATGTCGCGCCCGCCGACACTCCACAGCTGGTACGTGCGTCCGTTCGGGAGCGCAGGCAGCGACGACGTGAGGTACCCGCGCCGTCCTTTGGCAACACGACCGCCGTGGCGAGCTTCGGCATGCCGTCGTCGCTCACGAGAGGCGTGGCCGTGCGCGCCCGGGCTCGTTGCGCGCGTCCTCCTTGGCGCGGCGGTGGTGGTCGGCGAGTCGGAGTCGCGGGTGGCAACGGCCACGATCCCGCCCGCCACGAGCGCGACCACCACGACCGCGGCGGCCACGAGCAGCCACCGGGTGCGCCCCGCGCGGCGGGCCGCGCGCGCGGCACGCGCGTCACGCGCGTCGTCGATGCCGACGACCGGTGCGGGTGCGGGTGCGGCATCGTCGGGCAGCTGGAGCTTCGCCTCCAGCTGCTCCCACACGCCCTCGGGCGGAGGACCGCCGGTGACGGCGAGCATCGCCGCGGTGTCGCGCCGCTGCGCCACCTCCGCGGCCGCCGCGGGCGCCCGGGCGGGGTACGCCTCGAAGGCGCGACGCTCATCGTCGTCGACCGCGTCGAGCGCGTACGCGCCGAGCAGTTCGTCGAGCACTTCGGGACTCAGCTCGTGATCCATGACCCGTCGATTCCCCGGTCCGCCAACTGGTGCCGCAGTCGCGACAGCCCGCCACGGATCCGGCTCTTCACCGTGCCCTCCGGTTGCCCCAGGATGCGCGCGACCTCGCGGTAGGTGTGCCCACCGAAGTAGGCGAGCTCGATGGCGGCGCGCTCGCCGTCGGGCAGGGTGTCGAGCGCCTCGCGCACCTCTTCGGCGACCGAGAGGTCCCACGCCCCGAGGTCGAGGTCGTAGTCGGCGGCGACCTCGGCTCGACCGACCTTCTCCTCGCGGTTGCGCCGGCGCGTGTCGGCACGAATGCGGTCGACACAGCGAGCGTGGGCGTCGACCAGCACGAACGTGCGGAGCGCGCCACGGGACCGGTCGAACCGGTCGGGGTGCTCCCACAGTCGCAGGAAGACCTCCTGCACCAGCTCCTCGGCTGCGGCCCGCTCCCAAAGCATGCGCGAACCCAGCGCGAAGACTGCGCCGGCGTGACGGCGGTAGGCCTCCGCGAGGGCATCCCCGTCGCGACGCGCGATCGCACCGACGAGGCCGGCGTCATCGGTGTGCGCGTGGGGGCCAGGGCTCGTCACAGCAGGAGTTCGTCACCGACGCCGGTCCGGATGACACGCCGGGAGAGTTTTCGGGGGCGCCATCCGGGGCGCGGCCGGTGGCGAACATCATGCACCGGGCGGGCGCCCGGGGGACGGAAGCGGACGTGCTCGCCAACATCATCGGTCCGGAACTGCTCGTGGTGCTCGCCCTGGTGGCACTGCTGTTCGGCGGGAGTCGCCTCCCGCACCTCGCCCGGTCCCTCGGCGCGGCCCGCGGCGAGTTCGAGCGCGGCTTGCACAGCGGCGCCGCCGGGGACGCGGAGGAGGACCGGTCGTGAGCGCGACCCCCACCCTC
>JAXLRL010000062.1:0-2524 GCA_046331125.1 Acidimicrobiia bacterium
ACAACACGCCCATCGAACCGCCGCCGCCGTACGGCACCCGGCTCGACCAGTTGATCTCCTCGAAGCCGACCGAGCGCACCAGCTCGGTCTCCTCCACCGGGTCGACGGTGTAGCTCACGATGCCGTTGACGTCGGCCGCGGTGAGACCGCAGTCGGCGAGCGCGGCGCTGATCGACTCGCACGCGAGCTGGAGCTCGGTGCGCCCCGCCATGCGCGAGAACTCGGTCTGTCCGATGCCCACGATCGCGGTGCCGTTCCTCATCGCCCGGCTCATGCCGCGCTCCCCTCGGCCGGGCGGAACACCGGGATGAGCACGGCGTCGTCGCCGGCGGGCACGAAGTGCACCTCCACCGGCATCCCGATGCGCACGTCGTCCTTGGCGCAGTCGGTGAGGTTCGACACCAGGCGCACGCCCTCGTCGAGGTCGACCAGGACCGCGAGCACCGGGTACTCGAACGCCGGATGCTGCGGGTGGTGCAGGATCTCGTACGAGTAGACGGTCCCCCGCCCCGACAGCTCCACCACCTCCACCACGAGCGAGTGGCACGCGGGGCACATCGGGCGCGGCGGGTGGCGGAACCGCCCGCAGTCGGCACAGCGCTGGGCGACCAGGCGACCTCTAGCGGCCGCGTCCCAGAACACCGCGCTGTCGTCGGTGACCGTCGGCGCCGGCCGCGTGGGGGCAGGAGAGCTCATGGCGCGGGAACATAGCAACCACTACGACTCTCTGCAACCGTTCCCCTGTCGCAAACGAACCGGCGTCAATCGCGACGCATTATGCGACCTGATTGACGCCGGTTCGGGAGGAAAGAGGGGGCTAGCGGCCGAGGATGGAGACGAAGCTCACCATCTCGCCGGGGTAGCCGCCGAGGTTGTGGGTGAGCGCCATCGAGCGGTCGCCACCGGGCTTGGCCGCCTCGATCTGGCGCTCGGGCGGGGCCTCGCCCCGGAGCTGGAGCCACGCCTCGAACATCATGCGCAGCCCGCTCGCGCCGACGGGGTGGCCGAACGACTTCAGGCCGCCGTCGGGATTGACCGGCAGGTCGCCGTCGAGGTCGTAGACGCCGTCGAGCCTCGTCGCGCCACGCCGTTGTTGAGGAAGCCGAGGTCTCCATGAGCACCAGCTCGGTGATGGTGAAGAAGCCGTGCACCTCGGCGGGCGAGCTCCCGGCGCGGGTCGGTGATGCCGGCCTGCGCGTAGGCGTCCTTCGCGGTGGCCGCGATCTCCGGGAAGTTCGTGTAGTCGTAGTCGGGATTGGTGACGCCCGAGCCGTTGCCGGCCACGAACGAGAGCGCCTTGATGAACAGCG
Source organism: Acidimicrobiia bacterium (assembly GCA_046331125.1). Classification (GTDB taxonomy): domain Bacteria; phylum Actinomycetota; class Acidimicrobiia; order IMCC26256; family DASPTH01; genus CAVRGQ01. Next base: position 1,311 of record JAXLRL010000062.1, read on the forward strand.
GCGTGTCGGTGTACTTGTGCGCGTCCTCGGCCCGCACGACGATCGCCGCGGCCGAACCGTCGGCCACGCCCGCGCAGTCGAACACGCCGAGGTCGCCGGCGAGCTTCGGCGAGTTGATGATGGTCTCGACGGCCACCTCGCGGCGGAACTGCGCGCGCGAGTTGCGCGCGCCGTTGTAGTGGTTCTTCCACGCGACGTGCGCCATCGCCTCGCGCATCTTGTCGTAGTCGACGCCGTACTTCGCCGCGTAGGCGGGCGCGACCATCGAGAACATCGCAGCGGCGGTGAGCGTGCGCCCGGTGCCGTCGTGCGGCGGCGGCACCGCGTTGAGGCCCTGGAAGCCGCCGTCCTTCGTCTTCTCGACGCCGACGGCCATCGCGACGTCGTACGCGCCCGACGCCACGGCGTACGCGGCCTGGCGCAGCGCCTCCGACCCGGTCGCGCAGTAGTTCTCGACGCGCGTCACCGGCTTGTTCTGCAGCTGCAGCGGGCGCGCGAGCGTGACGCCGCTCATGCCGCCCTGCGCGGTGCCGAACCAGTACGCGTCGACCGCGTCCTTCTCGATGCCGGCCGACGCGTACGCCGCGTTCGACGCCTCGATCACCATGTCGTCGAGGCCCTTGTCCCACGCCTCGACGAAGTTGGTGCAGCCCATCCCGACGATGGCGACGCGGTCCTTGATGCCGTGGCTACCCATTGCGCACCAGCCTTCCCTTCCAGAAGTAGTTGACGATGCCGTCGGCCACGAAGAGCTTCCGGAACGTCATCTCGACCCGCTGCCCGATCGCCGCCTCGCTGGCGTCGATGTCGGTGAGCTCGATCGGCAGCCGACCGCCGCCGTCGAAGTCGACGACCGCGAACACGACCGGCGGGCTCGGCGAGTAGGCCATGCGGTCGATCGTGAACGTGACGACCGTGCCGACGGCGTCGGCCATCGCGATCGGTTCCATCTCGTCGGTGTGGAGACCGTCGCTCGACACCCGCGCGGGCGGCATGTGGATCTCGCCCGTCTCGGGGTTCTTCGAACCGACGAACCCGAACTTCCAGTCCTCGTTGCGCGCCGCGACCGCGGCCGAGATGCGCCCGGGCTCCGGACGCCGCGGCGGCTCCACCGGCAACATGCCCCGCCACGCGAGGAACTTGCCGTAGGGCAGCGCACCACCGGCCGCGACCTGATCGGCGATCGGGCGCGCCGGGCGGTACGACCCCAGCGC
>JAXLRL010000063.1:0-2321 GCA_046331125.1 Acidimicrobiia bacterium
ACACGAGAGGGAACGCCAGATGAGTGAGACCGCAGTCAGCGCCGGACGCTTCGTCGGCCAGGCCGTCGCCCGCAAGGAGGACCCCCGCCTGCTGACGGGCCGGGGCCGCTACACCGACGACGTCGTCCTGCCCAACATGCTCCACGCACACTTCCTGCGCAGCGACCTCGCCCGGGCGAAGATCACGCACCTCGACGTGTCGGCCGCCCGTGAGGCCGAGGGCGTGGTGGCGGTGTTCACCGCCGACGACCTGAACGACAAGGTCGCGGTGTCGATGCTGCCCTCGATGTTCCAGGGCGCCGACGACTTCATGGCGCCGATGTTCCCCCTCGCCAAGGACGACGTCCGCTTCGTCGGCGACCCGATCGTGCTGATCGTCGCCCGCAACCGCTACCTCGCCGAGGACGCGGCCGAGCTCGTCGAGATCGACTTCGAGCCGCTCCCCGCCGTCGTCGACTGGTTCACCGCCGGCGCCGACATGGAGAACCTGGTGCACCCGAACCGTCCCGCGAACATCGGGATGGTGCTGGGCGTGCCGATGGCCGACGAGGCGAAGGCCGAGTGCGAGGCCGCGCCGCACAAGATCGAGGCCTCCTTCATCCAGCACCGCTACAGCGCAGTGCCGATGGAGTGCCGCGCCGTCGTGGCCAGCTACAACCCCTTCGACAAGTTCCTCGACGTGCACATCGCGAGCCAGAACCCCCACGAGGTGCGCTGCGTGCTCTCGCGCGTCACCGGCCTCCCCGAGAACAACATCCGCGTGCGCATCGGCGACGTCGGTGGCGGCTTCGGCCTCAAGTCGTTCCTCGGTCGCGAGGAGCAGGTCGTCGCCCTCGCCGCCTTCCTCACCAACTCCACCATCAAGTGGTCGGAGGACCGTCGCGAGAACCTGATCGCCTCGGCCCACGCCCGCCAGGAGCTGGCGAAGGTCACGATGTACGTGGGCGCCGACCACAAGATCGTCGGCATCGACATCGACCACCTCGACGACTCCGGCGCCTACCCGATCGGCGGGGGCAGCGCGGGCCCGCTCGTCGGCCCGCTGATGACCGGCCCCTACAAGGTCGAGCGCCTCGGCTGGAACGCCGTGCAGTTGTGGACCAACACCTGCGGCTCCGCGGCGTACCGCGGCCCGTGGATGATGGAGACCACGGCGCGCGAGGAGATGATGGACTACGCGGCGCGCGAGCTGGGCATCGACCCGCTCGAGTTCCGCCGCATCAACGTGCTCCAGGACGCCGACCTCCCGTTCGACAACCCCGGCGGCCAGCACATCGAGAACGTGTCGCCGTCGCTCGCGCAGGAGAAGGCCGCCGAGGCCATCGGCTACGACGAGTTCCGCAAGGAGCAGGCCAAGGCGCGCGAAGAGGGCCGCTACCTCGGCATCGGCCTCGCCGGCTACGTCGAACCGCAGCCGAACATCATGGTGTACGGCAACGAGCCGTGCCACGTACGCATGCACCCCGACGGCCGCGTCGACGCGTTCATCGGTTCCGGCGCGCACGGCCAGGGCCTCGAGACCACCACCGCGCAGCTCGTCGCCGAGAACCTCGGCGTGCACATCGACGACGTCACCGTGCACCAGGGCGACACCGAGTCGGCGCCGTTCGGTCCCGGCACCGGCGGCTCCCGCTCCGGCCCGATGATCGGCGCCGCAGTCACCGAGGCGTCGATCATGCTCAAGGAGAAGGTGCTCGCGATCGCTGCGCACCTGCTCGAGGCCGCACCGGAAGACCTCGAGGCGGCCGAGGGCGTCGTGTCGGTGAAGGGCACGCCGGCGAAGTCGATCACGATCAAGCAGGTGGCCGACACCGTGTACGGCGGCCGGGCGCCGCTGCCGCACGAGCTCGACCGCACGCTCGAGGTGATGCACCGCTACGACGCGCCGCCCACCATGTGGTCGAACGCGTGCCACGCCACCACCGTCGAGGTCGACATCGACACCGGCCTCGTGAAGTTCCTCAAGTACGTGGTGGCCGAGGACTGCGGGAAGATGATCAACCCGAACATCGTCGACGGCCAGGTGCACGGCGGTGTCGCGCAGGGCATCGGTGGCTGCCTCTACGAGGAGAACGTCTACGACGCCGACGGCAACCCGCTCGCGTCGACGGTCCTCGACTACCTGCTGCCCACCGCCCACGAGATCCCCGACATCGAGACCATCCACATCGAGACGCCCGCGTCCACGGTCGGTGGGTTCAAGGGTGTCGGCGAGGGCGGCGCGATCGCGGCCCCGGCGGCGGTGTTCAACGCGGTGGCCGACGCGCTCGCGCCGCTCGGCGTGAAGCTGTTCGACCAGCCGCTCAGCCCCGACAAGATCG
>JAXLRL010000064.1:0-2175 GCA_046331125.1 Acidimicrobiia bacterium
CGCCGCGTGCTCGGCGGGGTCGGCGTGCTCGGCGGCTGGGGGCTCACCGAGTTCCCCGGTGCCACCTCGGCCGGCCCCTACGACCCCGAGGAGATGATGGCGGTCACCGAGGGTCGCCTGGGGCCGGGTACCGAGATGAAGGTGGTCGCGGGCGACGGGAGCGAATGCGGCGAGGGCGAGGAGGGCGAGCTCCGCGTGCGCGGTCCGCAGAAGTTCCTCGGCTACGCGAACTCCGCACTCGACGCCGACACGTTCGACGACGAGGGCTACGTGCGCACCGGCGACCTCGGCGTGGTGCAGCCCGGCGGCTATGTGCAGATCACCGGCCGCCTGAAGGACATCATCATCCGCAACGCCGAGAACATCTCGGCGACGGAGATCGAGGACTGCCTGTTCCTGCACCCGGCGATCGCCGACGTCGCGGTGATCGGCGTGCCCGACCCGCGCACCGTGGAGCGCGCGGTGGCGGTGGTGCAGCTCGCGCCCGGTATCACCGAGTTCACGCTCGCCGACATCGCGCAGCACTGCCTCGACCACGGCCTCGCGAAGTGGAAGATCCCCGAGCAGTTGGAGATCCTGGACGCGATCCCGCGCAACGGCATGGGCAAGATCGAGAAGCCCGCGTTGCGGAAACGATACGGAGGAGCCGGGTCATGACCGACGAGACCGACGACACAGGCATCGCCCATCGGGAGGTGATGCACCTCGCGGTACCGGCCGCGCGGGTGCACGAGTTCGTGATGACGCCCGAGCGCATCCTCGACTACTACCCCGAACCGATCGAGGGCGGGGTGTTCGAGGCGGGGCGGTCGTTCTGGTGCCGCGGTGCGATGGGGGTGTCGATGCTCGAGCGCACCGACGCGTCGACCGCCGACTGCACCGTCGTGCTGGTGACCACCGCGGTGGGCCTCGAGCCGCCGTACACCCCCGACGCGATCCGCGCGGCCGGCACCATCACGATGGTGGAGGAGTGGGCGGTGGCGGCCGACGGCGACGGCTCGGTGCTCACCAAGACCTGGCGCGACGTGATGGCGGGCGGCGAGCCGTCGCCGCCGCTCGCGGAGATCGTGCGCGACGCGGCGAAGCACGAGAGCAGCGCGTTGATCGCGGGCTGGAACGCCGCGGCCGGCTGAACCGGGGCGGCTGACGGGCGGGTGCGGCTGCTGTAGGTTGCCGCCGTGGCTGCTCCCGGACCGCTCTCCTGGCTGAAGGTCGTCGACCTCACCGACCTCCGCGGCGCGATGTGCGCCCGTATCCTCGCCGATCTCGGCGCCGACGTGATCCGGGTGGAGCACACCGCGCCGGAGCCGTCGCTCGCCCACGCGTACCGCAACGCGAACAAGCGCAGCGTGGTCCTCGACCTCACCACCACGGACGGCCGGTCGGAGTTCGACACGCTGCTCGCCGCCGCCGACGTCCTCGTCGAGAACGTCTCCGACTCGATGTGCGACTCGGCCCGGCTGCACAACAACGTGCTCGCCCGGGACCACCCGCACCTCGTGCAGGTGGTGCTCGCCGACCTCGGCCTGAGCGGTCCCCGCGCGTCGTGGCACCTCGAGCCACTGCCCGCCGCCGCCGCCGCGGGCACGTTGTGGGCCGCGGGGTTCCCGCAGCTGCCGCCCTGCAACGCGCCGGGCCACCTCGCGCACGACTGCGCGTCGGTCTATGGCGCGATCGGCGCGGTGGCCGCGGTGCTCGACCGTGAGCGCACGCAGGAGCACCGCGGCGAGGTCGTCGAGGTGAGCGTGCAGGAGGCCGCGCTGGCCGCCACCATCCCGTGGTCGATCGCGATCCAGGACTACCTGCGCCAGAACTCCTACCTGCCCGTCGACGGCCGGCGCAACGCCGACGGCGCGTACTGGGTGCTGCCCGCCTCCGACGGCTGGGTGCGCGTGGTCGTGGGATCACCGAAGCAGTGGGCCGGGTTCAAGAAGTTGATGCGCGACCCCGAGGTGTTCGCCGCCGACGACTGGATGAACCCGCGCTTCCGGCTCGAGAACGCCGACGTGATCCGCATGGTGGCGCAGGAGGCGCTCACCGACCGCACGCGCGCCGAGCTGTTCGACGAGGCGCTCGGCTACGGCGCGACCGTGGGCGTGCTGCACCAACCGAGCGAGTTCGTCGCCCACCCGCAGACGCGACACCGCGGGTTCTTCACGGAGTCGGCGTTCGCGG
>JAXLRL010000065.1:0-1884 GCA_046331125.1 Acidimicrobiia bacterium
AGGTTGAGCACGCCGGGCTCCACCCACGCGACGCGCTGGTCGGCGTCGACGTCGAGCACGCGGTTCATCTGGGTGGTGACGATCACGAGCGGGTCGTCGAGCGGCGTGGCACCACCGGCGAGGCCGGTACCGCTCCCCCGCACGACGAACGGTCGGTCGTGCTGCGCGGCGATCCGCACCGCCTGCGCGACGTCGTAGCCGTTCCTCGGGAAGCACACCGCCGCCGCACTGCCGCGTGCCACGCCCGCATCACGCGAGTAGAGCGCGAGCTCCAGCGGTTCGGCGCGGGCGCGATCGGACCCGAGCGTGGCCCGGAGATCCGCGAGGAGCGCGTCGGTCGTGGCGGTGCTGGTGGCGATGGCTCGCAGGTTACGACGAAACGCTGTGTGAACACTGCCCGACCGTGCTGCGGAATGCCTCGACGAGCACAACGGCCTCGCTAGTGTTCGCCACACATGAGCAAGCGGAAGAGCAACTCGACGAAGCCGAACCGCGAGTGGGTGAGCTTCCAGGATCCGGTCGACGAGGGGCGCACCTGGCAGGTCGACGTCACGTTCCTCCTGTCGTCGTGGACGTGCATCTTCGGCGCCGGGTGCCAGGGCGTGTACGACCAGCCCACGCCCGACCTCGGCCACGGGTGCTGCACCTACGGCGCGCACTTCTCCGACAAGGCCGACCGCGACCACGTGGTCAAGGTGGCGAAGAAGCTGCGCGACAGCGAGTGGCAGTACGCCAAGACCGGCCGCAAGCAGGGCATCTGGGTGAAGGACGGCAAGAACGACGACGGCTCCCCCGACTGGCAGACCCGCGTCGTCGACGACGCGTGCATCTTCCTCAACCGCGCGGGGTTTCCCAACGGTGAGGGCTGCGCGCTGCACCAGTACTCCATGCGCACCGGCGTGCACCACAGCACGGTGAAGCCCGAGGTGTGCTGGCAGCTGCCGCTCCGGCGCATCGACGACGAGCAGGACGACGGCACCGTGATCTCGCGGCTCACCGAGTTCGGTCGGGACGGCTGGGGCGAGGGCGGCGAGGACTTCGCCTGGTGGTGCACCGAGTCGCCCGACGCGTTCGTGGGCAAGGTGCCGGTGTACGAGTCGATGGGCCCCGAGCTCGAGCGGATGCTCGGCCGCAAGCTCTACAAGCAGGTCGTCGCGTACCTGCAGGCGCGCCGGGATGCCGCGAAGGCGATGCCGGTCGTGCCGCACCCCGCCGAGGTGCGGGTGCAACTCACCAAGAAGAAGTGACTAGAGGTACAGACCGGTCTGGCCGTCGTCCTTGGTGGACGCGACCGCGTGGATGTCGCGCTCGCGGAGGATGAGGTACTCCTCGCCGCGGATCTCCACCTCGAAGCCGGTGTCGGGGGCGAACAGCACGCGGTCGCCCTCCTCCACGTTGCGGACCGTGGGGCCCGCCGCGACGACCTCGGCCCACATCAGCCGGCGGTTCACGTTGGCGGTGGCCGGGATGAGGATGCCGCCGCGGCTCTTGCGATCGCCGACCTCGTCGGAGGGCACCACCAGCAACCGGTCCGCGGTCATGCGGATCGAGTGCTTCACGTCGTCGACGGTGTCGGTGGGCTTGGCCATGGAGCGAGGTTACCGGCGGGCGACCACGGTCACGAGGTCGAGGGTGGCGTGGAAGGCCCCGCGGCGCGCCCCGTCGGCGACGGCGTCGACCGCCGTGTGGTCATCGGGCGCGATCGACCGCAACGGCAGCCCGGGCGGCCCGGTGACCTGCGCGGGGTCGTCGGGATCCCACGCGTCGAGCACCACGGTGTCGCGTCGCCACTCGAACCGGGTCGGCTCACTCGCCGCGAGCAGATCCGGGAGATCGGCCGCGAGCCGGGGGTGACGCACCCAAACCGCGGCGGCGGCCTCGATG
>JAXLRL010000066.1:0-1816 GCA_046331125.1 Acidimicrobiia bacterium
ACGGTGGGCTCATGGTCGCGGGCACGCCGTCGAAGTCGTTCACCTGGGCCGAGGTCGCGACCGAGGCCGCGGGCCAGGGCGAGCCGCTCGCCGCCGAGTACGACTTCAAGGCGTCGGGCGCGAGCTTCCCGTTCGGCGCGCACGTCGCCGTGGTCGAGATCGACCGCGACACCGGCGAGGTCGACCTCGTGAAGCACGTCGCGATCGACGACTGTGGCCGCATCATCAACCCGATGCTGGTCGACGGGCAGGTGCACGGCGGTCTCGCATCGGGCATCTCGCAGGCGCTCTACGAGCACTTCGTCTACGACGACGACGGCAACCCGCTCACGTCCACCCTCGCGGAGTACGCGCTGCCGAGCGCGGCGGAGTTCCGCCACTGGGACGTCGCGCACACCGAGACGCCGTCGCCGCTCAACCCGCTCGGCGCCAAGGGCATCGGCGAGTCGGCCACGGTCGGCAGCACGCCCGCGGTGCAGAACGCGGTGGTCGACGCGCTCAGCCACCTCGGCGTGCGCCACCTCGACATGCCGCTGACGCCCGAGAAGGTGTGGCGTGCGATCCGCGACGCCGAGGCGGGCAACCCGCCCCCGGCGTGGCGCGAGCCCCCCGCCGGCTTCGAACGACTCCCCGTCCGCGAGCGTAAAGAGCTCACGGACGAGGAGCAGATCGACATCTGACGGGGGTACGGGTCGGGGTACCTCCCTTGCTGGCCTCGCTGCCGCTCGGCTCTCTGGCCGGGCGGGTGCGGGCCTCCCGGCCCGCACGCTCGCGTCAGACGTTCGACAAGGCCTTGACGAGGGCGGGGACCACCTCTTGCCAGCTGCCCACCATGCCGATGTCGGAGACTGCGAAGACGAGGGCGTCGGGGTCGGGGTTGATGGCGAGGACGGTGCCCGACGCGCGGACGCCCACCATGTGGTTGAACTTGCCACTCGCGCCGATCGACACGAAGAGGCGCGGCGCGATGGTGCGACCGGTGATGCCGATCTGGCGCGCCCGAGGGAGCCAGCCGTTGTCGGTGACCTTGCGCGTCGCGCCGAGCTCGGCGCCGAGCACGGCGAGCAGGGGCTGCAGGTCGTCGTAGGCGGAGGGGTCGATACCGCGCCCGATGCCGACGACCGCACCGGCTTCCGCGAGCGTGTCGAGGTCGTCCTCGCGGGTGCGGGCGAGCACCTTCACGCGACCGCGGTGCTTCGTCCCGATCGCACGCGACACCACCGCCGACGCGGCCCGCGGTGAGGGGGTGGGGAGCACGCCCGCGCGCACGGTGACGATCTGCACGGGGGAGTTGCTCTCGATCGCGGCCACGAGCTGACCGCCGAACGCGGGCTTCCACGCCACGAGACGACCGTCGCGTGCCTCGAGGTCGACCGCGTCGCCGGTGAGGCCGGCGCCCAGGTGGGCGGCGACGCGCGACGCGACCTCGCGGCCCCATGCGGTCGACGGCGCGAGCACGGCCCACGGTGTGACGTCGTCGCACCAGGCGCTCAGCGTCGCCGCCGCGTCCTCCTCGGTGTCGGCGCCCTGGACCCGCGCGATCGCGTCGGCGCCCCAGGTGGCAAGGGTCTCGTCGGGGTCGTCGCCGAAGACGACGGCCACCGCGAACCCGTCGATCTCCGCGGCGAGGGCGGCGGCGGCGCCGAGCAGCTCGCGGGCGTCGTGCTCGCGGTGTGGTTCGGCGGCCACCGCGACGATCGGGCCGGTGGTCGCCCGGGCGGGAGGCACCACGGCGGCGTCGGTGGCGGCGTCGCCCGCGAGCGCGCCGCGCTCGACGAGCAGCTCCACCGCGCGCGCGACCTGCTCCTCGACGGTG
>JAXLRL010000067.1:0-1670 GCA_046331125.1 Acidimicrobiia bacterium
CACCGGGCCCGCCGAAGGGACCCCCCACGGACGGATGATCGGAGAAATCCGGTTCTTCCGGGTCTCCAGGTTGAGTCGGGTCGGCCACGCGGTCAGTCTATGGAGGTGCATCAGATCGCAGTCACCGGCGCCGCCGGCCTCGTCGGCCGTCGCCTCCTCCCCGCATTGGCCGACCACCCTGACGTCGAACGGGTCGTCGGGCTCGACGTCCGCGAGCCCGAGCGGCGCCCGAAGGCGGTGACCTTCCACCGGGTCGACATCGCCGGCACACCGTTGCGCCCGTTGCTGGAAGGGGTCGACGTGCTCGTCCACCTCGCGGGCGTGGTCGACCCGATCCCCGACGAGAAGCTGATGGCCCGCGTCAACGTGGGCGGCACCCGTCGCGTGTTGGAAGAGGCCGCGGCGGTGGGCGTGAAGCGCATCGTGCGCGTGGCCAACGCCGCCGTGTACGGGGCCTGGCCCGACAATCCGCTGCCGCTCACCGAGGAGGCCATCCTCCGTCCCAACGTGCGTTACTCGCCCGCGGTGCAGGGTGCCGAGGTGGCGCGGATCCTGTCCACGTGGCGAGCCGAGCACCCCGACGTGACCGTCACCTCGTTGCGCGCCGCCCCGGTGGTGGGCGGCGCCGGTTCGGAGCGGTTGCTCGCGCGCATCCTGCTCGGGCGGCCGCCGCTGCACGTGCGGGGCGCGCAGCCACCGGTGCAGGTGCTGCACCTCGACGACCTCGTGTCGGCGCTCGTGCTCGCGGCCACCACCGACCTGCCCGGCGTCTACAACGTCGCGGCCGACGGCTGCCTCAGCGCCGACGAGATGGCGGCGCTGGTGCCCGGCGCCCGCGTCCCGGCGGTGCCGGCCGAGGCGCTGGAACGCGCGTTGGCGCGCAGTTGGGACCTCGGCATGGGTGAGATCCCTCCCGGCATCGTGCCGTACCTGCAGCACCCGGTGGTGCTCGACACCACCAAGCTGCGCGCGGCGGGTTGGTCGCCGAAGGTGAGCAACGAGGATGCCGTGCGCGAAGCGGTGGGCGCGTTGCCGCCGCGTGACCGCCGCCCCGCGATCGCCGCGGGTGCGCTCGTGGGCGCGGGCGTGGCCACCACCGTGGTCGTGCGCCGTCGGCGCCGGAAGAAGCGCCAGTCGTAATTCGTTCGCCGGCGGCGCGGTTCGCGGCAAGGCTGTCGCGATGGAGAACGCACAATGGGTCGACGCGTACGGCAGCCCGTGCCGCGAGTGCGGGTTCGACTTCGCGCAGGAACCCGAGTCGGCCGTCGCCACGGTCGAGACGCTGCCCGCGCAGTTCGCAACGGCGCTGCGTGACGACGCGAGCGCGGTGCCGCCCGGGTGCACCTGGTCGGTGACTGCGTACACCTTCCACGTGGCCGACAACCTGCGCATCTTCGCCGAGCGCCTGGAAGGGGTGCGCGCCGGCGGACCGACTTCGCTCGTCGGGTACGACGAGAACGAGCTCGCCGCGGCGCGGCACTACGACGAGATGTCGGCCGAGTCGGCGGAGTGGTCGCTCGCGAACGCGGTGCCGTTGTGGGCGGCCGCGTCACGCGCGGCGCTGACCGCGGGCACCACCTTCACCCACTCGGAGTACGGCGAGCTGTCGGCCCGCGAGATCGTGCGCGCGCCGGCGCACGACGCCGTGCACCACGCGTGGGACGTCAGCC
>JAXLRL010000068.1:0-1547 GCA_046331125.1 Acidimicrobiia bacterium
CCACGCCGTGCACCACCTCGGCGAACCGGCCCGGCGTGGCGTCGGAGGTCGCATCGCGTACCTCCCCCTCAGCCATCGTGACCGCCGCCGCCGCCGGCGCCGGTGGCACGGGGAACGCGCTCGCCTTCACCGGTGCGCCGACGCTGCTGCTGTCGTCGCTCGGCGGTGGTCTCGCCGCCGTGGGCCTGGCGCTGGCGAAGCTCGCCAAGCTGGCCAAGCCCGCCTTCCGCAGGTGACCGATCCGCCCCACGTTTGGGGGAGGCGCCGAGATGGGTAACACCGCCCTCATCGAGGACCCGGCCCGACCCACGACCGATCCGGATGCGTTCGCCGCGGTGCTCGCCGCGGCGAACGCCGGTGAGAGCTGGGCCTGGCACCACCTGCACCGCGAGTACGCGCGCCGGGTGCGCGCGTACCTCCGCGCCCAGGGCGCACCCGAACCCGACGACCTCACCAGCGAGGTCTTCCTCAAGGTGTTCGCCCGGCTCGCCACGTTCTCCGGGAACGAACCGCAGTTCCGGTCGTGGCTCTTCACCGTCGCTCACCACCAACTCGTCGACGACGTGCGGAAGCGGCGTCGCCGTCCCCTGACGACGACGGCCGTCACGGACTCGCCGCGACTCGCCGTCGGTGGTGTCGAGGACGGCGTGGCGCACAGCGCCGAACACGGCGCCCTCGAACGTGTGGGGGAGCAGTGGGCACGCGACCTCATCGCGGCCTTGCCCGACGCGCAACGCGAAGTGCTCGCGCTGCGCGTCATCGCCGATCTCCCGCTCGCCGACGTCGCCACGGTGCTGGGCAAGCGCGTCGGCGCGGTGAAGTCGTTGCAACACCGGGCACTCGCCGCACTCCGTCGCGTGCTCGACGAAGACGCGGACACGATCGAGAGAGAGGCAGTCGGATGACGACCGCGACCGACCGGGAAGTGCTCGATGATCTGTGCGCCCGGTTCGCCGACGAGATCGCGCGCGACGACGACCCACGTCCGTCGGCCGAGTTGCGGGCGTGGATGGATCGCGGCGCCGCCGATGCGGGGGTCGACGAGGTCGCAGCCATGCGCGCGCGGCGCCGGGCACCGGGCCGTCATCGGCGCCCCACGCGACGTGTCGCGGTGCTCGTCGCCGCGACGGTCGGCCTGCTCGCGTGCAGCCTCGCCGCGGCGGGGGCGTTGCCCGGTCCGTTGCAGCGGGGCGTCGCCGGCCTCGCCCATCACGTCGGGATCGACCTGCCCGCGCCCGCTGCCGACCGTCCGGCGCCGGCGCCCGACCCGGCGCCCGTCGACCCGACCCCCGTCGACCCGACGGGACCCGTCGGCACCCTGGCACCGCCGTCGACCCTCGCGCCGACGCCCACGCTCCCGGGACCGGTACCCCCCGTGACGACCGTTCCGGTGACCGTCCCGCCCACGCCCGTGCCGCCGGTCCCGACCCTGCCCGGGCCCCTGCTACCGGTCCCACCCGCACCGACGGTCGTGACCCTGCTCCCCTCGGGTTCGGGGACGACCCTCCTGCCCCTCCCGATCCCGGATCCGTTCACCCTGTTGCCCT